>NZ_JBMHEX010000001.1:1065000-1567500 GCF_050499225.1 Enterococcus sp. AZ015 | reverse complement strand
TGGTTCACTATCGGTCACTAGGGAGTATTTAGCCTTGGGAGATGGTCCTCCCGGATTCCGACGGAATTCCTCGTGTTCCGCCGTACTCAGGATCCTCCTAGGTGTTATCCAAATTTCGCCTACGGGGTTTTTACCCTCTTTGACATACTTTTCCAAGTATTTCGACTATCTGAATAGACTACCATATCGGAGTCCTACAACCCCAACAAGCAAGCTTGTTGGTTTGGGCTTTTCCCGTTTCGCTCGCCGCTACTCAGGGAATCGAATTTTCTTTCTCTTCCTGCAGGTACTTAGATGTTTCAGTTCTCTGCGTCTACCTCGACTGCGCTATGTATTCACGCAGACGTAACATCCTATAAAAGATGCTGGGTTTCCCCATTCGGAAATCTCTGGATCATAGCTTACTTACAGCTCCCCAAAGCATATCGGTGTTAGTCCCGTCCTTCATCGGCTCCTAGTGCCAAGGCATCCACCGTGCGCCCTTATTCACTTAACCTTTGACCTTACGGTCGGTTTTGAGTACTTCTTCTAGCGATAGAAGGTTGCTCAAGAAAATAAGCGTTGAACTTATTAAAAAACTCTTTTAACATTTCAACTCGGTGTGTGTTACTTGTTTTGATTTTTTCTTCGATATCCAGTTTTCAATGAACAAATTTGTTTGAGAGTAGACCTCTCAAAACTGAACAAAGGCAAACGATGTGTAGTCTTCCGAAATATTCCTTAGAAAGGAGGTGATCCAGCCGCACCTTCCGATACGGCTACCTTGTTACGACTTCACCCCAATCATCTATCCCACCTTAGGCGGCTGGCTCCAAAAAGGTTACCTCACCGACTTCGGGTGTTACAAACTCTCGTGGTGTGACGGGCGGTGTGTACAAGGCCCGGGAACGTATTCACCGCGGCGTGCTGATCCGCGATTACTAGCGATTCCGGCTTCATGTAGGCGAGTTGCAGCCTACAATCCGAACTGAGAGAAGCTTTAAGAGATTAGCTTAGCCTCGCGACTTCGCAACTCGTTGTACTTCCCATTGTAGCACGTGTGTAGCCCAGGTCATAAGGGGCATGATGATTTGACGTCATCCCCACCTTCCTCCGGTTTGTCACCGGCAGTCTCGCTAGAGTACCCAACTAAATGATGGCAACTAACAATAAGGGTTGCGCTCGTTGCGGGACTTAACCCAACATCTCACGACACGAGCTGACGACAACCATGCACCACCTGTCACTTTGCCCCCGAAGGGGAAGCTCTATCTCTAGAGTGGTCAAAGGATGTCAAGACCTGGTAAGGTTCTTCGCGTTGCTTCGAATTAAACCACATGCTCCACCGCTTGTGCGGGCCCCCGTCAATTCCTTTGAGTTTCAACCTTGCGGTCGTACTCCCCAGGCGGAGTGCTTAATGCGTTTGCTGCAGCACTGAAGGGCGGAAACCCTCCAACACTTAGCACTCATCGTTTACGGCGTGGACTACCAGGGTATCTAATCCTGTTCGCTCCCCACGCTTTCGAGCCTCAGCGTCAGTTACAGACCAGAGAGCCGCCTTCGCCACTGGTGTTCCTCCATATATCTACGCATTTCACCGCTACACATGGAATTCCACTCTCCTCTTCTGCACTCAAGTCTCCCAGTTTCCAATGACCCTCCCCGGTTGAGCCGGGGGCTTTCACATCAGACTTAAGAAACCGCCTGCGCTCGCTTTACGCCCAATAAATCCGGACAACGCTTGCCACCTACGTATTACCGCGGCTGCTGGCACGTAGTTAGCCGTGGCTTTCTGGTTAGATACCGTCAAGGGATGAACGTTTTACTCTCATCCTTGTTCTTCTCTAACAACAGAGTTTTACGATCCGAAAACCTTCTTCACTCACGCGGCGTTGCTCGGTCAGACTTTCGTCCATTGCCGAAGATTCCCTACTGCTGCCTCCCGTAGGAGTCTGGGCCGTGTCTCAGTCCCAGTGTGGCCGATCACCCTCTCAGGTCGGCTATGCATCGTTGCCTTGGTGAGCCGTTACCTCACCAACTAGCTAATGCACCGCGGGTCCATCCATCAGTGACGCAAAAGCGCCTTTCAACTTTCTTCCATGCGGAAAATAGTGTTATACGGTATTAGCACCTGTTTCCAAGTGTTATCCCCTTCTGATGGGCAGGTTACCCACGTGTTACTCACCCGTTCGCCACTCTTTTTCTTTCGGTGGAGCAAGCTCCGGTGAAAGAAAAAGCGTTCGACTTGCATGTATTAGGCACGCCGCCAGCGTTCGTCCTGAGCCAGGATCAAACTCTCATAATGATTTGTT
This sequence comes from Enterococcus sp. AZ015, assembly GCF_050499225.1. Classification (NCBI taxonomy): domain Bacteria; kingdom Bacillati; phylum Bacillota; class Bacilli; order Lactobacillales; family Enterococcaceae; genus Enterococcus; species Enterococcus sp. AZ015. The sequence goes on along the minus strand of NZ_JBMHEX010000001.1, from coordinate 1,565,209 downwards.
TGAATGACCATACGGTCATTAAGCTCATAAAAATTAACTTTGCTAGCTATTGCTTGCATGTATTTGTTTCAATAAATTGAAACGTCCTACACATTGGTTCGTTTGCTTGCTTTGTTCAGTTTTCAAAGGTCTACAGTGCTTTGTTAGCAACTTTTATATCATATCAGAGCGACGTTTGATTGTCAACTCTTTTTTAAAAAGTTTTTTTCGCTCGTTGTTTTTCAACTTCGCAGCGGCTGTCTCAGCGACTTCATTAGAATAACAAATGATTTGTTATTTGTCAACAACTTTTTTTAATTAATTTTGTTGATGTATCAACATCGATTAACTATTTTATTATTGCGACTTCGTTATAATATCATCTGTTTCATTTTTGGTCAAGTCTTTTTTGAAGTTTTTTCAAACGCTCTTTTGACCCGCTGGCTCAATTGCCAACGTTGAATACTTTATCATTCTAAGAATGAAAGAGCAAGCTTTTTTCTGAAATATTTTCAACTAAGTCGAGATAAACAAAAAAACTACCCAAAATAGGTAGTTTAATCAATATCGATCGTACGAAAACGGATCTGATTTTGATCGTCTCGTTTTAAGGTTGTTTCTTCTTTCAGATAAGAAAACTTCTTCTCATTGATCGCTGGATTCTCAAGCATTTCTTCATAACCCGCAAAAATATCATGGATATATTTTTTATAAGCTTTTTTCTTTTTGATTCTTTTCTTCATTTGGCACCGTCCTTTACGTGCTTATCTTAGCAAGCCGAAAGGATTCTGACAACCATTATCCGCATTTTCATACCAAAAATTCACTTTGACACAACTATTCCATTAATTCAGCCAAGTGACACTAATGGAATAGAATGCTTAGCTTGCGGTCAAACGTTTTTGAAAAGCCAATCGCTCTCCGTTCGGAAAAGGGAATGTTACCTCTCCTTTGTATTGATAGCCAGCTGCTTGAATATTCTTTTGCATACCAATATTAGCTTTATACGTATCGATACGTAAATCAACGATTCCTTGCTCTAATGCAACCACTTCAAGAGCTTGCAGCAATTTGGCGCTTAACTTTTGCCCTTTAAAATGAGAACTGACAACGACGCGATGAATGGATAGATATGGACCGTTTCCATCCCACCCTGCGCCGGTAATTGCGTTGTAGACAGGATCTTCACCAGAAACCAGTGCCGCAGACGCTGCGATTTTCCCATCTTTCACTAACACATAGCTTTCACCTTTTGCAATATCTTCTTTGATTTGAGTTTCTTTTGGGCCATAGCCATTTTGCCATTGTGGGGATCCTTGAGCTTTTAAAAAAGCAATGCCTTCTTCAAAAAGCGCCATCAACTCAACCAGATCATCCTCCGTTGTTTTACGAAACTTCTCCATTAAAAACCACCTTTCTTCTATAAAAAGAAGCGGATAGTAAAGCATTCAAAGTCGTTCTTAATCAATCGTTTTTAATTTCCCCTGGAACTCACTGATTGATTGATACCCTTTTTCTTTCATGATCGCTGCTAATTCTTTCGTCAATCGTTCAAAGATCACCGGTCCTTCTTTTTGCAGCTCTGTGCCGATCTGCAACATAGAAGCGCCACATAACAAATGTTCATACGCATCTTGACCATTACGAATCCCACCAGTCCCGATAATTTTGATTTCTGGCTTGAGACGTGTATAGAAAGCCCGCACATTGGCTAATGCCGTTGGTTTCACATATTCGCCTCCCAAACCGCCAAACCCATCTTTTGGTTTGATGACTACTGAGTCAGTAGCAGGATCGATAAATAAAGCATTCCCAATACTATTGATTGAATTGATATAAGTTAACGGATACTTGTTCAATATCTTAGCCATCTCATCAAAGTGAGCCAAATCAAAGTATGGCGGCAATTTGACACCTAAAGGTTTTGTGAAAAAACCAAAGACTGTTTCCAAAATTTGATCGGTCAAAGGAAAATCATAGGCAACTTGGGGTTTTCCTGGCACGTTTGGACAAGAAAGATTTAACTCTGTGATTCCGTCAAAATCACTTTCTTGGATTTTCTTCAATAACTCAATGTTTTCAGCCACGCTCATACCAGCGACAGAGAAAAAGAAGGGCGCTTGCTGGGTCATTTCCTGCTGTTTTTTGATAGCATAGTCTAAGTAGTAGTCCACCCCTAGATTTGGTAATCCCATCGAATTGATGCTTCCTAACGGTAAATCGGTATAACGTGGTTCTGGATTTCCCGCACGTGCTTCTAGCGTTGCACTCTTCGTGACAAATGCCCCAGCTGCTGATGCCGCTAATTCATCTAATTCCTCGATCGTCATACAATGGACTCCTGAGGCGTTCATAAACGGATTTTTGTATGTATATTTCCCAAAATTCGTAGCTAACATTGATTCATTCCTCCAATCTTTTCAACTAGTTTACCGTTTCATTTCTGAAAATGCAACGATGTCTTTGAGTGGGACAGGTTTTAGAAGGAGCAACCTCTGTAATCAGAGTAGCAAATCAAAAAAACCATATCCATACAGCTTGTTAAAACTTACTGAATAAATATGGTTTTGAAAACAATCGGTTTATATTGTACTCAAATGTTTTTTTAGAGCATGATCATTATTTTATTAAAGCTTTCACTTCTATTTACCGCTAAATCAAATGCTCTTTGAAGATCCTCTAATGGAAAGCGATGGGAAATCATATGACTGACACTCAAGCGTCCGCTTTCTAAAAAGGTGATTGAATCAAACCATTCTTTACCTGGGAAAGGCGCAGAATAACTATTCCAAAAACCCTTAATGGTTAATTCACTGCGAAAGATTTTTTCAAATGCCCGTTGTCTAATCAAAACATCAGAATAAGCGATCCCTTGAAATCCAATTTTCCCGCCTTTTTTTGTCACTAAGAGACATTGCTCTTCGGTTATTTTAGTACCTGCACATTCCATTGCAATATCCACGCCTAAACCATCCGTTATTCGGGAGATCTCTGTTTCAAGATCTTGAAGACTAGGATTAATCGTATCGGTGACACCTAAATCTATTGCTTGTTCCAGTTTCTCTGATTGAATATCAATGCCAATGATCGTTTTCACACCCGCAATTTTTAACCATTGGATCGTCAGCAATCCAATCGTTCCTAACCCAAAAACTGCAACGACATCGCCCACTTTAGGTTCGATTCCATAAACACCATGCGCTGAGACAGCAAGAGGCTCAATCATGGCCGCTTCTTCAAAAGACAACTTAGTCCCTATTTTCACGATATTGCTCGCTGGCACGGAGACGTACTCTGCAAATCCCCCAAACCGTTGCGATCCCATCATGATATAGTCCGTACATAATTGATACTTCCCGATAGCACAGTATGCACAGTTACGACAAGGAATAAACGGGACAACAGCGACCCGATCGTCTTTTTTTAAATGATGAACAGAACGACCAACTTTTACAATAGTCCCAGCCATCTCGTGCCCCATGATCATGGGTAACTTGTATTTCCAGCCTTTACTCATTTTGTGGATATCTGACCCACAGATTCCTGAAGCTTCTACTTTTACAATCACTTCATTCTGATGGCATTGTGGAACATCCATTTCTCGAATCTCAAATTCATTCAGTCCAATTAAGAAACCAGCCCTCATCCACTCTCCTCCAATCTTCATTCATGGGATTCATAGGTAACGTTTGTTTTGTCAGTATAATATTCATAGCCCTGCTGGAGAAGCGCTTGCGAATGTAAATGCACATAAGCATTTGTTTCTAGTCTTTCCAGATAATCATTTGCAAAAGCCAAATTAGTGGCTCCAACAATTACCCCATGTTCTCGCAATAACATTCCATAAGGTAGTTTTTCTTCATTTGTCACCATGTTTTGAGAGTAGTCACCAACCAAGTGTGCTAACTTTTCAGTTGTTGCAGGTGCATAATCCAAACAACGGATCGCATCCGGTCCGAGACGAAGGTTTTCACAGACGATGGGCATATCAGTCCCTATACAACTGTAAACCATCAAATTTAATGGATGAGCATGAATCACTGCTTTGATCCGTGGATCTGAGTGATAAAAACTCATATGCATATTGATTTCCCTGGTCAAGCGACCAGTACCTTCGATGAGGGATAGTTTCTTATCTACCAAAAGAATTTGCGCTGCCTCTAATTCCCAAAGATACTGAACAGATGCCAAAGTAGGTGTCATCAAGAAATGATCTTCTGAAACTTTTATAGAGATATTGCCACCAGCAGCATCCGTTAGCTTCCTGTCAAATAAAGATTTGGCAATCTTACATATGAATTTCCTTTCTTCTAAATAATCCATCGGCTTCCTCCTGTCTAAAACGTAAATATTTTTCAATTAATCCATATTTCCCAAGAAACATAATATCTTCAACAATTTCTAAATATTCTTCACTTCTTACAAGAGCGACGAAGAAAACATAAGTCACTTGAAAATAATCCTCAGATCCGTAAGAGATTTTTTGTTTATTCGTCAAGAGGCTAATCGTGCTACGGTGGACATTTCCCCGATTGTTCGCATGAGCTAAAGCAACACCTTCACTTATTACGATATAAGGTCCATTTTGTTTCACATTTTCAACGACTTCTTCTACATAGCTCTGCTCAATACACTCGTTTTGTGTCAACACTTTCCCTGCTAAGCGTAAAGAATGCTCCCAAGAACATTTTTGGTCGATTCTGATAACATGCGAATTTAACAAGTAATCATGCAATTTTCTTTGTGGTTGTTGGACAAATTGATCAAATTTTTCTTCAGTCTCTTCTTCATTAATCGTAAACAAACGGTCAACCGTCTTTACTATATTTTGGATATCTTCTTGAGTCACAAAAGGTGTTATCCTTAAAACATCCTCTTCCAAAAAAGGCAAAGGATCAGCAGTTAAGATTAAACGATTGGCTTTTTGACGGAAGCACATCTTACGATAAGTAGCAAGTGTTAGCACATTCATAATTTTGAACTGCTTGTATCGACTAATTTTCATAGCAATCATTTTCGCTATCGATAAATTTTCACACACGATCCAGATATCGATTTTGCTCATCTTATATTCTTGTCGGGTTAAGGCAGTTGCGATATGAATAGCGATCGTAGTAATAAATGATTCATTGAAGGATCGGGACAGGTAGTTTTCAATGACACCACTATTAGCCCTTACAGCTACGATAATATCCATAAACTGATGCCGCAAAAGACCGATATTTTCAATATCCAAAATAATGTTCTCTTCTTCAATAATTTGTAAGTGATTGTATAGATCAGAAATTAAGTCAAATTCGTACTTTAGAGTCGTCCCTAAATCTTCATCAATTTTATTCAGAAAATAGATGACCAAATTATACAATTCAGCATCCTTCACATTTTTTCGCTTTTTCAAATGACAAAATTCTGCTATTGCCTGTTTGTCTTCGAAAGAGATCGTTCGATCAAATCTTTTTTCAATTTGATCGATGAGTATGCTCAGGTTTTCCGACATAACGACAAATTTGGGAGATTCACCTTGTTCTTTGCGGGGCATATTGATAACGATAAAAATATAGACGAAAAGATCAAACTGCTGATACTTTTCTGCATACTTTAACTCGTTAAAAATGAATCCCAGAAAGTCTAAATACTCCATTGACCCGTCAAATGCCCGAAGGATTTGCATCCCGACATAATTGATGTATCCTTTTGCGTCTATATTTTCTAAAAACAATGTAAACAAATACTCTCTTTTCTCCGATTGATTCATCTTAAGGATAACCCCTTCGCCCCTAAGCGTTTCGATATATTTACTCATGATCACTTCTTGTTTTTTCAACGTATTGATATCGCGGATGATTGTTAATCGACTGACGTAAAACAAATCAGCAAAATGATCCATCGTAAGAACATCTTCTGTTATCAATAAATTGATCAGAAGTAATGTGCGTCTTTCATCAGGATTCAAGGAATAGTCGTAAGGGGACAATTCTAAAACAAGCTGATAAGCTTCTGACAAATCTAGTTCATCAGGAACCTGTAAGTATCCGCTTTCAATTTTCACTTGCGGCATATCGTGAGTATTTAGAAACGAGTTCAAGACTTTGATTTCACTCGTGAATTTCTTTGGCGAGAGATTCAAGTTTTTATAAAGTTGCTCCAATCTAATTTTCGTTATTTTGTTATATAGTAGGAGATAGATGATTTCAGCAGTAATTTTCCTCACAGCACTCCTCCTTAATGAATAGACAAATTCTCTCTTAGAAAATCAACAAGTTTTTCAGGTTCACACTTGCTTAATTGAACAATAAAATTTCGAGATTGGATGCTTAAAATCAATTTTTGAAGAAATTCAATATAGGTATGCTCATCTTTTAGTGCCATGCAAAATACATGTTCGACTGCTAAGTCATCTACTTGCGTATCCATCTGTTTAAAAGTCACAGGCTTTTTTAGTCTTGCGTAACAGACAGAAGATTCTTTCACAGAGAGATCGAAGGTATGCGGAATCGCAACTGGCGGGTCAACTGGCAGACCAGTAGGAAAATGATGTTCGCGTTCGATACAAGACTCGATAAAACTATTCCCGACGAGCCCTTCGTTTAGCAGTTCAAGTCCGCATTGTTTAATCACTTCTATATTGGAGCGCTCATTCAATTCGATTGCTTTAAATTTCATACACTATTTCTCTCCCACTAAGCCATTTATTTTGTCAACAATTCGTTTATTCATTTGGTCAATTACCCAACGATTCGATGAAATAAGCTGATTATAATATTTGCTAAATTGTAGCCCCAGAAACTATCTGTCACAACCCCTTCCACAGGTACACCGGTCGCATTCATCATTTCGGTTGCTTCAGGTGCAAAGGTGTTTGTTCCAATTAGAACGATAACTAAGAAGAAAAAGCCAGTGACAAGCGTTCGAAAAAGATTGCCATTTGATGCTAATGCTAGTAGTGGAATCATATATACGATTACTGTTAAAACACCAACTGGAAAATAATGCATACCAGGGATAATAAATGCTAAGAATATTGCTATCGGAATCAGAATCACTGTCGTTGTGATCGCTGTCGGATCTCCAAGACCAAGAGCAATGTCCATGCCGATATATAATTTTTTCCCTTCGCCAATATGTTTCTTCATAAATTCTTTGGCAGCTTCCCCGATCGCAGTCAAGCCTTCCATCATAACAGAGACCATTTTGGGTATCAGTACTAGCACCGCTGAAACTCCAACCCCCATAGAAATCGCTACCGTAAATTCTTGGCGTGTCAATACGCCTAGAAAAGTTCCAACCAACAAACCGATAACTGCTGGATCTCCAAAAAAACCAATTTTACTTTCGACTTTTTCCAAACTGATATCGATTTTGTTAAGACCAGGAATCAAATCAATCAGTTTATTTACTAATAGTCCAAAAGGATAAGCGAAAGTAATAAATGAAAATGTCGTACAAGTCGTGCCTTCCAGTCCGTAATACGCCTCCCATCTAGGAGCAAACCACTGAGCCACGAATAAAGTGACAATTGATAAGCCAACCGTAACAGTCAAACCTAGCCAAAAACTATCAAACAAGGCATACGCTAATGCTCCAGGAATCAAAAAATGAATATAGTTCCAAATGTCGACATTCATAACCGTTGTCCATTTCAAAAGAATAAACAATACATTTAATCCTACGATCATCAAAATAGCAATCGCTGCAAAAGGTACTGACCACGACGCCGCTCCCACAGCAGCCCAGCCAACATCCATCGTGGTATATCCTGATCCCATTTCCTGATAATAATCGATGGCTGGTTGCAAGGAAGTACCCAGGAGTCCTACAACAAGCCCCAACCCTTGAAAGCCGATGCCGACTAAAAGCCCAGTTTTAAGTGCTTTGCCAATTTTCATCCTAAAGACACAGCTTAAAATAAAAATGACAACGGGTAGCATAACCGATGCCCCCATATCCATGATGTTTTGAATAACTGATAATACAGCTTCCATTTTTATCCCCCTTTAATAATTCGATGGCACTCTTCAACGATTTTCTGCGCGGTCTGCTCTTCGTTGATTCCCGATATCAAACTGAAAACAGGAAGAATCGGTACTTTTACTGGCTTGACATATCGAGTAGTCACCAAGATTAAATCCACTGTTTCTGCTTTTGAGGGAATTTGATTAATATTCCCTTTGGTGATGGAAGCCTGAATGTTGCTCTGAGCTAAGATTTGTTTGACTTTCTCTTGAACAACCGTGGACGTGGCGATCCCACTACCACAAGCAATATAGATCTCAATTTTTTTATTCATTTTCTTTCTCCTCCTTTCCTTACTCTATTTTTGAGATTTCAATAAAGAATGAATTTTATACTCTTCTTCTGGTAGTAAAACGACTTTTAACGCCTTCCCTTCTCTCGTCAATTCGATGGCCTGATTGATGTCAGCTAAAGGCAAAACATGAGAAATAATTTTTTCAGCAGGAAACTGATCAGATAAGGATAAATGGAAAGATTTTTCGACTTGAATACTATTTGCACCATAATGACCATAAATCCAGAGATTGTTATAATGAACTGCATTCGTATCTATAGGCGTTAATTGATTCTTTGCTACACCACCAAAAAAGACGACAATTCCACATTTTTTAGCCATATAAATACTTTGTTGCTGTGCTTCTATTGATGGATTAGCTGAAATCACTTTATGTGCGCCATGTCCATTCGTATACTCTTTCACCTTTTCTACAGGATCTTCTTTGGAAGAATCGATCCTATGATCTACATTAAACGCTTCCATAAGAGCTAGTCTGTCAGCATTTTTATCAATCACGATTACCTTGCTTGCTCCGCGAATCCTTGCTAGAATCGCTAAAAAGACCCCAATTGGACCTGCACCAATAATGACGACCGAATCGCCTAACGAAACCTGAATATTCTCCATGCATGCATAAGTGGAGGATAAGGGTTCAGCTAATGTTGCCGCGATAGGCTCTCGTCCTTCTGGCACTTCAAAAATCGCTCCTCGTTCTACTCTTGTTGCACTATATGCTATATACTCTGCAAAACCGCCTTGAAGATCGGTGTAACTTTCAGCTTCCGTACAACATTCGTGCTTCCCATTACGACAATTTTCGCAACGTAGGCAATGAGCCATAGGGTATACATAAACCATCTGCCCTCTTTGATACTTCGTCACATTTTCATCAATTTCGACGATCTCACCAACGATTTCGTGTCCATAAATATGAGGGTAGCGCCCCGCTTTTGAATCGGTCAGCAAATTGCGAATATCAGAGCCGCACAGACCAACTGCCTTAACCTTCAATAGAAAACCTCCTTCTGGACAGCAGGGTCGCTCTACTTGTTCATAGCGAATATCTCCTGGTCCATACATCAACGCAGCCTTCATTTTTTTCACAAACGTTCAACTCCATTCATTCTTTCTTATTTTACATGTTCATTGTAAGGTGCGTCGGATGTACCTCACAAGTAACACTTTTTGCATTTCAAGTTCTATATTTGTTACTTGAATGAGAAAATGTTTGTGAAAAACCAAGAACGATTTTTCCTTCTTGGAATTATTTTGAAGCCACGTAAAAACAAAAAAACCTCTTAGCAATGAGCCAAGAGGTTTTGGTGAAGCAAACTATTCTATTTATGAGTATTTAAAACTATAGGTAGCTCATCACTTCTTCCATTCGAACGGATGAGTGAACTAAATTGAGCCGTTCCTCGTAGGAAACTTTCCTCGGTCTTGGTTTCAATTATGCGACCTCAGTAAGGAGAAATTCTCAAGTGTTACTCGATGATACTTGCGTTTTCCATTGAAAGCGTACAATTCAAATCATTTCAAATGATAAGACACTTGAATAGGAGTTTTTTAATTGACTGTTCAACTTTTTTTGAAATTGAAAACGAATAAACACATACTATATACATACAAATTTTTACCTATCAAGTGAATTAAACCTTTTTCTTTGATACCTCAATACCCCAGTATCTCCGATGACGTATAATTTGTATTTTCCATACCCTACTTTAAATTCTAATCTTTCGCCACTTGCGATTTCAAATAAAAGATAATAGGTAATGGATTGATTCGTAAAGCCGTTTGCAGCAATATTCGTGCTACTTGTCATTCGTTTGTCAACTAGCGTGGCAAGTATTGACACTTCTGGCGTAGATTGATCCTTTAAGAATTCGACAATATGATATAAGATAACTGCGACGAAAATAAAAGCAAATAAAGTAAACAGAAAATCCACAAAACACACTCCTTTTTGTTTTTTATGATCAAGGGAATCAAGCAAATCATTTTTACAACTTAACTATAATTATACATTAATTCAATTAATTAATCTCGAAACTCTAATAAAATATGTTACTTGCTAAATGATTGACCGAAACTGTAACTGGGCTATCGTTTTCATGTATGGATTGTTGCATACAATACATTTGTATATTTGTTAGCCAAGAGTCATTTGAAAGGATGATATAACGTGACCTTTGAAAAAGCATTTCTAGAATCATCCTTTTTCTTTCTACATTGACTCCTTTAGGAAAAACCATCGTATCCCAAAGTCTCTGACTAAATTCAGTTACTTTTATTTAGACATGTTTTCTCGGATGCACCATAAGGTTATCAATGTGGATGAATAAGAATTTAATCTATGCTCTCTTTTTGTCAAAATGATTGAAGGTTTATTGAAAGTATTACTATTTCGGTAAAGTTAAATACTAACTCACTTTCAGTTGTCACATGAATGGAAAATAAGCTGAGCTTTCAGGTTCTAAAATATCTTGTATTCCTTAATGCTTTTAGTAAAAAAGCTTAACTTTTTCACCAAGTAATTGTTTATTTAATAAAGTATTCTAAAAAAAACTCTTCTACCAACTATTTTCAAAGTTAATAAAAGAGTTCTGTGTTTATTTTCTCATTTTGCCAACTGTCCACCACCTAAGAAAACAGCTTGTTCCAACTAGTTAACAAATATGAAACACAATTGTATGATTGAAAATCCTTAACGAATCCCCAAAGCAATCCGTGCATAACGACTCATTTTATCAGTCGTCCAAGCGGGATACCAGACTAGTTTTACTTCTGGATTTTTGACTTCTGGAATATCGCTTAGTGCTTCGTGTATCGATTCAGTCAATACGTCGGCTAAGGGACAGCCCATTGTTGTTAAGGTCATTTTGATTATGGTATTGCCTGTTTCTGCATCAAATTCGACTTCATAAACTAAGCCTAGATTCACTATATCAATCCCCAACTCAGGGTCAATCACGGTTTCCAAGGCAGCCAAGACACGCTCTTTGATTGCTTCTGCTTCTACTTCAGTATATGCCACGGTTGAAGACCTCCTTTAATTCTTGTTTCAAATAATACCTTCTTTTGCAAGATTTGTAAATGGACGATCCTTGATTATGGACGGCTTTTCTTGTGTATTTTCAGTTCTGGGAAGACCCCCGTCGTTTTAAAGGTCCGTTGTTCATCATCTGTCGCAAAACGACCTGTGATCGATTGGGTCGGCACAAAGTTAATAAACGCATTGCCGTCTGCTTCTAAAACGGCTTGTTCTAAATCGTAGATCTCGTAGCGGGTCACGACCATCATGATCATATTGCCCGGTACGCCTGAATAGCCTCCGACTGAGGGGAACAAAGTCATGCCACGAAACACATGCTTAGAAATATTTTTCCCAACAGCTTCCGCATTGGTCGTAATAATCATGGCCGTTACCTTTTGATGACTTGTGTGCAGCATGTCCACAACGTAGCTCATTGCGAAAATCGAAATGATCGTGTACAACGCACTTTCCCAAGAAAAGACGAAACCTGAGACCATGACAATAATGCCATTTAAAATAAACATATATTTACCGACTGTTTTTCCAGTCGTTTTTGATAATATCAACGAAAGGATATCCATTCCGCCGGTGGTAAAACCCATTTTCAGTGAAAACGCAACGCCGACGCCTAACAGTACGCCACCGAGCAAAGCGTTAACCAAAATATTGTCAGTGATTGCTCCTTGTGGAAGGATTATCGTTAAGACAGAAACGACAACGACATTGATAAAGCTCAATAGTGTCGATGATTTCCCGAGTTTGATGAACCCGAGAACAAAGATAGGCAAGTTTAAGAGGAAAATAAACAGCCCTGTACTAAGGTGAACGCCAAAATGTTCCAAGGCAAGTGCCACGATCAATTGGGCGACCCCGTTCATCCCAGCAGAAAGAACGTTTGCGGGAATCAAAAAGAAATTTAAAGCAATGGCTGCGGTGATACCTGACAGCAAAATAACCCCTATTTTTTTCAATCGTTCTGATTGTTCGTGCTTCGTTAATAACTTACTCACAATGATCTAGCTCCTTCACTAAAAATCTCCTTCCAAAGAATAGCAGTTTGTGTGAAAAAATGAAACAATTATTTGCAAAAATTTACTTTTCATTCCCGCATCGTTCGCCTCCATGTTAAAATCATAGGTAAGAGATGAGAGGAGTGATTGATTTTGGCAAAAGAAGCAAGTTTTGATGTCGTATCTGAGATCAACACAGAAGAAGTGAAAAACGCCATTCAACAGGCGGAAAAAGAATTGAAAAACCGATTTGATTTTAAAGGCTCCACGGTAGAAATCAAGATGGCTGAGGGCAAATTGACGATTGTCGGGGATGACGAATTTAAGCTGGAGCAAATCAAGGATGTGCTCTTTGGGAAGCTGATCAAACGGAATGTACCAACGAAAAATATTCAATTTGGCGAAACGGAGCATGCCTTGGGAGCAAAAGCTCGTCAAACAGCAGAATTGATCAATGGGATCGATAAAGAAAACGCCAAAAAAATAACGACTGCGATCAAAAACGCCAAGCTAAAAGTTAAAACTCAAATTCAAGACAATCAAATTCGGGTAACCGGCAAAAGTCGTGACGATCTGCAAGAGGTGATCCAATTGTTGCGTAAACTGCCCTTGACGATCGACTTACAGTTTACAAATTATCGCTAATCAAAAAACTAGAACAGAGTCTAACGTGTTGGTTAGGCAAAATCAGCTTTATCTGCTGATTTTGCACAACCTCTCCTGAAAGCTCTGCTTCTAGTTTTTTTCTTGCCAAAAATGAGTCAATGCCTTTGATAACTCTTGCGGCCGACGAATGTTTAAGGCATGCTGCCAGTGCAGTGGGAAAAGTTCTTGGTAACGCGGTGTCCGAAAACGTTGATCCAGCAATAACACCACGCCGCGATCGCTGACATCCCGGATCACTCGACCGGCTGCTTGCAGGACTTTATTCATCCCGGGCAGCTGATAGGCATACGCAAAGCCAGCTGCCTTTTTCTCATCGTAATATTCCCGAATCAATTCTTGCTCGTGATTGATTTGCGGCAGTCCGACTCCTACCACTGCCGCACCGATCAAGCGATCGCCTTTCAAGTCGATCCCTTCAGAAAAAATTCCACCAAGGACACAAAATGCCACTAATGTTTTTGGCTGGCTCTCTTGTCCGTCTTGACTTGTTTCTAGCAAGGATGATCGTTGCCGCTCAAGAGATTGAAACTGTGCAAGAAACGCCTCGCGCTCTACTTCGTTCATGGCTGTCCCCTGAATCAAGACCTCCACCTCTGGCGCCTGTTGGGAAAATGCTGCCGCCACATCATCCAAGTAACGATAAGAAGGGAAAAAGACCATATAGTTTCCCGCTTTCGCTGCGGTCATTTGCTGGATTGCATCAACGATTGCAGGAATGCTGGCTTCACGTTGGCGATACGTTGTTTGGATATAGTCTGCAATAAAAATCCCCTGATTTTTCGGATCAAAAGGACTTGGCAGGCGATAGCGCAAAGCTTCATTGCCGCCTCCTAACACCTCTTGATAATAGGACAAAGGAGTAAAGCTCGCAGAAAACAACAGGCTGGCCTTGCCCTTATCTAACACAGATTCCAAAAACGGCGCTGGTTCAATGCAAAATTGCCGTAGTTTGATATCATAGCGGTCGATCTCCACCGTCGTTTCGTAGTGATCATCATAAAATTCACTGATCTTCAAATAATGGTTAGCTTCAAAATACACTTGCAGCACTTCTTCTTGCAATTCATGCTCAGGATTTGCCGGCAACCATTCCTTCATCAATTCAGCTACTTTGTAGAGCTGATTGACCATCGTTTCATGGGGAGCTGCTTGATGGTGATATTCCCACTCTTCCTCTTTTGCTATTTGAGCAATAGCCGCAAATTCTTTGTCAACTTTGTTTAGGGCGCGTTTTAATTTTTGCTGGTCATTGGATAGTTTCTTCTTTAATTCCTTAAATGGCTGCCGGGTAATGGTTGCCGAATACATTTCTTTGGAACGGTTGACTAAGTTATGGGCCTCATCCACTAGAAAGAAATATTCTTCATCCGGCTCCTCAAAAAATCTTCGCAAATAAACGGTGGGATCAAACAAATAATTATAATCACCAATAATGACATCGCAAAAGACACTGACATCCAGTGAAAGCTCGAAGGGACAGACCGTATGTTTCTTTCCGTAGGTCTCGATCACTTCTCGGGTTATTTGGTTCTCGTGATGCAACAGATCCCATAATGCTTCGTTGATTCGATTGTAATAGCCTTGCGCATACGCACAGTGTTCTGGCGTACAGTTTCGTTCATCTAAAAAACAGATTTTGTCTTTGGCGGTAATCGTGACACTTTTGGTTTCACTACCGTTGTCTGCTAACTTGCTCAGTGCATCTTCGGCCACTTGTCTGGTGATCGTCTTCGCCGTCAGATAAAAGACCCGATCAGCCCCTTCTTCCCCTAGCACTTTTAATGCGGGAAACAGCGTTGACATGGTTTTTCCAGTTCCAGTTGGCGCTTCCGCAAAAAGTCGCTTGCCATTTTTTAGTGTTTTATACGCCGCTGCTGCTAACTCTCGCTGCCCTTTGCGAAAGGTTTCAAAGGGAAAAGACAGCAGCTGCAAAGACGTATTGCGGACACGGCGCCAATTCTCTTGAAAAACTAACCATTTATGATATTCCTGAAGTAATTCTTCATAAAAAACAGCTAATTCTGAAAACTGAAATGTTCTTCTCGTACGGGTGGTCAGCTTTTCAGTGGTTTGATAATAAGTCAATTGTACGGCGATTCGATCGATGGGTCTCTTCGGATCATTACCTTCAGCAATAGGTTCCGCTTCTGGTTTCTCTTGATTTTCACTGTCACTAAGCGCTGCTTGTTCATTTTCTTGTAGTAAAAACAAATAAGCATAAACCATTCCCTGGGCAAAAAACAAATCGATTTGATCTTCAGGGATATCTTCGAACGCTGGTTCTGAAGTTTTGATCTCATCGATCACCCAAGAATTAAGAGTTGCATCAAAAAAGAGACCATCGGCACGTCCTTCGACAGTGATCGAATCTTTCTCAATTTGGCTTTCTCGTTTGAAAAAGACTTCTTTTTGATACGCATCCCCAGCCTCTTTTTGTAGTTGGCGATGGATACGGGCGCCTTCTTGCGCGGTATGATTACTGACTTTGCGGCTATCAATATCGCCTCGGCGCAAAATAAATTCTACGATTTTTCTAACCGCAACTTTTCCTTTATACACGTGTTCACCTTCTCGTTTGCCATTATAGCGGATAGATTACTTTTGGAAAAGCGAACAGAAACAGCTTTTCATCCTCTGCGGAGAGTATCCTATCCAAACAGGTTTTATCACCATGAAAAAACCACTTGCAACAAAACACCTACTCATCAGATAATTGACTTCATTTTTTCTTCCAGAAAATGGGTTTGGCGAAGGATTTACAAAAAAGCCTACTCTACTCACCTAAGCAAGTAAAGCAGGGCTATTTTTTGAAAGATATTTATTGATCGACTTGAATATCATAACTGACACCATTTTGGTCAAAAGCTTGTTGATTGTCTAGATCTAAGGTGAACTCAAAGGTCCGTCCATCTGCTTTGATCGTCAAATGCTTCCCTTCAACCGTGTATGATGCATCTTGATAGGTGATCTCATAAATTTGATAAGGGTCGTTGGACAACTGTACCTCTGAATGGGAAAAATGACGCTGAAAATCACTTTCGATTTGTCCTTCATACAAGGCAACATCACTAAAGCTGGCTGAACTATCTTCTAAATCTGCCATCGGCAAATACTGCTTAACGATCGTCAACTCATTCTCATGAAAATCATAAACCCCTTGGCTTTGCGGAAAGATGACACTCTCATCTTGGATCAGCATCAAATCAAGGTCGCCATTTTCAACCGTTTTTGAGGCGGAAGTAACAGTTTCAGAAACTTCTTTCGAATCGTTGATGGTTAGCTCCTCTTGGCCACAGCTCACTAAAGCGAGCGCGGCGAAGCATAGAGTGAAAAAAAATTGCAGGGATTTTTTCATAAAAACACCTTCTTACAAAGAGTTGAGGTATACCAATCAAAACTAACGCAAGATACAGATCACACACTTTCCTCGAAGTTGGTCACGAAGAATGTTCATGCTTTCGTCAAAAACTAGACCCGTTTCAAACGAATCAACGCTTTCTTATTTTAATTAGTATAACAGCAGTTTTTTGCTAATGCGGTTTCTTAGAAAAATTTTCGAATTCCCACAATAATTCTAAGCTTTTCTCTCATCAAACTATTGGTTATCCTTATCACCTGCCTGCCAAAGGTTGATCACAGCATCTTCACGAAGTAAAGCCTATCCGTGCCAAGCACAGGTGTATCCGTAAGCACAGCAAACGGTTCGAAGCCGACTGCTTGGTAGAATTGCGGCGCTTGGTAGTCTTGGGTGGTAACCGTCACGGAACGACACCCCGCTTTTTTACCGTGATCAAAAAGTGCTTTTATCAATTGTTTCCCGATCCCCTGATTCTGATGGCTTGGATCAACTGCTAACAATTGAATATGGATCGTATTGCCTGTCCGTTTTCCAATTACCCCACCAAGTTGATCCTGATTGTCAAAAAAAGCAAATGAAAGCTGCTCTTGATCGGAAAAGGCACTCACTGCCTCTGTTTTTTTCGTTGAATGATTTAGCCATTGACAGACTGCCTGACGATTGTCTTCTGCGTTTATCGTTTTTATCATTAATTTTTCACTCCTAAAAACCTTTCTTTATTTCCTCTTATACTTTAAGCTATACTTATAGTCAGACACAAGTATTTGTGATCCTAGGAGGTTTTAGCATGAAAATCATTGGTTTAGTGACAGGACCCGTTCAAGAAAATTGTTACCTAATTTGGAAAGAAGATGTTTTGTTGATTATTGATCCTGGAGCAGAAGCAGCGAGATTGATCGCTGAGATCGAAAAAACAGGCGCAAAACCAGCAGCGATTTTATTGACCCACACTCATTATGACCATATCGGCGCAGTTGACCATTTGCGGGATTATTATCAGATCCCCGTTTACGTGAGTCCGCTTGAGCAAGGATGGCTAAGTGATCCTATGAAAAACCTTTCTGGCCGTCATCCTGAATTAGGAACCATCACCGCACGTCCAGCTGAATTCGAGCTAGAGTTGAAAGAGTACGAGATAGCTGGCATGTCCTTTAAGGTTGTTGCAACCCCGGGTCATTCCATTGGCAGCGTCAGTTTTATTTTTGACAATTTTGTCGTTTCCGGAGACGCCTTATTTAAAGGTAGCATTGGTCGGACAGACCTGCCAACCGGAAATTTGGAACAATTGCTGACCAGCATCCAAACGCAACTCTTTGTTTTACCGAATCAAATGGCGGTCTATCCTGGCCACGGAGAACCAACAACGATCGAAATTGAGAAACGGACCAATCCGTTTTTTAACGCATAAACGTATGACGAATCAAAAGGAGGAATAACTAGTTATGGCAAAGACGGAATTGTATGTCGTGCGTCACGGAAAAACAATGTTTAACACATTGCAGCGGGTGCAAGGCTGGTGTGACACACCATTGACTCGAACCGGTGAACAAGGCATCCACTATTTAGGCCTTGGGTTACGCGATGTGGATTTTGTAGAAGCAGTATCCAGTGACAGCGGTCGCGCGATTGAAACCATGCGTCTGATACTGGGTGAACATGTCAGAGGACCGGAGATCCCTTATCACATCGACAAACGGATTCGTGAATGGTGCTTTGGCTCACTTGAAGGGGCCTATGATGCAGAAATGTGGGGCGTTCTGCCGCGGATTCTTGATTTTCCTGATTATGATGAGATGATTGCTAATCATGTCACGTTTGAGGCGATCGCCAATGCGATCTACCACGCCGATACAGCCAATTGGGCGGAAACCTTTGATGTTTTGACCGAACGTGTCAAAACAGGGTTTGAAGATATCGCCTATCGCGTTGAGAAAAAAGGCGGCGGCAATGCGTTAGTTGTGTCTCACGGCTTAACGATCGCTTTTCTTTTGCATCTGATCAATGATGAGAACAATGTTCGTATGGATATTGAAAATGGTTCGGTCACTCGACTGATCTACGAAGACGGCAGCTTTACCATCGCCGAAGTTGGTAACACAGAATACATCAAAAAAGGCTTAGCGCTCTCTCAAGAGCTTTTGTCCTAAGAGAAACCTCTGACGGCTAATCAATTTCTTCAAGAAAGGAGCAGTTTTTGTTTTAAAAACTGCCCTCTTTTTTTAGGAAAAAGATTGGTATTCGAATCAGGAAACGGTATACTAAGAGTTGTATTTTGTCATAGAAAGGACTGGACCAATGTTTTTTACAAATTTTATAAAAGCGATTTTATTTGGGATCATTGAAGGGATCACGGAATGGCTGCCAATTAGCAGCACTGGTCACTTGATTCTTGCCGACGAATTTATCGGTTTGAATGTTACCCCCGAATTTATGACGATGTTCAATGTTGTCATTCAATTGGGCGCGATACTAGCGGTCGTCTACTTATATTTCCATAAACTGAACCCTTTTTCCCCACAAAAAAATGAAATAGAGAAAAAAGATACGTGGACGTTATGGTTTAAAGTTATTGTTGCGGTCTTGCCATCGGTTATTATCGGATTGCCGTTAGATGATTGGTTAGATGCGCACTTCTACAACTTTTTCTCCGTTTCGATCGTCTTGATCGTTTATGGGATCGGCTTTATCGTAGTTGAAAAACGAAACAAGAATAAAGCACCGAAATGTACCGATTTGAACAAATTCACCTACAAAGCGGCCTTGATTGTCGGCATGTTCCAGGTATTGGCATTGATCCCAGGAACTTCTCGTTCTGGTGCTACTATCTTAGGTGCTATCATGATCGGCGCTTCTCGTTATGTTGCTGCTGAATTTTCATTTTTCTTAGGTATTCCAACCATGTTTGGTGCCAGTGCCTTGAAAATCTTCAAGTTTTTGAAAGATGGCAATGCCTTTGATTTCCAAGGAACCGTCATCTTATTAACAGGAACCATCGTCTCATTCATCGTTTCGATCATCGCGATCCGTTTCTTGATGAACTACATCAAGCGTAACGATTTTACCGTATTTGGATGGTATCGTATCGTTTTAGGAATCATTTTGATCGGCTATTGGCTGATCCAATTATAAGCAAAAAGAGCAACTCTTGTGGCACTTACCTGCCCAAGAGTTGCTCTTTTTTTGTTTGAAAGGTCTCTAGTTCCTCACGTGTTTTTGATTACCATACCGTCAATAATATCCACCGCACTTTCGGTGTCGTTGATAATTGATTCAAAACGATCATAAACATCTTTCCATTTAATGATTTCAAGAACGTCCGTTTCGTCTGTGAATAACGCTTTTTTCATTTTTGAATACAAACGGTCTGCTTCTGATTCAATCGTATTCACATCATTAATCATTTGACGCAATGTTTTTGAATTTTTGAACTTAGGAAATTCTTTTAAGGCCGTTTCAACGCCTTGTGTCGCTTGAACGATCATTCCAGCAAATAAGTTGGTTTCAGGGCGGATCTTCGTAATGACCAAATTCTCAAATAAATAAGTCAGTCCCATAATGCCATCCAAAATATCATCTAGACGCTCTGAAATGACTAGGATGTCCTCGCGATCGATAGGGGTGATAAATGAATCATATAACTCATTGGTTAGCTCAGCGATCACTTTATCCCCTTCTTTTTCCAAAGCATGAATCTCAGCTGCTGCTTCGGTCAATGCTCGTTCAGAATAATCGTTGATCAAAAGCGAAAAACGTTTGGCAGCTAAATGGCCGTTCGTCGCCAACTGCTCCATTGCTGCAAAATAATCGAATCCTTTTTTTCGTGCCATTACTTTCTCTCCTCACAAAATTAGCAATAAAAATTTGACCATTAGAAACGCAATCAATCCACAGCCAGGAAAGGTTAAAATCCAAGCATAGATCATTTCTTTTACAATGCGCCAATCAACGCTAGAAAAACGCCGAGACGCTCCAACGCCCATGATAGCGGTCGTTTTCGTGTGCGTTGTTGAAACTGGGATACCAAATACGGAAGACAAGAACAAACAGATTGCTGCAGTAACATCTGCAGAAAAGCCTTGGTATTTTTCCAGTTTTACCATATCCATCCCCACTGATTTAATGATCTTCATCCCACCGACCGATGTACCGATCCCCATGGTCAAGGAACAAAGAACCATCACCCACAGTGGGATGGCAAAGCCATTGCCGGTCTTTTCAGCAAGATTGTTGTAAAAAAGGCCTAACATGAACACACCCATGAATTTTTGTCCATCTTGGGCACCATGCAAGAAGGCATTGGCACCAGCCGCGATGGCTTGACCAACCGTAAAAATTTTGTTGGCTTTTCGCCGTTGGGTATCGCGAAAGAGCCATACGATCAGTTTCGTGATCAAAAATCCACCAATAAACCCCATTAACGTAGACACAACGAGACCGATTAAGACTTTCATCCATTCTTCACCGTTGACTGCATGTAAACCACCCAGAGCCATGGCAGCCCCTGTCAATCCCGCAATCAATGCGTGAGATTCACTGGTTGGGATCCCAAAATACCAAGCTGCGACCGTCCAAACAACAATTGAAAACAAGGCAGCGGCTAATGCGATCTGTGAGACCCGAAAACTCCCGCCTGAGTCAAAAGTCACAATATTACTGATGGTTTCTGCAACTTGCGCATTAAAATACGTCATCACCAGCACACCTAAGAAATTCATGACGACTGCCATGCCAATGGCGATATTCGGGCGTAAGACTCTCGTGGAGACAGCGGTTGCAATAGCATTCGGCGCATCCGTCCACCCGTTGACGAAAATCACCCCTAATGACAAGACAATCGTTAGAAACAAAGCGATATTCACATAGATTCCCCCATTTAAAAATTCCGAAGTAATCATAGCATAGAAAGCTCTTTCTGTGTAAACTTTTTATAACTATTCAGTAAAAAATGTGTAAAGAAGCATTTTTCAAAACCATAAAGCAAAAAATAGCACGGCCAAAAAACAAATTTTTGTGTTAAGTAAAATTTCTTTACAACTTTTATTGCAATCACTCTTGGCATTAGGTATAATGACTAGTGTTGATTTATACGTTTTCTAAACGTAATTGAACTTTTTTTTCGGAGGTGAAATACATGCCAAACATTGAATCTGCAATCAAACGTGTTCGCACAAGCGAAGCGGCTAATGCTAAGAATTCATCTCAAGTAAGCACAATGCGTACAGCAATCAAAAAATTTGATCAAGCTGTTGAAGCTGGTGCTGATAACGTAGATGCGTTATATAAAGATGCTGTTAAAGCAATCGATATGGCTGAGACTAAAGGATTGATCCACAAGAACAAAGCTAGTCGCGACAAATCTCGTTTAAGTAAAAAAATTGCAAAATAAGCAAATTAAGAAAGGCGCAGCAATCATCGATTGCTGCGCCTTTCTTTTTGACTTACTGTTTGCCATGTTTTAAAACAAATAGCTGGAACAAATACTCTTTGTCCATCTGACCACTTTTCACTAAGTAATCATTTTCGATCAATTCACTATATAGTGCCGCTAATTGCTTTTCTCCAAACCCCCGAGCTTGCTGCATCGCTAACTTCACTCGGTACGGATGAATCCCCAACGTTTCTGCGATATTGGCTTGCTGGTAGCCAATTTTCATCAAAATCGCCGCCTGTAACAGCAGACGGACTTGGCTGATCAAGATAGCATTGATCTTGATCGTCTCTTCCCCTTGCAATAATAGATCGTCATACAAGCGCAACGCATTTGATACGTTCCCCTTTAAGACATCGCTGGTTAATTCAAAGACATTGTGTTCCAACGTCTTAGGGATCAACTGCAAGACGATCTCTTTCGTAATTTTATTGCCATTTCCTGCATACAGCCGTAGTTTCTGTAACTCCTGCATCGCTTTTGATAGTTGCAGATCCGTTAACCGTAAAAACAAATCAAACGCCTCTCGGCTCATCTCGATGCCATCATTGGCCAACGACTGTTGGAGATACTGACGCACGTCGGCTTCTTTCATAGGTGCGACATCAATCACAACTGCGGCTTTCTTCAATTGCTTAGTAATTTTTTTCCGTTCATCTAATTTATCGACATCTGCAAAAATCACAATTACCGATGATTCCAATGGGTCTTTGATGTAATTCAAAAAATCATCTAGGTCATGCTCAGGTGCATTGCTCTTTTTTTCAGCCGTTAAGAAAAATGGCCGCTCAACAAACAGTAATCGCTGATCGCCAAAAAAAGGCAACGATTGAGCTTCTTGGATCACCATATCAAGGGGATCTTTCTCCATGTCAAAGGAAGCAAAATTCAGATCATCTTTCCCAACGGAAAAACGCTCCAAAAAGGCCGTGCGAACTTGCTCTTGTAAAAACATTTCACTGCCGATGACTAGATAAATCGATTGCAACTCCTTGGTTCGAATTGCTTGCAACGCTTTTTGTAATTCCATCGTTCCCCCCGCTTTCATTCTTATCCTACCATTAGTCAATCGGATAGTCTAGCAGCGTGTTTATCAAAAATGATTGTTGTTTTTCAGACCAAATAAATTGGATCATGCCTTGCTGATCGGTTCGCAAAACGGTCTGATTTACCAACGTTTCAAGCACCTCTTCATGAGGATGCCCGTACCGATTGTTCCGTCCACTTGAAACGATCCCGAATTGGGGATCGATTGCCGCAACAAACTCAGGTGCCGTCGAGGTTCGACTGCCATGATGCCCTAGTTTCAATACATCAACTTTAAGATTCGGATAATCATGAATCAACTTTTTTTCCCCTGCTTGTTCGAGATCGCCAGTAAATAAAAATGTTTTATCCCCTACCTTGGTTTTAATCACCAGCGAATCTTCGTTTTGTCCTGCACCTGATTCTGGTGCCAATACTTGCAACTGAAGGAAATCACCCACTACTTGGCCAACCGTCGTCCAAACAACGCTTGTCTGCTTAGGCAGTTCGTTTAAAAGCTTGGCGATGCGGTGATCTTGTTCACTTCCTGGTACGAGATATAACGTTTCAACGGGGATCGCCTTCATCAATGCTAGCGCATCTCCCATATGGTCCGTGTCGCCATGAGTTAGAAACAAACCGGTGATCTTCCTGACTCCCTCCCCTTTCAAAAAAGGAATCAATGTAGATTCCCCAGCAGCTTGTCGTTTGCGCTCTTGCCAGTTTTCTTTCGGAAAAGACAGAGAACCTCCAGTATCGATCACATAAACTTCGCGATTTTTTTCTGCCTGCAAAACGATACTATCGCCTTGACCAACATCGACATAACTAATGGTGGATAAAACGCGATTCTGCTGAAAGACGATTGGTACAACAAGCGAAAAACAGATCACCAGCAGCCACCTTTTCTTTTGGTAAAAGAGCATGCTGAACAAACAACAACTGCCAGCCAATCCTGCAGGAACGGCACCCACCGTTATCGATACGCCTCCTACAGCGCCCACGACAACTTCCATAAGCAGCAAAAGCCCTTCAAAAAGTGCAATCAGCCCACTGATGGTTGGAAAAAGAGTCCCAGTAACGAACATTAAGAAACAGGCTGGCAGCAAAACCATTTGAAAAAATGGTAAAAAGACAAACGTCAAAAAGCCCCCAAATAATGGGAATTCATAAAAGAGCGAGGCAATGACAGGCGCAGCCAGCACCGTGAGGAACTGACTACGCCAAAACCACGTCAATTTGATCGGTTGCTGCATTACTATCAGGAAGGTCATCAAAAGACTTAGTTGCCCCGATGTTTGAAGCAATACTTTGGGATCAACGAATAAAAGAGTCGTTAAGACGATCCCATAATGATCACTTGCCGATAGCCGTTGTTGATAAAGAGTTGTTACTTGAGTAACCGATAATGCCAAGACAGCACGCCAGACACTAGTGCCGCCGCCACAAAGACCAATTATGGCTAAGAAAAAGACCCCCATTGGCAACAGCATCTCTTTTTGCGTAAACCCCAATCGGCAGAAGCATCCGCGAAACCATTTGAAAAATAAGACGACATGCATTCCTGAGATCGTAAAGAAATGCAATAAGCCACTAGCATGATACATTTGACGTACTTCTTGAAAGCTATGGTCTTTAAAACCAAAGAGCAATGCATTGATATAGGCAGCTGAGCGTTCAGGAAAGATTCGTTGAACAGAAGAAATAACATCTGCTCGAACTTTTGCAAGTGAAAAGCCTGCATCTGCTTCTTCCATACCTACCATTTGCTCGATATGGACTGTGCCAATAATTGATCGACTAGCCAGATAGGCAGAATAGTCAAATCCATGGCGGTTTCGTGGTTTTTCAGGAAGAGAAAAAAATCCTTTCACCAGCAGCTTTCTCCCCCAATCGGATCGATCCTGCCATTGCTGTTTTTCAGTCTCTGAAGAAATTGTATAACGGCCAATCACTTTACCTGCAGAGGATTTTGCTTCAAATGTAAGTAGATCGCCATTGATTTTGATCGTGTCTGGCAGCACATTGACTACCCCTTGATACTCACCTTCTTGTATGTTCCCAGTCCGAGAAAGAGAAACGCGGACACTTAACAGCAACAGTCCGACAAAACAAATCATGCACAAAAATGCTTGTCGTTTTAAGACAAGCATCCCGAAATAATAAAGTGCAATGAGTCCCAGTAAGATGGACTGCCGATAGTAAGCAGTCACCGAACAAGCAAAAATAATACTAAGAAATAAAAATGAATCAGTTCTTTTTTGTTGGTTGTGCATCATTCAGCACACCAAACGAAAGTTTTTCAAAATACACCGGATCGAGTTCAACTTGGTGGACGGAAGCACCTACTTGTTGAATCAGTTCCATTGCATACTGATTGTTGCGATAGTCATTCAAATAATGGATCTTTTTGACCCCTGCTTGCAAAATTGCTTTCGTACAGGGAAGACAGGGAAAATGCGTCACATAGATTTCCGCATTGTCTGTTGACACCCCTAATTTTGCACATTGCAATAAGGCATTCATTTCTGCATGAATCGTCCGAATACAATGGTCATCGACAACATAACAGCCATCGTCAATGCAGTGTACATCGCCACTGACGGACCCGTTGTAGCCTCCAGCGATGATTCGGCGATCTTTGACTAATGTAGCGCCGACTTCAAGTCGGGAACACGTACTGCGTAAAGACAGTAATACAGCTTGTGCCATAAAATACTGGTCCCATGGAATTCTCGTATTGCTCATTCGTTTGCTCCTTTGTCATTGATTAGTTCTATTCTAATCGAATTTCTTGAATTTTCAACCGTCATTTCTTAGTATTTCTTACATTTATTTGGTTCAGTCCGCCACTGTAATCATCTCTTTCAAGGACTCAAAGGTCTTCTCTCCGATGCCTGTGATCTTTTTTAGGTCATCAATCTGTTTAAAAAAGCCATATTCTTCTCGGTAAGCGATGATTGCTTCTGCTTTTTTGGCACCCACACCTGGCAGTTCTTGCAGTTGCTGCGCATTGGCTTGATTCAGATTGATTTGTGTCACTGCTGTTTGGCTGCCACCTACTCCTGAAGCATTCATCTCCATAAACGCTTGATCCTCTTTATGAGGGACGATCACCATCTGTTGATCTTGCAGCACTTGTGCTAAGTTTATGGCTGTTTCTAACGCCTCTTCTGTCAGACCACCTGCTTGTTCGATCAATTCATACATCCGCGCACCTGATTTCAAGCGATAAATTCCCGGTTGGTGCACTTCCCCTTTGACATCTATAACGATCTCATACTCTTCATCGTGAAGACTATCTTCTTGAAGGGCTCCACCTTCCCCCATTTCAGACGATTGACCTGCTGCATCTGCCATTGAATGCCAGTTTGTTTCTTTTTTTTGCGAGAACGGTACAAACCAGATGATCAGCAACACCATCAAAACAGCACCACCAACTGCAAATCGCCAATAGTCTTTGAACAGCTTCCATCGATCCATTTTCACCACCTCATAGATGAAATACGCAAAAGATAGTAAACGACAGAAAAAAAGTCAACACTTTCCACGTGTCGACTTTTTCACTAGCTAAGTAGTAATCGTATATAGGCAGGAAACTTTTTTTCGCCCCCCCTCATCTTCTATTTTCTCACTGACTATTCTAAAACCTTTCATCTGACTGATTTTATAGCCACATGTTCGTGGCAACTCCACCGTTAAGCGAACGGTACGATCAGTCTTTTCCCAGCTTAAAGCTACTAATCCAAACGTACTTTGTAAGGAGCCTTTGACATGGGCTATAGGTACATCGAAGGCTGGTTGTATCAGTATCCCAGCGCTTGTCATCTGAATGCCTAATAAATGACGGACAAACCAATACCCATAAGAAGCAAACATGGCATGATTCAACGAACCCTCGTAAGTGGCTGAATGTTGCGGCGTTGGAAAATGTTCCATCAAAGTGCCGTTTCCGCTTGCCAGCATTGCTGCATAACTAGGCGCAGATTTCCTCGTTAACCAATCAAAAATAATATCATTATAGCCAGCTTCAGCCAGCAACTGATAACTCCATGCCATCCCGAAGATGCCGAAAGAGAAAATACCCTCTTGCTGCTTGATCCGTTGTACTAGTTTTGGCAATATTCGTTTTTTCTCACTGAGTCCTGTCTTCATTGCAAAGACCATACTAGACAAGGTGCCCGCACCGTATTGCTCATTTCCTTTAGAAAACTTCTGTTTGATTTGCAGTGTCGCGTACTGGATCGCTGCTGTCACTCGCTGACAATAGTCCTCGTTACCAATGATCCTCAAGTCGATCAATTCTTGGTAACGCTGTAGTAGAAGCAGATACATGCAGACAGAGCAAAAGGACTGATCTGGCGAAGTAATAACCCCGTTTTGCTGAGTTTCATCAATTGCTCCCCAATCGCCGAGACAGCACTGGGCGATATAATCAAAATCAAAAGCGAGTAAATAGTTGAGATGCCTTTCCAACTGTGGACGCAGCTTGGCAACCGCTGCTTGTTTCCCATAGGTCTTCACCAAGGCCAAAGCAAGCTCTGGAACTACCAATTGCCACCCTAACGCACCACCACCATTTGATGGACCATTTGTCATGATTCCTACAAATGGCGCAGTTGCAGTCATTGCACCATCCGATCGTTGGTCGTTGGCAAAATCCCACAACACTTTTTCCAACAACGGCTCAATCGCCAGATCTGCCATCTGCGTTGGTAGTAACGCAACGATGTCCCCACCATAACCAAAGCGCTCACGAGTGCAGTCCTCAAAATACGAGTGGATGTTGTTCAACCGCGTAGCTTGTCCAACCGCCCATAACTGATCCAAGAAAGGATCGGAGGTTTCAAGTGTCACCAACGATTTCACATCCGTATGCAAGCGATAGGCTTTGATTGCTCCTACAATCGCTTGAAGGTTGTCAGCAGGTTTCGTCTCGATCAACGCATAGCGAAAGGAATGATACGTGTAACGGTTTTCAAAAACGAACGTCTTCGCTGCCGTTTTCTCAATGATGTCTCGTTGAACGATAGGATCATCTGGCTGCTTCCCTTCATAGGGATCGTAGATGCCATAAGTTCCACTGATCGTAGACGTATAATCAGGGCTGCCTTGCTCGTCTAATGTTTCTGCATAGCTGATTCTGATCTGACCAATGAAATCTTCCTCAAGAGTACAAGTAAATTGACCGCTGATGATTTGACCGAAGTCAATGAGCAGTCCCGCTGCAGTTTCGGTCATTTTTTGGGGAACGATCGATTGTGTGCGCTTGATTTTTGGAATAAAGCTTGGCTTAAAACGTCCCGCGGGTCCAGCAATTTGTACCGTTTTTCCTTCTGGACGAGGATCAGGTACATCGGTAACGATTTCTCCTATATAAAGATTGTTTTGCAAATAAGGCCCAAAACTACTTTGCCACTGATTGTCTGAGTAAATGTAGCGATTCTCTCCTCCATCATTTAACTGAAGCTCCCCCCAGAAACAGGGTTTGCCGATCGCTAGTTGTTTGCGGATGTTATACCGACCTAAAATCTCAATCGGAGCAGGGTTGTACCAGCCATTCGCAAGTTCAACTTCGATCCGATTGTCTCCCTCCTGTAAAAAATCAGTTAACTCATAAGTATCATAGTAGACGACTCGATCATAGTTCGTTACATCACTGTTTAAATAAACATCTGATACCGTTTTTCCATTAACAGACAAGCGATAAAAACCAAGCCCGCAGCAATCAATCACTGCATAGGAAGGACACTTTTCCAGTGTGAAAGAGCGAGACAAGCAGCTATTTTTCTCTTCTGAAAAGTAAAAACGTTCTTTTTTAATAGGATCATCTAAGCGAGTGATCCACTTGCCCATAGTTTCTTTAGGTTTCTCACGCTTTGCTATCGTGAAAAACACACTACTGTAACTGGTGACATCGTTTCCTGCTCCGGCTGTCAATTTGACTTGATATTTTTTTCTCTGCGGATGCTGTGGCAAGTGGACCGCCATTTTATTCTCAGAAGCGGCTATGTTGGAAACGTCATACACTGCTTGCTGCTGTTCATTGAAAATTTGCAATCGGTAGCCTTGGTGATTGGTCATCGACCATTCAATAAGGATCGGATCATTTAAATCCACTGTTAATGGCTTTGTCATTCCGTTGATGGTTATCGTTTCTTTCATAAGCTGCTCCTTTCGTGGGTTATTGTGCTTCTTCAACACAGATCTGCTTATCAGCAACTTTGATAAATGGCAACCAAATCAACGTTGCGATCACGATCAAGACGATTTGTAACAATGCGCCCATGATACTACCAGTGACAAAATAGCCGCTAATGATCGGCGGAGTCGTCCACGGAATTTGCGCAAGCCCAGTTGGGATCGGGACTAGCCCGAAATAAAAAGCAAAGTAAGCGACGATCGTTGTGACGGCATTTGCAAAAACAAAAGGAATGATAAAACTGAAATTCAACATCAACGGTATCCCGAACAACGCTGGTTCACCGATATTGAAAATATAAGGAACACTAGCAATTTTTCCAACCTCTTTGTACTGTTTACTTTTTGCTACGATCAAAATAGCAATGATCGCACCAACGACGCCAATCGAAGCAAAATGATTCCGAAAACTCATACTGATAATATTCGTTGGAATCTCTCCCGCCACTGATGCCACACGATTTTGGTCTTCAAGGACTTGATGGATTGGGTCCATCACTGCTTGAATGATCGAGGTTCCATGAAGGCCAAAAAACCATAGGAATTGCTCGAAAATTTTCACAACGACCATTCCAACTAGGGAGCCACCTAACATAGTTAATGGAATCCCAAGGGTCCCATTGATCAACGTCATGGCATCACTGTTAAATAAGGCTTCGATGATGAGTCGGATGACCCAAATCGTCGTGATGACAAGAAAAGATGGAATCACCGATTCGAATGGACCAGAAACAGCTGGTGGTACCGCTGCTGGCATTTTGATTTTGATTCCTTTACCCTCAATTTTTTTATAAAGAACTGTACTAAAAATACCGACAATAATCGCTAAAAACATCGATTGCGCGCTAACGCGGGTGATATCTAAAAAATTCCCTGCTTCCATTGCATCCAACGGTGTTAATAGTAAAAAGGAAACAAAAGCAGTTAAGACACATTGCAAAACGTTTGTTTCAAGTTTTTCTGCGAGTGATTTTGCGAGGGAAATGACAACTAGCAAACCACCGATTGCGAGTGTGGCATTGTTGACATAGAGCAATTTCTCTTGCCAGACACTAGCATCTTCTGTTCGCAACACCATAGTAATAAAATCGGTCACTTGTTGGATCGGAAAAAAAGCAATAATTAAAAAGATCGACGCAATAAAGGTGAATGGCATGTAAGCTAACATTGCATCCCTAACTGAAGTAATATAAATATTCCCATTAACTTTACTTGCAAATGGACCAAGGGTACTTTGGATCTTATCCCCTAATGATGGTTTGTCGTGGTTCATGGTGATTCCCCATTTCTTTCGAATTTGCTGGTACTATTGACTATTATTATCATCCGGATTATGATAATTGATAACGCTATCATACAAGTATTATATACTATCTCTACCTGTCTTCAATGACGATACTCTACTATTTCATTGACTATTTTTTACCTAAGGAGAAAGCGATGGATAAACAGAACATTCTGCAGCAGTTACAACAATTGACGACTACCGAAGAAATAGCCCTTAAAAAGACGCAATCCCTTCCATACAATTATGAGGATTTCAAGAAAGTCTACACTGAGAAAAATGAGCCAATTTACCAATATACATTCGAAAAACACCTTTCTCGTCTCATACGAAAACGGCCGCAAGATAGCGGATTTCTTAAGACAAGCCAGCTTTTGATTTTAAAACATGCACGCTTTTCTCCTACGCCGCTACATCAGCATGATTTTATCGAAATGAATTATGTTTTTTCTGGAACAGTCACGATCATGATCAATGAGAAAAAAGTGATCCTAAAGGCAGGTGACTTTTGCTTACTAGATACAGGGGTGATCCACCAAATTATCGAAACAAATCAAGACGACATTGTTATTAACTTTTTGATCAGCAAAGAGTACTTTTCCACCCAGATGCTCAGTCGGTTGGCATCCAATAGCATGATCGCCGATTTTGCCATCAATGCGTTATCTGAAAGCCAAAAGCACAATCAATACCTAGTGTTTGAAACGAGTAACAACGACTATTTGATTGATGCGATTTTTGGGGTCTTGGCCCAGTTCTTTAATCCCTCCTTCGGTTCTCATGAGGTCATCCATTCCTATATGATCATTATTTTTTCCGAACTCGTTCGTAACTTCCAGGAAAAACAACGGATCGAGTCGCAAAAAAGTGACCAACTGTACCTCGGAGAAGTGTTGGACTATCTGGAGAAACATTTCGCTACTTGCACACTAGCCTCGGTTGCGGAGGCATTTGGATACAACCCGAGCTATTTGAGTCGCCGTATCAGTCAGCAGCTTGGTCGATCCTTTGTGACGATCCTTCAAGAATTAAAACTCAATCAAGCCAGTTTATTGTTGAGAAGCTCTTCTCTGCCTGTGGAACAAATCGCACACCAAGTCGGCTATAAAAATGTCTCATTCTTCTATAAGCTGTTTCAAAAGAAGTATCAGTGCTCTCCTCATGCCTACCGTCAAAACTAAACAATACTGCTGCACACCATTTTATCGACAAAAAAACACTGCTCACTTGATGCTGCTAACGCAGCAATCTCAAATGAGCAGTGTTTTTTAACTAATCAGTTTCAAGCAATTCAGGAATTCACGACGCCGATCCTCGGTGATACAACGTTGTATAATATGGCTGTTCGCTGGTATCGATCGCAATACCGATCCCGAGAAATTGATACTCATCGTTTAGAATCGTTGCCCGATGTCCCTCTGAATTCATTAAACCTTGATGGGCGTAAATACTGCTGGCTTGGCCAAATGCCAAATTCTCCCCTGCAGCAGTGAAGCTGATCCCGTCTTCTTGCATCCGATCAAATGGAGTCGATCCATCTAACCCAATATGGTCAAAGTATCGATGTTCTGCCATATCTTGGCTATGCTTGACGGCAGTCTCACTGGTTGCTTCACTGAATCCAAGGGGCGACAAACCAAATTTCACTCGGGTGGCATTCGTTAATTCAAATAACTGTGTTCGTAAGCCGCTTAAAATGGCAGCTTGATTTTGGCGAAAATCATTCGCATGGCGTGTTTCTAGCGAGCGATTGATGATTTGAATCGCAGTCACTGTATCTTCGGCATGAACATCATAGAAAAAAGTAATCAATTGGTCGTCTTGTAAGAACAGATCATAGTCGGCATCAGAATCGATGCGATACCGTCTTGATCCTCGTTGTAGACTTTCTTGGCGCGTACCCATCTGATTACGAACGCTTGCTTTTGAAGACCCGATACCTAGCGTGTCATCGATAAGAATCGTGTCTTGATTCGTATAGATCCCTTGCGCAATATCATGTTCATCGTACATCACCATCATGAAGTTACGAAAATCATCGTGATAGGAAGTCCAGTTCAGTCCATACCTATTCGCTGATTCATTGATCGCTTCTCCAAAGGTTTCTTCGATCACTTGTCGTGATTCATTATATAAATATGTCTGGGCAGGTGTTTCTGCCGATGGCCTGGCTGAAGTGTCTTGTGAAGGAGAAAATTGGGACGAGAGAGATTGAGTGATCTCGTTGAGTCGAGCATCCCGAAATGCCAAGCGCCCGTCTTGCCATGTAATCATCTGGCTCACAAAATAAAGAAGTCCGATGAGAAAAATGCTTTTGATTAAGAATTTTATTTTTTTCATATGACACCTCCGTCAATGAATCATTATGTGTTAGCTGTAGCGCGATCGTTTATCCACTCATTCATCCCTAGATTGGATCGCTGATAAACCGTCCTGCCTTTTCTAAAGACTATCATTCCTGTGGAAAATTGACCAGCTGCAGCATGAAACTTCTTAGATGGTCTATGTCTTTTTAAGCTCCTGTTAAGAAACTTTTTTACTCACGAAAACTTTGCAGCGCCATCGAACGCTCCATCAATGGATTGGCAATTTTAGCTAAGGTATGACGATCGTATTCTTCTGGTCGCTTGATAGTGAGGTAAAGAATAAACTGTGGATCATCCGTTGGATAGATCGAGACCGCCGAATAAATATAATCAAACTCTCCTGTCATGTAACCTTGACCATTCTCATTGGCGATCTGAGCAGTCCCAGTTTTGACAGAAATCTCATGGTTCGTCAGTTGGTATACATCATAAGCGGTGCCATAGCGTTCATCCGTCACTACATCGGTCATGTATTCTAATACAGCATCAGCCGCTGTTTGTGAAATAGGCTGAGAAACGACTTCTGGAAAAACTTGGGTCTCTTCTCCCACTTGCCGAATCAATTGCGGACGAATCATCTCGCCACCATTGGCAAATGCGCTAAATAACTGCATCATCTGCATCTGATTGACCCCAATCGCATGGCCATAAGAACTCATGGCATAATCCACCCGATTTCTTGAAGGTAAGATACCAGGCACCTCACCGGGAAGCTCACTTCCTGTAACTTTCCCTAGTCCAAAATCAGTTAAATACTGCGCCCATGCATCAAAACCGATCCGTTGCTGAAGTCGAACCATCCCAGTGTTGCTTGACCAAGCTAACGCTTGCCGCATCGTCAACTCACCATTTGCTCCTGAGTCGTGGTCGTTGATGACTCGATCTTCAATCTGCATACTCACAGGATTGTAGCGTTCCGTCGGATCAAAAACACCTTCATCAATCGCTGCCGCAACGGTTGCCAGCTTCAAGGTCGAACCTGGTTCATACATCTCTTCCGTAAAAAGATTACGCCAAATAAAGTGCTCATCCGCAATTCCTTCTTGGGTCTCTGGATGAAAACTAGGTCTTTGAGCCATCGTTAAAATCTCTCCAGTTTTCGCATCCATTAATAAAGCCGTCAGATTCTCTGGTCGTGTTTGTTCCATAACCTCATCCATCACTGATTCAGTGAATAACTGCAGATGAGCATCTAATGTCGTCCAAACATCGTTCCCATCTACGCCTTCTTCTACCATTTGATTGGTTGCAGGAACAGGATTCCCTGAAGCATTGACTTGAAAAGACTCTCGCCCATTTTGATTCTTCAAAAAGTCGTTCAGTACATATTCTAATCCAGAAACTCCGACTCGAATTTCATCATCATCTGACGTTGTCCCTATCAAATGTGAAGAAAAGATACCATTCGGATAACTGCGACTTGAACGAGCATCGAAATAGATACCGTTGATTCCAGCTGCATCAAACGCCGTTTCGATTTGATTTCGAGTAGTCACACTTAGACCACTGCCAACATTGCCAAATTCCACTTGAAAGACAGGCGGATCTGTTTGATTCGCACCGTCTGTCAAGATAGACAAAACTTGCTCGTTAGAAATAGGTAAATACTCCGAAAGAATCGTTGCGGTCTCCTCAAAGCGCGCTCTGTCTAAATACATGGGTCGTCCATTGTCAATGTAATCTTCAGAAAGAACCGCTCGAACAGTATAGGAAAGAATATCCTGTGCGATCAATGTCCCCTGCCGATCAAAAATCGCCCCTCGACTTGTTTCGATCGATCTTGAACTATAATATAAATTTTCTATTCTTTCAGACAAAGAGACGCCAGCAATCACGCCGACTTGAACAATGTAAATCAAACGTGCAGAAAACCCCATAAAAAGCGCAAGACTGATTATGTATAACCAATGACCGACAAGCTTACGATTTTTCTTCGCTTTTTTCTTTTTGACTATATGATAGTCATACATCGCCAAAGCGCCCCTTTCGATCGAATATACCTCTATAGTATTGGGTATTTGTGATGATCTTGTGAGGGAAAGAACAATTATTTTTCAAAGAGTCATTTTCCTATTAATTCAGCGATTATGCTGTGATATACTTTAAAAAATATAAATTATTTTTAAGGATGTGAATAAAATTGCAAAAAATATTGATTGTCGATGATGACACTCATATGCGTGCCCTAGTGAAAACTTATGCGGAGATCGAAGGGTATCTATGTTTTGAAGCATCAGATGGAAAAGAAACTTTGGAAAAATTAACCAATCATTCATTCGATTTGATTCTCCTAGATGTCATGATGCCGGGAAAAGATGGCTTTCAGACGCTTTCGGAAATCAGAGGTAGCTGTAACACGCCAGTCATCATGATTACCGCTCGAAAGGAAGAGTATGACAAACTCTTTGGCTTCAATCTTGGTGCCGATGATTACATCGCCAAGCCATTTAGCCCTAAAGAGCTGATGGCTCGCATCAAAGCTGTGTTGAAACGAAGTAGTCAATTTCAGTTCGAAAAGATCGTTTATGGCGATCTCGAAGTCAATGTTTTTTCTCATACTGTAACGATCAAAGGGAATCCTCTGCCGCTTACGCCAAAAGAATTCGATCTGCTGGTCTATTTGACAAAAAATAATCATATTGCTTTGAGCCGAGAATCAATTTTAGAAGGTGTCTGGGGCTTCGATTATTTCGGTGATACCAGAACAGTGGATACACACATCAAGTCCTTGCGAGAGCGTCTAGGGGATTACCGAGAGTTGATCCAAACGGTTTGGGGCGTTGGGTATAAATTTGATTATGAAGACTAGTCGGTTAGGTTTTACTTACATCAAAAGTAAATTACTCGTGCGGCTTTGGTCCGCCAATATGCTGCTGGTCATCATTGGCATTGCTTTTTTATGGACTGTTCAAATTTTGCTCTTTGAACCAAATTATATCAATGTAACGAAAGAATCACTTTTAGAAACAGTTCAGGAAACAGCTGCCGCTGTTGAAGAAATGGCAGTAGATCCAGATGATTTACCAGAAGATCCATTGCTTTTCCTCAGTAAAACGATCGTTGGGACTCTTTTTTTAGTCGACGAGTATGGCGAAATTCTGGCGGCATTTAACAATGGACAACAATTAAACATAGATGGGTTGAGCAACGAATACAGCTGGTTGTTATCTCATGCACCCACTGTCCTTAACGGTGAGAGCCTTAGTGCTGTAGAAGACTTTGAAAAGTCTTCTGCCATTCTTATTGGCGTTCCTACGACTCTTTTCCAACGCCCAGCTGCCCTTTTGCTCTCCAATACGATCACTCAAATCGAAGCGCTTCAAAGCATGAATCGACAGCAACTCTTTCTATTCACCATCATATTAACAATTTTTGCATCAACGATCTCCTTTTTTTTAGCACAGCATTTTATTCGCCCGATCAAAACCATCAAAGAAGCCATCATCCGCTTAACCAACGGAGAGCTTTATTCCGTACCCAAACTAAACCGTGGCGATGAATTAGGTACACTTTCTGAATCTGTTGCGGACTTAAGCACAGAACTTCAGCGAGTAGACGTGTTACGAAAAGAAGTGATTGCCAATGTTTCTCATGAACTACGATCCCCCCTCGCGTTGATCACGGGTTATGGGGAGATGGTACGTGATGTTTCTGGAAGTGACGAACGCCTTCGAAAAGAACATATGGAACTAATTATCAGCGAAGCCCACCGTATGAGTGCCATGGTTGATGACATCATGGATTTCTCTATCATGCAAGCAGGCTATACACAACTTAAAAATGAAATCTGGAATACATACGAGGTGGTTTCCTCCGTCGTTGCCTACGCAAGAGGGATCGCCAATCAATATGACATCACTGTCGATTTTGAAGCAGATCGTAAGAATGGGATTGCTCTTTTTGATCGCATCAAAATGGAACAGGTTTTGCGTAATTTAATAAACAATGGCATCAACCATACACCTAAAAACGAGCGTCTTTTGATCAAATTAACGAATACATCTACAAGAACAAAAGTTGCTGTCATCAATCCCGGAAAAGATATCCCTCCAGAACAACTCGAACTCATTTGGGAAAGATACCAACGCGTCCAACATCAAGCAGGACATAAAGAAGGAACCGGCATCGGCTTAGCGATCGTGAAAACCATTTTGACTTCTCACGCCTTCGATTATGGCGCTGAGTCGAAAAATGGCGTGACTTCTTTTTGGTTTGTTGTGCCGAGACTAGAAGACCAATGAGAACCACGTTTATACCGTTCATCATAAGTAATGAATGTCTTACTTTCTTTGCACAAAAAAAGCCTTGATTTCTCAAGACTTAATGATTTCTTGTATTTCAGCCATGGATTGGACGGTATGGTCGGCGGATACATCTTTTAAGATACCTTCTATATCATAAAATATCGTCTTGACACCTGCTCCTTGTCCTGCAAAAACATCCATCGTACGATCGCCGATCATGACGGTCTGATCTTTGTCTAAATGATATTTTTCGACAAGATAAATCAACGAAGTTGGATCAGGTTTACGGGGAAAGTTGTTTTCCGGTCCTACGATCTCAACGATCAGGTCTGCCATCTGTTCTTTTTCTAACAGCTCTTTTGTTGAAACGACATCGCGGTGGGTCAAAATGTAGTTCTTGCCACCAGCAGCAACCACGGCTTCTAATGTTTCTTTGGTTCCTACAAAGGAAAGCGGCAAACGATCATCCAGCGCTTCATTTGCTTTGAATGCTTTAGTGAACTCTTGAAAATCTAAGTTGTATTTTTCAGCAACTTTTTTGGAAGATGAATCTTTCAATATATAATAAATCTCCGCTGGATCTGGATCGAAGCCATACTCCTTCAATGTCTTAATAAAAGCTTTTAACATGATTGGGTAGCTGTCGTAAAGTGTTCCGTCAAAATCCCATATGTAAGATTGGTACATGATATCCCTCGTTTTCTCCCTTTTTCAAATGAATGAAAGTTCCATTCATTTTCTGTAACTCTAAAAAGTTTACCACACTTTGTTTGGTTTGTCTTATTTATCAAGGGATTTCCTCCACAAGAAAAAAGCCATTAACCTTGTAACAATTCCATTTGCACAAACCAAAATACAAAGGAATATGTTACAGGTTAATGAACGTTCATCTTTACTAAAAAAGCATTTGAAATAATTACCAGCTACCAGAAACACCGCCACCGCTGCTACTTCCTCCGCTAAAACCGCCAAAATCATTCGAAGAACTTTGTGTATCGGCAATGACTTGTTCTTGATGGGACACGTGATTATTCATCATCACAAAGAACAACGCCATATTCATCCCATGCGGGTCATACTCTTGGCGAGCATTATTTAAAACTGCTGCTCGATCAGAAGCATCAAATGAGGATAATTTGTTTGCTAAATCTGGGTGATTTTGATAAACCTGTTTCAAGTCAACTTGGAACAAGGCATCTGTTTTCACTTCCGCTAGAACATTAGAAACTTCTTTCGGAATGGCTTGTACCATCTCAGGATAGGTCGCTTTTTCCGTCACAAGTTGAGCTAAGTATCGCCCTTGCTCATTGCGTCTTCTGATCTCTTCTTTAGCTTGCTTGGCTATTTCTGCTCGATAAGCATCTGCTAAAGGCAGATTTTCGGGTAACACCGCATCAGTCAAATCGTAGTCTGCCATCCGTTCAGTCACTTCCCTGCCTAATTGGGCTTCATAGGTTTTTAAGGTGTCATGTTGTGTAAGGATCACCTGAACGAAATGTTTGACCGTGGTTTTTTTCTTCATCAGCAAGTTTGAAAAATAAGATCCAATTGCTGGATTCGTCAAGGCATGTTGGATAACTCGTTTATCCGCAGTCGACAATCCGGTGATCGAGCTCAATTTCGCTGGCACGTAAGTACTCGTCACATACTGCGTAAATGCTTGTTGACAATCTTTTGCTGTCTGATACTGATGGTAACGCTGATAGTTCTTTCTATTGCTAGCCCATTTCAAGAAATCTTTCTGTTGGAAGTGACTATCTTCTAACAGATGTTTCGGCAACGGCAGGTGCTCTTCAAATCGCCGTTTGGTTTTAAGATGGCGAAAACTGATGAACCCGACAAGGCTTGCAGCTGCTGCCGCTAAAACACCACTGACGATTTTTCCAATAGTGAACCACATTTGCTTAGTGGCTTCTGCTTCTTGTGCCTGTTTTTCTGCTAACATTTGATTGCCATCTTGATAAATCGTCCCTAATCCAATCGTTTCATCCGCTTCTTTCATTCGCTGATAGACTTCATTAGAAGCTGCCAATATCGCTGTATCATAATCTTCATCTCGTAATGCGTCTTTGGCATCTTCATCCACTAAATCATCTTCCGATAGCTCACTGAAGACATAGGATAGTCCATCGCCATAACCCAGACGAAATTCACGATCATCAATGGCAAAGAGAAACAATAGTCCATTATTGTCCTCTGGATTTCCTAAACCATATTCATTGAACAGTTCCAAATTACGCTCTTCAATCGATTGCCCATCTAAGGAAGGGATCGTGATCACAGCATATTCTGGCGCGCCAGTCAATGATTGGAACCCCTCTTTATTCAAGGCATCGATCTGTTCGATCGTCTCTTGTGAAAGGACCCCGGCATCATCGCGAACAAATGTCTGTCCGAATGCAATTGATGGTTG
The DNA here is from genome assembly GCF_050499225.1 of Enterococcus sp. AZ015. Classification (NCBI taxonomy): domain Bacteria; kingdom Bacillati; phylum Bacillota; class Bacilli; order Lactobacillales; family Enterococcaceae; genus Enterococcus; species Enterococcus sp. AZ015. Next base: position 1,525,906 of record NZ_JBMHEX010000001.1, on the reverse strand, counting down.
AAGGACAAAAAATCCCATCAAACCAACAAAAACCAACATCCCAAGTTGGAAGATTTTCTTCATTTTACCACCCCTTTTTATCGTGTTATCTTTCATTGTATTCGATTCCAAACAAAAAAACATCCGCCTTAGGAATGAAAAAAATAGTAACAGGACCAAAAAACCTTTAAAAGACAGCATTCTGATTAGTCTTTTAAAGGTCACTTTATCATATTTTCTTACAAAATGAACACGAGCTAGTTTTTAAATGAATGGATCGGTGCGGGAATACGGCCGCCACGCAAAATGAAATCAGTAGACTTCGCAGGATTGGTTTTCATCACTGGCGCTGTCCCTAATAACCCACCAAACTCGATGCGATCGCCGATTTCTTTGCCTTTCGCTGGAATGATTCGGACAGCTGTCGTCTTGTGGTTGATGACACCGATCGCTGCTTCATCCGCGATCATTGCGGCGATCGTCTCAGCCGAAGTATCTCCCGGAATCGCAATCATATCTAAGCCGACAGAGCAGATCGCCGTCATGGCTTCAAGTTTTTCTAAATTCAATAAACCAGCTTCTACTGCTTTGATCATTCCTGCATCTTCAGAAACGGGGATAAAAGCACCCGACAGACCACCAACATGGTTGCAGGCCATTACGCCGCCTTTTTTGACTGCATCATTTAACAATGCCAAAGCAGCTGTCGTTCCGTGGGTACCGACAGATTCTAAGCCCATTTCTTCTAAAATCAATGCCACACTATCACCAACAGCAGGAGTTGGCGCCAGCGAAAGATCGACGATCCCGAATGGAACGCCCAAGCGCTCTGAAGCCACGCGCCCGACCAATTGCCCCATCCGCGTGATCTTGAAAGCTGTTTTTTTGACTGTTTCCGCCACGACATCAAAGGACTCGCCTTTGACTTTTTCCAAGGCACGTTTGACGACACCAGGTCCGCTGACACCGACGTTGATTTCCACATCAGCTTCACCGACCCCATGAAAAGCCCCCGCCATAAAGGGATTGTCTTCCACTGCATTCGCAAAGACGACGAGCTTCGCACAGCCCATATCTGATGCCTCAGCCGTCTTCTTGACTGTTTCTCCCATCAGACGTACTGCATCCATGTTGATCCCAGCTTTCGTTGATCCAATATTGACCGACGAACAGACAAAATTGGTTTGAGCCAAGGCTTCTGGAATCGATTCGATCAATGCAAGGTCGCCGCCTTGATAGCCTTTTTCTACTAGTGCGCTATAGCCGCCGATGAAATTTACTCCGACTTCTTGCGCCGCTCGATCCAAGGTCTTCGCAACTTTGATACAGTCTGCGGGTGTCGGCTGGCAAGCTGCCACTACGATCGCTACAGGGGTAACCGAAATCCGCTTGTTAATAATCGGAATGCCATATTCACTTTCGATCTCTTCGCCGACTTTGACAAGATCTTTCGCTTTTGTTGTAATTTTTTGAAAAATTTTCTCACAGGTACGATCAATATCGGCGTCGATACAATCCAATAATGAAATCCCCATCGTGATCGTACGAATATCTAAGTTTTCTTCTTCCACCATGCGAATGGTTTCAAGTATTTGATTTGTCTCCATAGTGCCTCCTATAATTTATGCATGGTATCAAAAATCTCTTGATTTTGAATGCTGATTTTCACACCTAATGCCTGACCTATTTGGTGAAGCTCCTCACGAACACCGTCAAAATCCTGATTGGCATCCATGTTTAAAAGCATCATCATCGTGAAGTAATCTTCCATGATCGTTTGGGACACATCTAAAATATTGATTTCTAATTCTGCTAATTTCTGGCTGACACCGGCGATGATCCCAACCTTGTCTTTTCCAATAACGGTTAATACGGCTTTCATATTCTCCCGCCTTTCATTAAATTTTTCTTATTATAGCACAACAAAACCACATTTTCGATGTAACATCAAACGAAAATGTGGTTTATTCTTTAAATGTTCGTTATTACGCCCGTTCAATCAAGTTTGCTTGGCTATCAAACTCATAAATGATCGGCTGTGCGTTAGGAATATCGATCGTATCCATGTCATCTTTGGGCACGTCCTCCAAGTATTTGACTAACGCCCGCAAACTGTTCCCATGACCAGTAATGAGAATATTCTTATGATCTTTAAGTAACGGAACCACCTGATCTTGCCAAAATGGAACCACTCGGGCCACGACCATTCCCAGATTTTCTCCCTTAGGAATCAAGCGAGGATCCAAAGAATCGTAGCGTCGATCGAAATCATTTTCCTCCACATATAAAGGCGGTTCATCATATCCTCGACGCCATTTTTGCACCTGTTCTTTTCCATATTGTGCCACCATCACATCTTTATTGACCCCAACCAGTTGCCCATAATGACGCTCGTTTAAGCGCCATGTTTTGTGTACAGGGACCCAAAGCTGATTGCTAGCTTCCAAAACGGCATCACACGTGATGATCGTTCGTTGAAGCACAGATGCAAAGGCAAAATCAAAAGTAATCCCCATTGCTTTGATCTGTTCCCCTGCTACCCATGCTTGTTGCCGGCCTTTCTCGGTCAGCGAAACATCCAGCCATCCTGTCCAATAATTTTCGAAATTTGCTTCACTTTCTCCGTGTCGAATCAATACGACCTTCATCCTACCGCCTCCTCTTCACTTTTATTATCGCAAGAAATCAAAAAAATGTCTTATGTTTCGTTTTTTTTGGCTTCTTCTGAGACCATTTTCCATTTGTTCATTCAGTGTGGTCACATTTCTTTATTATCGGTTTTTTTCAAAGTGAAAGATCGAATATATATGTTTAGAAAAAAGACGCTGTGCCTTCTTCACATTGCTCTTGGTTGGATTGCAAAAAAATTGAATAAATGGTTTTACGCTCTACAACATTTTTTGACTTTTTTTCTCTGACTTATTGACTTCAACTGATGTTATGCTATGATAGTTTCTATCACTTATATGTATTTTTATACATTTATTAGTTATTATTTGCATTTTTAATAGATGCGCAGAAAAAGTTAAAGGGGCGTTTACATGAAAAGGTTTAGTAAGGGTACTGTTTTATTAGGGATCATCACAGCATTGCTGCCGTTTTTCTTTGTCGGACAAGCACATGCAGAAGAAACTGATCCAATCTATGAAAAAGTCAAAGAAAATGGTGTATTAGTCGTGGGTTTATCTGCCGATTATGCACCTTATGAATTCCGTGCCAATGTTGACGGAAAAAATGAAATCGTGGGAATCGATATTTCCATTGCCCAAAAGATTGCAGATGACTTAGGGGTCGATCTGAAAATCGAGGAACTTGGATTTGATGCGTTGTTAGGGGCGTTAAAAACAGGCAAAATTGATGTCGTCATCTCTGGGATGGCTGCTACGGATGAGCGCCGCAAAGAAGTCAATTTCACTGACACCTATATGGAAGTCCAACAAACTGTTCTGGTTCGAGCGGAAGACGCGGATCGTTTCCAATCGACGGCTGATTTTGATGGTGTGGCTGTCGGTGCACAACGACAAACCACCCAAGAAGAGCTGGCAAATACAGAATTGACTGGCGCGACTGTCACCTCTTTGCAAAGGGTGCCTGATTTGATCACCAATCTAAAATCACGCAAGATCGATGCGATCGTGATGGAAGGTCCCGTTGCCGAAGCATATGTGACGGCGAATGATACATTGGCATTAGCCGAAAATGTCACGTTTGAAAACGGTGTGAAGGAGACCGCCATCGCCATCTCGAAAGAAGCGCCGGTTTTACTGGAAAAACTCAATTCCTCCATTGAAACCATTATTAGTAATGATCTTTTAAGCCAATACAAAGAAGATGCCTATCGATTGATGTTTACCGAAGATGGCACGATCGATGAAGAGCAAAGCTTTTGGGAAAAATATCTGCCTTTTTATATCACCGGAACTGGCTATACCATCTTCCTAGCCTTGGTTGGGGTATTATTCGGCTCTATCGGTGGCAGTTTGTTAGCCTTTATGAAGCTTTCTAAATCAAAAGCACTGAAAGTCATTGCCGCTGTCTATATTGAATATGTTCGAGGAACACCTTTGTTAGTACAAATATTTATTGTATACTTTGGAACAGGCGTGTTAGGCTTAGAGCTTTCGAAATTAGCTGCCGGCTGTATTGCCTTAGCACTAAACAGTGCCGCCTATGTGGCAGAAATCATTCGTGCCGGGATCAATGCCGTCAACAAAGGACAGCTGGAAGCCGCTCGTTCATTAGGAATGAATCAGATCCAAGCGATGCGCTTCATCATTTTCCCGCAAGCCATCAAAAACATCTTGCCTGCTCTAGGAAATGAATTTGTCACGGTCATTAAAGAGTCTTCGGTCGTATCGGTGATCGGTGTGTCTGAACTGATTTTCCAAACAGGCGTCGTTCAAGGGGCCAGCTTCAAACCGTTTTTACCATACGTTATCGTATCATTGATCTACTTTGTATTGACCTTCGCCCTCTCACGTCTCTTGGGTGTTGCTGAAAGGAGAATGAAAACTAGTGATTAAAGTTGAAAAATTAGTGAAAACATTTGGCGAGAATACCGTCTTAAAAGAAATCGATCTTGAAGTGACACCTGGTGAAGTCGTTGTGATCATCGGACCATCAGGAAGTGGAAAAAGTACTTTCTTACGCTGCTTGAACCTTCTTGAACAGCCGACCGGCGGGAAAATCACCTTCGAAGGCAATGATTTATTGGCAAAAGGTGTGAAAATCGATCAGATTCGTCAAAAAATGGGAATGGTTTTTCAAAGCTTCAATCTATTCCCTCATAAAACGGTGTTAGAAAATCTGACTATCAGCCCGATCAAAGTCAAACAGCAAGAGCAAGCCGCTGCCGAAGAGACAGCGAAAGGATTGCTGGAGCAAGTTGGCTTAGCTGAAAAAGCGGATAGTTACCCCTCTAGCCTTTCTGGCGGGCAGCAGCAACGGGTCGCTATTGCTAGAGCGTTGGCAATGGATCCTGATGTAATGCTCTTTGACGAACCAACATCGGCTTTGGACCCAGAAATGGTCGGAGAAGTGTTGACGGTCATGCAAGCTTTAGCAGAAAAAGGCATGACGATGGTGGTCGTTACCCACGAAATGGGCTTCGCTAAAGAAGTTGCCGATCGTGTCATCTTTATGGCTGACGGTATCATTCAAGAACAAGGAACACCCGAACAAATCTTTGAGCATCCGCAAAATGCGCGGACACAGGATTTTTTAAGCAAAGTTTTATAGAAATTGGAGATGACAAAATGAACCGTCCGTTGATTGCAGAACGTTTTTTACAACCAGAAGAAAATCTTTTAATGGAGATCGCCACTCTTGCGAAGAAAACCCCAAATTTGATTGATTTGTCGATTGGTGATCCTGATTTGATTACAGATGCGACGATCATTGAAGCAGCTTTTGCTGACGTCAAAGCGGGTCATACAAAATACACCGCTTCAGACGGTAGTGCTGATTTTATCCAAACTGTCGTTGATTTTTATCAAAAGCAATACCAGCTTACTTTTTCTCCTAGCCAAGTACGAGGAACTGTCGGTGCATTGCATGGCATGTACTTAGCTTTGGCTGCCATCATTGATCCTGGTGATGAAGTGATTATTCATGAACCATACTTTTCACCTTATAAACAACAAGTCGAACTAGTCGGTGGTGTGCCGGTCTTTATCCCGACCTTTGAAAAAGATGGCTTTCAAATCGATGTCGAGGTCTTAAAATCCGCCATCACTGAGAAAACTCGGGCGATCATCATCAATTCACCAAACAATCCTACCGGTGCTGTTTTTTCTCCAGAAACTTTTGAAAAAATCGCAGCAGTTGCCATTGACCATGACTTGCTGGTCCTCTCGGATGAAGTCTATGAAGCCTTTTGCTTTGATGATACCTTTGTACCGATGGCAGCCTTCGCACCTGAGAACACCATCACATTCAGCAGTTTCTCAAAAGCCTTTGCCATGACTGGCTGGCGGATCGGCTACATGATCGCACCTGAATCGATCAATCTTACGGCAAAACTGATCAATGAGGCGATCGCCTATTCGGCACCAACCCCTTCACAACGGGCAGGTATTTACGCATTGAATCACTATGATACCCTCGTGCCGCAAGTGGTTGCTGTCTTTAAGGAACGACTGACTTACATTGAACAACGGGTTGCTGAGATCCCATTCCTTTCCTTATCCCCTGTCAAAGGAAGCATGTATGCCTTCATCAACATTGAACAAACAGGGTTGGACTCTGTCAGCTTTGTAGAGAAATTATTAAAAGAAACCAGTGTGCTGATGATCCCTGGGAAAGCCTTTGGAGAAACGACCGGCGATGGCTATGTTCGCTTAGCTGCCACCCAATCGTTGGACTTGTTAAAAGAAGCTTTCGACCGGATTGCCGCGTGCTCATTTGAATAAAGAAAATCCCACTCACTACTAGTGTGTGGGATTTTTATTGTTGATGGACACGACCAACATTTAGCAGCTGTTTCGCTAAGTCACAAGTTTCATGTAGAAAAAGGGACAGAAGAATCCGATTTGATTCTTCCATCCCCTGACTATCTACTCGTTTTTACTTTTTTGCTTCTTCAAGCAGTTTTGCCATCGCTTCTTTTTGATAAGCTTCTGTCAATTCAGCGATTTTTGCTTTTTGGGCTGCCTCGTCCATAGTTGGATCAGCCATTAATGCAGCTTGCATTTTTTCTTGGACATACGCTTGTCCTTGTGTTTTCATGGTGTCCGCTTGTTCTTTCGCTAAAGAAGCCAGTTTTTTTGCTTGATCCACACTCAAGACTTCCCATGAATCTGGTAATGAGAACGTATTGGTACGGCTGACATATTGGCCATCGTTATCAGCGATTCCGAACAAGAAGCGTGATAGGTCACTTTTATAAACCCAGCGCGTCGTTTTTGTTTCTAATTGAGCTGAATCAGCCCCTGTTTCCACGACATTGGTCACTTTATCAGTACCGGTTTGTTTTGGTTCCTCTTGATCAGCATCCGTTTTATACAGGTAGATTTTTTCCGTACCATCTCCTAATGGCTGATACAATAGCAAATCAAAATTCTCGTTATCGGCACTAGAAACCAGTGCTGTTGTTTTAGCAGTCGTTTCTTTTTCCATTCCAAAATGGTAAGTCAAATTGGCCATCAATGCGACGACACTAGCTACGAAGACTAGACCTAAGACCAATGATAAACCTGTTTGCCGCTTGTTTTTGGCAAAAACATTCAGTACCGCAAACCCTAACACGCTAAGAACGATCAAAAGCAAGATCATTTGTCCGCACCTCCTTCAAGAACCGTCAATCGTGGTTCTTTTTTCTTTAAGGAGAAGGCGATCAAGAATCCTAAGAAGCTAAAGACCGCTGCCACATAAAAAGCGGCATGGTAGCCAGATAAAGTCGCTTCGATTGCTTGTTCTTTGTATGCCAAAGGCGTTGCATCCAGCAAAGAATCACTTGGCAAGTTGCCTTTGGTGACGTTTGTCAAGACACTGATCAAGATAGCCGTACCAATTGAGCTGGCTACTTGACGGAACGTATTGTTTACTGCGGTACCATGACTGATCAGATTACCAGGCAATGCATTCATTCCTGAAGTCGTTACTGGCATCATCACCATTGAGATCCCGAACATCCGAATCCCATAAAGAATGATGATATGCAAAATCGGTGTATCTTTTGTTAAGAAAGCAAATGGTAAGGTTGCGGCGGTCAAGATAAACATCCCGGTGATAGCTAAACGTTTTGCACCATACTTATCAAAGATCGCACCAGTGATCGGCATCATGATCCCCATAATCAACGCACCTGGTAATAACATCAATCCTGAATGGAACGCTGATTCACCACGAATGTTTTGGATATACAATGGGAGAACCATTTCAGCACCGATCATCGCCATATTCGTGACCCCGGAAAGGATCGATGCCAAGGTAAAGGTTGTTGATTTGAACACGCGCAACTCTAAGAAAGGATGCTCGATGTGCAATTGACGCCATGCAAAGAAAGCAATGAAAAAGACACCGGCTGCTAGAAAACCGATTACTTCAATACTGCCCCACCCTTTGTCACCGACACTTGAAAAGCCATAGAGCAATGTACCAAAACCAAGCGTTGATAAAATCGCTGAGAAAAGATCGATTTTCGGATGCGACAATTCAATCACACTCTTCATTAGAAAGAGCGCTAAGACTAAGACTAAAACGACGATAGGAATGACCATTCCGAACAAATAACGCCAGTCATAATGATCAATGATCCAACCAGATAACGTTGGGCCTAAGGCTGGTGCCAACCCAATAACGATTCCAGACATGCCCATAGCTGAACCGCGTTTTTCTGGTGGGAAGATCGACAACATGATATTTTGCAAAAGCGGCATGGAGATCCCTACACCAGCAGCTTGCACTAAGCGGCCAATCAATAATGTAGAAAAGTTCGGTGCTGCAAAACAAGCGATCGTTCCAGCCAGGAAGATGCTCATTGCCGTTAAGTAAAGATTTCTTGAGCTGAACTTGTTGATCAGCCATGCGGTGATCGGGATCATGATCCCATTGACCAGCAAGAAACCGGTGGTTAGCCATTGGACATCAGATGCAGAGATGTCAAAGGCATCCATCAAGGTTGGAAAAGCCGTTGTTAACAATGTTTGGTTCAAAACAGTACAAAACGTACCGATCAGCAAAACCATAACCAGTAAGGAACGATTGTAAGGTTTGCCGTAGATATCTAAAGGACGACTCGTTGACATATTTCACACTCTTTTCAGTATATTTTTCATAAAACCTTCTTTACTTTAAATCTTTCCCTAACATTTGTCAACCTACTTGACATAAAAGTAAAACAAGTTACAATGTTAACAAATACCTTTACAAGAATGGAGTCCGTATGTCTCATCTTTTTCGAAAACTCGTTGATAATGAAAACTTGTTGGTCGGCATCAGCGAACTTAGCCAAATGTGTGATATCTCCCCTCGCCAATTGCGTTATTGGGAACAAAAAGGATTTATTCAATCGGTCCCACAAGAAGAAAATGCCCCACGAAAATACCGACTGCCCACGGTCGTCAAAGTGGAAATGATCAAAACGTTTTTAGATGAAGGCTTTACGTTAGCCAAGGCTGTTGAAAAAGCAGACAAAAAAATCAAGACCGCCCATCATATTCGCAAAGTGTTTTCTGGGGTTTTACAGAATTTAGAAGTCATCAATGAACGGTTTACGATCATCAGTCTGGGACCAGTAGACGAAGACGGAAAAATCCTCCATATCATTCACGATGAAGAAACAGACCGATTGCAATACGAAGTGCTGTCTGCTAATCAAACGATCGATTTTGAGAAGTTCAAGCAATGCACGTCAAAACAAGCGGAATAAATGATTCCCTATCCTCACCTCCTAATGAAGCAAGCACCCTTGATGACGGTGCTTGCTTCTTTTTTGGTGTTCGCTTTCCTTTTAAAGAAGGTGTCGTTTCATTTACAAGGAAAAAGCCTCATGATATAGTCGAAGGGAGAAACGAACCTTTACAAGAATGGGAAGTGTCAAATACATGGAAAAAGAAGTTTTTATCCAACAAATCAAGGACGGAGTGATCGTTTCTTGTCAAGCATTGCCTGGAGAACCCCTATATACCGAAAACGGCGGTGTCATGCCCCTATTGGCAAAAGCAGCTCAAGAAGCTGGTGCTGTTGGCATCCGTGCCAATTCCGTTCGCGATATTCGCGAGATCCAAGCAGCTGTTGATTTGCCGATCATCGGAATCATCAAAAAAGACTATCCACCGGAAGAACCATTTATCACAGCAACCATCAAAGAGGTACACGAATTAGCAGCTTTACATATTGCGGTGATCGCCTTGGACTGCACCTTGCGCAAACGTCATGATGGCTTGACGGTCAATGCCTTTATCAAGCAAATCAAAACTCTTTATCCCCATCAACTACTCATGGCAGATATCGCCACCTATGAGGAAGGCATCAATGCCTTTGAAGCGGGCGTCGATTTTGTTGGTACAACTTTGTCAGGCTACACGGCGAACAGTCCTACCAATGACGAACCGGACTATCAGTTGATCCAGCAATTGGTTGCGGCGAAGGTTCCGGTAATAGCCGAAGGCAAGATCCACACACCGGAACAAGCAAAAAAAATTCAGGATATGGGTGTGACCGGTATCGTGGTTGGTGGTGCCATCACCCGACCAAAAGAGATCGCCAGTCGATTCGTGCAAGAGCTTCGCAACTGAGTCGTTCATTTCCTAAAATAAGTCTTTCTATGCGCCTTGTGACAGAAGGCGCATTCTTTGTTGTCTTTTTGAGAAACGTTTATACTTAAAAGAGAACGAATGACAACAGAGAAAGCGAGTGAAGAAAATGACAAAAATCAATGCTGGTACAGCAATGATCAAGATTTTTGAAGCGTGGGGCATCGACCATATCTATGGAATCCCCGGTGGATCTTTCAACTCAACGATGGATGCTTTGTACCATGAACGGCAATCGGTCAAATATGTTCAAGTACGTCATGAAGAAGCGGGTGCGCTGGCAGCGGCGGCTGATGCCAAGCTAACGGGAAAAGTCGGTGCGGTTTTTGGTTCTGCTGGTCCGGGTGCCACCCATTTGATCAATGGCTTATACGATGCTCAAATGGATAATGTGCCCGTCGTTGCCTTGTTAGGACAAGTAGCTTCGAGCTCGATGAACTACAATGATTTTCAAGAAATGAATGAAAATCCGATGTTCGCTGATGTCAGTATCTACAATCGCACGGTCATGTCCCCTGAAAGTTTGCCCCACGTGGTGGATGAAGCCATTAAAGCCGCCTATAAATTTAAAGGCGTTGCTGTAGTAACGATCCCGGTCGATTACGGGTTTGCAGAAATCGACGAACAGGAGATTGCAACCGCCAAAAATCATAAGACGGGTGTTCTCCAGCCGGATGAAGACGATTTACGAGCTGCCCTTTCTTATTTTGAACAAGCAAAAAAACCTGTCCTTTATATCGGACAAGGTCTCTTTGGTCATTTTGATGCCATCGATGCTTTCTCGAAGCATTTCTCAATGCCTGTAGCGGCTTCTGTCTTAGCCAAAGGCATCGTGCCTGATCTTTATGAAAACTTTCTTGGATTTGCCGGACGGGTTGCGACAAAACCAGCCAATGAAGCTTTGGCAGAAGCTGATCTCATCGTTTTTGTCGGCAGTGACTTCCCTTTTGGACGCCGCTTTTTCAATCCTAATGCCAACTTTGTCCAAGTTGATATCGACGCCTCGAAATTTGGTCGTCGTCATCAGACGGATGTCTCCGTTTTAGGAGATGGTGCGACCGCTCTTAGAAAATGGACAGAGATGGCAGCCCCTCGTCCTGCAGATGCCTGGATAAAAGCCAATCAAGAAAACGCTCGGAATTGGCATGCATGGCGCCATAGTTTTGACCATGATGCGCAAGAGCCCTTGCGTCCTGAACCTGTCTATCGAGAAATCAACCGTATCGCAGCTCCTGATGCCCTGTTTGTCACAGATGTTGGTAATGTGACGATCCACAGTATCCGTCATTTAGAAATGACGGGTGAACAGCGTTTCACAACGTCTGGCTGGTTTGCGACAATGGGCAATGGTGTACCTGGTGGGATCGCCGCTCAATTGAGCTATCCGAATCGCCAAGTATTTACCTTTAGTGGGGATGGCGGTTTTGCGATGCAAATGCAAGACATCATCACCCAAGTGAAATATGATTTACCAATCATCAACGTGGTCTTTTCCAATGACTCATTCGGCTTCATCGAAGCGGAGCAAGAAGATACCGAGCAAACCAAGTTCGGTGTCCAACTAGCCGGTGCTGATTTTGGTAAAGTTGGGGAAGCATTAGGTGCGAAAGGCTTCACGGTAACGAAGGAAGAAGAATTAGCATCCGTCTTTACACAAGCTAAAGAAATCAACGGACCTGTGGTGATCGATGTCAAGATCGCTAACGAACGACCTCTTCCTGTCGAAGAACTGAAACTTGATCCGAACCGCTTCAGCGCTGAAGAAATCGCAGCGTTTAAAGCAAAATACCAAGTCCATGATCTGCCAGCTTTGAGTGAGTTGTACGTGAATTCTGAGGAATAAAAAAAAGAGAGAAAGACAGCAACCCTGTCCTTCTCTCTTTTTTTAATCGCTCATTTCGTATTAATAATCCATCGCCTTACTTATTATAAATTTTCGGGCCTTTACGCATGTTTTTCCGATCATTTTTTGGGGATTCCATCTTTTTTGAACGGCCGCCGCCTTGTTTTTTCTTGATTAGTTCTAACATTTTTTCTTTTTGATCCATCGATTCCACCTCTATTTCTTAGCAATACGATCTGTCGGTTGAAAAGAAGTGTTCCTGACTTCTTTTATGTTTGCGAACAACTACTTTATTTCGATTGGGTTAAAAAACAAACGCTGCCTATTGACGTGTCTAGAGTCAGCAGTTCCTTTTGACATTTTTACTACCCTGATTTAATCTACTTTGATTTTGATTGTTTGTCAATGGCTCTTGAAAAAATCATGTGCTTTTGTTGCCTTCTCCCAAATAACAAACCACCATTTATTATATTATTTTATCATTTTATCTAATTAAATCGAATATTTTTATCATTTATTGGTATAATTATAACAGAATCTCTGTTCATTTCTTTTGCTTCCTTCGTTCTTCTTCCGATTGTCTCCTAACTTTCGTCGTTCTCACAAATCACGCTATTTGAAAGGAGGTGGATATGTGCTGCACACTTATGCACCTGAGCAAATTTATTTGTATGTTTTGATTGGCTGTGCTGTTTTAGCCTTTTTGCTGCTTCTGTTTGGGGATATCTTCGATTTCGACGGACCAGTCGATCCGATGTTAATTATTCCATGGTTTGCCTTTACAAGTCTCTTCGGTTACTTAGGAGAAACTTTTCTGTCTGGCTATTCGCTCCTACTTTTCGTCATTAGCGGCTGCCTTGCTACAGGGCTCGTTTTTCTCTTGAATTTTTACGTGCTGATTCCCATGCGAAATGCGGAAGCGACACTGTCAAGTTCTGAGAAAGATTTTGAAGGTCGCATCGCAACGGTGCTGACGCCGATTCCTTGTGAAGGAATGGGCGAAATTCAACTCACAAGTGTCACTGGTTCAAGCAATCGACCAGCTACGGCTTTCCAACCAATCGATGAACCATTAGCAGCTGGATCGAAGGTTTTGATTATTGAAGTCAAAGAACGAGTTTGCTACGTCGTTCTTTACACAAAAAAATTTTTGGATAACTAAACTAAATCACTAAAGAGGTGTATCTATGGATATTCTATTATCACCAATCGTTTTCCCGATCGCCATCGTGGCATTCATTTTATTAATGCTTTTGATCGTCTTTGTCACGAAATATCAAACAGCCAAGCCCGATGAAGCATTGATCATCAGCGGAAGCTATCTAGGTAGCAAAAATGTACACGCCGATGAAAGCAACAACAAAATCAAAATCGTGCGTGGTGGCGGAGCCTTTGTTTTGCCAGTGTTTCAACGATCGAATCGAATCAGTTTGCTCTCCAGCAAGCTGGATGTCTCAACGCCGGAAGTCTACACTGAACAAGGGGTTCCCGTGATGTGTGACGGAACTTCCATTATTAAGATCGGCTCATCCGTGGAAGAAATTGCAACGGCAGCGGAACAATTTCTAGGAAAAACCCGTGAAGAATTAGAAAATGAAGCGCGGGAAGTGCTAGAAGGCCATTTGCGTTCGATCCTTGGTTCGATGACTGTGGAAGAAATTTATCAAAATCGCGACAAATTCAGCCAAAGTGTGCAAGAAGTGGCCTCTGTCGATCTAGCGAAAATGGGCTTGATCATTGTCTCCTTTACGATCAAAGAAGTACGAGACAAAAATGGCTATTTGGATTCTCTTGGAAAGCCTAGAATCGCCCAAGTCAAACGGGATGCTGAAATTGCGGAAGCTGAAGCACTGAAAGAAACCCGCATCAAAAAAGCCCAATCGGAACAAGAATCGCAAACAGCGGAATCAAAACGCATGACCGAAATCGCTGAAGCATTGAAGGAAAAAGAATTGAAGCTGGCGCTTTATAAGAAAGAACAAGACATCGCCAAAGCCGATGCCGATCAAGCCTATCATCTACAAAGTGCCATCATGAAACAAAAAGTCCGAGAACAAGAGATTGAAGTCGAAGTCGTTGAACGACAAAAACAAATCGAATTGGAAGAAAAAGAAATCTTGCGTCGTGAGAAGCAATTTGATTCAGAGATCAAGAAAAAAGCCGATGCGGATCGTTATGCGCTTGAACAAGAAGCGCTAGCCAAAAAAGCATCTGCCTTAGCTACCACTGAAGCCGAGCAATTTCGAACAGAGTCCTTGGCAAAAGCCGAAGCCGATAAGATTCGTTTGATCGGTTTGGCAGAAGCCGAAACCACTTTGGCGAAAGGAACGGCAGAAGCCGAAACGAAAGAAAAAGTCGCTGAAGCCTTCAAGAAATACGATGAAGCAGCCATTCTGAGCATGATCGTCGAGATCCTGCCACAATTAGTCAAAGAAGCAGCCGCACCATTAGGCAATATCGATAAAATTTCAGTCGTTGATACAGGATCAGGTGAAGGTGGCGGTGCCAATCGTGTCACCAATTACGCCACCAATCTCTTATCGACCACACAAGAAACGTTGAAAGAAACCCTCGGTCTTGATGTGAAATCGTTGATTGAAAACTTCGCCGGTTCCACTACGAGCGAGCCGCCTCAAGAATAAGAAAACTGCTGTTAGTCTTCATCGCTTTACAAGCGACAAGGCGAACAGCAGTTTTTTTCTTACTCATTGCTATTATGCTTACTCAGTAACCTCTTTGACATATTTTGCAGGTACACCAGCCACGATCGTGCGCTCAGCGACATCTTTGGTCACCACCGACCCAGCAGCAATGATCGCATGGTCACCGATGGTCACACCGGCAACGATCGTTGCATTTGAGCCAATCCAGACATTCTTCCCAATCGTAATGGGGGCTGGATAAAGCGTGCTACGATCTTCAGGGTGAAGGCCATGATTCAAGGTAGCTAGAACAACGTTATGCCCAATTAGGGTATCATCACCGATCGTGATCCCTCCTTGGTCTTGAAAATGACAACCCGCATTGATAAAGACATCTTTGCCAATGCTGATATTCTTGCCATAATCTGTATAAAAGGGTGGAAACAGCGAAAAAGTCGGCTCAACTGGTTTTCCTGTTAATTGGGCAAAAAGTTCTTGTAACTCATCAGACTCATGGTAGACTGTATTGATTTTCATCGTGATTTTTCTCGCCTTAGCACTCAGAGCTACCATTTGTTTGGAAGCTTGCGAACCGGCAAGTAAGGGTTCGCCACTTGCCATGAGTTTGTTTAATTGATCGATCGTCATGTGTTTTTCTCCTATTCATTTGTTATTCACGAGGATTTCTTAACGAAAAAATAACCTCTACGTCTTCCGCCCCAAGTACTTCTTTTAACCCCGTCGGATCTTCAATGACACCGATACGATTATAACCACCATAAGAATTGGTAAAGGTCTGATAAAACAGCACCAACGTATGACTATTCCAGCTCATGATTTCTCCTTCGTGAATGATCTCCGGCCGTTCTGTAGTCATTTCTGGCAAATTCTCAGAAAAACGATAATATTTCTCGTTGTTGTTCAAATCACTCATTGTCACCGTAAAGGGCATTTGATTCATTAGGTGCTCAGACACCTCATTTTCATAAAACTTCGCTAGAAAATCCTGTTGACCAACCGTAATGACGACAGCTGTTGCTGCTGAAAACTGCTGGACATTCTCTTGGCTAGCTTCCGATGAAGTTTCGTTAGCGGATTGCATATTGGTTCTCTCTGTTTCGCTTGTCCCACAGGCACTTAATAAGAACAGCAAAATAGCGGATATCAATTTTATAAGCATCTCTTCGCTCCTTTCTGGTGATGATTCTATGTAGAAGCGGGCAACTGAATGCGTATTTTCAAAAAAACACGACTGCTCAGCAGAGGCAGAGTGACCGAACAGTCGTGAAGATCGTTGTGGCTATTTAGTTCAAATGTTCTTGGAAGAATTGGGTCATTTGATCAAAAGGAATTACGTCTGTTTGATCATATAGATCAACGTGCGAAGCATTAGGAATGACCGTCAACTCTTTGTTATCGCCTTGTAATTGTTCAAAGGCGTCTTGACTGAAGTAAAGAGAGTGGGCTTCTTCCCCATGTAGTAATAAAACGGCGCTTTGGATCTCATCGATATACGACAAGAGCGGCATATTTAAGAACGACAGCGATGATGTCACGTTCCAACCGTCATTAGAATTTAACGAACGTTCATGATAGCCGCGTTCCGTTTTGTAGTAATCGAAATAATCTTGCATAAAGACCGGTGCATCCTCCGGTAGTGTATCTGGCACTCCACCTGCTCTTTCGTAGCTACCGTTAGCAAAATCGACTGTCCGCTGGGCGTTCAGCTGTTGGCGCAATTCATGACGTCCTTCAGCCCCCATCTCATCAAAATACCCCTGAGCATTGACTCTCGACATGTCATACATCGTGGCGGAAACCGTCGCTCTCACACGGGTATCAATGGCTGCGGCATTCAATGCCATCCCGCCCCAACCGCAAATTCCGATCAAGCCGATTCTTTCTTCATCTACATTTTCTTGGACTGACAAAAAATCGACTGCTGCCTGAAAGTCTTCTGTATTGATATCTGGTGATGCCACATAGCGTGGTTCCCCACCGCTTTCGCCTGTGTATGAAGGATCAAAAGCGATCGTAACAAAACCTCGTTCAGCCATCGTTTGGGCATATAGACCAGATGTCTGTTCTTTGACTGCCCCAAAGGGTCCGCTAACCGCGATTGCTGGAAGTGGTCCTTGCGCATCAATTGGTTCATAAAGATCAGCAACTAAAGTGATGCCGTACCGATTTTCAAAAGTTACTTTTCGGTGATTCACCGTGTCACTTTCTGGGAAAACTTTGTCCCATTCATCTGTAAATGAAACATTTTCTGTCATCGTTTCTCCTCCTGAACTGGCTTGTGTTGCTTCGTTTGCCGCCTCGTTATTGCTGCTGCAAGCACCTAAAATAAGTGGTGCTAGCATCAATAGTGATACAAGTGCCTTTTTTTGCCAATTTTTCATTTCATTCGCCTTCTTTCATGGTCAATCATCCTGTACCTTAGGGCGACATATACAACTCCTTTTCTCTTTTGATCTTTTGTTTGTTACCAGCAACTCATAGATCAAAAGAGTGATTCTCGGATTAAATCTATTGTACTTCGCGGTCTTTTACATGTAAAATATCAATATCAAATACCTAACTATTCATTATACGAATAACAAGAGGAGCATTTTAAATGGAATTAAAAAATCTGACCACCTTTTTAGCAGTTGCAGAAAAAGAGACAATTTCGGCTGCCGCAAAACATCTGCATCTTTCTCAACCTTCCTTGTCCCGACAATTGATGGAGCTAGAAAAAGAATTAGGCGTGACGTTGTTCACCCGAGGCAATCGCAAAATCACACTAACAGAAGACGGACTGTTGTTTCGTAAACGGGCGGAAGAAATCGTAGAATTATTAGAAAAGACCCGCTCAGAATTTTTGTCGCCTCGAGATACGATCGCCGGCAATGTATCGATCGGAGCTGGAGAAACTTATGTGATTCAGTTGCTAGGAGCAATCATCAAAGAAATCCAAGCTGAATACCCTAACATCAAATTTCACTTTTATAGCGGCAACGCCGATGAGGTCAAAGAACGATTGGATAAAGGATTGTTGGATTTCGGTGTCGTAATCAGTCCAGCAGACGTCAAAAAGTACCATTCCTTACGCTTACCTGCCAAAGATACCTGGGGCGTGTTGATGCGAAAAGACAGTCCTCTAGCTGTCAACGAAGTCATTACCCCAAAAGATCTCTGGGACGTTCCCTTGATTACTTCGCGACAAAGTTTGGTCAGCAGTGAACTTTCTAAATGGTTGAAAAAAGACCTGAAAAAATTGACGGTCGTCGCCACATATAACCTAGTTTACAATGCATCAAAGCTGGTAGAAGAAGGTGTCGGTTACGGATTGACTCTAGATAAATTAGTCAACTTCGCCCCAGATAGCCAATTGTGTTTTAGAAAATTGAGCCCAGCACTGGAATCAAACCTTGACGTCATTTGGAAAAACACTCAAGTTTTTTCAAAAGCTTCTGGACTTTTCTTGGAGCGGATGAAGGAACGCTTTACAGTAGAATGATTTCAAAAAAAAAAAGATTTATCTCAAAACAACTATGAGATAAATCTTTCTTTACGTTTTTTCTGATTCATTTTGGATGTGAACTCTTTAGACACCGCCATCCTCCAAGCTTAGCAAATTTCCTTCTGGATCGCGGAAATAAGCAATATGAAAAGCTTGGTCCCCTTCCCCCAAAACGGTTTTACTTACTTCAAACACTACACCAGCATTGTTCATTCTCGTATAATCTTCTTCAAAATCCGTAGTATGAAATGTTGCCGAAAGCGTATCAGATGAAATCCGATTCTCTGAAATCGGGTAGCCCTCCATTTGATCGATCACGGCATCCACTTGGAACATACCAAAAAAAGGCGCCTCCTCTTTCTTCGATGCAAAGCTTGTATAAGGACCTGACTCATCGCCATAAGTTGGTACCAAGCCGACTTTTTCCGTATAAAATTCATAACACTTCTGATAGTCTCCTTTGACTTGAACGCAAGCTGTGATTCGTTGAATGGTCAATTTGTCTTTTCTCCTTTTCGAATGTGTCTTTCATCTATTTAAAGTAATTAAAGCATATGTTAACCATAATAGCATATTTATCGAATAAAATTTATTGTATTGTGAATTCCCTTCGACAATCTAATCAAAATTAGCGTTGGTTTTCCCAATAGTTACTTATATTAAAAATCAATCAGATGAAATGTAATAAACTTAAAGTCTTCTGATTGACTTTTACTTTTCTAAACCTAAAAATGGGTAAACTATAACAAAGATTCCTTTTTGATAGATGCAATAAAATCAGACTATCCAAGTTAAATAAATCTTACTCTTACTTTATTTATTTTTTTTGAACACGATCAATTCGGTGATATCTTCAAAGAGTGATGGATTAGCGACATCAAAAATCACAGAAAAAAACGTCATTTTCGTGCCATTGGTCGGCGCCTTATGAATCCTTTCTTTTGTGTCATCACTGATTGGTAGAGACAATAACTGTGTTCGGACTTTCTCGCTAAAGTGAAAGGAGACTTTGAAGAAGCCCTCCCACATCGAAAGCCAAAAAATTGGTTTCACTTTATTCGTCCCACGAGTCGTTGTCCATTTGTATTCACCTTTGGACAACCACGCTTTTCCATCTTGGTAATAGCGCCAATCCATAAGAGAGATGCCCTCGTTTTCAAGCGTTTCGACAAAACGTTGATAAATGGCATATCCCTCACCCAGTGATTCCGCAATCAGTTGCTCTGTTGGTTTCACGTTTTTGTCTCGAAACAATTGCTCTTTGCCTTCCATCCTTTCGCTCAACTCCTTGCGCTTTTTTTAGGTTTTTGCTACGTTACAATTTAATTTTGTTGATATCATCAGTGATGACCCAATCGTCCATATTTTTTTCACGATTGTACTGAAATGGCGTTATTTCTTCTAATTCAGCGATTTCATAGACCGCTAGATACTTTTTCCCTGCCCAACGATCGACTTGCTTTTTCGATAGATTCAACTCTTTTTCATAGCGTTCTACAAAATCTATGGATTCTTCTTTCGTCATCTTTTCAGATTCAGTCACATTGGCAATGATGCCCCGATGAGTGATGGTCAAATCGCCGCCGGTCTCCACAAAATAAACAAGATCGTTGATTTTGGCTCTTCCTCCTAAGGGTGATTTTCTGCCAGCTGCCCCCCGAATGATCATTGTTTTGTCGCCATGAATCAGTTTCTCAAGCTCTTTGGCTTCCTTATTTAAATAGACCAAATGTTCTGCCCGCCCAGCTTTTCCTTGATACCATTCTGCTGTTTTTGTCATAAGAAGTTCCTCTTTTCATATGAATTGTTTTTTAGCGTTGTCCATTCCATACTGAATGGTTATTGGAACATTTTTTCAATCGTGTATAGGTGAGAGCTGCAACTGTTTCGATTGATGAATGAATAAAAACATTTGTGCAAAGGCATCTGGGATACCGCATTGGTCAAATGTTTCCGCATCTTCTTTCGTTTCGAACTTGGTGATGTCAGCCCAAATTTCTCAATCTACTAATCATTCAAAAGAAAGGTATCCTCTTTGTTTGAAAATGTATTCACGGTTGAATTGTTCAACGACTGGAACAAATTCTGCTGTTGAAGCACCTTTTATTAATTTGTATAAGTTATGAAATGCAACCTGTCCCATCGTGTGTTCCTCCTTTCCGATTCCCTCAAGAAACAGAGCATTTAAACAACTAATAGTCGTCGATTCAACATTCGAATGACTTTTTAACATCCCGTTGTATTTTTCCCTATAATTTCTAAACAGTTGCAACAAAAAGTCCGTTCATCTGAAGAGCATCCGATACTAAAACGATCACTCAATCACTTCCCCTAGAAGCTTGTCGTGGGGAACGATCAAACATTTCTCGATTGCTTTCCAATAGCTTTCATACAGCCTTTTTTGGGCTTTGCCATAGTTTTCTTCGGTATCAAACTCCCAATAGTGGGCATATTTCACACATTTTATGACTCTTGTCAATGGATCAGGCAGGCGTCCTTCCTTGATGGTGCTCATTTCTTTAATGTAATGGGTTCGTTTCATTAATCGAAAGAACAAAGCCCCCTCCATGGCCTTCATTGCCTCTGTTGCTTCCTGCATGATTGCTTCAAAGGTATCGACTTCACTTGGTTTTACTTGATAAATACTGATTTCTGAAAACACTCCGACCGCTCCTTTCACTTGTGATTTTCTTCTCAATTATAGTATACCAAGTTTACGCCGTTGATAGTTTGGTCATTTTATTCATTTCTCATTTATCTTCCGTTTATTATTGATTTGGCCTCCTATATGCGGGATCAAATTGCTAGATTTTAAATTCATAAAAGACTAGCAGCCAAGCTTTATCCGTAGTCACCTGCTTGCCATAGTCATTAAAAGGATCATAAAGCTTTCACCTACAAAAAAAGCAATCAACTTTTGACAGTAGACTGCTTTTTCTTAACGCTCATTATTGCAAAAAGAACGGTTTTAGCTCTGTCTCGATAAAGTCGATTCGATCAAAGACAGTTGGCTTAAAATAAGCCGTAATAGCAATGACGCAATCTGATTCGGGATCAATATAAAGGACATTTCCGCTATTACCGATGGCGGCATAGGTGCTTTTCTCAGTATCCAAAATCCACCACAAATATCCATAACTCATGTTTTGAAATTTCTCTATGTTTGTCTCTAGCGGATTGACCATTTCAGTGAGCCATTGTGAGGAAATCACTTGTTTCCCTTGATGGATGCCTTGGTTCAAGCATAGCTCACCGATTTTGGCTAAATCTTTTGCTGAAAGGCATAGCCCGTAACCTGCCGCCCCAATATTTAAAGGATCGCAAAACCAAACTGGTTTTTTTGGTGCCTTGCTCATTGTAAAGTGCTTATGTTCTTGTGCCGTTTTCGCATAATAATTGGTTATTTCGGCTACACCAAGAGGGCGAAATAAATAATGGTTCGCATAATCAACGGTCGTCATTCCAGAAGCTTTCGCTAACAAACCAGTGAGGATCTGCAGACAAACGGTTTGATAATTGAATTCATTTGTCACTCCTTTTCTTCCTCCCAATAAATCAAGGGAGGCGCTGGTCCAGTCGTCACTCGAACAAACTTTTGTCCATGGATCACCTTTGCATTTATACGGGGCTCGCATCGTTAATAGGTGTTTGATGGTAATATCGTGAATCGTTTTTTCGCCCCGTTTTACGGAATAGTCTGGAAAATAATCGAGTACTTTGTCATTGACACTCCTGATGAGGCCTTGATCTATCGCTATTCCGACTAGTAGAGAAACGATACTTTTCGTAGCGGACATAAGGTGGCAAGTATCGTCTGGCTTATACTCATGCCATTCATCCGAGTAAACTTCCTTTCCATTTTGGTAGGCAGAAATTTGGCAAATATTGGGCTGGTTTTTACTGATACATGCATGCAGTTCTTGTCTGTTCATTTGTGAAGCCTCCCTTCAAAGATAAGCATAGTACCATTAAAAATTGTTTTCAATGTTATTTTTAAAATTGTTTTTGAAAGGACTTTTAAAAGACTACTTCAGAGGAACAAACAAAAAAGGCCCTCAATGATAGAGGTACCTTACATAAAACTTTCGAATATCGATTTTTGATTTCTATCCAGTTTTTTTGCGAGGATCGTTATCAACAATTCTTCTAATGCCGAAATAGTGGCGATGATTCCCAAAATCAAGACAACAATTCTTTCATGGAATACGATGAGCAGCAATGGAAAAATACATAAAAGAAATCCGACTGTTTTGTTGAGCCATGTATGCAGACTGCTAAAAGACCGAAATTTTACATAGCCAATCAGATAACTGACGAAGCGGATGATAGCGATCACCAAGATCCAAACCATGATCGTTTGGGTTTCCAAAAGCTGTGGTAGAAAAGAAAGAAAAACGGCGAGAAAAAAGCTGACATCTGCGAAACTGTCTAGCAAAGCACCGACATCACTCGTGAGATTCATCCTTCTTGCTAGTAGCCCATCGACAAGGTCACTTAAAAAACAATAGGAATAAAGCAGCCAAAACCAGCCAGACATTGGCTGAAGGAATAGTAAAAGTGGTGCTAGAATCAGTCGAGAAGTAGTAATGATATTGGGTAATTGCTTCATTTGTTCCCCCTGAGATATATTTTCTGAATACCTAAGATTGTTGCAAGTTTTTTAAAGAAGCTCAGAAACGTTAAAATGTTCTTTCTTCTAAGCATTTCGGCGATGCCCCCTATTGAAGTCTCACAGCTAGTCCCTAATGCTCCTATAAAAATCGTATCCGTTCTGTACTATCTGGTATCTGATTCCGAACTTTTATCCATCGTCCTGCTCGGTAAACCTCGTATTCTTCAAAGCGACAAGGCAGCCCTTTTGCATGGGCGATATCGTTACTGTCCATCACTTGAAAATGCAAATGAGGTGAAGTCGAATTGCCGGAATGCCCGACATTGCCAATCACCATCCCTTTGGTGATTTTTTGTCCTACGTAAACTTTGATGGATCCTTTTTGCAAATGGACGAATGCCATATATACGCCCTCAGAAGCTTTTATCACAATGTAGTTGCCAGCTATTTGTTGATACTCATCTTTTTGTTCATTAAAAAACAAGCCATTTTTTAAAGCGATCGAAAAATCGACAACCCAATGAACGACTTTGCGTTCCTGATAGCCCTCTCTTACGACAATCACTTCACCATCACATGGCGCATAGATTTCTTTGCCCCAACAATAACAGTTCTCAAGGGGAACCCCTAAGAAGAAATAGCGCAGAAAGCTTCGGTCGTGAAAAGCTTTTGTTTTCCCCTCAAAATCGACTTGTAAAAAATCAAACGCATAACGTAATCCCATTCGATCGGTGCCATGACTAGGAATCTTCTTGGCTGGTGTAGTCGGCGCAAGCCACTCACCTCTTAAGGGAAATTCAATGGTTATCGGCTGCTCTTTCATAGGGCTTTCTCCTTTTTGGCTCACATGATCTCTTTTATTTGGAAATGACTATCAGCCTCGCGGCAATCTATACCTGTGCTTTACTCCTTTTCACTATAGGTCACCTATGCCTTTTTTTCAACTCTAAAAAAGTGGGCTAATAGGAGTAGCTATAAAAAACACCTCAATCATATAGTGATTCTAAAAAGTTAAATCAAAAATTCTAACTTCTGGAAGTCGCTTTACGGATGAGGTGTTCTCACATTCTATTTTACTGTAGGTCCTGTCAGTGACGACTCGTTCGACTAACTTTTTTTCAACGGCTATTGTTTTCGCTCCACAAGTCGGTAGTAGACTCTTGCAGTGATGAAATACACCAGTAAATAGATCATTGTAAACAGCAGAACAGAGATAATCGATACCGTGATCAATAAGTTGCGATCTGTCAGACCAAAAAGAAGCAACAACTTCCGAATCATCGGCAAAGCAAATGCGAGATGGATGATCGCTGCCGCCAATGGAAATGAGAAAATCATCAAGACTTGCTGCTGGATCACTTGTTTGACTTCCTTATGGCTTAACCCAACTTTTTGCAAGATCTCGAAGCGTTCTTTGTCCTCCATCCCTTCGGAAACTTGTTTATAATAAATGATCAATGCGGCAGCTAAAATAAAGACCACACCAAAAATCAAGCCTAAGAAGAAGAAGCCGCCGGTAAAGGTTTTTGTCTCACCTTCAAAAAGATCTTTTGACTGAACGCTCGCATGAGCATCTGCTGCCAGAAGTTCGCTGCGAATCTCTTTTGCGATCGCTTCGCGATCGCTTGCTTCTGCTGTTTGAAAATTAAAGACTGTTGTTGTCACTGGTTGCTGGTAAAGTTGAAAATCATTATTTTGATACCAAGAGCTTAGCTTTTCGGCAAGCCATTGATCATCCACCACGAGAACAAGATGCTGAACCGGGTTTTCTGTTTTCGTGAATGTTGGCAGTTCTTTCAATTCCCGCAAGCGAAATTGACGATCATCGATCGTCGTCTTTTCTGGTAATGCTTGTTGGGTCCAAGTTGCGGGAAAAACGAATAGTTCATCGTCAGCGGGTCCTGTTTTCCCGGTGATTTCATGGTATTCAGAACTGGTAAGAAAAATAAGATACACGGCTTTATCTAAACTACCGCTATTTTCTTCAAAAGTGGTTGAGGGAACAAAATTTGGTTCCTCAAAGGTAAAAAGCAACGGTCTTGTTGTAGTGACTTGCTGGCGCTCTTTGATCGTTAGCTTCTCTTCAAGTCCATCAATCACTGTGTTGATTTGCTGGGAATCAGCCGCTGACTCAATTTGAACATCGTAAGGAAAACGGGTTTCGATCACATTCTTTTGTCCAAAATAAAGACTGGCGGTCGTAGCAACTGTCACTAACACCATCGTTGATAAAATACAAATACTTGCTAAACCAGCCGCATTTTGCTTCATCCGATATAACATGGTAGAGACATTGATAAAATGGTTCGTTTGATAATAATAGGTCGTTCGTTTTCTTAAAAACTGCAACGCTTTGATACTGCCAGAAATAAACAACAGATAGGTGGCTAAAATCACGAGGATCACTGCGACAAAGAACAGGCCTAAGGCACTGATGGGAGACTTGATCGTCACAGAGATCGTATAACCGGCTACTAAACAAAGGACACCTAATAGTGCTAAAATGCCTTTCGCACGAGGCTCTTTTTCATTACGCTTGCTTCCCTGTAGCAGTTGAAGTGGGTTGGTTTTGCGTACTTGCAACAGGTCAATTAAAAATAGACAACCAAACACGCACATAAAATAGAGGATCACAAATCCGATACTTTCAAATGAAAGTTTAAAAACAAAGAATTCGCCTACGGCTAAGATTTTCTTCAGGATCAAAAATCCTAATCGTGCAAACAATAAGCCACTGATCAGTCCGGCCGCAAGACTAATAAGAAAACTGTAAAAGAGTTCCCAAAAGACCACGAAGGCTATCTCGCGTTTTCCTAGTCCCAAAACATTGTAGAGACCAAATTCTTTTTTTCGCTGCTTGATCAAAAAGTTATTGGTGTAAAAGGAAAAGATCGCCGCAAAGATCATCAGGATGATATTTCCTAAATGAAACATGAAAATGGCGCTTTGACTACTAGGAAGTTCCTTCATCCCCGGATTGTTCACGATGATTTGCGTCATCATCAAAACAGCTACCAAGAAACTCATGGATACTAAAAAGGGTGTGTAGGCTTTGGCATTTTTACGTAAATTGGAGAAGGCGATTTTTTGAAAGAACATTCGTTACTCCTCCTTCGCAAAAACAGCAGTCATTGTTTCGGCGATTGCTTCTAGAAAAGCGGTATCACTCCGTTCTCCTCGATACAACTGGTGAAATACATACCCGTCTTTGATAAACAAGACGCGTTGTGCGCGACTGGCTGCGATCGAACTGTGGGTGACCATCACGATCGTCTGTCCGTTTTGATTGATCTGCTGAAATAATGTCAGTAGTTGATCAGAGGTTTTCGAATCCAGCGCTCCGGTTGGCTCATCTGCTAATAGCAGTTCTGGTTTTGTGATGATCGCTCGTGCGACGGCAACACGTTGCTTTTGTCCGCCAGACAATTCATACGGGTAATGCTGCAATAAATCGGCGATCCCTAAAGTTTGTACAATAGGCTGAAGCTGCAATTCCATTTGTTTGACGGAAACTTTCGATAAAACTAATGGCAATAAAATATTGTCCTTTACCGTAAAAGTGTCCAATAAATTAAAGTCTTGAAAGACAAAGCCTAAGTGATCCCGTCGAAAACTTGCTGCATCTTTTTCTTTGATGGTGGCCAAATCGATGCCATTCAGCTGCATCTCACCCGCTGTCGGTTGGTCTAACGTCGCCATCAAGTTCAGTAGCGTACTCTTCCCCGAACCTGATTCCCCCATGATGGCTACATATTCCCCTTCTTCTACCTTAAAGGTTATATTCTTCAACGCTTCGACGGGTTGCCCATTCAGCTGGCTTTGATAGATTTTTTTTACTTGTTGAATGTTTAAAAGTGTCATCTTGTTCCCTCCTTCCTTTTTAGAATAAGCTGACTGGCAGAAAAAAGCGACTTACAATAAAAACCGCAAACTTACAGTGTTGAAAGTTTGCGGCTATCGGTTATTTGTGGTGGGAAAATGAAGTGTGACGATGGTTCCCTGTCCCACTTCAGAATCAATCGCTAAACGGCAGCCGATTTTTTCAGCCGCTTGTTGACTCATATATAAGCCTAGCCCGCTCGCTCGTTGCTGAAAGCGACCATTTTGTCCCGTATATCCTTTCTCAAAAACCCGCGGCAAGTCTTCCTTACGAATACCAATGCCGCTATCTTGGATCACCAAGGCATTGTCTTTAGTGAAAACGTTGATGCCACCGGTTTCGGTATACTTCAAGCTGTTGAAAAGAACCTGTTCAAAAATAAAAACGAGCCACTTTCGATCGGATGTCACCGTCAAATCCACCGCCATGTCCAGTTGCAGATTCTTTTTCGAGAAAAACAAGGCATACTTTTTGATCGTTTGACGAACAAGGGGCGCTAAAGCAATCGACTCAAAGACAAAATCTTCATTGGCTAAATTTTGTCGTAAATAATTCAACATCATTTGCAAGTAATCATTCACCTTAAATAATTCCGCTTTGACCTCCGTCGGTGACAACGAATCGCTTTGCACCAAAAGATCTAGCGCCGCTAGAGGTGTTTTGATTTGATGAAGCCACAAACCGAAATCTTCATAAATTTCTTCATTTTTCATGGTTGCTTTGTAATCGGACAGCGTTTTTTCTTTTGCCAGCTGCCTTAGAAGGGCTTGGTATTCGTCTTCTAAACGATTTCGAGTGGCAGGCAAGAACGCCAACGCCGCTTCCGTCATACATTCTTTTCTTAATAAATGCTGTAGCTGCTTTCTTTTTTGTGCGTAACGAAAATAATGAAAAAGGGAAAGACCTCCTAAAATCACCCCTGAAAAAACCGCATAGTCAATGAAGGGTTCTAATGGAAGGCTGTGAAGAAAGAATAACCCTAGTAGACCCGCACTAAATAGCAGGTAAACGAGATAAAACTTTCCATACAACACGAAATATTCTTTCACATTAGTCATAGGCGTGTTCCTTTTCTATCAAATAGCCTTTATTCTTTACCGTTTGGATCAAATCGGATAGTTCGATCTGGCTCAATTTTTTTCGCAAACGAGTCATATTGACTGCTAATGTATTGTTATCGATGAACTCTTCACTATTCCAGAGCATTTCAATGATGGTCTCTTTGGCTACGATCTTCCCTCGATGCTGCAAAAGCAAGGAAAGAATCCGAGCTTCATTTGGAGAAAGCGGCAACTGTTCCCCCTGATTTTTTAATATATTTTCTGTTGGATAAAAGGTTACTTGCCCTATGTCAAAGGTCAGCGCTTGTTGGTGGCTATACTGATAGCTGCGCCGCAGCAACGCTTGGATTTTTGCCAAAACGAAGGCTAAATCAAAGGGTTTTGTTAAATAATCATCCGCCCCCATGTTCATCGCCATGATTTGATTCATCTGCTGATCCATCGACGAAAGAAAAATGATCGGTACTTCTGACGCCTTGCGAATTTCTTGGCACCAATGATACCCATTGTAATAAGGCAAGGAGATATCTAAAAGAACGAGATCAGGTTTGATGTCGTGAAACTCTTGCAAGAGTTCAGCAAAATTCTTGGCCGAATGGCATTCGTATCCCCACTGCTGCAAATAATCGGCTAAAACAGAGACGATCGTCGCATCATCTTCAACCAGATAGATTTTTTGCATGTCTTTCTCCCCTCTGTTGATTATTCGGTCGGTTCTTTAGAGACAGTGTACCAGAAAAGAAAAAGAATCGTCTAGATGGAGGAACATTCCAAAGGACTGTTTTTTCCTTAATCTTCTGCTAAGTGAGCAAGGATTTCTTGGTACCGTCGGGTGGCGAAGGAACTAATTTGTCCTTTTTTACAAAAATTCAGTTTCCCCAGTTTTGGTACAACCCGTTCTACAATAACATTGCCATTTTTAACTTTCGATTCAAACTGCTGCAAAGCCTCCAGAAACCGTGCGTCTTTTCTGGCAGAAGGATAAAAAGACAAGACATACAGATAATAAAAAAGATTGTACCCTCTAAAGGGGTATTCTGTCTGCATAAACAATGTGCCCATTCCGTAATGACAGGGACTGATTGGCTGACGAATCTCCCAATGAGCAAGCAAGCATTCGATTGCTTGATTAAGTGTTTCCATCTGTTCACGATCATGAGTATATCGAAAGGCATCAAGGACCGTTAACGTCGTCATCGGGGTTGAATAGCGGGTCTCCGGGCCGCGACCAAAACTGTATTTATTGCACTTCCAGCCGCCATCTGTTTCCTGAGTAGCAAGAAAATAGTGAAAGGTCTGTTGTAGCCGCGGGTCCCTTGCGTAACCAAGAGCACACAGCGTTCGCAAAGCCAGCGCTGTATGACAGGGATAAATCCCCCCTGATGGCGAAATTTTAAATCTGCCATCTTCTCTCCATCCTTGAAAGATCAATGCAGCGGTCTCTTTTAATAAGTTCTCCTCAGGCGACATACCAAGTTCAAGCAAATAATGAGGACACTCTAAGGTTGTAAAGGGTGCTCCTTTCAGTAATTTATGGTCTGGCGTCGACCATAAATCGGCGCCAAGATCATATTGACGGGAAATGATCGCTTCGATATCTTGCTGAACCGTCTGATCCATATTGTTCCTCCTCCATTTCTTAAGTGCCCTGCAATCAACGCAACAATCCTTATTGACCCACAATGCAACAGCTTCTAGAAAGATAAAATCGACGTTTTTCAACACATGAGTTAGATTTTTGTATTCGAATTGTCCAAATAAATTTTAGGAACCAACGAGTTTTTCAGGATGGACGTACTTAAAACAAGAGTGTTCAGATTTTCCTGATGACAGGTTCTAAAAAAGTTTCTCTCTAAACTCGCCTGATTATGCTAGCCCCTTAATGAAAGATCACCTTAATAAGAACGCGCTCACGCAATAATTTAATGCCACACTCTTCTAGTTAAAGGAATCAGGCATAATGAAATAGTTCAAAACGAATGCCTTCTGGGCTTTCAAAGAATAAGGCATAGTAGTTAGGAGCGATGCGCTCTTTGTACTCCATTGGTCGATCGTGAAGGATCTTTACCCCTAAGGCTTTTATTTTGGGAAAGATCGCATCTACTACTTCGCGGCTTTCCGCCTTAAACGCCATGTGCTGAACCGAGCCAGGTTTTCTTGAATCGATTTTCTCCTTCTTCCATTCTTTTCGTGGGGAACAAATACCGAAATCAAATGAATCCCCTATATATTCTACTACTTCCATATCGGCATGTTCTAAATACCCAGAATATTTCTTCTGAAGGTCGAAACCTAATAGTGCAAATAATTGATCATAAAAACCTTCTGCTTTTTTTACATCATTGACTGTGATTTGGATATGGTGAAACTGAATGTTCATAATCGCTCCTTTCTGGCTAACAAAATAAGTGTTTCAGGAAGAAAAGCCGCTTGCGGAAGTTTGATTCAATGGGATTAGCCAGGAAGCTCATTTAATGTAGAAATCACATTTCCCATTGCCTTTGCTACCTCTTTAGGCAACTTATTATAGCCATCATTTTCTGTTTCTTGAGCCAAAATAAAGTCCAGCCGTCCTTGTATCCGCTCTCTTAAATGAGCAACATAGGAGGCATCTTGAAAATCGACTTCGAACCCTGTTACTGGCAGGTAACTCATTTCTGTGATTTCACCAAACCTCTTAAAATTGGCCTCGCCTTTCACAATTTTTTCAATCGATGTCAGCGTGACTTCAGGTGTGACCTTCTTGTCTTTGTAAAAGCCTGTATTTAGAATATAACAAGCCGTTTGGTTTTCTTTGAATAAGTTCATGAAATGGGCAAAATCTTCTTTTAAAGGATAGACTCTAAATGGATTGGCATAAGGCTCGATGACCAGTTTATCTATATCCGTGGTCTCGACAACATGTTCAGCTGTCGTGCGCTTCGTAGCTAAGGTCAAACCAAAAACAGCGGCTAAAATCGGATCGTCAATTTTTACTACAGGAGGTAGCGTGTCATCTTTCATGATCCAAAATACTGCATCGATCGGCGAATCTAAATGATCCACCCGGTTAGGTGTGACATACCGTGATTTGACGGTTCGACCATTCCCGTTACGAATATCTTGGGTGACGATGACCTTTTTTCCTTCCTCGTCTAAAGTAACCCCAACATTTTGACAGGTGATAAAGTAGCGGACATTTGGGTTGGTTAATGGATAGTCTTGCGTTTTATCAAAATAAGAAGGCTCCAGAGCAGTGGACGCACCATTTGTTTGATTAATCACAAATGCATCGTCATGAAGAACCTTGATATCATATTTGCCATCATGTTCCGCCAATGTGATGGTCGATTTTCCTGATCCTGAAAGACCAAAAGCAGCCATCGTAAATGTTCGATTCGGTAACTGATATTGCTTCATTCCCCCATGACACGCCACAAAGCCATTGCGATGCGCGGTAGCCCAAGCCAAAGTTAATGTCGCTTTTTTCAATTCACCAAAATAGTTTAAGCCTAAGACTGCCGCAACATTGTGTTCAGGATCAAAGAGAGACAGCCCATAAGGAAAATCAGGATGAGACCAATCTGGATCAGCGTACAAAAAAATGTCCGTTTCTGGATATTCTTTGGAACGTTGATACCTTTCCTGCCATGATTTTGTCAGCATTTGAAAATTCAACAAATAAGAGTAAAAATTGGTTTCATAGTACTCTGGTAGCAACAGGTGTGCTTTGACCATAAACGCTTCGTCTAACCCTACAACAACTTCACCGCCATAGAATTTTTTACGTGTCCCTTGAAATAAAGCATCTCTTAAAATCCCTTCATACAATTTTCGATCAATCCCGGGATGTCCGATGATGCGTCGAGCTGCCGCTGTCCGTCCAACAACTTTTCCGTCATTAAACACGATGACTTTAGCATCCTCCGGTAGTCCTAACTCCTTGGTGTGTGTGACCGGCATATCCGTAAGAATAGCGCCAGAAGATTCTTTTGCTAAGCGATAGGCCGTGGCTTGATCATGAATCCAAGTGACATTGTTCCCATAAAAAGCTGACTCTATCAACACTTTAAAACTCGACAAATGCGTATTCTGCGGTGTAATCTCTTTGTGTGAAAATGCACGAATCGTTGCCATGTGTAATCCCTCCTAACAAAAATTTTCTATTCACTACGTTTATTATAATACTTTCTAATCACCACACGCCATATTTTTATACACATTAACTATAAATTGCCGATAAACCATTTTGTTAAAGGATTGGGATGTCTGCATATTTGAAGCTTCACTGCTTTTTGCATTGATTTTTTCCCCGCTCATCAATAGTGAGAAAGAACAAAAAAACTGGCACAGAAAGAGTATCTTTCAGTTCCAGTTTCTGGTTTTATATTTCATCCATTCTAAACGTCACAATCGACGTAATTAGATAGACAGATGGGTTTTAGTTGCTTATTTCTCAATTGACTTGCTTTCTCTAATAACTTTGCTATCGTAAGATTTTATGACAATTACCATAAAAAGAATTCAAGATCAAAATTGCTAAAAAAAACTTGTTGTTTCTTAACGACGTTCTAACAACACGACACACTCCACATGGGTCGTTTGTGGGAACAAATCAACAGGTTGGACTTCTTTTGTCACATACCCTTCTTCCGCAAATAACGCGAGGTCACGAGCCAAGGTTGCTGGATTGCAGGAAATGTAGACGATGCGCTCTGGTTTAACCGCAGCAGTCGTTTCGATAAAGCTAGCATCTAAACCTTTGCGAGGTGGATCAACGAAGACGACTGTCGGTTGAATGCCTTCGCGTAGCCATTGCGGCATGATTTTTTCGGCTTTACCGATAAAATAATGCACATTTTCGACACCATTTCTTTTGGCATTGGCTTTGGCATCGTTCACTGCTTCAGGAATGACTTCCATCCCTAACACTTCTTTCACGCGATCAGCCAAACTAATCCCGATCGTTCCGATTCCTGCATAAGCATCCACAACGACATCATTTTCAGACAGTTGCGCCATCTCGAAGGCGGTTTGATACAAGACTTCTGTTTGCGCTGTGTTGACTTGGTAGAAAGATTTCGCTGAGATTTGGAAGGTTTTACCTAATAATTGATCATCGATCGATGACTTGCCATACAACACACGCTCGAATTCCCCCATGATCACATTGGTTTTTTCTTCATTGATGTTTTGAATGACAGAAACAACTTCTGGAATCTCTTCGTGGATCACTTCCGCGATTTCTTCTCCTTTGAAGAATTTCGGTTTACGTGTCACTAATACGACCATCATTTCACCTGAGTGATGCCCACGACGAACGACAATGTGGCGTAAGAACCCTTCATGGGCTTCTTCATTGTAGGCTTTGACATTGAACCGCTGCAAAATATCTCTGACTTTGATGATTGCTTGATCGATGTTTGGATCTTGAATATAAAAGTCTTCGATCGGTACCAGAGTATGGCTGTTTTTGCGGTAAAATCCAGTCGTTAATTCCCCATGGATTTTTTGCACAGGGATTTGCGCTTTGTTGCGGTAACCAAATGGTTTTTCCATTCCGATTGGCGCATTGACTGTGATTTCAGGCAATTTGGCGATTTTAGCCAAAACATTCTCTACTTGCTGCTGTTTGAAGGCTAATTGTTTGTCATAGCTCAAATGACTCAATGGAGCGATACCGGTGCGCAACAATGCTTCATTCGGCAATTCTTGCCGATCAGGACTTGCTTGCAACAATTTCATCACTTTGGCAAAACCAAATTTGTTGCCGACTTTCAACACTTTGACTAAGGCACGTTCATTTGGCAGGGTGTTTTCAATAAATAATAAGTACCCATCGACTTTGGCGATCCCATTTCCTTCATGGGAAAGATCCAAAATATCAACTTCAAGTTCCTGATTCTTTTTAACAGGATAATTTTTCATAGATTTCTCCTTTGTGCTTGCTTTCTTCATTTTAAAAAGGAATGGCCGAAATTGCAAGCGGTGCTTATTCTAACGGTTCAACTTGACTTCGAGCAAAAAAGAACCGAAGGAGGGAAATCGGCTGATTGCTTTTTCTGGGTCCTGCGGCGAAGAGCCGCTGCAACACAGGAGCAATCCCTTTTCCATCCTTCGGAAAATCGAACAGATCAGAAGTGTTTAAAACTTTTGATCACTGTTTTAGTTATCAGTTATTTTTCTTTTTCTGTGATTTTTCCCGTTCGCTCTTGTTCAAGATTTGTTTTCTTAAACGAATGCTTTCTGGTGTTACTTCACAGTATTCATCATCATTCAAGAATTCCAGTGATTCTTCCAAAGAAAGAATACGAGGTTTCTTGATAACTGAGGTTTGGTCTTTGTTTGCAGAACGGACGTTGGTCATTTGTTTTGCTTTCGTGATATTGACCGTTAAGTCTTTGTCACGAGAGTTTTCACCAATGATCATTCCTTCGTACACTTCGGTACCTGGTTCAACGAAGACCGTTCCACGTTCTTCAATACTCATGATCGAGTAAGTCGTTGCTTTTCCTGTATCGATCGATACAAGTGCGCCTTGATGACGGCCACCAATTTGTCCTTGGATCATTGGCAAATATTGATCGAAGGTGTGGTGCATGATGCCGTAGCCGCGAGTCATTGATAGGAATTCTGTCGTGTAACCGATCAAGCCACGAGCTGGTGCCAAGAAAATGATCCGTACTTGTCCATTCCCTGTATTGATCATATCTTGCATTTCTGCTTTACGCATTCCCAATGATTCGATTACTGATCCCATGTATTCTTCTGGGGTATCGATTTGCACCCGTTCAAATGGTTCGCATTTCACGCCATCGATTTCGCGTTCGATAACTTCTGGACGAGAAACTTGCAATTCAAAGCCTTCACGACGCATATTTTCGATCAAAATTGACAAATGAAGTTCGCCACGTCCAGAAACGATCCATGAGTCAGGTCCGATTGGATCCACACGCAATGAAACGTCTGTTTGCAATTGCGCCATTAAGCGTTCTTCAATTTTACGAGCGGTTACGAATTTTCCTTCGCGACCCGCAAATGGTGAATTGTTCACGATAAAGGTCATTTGCAAAGTTGGTTCATCAATGTGTAAAACAGGTAATGAATCTTGATGATCGATTGGTGTAACAGTTTCACCAACGAAGATATCTTCCATCCCAGAAACGGCAATCAAATCACCGGCTTTGGCTTCTTGGATTTCCAAACGTTTCAAACCGAAGAAACCGAAAAGTTTCGTCACACGGAATTTTTTAACTTCTCCGTTTAATTTCATCAATGCAACTTGGTCGCCGACTTTGATTGATCCGCGGAAGACACGGCCAATACCGATACGTCCAACGTAGTCATTGTAATCAAGCAATGATACTTGGAATTGCAATGGTTCGTCGCTGTTGTCGATTGGCGCTGGAATATGTTCGATGATCGTATCAAACAATGGTGCCATCGTTTTTTGTTGATCAGCAGGATCATCTGATTCACTTGAAGTTCCGTTAATCGCAGAAGCGTAGATCACTGGGAAGTCCAATTGGTCATCGTCGGCACCTAATTCGATAAATAGTTCTAAGACTTCATCGACAACATGCTCAGGACGAGCAGATGGTTTGTCGATTTTGTTGACAACTACGATTGGC
Organism: Enterococcus sp. AZ015; assembly: GCF_050499225.1. Classification (NCBI taxonomy): domain Bacteria; kingdom Bacillati; phylum Bacillota; class Bacilli; order Lactobacillales; family Enterococcaceae; genus Enterococcus; species Enterococcus sp. AZ015. The sequence goes on along the minus strand of NZ_JBMHEX010000001.1, from coordinate 1,490,518 downwards.
ACTAAGTGTTGTTCCAACGCTTTTTTCAATACGAAACGTGTTTGAGGCATCGTTCCTTCATAAGCATCAACAACCAAAACAACACCATCGACCATTTTCATGATCCGCTCTACTTCACCACCAAAGTCCGCGTGTCCTGGGGTATCCATGATATTGATTTTTGTACCGTTGTATTCAACCGCTGTATTTTTCGCTAAGATCGTGATGCCACGTTCTTTTTCGATCGCATTTGAATCCATCGCCCGTTCTTGTAATTGGGTATGGCTATCTAACGTTTGGGATTGTTTCAATAATTCATCAACTAATGTAGTTTTTCCGTGGTCAACGTGGGCAATAATAGCGACGTTGCGGATATCATTTCTAATATTCAATTTATAAACTCCTTTTTTGGTGACATTGCACTCGACAAGCCATTATACCAGAATTTCTTTCTGAAATATAGTGCAAAGTTTTCATTTTTACAGAAAAAACCAGATATTAATAAAATATCTGGTTTTTTTCTTATTGATTAACGATCGCCAATAATTCTTCAAAAGCTTTCGGTGTACCGCCTACGAACAATTCCCGTCCATTCAAGGATAGCGGCTCTCCTTTGATGTTTGCCATCTTTAATCCAAGGGTTTCTAACAAAACGCCCCCTGGCGCATAATCCCATGGCGCAAGATGAGAAAGATAGCCTGCTCTTTGTCCTTTAGCGAGGGCGATCAGCTCTACCCCAGCACAGCCAGTCATACGAATGCCTAATGCTTTGTCACTGACCTCGGTTTCGTGGTGGCGGTTATGGATCAACATGGGCGAATTCAAGCCAACGAGACCTTCGGATAAGGCAATATCTTTCGGCGGTTCGATCTTCTCGCCATTGTTATAGACACCAATCTCTGGACCACCCCATAAGAATTCATCTTTCATAACATTATAGACAAAGCCAAAGCGCCCTTTGCCCTCTTCGTAAATCGCGATCATGATACAAAAGTTTTCTTTTTCTAACACGAAATTCATCGTTCCATCGATCGGATCAATGATGAAGACCCGCCCACTCATGTCGGCAAGTGTGTCCAGTCCGTTTTCTTCACCTAAAATTTTGGCATCCGGATCATAGGATTGGATCTTACCAATCAGAAAATCTTGCGTGGCTTTATCCAATTCTGTCACTAAGTCTTTCCGTCCTGATTTTGTCTCGACCACTAAGTCTTCTTTATTTAAATTGTCTTTGATCCTTTCACCTGCAGCGATCATCCACTGGCGAACTTCATTAACGATTTCATGCATTCGTTGATCTACCCTTTCATTTTTAGTTTTCCCTCAGTCTTTTTCGCTGCCTGCACAGCATGGTACAGCGAATAGCCTGATAGTTCTTCAAATTCTCTGCCTAAACGGCGTTCCTCGCCAATGCTAGGAACGACTTTCTTAAAGGCTTGATACGCCTCAAGAAACGTACTACTAGGAAGGCCTTTTTCATAGGCTTGTTCTAATCGTTCCCACATCTTCATGACGACGACCATTTCATCTGTCGACCAATCTAAGTCAAGAGGATATTGATAATCCCGCATATTACCACTCCTATTCATCTTATTCAGTGTACCACAAAATTGAAAATAGGTCAGAGCCTCCGCTGCAAAAAAGGTACATCCTAGCAATGAATGTACCTCTTGTATACAAACTATTGAGATTTTTAAAAGCTGAAATCCGTGAATCTCAAATAAGAAGGAAATTCCTTTTTTCTTCCAACGAGATTGCTTAGTAAAAGATGACCGATTTCAAAAAGGTTCGTCTAGAAAAGCCCGCAAAAACAAAAAATTTTTAATGATAGTAATTGATTTCCACCACTGTTTACTTATGAAAAACTCTGGATAATCCGTTCCCCATTGCCATGGAATGACAAATGATCCATCTTCTTGTTGGTATTTTAAAATTTCTTGGGCTTCTTTTTTACATAATTCTTCACTAAAGATCCCAAGCAGCTGCTCTCTTGTAAAGAAAAAATTTGAAGGTTTACTGACATAAGACGTGAACCACTCTTCTGGCTCGTTTGAGACAGTATGGCGAATTTGCTGGAATAAGATCTCGCGAAAGCGGTCATTTGCTAAAACAGGCTGATACTGGATTTCTTCACAGTCTTGTAATAATTCTAGATAGACGACTAATGTGTGCATTTCACTGGTTGGCTCCTTAAGAAAACTTGCAACTGCTGTTTCGGCGATTTCTTGTGCTTTTTGATAGAGGGTCGTTTCCCCTGTTCTTAAGATCGTACCAGCTAGACTGACCGTTGGGTTGTCTGCTGGCACGCCCACAGGACTCTCCCACCAAATCGCATGCGGATAGGATACCGTTGACGGCACTTGGTTGAGCCATTTCCCTTCAGAAAATTCTTTTCCACTAGCTAAATACCTTAGAATCCCTTGGACTTGTGGATTTGACGAATGAAGGCATTCAAGCTCTCGTAAAATTCGACATGCCTCCCACACTGCAATCGGTGTACTATTGGGATTCCAATAATCAGGTTCCAAACCATGCCCATAACCACCATCTTCATTTTGGTAGTCTTGTAACGCCTGTAATACAGCCTCGCGAGATCCATTTTCAAAATGGTACTGCCAACGAGCAAGGTCTAAAGGGCGCGCGTTTTTGTAAATAAATTTTCGTGCTTTTTCGAATGCTTCCATATCTTCGCCTCCTTTGGCTTTCTTTTATTATCGCTTACTCCCCTAATGATTACAACGCTTACATCAATATCATTTCTCTGAACGACCATTCTCAGAATAGCTTCTTGGCATTTTTCAGGAAGCATACTTTTGGTGTTTCCCTTGGCATGATGTTACAGTAAGAATAACAAGAAAAAGGAGGAATTCTCTTGCGTTTAGAAAACAAAAAAATCATTGCCTTAGTCGACAATGATTTCGAAGATTTAGAACTTTGGTATCCGGTCCATCGGTTACGGGAAGAAGGCGCACAAGTCGATTTAGTCGGTGAAGAAGCGCATAAAACGTATATTGGCAAATATGGTGTACCCGCAGAATCAGCCTATGCTTTTTCTGATATTCACGCCGATGACTACGATGCGATCTTAGTTCCGGGTGGTTGGGCACCTGATAAATTACGGCGTTTCCCAGAGGTCATCTCTTTCGTGCGAACGATGGACAAAGACCAAAAAATCATTGGACAAATCTGTCATGCAGGCTGGGTCTTGATTTCTGCGAATATCCTGCAAGGCAAGACGGTTACCAGTACACCAGGCATCAAAGATGATATGACAAATGCTGGAGCCACATGGGTCGATACACCTGTGGTTACGGATGGACATATCGTTTCCAGCCGCCGTCCCCCAGATCTACCAGACTTTATGCGGGAATTTATTGCTGTTTTAGAAAAGAAATAGTACCCATTGATCAGATTCAAAAGAGTTGCGACCGAAGGAAATACGGCCGCAACTCTTTTTTCTACCTATCGATCATTCGCTTATGATCGCTAATTTTTTGTTGCTTTTAGGGATTTTTTTCACACCGATAAAGGTCAATGTAGCACCCAAAACGGCAAACCCAGTCCCAATCAAAAGCATTTCCCAGACACCAAAGCTTTGGATCAGCATCCCCCCTAAAAGGTTGCCGATCACGCCACCGATCGTGGTAGCGATAATGATAATCGTTTGTCCAAAAACCCGGTCTTCATCTGCCAAACTATGGTTGAACAAATAAGCAGAAGCAGGAATAAACAAGGCAAAACTAACCCCTTGCATCAAATGGCTCATTTCCATCAGGATGATGGAGCTGATCAACAGCATCAGCACCCCACGAATGGCAAAGGCAACACTGGACAGCAACAGCCAAAAACGGCTAGACCGTATCCTCACTAACTGTTCAAAGAAAATCATGCCCGGCAATTCGCATAACGCCGCAATCATCAGGGCGATGCCAACTTCCTTACTGCCACCGCCAATATCGGCAAAAATTTGTGCCAAAAAACTGTTGATCATCGTGTGGAAGCTGAAAAGAAAGCTAAACCCGACAAAGAGAAAGAGTAGAAAAGGATATTTCTTCAAAAAGGCACCTGAATGACTTTGTTCTGTAAGCATCACGGGCATTTCTGGCTTCTTGATCGCTGGCAGCAAAAGCAAAATAATGAGAAACAAAACGGCCTGCCCGATAGCGATCATTGGCAAAAGGGCTGCCGAAAACTCCTCCAAGAGCTGCCCCAGTAAAAAGGAGGTCCCCGCAAATCCTAGTGACCCACCCGCACGAGAAAAGCCAAAATTGATTTTGTTGCCGCTATTCGTGTATTCAAACGCCAAGGCGTTGAGAAAGGACTGCATGGAAACGAGCAAAATCCCTCCTAAAACATAGGTCAGTATTGATAATCCAGGGAAAATCACACCTGCTAAGAGCACCGCGACCACGCCGATTGTCATCGTTTTCAAGACAACGATCAGCGGTACTTTACTTTTTTTGATAATGATTTGACTGATGAAGGGCTGCAAAATCGTAGACGCAATATTGACTAAGGCTAAAATACCGCCAATTTTTGCTGGATCGACCTTGAAATAAATCAAAAAAAGGGTCGCAAAGCCATAGATTGAGCAAAACATCATCCAATAAAGAAATTGCAAACTTGTGTAGTAAAACCGAATCCGCTTGTCACTTGCATGATTACGCATACATCCCCCACCTTATCCATATTCCTTAGCAACTAAATATAGCATAGAACCGATGGATTTACTATCCTTCTAACAACAGAAACCGCAGTTTTATTTGAAACACTAACCCACAACAAAAAAGCGCAGCATAGTATCCTGCGCTTTTCCTACTGCTTCAACTATTTAGAGCTGTTGGAAGGCTTGCGTGAGATCTTCCAATAGATCGTCGATGTTTTCCAATCCAATGGATAAGCGAATCGTCTCTGGACGAATTTTGGCTGCTGCAAGTTCTTCTACGCTAAGCTGAGAATGGGTCGTCGAAGCTGGATGGATGATCAAGGACTTTGCATCGCCAACGTTCGCCAGTAGCGAGAAGAGCTTAGTTGCGCCACAAAAGGTTTTGCTTGCTTCTGCCCCACCCTTTAATCCGAAGGAAAGGACCGAACTGGTCCCTTTGGGGAAATACTCCTGCGCCCGCTTAAAATAAGGACTGTCCGGCAGGGTTGGGAAATGAACCCAAGAAACTTCCGGGTGCTTGGCTAAAAATTCAGCAACTTGTTGCGCATTTTCTACATGACGTTCCATCCGCAACGAGAGGGTCTCGATGCCTAAAAGCAACACCCATGAATTGAAGGGAGAAATCGCAGCACCTGTATCCCGTAAAAGAATCGTTCGGGCCCGAGTGATATAGGCAGCGTTACCAGCGGCTTCTACCCATGAGATTCCATGGTAACTATGATCGGGATCGACCAGCTTGGGAAATTTGCCGTTTGTCCAATCAAAGTTGCCACTATCAATAATAGCCCCTCCTAAAGCAGCCCCGTGACCACCGAGGTATTTTGTCGTGGAATAAACGATGATGTCCGCCCCGTGCTCAAACCCTCGAAACAGATAGGGAGTCGCAAAGGTGTTGTCAATGATGAGGGGAATCCCGGCTTCATGAGCAATCGCTGCAATCTTTTTAAAGTCGGCAATATCAATATCTGGATTGCCTAAAGACTCTAGAAAAACTGCTTTGGTATTTTCTTGGATGGCTGCTTTTAGTGCTGGTAGATCTTCACTATCGACAAAGCTTGTGGTGATGCCAAAATCTGGCAATGTATGGGCGAACAAATTATAGGTACCGCCATAAATTGAAGCAGCAGAAACGATATGATCTCCTGCTTGCGCGAGATTTAAAATTGCATAGGTGATCGCCGCTGAGCCAGAAGCCGTAGCTAACGCACCGATACCACCTTCTAATAGGGCTAATCGCTCTTCTAGAACCGCGGTCGTCGGATTGGTAATACGGGTATAGATATTGCCGCTCTCACTAAGACTAAATCTCGCTGCCGCTTGGTCAGCATCATCAAACACATAGGATGTGGTTTGATAAATGGGTACGGCGCGACTTCCTGTGGTAGGATCTGGTATTTGTCCTCCGTGTAATTGAATCGTCTCAAATCTTTCTGTCATACTATTCCTCCTTAATAATGCAAATAAAAAAGCCCTCTGATATCGAGATATCAAAGGACGTGTTTACGTGTTACCACCTTTATTCAAGCAGACTTTCCAGCATGCTTCTCAGCAAGTACGCGACAAATAAACGTCGTTATACTCTGACGCGATAGCGGGCGCACCCGGATCTCCTTATCTTTCGTACAAGTTCAGAAGATCACCTTAGAGGCCATTTTCGATTGATCCTACAAGTTCTTCTTGCACCTTACGAAGACTCTCTAGGCTTGCCAAATCAATTTACTTTCCTCATCAACGGTTGAAATATTAAGAGCATCGTATCATTTCCAGAAGATTCTGTCAATAGCATAGGATCGCTTTATTTCTGGTGATAAAAAAACTCGTTCACCAAATGATGAACGAGTTTCACAAAGCTTAAATGTGGATTGGTAATCCTAGAGCTAACTCAGCAGCATCCATTGTGATCTCACCTAGAGATGGATGTGGATGGATCGTTAACGCGATATCTTCTGCGTTCATGCCAGATTCAATAGCAAGAGCAAGTTCTGAAACCATATCGCTTGCTCCTAGACCAGCAATTTGCGCACCGATGATCACATTGTCTTCAACCGTTGTTACTAAGCGGATGAATCCTTCAGTTTTTCCTAGAGATAACGCACGACCGTTACCTGAGAATGGGAATTTGAATGCTTTTGCTTCAATTCCAGCATCTTTGGCATCTTTAATCGTCATACCGACAGAAGCCAATTCTGGGTCAGTAAAGGCAACTGCTGGCATTGCTTTGTAATCAACGGCAACTTTTTTACCAGAGATTGCTTCAGCAGCGATTTTTGCTTCGTAGCTAGCTTTATGTGCTAACGCAGCACCAGGAACGATGTCACCAATTGCGTAGATGTTTGATACGTTGGTACGGCCTTGTTTGTCAACCGTGATCAATCCGCGTTCGCCTACTTCAACACCTGCTTGTTCTAAGCCCATGTCATCAGTATTTGGACGACGACCAACAGTAACCATCACGTAATCAGCAGTAACTGATTCTTCTTTACCATCTACGGCATATTTGACAGTTACGCTATCGCCATTGTCAATTGCTTCTTTCGCCATTGCGTTCGTAACGACTGTTACACCTTTTTTCGCAAAGTCTTCTTCAACCAATTTGACCATGTCTTTTTCATAGGTTGGCAAGATTTGAGGAGAGCCTTCAAGGATCGTTACTTCTGCCCCTAGGTTTGCATAAGCTGCACCTAGTTCAGAACCGATGACACCGCCACCGATAACAACGAATTTTTTAGGAACTTCTTTTAATGCCAATCCGCCAGTTGAATCAAGAACACGTCCGCCGAATTTGAAACCAGGGATTTCAATTGGACGAGAACCTGTTGCGATGATTGCATTGTTGAAAGAGTATGTTTGTGCTGAATCTGGGTGGATGACACGCAATGTGTGATCATCAACGAAGAAAGCTTCTCCTTCAATCGTTTCTACTTTGTGTTTTTTCAATAGGAAACCAACACCTGAAGTTAATGTTTTAACGACTTTGTTGTCTTTCCATTCTTGAGTTTTGGTAAAATCAAGGGAAACATTTTCACTTGTTACACCAAACATTGTTGAATCCAAAGATTCTTGATAATGATGACCTGCAGCGATCAAGGCTTTTGAAGGGATACAACCAACGTTCAAACAAACGCCGCCGATGTATTCTCTTTCAATGATTGCTACTTTTTGTCCCATTTCAGCAGCGCGGATGGCAGCTACATAGCCGCCAGGTCCCGCACCGATTACAACTGTATCTAATTCAACAGCAAAATCTCCAACTACCATTTGTTAATCATCCTTCCATCATTAATAGCTCTGGATCAGCTAATAGACGTTTGATATTATTCATTGCTTGTTGCGCTGTTGCGCCATCAACGATACGGTGGTCGAAGCTTAATGAAAGTTTCATCACACGTCCGACAACGATTTCGCCTTCAGCGTTTACGATTGGTTGTTGCGCGATTGTACCTACACCCAAAATAGCTACTTCAGGGTAGTTGATTACTGGAGTGAACCAGCCGCCACCAACTGAACCGATGTTACTGATTGTGATGGTACCATTACGCATATCATCTGCAGCCAATTTGCCGTCATGAGCAAGTTTTGCTTTTTCGTTGATTTCATCAGCGATAGCAAACATGCCTTTACGATCTGCATCTTTTACGTTTGGTACATACAACCCATGGTCAGTATCTGTTGCGATACCGATGTTGTAATAGTTTTTGTATACAATCTCTTGTTTTGCATCATCGATCGACGCATTCAAGATAGGGAATTTTTTCACTGTTGCAGTCAATGCTTTCACAACATATGGTAAGAAAGTAAGTTTTGTGCCGTTTGCAGCAGCAACTTCTTTGAATTTCTTACGGTTATCCCAAAGGTTTGTTACTTCAACTTCATCATGCAAGGTTACATGAGGTGCTGTTTGTTTGCTGTTTACCATCGCTTTAGCGATTGCTTTACGTGTAGGTGTTAAGGCAACACGTTCTTCTAAATCACCTAAGTTTGATTTGAAGGCTTTTGCTGGAGCTGCTGGTTTGCTTTCAGTTGCTGCAGCTTTTGTTTCTTCTTTCGCAGGAGCTTGAGTTTCAGCTTTTGCAGCTTGTCCGCCACCTGATAGGAAGTTTTCGATGTCTTCTTTTGTTACACGTCCGCCTTTACCTGTTGCAGATACTTGGGAAATATCCACATCTTTTTCGCGAGCGAATTGACGGACAGAAGGCATAGCCAAGACACGTTTGTTAGGATCTGCTGCTTCAACAACACTTGCTGAACCAGAAGTTTCCACTTTTTCTTTTGGTGCTTCTGCAGGTGCGCTTGATGAAGCAGGCGCACTGTTGTGACCAGGTGCGTCGATTTCAACTAAAACATCACCAACATTTGCAACTGTTCCTTCAGCAACAACGATGTTTTTCACTGTTCCTGTTACTGGAGATGGGATTTCTTCGACTGATTTGTCGTTTTGAACTTCAAGCAACGTATCGTCTTCATTGATGGTATCTCCTGCTTTAACGAACCATTTTACGATTTCGCCTTCTGCAATTCCTTCACCGATATCCGGTAATTTGAATTGGAAAACGCCTGCGCCTTCAGAAGAACCAGCTGATGCTTCAGCCGTTTCCGTTGTAGGTTCTGCTGCTGGTTTTGCTGGTGTTTGAGACTCTGCTGCTACACCTGCATCGCCTTCGTTGTCTTCATGTCCTGGTGCATCGATCTCAACAAGGACATCTCCAACGTTTGCGACTGTACCTTCAGGGACAACGATGTTTTTCACTGTTCCTGTTACTGGAGATGGAATTTCTTCCACTGATTTATCATTTTGAACTTCTAGTAAGGTATCATCTTCATTGATGGTATCCCCTGCTTTGACGAACCATTTTACGATTTCGCCTTCTGCAATTCCTTCACCGATATCCGGTAATTTAAATTGAAATGCCATTTTCTATTCTTCCCTTCTTCAACTATTAAAAGTTCACGATTTCTTTCACTTTGTCTTCGATGTCTTTTGCATTTGGCAACCAAATGTTTTCAGCTTGACCGAATGGGAAGATCGTATCTGGTGCAGACACGCGTCCGATTGGAGCTTCTAGTGATAGAACCGCACGTTCAGAAATTTCAGAAACGACTTGAGCGCCAACACCTGCTTGTTTTTGTGCTTCTTGAACGACAACCACACGACCAGTTTTTTCAACTGATTTGATGATCGTTTCAACATCAAGAGGAGCAACTGTACGCAAGTCGATAATTTCAGCGTTGATGTTTTCTTTCGCTAAGTTGTCAGCAGCTTTGATTGCTTCACGAACCATTGCACCATAAGTGATGATTGAAACATCAGAACCTTCACGAGTTACTGCTGCTTTGTCTAAAGGAACTTCGTATGCTTCTTCTGGCACTTCTTCACGGAATGAACGGTAAAGTTTCATGTGCTCTAAGAAAACAACTGGGTCATTGCTGCGGATAGAAGCAATCAATAATCCTTTTGCATCATATGGGTTTGATGGAATAACGACACGGATACCAGGTGATTGAGCGATCAATCCTTCCAAGTTATCTGAGTGCAATTCTGGTGTGTGCACACCGCCACCAAATGGTGAACGAATAGTGATTGGTAAATTACGTGTACCACCCATACGGTAACGAGTACGCGCCATTTGACCAACGATTTCGTCAAATGTTTCAAATACGAAACCAAAGAATTGGATTTCTGGAACTGGACGGAAACCTTCTAATGCTAAACCGAAAGCCAAGCCGCCGATACCAGATTCAGCAAGAGGGGTATCGAAGACACGATCTTCGCCGAATTTTTCTTGTAAACCTTCTGTTGCACGGAAAACCCCGCCGTTTTTACCGACATCTTCACCAAAGACTAAAATCTCTTTGTCATTTTCCATTTCAACAGCTAAGGCATCTGTAATTGCTTGAATCATTGTTTTTTGTGCCATGACTATTTCGACTCCTTCGCTTCGTAAGTTGCAATTTGTTCTTTAATGTTTTGTGGTTGTACTTCAAACATGTTTTTCAAGAAATCTGAAACTTTTTGTTTTGGCACGCGGTCCGCTTCAGCGATCGCTGCTTTGATTTCTTCTTTTGTTTGTTCAATGACTTGTTCTTCTTTTTCTTCAGACCAAAGTCCTTTTTCAGTTAGGTAAGTACGGAAACGTACCAATGGATCTTTTTGTTGCCATTCGCTGTCCATGTCTTTTGAACGGTAACGGGTTGGATCATCACCAGACAATGTATGTGGACCGTAACGGTAAGTCAAGGTTTCAATCAATACAGGACCGTTGCCGTTTGCTGCCCATTCACGAGCTGCTTTAGAAACATAGTACACTGCCAATGGATCCATACCGTCAACTTGGATACCAGGGATCCCAGCTGCTGCAGCTTTTTGTGCCAATGTTGGTGCCGCACTTTGTACTTCACGAGGTGTAGAGATCGCAAAACCATTGTTTTGGATATAGAATACAGCGTTTGCATGGTAAGCCCCTGCAAAGTTGATTGCTTCATAGAAGTCCCCTTGTGAAGAACCGCCATCACCTGTATAAGTGAATACAACATTTTTCTTGTTGCGTTTTTTCAATCCTAAAGCAACGCCGGCTGCTTGGACGTATTGTGCACCAATAATGATTTGTGGTGGCAATGCTTTTAAATCTTCTGGATAAAGGTTCCCAGCAACGTGGCCACGTGACCATAAGAAAGCTTCTTTCAATGGCAGACCGTGTTGGATCAATTGTGGTACATCACGGTAACCAGGTAATAAAACGTCTTCTTTTTCAAAAGCAAATTGACTTGCTAATTGGCTTGCTTCTTGTCCAGCAGTTGGCGCGAAGAAACCTAGACGACCTTGACGGTTTAACGCAGTTGAGCGTTGGTCTAATACACGAGACCATACCATACGAGTCATCAATTCAACTAATTCGTCGTCACTTAAATCTGGTACTAACTCTTGATTTACAATTTTCCCGTCTTTGTCCAAAGCTTGGTAAGTTGGAAAATCCGCATTGACTTGCTCCAAAATCGCTTGGAAATCAAGTGCTTTTTGTTTTTTTGCCATCTTGACACACTTTCCTCTCTGATATAAAAATTCACTTTCGTATGTAACAGGGTTTAAATCTGTACTATCGAAATTTCATTTACTCTTATAAATTATCATTTAACTTCGAAAATGACAAGTGAAAAGGGTATTTTTTTTAATAAAAGAATTCCCACTGTAGCAACTCTTAAGAAAACATTAGTGAAATTAATCACATTAAAGCAATCGCTTTCTTCAATTTTTTCTTTTCAGATTCTTTTTTTTATTTAAGAATAGTACAGCATCCACCATTCCGCTAAACAGATTTATCATTAACCTCCTTTTATCACTTGTGAAGGATTCGACTTGAATCAAAGAGAAATTTCTTAATATGAGAAAAAAATAATACAGAGAACGGATAAAAAGAAACAGATCGGCGATTCTCCCCCTGTTAGGAAGAACGCCGACCTGTTTTTTTAAATCCATTCTCTCGTGACATGAATGTAAATGCGTTTCGCAAACTCAACTGTTACTAAATAAGCTAGATTGATACCGACATACCATGGCCAGTAACTTGATGGCAGTGCTGCAAAATCAAAGACGGTATGCAATGGCGTCAAGATGACCAAGAAGCCAACTGCAATCGCTAGAACACTTGAAATCAAAACTGCAGGTGATGCGATACTTTTGATAAATGGTAATTTTCTCGTTCTGATCATGTGAACGACTAAGGTTTGTGTCGTCAAGCCAATCATAAACCATCCTGCTTGGAACAAGGCTTGCTCTTGGATGGTATTTGCACTAAAGACATGCCACATCATAAAGAAAGTCAAAATATCGAAGATGCTGCTGACAGGTCCAATGCCGACGGTAAACTTCAATAGTCCACCCACTTGCCATTTAACTGGTTTTTCTAACTCTTCTTTATCTACGTTGTCCCATGGGATCGTCAATTGGGCCATATCGTACACCAAGTTTTGAACCAACAGTTGAATGGACAACATTGGTAAGAAAGGTAAAAAGGCACTAGCAACTAAGATCGAGAACACATTCCCGAAATTCGAACTCAAAGTCATTTTGATGTACTTCATCATATTGGTAAATACTTTGCGGCCTTCGATGACCCCTTTATCAAGGACATTCAAACTTTTTTCTAATAAAATGATCGAGCTGGCATCTTTGGTGATATCTGCTGCGGTATCAACCGAGATACCAACATCTGCTGTACGTAAAGCAGGCGCGTCGTTGATGCCATCTCCCATAAAGCCGACCGTATGGCCTGCCGCTTGAATGGTTTCAATGATTCGGGATTTTTGCATTGGATTTAATTTTGCAAACAGATTAGTTTTTGCAGCTTTCTCTGCTAACTCTTCATCTGACAGATGATCTATATCGGTTCCTAACAAGTATTCATCTGCATCAATACCAACATCTCGACAAACTTTTTGCGCAACGATCGCATTATCTCCCGTTAACACTTTGACATTGATGCCATGACCGTGTAAAGAAGCAATCGCTGTTTTTGCTGTTTCTTTTGCTGGATCTAAGAAGCCCATAAAGCCAATCATGATCATATCTTGTTCATCTTCTACAGAATAAACGGCATCTGCGTGGGCATCTCGTTTTACAGCAACAGTCAATACGCGCATTCCTTGTTTGTTCAAGCGCAAATTCACTTGACGCAATTGTTTTCTCAATTGAGGAGTCAATTCCATCACTTTGCCATCAACTTCTACGTACTTGCAGACTTGTTCCATTTCCTCGGCGGCACCTTTAGTGACCATCAGTTGATGACCATCTGCATTGACAACAACCGTCAAGCGGCGACGTGAGAAGTCAAACGGAATCTCATCGATTTTTGTCACATCGTTAAATGGCGCTGCCAAGCCTTCTTCTTCATAGTAGTTTAAGACAGCAATATCCATCAGGTTTTTCCACCCTGTTTGATAGTAAGAATTTAAATACGTCATATCAAGGACTTGTTTATCTTCTACGCCAAATGGGTTTAAATGCTGTACCAGTACAACACGATCTTCGGTGATCGTACCCGTTTTATCGGTACATAGTACATCCATTGCACCTAAGTTTTGAATCGAAGGCAATTCTTTGACGATCACTTTTTCTTTTGATAAAGAGATCGCCCCTTTGGCTAAGTTACTGGTGACGATCATTGGTAGCATTTCTGGCGTCAAACCAACTGCTACTGCAATCGCGAAGAACAACGCTTCGCCCCAATCACCCTTGGTCAAACCATTGATCAATAAAACGATTGGGAAAAGAACCATAACCATTCGCAACAATAGCTTGCTGACTTTTGTTAAGCCATCTTCAAAGGTTGTTTTGCCCCGTTTCGTGGTCGCATTTTTGGCAATATCACCGAAGAAAGTACTTTGACCGGTTTTCAAAATAATGGCTTTCCCTTGACCACTTAAGACATCGGTACCCATGAAAACAAGATCTTGCATATCTAGTGCAGAAATTTGTTCATCGCTTTCTTTGATCCCAGCATCGACAAATTTTTCAACTGGCATTGATTCGCCTGTTAATGAAGATTGATTGATAAATAAATCTTTGGTCCAAATCAAGATCGCATCCGCAGGAATCATATCGCCTGTTGCTAAGGTGACGATGTCTCCTGGAACGACTTCATCCATTGGAATTTCTCTCGTGATTCCATCTCGAGTGACGGAACAAGTATTTTCAATAAGTTCTTTTAACGCTAAGCTTGCTTTTTGGGAACGGTATTCTTGGACGAAAGTAATCATGACACTGGCTAAAATCATGATTCCCATCACGATCACTGCTTCAATATCGCCTGTTACAAAAGAAATAACCATTAATAATGCCAAAACTAACACAAAAGGATCTTTGAAAGCACCTAGGATCATCAACCAAGCAGGTGTTGGTTTTTGCGCATCTACTTTGTTTGGACCATACTCTGCCAAACGTTCTGCAGCATCTTCTTCCGATAACCCTTGGAAGGATGTCCGCATTTCCATCAGCAGTTCTCTTTCGGTCAATTTTGCCAGTAATTTTAGTTCTTGATCTTTCGATAGTTTTTTTAACATCTTTTTTTCCTCCTAGCACTTAGGAGTTGCTTACGCCACCCCTAGCGATTCGATAATTACTCCGCTGTTTCATCTGGGGACTGGGGTATTCCATGTGAATCTTCCTTTCTTTTTATTAGGTAAGTCACTGTGGAACATGCGTAAAAGACACAAAAAAACGCACGCTCCCAATAAGCATGCGTAAAAAACTCATGATCATTGTAGAGCTTTAGCACTATAGGGCGTAGATAGCAAATCTGCTATCAGCTACTTTGGGTTTAACCTTCACGATTAGACCTGTCCTACCAACTAAGTATCTCTCGATACTTTTGCGGCAGCAGCTTGTGTCCATATAGGAGCCTCACCTAACAATTATTTGTATAAAATGTCAGTTCGCCGGAAGTCTATCTTCCAACTACCCACATAATAACTGCTATCCTAGCCAATGTCAACCGCAACAATGGAAAAAAGCACCCTTTTTTCATAGATTTTCGTTGGTTTTCAAATGAAAGGTCTTACAATAAAATAACAACGTTAAAGAACTGGTGTGATTTTATATGTGACAAAACTTTTTTTACACGAACAGATAGAGAGAAATCCTCTCAGGGCAAAACCCAGAATTCATCAAGTCACTTCGGCTATCCCATTGAAGGAGAGAATGTAATAAATTTCCGAACTCGAATAAAAAATAGACAGCCATTTAAATAAACAGCTGCCTATTTCTCTTTCATATCCGATTCTGAAAAATGATTTTTTCTATATTCTTTCGATCCAGCTCTCACGAAAAATGATCTGCTAAAATTTTCAAGATTCGCCGACTAGCTTTCCCATCGCCATAGGGATTTTCTGCATGTGCCATGGCATTGTAAGCTTCTGGATCCTCTAGTAGTCGCTTCGTTTCTTGATAAACCGCAGCTTCAGACGTACCGATCAGTTTTAACGTACCTGCAGCAATTCCTTCTGGGCGCTCTGTTGTATCTCGCAAGACCAAAACAGGAACGCCTAACGACGGTGCTTCTTCTTGGACACCACCAGAATCCGTCAAAATCAATGTGCTTTGATTGGCAACATTGTGAAAATCAATGACATCTAAAGGCTCAATCAGCGTGACATTTTCTAGTTCCCCAAGTATCTCCAAAGCAATCCCTCGGACTTGAGGATTTTTATGCATAGGAAAAACCACTTTGATGGTTGGTTTCTCCTTAGCGATCTTCGCTAAAGCGCGGAAGACTTGCTGCATCGGAACACCTAAGTTCTCGCGACGGTGCATTGTCAGAAGAATCATGGTTTGATCTGCTGCAGAAAGTTCTGGATGCTGATAGTCCTCCGAGATCGTATAACGCATCGCATCAATGGCGGTATTTCCCGTTACAAAAATTGCAGCTTTATTGCGATTTTCCGCTAATAAATTTTCTTTGCTTTGGACAGTTGGCGCAAAATAAAAATCCGCTAATACATCGATCAGCTGACGATTGGCTTCCTCCGGATAAGGAGATTTTTTGTTCCATGTACGCAAACCGGCTTCCACATGCCCCACAGGAATCTGCTGATAGAAAGCTGCCGTCGCGGCTGCATAAGCTGTGGTCGTATCCCCGTGAACGAGTACGATATCAGGGGTTTCTTTTTGCAAGATAGGTTCCAGATCCAGCAAAACTTTGGTAGTGATTCCTGTCAAAGTTTGCCCTAAAGTCATAATATCCAGATCATAATCTGGTATGATTTCAAAAACCGTTAAAACTTGATCCAACATTTCTCGATGCTGCGCCGTCACCACAACGATCGATTCAAAACGCGGGTCGTTTTCCAATTCCTTTACTAGTGGCGCCATTTTGATGGCTTCCGGTCTGGTACCGAACACAGACATCACTTTGATTGTCATTTGGTCACCCGCTCCTCTACTTCTCATTGCTTCTATTATAACGAAGAAAACAGAAAAACAAAATGGTTGTTCCAACAAAAAAAGAAACGACCGCTAAAAGGCCGTTTCTTCAGTATCCAGCTTAAATAGTATCTCCATTGAAAATCGAATTTTTCACGATTACGTAATCCACTTTACGAATCGATTCTAAATCTTTTCCACCTGCATAAGAGATCGATGACTGCAAGTCTTGCTGCATTTCAACTAATGTATCTTTTAAAGAACCTTTGTATTGAATCCAAATTTTCTTTCCTTCTACGTTTTTCTTTTCACCTTTTTGAAATTCTGATGCAGAACCAAAGTATTCTTTCATTACAACGCCATTTTCTACCTTGGTTTCCCCTGGTGATTCTTCATGACCTGCAAACAATGAACCGATCATGACCATGGTTGCACCAAAGCGGACAGATTTAGCGATATCGCCGTGTGTCCGAATGCCACCATCTGCAATGATTGGTTTGCGAGCAGCTTTGGCACACCAGCGTAATGCTGCCAATTGCCATCCGCCAGTCCCGAAACCAGTTTTGATTTTTGTGATACAAACTTTCCCTGGTCCAATACCGACTTTTGTTGCATCTGCGCCAGCGTTTTCCAATTCACGAACTGCTTCTGGCGTTCCAACATTTCCAGCGATCACAAACGTTGCTGGTAAATGCTTCTTGATGTGTTGAATCATATTGATCACGGCGTTTGAGTGACCATGGGCAATATCGATCGTGATAAAATCAGGAACAAGCTCTTTCTCAGCTAGTTCTTCTACAAAGGCATATTCATTTTCTTTGACACCCACGCTGATAGAAGCAATCAAGCCGCGGCTTTTCATTTTTTTGATGAATGGAATCCGTGCTTCTTCATCAAAGCGGTGCATAATATAAAAATAGCCATTTTCAGCTAAAAATTCTGCGATTGAATCATCAATAATTGTTTGCATATTTGCAGGAACAACAGGCATTTTAAACGAGTGTCCGCCTAATGTCACCGTGGTATCACATTCTGAACGGCTGTTCACGATACACTTGTTAGGAATCAGTTGTATATCTTCGTAATCAAAAACTTTCATGTCAAACATAAAAATATCCTCCAAATCTTACTAAGAGTGAAGCAAGCATCAAATGGCATCAGCCTATTTTTAACGCCCACAACAATTTAAACCACCTGGAAATGAAATACAAGCTTTTTAGAAATACTTTTTGAAAAAAAAGGATGAATGTTCGTCTTTCGCGAACATTCATCCTTATAACAACTGAATAAAACGGAATTTACGTATAAATTAAGGTAAGATGTTCCCTGCTGCTTTATACACTTCATACCATTCATGGCGGGTCAATACGATCGAAGAAGCTTGCGCAATTTCTTCAATTCGATGCGGGGTCATCGTTCCGGCAATCACTTGCATATTTGCTGGATGACGTAAGATCCACGCAGATGCGATGCCAGTCGGCGTTGTTTGATACTTGTTCGCTAGTTCGGTTAATTTTTCGTTTAACTCTGGGAATTTCTCGTTGCCGATAAAGACCCCTTCAAAGAAACCATACTGATACGGAGACCAAGCTTGGATCGTCATCTCATGCAAACGAGAATATTCCAAAATTTCTCCATCATGGTCGACACTGCCAGCATCCGTCATATTGACATGAATCCCTTGATCGATCATCCCTGTATGCATGATCCCGAATTGCAGTTGATTCGCTACTAAAGGTTGCGAAACATATTTTTTCAATAGCTCGATTTGACCAGGTTTTTGATTGCTGACACCGAAGTATTTCACTTTACCGTCTTTTTCTAATTGGTCAAAGGCTGCTGCCACTTCTTCTGGTTCAAACAAAGTGTCAGGGCGATGCAATAATAACGCATCTAAATGATCAGTTTTCAATCGTTGCAAACTGCCTTCCACAGAAGAGATAATATGCTCTTTCGAAAAATCAAACATTTCACCAGGAACGATGCCACATTTTGATTGAATGAACAACTCTTCTCTTTTGGCATCCGTTTTTGCTAATGCTTCCGCAAAAATCGTTTCACACTCCCCGCGTCCATAGATATCGGCATGGTCAAAAAAGGTAATGTCATTTTCAATCGCAGTCGTCAAGACCTTCACAGGATCTTTGGCATTGTTGATTCGCATCAAGCCTAAAATCACGCTAGATACTTCTAAATCAGTGGGACCGAATTTAATTTTTTTCACGTAAAGTTCCTCCTTATTTAAACTACACTCCTATTTTAGCACAACAAGATGAAAACGCTATACCAACGTCAAAAAAACCTCCCATAAAACGAAAACCACCAGCACAACCGATCGGTTCTACTGGCAGTCCTCCTATCATTACAGTTTGCGTTACACACAGAAAGGTTCTTTACTTCATCGCCTTTGATGAGTTGCTATTTTGCAAGACTTTATCACCGATATCGTTTCGATAATACAAGCCAGATAACGACAACTTGCTGATTGCTTCATAGACGTTCTTTTGTGCAGTAGCTAAATCCTCAGCTGAAGCTTCCACAAGAAAAACGCGCCCACCAGCTGCCGTCAAATCGCCTTGATCAGCAGTCTCCTCCACTCCTGCATAAAAGAATTGTGTTCCTTCTCCTTGAGGAGATGGAACAAGCATTCCTTGCTGATACTTGCCAGGATATCCTTGCGATGCAATCACGACACCGATCGAAGCCGATTGATTCCATTGGATCGTAGGTACTTGGTCCTGTAAGAGATCATCAATGATCTGGGCTAGACTGCTTTCTAAACGACTTAACACGACTTGTGTTTCTGGATCGCCGAAACGCGCATTGAATTCGATGACTTTCGGTCCATCATTGGTAGCAATCAGACCTGCATAGAGAATCCCCGTAAACGGTGTATTGTTGCGAATCATCCCTTTTGCTGCAGGAAGTAAAACTTCTGCTACCGCTTGATCGACCATTTCTTGCGGAATCTGCGGTACCGGCGTATAAGCCCCCATACCTCCTGTATTCGGACCTAAATCGCCATCGAAGGCACGTTTATGGTCTTGGGCAATGACCATTGGATAGACGGCTTCGCCCTTCACAAATGCCAATAGCGAAAACTCCTCGCCAGCCAAAAACTCTTCGATCACCACTTTTGCACCACTTTCACCGAAAGCATTTTGCTCCAGCATCGCTTCGACTGCTGCGTTTGCTTCTTCAATGGTTTCCGCGACAACCACGCCTTTGCCCGCCGCTAAACCATCTGCTTTGATGACGATTGGCGCACCTTTACGTTGGATATAGGCTTTTGCCTGGGCACTATCTGTAAAGCTTTGATAGTCTGCTGTTGGAATGTGATTGGTTCGCATCAATTCTTTGGCAAACTCTTTTGATCCTTCAATCATCGCTGCTTGGCGATTGGGGCCAAAAATTTCCAAGCCCGCCCCCTGAAAATCATCTACGATGCCATTTAGCAACGGAACTTCCGGACCAACGAAGGTCCAATCAACCTCCTGCTCTTGAGCAAAAGCAATTAGACTTTCATGATCGGACTCTTCAATTGCGACTGTCTTAATCCCGTCTTTTCGCATACCGGGATTGCCCTTCGCACAAAAGACTGTTTCCACTTGAGGATCCTGCAGAAACTTTTTTGCGACGGCATGCTCTCTACCGCCACTACCAATAACAAGTATTTTCATCGTCTTCTCCTATTTCTTAGTGTTTAAAATGACGAACACCAGTAAAGACCATCGCCACACCGTATTTATCTGCCATGTCGATCGACTCTTGATCTTTGATACTGCCACCAGGTTGAATAATCGCTTTGATTCCTTGTTGCGCTGCATATTCAACACTGTCATCCATTGGGAAAAAGGCGTCGCTTGCCAGCACTGAACCAGCCAGTTTATTGTTTTCACGGGCTTGTTCGACGGCGATTTTCACCGAACCCACGCGGTTCATTTGACCAGCGCCGATCCCGACGGTTTGCTGTTGATTGGCTAAAACGATGGCATTAGATTTCACGTGTTTCACCGCTTTCCAAGCAAAAGCCAAAGCTGCGCTTTCTTCTGTTGTTGGCTTTCTCTTTGTCACCACGGTCCAATCTTCTGGTGTTTCCATTTGATCATCTGGTTCTTGCACCAATAAGCCTCCAAGGACAGAGACAACTTCTGGCTGTTTGGCTGCTTTTTCGAAATCAACAACCAGCAGGCGCAGATTTTTTTTCTTCGTTAAGATTTCTAGTGCTTCTTCTTCAAATGCAGGTGCAATAATGATCTCAAGAAAAATCCGCTGCAGTTGCTCCGCAGTTGCCACATCAACTGGACGATTCAAAACAATGATCCCGCCAAAAATCGACACTGGGTCTGCTTCGTAAGCTTCTTGGAAAGCTTCAGCAATCGTTTCTCCACTTCCGATTCCACAGGGATTCATGTGCTTGAGGGCTACTGCAGTTGGCTCTGTAAATTCTTCTGCGATCCGCAAGGCAGCGTCAGCATCTTTAATGTTGTTGTAAGACAATTCTTTGCCGTGGATTTGTTTTGCGCTGGCAATCGAATAGGGCACGGGTAATGCATCTTGATAGAAGGAAGCTTTCTGATGACTATTTTCACCATAACGCAATGTTTGTTTCAAAACATAGGTTTTCGTCAAGGTCTCTGTTTCTGTTTCAGCCACCGCTTTGGTCAAGTATTCACCAATCAAGGCATCGTAAGCGGCGGTATGGCGGAAGACTTTGGCAGCTAATTTCTTTCTTGATGCCAACGTCGTATTGCCTTCCTTCAGCTCAGTTAAAACCCAGTCGTAATCCTCGGGATCAACGACAACAGTTACTGAGGCATGATTTTTCGCCGCAGAACGTAGCATGCTTGGTCCGCCGATGTCGATATTTTCGATTGCGTCGGCTTCTGTGACGTCAAGCTTACTGATGGTTTCTTTAAATGGATAAAGATTGACGACAACAAGGTCGATCGGTAAAATGCCATGCTCAGCCATTGCCTCCATATGAGAAGGCAGATCACGCCGTCCTAACAGACCACCATGCACCCGTGGATGTAGCGTCTTGACCCTACCATCCATCATTTCAGGAAATTCTGTGACCGATTCGATGCCGATCGGTTGAAGCCCCGCTTGTTCCAAGGCCGTTTTTGTCCCGCCAGTTGAGATAATCTCAAATCCTAAATTGGTCAATTCTTGGACAAATGGTACGAGTCCTTCTTTGTCAGACACACTGATTAATGCACGTTTATTCACGATTCGATAGCCCCTTTTCCACGATTTCAGCTAAAACAGCTGGATAGATTTGATGTTCTACTTGATGAATTTTTTCTGTCACATTTGCTAATGTATCGTCGGTGTCGATCCGAACGATTTCTTGGGCAATGATTGGCCCTGAGTCAATGCCGGCATCGACATAATGAACCGTCACTCCCGTCACTTTCACGCCGTAAGCGAAGGCATCGGCGATCCCAGATTTACCTGGGAAACTCGGCAACAAGGAGGGATGGATATTGATGACTCTGCCTTCATAAGCGGATAATAGAGTGTTGCCGATGATTCGCATGTACCCTGCTAAAACAATAAAATCGATGGCATGATCCTGCAATTCTTCGATCAATTTATTTTCAAAGGCTGCTTTTGATGCAAATGCCGCTGGCTCTATGACAAGCGTTTCATAGTCTCTCGCGCGGGCTTTTTCTATTACTGGCGCTGTAGGTTTATCGGAAAAGACCAACCCGATCTGCGCTCCTTTGATTTTATTTGCTTGGATCGCATCGGCGATTGCTGTAAAATTGCTGCCCGTTCCAGAAGCAAAGACGGCGATCCTCATCGGACTGCCTCTTTGAAGCAAACGGCTTCGTTGTTACGTTTGGTCACTTTACCGATCCGGTATGCTTGTTCTTCATTGGCGGATAGAAGTGCCATCACAGCCGCAACATTTTCTGGCGCAACGGCTAAGACCATACCGATACCCATATTGAAAATCTCGAACATTTCTTGATGAGGAATCGCGCCATGAGTAGCGATCATATCAAATATTGGCAACTGCGGCCAAGTGTCTAAGGCGATTTCTGCCGCAAGTCCTTCAGGCAGCATCCGTGGAATATTTTCAACAAAGCCGCCACCTGTGATATGAGAAATTCCAGCTAACAATCCTTCTGTCAATAAAGGTTTCAGTGCATCAACGTAAATTCTCGTTGGCGTCAATAAACTTTCTGCAAGCGTTTGGTTGCCAAGTTCCGCAAACGTTTCTGCTCCTGTATAGCCATGCTGTTCAAAAAAGATTTTTCTGACTAAAGAGTACCCATTAGAGTGAATGCCTGAAGAAGGCAAACCAATCAGCTCATCGCCCTCTTTAATGGTTTCTCCAGTGATCAACCGACTTTTTTCGACGATCCCTACGGCGAAACCAGCAAGATCATATTCTTCCGGCTGATACATCCCCGGCATTTCAGCGGTTTCTCCACCAATCAGGGCAGCCCCCGCTTGCACACAGCCCTCTGCGACACCAGCAATGATTTGTTCGATCTTTGCCGGATCGTTTTTACCAACTGCAACATAGTCAAGGAAGTAGATAGGTTCTGCCCCTTGAGCGACGATATCATTCACGCACATCGCGACGCAATCAATGCCGATCGTTGTGTGCTGTTCTTGTTGGATCGCCAACAAAAGCTTGGTTCCTACACCATCCGTCCCAGAAACGAGTACCGGTTCTTTCAATTGGTACGATGATAAGTCAAAACAGCCACCAAAGCCCCCGATTGCCCCCATCACGCCTAGCCGTTCTGTTCGTTTCACATGCTTTTTGATCCGTTCGACTACTTCATAACCGGCTTCGACATCGACACCGGCTTTTGCATATGCATTTGCCACGTTCGTTCCTCCTCAATCATTCATCCGCTTTTCTTCATTCAGCTCATTCGTCGTTAACGCAAGTAAACCAGCGGTTCTTCACTGCTTCGTTTGAAAAACCATTTTTGCCTACTATTTATTCAGCTAAAGACGCGAGATAGTTTTCTTCATAATCATACAAAGGGGTTGGATAATCGCCATTGAAATAGGCCATACACAAGCCTGAGTAAGGTGCGTCAAAATCTAAACCGATCGCTTCGATCAACCCGTCTTCACTTAAAAAGGCCAAAGAATCTGCTTCGATTTTTTCACAAATCTCAGCTTCCGTATATTTGGCTGCGATCAATTCTTTTCTCGTTTGAATGTCGATCCCGTAAAAACATGGATAGCGCAAAGGCGGCGAACCGATACGCACATGAACTTCTTTCGCACCTGCCTCTTTTAGCAGTTGCACGATACGGCGGCTGGTGGTTCCTCGGACGATCGAATCGTCGACTAGAATCACTCGTTTGCCTTCGACTACGCCACGAACAGCTGAGAGCTTCATTCGCACGCCTTGTTCCCTTAACTCCTGCGTCGGTTGAATAAACGTTCGTGCAATGTATTGATTTTTTACTAAGCCCAATTCATAAGGAATACCTGAAGCTTCTGCGTACCCGCTGGCAGCAGATAAGGATGAATTCGGTACACCAATGACCATATCCGCTTCGATCGGCGCCTCTTGTGCCAAGCGACGGCCCATATTTTTACGGGCACGATGAACATTGACGCCAGCGATGTTGGAATCAGGACGGGCAAAATAAATAAACTCCATCGAACAAATCGCCGGTTGTACTTCTTGGGTATACTGCTCGATTTGAATGCCTGCATCATCAATGATCACGACTTCGCCCGGTCGGACATCACGAATAAATTCCGCACCGATGACTTCCAACGCACAGGTTTCTGAAGCCACCACATAAGCACCATTGACCATTTTCCCGATTGACAATGGCCGAAAGCCATTGGGGTCTAGTGCTGCGATCATGGCATTTTCCGTCAGTAAAAGGTACGCAAATCCACCTTTAACTTGATTTAATGCCTCCTTGACCCGATCCATAAAAAGCGGTTCTTCGCTGCGACGGATCAAGTGCATGAGAATCTCTGTATCGGAATTCGAGTGGAAAATCGCACCAGCCTCTTCTAATGATTTCCGTAGACTTTTCGCATTCGTCAAGTTGCCGTTATGTGCTAAGCCAATCTGCTGATCAAAAAATTTGAATAAAAATGGTTGAATATTATCAACGCTACCATTACCAGCAGTTGCGTAACGAACGTGACCAATGGCAGCATCTCCTGTCAGACGCTGGAGGACACGTTCATCCGAAAACACTTCCGCTAGCAACCCTAAATCACGGTGACCATTGAGTTTTCCCGCATCATTCGTGACGATCCCAGCACCTTCTTGGCCGCGATGTTGCAAACTGTGTAGTCCGAAGTAGGTGACACGAGCGGCATCTGGATGACCCCAAACACCAAAAACCCCACATTCCTCGTTGAGGCTCTTTACTTCATTAAACATGGAATGGTTTCCTCCCATTTCAATTTCGCCTCAGTAAGGGGCATCTCGATCGTATCATCTTGTGCTTGCATGCGAATCTGGCCATCAGCAGTCACTTCCCCGATCGCTATTGCAGCAGCACCTACCAGTGCTTCAAAAGCTGTTTGCTTATCAGGTGCGACTGAAAGCACAAAACGGGATTGGGTTTCTGAAAACAATTGTGCTGCTGGCAATGACACGGTCACATTTAGACCAAAGCCCTTGTCAAAAGCGGATTCGGCTAAAGCGATCGCTAAACCACCTTCGGCACAGTCGTGGGCACTTTGAACAAGACCTGCTTGGATCGCTGCGGTAACCAAATGTTGGTTCGTTTTTTCTGTTTCAAGATCAAAGGACATTAAACGCCCAGCGATCTTTCCTGTCTGCAGTTTTTGCAATTCAGACCCATTGAAATCAGCATGGGTTTCCCCTAGGACATAGATCACATCCCCTGCTGCTTGGAAATGCTGCGTCGTGATATGCGCCAGCTCTTCGATCAATCCGACCATCCCAATTACAGGCGTTGGATAGACCGATTGTCCGTCCGTTTCGTTGTATAAGGAGACGTTCCCAGAGATTACTGGTGTCTCTAGTACACGACAAGCTTCTGAGATCCCGTCAGCAGCCGTAGATAACTCCCAGAATCCTTCTGGTTTATCTGGCGAGCCGAAGTTAAGGCAGTCAGTGATCGCCAATGGACGCCCACCGGAAGCGACGATATTTCGAGCAGCTTCTGCAACTGCGATCTGTCCGCCGACTTCAGGATCTAAGTAAAGGTAACGAGCATTACAGTCAGTCGTCATCGCCAAGGCTTTATTGGTTCCCTTGATTCGTAAAACGGCCGCATCACTGCCGGGTCCTACCACGGTATTGGTACGAACTTGCGAATCGTAGGTTTCAAAAATCGAGCGTTTCGAAGCGATCGTCGGCTGCTGCAGCAGGTCCGCAAATACAGACGTTGCTGAATGAATCACTGGAACAAAGTCCGGTGTTTCCTTAAACACTTTGATCCGTGCTGGTTCTGCCATCTCTTTGTAGTAAGTCGGTGCATCTTCAGCTAAAGCATCCACTGGTAAATTAGCGACTTCCTGTCCATGATGGAACAAACGATAGTTGCCATCATCCGTCACTTCACCGATCACGACTGCTTCTAGATCGTATTTCTTAAAGAGGGCTTCCACTTCAGCTTCATGCCCTTTTTTAACACAGATCAGCATCCGCTCTTGGGATTCTGACAACATCATTTCATAAGGCGTCATATTGGTTTCTCGTTGTGGAACATCATCTAATGTTAAGCGCAAACCTGATCCGGCTTTTGATGCCATCTCGGCACTAGAAGAAACCAATCCAGCAGCACCCATATCTTGAATTCCGACTAAAATGTCCGAATGATCCACGATCAATTCCAAACAAGCTTCCAACAAAAGTTTTTCCATAAAAGGATCACCGACTTGTACGGCGGAACGTTGTTGTTCTTCTCCTTCGACAAATTCTTCCGATGCAAAAGTCGCCCCATGTATCCCGTCGCGTCCTGTTTTTGCGCCGACATACATGATGGTGTTCCCAACACCTTTGGCCTGCCCTTTTTGAATATCCTTGTGGGCAATGATCCCTACACACATCGCATTGACTAACGGATTGCCTTCATAACAAGGATCAAATGCCACTTCACCACCAACGGTCGGAATCCCGATACAGTTGCCATAGCCACTGATCCCAGCAACGACTTCTTCCAAAAGATATTTCGTTCTTGGATTATCTAACTCACCAAATCGTAAGGAGTCTAAAACAGCAATCGGTCTTGCTCCCATACTAAAGATGTCGCGGATGATTCCACCAACACCAGTTGCTGCTCCTTCATAAGGTTCCACCGCAGAAGGATGATTATGGCTTTCCGCTTTGAAAACGACGGCTAGATCATCGCCGATATCCACGATACCCGCACCTTCTCCCGGACCTTGCAGTACTTGCGGCCCATCTGTCGGGAATTTCCGCAAAACAGGTTTGGAATTTTTGTAAGAACAATGTTCACTCCACATCACTGAAAAGAGTCCAGTTTCGGTATAGTTTGGTAAACGTCCCAAAATATCTTCTGAGATCATCCGATATTCTTCTTGGGTCAATCCCCATTGCTCGTATAATTTCGTGTCTTTGATTTCTTGTGGTGTAGGTTCTTTTACGATCATTTTATCCATTTACCGGCACCTTCCCAAAATTTTTCAATAATGAAGCAAAAAACTTCTTGCCATCTTCTGAGCCTAATAAACTTTCCATCGCTCGTTCTGGATGGGGCATCATGCCTAGGACATTGCCTGCTTTGTTGCAGATACCAGCGATATTGTGTAGACTGCCGTTGACGTTATCTTCATAACGGAAAACGATTTGATTGTTGGCAACCAATTCCTGATAAGTCGTTTCATCACAATAATAATTGCCCTCACCATGAGCGACAGGAAGCGTAATGACTTGATCCGTTTCATATTCAGAAGTAAAAGCTGTTTGATTATTCACTTGCAGACGGACCGGCTTGCAAATAAAATGCAATGATTCATTTCTTTGTAAAACCCCTGGTAACAAGCCCGCTTCCGTTAAAATTTGAAACCCATTGCAGGTACCAAAGACAGGTTTGCCTTCATTTGCCAAACGAATGACCTCTGACATGATCGTAGAAAAACGGGCAATCGCTCCGCATCTTAAGTAATCACCATAAGAAAATCCTCCTGGAAGCAAAACACCGTCAAAACCGGCTAAGCTTTCTGCATCATGGCGCACATATTCTGCTTCTGCCCCCATGATATCTTTGATTGCCCACATCAAATCAACATCACAATTTGATCCAGGAAAGACGATCACTGCAAATTTCATAGGGCTGCTTCCTCCATTTGAACTATTTCATAACGGTAGGTTTCCATATTGACGTTTGCTAAAAGTTTGTCACAGATCGCTTCAATCTCCTCTGCTACTGCTGCTTGTGTTTGATTGTTGGAAGGTGTCACTTTGATTTCAAAGTATTTCCCGATGCGAATATCACTGACATCTTGATATCCTAAGCGATGAACAGCTCCTTTGACGGCTTCTCCTTGAGGGTCCAAAACAGATTCCTTATAAGTGACGTAAACTTTGACTAAATACATGTTGAATTCTCCTTTTCTAAACGATTTAAAACTTCTTCATAAACAGGAACGATGTCCCCTAAATCACGACGATAGACATCTTTATCAAGATGTTCATTTGTACCCATATCCCATAAGCGGCAAGTATCTGGTGAGATCTCATCAGCCAGGAGCAACTCGCCCTTCTTGGTTTTGCCGATCTCGATTTTAAAATCGATCAGTTGAATCTGGATACTTGCAAAGATTTCCAGTAACGCAGCGTTGACTTGTAGTGCCAGTTTTTTGATCAGGTCCAGTTCCTCTTTTGTGGCAAGACCCAAATAGAACACATGATCGTCATTGATAAACGGATCATCTAAGCGATCCTCTTTGTAGTAAAACTCCACGATCGGCTTTGGCAGTTTGGTTCCTTCTTCGATGCCCAAGCGCTTTGAAAAACTACCAGCAGCCGTATTGCGAACAACGACTTCTAAAGGAATCATGGTGACAGCTCGAATTAATTGTTCGTGTTTAGACACTAATTGAAGAAAGTGACTTGGGACATTTTTATCAGCTAAACGCTGAAAAAGATGCGCAGTGATCTGATTGTTTAGGGCACCCTTCCCTGCGACTGCATCTTTCTTTAAACCGTTCAGCGCAGTTGCTTGGTCCAGATAAAGGACTCTCAACACATCTTCTTCGTTGGTTTTAAACAATTTCTTGGCTTTTCCTTCATAAAGAAGCACTTCTGATTCCATATTCCACCTCAGTTAAGTATTATTTTTCACATAGCGATGACACACATCTTTATTTGTTTATTATTCTAACAACGCTGAAAAAGCGGGTCAACGATTATCTGTACATTTACACATTAATAAACACGAATGTTCGCCTTTTATCCCATCAAGCAAGTTTACCTCTCCCGTTTGACTGGCGAAGGGTTTTATAAAGCGTTTACAACATTCTATTTTCATGCTATATTTAGGTCGTATTGTAGCTACATTCAAGGAGGAGTACTATATGTGGTCGCTAAAGAATCGTGCTGAACTTTTTTTAGCTCATCTAACAGACAAAGAAAAACAACAGCTCCATAACGAATTATTGGCCGTGCAGCAAATCCTTTCCATTAACCAACAAACGAGTTTCTATGTATTCAGTCCCTTCAAAAAAGGGGCACGTCCTCACTATGCAGAAGAACAAAAAAGAGTTCTACAATTTCAAAATGGCCGCAATGACGAATTGATCATTCACCAGATACATCGTCAAAGCTTATTTAAACATACGTATTCTTTCCGTATTTATTTTAATTTAGAAGAAATGGACTTTTCTTTTTTAGACGATCTTTTGCATCTTTTGAAGGAACAAAGTCAAGCCCCTACCTTTAACTTAAGTCACGCTACGCACTGACGGGTGATCACTAAATAAAAATAAGATAAAAAAAACAAAAGCCCGAAATTTTACGGGCTTTTTTTGTTATACTGTTTTCAGACAAAAGAAAGGACACGATTATGCTATTTACAAAACAGTCATTTGATGCTTTTGCTTTAGAAACATTAGAAGAAAGAATGGAAAAAATCCGTTCAGAGATCCAGCCGGTTTTCCAAACCATCGGCGAGGCAGCGATCCCATTATTTGAAGAAAGCTGTCAAGACCCTTTTTATTTGCATATCGCACAGCATCGGCGTAGAACCGTCTACCCTCCTGCCGAAACGTGGGCGGGGATCGGCCCTAACAAGCGTGGTTATAAAATGGATGCCCACTTTCAAATTGGGATCAATCAAGAGTATGTCTTTGTTTGGCTCAGTGTGATCGATCAACCGAAAAATCAAGCAACGATCGCGGAATCTTGGCTGGCTCAAAAAGAATTATTTGATCAATTGCCAGCAGACTTTACGCTATCTCCTGATCATACCAAGTATGACCACTCTCCAATCGCTAAATGGCCAACCTACTTAGAACGATTACAGAAAGTCAAAAAAAGTGAACTTCAAATTGGCAAGATCTTTCCAAAAGAAATGATCGAAGACGTTGAAATGGCGGATATTTTAGCAGTTTATCAAACGCTGTTGCCGCTTTATCACGCCCGTTTGTCGGCACTAAAGGAGGAACAATAATATGTCAGAAAACCGGCGCTCTCGCAAAGAAAAACCAGCGAAAAAACCTAAGCGTTTCGTCTGGCTGGCACTCCCTGCCGCCTTATTAGTACTTGGTGGCGGTTATTATGGCTATACAGTCTATCAAAATCGACAAGAAGAAGCAGCAGCAAAAAAAGTCCTCAATTCCTTTATCGATGCTATATCTGATCAGAAGTACAGCGATCTATCTGCTTTACTGACCGAAGAAAGTTTGGAATCAAACGGCTTTACCGCAGACGAAGTCTCAGCAAAATACGAAGCGATTTTCACTGGTATCGGTGCCGAATCATTTAAAGCTTCAGGAATTGAGGTAACGCCCGATGATAAGGATTCCGATCAATTCAATTTCCAATACAACGGTTCCTTAACCACCTCGTTAGGTGAATTAACAGAGCTGTCTTATAGTGGCACGATTACTCTGACTGATGACCAAGCCAAGATCGATTGGTCGCCTCAATTGATTTTTCCGGGAATGGAAGGACAAGACAAAATCAGTATCTCTGTAGATAATGCCACACGTGGAGAAATCCTCGACCGAAATAATGAACCGCTAGCAGAAAATGGCACGCTCTATCAACTAGGCGTCATTCCTGGGCAGCTGGGTACGGGAGACGAAAAAACCGCCAATATCAAAGCAATCGCGGAGCGTTTTGACCTAACAGAAGATGCGATCGATCAAGCATTGGCTCAATCGTGGGTCCAAGATGAGTTGTTCGTTCCCTTAAAGATTATCGAACCAACCGATGAAATGCCAACTGGAACAAGTTTAAAAGAAACGACGGGACGGACTTATCCTCTTGGAGAAGCCGCTGCCCAGTTGATTGGTTATCTAGGGAACGTGACTGCAGAAGATATCGAAAAGGATGAAACGCTAGCAAGTAACGGACAAATTGGTCGTAGTGGTCTGGAAGCTGCCTTTGACAAAGAGTTGCGGGGCGAAAATGGCGGAAAAATCGCCATCACTGATGAAGACGGTGCTGAAAAATCGGTTCTTTTAGAAAAAGAACGGGCAGATGGTAAAGATATCCAACTGACCATTGACGCACAAGCCCAAAAGACAGCTTTTGACGCCTTACAAAATCAGGCGGGCTCCACGGTCGTCACAGAACCAAAAACCGGTGATCTGCTAGTATTAGCCAGCTCACCAAGTTATGATCCCAATAAAATGACCCAAGGAATCTCACAAGAAGACTATGATGCGTATGAACAAAATGAAGCCTTGCCTTTCATCAGCCGCTTTGCTACGGCCTATGCGCCAGGTTCGACCTTTAAGACCATCACGGCAGCGATTGGCTTAGAAAACGGTACGATCGACCCTACCCAAAGTATTGCGATCGATGGATTGAAGTGGCAAAAAGACAGCTCGTGGGGAGACTACTTTGTCACCAGAGTCAGCGATGTAGCTTCTGTCAATCTAAAAGATGCACTGGTTTACTCTGATAACATCTATATGGCACAACAAACCTTAGCTATGGGTGAAGATGCTTTTCGTAATGGCTTGTCGAAATTGATTTTTGGCGAAACGTTTGATTTACCGATTGCGATGAATCCTGCTCAAATTTCCAATGAAGAGTCCTTCAACTCAGAGATTTTACTGGCAGATACCGGCTATGGGCAAGGAGAACTGTTACTGAATCCCATTCAACAAGCTGCTGCTTACTCGGTCTTTGCCAATCAAGGGAAGCTGGTCTATCCCCGTTTAGTGAAAGAGGCAGAGCAAAAAGACAAAGAAGTCTTTAAACCAGAGACGATTGAGCAAATCAATCAAGATTTGACAGCTGTTGTCTCAGATGCCAACGGAACGGCACACTCTTTGGCAGCGCTGAACATTCCGCTAGCTGCCAAAACAGGAACTGCTGAAATCAAAGAAAAGCAAGATGAAAAAGGCCAAGAAAACAGCTTCTTATTCGCCTTCGATTCGCAAGATCAAGGATTTCTGATGATTTCCATGTTAGAAGATCGCCAGGAAAACCAATCAGCAACTGGTTTAGCACCTGATCTATTGACCTACTTAGCTGAACATTATTAAAAAAAGCTGCAACCTTAAGACGGAGGTCTCAAGGTTGCAGCTTTTTTTATTCGGCTAAACCGACACGTTCAAAGATCGTGTCAACTTGTTTTAAATGATGGTTGTAATCAAAGGCATCGTCCAAATCAGCTTTGGTCAAAACATCCGTGATTGCTGGATCAGCTTCTAACAATGGGCGGAAATCCGTTTGTTCATCCCAAGCTTGCGCTGTTTTCGGCTGAACCAAGTCATAGGCTTGCTCTCTGGTCATTCCGTGATCGATCAATTTCAACATCACCCGTTGGCTGTAGATCAATCCAAAGGTCGCATTCATATTGCGCTTCATATTCTCTGGGAAAACGGTCAGATTTTTGACGATATTGCCAAAGCGATTCAGCATGTAATCGATCAAAATCGTCGTATCCGGAATAATGATCCGTTCTGCCGATGAATGTGAGATATCCCGTTCATGCCAAAGGGAGACATTTTCATAAGCCGTCACCATATGACCGCGAACGACTCTTGCAAGTCCGGCCATATTTTCAGAACCGATTGGGTTACGCTTATGGGGCATGGCAGAAGAACCTTTTTGTCCTTTGGCGAAGAATTCTTCAACTTCCCGCGTTTCTGATTTTTGTAGTCCACGGATCTCAGTGGCAAATTTCTCAATGCTCGTTGCGATCAACGCCATTGCTGAGAAATATTCAGCATGTAGGTCACGAGGCAATACTTGCGTGGAAATATCTTGCGCACGAATCCCTAGTTTTTCACAGACATACTCTTCGACAAATGGAGGGATATTTGCAAAGGTTCCAACAGCACCACTGATCTTTCCAGCTTCGACCCCTTTTGCTGCCCGCTCAAAACGTTCAACATTGCGTTTCATTTCTGAATACCACAAGGCTAATTTCAAGCCAAAGGTCGTTGGTTCCGCATGAACACCATGGGTACGTCCCATCATCACGGTATGCTTGTATTCTTTGGCTTTTTCGCCAATGATCGTCACGAAACGGTTCAAATCTTCACGAATCAAATCGTTGGCTTGTTTCATCAAGTAGCCATACGCCGTATCAACAACATCCGTTGACGTCAAGCCGTAGTGGACCCATTTACTTTCATCACCCAAAGATTCAGAGACTGCTCGGGTAAAAGCAACCACATCATGTCGCGTTTGCGCTTCGATCTCTAAGATACGGTCGATATCAAAGGATGCTTTTTCACGAATCAATGCAACATCCTCTTTCGGTATCTCTCCTAATTCCGCCCAAGCTTCGTCAGCTAAAATCTCGACTTCTAGCCACGCTTGGTAGCGATTTTGATCGGTCCAAATAGCACCCATTTCTGGTCTTGTATAACGCTCTAACATGTTTTTATCTCCTTTAATCCCAAATATTGGTTTGATAGATTTCTTCAGTGGTTTCTGCAATGTCTTCCGTCAAAATAGTGATATGTCCCATTTTGCGACCGGTTTTTGCTTCTTCTTTGCCATAGTAATGAAATTGCCAAGCAGGTTTTGTGGCAATCAGATCATAGGTTTCTGTCAATTCATCTCCTAAGACATTGACCATGACTGCTGGTGAAAGCAAAGAAACTTCCGGCAACGGCCAGCCACAGATGCCGCGGATATGAGCGTCAAACTGACTCATGGAGCAAGCTTCGATCGAATAGTGACCCGAATTATGCGGACGTGGCGCCAATTCATTGACATACAAGCCGCCGCTTTTGGTCAGGAACATTTCGATGGCTAAAACGCCTTGCAGATCCAAAGCTTTTGCAATAATGTGAGCGATCCGTTTGGCTTCTTCGGCAACTTCTGGATCAATGTGCGCAGGAGCGATCGTTTGATGCAAAATATTGTTACGGTGGATATTTTCTACCACTGGGAAAGTGGTAAAGGTTTCTCCATTACCGGCAACTAAAATCGATAATTCTTTTTCAAAAGGAATCCATGCTTCTAATTCGCAAGTTCCTTCGCGAAGTAAATTCATGGAAGGCGCCAAATCAGCCGTACTGTAAAGCACGTGCTGTCCTTTTCCGTCATAGCCGCCTCTGGTGGTTTTTAATACACAAGGGTAACCAATGCTATCGATGGCATCTTGGATGTCTGTCGGGCTGATGATCGTGGCATAAGGTGCAATCACGATATTGTTTGCCTCTAAAAATGACTTCTCTAACAAACGATCTTGAGTGATTGCTAACAGATCGGTGCCTTGAGGGATATGTGAGTAAGGCAAAATAGAGTTCAATGCTTCAACACTGACATTTTCAAATTCATAGGTGATTACATCGGCACGTCGAGCCATTTCTTCTAAAGCAAACACATCATCATAGGCAGCAACAATATGCCAATCAGCGACTTGGGCTGTTGGACAATTGGCAGTAGGGTCTAAAACGCCAACCCGAAAGCCCATTTCTTTGGCACTCATTGCCATCATACGACCTAGCTGTCCTCCGCCAACGATTCCGATCGTTGCGTTGGGCATTAAAGGTTTAATCAAGTTGATCACTACTTTCCAATACGATTTCTTTTAATGTATTTCTTCGTGCGTCTAATTTCTCCGCTATCTCTAAATCATACATGGAAAGCATCTGGGCTGCAAGTAGTCCTGCGTTAGTTGCGCCAGCTTTTCCGATCGCCGTTGTTGCTACTGGTACACCACCCGGCATTTGCACGATCGATAAAAGGGAATCCAAACCGTTTAATGCGCGTGATTGGACGGGAACACCAATGACCGGCAATGTTGTTTTAGCTGCCACCATTCCCGGCAAATGGGCAGCGCCACCCGCTCCTGCAACAATGACTTTAATCCCTTTTTCTCGGGCTGTTTCTGCAAATTCGAACATCAAATCTGGTGTACGATGTGCCGAAACGACTTTTTTCTGATAAGGTATCGCTAACTCATCTAAAATCAAGCAGCACTCCTTCATTGTTTCCCAATCTGATTGACTTCCCATAATCACTGCAACTGCTGGTTTCATTCAATTTTCCCTCCACTGATTTTTTACGATTTTCTTCTGAATGAACCTCAGAAGTATTTTTCTTACGAAAATCATTTTGTTAGCAACCTTTTGAAGCTACGTCTGAGATATCCCAAAGTCACATGGCTCTGCTAACATTCACTTTCACCTCTAAATAGTAACGAGTTGCCCGAGCAATGTCAAAATATTTTCGAACTATTAACAAATTTTACTTTTCATTGTTCGCTTTTATCTCAAAGATATGTATTCAACACGTCAGATATCCGATAATAAGACAAATAAAGGAACAATACAAAAAATCCAGACGAATCCTCGTCTGGATCAAATAAACTTACTGTTGCAAGCTCAATTCCGTCACTTCGTCTGTTTCTTTCGGCAGTCCATTAAAGAACAGATTCAAAACAATGGCAGTCAAACTACTCATGACGATCCCATTGCCTGTAAACATTTGAACGGTTTCAGGCATTTGACTGAATAAAGTGGGCATCATATTGAACCCTAAACCAAAACCGATTGATACTGCAATCACTAACAAGTTCTTGTCATTCATAAAATCAACTTTGCTCAGCATTCTCATCCCTTGAACAGCCACCATGCCAAACATCACTAACATGCCGCCGCCAAGCACTGCCTCTGGAATGATCTGTGCGATGGCACCGACTTTTGGAAACAACCCTAATACGATCAAAAAGATTGCTGAAAAGAAAATCGGACGGCGAGTCTTAATGCCTGAAAGTTGAACCAAACCTACGTTTTGTGAAAATCCAGTATAAGGAAACGTATTGAAGATCCCACCAAGGATCACCGCCAAGCCCTCCGCACGATAGCCGCGCTTTAAGTCATTGCCTGTAATCGGTTTTTCAGTAATGTCTCCCAGTGCAAAATAAACGCCTGTGGATTCTACCAAACTAACGATGGAAATAATGATCATCAAGACGATCGACCACAGATCAAAGGTTGGTAAACCGAAATAAAAAGGCTGAGGCAAATGAAACACAGGTGCATGAGTGATGGCAGAAAGATCAACCAAGCCTAATAATGCTGCTAAAATAGTCCCACCGATCAAACCGATCAGTACGGCAATCGAGCGAATAAAGCCTTTGCCAAACACTTGCACGCCAATGATCAGCGCAATCGTCACAAAGCCTAACAATAAATTCGTTGGATCACCAAAGTTAGCAGCTGCGGCATCCCCTCCACCGATTTTGGTGATGGCGACTGGAATCAAGGTCAAGCCGATGACGGTAATCACCGTTCCTGTCACCAATGGAGGGAACAAAACTTTGATTTTCGAAAAAATGCCGGCGATCAAGACAATGAAAATCCCAGCAGCAATGATCGCTCCGTAAATCGCACTGATTCCTGATTTGGTGCCAATCAAAATCAATGGGGAGACAGCTTGGATGGCACAACCTAAAACGACTGGTAGGCCGATCCCAAAAAAGCGGGTGACGACTAATTGCAAAAGCGTAGCGATTCCGCACATGAAAATATCGATCGAGATCAAATACGTCATCTGCGCTTCATTAAAGCCGAGGCCTGTTCCAATCAACAAAGGGACGGCAACAGCTCCTGCATACATCGCTAGCAAATGCTGCAAGCCCAAAACTGCTGAACGGCTATTCGTCTCTTTCATTAGGCATCTCCTTCTAAAAAGTTAACTTGGCCTTCCGACAATGAGGCGATTCGTGCTAAGGAAACAACGGGGATTCCCATTTCTTCAAGCAATTGTCGACCAGTTTGGAATGATTTTTCAATGACGATCCCAATGCCAACGACTTTTGCGCCTGCTTGCTGACACAATTCGATCAATCCTTTTGCAGCTTGTCCGTTTGCTAAGAAATCATCAATTATTAATACCGTATCATCTGAAGATAAGAATTTCTTAGAAATCGATACTTGGCTGGTCACTTGCTTAGTAAAGGAATAGACCGATGCGGTCAACAACTCTTCATCCATCGTCAGACTCTTTGCTTTTCGAGCAAAGATCATTGGTACCTGCAACTTTTCTGCAGTATAAAGTGCTGGTGCGATCCCTGAAGCTTCGATGGTCACTACTTTGGTGATCCCACTTTCTTGAAATCGTTCTGCAAAAACTGTACCGATTTCTCTCATCAACTCATAATCCACTTGGTGGGTCAAAAACTGGTCCACTTTGAGAACCCCTTCACCCAAGACGTTCCCGTGTGTTTTGATACGCTCAACTAATTTATCCATCCTAGCTCTCCTCGTTCCTTTCTATTCCATCCTGAAAAAAAAGACACTCTTTTTGCCAAAGCAAAAAAAGTGTCTAACAGGCACGATTTTTACTTATAGTCCGATATTTACGGTATCGGGTAGAGACTGTCGACCATATTTCGACGATATACAAGTAATTTTTAAATGATAGATTCGATTATGCCTGTCTTTGATTAAAAACACAAGCATGGAATGCCCTTTATAAATAAAAATATTCTCATTTGTGGATCATTTGCTACTCTGGTTTCTCCATATCACGATAGTGCTCCATCTTTTTACTGAAAAGCTCCCCGTTGGAAGGCGGCGTGTAAGTGATCGCATTCGCACCTGCTTCAATCGTTTCTAAGATGCTCTCCTCAGTTGGACCACCCGTTGCAATGATCGGCAGCTTCGGATATTTTTTACGGAAGAAAGCCACGGTATCCGCTGTGTCCTTGCCGGCACTGATATTGATGACCTTCACACCAGCTTCAAGTTTGGCATCAATTTCAGTATACTTACTCGTTACGGTACTGATAACGGGAATATCCACGACTTTACAGACTTGCTCCACAGTTTTCAATGGCGTGGGTCCGTTTAAGACGACCCCGATCGATCCCTGAGCTTCAGCAAACATGCTCATATAAGAAGAGCGGAATCCTTGGGTCAAGCCGCCGCCGACACCAGAAAACACTGGAATATCTGCTGCTTCGATAATTGCTTTCGTAATTGCTGGGTGCGGTGTAAAAGGATAGACCGCTATCACAGCGTCCGCATTTGTATTACGGATGATCGCAATATCCGTAGTAAAAATAATGGAGCGGATTTGTTTCCCAAAAATTTGAATGCCGCTAGCCTCTCGAATAACTTTAGGCACTTTGACGATATCTTTGCGTAAATCAGTGGTGATTTTTGGCATATATTTTTCTTCCATAAGCAGCCAACTCTCTTTTCTTATTGATCAAATCGATTCAATTGGTAGGTTTCAATGACTTGAATGATTTTGCTGGCATAATCTGGATCCGTTGCATACCCTGCATCTTGTAAGGCTTGTGCGGCACTGCGGTAGTCGTTTGCTGTCAAGACATCTACATAAAGCGCAGGATTCCAATCAACACCATTTACAAACAACATCGTATGATCATCCATTGATTCTTCCCAAGTATCATAGACACGAAAATCTCCTTGAATCGTGACCCATTCTCCATTATAAAACTCTTGGGTATCTAATGTCACCTTTTTTGAATGACCAAATGACTTGATGCCAAATAAATTATTGTATTTGCTGGCTAGAGAACTCTGGCCCCAATCTGATTCAAGAATCGCCTGACCTATAATGATACTTGGTAAAATCCCATAGCCTTTTTGCAGTTCTTGCGCGTAAGGAGCAATGCGATCGATAAATTCTTCATGAGAGATCGCTTCAGTATTTGTTTCTTCCTCTTTCGGAAGAGGATCCGCCAAACTATTTAAGGAAAAAATAAAAGCAATCCCAATTAAGAATAACCCTAGAAAGACTAATGGGAAACGAGTCTTCTGTTTTTTTCGTCTTGCGCTCATTTTTTCACTTCCTTTGTCTGACTAAACACGTTCTTAGCGAACAAATCGCCTCCACTCATCAACAACTCTTCTTGTGCTCGTTGACTATTTTCTTGATTTCTAGTAAGAGAATTAGTAAAGATCCAGTCCTCCTGCAAAGGATCTGCCAATTCGTGATACGACAGTTCTGCTTCTTTACGAGTGATGTGTTCTCTTGCCTCATCAAGAAACTCTTCGAATGTTACCTCATGTTCTTCAATATATGTCGCCACTTCGACGCCTACATAGCGTAAATGCCATGGTTCATAATCGATTTGGGTAATGTCATGTTTCCCTTTCGGATAACGGATGATGAACCCATACTCTCTCGCATGGGCTTGTAGCCATTTTCCACCGTCTGTAACGCCGAACCCCTCATTGAGAAGTTCGCCTGTATGATTTTGATACCAGTCTTCATCGATTACGTCAATCGCAAGACCGGTATGGTGCTCACTATATCCCGGTTCAGTAAAGGTCAGTTTCGTGATACGAATTGCTTCTTCTTTTGTATTCCCTTGGCGGATCAAGCTATTGACATTGGCATCGAATATTTCCTGTTGATACTCTACCGAACGGTAAGCAGAGACCATGACTAAAGGATGTCCAGCCACCTTTGCTGCCTCAGCTAGTTCTTCGTATGCCGAAACGATTCGCTTGTCCACAAGGTAGCCATTTGATAATTTCCCCAAATCTTCTTGCGCGATTTCGCTGACGATTTTATTTTTTGGTCCTACCAGAGCCAACGACCAATCATTCAATGAGACAGTTGGGAAATCATCTTCGTTCACTTCATCACTAACAGCTGCTTGTTCTTGCGCATCCTCTGAGTATTCCGTCGAAGTTTGACTGCTGGATTCAGTTGTTGTGCTCGTCACTGTTTGAGTAGTAGAACGAGCGATACTTAGATTCTTTATTGGGGTGACTGCGGTCACTCGATTCACTTGTATGGTTAGGAGAACCAAAAACAAGAATCCTGCTGCCGCAGCCATTCCATAATACTTTTTCAAAAAATACCCTACCTTTAATTATAAGTTTCTTCCAGATTTTCTTTAACCCACTCTAACAACTCGATTTTTTCATTGCGGATCTGCTGCTGAACAACAGCGGGCAATCGGAAGTTTAATATATCATCATAACCCCACTCATCATACGTAATACTGACTCTCAAATCAAGG
Organism: Enterococcus sp. AZ015; assembly: GCF_050499225.1. Classification (NCBI taxonomy): domain Bacteria; kingdom Bacillati; phylum Bacillota; class Bacilli; order Lactobacillales; family Enterococcaceae; genus Enterococcus; species Enterococcus sp. AZ015. The sequence continues at coordinate 1,450,368 of NZ_JBMHEX010000001.1, read as the reverse complement.
TATTGGGCTGTTTCTTCAGATTCTGTTAACAATTCGACTTTTGCTAAATCGCTAGCTAGCCACGTTCTGGCGATTTGGGTTTTCATTTTTTTGAACTCGACGACCGCTTGATTGCGTTTTTCTGGATAAATGACGGTCTGGCGAATGATTTTTTGGATCAGCATCCATTCATAATCCGAAAACAGCAGTTTCACTTTCTGATTTTCAGCAGGCGATAAACTCATTGTGCCGTTTTTCCAAGCTTCCCATCGCTCCTCAGTGATTCCTAAATGTGTCTCATAAAACTGTTTTTCTGATGTGTATTGCTCGATAATCGTATTTAAAATAATGGCTATTGATACATTATGCATATGTTATCCCTCCTCTTCTATATTTTACTGAAAGTCAGCCGTAATGGAAACTTTTTACGATTGTTTTTGATTATTTTAAAGAATTCATTTCTTTTGTTATACTAAATATGAAGGAGATGATCAATGATGAAAAAATACCGTTGGGGAATGATTGGACTTGGAGACATCGCGACGCAATTTGCCGCTGGTTTTTCCAATGAAGCAAGTGAACTGTATGGAGTCAGCGCCCGCAGTTTGCCAAAAGTCCAGGCCTTTGCCGAAAAATACGCTATCCCCCATGCTTATGAAAGCACAGATGCTATGCTGGAAGATCCGCAAATTGATATTGTGTACATTGCAGTACCTAATGATCTTCATCACGAATTTATTATGAAAGCTCTGATGGCAGGAAAACATGTCCTCTGCGAAAAAGCCCTCACCACCAGTGCCGATGAGCTAGCGGAAGAACTAGCCTTAGCCAAAGAAAAAAACCTAATCTTAGAAGAAGCAATGACGATTTTCAATATGCCGGTTTATGCTCGGTTGAAAGAAGAGATCGATGCTGGGCGCTTAGGAAAATTAAAAATGATCCAAGCACCATTTGGCAGCTATAAAGATCCTGATCCCACCAATCGTTTCTTTAACCCAGATTTAGGTGGCGGTGCGTTACTGGATATTGGCACGTATGCCGTTTCATTTGCTCGCTTTTTCATGTCGGATACGCCAGAAGTGGCGTTTAGCAGCATGAAGCCCTTCTCTACAGGTGTGGATGAACAATCAGTCACGATCCTCCAAAATCCAGCCGATGAAATGGCTAGTGTCACGCTGACTTTCCAAGCGAAAATGCCTAAAACAGGTATCGTTGCTTTTGAAGAAGGGTACATTACGGTGGATGAGTATCCTCGTGCGGACAAAGCCATGATTCATTTCCGCGATGGGTCAAATGAGGTCATCGAAGCTGGTGACAGTAATCAAGCCCTTAATTATGAAATTGCCAATATGATCAAAGCCATCAATGGCGATATCGAAGGATCAATCCACTTGACCGCCGATGTCATTGACGTTCTTGATCAAATGCAAGCTTTTTGGGAACAACAGTAAAAGTGAAAAGACTCCTTTGCAGGAGTCTTTTTTTTAGCGCTCCATCGTCTGAATCTGTTCAGAAAAGTCGGCTTTGATTTCAATAAAACTTTTAAAGGTTTGCAGAAACTGAAACAGCTGGGCCCGATTTTCAAATTCTGCTCTTGTTTGCGGCAATGGTTTTTGTCGATAATCTTCGTATAAAGCTGCAATTTTTGCCAAGATCTCTTTTCCATCGTTATTTTCATGAAAGGACTTGGCGGTAAAGGATAGCAGCTCTTGGAACGCATTTGTATAGGCTTCTTCTACCCAAAACAATTGTAATAGATCAACCATTTCCAAGAGTAAGCGCGCTTGACTTTGCCGCATGGTGAAATACTCTTCATAATAAGAGGCTTCTCCTCGCCACTGGTTTTCACTATGAACCATCGCTTGCTGTTTGCCTTGCTTGATTTCTCCTAACAATGCTTGGCAAACATGAGGGAGCGTCGCCTTTTCTTTTTCTGTTAACGCGATCGACATGTCTTTTAAAAGACTTTTAAACGTTTCTTCTACCAACTGCTGTTTTTCTTTCAATGCCCGTTCGCCGTCTGGCATATACAAGTTAAATAAAAGTGCAAAGCCGATGCCAATACTCATCAACAAAAAAGCATTTCCAATCAATGGCCAAGCAAAAGAACGTTCCATCATGTAATGGGTCACCAAGACCGAATTGACCACGATCCCATCAGTTAATTTGAAATAGACTGCCGTCGGAATAAATAGGAAGAGAAAAAGAACAAAGCCCAGCGGACCAAAGCCTAAAAGATAAAAGCTGACAAAAGCTAAGAGCGTCGCGATCGCCAAGGAGACCAAACGACCGATTCCTGTAAAGAGCGAGGTTTTCTTTGTATTCCCTACACTCAAAATTGCGATGATCCCTGCGGCTGGCGCATACAATAGACCGATCTGCTGAGCAAGAAACATGGACAAACCGGCAGCAACTGCTGTCTTCACTGTTCTCAATCCAATTTTCATTTTTGTCACCTCCTTTGAAAAGTATACTAAATTGTGAGGAATAAGACTAGAATTTCTCAACAGCATTGGGTATGATTAAGTAAAGGGGGCATTCTACCATGAAACTGGGGCGTTTTCGCTTAGGTATGCGAACGATAAAAACAGCCATCGCTGTCATGCTTTGTATTCTGCTCTTTCATTTCCTTGATCGCGGCCAGCCTTTGATTGCTGCCTTGTCTGCTGTCTTTTCATTGCGACAAGACCTGACAACAACAATCTCTTTTGGGAAATCACGGGTATTAGGAAATACGATCGGCGGCGGTACAGCCATTTTTTATTTTTTGACGAAGCAATATTTTCAAAATGATTTTCTGATCGAATTGTTTGTCCTGCCCGCACTGGTCATCTTTGTCATCGTTTTTTCAGATGGCATCAATAACAATTCTGGCATCATCTCTGCCATTGCGACGATGCTGTTGATCACTTCCAGTGTTCCACAAGGGGAATCGATCATCTTTGCATTGGACCGTGTGCTTGATACCTTTATCGGTACCTTAGTTGCCCTGTCAATCAATTTTGTTATTCGACCACCTGAGGAAGAGAAAAAGGATGAGATTCAAGAAGATTTGGTCGTGCTAAGGCAAAAAGAGCTTGAACTAAAAGCCATGCTAGAAGAAGTCCAAGGGGAAATCTCTGAGCAAGAAAAACAAGAAAAATAAAAACAGCCTTTTTCCAGAATGCTTCTGAAAAAAGGCTGTTTTTGTTACTCATTGGCTTTCAAGGCATCGATCATATTGACATGTTTCAACTTGAAATACATCGCGATCCCTACCACGCCTGAAAACAAGCAGGTCAATCCCGCTGCATACACATAGCTCATTGGTTCGACTGTCGGTGAAAACATGGCGATATCGACTTCGATGGTCTGTAAGACAAATTGATGCTGAAGCACCCCTAATAATAAACCAAATGCAATGCCGAAGATCGTCAGAAAGATATTTTCACGAAAGACGTACATGGTCACTTCTCGATCATAAAAGCCCAATACTTTGATGGTCGACAACTCGCGAATGCGTTCCGCTATATTGATGTTGTTCAAGTTGTACAACACGATAAAGGCTAATGCCCCCGCAGACGAGATCAAGATCCAGATGACGATGTTCAAGGTTGCTGTCGTGTCATCTAAGGCATCCGCTGAAGCTGAGAGGAAGGAAACATTGATGACATTGTCTTGTGCCATCAAATCAGCCGCGATCGCTTCTTCCTCCGATTTTGTCAAACGCTGACTGAATTTCAATAACTCACTATTGTAAGCAGGCGTTTCCTGAAAGATCTTTTCGTACGTTTCAGGTGTCAAATAAGCAAAATGGCCCGTGTAGTTTTCTGCGATGGCAGCTACCTTCAGTTGAAATTCCTCGCCGCTTTCATTCGTCAACGTTATCGTATCACCCACCGATACTCCAAACAACTTAGCAAGCTTTTCATTGATGATGGCGCCCTCTTCTTCTAGCACGTAAGCTTCTCCTGAAACCCGATCATTTAAATGGACAAATTTCGACAAACGTGCCGGCTCTTCTGGCACGGTTACGGTTACTTCTTGCTGCGTGACCCCCGGTTGAGCCAACGTCAGACTTTCGGTATGCAAAAACAACCCCTCTTCAAGGCCATCGATTTTTTCTGCAGCAGCTTTTGTTTCACTCATTGCTTTGGAAGCCTCGTCATCAAAGGTAATCACCGCCTGATATTGCCAGATTTTCTCAAACTGCAAAGGAATGATATTGCTGATGGAATCTCTCAGGCCAAACCCAGTTAAAATCATCGACGTGCAGCCAGCGATTCCTAAGATGGTCATGAGCATTCTTGACTTGTAGCGAAACAGGTTTCGCATTGTAACTTTTTGAATAAAACTTAAGTGCCGCCATAAAAAAGTGATTCTTTCTAAGAGAATTCGTTTCCCTGTTTTTGGGGCCTTTGGTCTCAACAAGGAAGCCGATGACTGTCTTAAATCAAATCGTAAAACCAGCAGCGCAATTCCGATGGTGCAAAGCAAGCTAACACCCACAGCAATCAATGAAAGCCGCAAATACCATGGGGTGTCATACTCCGTGAGATTGTAAAGCGGTCCATAAGCTTGAATGATGATTGCTGGAAAAAAGGAAAAGCCTACTGCTAGGCCCAATACAGCACCTGTGATGCCTGCTGCAGAGGAATAAAGCAAAAATTTCTGTCCAATCTCCCAGTTGCGATAGCCTAGTGCTTTCAACGTTCCGATCTCACTGCGTTTTTCATCAATCATCCGCGTCATAGTGGTTAGACTCACTAAGGCTGCGATCAAAAAGAAAATGACTGGAAAAATCGTCGCTAACGAAGAAACGCGTTCCGCATTGTCTTGGTATTCTGAATAACCAGGATTCGCATCGCGGTTCGCGACACGATAAACTGCCGGTTTTAGCTCCAACAATTCCTGCTCTTTTTCCGCTACTTCTTTTTTGACATCTTCAAGCTTTTCGCGTTCTTTTGGTGCTCTTTCTTTAAACTCGGCAAGCTTTTCTTGAAGGGTTGCTTCGTTTTCTCGGTATTCCAGCCAGCCCTTGTCTAGCAAAGACTGACCATTAGCTTGCTCAGAAGCTAAAGTCTCACGAGCAACACTCAGCTGCGATTCTCCTTGAGTGATCTGGGTCTGAGCCTGTGCCAATTCTTGGCGTCCGGCACTGACCTGGCTCCAGCCAGCGTTGACTTGCTGTTGCGCCCGTTGAAGTTGCACTTCTTGTTCATTGATTGCAGCCAGTTGTCCGCTTAATTGGGCACGTTGTTGCTCACCTTCAGCAATGAGTGGATTCAATGTATCTTCAGCTGCCGTCAGCATAGTAGCAATCATCGTTTCATCGATTTCCTCCAGATCAGGAATCGGACCAAGGACATCTGTCGGTAGGTTCAACTGTGCCAGAGCGGCTGTTACTTGTGCATAGACGGTAGGCAGCTGGGCCATTTGCTCCTCTGCAGAAAGTTGACCCACACTTCTGATTTGATCCATGCCTTGGTATGCCAGCGCAAGTTGCTCCTCCACTTGTTGGATGCCACTTTGTAGTTCTGACTTTTGTGCCGAAATGGGCGCTAACTGGGCTTGGGCTGATTTTACTTGGGCTTCTTGCTGAAGCAACGCTTGTTCGCTTTGATCCAGCAGTCGTTGGTTTTCCGCCAACGATTGCTTACCCTCAGCTATTTTTTGTGCTTCACTATTCAACTGCTCTTTGGCAGCTTGAATTTCTGTTTGGAATGCTGCTTCTTGTTCCGTCAGTTCCCGGTGCGCCTGCGCTAATTTTTCTTGTGCGTCGTCGAGTTCCCTTTGTGCTTCTTGCAGAGCCGTTTCTCCGTTGCGGATCTGTTCTTTGGCTTCGTCAATGGCTGGTTGTGCTTCATCGATCAGCTCTTGTCTGCGTCCTTGCGCCCGAGGAGCCAACTTTTTCTCAACTTCAGCACTTATTTGATCTCTTTTCGTCTGATACGCCACTGAATAGCTTTCCATTTGAGATAAGTCATCAAAGCGAACTAAAAATCGGGCATATGCACTTTCTTTAAAATCCTCCTCAGGAATCACCGCAAAGTAATCCACTGTCCCATTACCAACGGTACTGTTCCCCCGATGAAAGTTCTCAATATATTCAGGACTATTGACAAAGCCCACGATCGTGAAGGTATGGGTTTTTAATTGATTTTCGCCACTTTCTGGCAACTCAAAGGATTCATCTAATTCGAAACCACCACTATTTTGTGCCGCTTGATCTAAGGCGATTTCCCCTGATTTTTGCGGCAATCGACCAGAAGTCACCTCATATTGATTGACAGATCGATCAGTTGAAAGAGAGAAGACACGAATCACAGCACGATGATTTTCGGCATTGATATCAGCGATCTGCTCCGTCTCAACCGCTGTGACACCAGGCATTTCCTCAATGATTTGCCGATCGGTATCCGACAACCCCAAAGTTGAAGCAATTGTAAGGTCGGCTAATTGTTGGCGAGAAAAGTAATCTTCAGCAGCTTGTTTCATATTAGGGCCGGTGGCGCTGATCCCGACAAAAAAAGCGACTCCTAAAAAGATAATGCCTAAAATGGACAAAAACCGCCCGGGTGCTTGCCTAATTTCACGTAAACTGGAACGTAATAATGTTTTTTTCATAGGCATTTACCAAGAAATAGAGGCAATTGGAATCGGATGAGTATTTTTTTCCATCTTGCGAACCTTTGCGTCATTGATATGGATCACGCGATCCGCCATGGGAGCCAAGGCACTGTTGTGTGTAATGATCAAAACGGTCGTCCCAGTCTCGCGAGCTGTTTTTTCTAAAATAGCCAAAATCTGTTTTCCCGTTTCATAGTCAAGTGCCCCAGTTGGTTCATCACAAAGCAGCAGTTTGGGCTTCTTGGCTATGGCACGAGCAATCGTGACCCTTTGCTGTTCACCGCCAGACAATTGTGCAGGAAAGTGATCCAAGCGATCACCTAATCCAACTTGGGTCAAAATCTCAGCTGCATCAAGTGCTTCGGGTACGATTTGTGCCGACAGTTCCACATTTTCTCTAGCCGTCAAGTTCGGCACCAAATTGTAAAATTGAAAGACAAATCCGACGTCTTTGCGACGATAGGTCGTTAGTTGTTTAGCATCAAAACCAGCAATATCCGTTCCATCGACAATCACTTGGCCGCTGTCACATTGATCCATCCCGCCTAGTATGTTCAAAACGGTGGACTTACCGGCGCCACTAGGACCAAGGATCAGCGCGATCTCGCCTTTCTCTACGGAAAAAGAGACGCCATCATTGGCAGCAATCACCGTATCGCCCATTGTGTATTTCTTCACTTCTTTCACTACTTCAATATAACTCATTTTATTCCTCCAAGAATTCCAGCGCCGCATGCGCTTTCTCGCTTAACAGTGTATCACACTTTTTCCCTTGAAAGAAACCGCAAAAAAGCAGCACAAGGTCGTGCTGCTAAAAAACAAGTCATTTATTCAAAGTGATCCAGATTGGCAAAAGCAAAACAAATCATTTTGTGTGGTCCGCAATTCTTTGTTGCGTTTCTTGCCATAGTTTCTGTGCTTGTTGCTGCTCCTTCGGGATCTCGGTTAGGACTGCTTGACGATCAACAAAGTAGCGGCCACTGATACCCGCAACGTCTGGACTTAGCGCTAAGTAAATCGCTGTATCTGCCCCTTCTTCGGCTGTTTTAAAAAAAGGCGTCAACATTTTATAAATAGATTGACCAAATCCTGTTTGTCGACTGACCCCTAAGCTGGTCGCCACAGCTCCCGGATGCAAGGAATTAGCAGTAACGGTCGTATTGCGTAGCTGGAACGCAAGCGCATCCGTAAATAAAATCAGGGCTTTTTTTGAGCGGCCATATTCCCGCCAAGGGAAAAAATCCGGTACATCGAAAAAGCGCTGATCCTTTTTCTTTACAAATTTGTAGGCGCCGGATGACACATTGACGATCCTGCCGGCATCGGCACGTTTTATTAGCGGCAATAACTGACGGGTCAGTTCAAAATGCCCCACGTAGTTTACGCCCAGCATTTGTTCAAATCCATCGGCTGTTCGCTCTTTTTTTAAATTGACGATGCCCGCATTATTGATCAGTACATCCAATTTCTCAAAGCGGGCGTTGATTTCAGCGGCTGACTTGCGTACGCTAGCCAACGACCCCAAATCACCGATCACTAGATCGATGCTTGGATTGCCTGTCTCTTCCTTCAAACGTTGCTGTGCTGCCTGCCCTCGTTCGGCAGAACGGCAATACAAAATCACATGCATCCCCAATTCTGCCAATTGTTTGGCTGTTGCAAAGCCCATACCGGCATTGGCGCCGGTAACTAAAATCGTCTTCAAATCCCCATCATCTCCTTCATAGGATGTCGTTTTCTTTCATCATAACTGAAAACAAAAAAATCTGCTCAAAAAACAGATCAAGAGAAGCTCTCTTCTTGTTTCTTTAAGCAGATTGTTTTATTTTACGCCTGGTAGCGGCAGACGCCATCTAAATAGGTGGCTGTTACATTCATTTCTTGATCCAAAACAATAAAGTCAGCTGGGCGACCTTGTTTGACCATGCCGCAAGCATGGTCAATTTTACAGCTGATTGCTGGAATCAAGCTGGCCATCATGACCGCTTCTTGAGGGGTAGCGATTCCCCAGTCTACTACATTTTTCACAGCTTCTTTTAGTTTCAAAATACTACCAGCAAGATTGCCAGTTTCCATTCGAGCCGTTCCGTCTTTCACCACTACTGGAAATTCACCTAAAATATAATCACCATCTGGCATGCCGCCAGCCATCATACAGTCAGTGATCAAGGCAACATGGTCGTGACCAGCTTTTTCCATCAAAATCTCAGCTGCTTGAGGATGCACATGGTGGCCATCACAAATCAACTCTGAAAAAACTTCTTTTAATGAAAGTAGGGCACCAACCATTCCAGGCTCACGATGGTTTAATCCGCGCATACCGTTGAATGCATGAACAAAAACGCTAGCACCAGCTTCAACTGCTGTTTGCGCTTCTTGTAATGTACCGTTACTATGGCCTAGAGCAACCACTACGCCTTCTTCCGTCACTTGCGAAACAAACTCACTCACACCTTCTCGCTCAGGAGCCAAGGCGATTTTTTTGATAATTCCACCAGAAGCTTCTTGCCATTCATGGAAGGTATCGATATCAGGATCACCAAAATAAATTGGATTTTGTGCACCTTTATGTTCTTCAGTAAAGAATGGGCCTTCAAAATAGATCCCTTGGATTTTTGCTCCTGTAACTTCGTCTTTGACTTTCCCAACGGTTTCAGCAACATCCCGCAACCGTTCTTTGCTGGATGTTAAGGTTGTTGGCAAGAAGGAAGTCACACCACATGATAAAAGGCCTTCCGACATGGCTTTAATGCCTTCTGCATCGTTGTCCATCACATCATGGTTCATAAATCCGTGGATATGAGTATCCACAAGACCCGGTGCTACCCATTTGCCTGAATAATCTTCTACGTCTGCACCAGAAGGGACTTCATCGACGATCGCTCCGAATTTCCCCTCTTTGACCTCCAGGTAACCAGGGCCATGAACCGCTGATTTTAGAAAGAATTTGTCTGCGTAAATATATTTATTCATCTTGATCGCTCCTCTATTTCTTTTCTTCCTTAAAAGTACTCTTATTTAGGGAAGAAGTCAAGAAAGGTCTACACCACTTTGTCAGATTGGCGAATATCCATGACAGCACGATACAGCTGAAAACTTTTTTCGGCTGCATTTTCTTCTTTCAGTCTATAAAGTAAGTGTCCCTTCAGTTCAAACAATTCTTCTAGAAAATACAAACTGTTTTTTTCTCTGGCTAAGGAAATGCCTTCGTTCGTTACCTTTAGCGCGAGGCAATCTTCTTGTTGCTCCTTTAAAAAGACCGCATAATTGTAGTAAATTTTGGTCAATGATGTGGAGAGACGTTCCGGCGGCAGTGCGTGCATGGCATCGTAAGCTTTTTCTAAGTAAAAACGAGCCTCACCCAGTTGCAGCAAATCACTATAGACGCGGCCCATGCAGCTCAGGATACGAATTTCCATCACCGAAACATTGGTCTTATCCTGTTGATAGGAGTAGGCCAGTCCTTTTTTCAGCGCCTCAAGGGCGGCATCATAGTTTTGATCGAGGAAATAATCACAGCTGCCTAGATAGTAGTAATACATTTGCATATCTGAATCCAGATACAAATAATCCTTGATCGCCTTATCTTCCATTTTTTCCCGCATTTCTTGAAACTGCTTATGGACAAAATGTGATTCGATTTCGGCAAAGATTTGATTGGTTTTGTTGATCTCTTCCGAATGAAGCATCATTACTTGATCTAAGGTGACTCCTAAGCGTTGGCAGATTTGGTACATCACCCAGACATTCGGCAACTCTTCGTTGTTTTCAATACGGCTTAAAACACTTTGCGAACAAATATCTTCCGCTAACATCTTCTGTGTCATCTTTCGTTTCAACCGAATCGAACGGATATTTTGACCAAAAGATTCTTCTTTTTTCTTCATAATCGTCCTCCAGGGGGAATTCTTATAAAAACCGAACGTTTCTTGTCAAAAATGCGAATTCGCATTTTTAATTTTCTTTATTTTAGCACATAATGACAAAAAGGAAAGCAATTTCAAGAATGTCTTGTTATTTTTCCACAATTTCAAATGAGGTGTTAAGATGACGATCGACAGTACGATCTTTTTTACATGGGATGGCAAGAAGTATCAAGGGATCATCGAACGAGAATATGAGAACTCTGTTCTGGTTCAAGTCACCGATCCTAGTGCTGAAATGCTGGATAAATTTACCAATCGAATGATTGTGAGCAAAAAAATTTGTCAACCAGTTGCCGAATAAAAACATAAGCACCACTCCCTCACGGTTGTTGAAGGAGCGGTGCTTTTTTATATTCTTATTTCTGACGATAGGACGCCAAAAATTCTGTCATTTTTTCAGCAGTCGTTTTTAAGTCTTCCATATTAGGAAGATAAACGATTCGGAAATGATCTGGCTGTTGCCAGTTGAACCCACCGCCGTGAACCAGCAAGATGTGGTGCTCGTGTAAAAAGTCTAAAACAAATTGTTCATCATTGGTGATATTAAAGCGTTGAATATCAATTTTAGGGAAAATATAAAAGGCGGCTTTCGGTTTCACCGCTGACAATCCCGGAATGTCATTGATTGCCTTGTGGATAAACGCTCTTTGTTCATAAATACGACCACCTGGTAATAGTAACTCATCAGAACTTTGATAGCCTCCTAATGCGGTCTGAACGATTTGTTGCGATAAGACATTCGAACACAGTCGCATCGAAGATAGCATATTCAAGCCTTCGATATAGTCTTTCACATGGGACTTGTCGCCACTGAGGACCATCCAGCCCACACGGAAACCTGCCACTCGATGAGACTTAGACAAGCCACCTAGCGTCACAACGAATCGATCTGGCGCTAATGTAGCAATCGGCACATGGACATAATCATCCATGACTAATCGGTCATAGATCTCATCAGAGAAAATGATCAAGTCATGCTCACGAGCAACGTCGACGATTTGCTCCAAAATTTCTTTTGGATAAACGGCTCCTGTTGGATTGTTCGGATTAATAATGACGATCGCTTTGGTTTTGCTGGTGACCTTGGCTTTGATGTCCTCGATATCAGGATTCCAATCTGCTTGTTCATCACAAATATAATGGACGGGCTTTCCGCCAGCTAATGAGATCGAAGCAGTCCACAAAGGATAGTCAGGCATCGGCACGAGCACTTCGTCCCCATTGTTGCACAAACCTTGCATGCACATCGTGATCAGCTCGGAAACACCATTACCTGTGTAAATATCATTGATGGTCACATCAGGAAATTTCTGTAATTGATAATATTGTTCGATCGCTTTACGGGCAGAAAAAATCCCTTTCGAATCAGAATATCCTTCCGATTCTCGCACGTTCATAATCAGGTCTCTAACGATCTCATTTGGGGCTTCGAACCCAAAAGGCGCGGGATTCCCCGTATTTAATTTCAAGATACTGATGCCTTCTTCTTGCATCCGATCGGCTTCTTCTAAAACTGGGCCGCGCACATCATAACTGACCCCTTCAAGTTTTGACGACTTCGAAAATTTCTTCATATTCCATTTCTCCTTTAACCATAGGTCAACGTCAGGTTATTGGTTCTCGTCGTTGATCTCTTTTCAGATTGAACCTATTATAGCAAAAAACTTTTACCTATGGCGAAATTTTTTTGCTTCTCCTTCATCTGTGCTTGTCCCGCTCTCATCTCGTAAATAGTGCGACAGTCAGTAATTTTCAGGAAAATACGTCAAATACAATTCATTTAGTGCCAAGTGCCCCACAGAAAAATCAGTGATCCCTGCAGCGATAAACCGTTGCGGTAGCTGAGGATCGCTGATTTCTATCAGATAGATCCGTCCTTGCAGATCGATGGTCACCGTCGTTAATTCTGGAAAAGCCACCAAAAAATCTACCGAGTCCGTTTTTAAGTACAACGGTTGATTGACTAACGACTTGCGACCAAAGTATTCGCGAATGATCTTGCCGTCTTTTAAAAACAAGACCCGATCCGCGTAGGAATCCAAATTCGTCAAAATATGCGAAGCAATCACGATCGCTTTCTTTTGCGCTCGCAAGGCTTTTAATACGTTAGAGATCAATTCCACATTGGTCGGATCCAAGCCATTCATGACTTCATCCATCAGCATATAAGGCGTATCCGTCACGATCTGCATCGCAAAACAAAGACGTTGCCGCATGCCCAGCGAATAGGTACCCACAGGACGTTTGATATAGTCACTCATCCGCAAACGATCAATCGTTTCTTCCACTAAGTGTTCCTCTGAACGCCACATTCGCTGATACAGCTTGAGATGCTCGAAACCACTCAAATCATTGTACAAATCATTTTGGTCAGGAAAAAACGAAATTTGTTGATGCGCTGCCACTTCTGATTTTTTGGTCACATATACTTGACTGCCATTCAAAAATACTGCGCCTTCATTCGGCTGGATGAAATTCATCGCCACATTCAATAGCGTGGATTTCCCGGTGCCGTTAGGGGCGACTAACCCGACGATTTCCCCGGGAGAAAAGGCAATGGAAAGCTGATCCAATACTTTTCTCGTATACGTGACCGTCACATTTTTCAGTTCTAACATATCGTTCCTCCTATGCCAAATGAAATTTTTTGCGTTGGATCGTCACGAAGAAACACATTTCGATCAGAAGCCAAACGCCTCCTAATAAAAGCAACCCTTTTTCCATCGTAAACCCTGCAGAACCAAAATAAAAACGTGTCCAGCCTGAAAGGACTTGTCCCACATTTTGATACAGATAGACATACAGCGTTTTATCAAGGTAAGCACTGAACCAACGTCTTTGGAAAATATAGGGTGAAAGCAAGCAAAAACCAGCCAAAAGCAAATTAACCAGTTCTGAGCGAAACAGGGCACTGAACAACAAGATGCCGCGACAATAAATAAACTGCAAAAAAAGCGTCGCAAGAAAACATTGGCCTATAAAAAGACCGATGGCTTGTGTTTCAAAAGCGTTGAAATCTGTGATCGGGTAGCGAGCATCAAAGGTCGGTGATAAAATCGTGACCGGTAGTTCCAGGGAACCAAAGCCGAATTGAATGCCAGAACCCAACCAGAGAAAGAACATGGTCCCAAGCGTTGCAATTGCAGAACCGACCATCAATACTGCCGTTTTGCTCCAAAGGATCTCTTCTGCCGATAATGGCAGTGAAAGAAATAGGGATTTATGTCTTCGTTCTTTTGGCAAACAATCGATCGCCAAAAATAAAGAAACAGCAAGCAATAGAATCGGTAAATATCCAGTAAAACTTCGCTGCAATGCCTGTATCCCCGTTTTTTGCTCCATGACTGCTTGCGAGAGTTTCTTATTCGGCAACTGGCTGAAGGCTTCCATAAGCTTAGCGGTTGAAGCATAACCAAAGCGACCGTCATAGGCAGCGTAGTAATTTTGAAACGTATAATAATCCGGTGTATAAAAAACATTTCGTTCATCGGTAAACTGCAACGCCAACTGGTACCACGTAGTTGTTCCTCGTGCATAAGCTTGCCAGTTCTCATCAGCTAGTGCATCTAATCGTTGTTTTTCCGCTTCGTTCCATGGGGTAAACATTTCAACTGCTAAGCTTGCCGACCAATGGTCAGAAGGATTGGCTGCTTGTTGATCAAGAAAATCTTGTCGCACAGTATAGCGTTGTTGCATTTCTGTTTTATCTACTCGTTCAATCGGGCGAAAATCTTTTTGCCAAAAACTGTAAACGCCGCTATAGATAAGAAGCAAGCAAAAAAGACCAATAGTTTTCTTGCTCTTTAAGAGTTGTCGTAATTCAAATAAAAAATAGTCTTTCATCCTTTGCCTCCTCTCAACAAGCGATTCTGTTTATCCGCAACGAGCATCAAAGCTATACAAAGGAAGATCCACACCACCGTCAGCAGCCAACTAGCATAGACTCCCCAAGAAGTACCAGAGCCCAATGCAAAGGCGCCCGAATAAAATTTATCCATAGCAGCTATATGAACTGGTAACAGTGGGATCTTTTGCAGCATCGGAATCAAGCCGAGCCCATAAAAAAGCACCAGCAAAAAGAAAGAGACGTATCGATTGGCTGCGATCATGTTCATGACAAAACCTAAGCATTCGATCAAACCAATCAGCAAGCCAAAAGAAACCAGGCTATATAAAACGCTCTGCCAAAAAGGTAAGGCTACCCAATCCCCATTGTGATAGACGGCTACTGGATACTGCCAATCCCCGAACTCCCCCAGAAGGCTCATTGAAAGAAAGACGCCTAAGAAGAACACAATCAAAACGCCTAAATTTGTAATCCCTTTAACCACAATTTTACTTAACATCCGAATCGGAAAAATCTGCGGGTACGAGCGAATCAAAGAGAAGTGTTCTCTTTCTTCTATCAAATTGTCACTGGCAAAAAAAGCCCAAAAGAAGAAGCCAAAATTAAGCAAAAAGGTTATTGCCAAAGCGACAGCGGTCTGGGCATTGGCAGCCGTGAGGACCGGCTCTTTTTCTTGCTCGACTAAAGCTTGATAGACCTTCTGATCTTGTTCGATTGCCCATAAAGGTGGCAAAAATCCTTTGTCATCAACTTCTGACGCCCAAATCTGCTTTTTTAGTTCTGCAATTTGAATACTCGTTTGATTAAATCGTTCGTATTCTTCCATAATCAAGTTGGATAACTGTCGCGAAGTCAGTGTATTGTTTTCAAGCAAAAGTTGATACACCTCTTGTTCAGCAGGTGAACCCGACTGATTGGCTTGGTAGCGATCAACAAGCCGTGAGGCTTCCGCTTTTTCTGCAGTGATCGTGGCGGGTAAGTTGATGGGTTCCATCAGCTTCAAATAAATGGAAAAACAGCAACCTAAACTAAAGGCACCAATGAGCAGGAAGAGGAACGTTTTCTGTTTGACAGATTTAGCTAACTGGTTTTTAAAGTAGTTCATTTGCTCTCCTCTCAAAAAAATAATTATTCATTCTTTTAGCATACCTTTTATGGAAAAAAATGCAATCTAAAGTCTGAAAATTCTTTCAAATAGCATTAGGAAAAGTTATTGACAAACCTGTTGAAAATCAGGTAAGATATTTTCTAGACGCGGCGTGACAGAACTACCTCAGCCTGCGTTTCCTTCTATAGTATTTGCGGAAATGACGGAATGGCAGACGTGCAAGATTGAGGGTCTTGTGAGCAATCGCTCGTGTGGGTTCAAATCCCATTTTCCGCATCCTTACAGCTTCCCCATTATGGGAAGCTGTTTTTTTGTTTGCTCAAAAGATTCCCCATGGCGATCCTTCGATGAATTCTTTCGATCGCTTTGATCTTGAGCGTCTACTCCTAGAAAGTTGATACGAAGCTTCCTTTCCCAAATGTAAAAATCGATAAAAACTCTTTTATCATTGCATTTCACACTATTTTTCATATAAAATGAATAATATAACGATTATTCTCAAAAGCTGGTTCGATGCTCCGCTTTTTCTTATTGGCGGATCAGAAACAGTTGCCTGAATTTACTGGTGATGAAAAATCTTTTCAGCATTTTTCCCATTCACCTTCTCTCCTCCTTCCCCCAGATAAACAAACCTCTTCCGACCGTTTTCTCAGTTACTTTCGATAGAAAGAAGGAGCCTAATGAAAAAAAGAGTACTGATCACCCTATTGTCATTCGTTATTTTGCTTATCGGTTGCGCAAAGGCAGATGAAGAACTGTCAGAGACCGTTGCACTTGGCATCGACGCACGACTGGAATATACAAACCAATCCGGAACGGGCTGGGCCTATTATCACCCAGCAACCTTAGAGTTGTTGATTGCCGGCAGTCAAGCCGAATTGGCTATTTTGGAAGAGCTTGATTCTTCCGACGAAGATCTTTATCAGTTAATCAGCCACACAATTGATTTGATTGCAACCGCTGAACGAGCGTTAGTGGAGCGTCGGATCGATGTCCCTGCTTGGTTTGCTGCCCGCATTGGTTATAGCCAGGCTCTGGCTGCGATTCATGAACGGAGCCCTATCATTCTCAGTAATCATGACAACCTCAACCGTCTGCTGGAGGTAGCAAACGAAACGATTCCTGAAGCCGACCCGCGTCAAAAGCTGGGGCTTTTGGCAGACGATATTGCGCAGCTTCAGCAGCTCACCGAAGATGAGCTAACTCTTCATCGCAGAATCAAACTTGACGACGAACTCACCGCCACTGTTTACCACACAAGTGAAACGAATGTTGACGTCTTCGTTTTTTCGAAGCCCGAAGAGGAGTACGCATCTGGATTTACTGTTCTTAATCGGGAAACTGCCGACGAGCAAAAAGCTGCATTCTATGAAACGATTTTACGAGGGCTGGTCGTAAATATTCCTCGTGAATCGTTAATGTTTATGAATCGATTCGATCAATCTTCAGATGAACATCAGCTGGCGGTGATGACCTATGGCTTTGATCATGACATTGATCAAGACATGGTCACTACCGTGTATCAACAGCTTCAAGAAGCAAACGCAAAACAAGAAGCAGCTACGGCTTTGCAGCAAGAGCAAAGCCAGCAAAACCAGGACGAACAAACTCAGACCGAGAATGAAGGAGCTTCAGAACAAAGACGAGCGATCGCACGTGCCGAATCCTATACGAACCTCATGGCTTTCTCACGTGCACGATTGATCCAACAATTAGAATTTGAAGGGTTTACCCATAATGATGCGCAATGGGCAGTTGATCAGCTCACGATTGATTGGAACGAGCAGGCGTTGAAGAAAGCAAATAGTTACCATTCCTTGATGAGTCTTCCTCCAGACAACATTCGCCGGTTATTGGCTTCCGAAGACTTTTCAGAAGAACAAATCGACTACGCGATGACAAACATGGGTAACTAAAAACTAGCGAAGAAAAGGGCATCGCGATGCCATATGCTGTTGTAGTGACCCCAAAAAATTTGGTTTTTTGGTCTAACTTTGGGGGTCAGTTGATGTCCCTTATACTGTGACTATGTTTATACCCAAGAAAGTGCTCGTACTGATGCGTTCATTCGTACAAATTGGCGAGGTTTACTAGAGTCTCACGAGGAGGAGAAAAATGAAAAAACAAGTTTTGTTGCCATTATTACTGATACTATCCCTGATTTCAGGATGTGGGACGATAAATTTAGCAAGCCCTGAGGAACTTTCTGAGCGCATCGGTGCAGCTTTAGATGCTGGTTGGGAACATACCTATCATGCAGAAAATCTTACTTATGATTTAAGTATTGAAAATCTCGAACTGATGATTCGAGGCAAAGAAGCAGAATTGGCCTTTCTAGACCAGGTCAATAGCAACTCAAAACACAAGGCGGCATTCATTGAAAACACGGAAACAATGATCGCACTCGCTCAAGAAGCGATCGAAGCTCGCTATCTGGATATGCCCAGTTGGGTTGCCGCTCGCAATGGCCGTATCGAAGCCTTACTTGCCATCCATGAAGAGAGCCCGATCATCGTCAGTAGACGAGCAAAATTGCAAGAATTATTCAACGAATACGAAGAGGATTTAGCACTAGTGACCGCTGGAGCAAACAATCCTCTTGCCGATGAAGAAGGAATTAATGAAGATACACGAGAAAAGCTTGGTTTGACACCTGATACACTTGAACACTTACACCAACAAAGCGATGACCAAGAAATCGAGTGGCAGAGTGCTATTGATTTGGCGAACGGCGTGACCATGAATGTCTTTTCAACAAAACATGAGCCAGTGGAGATTCTCACATTTACGAATGCTGGCGAAAAATACCCTGCCGCAATCACTTTGTTTAATGGGCAAACGACGGAAATCGTTCCCGAGATAATGACTCCTTACGAAGCCGTTTCCGCTTATTTTTACGAAATTGCCGATGCAGTTTATGAAACGATTCCAGTCGGTTATCGATTTCTGGTTGAATCACTATGGCTTGAACTGGAAAACGACAATCGTTTTCAATTTAGAACCTACGTGTTTGATAACGAAGTGACCGAGGAAACGATTTTAGCAGGGTTTCATTTCGCCCCGACTGTAGCAGCACGCTATGAGCGCGAAAACAATGCGACAGAACGAGAACGTGAAGCCTTTTTCCTCGTTAGAGCGCAAGGAAATCGTCGCTTTTATTCAAAACAAGAGATGGCAGAACTGTTAGAAACAGAAGGTTTCACTGCGGAGGAAACACAATGGGCACTAGAGACCCTTGACGTAGATTGGTATCGCCATGCTTTAGGGCGCGCCAATCAATCCCGCCGGGTGTTAGGGATCCGTCAAAGAAATATGGCCGCTCATCTTGAAGGGAACGGCTTCTTACCTGATGAGATCGAATTTGCGATTGAAAACATGGAAAATTAGTATGTAGTGGACGAGACAGATCCCATTCCCCATTTTTTCTTAGCGTAAACAAAAAACCGACCAATCTTCCTGTTTAAGATTGGCCGGTTTCTTTATTTTTTGGTTTTGATTGGTACCATGGCTTTGCGCCGATGCTGTTTCATTATTGCTTGAAGACCATAGACACCAACTCCGATAATTCCTGCAAAAGCCGAAAAAGCAATAAAAATCACAGGAGACGCCCCACTTTCTATTAATTGTTTCCCTTGGACAAAGAAAAATAAGCCCATGCTGATCAATAATGCTAGAAATAGTGATTGTCCCGCCCCGTTTTTTTTCATGCTTGCTCTCCTTTTACTTGATTATAGGTTATTCTCTCATTTCATGAATGAAAAAACCTCCATCTTAAGGCTGATTCTTTCTTTCGATGATCAGATTGATCCCATTCGGATCAGTCAAATGCAAGCGGCTGTCTGTTTCTAACTCATAAGAAACGCCACTTGCCTTTAGATGACTTCGTAACGTAGAAAAAGCAAAAGCTGGCAAAACGATCGTAAAGTACGCTAAGCCTAGATCCTTTTCCTCCATAGCTGGAACATTTCTTCCCATCCAAATATTCGATCCGATATGGTGATGATACGAACCAGCAGCAAAAAACTTTGCTTGGCTACCAAAATCTGAAGTCAAACGCATGCCTAAAACTTCGGTGTAGAATTCTTCTGTTTTTGCCAGATCCGCCACTTTCAAATGGACATGCCCCACCGTGGTGCCAACTGGAAAAGTCGTTTGTGATCGGTCAGCGGCTCCCAGCACGCCTTGCGCGTCCATTTCGATAGTAACGCCCACGATCTCACCGTCTGCTCGAATATCCCAGTCACTCTTCGGTTTGTCACGATACACTTCGATCCCGTTTCCTTCTGGATCGGTCAGGTATAACGCTTCACTATACCCATGATCGCTAGCACCATCCAGAGGGGCTTTGGCCTCCAAATAATGAATCAGCA
The DNA here is from genome assembly GCF_050499225.1 of Enterococcus sp. AZ015. NCBI lineage: Bacteria > Bacillati > Bacillota > Bacilli > Lactobacillales > Enterococcaceae > Enterococcus > Enterococcus sp. AZ015. The sequence continues at coordinate 1,430,529 of NZ_JBMHEX010000001.1, read as the reverse complement.
TATTTCCTAGGTCTTTACGGCTAGGCAAAAGAAACGCCGTATGGAAAAGGCCTGTTTTCCGTGTCAAAGGCAACGGATCACTCACCTTCTCTAGAACTAAAAGCTCTTGTGTCCCCACGCCTAATCGCGCGTGATCGGCACTTTGCTCCAATAAAGTCAGGCCGATCACGTCCGAATAAAACTGGCTCATTTTTTCCATATTCGCTACTTTTAAAACGACTTTGCCAATTGCGGCTGTTGCATCGATTTGATAGGTTGATTGAATCATTGTCATCGCTATTTCCTCTTTTCTAAACAGTTAAGTTCACTTGTACCTTTAAGTATAACACTAACTTTTAGTAAGTAAATAAATCTGCTTGTTGAGGAAAGGATTCCTTGATCTCCCGTGACTCCTTGTAACAAAGCTTTTCCTCATCAGTCACAATCAAAGACAGCTCGCTCACTTTTGCAATGCTTCAATCAGTGAAATGGTCGGCTGCATCGCTTCTTCGGTCGTCCCTTCTAACACAACATAACAAAATGGCTTGTATTCAGCGGTGATGGCCAATAGTTGTTGATAATCAATCCTTCCTTCTCCCAATGGCACTACCTTGATTTTACCATCGATTACTTGATAGTCCTTCAAGTGCAAGCAAACGATGGCATCACCAAAGCGGGAAAAAGCTTCCCTTGTCAAAGCGACTTGCTCTTGATAGTTCTTCGCCGTAATCAGATTGGTTGGATCAAAGATGATCCCTAAATAGTCAGACGGTACTCGTTCCAGCAATTCTTCGATTCGATCGATCGATGATAGTGGATGATTCAAGCCCGCTTCAATCCCTAGCATCACTTGATGTCTCTTAGCCACTTGGACCAAACGCTTGATCACCTGAACCAAATCATCGAAAACGACGTCACTGAAATTTTCCTCGGTATACCCCATATTTGGCAAAACCGAACCAGTTTCACTTGCAACCATAGCTGCATCAAAGTATTTGGCATGTGCGAGATAGGTCTCGAATCTGGATAAAATCGCTTCCCGTTTTTCCAGATCAGGATGGATCAGATTACTATAACAACTCAATAAAGCGACCTGAACATAAGATTGACCAAAAACACGTTTGAAAAAGCGGCCTAAACCAGGGCTTAATTGCTCTGGCTCTGCCCATTGCGGGAAGGATTTATTTAATGCAAATTGAATGTTATGAATGTTTTTGGCGGCAATTTTTTGCGCTAATTCTTCTGGGGACCCATAATTCTTTAAATCATGCCCCCGAACAGTTAGTTGAAACATAGCTTCTCCTTTCTTCACTGCTTTTGAAGCAAAAAGAAGACCAAGCAGCGAATCACTTCAACTGGTCTTGGTCTTCCAATCATTCAGCAGTAGCGGCTCCTCACTTCATCCATTCCTTCTCAACAGATGATCAGAACCTTTTGTGACCTTTATTGTTGTGAACGATAATCTTCCGTGAACTCATCAATGATTTGCTGTCCACCATTTCTTAAGAAGGTTTCGATCGCTGTATCAAACCCATCGATCTCGATTTCCCCAGTCATATATTGGTAGTAAGCGTCTGAGATTCCTTCAATCAAGCTTGACCATGAACGATCATAGGTTTCAGAGGTCAGCGATTGTGCAGGATTGATCACCGCAAACTCTTCATTTTCCCGAATCTTTTCATTGGCTAAGTTGACATATGGGTTGCTTGAAGGGAAAACTGTTACTAATTCTGATGGACGAGACGAAGAAAATGGTTGTACTTCTTGTTGCCACTTCGTATCATCTAAACGGACATAGACACCCTCATCATCAATTTCATAATGGACCCCTTCGATCCCTTGCGTCATCAAGGTAAACGGCTCTTCGTCCATCAAATCGTTGATAAATTTCAAAACAACACGTAAGTCTTCTTCGGTTTCAACATTGTTTTTCGGAATGGCTAACCAACCGCCCATTCCACCATTGGTATCAGAAAGGATACGACGTTCCACATTTTCATGGACGATATCATTGATCAAGACCCATTCCATATGCTCTTCATCAGTATCAGCTGCATCATCAATGTAGTTACGTACTTCTTGCAAACCACTCAATACAATCCCACCACGACCTTGAACGATATAGTTCTTCTGATCATTTTTCGCCATTACCGCAAAATCAGAATTCATCCAGCCGTTATCATAGATATTACGGAACCATTCCATTGCTTCTTTGTATTCTGGTTGCATAAAGGATGGCATCACTTCATCATCATCCGTGATCGTAAACCAATTGTCTGCACCAAAGTAACCTGAAAGTGAACGGAACCCAACATTAAAGGACTCATCACGTTCAACGAATCCGACCGTGTCATCTACCCCATTGCCATCTGGGTCTCCTTCTGTAAAGGCTTGTGCCACAGCTGATAATTCTTCTAAAGTCGATGGCACGTCCAACCCTAAATTGTCTAACCAATCTTTTCTTACGAGGACACCATAACGAGCGATCGGTTTTAGAAACGGTACACCATAGATATGACCATCGATACGAGAAGATTCTAAGCGATCCTCAGAAATTTCTGCCAGATTCGGAAACTCTTCTAAATAGGGTTCCACATCCCAGAACATTCCAGATGCTAGCGAACTACGGACGGTTGTGTTATTGATTTCTGTCAAACTTACGATATCTGCTAAAGAATTTGACGCTAATGCTGCATTCAAGCGTTCTGTTTTTGATGCGTCCGGCACCCATGTAAAGTCGATCTCGACCCCTGTATATTCTTCTAACTTTTGTGTTACATCCCCAGACGGAGGTGAAGCGGTATGCAGCATTGCCATCCAAGAAATACTTGTTTTTTCATCACTTTCTGGTCCATCAGATGAACCTCCGCCATCGCCGCAGCCTGCTAAAAACAGTCCTGCACATAATAATAAACTTGCTACTTTCAACTTTTTCATTCGTTACCCTTCTTTCTCTATTTTTAGGGAATCATCATCGAGCGGATCTTTCCCTTGATACTTAAAGTACGTAAAATCGGCATAGCTTCCAGCAAAGTGATCTAGATCATGGGCACTGATTCCAATGAAATTCCCCGTAAAACCACCAGACAAGAACTGGATGTTTTGCTTTTTAAAGGGATGCCACGTTTGTGATTGCCGATAGAACCATTGGGCTTCTAGATAAGAACCGACTACTTTCAATCCAATCGGCTCACTTGCAGCAGCGAGGGGCAATTTATCTGGGAACAAGTGAAATTCTCCTTCACAACACCGCAGCAACCGAAGGACCTTGTCTTCTTTTTCATCATAGGTTACGTAGAAAAACAAATAGTTTTCTTCATTTAAGAAAAGCGACAATCCAGCCATCTGATTGAACGATTGGGGGTGGTATTCCATCACTGTTTCAGCTTCAAAACAAACGTCTTGTTGACGAATCGCCAATAAGTGCTTATGAAAGTTCGATTGCATCGATTCTCCGCCGATCAATCGCAAATACCCTGGTCGCTCACTCAGATTGCACCACTCTTCATTGGGCAGCAATCGCCTACCGTTCCATGCTTTTTGCAATGATCCTTTAAAATCATCCATAAAAACAGCAGGTGATGCCCTTTGCTTCTGAGCGTCGCTAGCGAGTCTGATGGTTTGATCTGGGATCGTATCATCATTGCTAAGACGCAGCCATCCTTCGTGATCCCAATAGACGGTTTGGAGTGCCGTCTCTCGTCCAAGGATCGCTGCCTCTTCTACTGGCCGAGTCATCAAATAGCTCATGACCCATTCTCCTGATGGTGCAATCGTCAAACTGCCATGACCTGTACATTGAAAAGGGGAATCTTCGCGCTGATAGGCACGCATCATGGGAAAATGCGGATCTACTTCATAAGGCCCAGTGATGGTTTTACTACGACAAACCGTTACCGCATGACCTGCACCCGTTCCTCCTTCTGCCGTCAGTAAGTAATAACACTCATTGTGGTAATAAAGATGCGGTGCTTCAGTCTTCGCCAGCTGGGTTCCAGAAAAAATTGGCACTCTGTCACCGATCAAGCGGCCTTGTACTTCAGAGTATTCTTGGAGCACGATCCCCACCGATTTATTTGGTGTATCCTTACGATAATCCCAAAGCGCATTCAATAACCAGATACGCCCCTCTTGATCATGAAACAAGGACGGATCAAAGCCACTACCATTTAAGTAAATAGGCTCACTCCATGGCCCATGAATCGTAGGAGCCGTGATGAGATAGTTTCGACAGTCTTTGAAGGGGCGTGTCGTGTTGCGAACATTTGTATAGACACAATAGTATTGTCCGTTTGCGTAACTGATTTGCGGTGCCCAAATGCTGCAATTTGCTGCGTTGCCTAATAAATTCACTTGATTGGTCAGAATATCTGTTTCATGGGACCAATTGACTAGATCTCGAGAACAGTAGACCCGAATTCCTGGCAACCACTCAAAGGAAGAAACCGCTAAATAATAAGTATCCTCGACTTTTAAAATACTCGGATCAGGATGAAACCCTCTTAAAATCGGATTATTGATCATTGACTTCATGCAACCCCTCCTTGTTTGCTGACTGTGTCCGTTGTTTTTTTGTTGTGTCGATCATCGCGATGGAGAAAACAAAAACCCGCCGCTAAAAAGAAACAAAAGGCAATCGGAAAAGCGATCATTTGACTACCAATCAATGTCACGACACCAGTCAAAAAATAAATAGCACAAGATTGCTTTCGATAATTACGATAGCGAACCAGCATCGTCGCCACTGAAACCAATATCAGGAGTGCCAACAGCGTGAAGCCAAACCAAGCACCGAGTGTTTGAAATTGCGCCAATGCTGCTTCTGCCGTCATTTGATTCAGTACAGTGGGAAACGCACGTTGAAAGATCTCTTCGAACTGCTGGACAGTCATTTGATTGATCGCCAAGGAAAAGCCGCCCATCAACACCAGAGCGAGAACCATCCCGATCCAGCCAGACCATTTTGCCTTGCTCATTTTTCTATCACTCCTTCGATAGCCACCCATTCAGGACGTTTGGGGCTTGATTGATAACAACACATTCGCTCCGTGAACGCGACCGTTTGGTGGTTTGCTGTTTTTCCCCAATCAGACCATCCGCAAGGGGCGAGCTGTTGATCAAAGCAGCAGGATAAAAAGGTTACTTTGGCTTCATTGCGCCAAGGGCGGCCTAGATAATAGGCTTTGTCCCCTGTCACCCGACACCGATCGAAGGTTAACCCGCTTGCTTGTTTGCTAGTTGAGGCAGCAGTAACGTAGTTCGTTTGTGGTGTATTTTTACAATGCAGGCGACACTCTTCAAAGGTGACGGAACCACCGCCAAAAATAAAATCGACTGTTCCACTGATCCTGCAATGCAAAAACAAACTCTGTTGTTGGTCAAAGATTGTTTTTCGCCAAGGACTGATCATTGGTTCGCCTTCTTTGGTATATTTTGGCAATGGACCCAGACACAAGGTATCTTGAAAAGCATCGAGATGACAGCGTTCGAAGCGAATGTCATCCCCTTCGATATAGACGGCAACTGCTTGCCCGACTGCTTGCCCATACCCTGCGTCATTGATGATGGTCAGGTTTTTTACAAAGACTTCTCGGCTATTGATAAAGAGCGTCGCTGTTTGAAAGGTTCCTCTTTTTTGCCCATTTTCATCGGTTTGCTCGGCAGCCAAGTGGTAGCATAAGAACGTGTGGGGTTCCGCGATCAACGTAAGCTGGTTTTTATAGATTTTCACCTGTTCTTGATACACGCCAGAGGCGATCGTGATCTCACAAGGTGCGTTTAAGGCTTCAGCAGCCAACACGGCTGCTTGGATACTCGTAAAATCACCCTTTTGCGGCTCTTTACTAACCTTTAGCTTGATAGGAGGTGTTGTTTTAGAAATTCGATCCACTGCGCTCTCATCTCCTTGGTTTCTTCATGACCACCTGGCAAGCAACACGCCTGCCAATGCTCCTTGTAGCCTATTGCTTCATAATGCTGCCCGACCTGCTGATCCAAACGAGCGACGCCGCTTGAGGGGCAGCCACGATCCTCTTTGCCAACCAAACTCAAACGCGGGCGTGGTGCGATCTGTTTTTGGATCGCCGCAGTCGTAAAGTCTTTCAACACATTAGGAACATAATAGTAAAACCCATGTTTGCTTAGACGGTCCTCTTTGATCAATGCTTGATAGTCCACTTGTGCTGCCATGTCCACCACCACTGATATCCGTTCATCTAGCGCTGCCAACCACCAGCTCATCAAGCCCCCCATAGAAAGTCCCAATGTGGCGATAGCGGAATGTTTCACTTCTTTACGGGAAGCAAGATAGGTTAAAAACTGTTGATTGTCATAGATTCGTTGTCCCCATAATGTTTTGCCTTGCAACAGAAACCGCTTGTAGCTATCATTCTCACCGTTTTTTCGTTCGCCAAAACCCCACATGTCGATCACTCCAACGGCGACGCCCAGCTTCATAAATGCAGCGAATAGGCTTTCTTTTTGCATATACGGCGGACTTTGTCGCAGTTCTTCTTTCCCCATCGTGAAGTCGCCGCCATGAGAATGATTGAACAAAACGAGTGGAACCGGTTGCTGAGAGCTAGGATAAGCAAAGTATGCAGGGACATCCTCTTCTTGATTTAATCGTAGAAGTAAATGTTCCAAGGTATAATTTTGCACCTGCTCTTTTGTTTGCTGAACCACTTGTGGTGCAACTTTCATATCAGGACCTAGCAGCTGAAGTAACTGAGGATCCCTCACAAAAAATCTCCTTGAAATCCCAGAGGCTGACGATTCTCAAATGACTGTGTGACGGTGATTTCCCGGCTATTCTCGATATGGAACGCTTCAGTTACACCTTCCAAATTGATACGATCAAACTGAATATTCCGTCCACAGCCAATATAAAAACCTTGTTTTGTCATCTCTTCGATACCTGTCATCATCGCAGGCTTTCCTGGAATTGGGTGCTCAGCCATAGAGACGGCAATATCTTGGAAAGTGATATCTGAAATAAATTGTTCAGCCAAGCCATAAACAAACCCAGCGGCCGCATGGACATTCCGAGCCGAGATATTTGCAAAATGAATTCTCCGGAAATGAGGGGTTTCCTCGGTGATCGGGTACGGATTTTTATCCCAAACATACTTTTCTTTGCCTTTCGGTCCACAGAAATAGTAAAGATTTAAAGTGAATGGACAGATGACATTATCCATCACAATGTTATTCACTCGAATATCTTCGATCGTTCCGCCACGTCCACGACGTGATTTCAAACGAATCCCACGATCGGTATCTTGAAAAATACAATTACTAATAGTGACATTACGAATATCGCCGCTCATCTCACTCCCTAGAACGACGGCCCCATGCCCATGAAGCATATGGCAATTTACGATCGTGATATTCTCACAAGCGACCCGTTCTTTAGTGTCCTCCGTTCCTGATTTGATGGCGATACAATCATCGCCAACATCGATATGACAGTTACTGATGCGGACATTTTTACAAGATTCAGGATCGATCCCATCTGTATTTGGCGAATCCGCTGGATTTTTGATGCGAAGATTATCGATCGTTAGATTTTGACAAAGAATCGGATTGACGGTCCAACTGGGTGAATCGACAAGACGGATATCTTTCAACGTAATTTGCTGGCAAGAGTCAAAACTGATTAATTTTGGTCGTGGATAAGCAAGCTGTTCACGATTTTCCCGAAAGGTCTTCCACCATCTTTGCCCTTGTCCATCAAGCATTCCTAGTCCTGTGACAGCGATATTTTCCGCATTCTCGGCATATAAACAAGAGGCATAAACTTCCCGTTTGACCCCTTCCCAGCGAGACACGACGACGGGATAGTCTTTGGGATCATCAGAAAATACTAAGGTCGCCCCCAATAGTAGGTGCAGTTCAATGTTACTTTTTAAAAAGAGCGCACCCGTCGGATAGCGTCCTGCTGAAAAAGTGATTCTGCCTCCTCCTTGTTGATGCAATTCATCAATTTTTTCTTGAATCGCTTCTGTCAACAGACCTTCTTTTCCTTGTAAATCAGCTGTAGTCAATTGGATATTCATTTCTTGCTTCCTTCCTCCGTTAATGGTTGCAGCAGTAAACTCGCTTGTAAAAAGGCACCGTATCCTTTGAAATCATTCGTGATAACGGGTTCACTGATATAGTAAACAAACGTACCATCCCGATTATCTGGTCCACCAAGACCAGCAACTTCACAGTTTCTGATCAGATTCAACCAACCTTCTTTTGTTAAAAAGACAAACTCATCCAGCAATCCTTGATAGGTCTCTTGGGCAAACACTTGCCATTTTTGATCGATGATCCCTGCTTTGACCGCTTTCGCTGTTGCGTAACAAATCATTGAAGAAGCGGATGCTTCTAAATAATTCCCACGCTCCCTGCCTTTATCTAAGACTTGATACCACACTTTTTTCTGGGGATCTCTTACTTTAGCAAGAGCTTCTAGACAGGAGACAAACATGTTTTCTAATGGATTCTTCAGCTCTGATTCCCCTAATAGCACCATCGTATCTGTGAGAGCCATCATGAACCATCCCATTGATCGTCCCCAGAAATTTTTTGAACAACCGGTCTCAGGATCTGCCCACGGCTGGACTTTTTGTTCATCCCACGCGTGATACAAAAGACCCGTTTTTGGATCTAGGTTATGCGTAAAGCATAAGGTGAATTGCTTGATTACATCTGCCAATGCTTCTTCTTTCTCAAATGTCAGTGCGTATTCTGTCAAAAATGGGGCCCCCATATATAAGCCATCTAACCACATTTGATATGGATAGATTTTTTTATGCCAGAACCCGCCTTCGCTTGTTCTTGGCATCTGCTGTAATTGTTGATACAGCGTGTCCAAGGCGATCTTGTATTTTGAAGCACCTGTTTCTTTGTATAGTAAGAATAAACATTTGCCATTATTGATGTAATCGATATTCATCGCATCCATCTGATAGTTTTTGATACAACCGTCTTCGTCAATATAAACATCCATCGTGTTTTGGATATAGTCGAAATAGCGTTTATCACCAGTTTGCTCATAGGCTTCTTTCACGCCTTGTAAAACGACCCCGATGTCATAGGACCATTTTCCGTGATAAATTTTTTCTTTGCATAAGTAGTCATAGCGCTCAAATAATGTGTTCAAAGCAATTTCCGAATAGTTCTTCATGTACGATACTTCCTTTTATTGTAGTCTCCTCAATTCATAGAGCTGTTTCAATGAATCCGTTTTACTGGCTGTATTTCATGAGGGTTCAACTTGTTTTGCTATTTTTCAGGTGTTTTCTAGTGACCGTTTTGTTCACGGACCAGTAAAAGTCTTTGAGCCGTTTTCTTTAGATAATGACCTCATCTCCTTTACTGGCAACGGTTTGCTCCGTAGTCGATGCCGTTTTTGAAACCACCTGATCTGTTTCAATTGGGTGGATATCTTGAAGAATTTTTTTACCAGCAAGGGCAAAAACACCACCAACTAAGCTGCTCCCCATCAAAATGAGTCCGATCAAGAAATAGCTGCCAATAACTAAATAGCCAACGATCAAAATCGACCAACTAATGATCGAATAATGCAGATAGCCTAAACCTAACAACGCACTCCCTCGCAGGATCTCAAACACGGTCACAAAGTTAGTGGCTGCCATGACGGTATACACGTGCATGAATAGAAAGAGAAACGCAATCAAAAAGAGGACATTCGCTACTTGGATAAACCATGGAAATGGCGCAAATATATTGGTGATCACGATTGCTGCAATGATCAGAAACAACCAACTGATCAGCACCGATTGTCGGAACCGTTCTTTACTATAGTAGAAAAAACTTTTGATCAAAGGCGGTCGTTCGTGAAGACGAAGCCAGCGATCATAATATTTCATCATGGCATACGAGGCTGGTCCGATTCCCAAAAAGATTCCCCCCAGAAGTGTCACACTTAGCCAAAGAAAATGAAGGGCGATCAGGGTCAAAAACGCGGTTAGCCCATCGTTGATTTTCGTGATTTTCTCAATCGTCATATGATCCCCTCTTTCTTAATAGATACCATCTTCCCCAATTTTTTTCGCCAAACGATTCGCAAAGACAACGAGGATCAAACCTACAAGACCTTTAAACAGCCCAACAGCTGTCGAGTAACTCAATTGACCATTTTGAATCCCGGCGGTATAGACAAAGGTATCAAAGATTTGGGCAACCTCACGGTTCATTGAGTTCATTAATAGGAACATATGCTCAAAGCCCATATCTAAGATCGAACCGATTTTTAAAATCATTAAGGTCACAATCGTCGGACGAATACACGGCAACGTGATGTGCCACATTTTACGTAGTTTGCCAGCCCCATCCATATCCGCAGCTTCATAAAGCTGTTCATCAACATTGGTAATAGCGGCTAGATAGACGATCGTCCCCCAACCGGCACCTTTCCAAAGATCTTGGAAAATGTACATTGGACGTAGCCAAGTACGGCTAGTTAAGAATGGGATACGTTCCCCACCAAGACTTTCGATCATGTTATTGATCACACCGCCTTCAGTCGTCAACAGGACGTAGAAGATTGAAACTACGATCACCCACGACATAAAATGAGGCAAATAAATAATCGTCTGGATACTTTTTTTCAAGCGACGGTTATTTACTTCATTTAACATAAGCGCCAATAAAATAGGAAAAGGGAAGGAAATCGTGATATTTAAGAAAAACATGATCAGCGTGTTGCGCATCAACATCACAAAAGTATCTTCAGTAAAGAGCCGAATAAAATGAGTAAACCCAACAAAGGGACTGCCTAAGATCCCTAAGAATGGCTGGTAGTCTTGAAAAGCGATGACTAAACCGCCCATTGGAATGTAACGAAAGATAATAAAATATAAAATACCTGGCAATACCATAATATAGAGCGCACGATTTTTTCTGATTTGCGCCCATTTTTTCTTTTTCAACCGCAGTCGCTGTTCTTCTTCAGTAAGTGGTGAGAAGTAATTATCAACTTTTGTTTCCATACTTGTTCCTCCGAGTTTTTTTGATTTGATAGTCCCATGGTAGCGTGTAAGAAAGATAACGTATATAATCATTTTCTCAGCATTGGAAAGGCATACATTTTTTAGGATTATTTCTCGGTCGAATTGGAAAACCATTGATTTATCAACGTTTGTCATGATTGTGATTTTTTTAACATGTAAAAGTGATTATATACGTTGTCCCCGCCTCATGATACGTTGGAAATACCTATTTAAGTAAAAAAAGATGGAGGTTTTTCCTATGCAACAAACCCTAAAAAAAACGAACCGCCCGAAGAGTGAACGGGTTGTTCAAGGATTTATTATCGGTTTTCTACTACTCTTTACCTTAATGTGTCTCTTGCCTTTTCTGAACATTCTCGGAAGCTCCTTTGCTTCTTCTTCTGAGATTGCGACACGAACATTTATCATTATCCCACGTGAATTTAGCTTAAATGCTTACCGGTATATTCTCTCGACTCCCACGATTTTTACGAGTATTGGTGTTTCCCTTTTTGTGACCATCGTCGGAACGGTTCTTTCAATGATCTTGACCTCTTTTATGGCCTATGCTCTTTCAAGAAAATATTTGCATGGACGTGGCATCTTCAATTTTATTGTCGTATTTACGATGTTGTTTAGCGGAGGGATGATCCCAAGTTTTATTTTGGTACAAAGCCTCGGCTTGATCGATTCTCTCTGGGCACTGATCTTACCGAGCGCCATCAGTGCATATAATATGATCATTATGAGAAACTTTTTCCAAGGGATTCCTGATAGTTTAGAGGAATCAGCAAAAATGGATGGTTGCTCTGATTGGGGCGTCTTTTTCCGTATCATCTTACCTCTTTCCTTACCATCGATTGCGACGATCTCTTTGTTCTACGCTGTTAGTTATTGGAATACTTATCAATCAGCGATTTTGTACATCAATGATTCAGCGAAATGGCCGATCCAAGTGCTCCTTCGACAAATCGTGATTGTCTCCAGCGGGATGAACGCCGATGCCGCTAGTGTCGATGTTGTCCCCCCAGCACAATCCGTGAAAATGGCCGTGATCGTCGTTGCGACTTTGCCAATGTTGATCGCCTATCCATTTGTCCAGAAGTATTTCGTGAAAGGTGCCATGGTTGGTTCCGTCAAAGGGTAACCAACAGGCAGCAAAGAAAAAAAGCGTTTTTTGATCAACGATCAAAAAACGCTTTTTTTCTTTTAATCTTTGGATCGTTTGCGATACTCTCCGGGTGTCATCTGTTCTTTCTTTTTGAAAAAGCGGATGAAGTTTTGAGAGTTGGTATATTGTAGGTTGGCGGCGATTTCTTTGATGGTCAAATCGGTTTCTCTTAACCACTTTTTCGCGACTTGCAATCGATAGTTTTGTAAGTAATCGGCAAAATTGATGGATAATTCCTTTTTAAACACATTACTTAAGTAATTGGCATTATAATGCAACTGTTCAGCAATGCTATCTAAGGAGAGATCTTGGTCGTATTGTTGGTGTACGATCAAGACCATCTTTTCAGACAAGGAGCGAATTTCTCGATCTGTTTTGGCTTGTGTCGTTTCAACGATAGGTAAAACTAACTCTTGATAGATGATTTGCTCAACTTTGAACAAACTGGTTTGGTTGAGCACGGATTGATAGACTTTACGACTATTCTGCAAGCTAGTATGATCTGCTCCTAGGAGTTGCCCTAACTGAACGATACTGTTGATCAACTTAAACAAGGCACTTTCAATCGTCAACGGATTTTTGTTTTCATGAATGATTTCCCGTACGACTTCTGTGTAACTCGTTTTGATGGTCGTTAGATCCCCACTACGCATTGCATCCAAAAAGGTGCTTTCTGCTTCTCTAGGGTACTGAACGATCGCATTATTGTCTAATTGTGCCGCAATGTCGTCAAAAAAGATAATGACTTCTTCCCCTAAATTCATTCGATAGTGCAAGGCTTCTTTAGCGTTATCAACCGCTAATTTGGTTTCTACGAGGCGGTCGTAGGATTGTGAGACCCCACAACTTATTTTGATTTTCAAGTAATCTTTTGCCGCTTGATGGATTTTTTGACAATAGGTCAATACTTGTTTTTGGTCAACTGATTCAGGAAGCTTTAAAATTGTTCCTTGGGTTTCTTGACTGGAGATGATTGGCTGAAAACGCAAATTCGCCGGAATGATTTCAGAAACGAGATTCTCGATGGCAAGCAAGAATATATCAATAGTCGCTGTTTCTCGTCCACACAAATCATCGATTTGAATCAGTAATACGGCATAGTGTTCCGTTTCGGATACTTCATACCCAAATTGTGACAGTTTTAAGTGACTATCTGCTTCTGAGATACAGCCGCGAAACAAGTTTAATAAAAACAAGGATTCTAACTCGGGCTTTTGGTGTTCAACTTTGACGGCGAGATCGTGGTTTTGATGTAAGACCTGGTCGATATCGGAAATCAACTGATTGACTTCTAATTTCTGACCTTGTTTTTTGGGCTTTAAAAGCTCACCGATCCGATTGATGGGTGAGGTAGCCACGATCGCAATGCGATAGGATACTAATAAAAAGAGGATGATCAAAAGACTGCCAATCACGATCAAACCGCTTCTTAATTCACGGATTGCTTGCGAAACACTGGCAGGTGCCAGACGGATCACATGATACCACTGATTGTAATCCGATTGTGTGACCACATACTTATTGTTTTCTTTGTCAGTGAAGATACCATCGTCGTGGGCAGCTGCGATCATTGTTTCGTGTAAGTCAGAATTGATCACTTCACCATTATCGAAAAGCAGTTGTCCGTCCGCATGAAAAATATTCAAAAAGGAATCGTCATGATCTGCCACCAACTGCGCAATGGTATGGTCTTGGATTTCAGCGATCCCCAAAGCAGTGGTTTCCTGTCGAAACACAGGCAACGTCATCACCATTTTTAAATAGCCATCTTCTGGCAACCAATACAAGTAGCGTTGGTTGTCGATCAACGCTTGAAAAGCAGCGAATTCAGTATCATCGATCTGTTTTAAGGAGCCTTCTTCGATTTTCCAATGCTGATTCAAATTCACCAATTGGTAGCTGGCGTTTTCGATTCCCATCACACCAATGTAAGCCAGTTGCGAATTGATCTCGCGCACTTGTCGATAATTCGTCACGGAAAACGGCTGTTCCATCGTATCGGAAAAGCTTTGCGTGCTGCTATATGTAGAAAAGGCATACTCCACCATCTGAATTTTTTGATCCAGATTTTCTTTGACTTGGTTGACCAAATTATGTTGACTTTGCAAAAACGTTTCTTGAATGTTTTGATACGTTCGATGATAAATGACCCCACTAAACCCAATGGTTAAAGCGCTACCAATTAGAAAAATCAAAATAAATATTTTATAAAACAAGTTGGATGTTTGATGATAGCTTAAAAAGAATTTCATAGACTCCCTCCCATTACCTAACTATCTTCTTTTATACTAGCACATCCCAGAAAAAGTTCCTATGTTATTTTGAAAAATGTTTCACGTGTGCATCCTTGGTGTATTGACATTCTCGTGGGAACAAGCTATGCTTGAATCAAGCAAAAAGGAAGAAGGTTTTCTATGGTCACGATCAAAGATATCGCCAAAGTCGCTGGTGTTTCACATACAACTGTTTCTCGTGCGCTAAACGATAGCCCATTAATTAAGCCAGAAACAAAAAAGAAGATCGCAGCCATCGCTGAATCTTTACATTATGTGCCCAATGTCAATGCCAAAAGTCTGGTGAATCAAAAATCCTATATCATTGGTCTTTATTTTTCTCATCTATCCATTGGTACTTCCGATAGCTTTTTAGTCGAAGTGATCAAAGGAATCAGTGATACCCTACCATCCGAATATACTTTGGCGGTTCATGAATTATTGCAATCCGATACATTTGATGAAGAGCCGAATCGCCTAGATGGAGCGATCGTGATGAGTCAAAGCGATCGTGATGACGGCTTTATCGCTGCTCTTTCAAAGAAAAACATTCCCATCGTCGTTTTGAATCGTCAATTGCAGGATGCAACCTTGATGAATGTCACTAGTAATGATGCCCAAGGGGTCTATCAAATGATCGCCTATGTGCTTGAACAAGGCTTTCGAAAGATCGCCATGATCGAAGGGATCGCTTCCTTTGGCTCCGCTAGAGAGCGCCGCAAAGGATTTATGAAAGCGATTCAAGAGAAGCAGCTTGTCTGCCCGAAAGAATACTTCGTAGCTGGCGACTACTCGTTGGAAAGTGGTCAGCTGGGTGCCCAGCAACTACTCGCTTTACCTGAACCACCTGAAGTGATTTTTTGCGCCAATGATGATATGGCGATCGGGGCGATCAATGCCTGTCATCAAGCAGGACGAAAGATCCCAGAGGAGATCGGTATCATCGGTTTTGATGATAGTTCTTTTTCTCCCTATACGTATCCCCCTTTAACAACGATCCGCAAACCAGTCTATGAAATGAGTCAATTGGCAGCAACTCTGCTGTTGCAAGCATTTGCCAATCAAGTAGTTGAGAAACAACATTTCTTTGATACCTCGTTAATCATTCGTCAATCGCTGTAAGCCTCTTGTTTTCAAGAGCGCTTACGCAAAAATGTTAACGTGTGCATAACTATTTTTTAAGGAGGATTCTATGAAAAAAATTACCGAACAACCCCATCAAACCTATCCAGCCCGAGTGATTCAATTCGGGGAAGGCAATTTTATGCGGGGCTTTTTTAACTGGCAGCTGCAGCAAATGAACAAACAAGGGCTTTTTAATGGCAGTGCCGTTGTGGTACAGCCGATTGATCACGGCTTGAAAGAGCTGTTGGCACAACAAGAAAATCTCTACACCGTTATCTTAGAAGGACTTGTCGATGGCGCTTTATCTCAAACATTTGAAGTCGTCTCCACCATTGATCAAGTGCTGAATCCTTATCAGCAATGGGAAGACTATCTTGCTTTAGCCGAAGATGAGCAACTCGAGATCATCGTTTCTAATACGACGGAAGCAGGTATTGCGTTTCACCCAGAGGATACCTTACACGATACCCCTCCCCACAGTTTCCCTGCAAAACTGACCGCTCTTTTGTATCGTCGTTTTCAACGACAAAAACCGGGATTTTTGATCATTCCTTGTGAATTAATCGATCGGAATGGGGAAAAACTAAAAGAGATCGTCTTACAATATGCCGCATTATGGTCTTTGGAGTCAGACTTCGTCAACTGGTTAGAAAAAGAAAACACCTTCTGCTGCAGCTTAGTCGATCGGATCGTTCCAGGATATCCTCGCGATAAAGTGGCACAATACCAAGAGATTCTTGGCTATGAGGATGCCGTAATGGTCACTGCGGAACCCTTTATGCTATGGGTGATCGAAGGAAACGGCGTAGCCGAAAAGCTCCCTTTGCAAGAAGCTGGGTTGAATGTGATCGTGACAGAAGATATGACTCCTTACCGTGAACAAAAAGTACATTTATTAAATGGTCCTCATACGGCGATGGTTCCCCTCGGTCTTTTAGCGGGTTTAGAAACCGTTGAAGAAGTAATGAACGAGCGTGAATTTGCAGCCTTTTTGGATGGTCTTTTTCAGAAAGAGTTGATTCCAATGCTTGATTTGCCTAAAGCGCAGCTTGCAGCTTATGCGGACCAAATCAAAGAGCGCTTCAGAAATCCTTATGTGAAGCATCAGCTACAATCGATCGCTTTAAATAGCGTCTCAAAATTCCGTGCGCGTCTTCAACCAGTCTTAACTCGTTATGTCCAACAAAACCAGCAGGTACCAAAACGAATCACTGCCGCACTGGCAGGGTTGCTGACTTTCTATCTCACACGACCCTTTCAAGATGATGAGCTAGTGACAACCATATTTCAGCAAGTGAAACAATTACCAGCAGAAGAACAGATCGCAGCTCTATTAAAAAATGAGCAACTTTGGCATGCAGACCTGAGCTTTATGACAGAGACAATCAATGAAATGTGCGCATGTCTAAAACAAGACGGACCCCGCCAGTTACTTGCGTCGATTGACACCCCTGAGCCAAATTTGAAATAAAGGAGAATCTTTATGTCCAGCACATTAACAGAAACACCCGCACAACTATTGAAATTGCACCCTAAAGACAATGTCGCAGTCGCATTAAAACCACTAGCTGCTAAAACGACCCTTGCATTTGAAGGTCAAACGATCACCCTTTTTGAGGATATTCCACAAGGACACAAAATCGCCCTCAAAGACCTAGCACAATCACAAGACGTGATCAAATATGGCTATCCCATTGGACATCTCTTAACTGACGTGAAAACTGGCCAATGGTTGCATACCCACAATGTCAAAACCAACCTTTCTGGTACCTTAGCATACACCTATGCCCCCGATTTGCATCCCGTCCGTTATCCAAAAAGGGCTGCGACGTTCCAAGGGTATCGACGGGCAAATGGCAAAGTTGGGATTCGTAATGATTTACTGATCGTGCCAACAGTTGGTTGTATCAATGGCATCGCAGAGATCATTGTTGAAAACTTCAAGAAGAATCATCCAAATCTTGGCACTTTTGATCATATTACGATCCTTAAACATCCCTACGGCTGCTCCCAGTTAGGCCAAGATCATCAAAACACCCGTCAAATTTTAATTGATGCGGTGCATCATCCAAATGCCGGTGGCGTCTTGGTCTTTGGCTTAGGTTGTGAGAACAACACCGTTCCCGAGTTTAAGAAAAACCTGGGTGACTACGATCCAAAGCGCGTCAAATTTATGGTGGCACAGGAAAGTGACGATGAAATTGCGGTCGGCGAAAGCTTATTAGAAGAATTACTGGAAGCAGCAAAAGAGGATCAACGAGAAGCCGTTCCCTTGAGTGAGCTAAAGATCGGGTTAAAATGTGGGGGTTCTGACGGGTTTTCTGGGATCACCGCCAACCCTTTGTTAGGGGCATTTTCTGACTTTTTAGTTTCTCAAGGTGGCAGCACGGTCTTGACGGAAGTACCCGAAATGTTTGGCGCTGAACAAGTCTTGATGGCGCGTGCACAAGATGAAGCAACCTTTGAAAAAATCCTCCATCTAATCAACGACTTTAAAGATTATTTTCTTGCTTACGGTGAACCAGTCTATGAAAATCCTTCTCCTGGCAATAAGGCAGGCGGTATCACTACGCTAGAAGATAAGTCATTAGGCTGTACCCAAAAATCTGGGACTTCCGCTGTGGTCGATGTCTTAAAATATGGGGAGAAACTCCGAAAGCCAGGCTTGAGCCTGCTGGAAGGTCCTGGAAACGACCTTGTTGCCGCTTCTGCACTGGCTTCTGCCGATTGCCAACTCGTCTTATTTACCACTGGTCGGGGCACGCCATTTGGTGCCTATGTGCCGACCATGAAAGTTGCCACGAATCAAGAGATTTATCATAAGAAACCCCACTGGATGGATTTCAACGCTGGTCGCTTGTTGGAAGAGCCGATGGAGGTCGTGCTGGAAGACTTTATTCAAGCGATCATCGATACTGCCAGTGGAAAACCGACTCGTAATGAAGCCAACAACGTTCGTGAGATCGCCATCTTTAAAAATGGTGTGACACTATAACCAAAGAAAAGAGGTTCGACATGTTTTTAAATGAAAACTATTTACTGCCAAATGAAATTGCTCAAACCCTTTACCATGAATATGCCAAAGATCTGCCGATCATTGATTACCACTGCCACTTAGACCCGAAAGAAATCTATGAGGATCGGCCCTTTAAAACTATCACCGAGGCATGGCTAAGTGGCGATCATTACAAGTGGCGATTGATGCGCGCTTGTGGCGTACCCGAAGAAGCGATTACGGGCAATGCCAGTGATTATGAAAAATTTTTGGCATGGTGTCAAACAGTGCCAAAATTGGTGGGAAATCCCCTTTACAGTTGGACCCATTTAGAGTTAAAGCGATTTTTTGCGATCGATCTTCCCGTTACTGAAGAAAATGCCGAAACTTTGTGGAGGCTATGCAACGAAAAATTGCAGCAAAAAGACTTTACCCGAAGAGCTTTGATTGCTCGCAGTAAAGTCGAGATCGTTTGCACCACAGATGATCCAGTCGATGATCTTCACTATCATCACCAATTAAGCCAAACAGAGCAACGTTTTCGGGTCTTGCCGACCTTTCGACCTGACAAAGCGTTACAAATCGACCATCCGAATTTTCTTACCTATGTTACCAAACTCGAAAAGAGTGTCGAAAACGCGATCACTACCTACGATGCTTTCTTGACAGCCTTGCGGGACCGTGTAAGCTATTTTCACCAGCATCACTGCCGCTTGTCTGACCATGCGCTGGATACTTTAGTGTATGCTACAGACGAACAGTTATCCCTTGAAGCAATTTTTGCCAAAGCATTAGCTGGAGAATCTTTGGAGGAAAAAGAAGTCTCGTTCTTCAAAACCAATGTTCTAGTTGAACTGATGCAGCTGTATCACGAACATGGTTGGACGATGCAACTGCATGTCCATGCGTACCGTAACTGCAACCAACGAATGTTTGAGCGCTTGGGACCAGATACTGGCTACGATGGCATCAATGATCAACCACTGACTCAAAACTTGCAGAAATTATTGAACGCTGCTGATGCGCAAGACCATTTGCCTCAAACGATTCTCTACTCCTTAAATCCCAATGACTATGATGCACTCGTCGCTTTGATGGGGTGCTTCCAGCAAGAAGGCAATAATAAATTGCAGTTAGGATCTGGTTGGTGGTATAACGACACCCGCGCAGGCATGCGTCACCAATTGACGAAATTCGCAGACGGCAGTGTGATCTTTAACTTTGTCGGCATGCTGACGGATTCAAGAAGCTTTCTGTCTTACACCCGTCATGAATATTTCCGACGCGTCTTTTGTGAATGGCTTGCTGAGATCGTTGTACGTGGTGAAGCACCTGCTGATCTTCGTCAGCTAAAACCATTAGTAGAAAATGTCTGTTATCAAAACGCCAAAAACTACTTCAAATTTCAGGAGAAAGACAATGGAAAAAATCGTCATCGTCGGTGATTCCACCGCATCGATCAAAGAGCCTAGCGCTCGTCCAGAAACGGGCTGGGGAGAAAAAATCTCACGGTATCTACCCCAGCATCAAATCGTCAACTTGGCAAAAAATGGGCGTTCCTCCAAGAGCTTCATTGAAGAAGGACGCTTGTTGCAGGCAGAAAAAGAACTACATGCTGGTGATTATCTCTTGATTCAATTTGGACACAATGATCAAAAAACAGATAGTCGCGGCACGACACCTGTTGAATATCAGCATAATTTAGCAACCTACGTGCAAACGGCACGCCAGCAGCAAGCGACACCGATCCTATTGACCTCGATCACTCGTTTGCATTACGTGGACCAACAACAACTTGATCCTTTGGCAGTCGGTCCTTACCCAGAAGCAATGCGTGCTTTGGCTACCTCCTTGGATGTGGTCTGTCTGGATCTTTTTGCCGCAACACAACGGTTCTTTTCAGCGCTGGAACCACAACAGGCGAAAACCTATTTTCTTCATTTAGAAAAAAATCAGCACCCCAATTATCCAGCCGGCATTACGGATAACACGCATTTAAATGACCAGGGTGCTACAGCCGTTGCCAAATTAGTTGCAGAATGTTTGAAAAATTCTCCATTACCGCTTGCACAACAAGTTTTGTTAGATTGAAACTCATTGTTCGTGTTTAATCTTCCCCTAACATAAATACGCTACCTGATTTTAAAAAGAGCAACTCAAGCAAAACGCTGCGAAGAACATTTTCCTTCACAGCGTTTTGCTTTTCCTTCTTTTTAAAAGATTTGTTTGCAATTGCTTTGCTTCAACCCATTTATCGCCAAGCTACCTTTTAAAGCCCTGCATTTATTAGGTGTTGCACCATAAAAATGGGAACGATTGCAATCGTCCCCATCCTTACTACTGATTGTTTTATTCAGGTTGTTTCCCGATATACGCCAAGATACCGCCATCTACATATAAGACATGGCCATTGACAAAGTTTGATGCCTCAGAAGCTAAGAAAACAGTTGGTCCTGCTAAATCTTCTGGCTCACCCCAACGGGCAGCAGGTGTTTTCGCTACGATAAATTGATCAAAGGGGTGACGAGAACCGTCTGGTTGGATCTCTCGTAATGGTGCAGTTTGCGGTGTTGCAATATAACCAGGTCCGATCCCATTACATTGGATGTTTGCTGAACCAAATTCGGCACAAATGTTTTTCGTCAACATTTTCAAGCCGCCTTTAGCCGCTGCGTATCCAGCTACCGTTTCTCTTCCCAATTCACTCATCATTGAGCAAATGTTGATGATTTTTCCATGTCCTTTTTTGATCATTGACGGTAAGACTGCTTTTGAAACGATAAATGGAGCGTTCAAGTCCACGTCAACGACTTGGCGGAAGTCTTCAGCAGACATCTCCAACATCGGGATTCGTTTGATGATCCCAGCATTATTGACTAAGATATCGATCACGCCAACTTCTTCTTCAATCTGCTTGACCATTTCGTTGACTGCTTTTTCATCCGTTACATCGCAGACATAACCGTGGGCTTCGATCCCTGCTTCACGATAGTTTGCTAATCCTTTATCCACTGATTCTTGATCCAAGTTGTTAAAAACGATCGTTGCTCCTGCTGCTGCTAGTGACCGAGCGATCGTAAAACCGATCCCATAGACAGCGCCTGTCACTAATGCGATCTTACCATCTAAACGAAATTGATCCATTGAAAAATCCATAATTGATAAACCCTCTTTCTTTTTATTTTAAGTCGTCCATTGCCACCATATCCATGTCGGTATAGGTGATATTTTCGCCACACATTGCCCAGATAAAGGAGTAGTTACTTGTTCCAACACCCGAATGGATCGACCAGCTTGGAGAAATAACGGCTTGTTCTCCACTAACGACTAAATGCTTCGTTTCATCTGGTTTGCCCATCATATGGAACACTTTTGTGTCTTCGTTGGCAAAATCAAAATACACATATGCTTCCATCCGACGTTCATGGGTATGACTTGGCATCGTATTCCAAGCACTGCCTGGTTCTAAGATCGTATACCCCATTTGTAATTGACAGCTTTCGCAAACGTTTGGGTGAATATATTGATAAATTTTCCGTTCATTTAATGTCAAGCCTTCGCCAGTCTCCATTGGTGTGACTTGATCAATACTGATTTTTACATTTGGGTATTTCTTATGTGCTGGCACGCAAGATAGATAGAATTTCGCTGGATTTGCTGGATCATCTGAGTGGAACAAGACTTGTTTGGTTTCCTTGCCGATATAGTAGCCGTCTTGTTTTTTCATTGGTTCTTTTTGGCCATCGATCGTGATCGCACCAGGTCCTCCAATATTGATGACGCCTAATTCGCGACGTTCTAAGAAGTATTCCACCCCTAATTCGCTGCTTAATTGCACTTCTAACGCTTCTTCTGTCGGTGTCACTCCGCCAAAGATCATCCGATCATTGTGGGTATAGGTCAGCATGATTTGTCCTGGTGTGAAAATTTTTTCTACCAAAAATTCTCTGCGTAATTCCTCGGTACTATAGTGACGAATATCAAGTGGACTATGGGTATAGCGTGTTTCCATGTGTTGCATGTTTTATTCCTCCTATCGAATAATTTTTCCTGAACCTGTTGCAATAAATTCTTGTATCTCATTGGCGCTAAACTGATTACAGTCGCCATGGATCGTATGTTTCAAAGCAGATGCGGCTGTGGCAAAATCAACGATTTCTTGGTCTTGTTTCTTCGTGACAACACCATGTAGGATACCAGCTGAAAAGGCATCGCCGCCTCCGACGCGATCAACGATTGGATTGATCTCATGGGTAGCAGAAACGACATAATTGCCGTTATGCCATAGGCTTCCTGTCAATTGATTGTGACTTGCTGAGAGCACCTGACGACTAGTTGAATAAAAGAGCTGGATATTTGGGTATTTCCGATGCATTTCTTGATAATAGTAGTCATCTTCGACTTCCTCTGTTGGAGCTGATACATCCATAAAGACTTGGGCATCTAACTGTCCTGCCGAGCAATAATCGACATAGGGGAGCACTTCTTGCAAAAAGACGCGTGCTTCAGCGGTCGTCCACAGCTTTCCACGATAATTGATATCGAAACTGATTTTACAACCAGCTGCTTTCGCTTCTTTGATCAACGTCAGCAAAAGTGTCTTCCAAGTCGTTGAAAGAGCGGGCGTGATCCCTGAAAGGTGAACAATATCAACCCCATCAAAAAGGTCAGATTGCCACTCATTTTCTTTCATTTGAGCAAAGCTAGAGCCTGCGCGATCATAAACCACTCGCGCTGCTCGTTCCCCGATACCGGTTTCAATATAGTAAGTACCTAGTCGGGAACCGCCACGAAGCACGTGGCGACAATCGACGCCATAGCTTCGTAAATGATGAAAAACGGCATCTCCTAAAGCATTCTCAGGCACTTTACTAGCAAAAGAAACGCGATGACCAAAATTCGCTAAGGAGATCGCAACATTGGCTTCTCCACCGCCATAATGGGCAGCAAACATCGAACTATGGGCGATTCGTTCGCCTAACGTTGTCGATAGACGCAACATGATTTCTCCTAGTGTCAGAATGTTTGCCATCTTACTTTCCTCGAATCTCTTTTAATTTTGCCGCATATTGTTTCGCTACTTCTGTTACTTTGTCAAAATCCCCACTTGCTGCTGGCGCTAACAAATTCCCCCCTACACCAACGGCTACAACACCCGCTGCAAACCATTCTTGCATGTTGTCTAAGCTGACACCACCGGTCGGCATAATGTTTAATTGTGGCAATGGCGCTTTGAAGGCCGAGATGATACTTGGTCCATACGCACTACCCGGGAATAGTTTAATGATATCTGCGCCTGCTTTTAAGGCGTCCTTCATTTCTGAAATGGTCATGCAACCAGGCAGATACGGGATTTGATATAAATTACATAATTCAGCCGTTTCTTGATCAAAGGTTGGGCTGACGACATATTCTGCTCCTGCCATGATCGCTAAGCGGGCGGTCACTGCATCAAGAACGGTCCCCGCACCAACAACTACCTCTGGATTCTCTTTGAAGATTGCTACTAATTCAGCGATTACATCCGCCGCTTGAGGCACTGTAAAAGTCAACTCAATGCCGGTGATCCCCCCTGCAACGATCGCTTTACTTGCTTGTAGTGCTTCTTCTTTTGAAGCGCCACGTACAACAGCGATCACACCGCTTTCCTTTAGTTTCATTAAATTCGCTACTTTTTTCATTAAGACCCTCCACTTATTTCCTATTTGGAAAATGGTATTTATTATAAAGAAACTTACACGTTCATTATACCGTTCTCGTTTTTATTTGCAAGGGCTTTCCATTAAAAAGTTTACAACGCTTGCTCAATTTGTTGTTTTGTCGCAATAATCGCATCGATCAATGTCGTTTTGTATTTTGGGGTCAAGCGGTATTTCGGTAGGCTGATAGAAAACGCCCCAACGATCTCCTGATCTTTTGTCAGTGAGGCGCCGATGCAATAGATTTCTTGTTCCATTTCTTCATCATCAAAGGCTACTTGGTTCGCTTTTGACTGTTCCAATTCTTTCTTCAACTTCAACTGATTTGTAATGGTATTTTCGGTATAAGCGGTTAAAGGCGTTGCTGCCAAGTACTCCTCTACTTGAGGGGCATCAAACTCCGCTAAAACGGCTTTCCCCATGGCAGAGCTATACAACGGTCTTGTGATTCCTACTTTTGAAGACATGCGGATCGTTTGATTCTGAGGCTCCAATTTATTGACATAAAGAATCTCATTGGCGGTCAAGACCCCTAAGTGGATCGTTTCATCCGCCGTTTTCTGCAATGCTTCCAAGTATGGCAAGCTGATTTCCACTAAATCAAGCTCTTGAATGTTTTGATTCGCATACTTGATCAGCTTAGACCCTAAGCGATAATTCTTCTCTTTGTCGCGTTTGACATAGCCGATCATTTGTAGCGTTTCCAATATTTTCAAAGCTGTGGATGGGGTCAGTTTCGTTGCTTCTGAAATTTCTTGCAATGGTTTACTTGGCGCTTCTGCGAGGTAATCTAAAATGGTTGCTGCTTTTAGTAGTACGGTTCCATATGGTTTTTGTGTCATCATTTCTCCACCTTTATTTTCTATATAAGAAATTATAATATCTTTTTAGGAAATGCACAATCTTTTTCCTCTATAAAAGCATGACGCGATTCCTATTTTACTTTCTGTCGTTATTCATTGTATGATGAAGGCAAGACAAAGGAGTGCCGAACAATGGACTTAAATGTATTGATCAAAGGAAAAAAATTGACTGACAATGAGCTGCAAATTCTTGATTATTTGCTTGCAAATACCGCTGCGATCGATGGACTGCCCTTAAGAGAAATCGCTAAAACGATCTACACTTCCCCAGCAACCATCGTGCGGCTTGCGCAAAAACTAGGTTTTTCTGGCTATCTAGAGCTGCTTTACTTCTTAAAGAATCGCTTGAAAAATCAGACGATCACTGAAGCCGCCATCGATTACCAAATTGACGCTGCCAGTATTGCAGATACGATCGAAGCGATCAAAGAAATCTATGGACAAAACAAGAACAAGTTTATTACGATTTATGCCACAGGTTTTTCGGGGATCGTGGCAGAATACCTCCACAAAAAAATGCTTGTCAACGGCATCAAAACCTTATTAGTCAGTGCTTCTGACTCAGGTGGGATCATTAGTAACAACATTGAGAACATCAGTATGTTGATCACCATTTCTAAATCTGGCGAAACACAAAAAGTGCTGGAAAAGATGGCATTAGCCAATGAACATCACATACCAACTGTTTTGTTTTGTGGTAACGGTGAGCATCGCGCCAATCAACTAGCGACCTTTTCCTTTGAAGTGACAGATGAACGTCCCTACGACACCCAAAACATCCAGTACACCAGTTTCTTTGGCAAACTGCTCTTATTGATGGAATATATCGTTGACGCTTTCACGTGTGTTGAAAAAGAAAACCAGCAACCCTAGTGGATTGCTGGTTTTTGCTTATGCATGAAAATACGTTTTTGCCAGTTCTTGATAAAGCGCGTGGTTCTGCAGATCAGGAACAAATTTTTCATCTGGCTGATCTTGCCGCACAACAGAGCTTTTGTACAAATCATACAAGCCGAATATCGGTTCATTTTCATCGGAAAGATAACAGGTTAGCCCCAACACATCCGCGGTCATTTGACCTAATAGTTTTGTTTGAAAGAAACCACCACTTACAGTGACTGCCCCTTCCAACTGCGCCATTTGCTTTAATAAATCGATGTTCATCAGCATGCCTTCGAGGACTGCCCGTAACATATCTGAGCGATTGTGTTTCAGGGTCAAGCCAGAAAAGCCACCTGTGATTTCATTCGTCCAAAAGGGTGCCCGCTCGCCATTTAAATAGGGGAAAAAACGTAAACCGTTGCTGCCGATCGGTGATTCCTCCATGACTTGCGGCAGATAATGATAAAACCCATCAGGATCTTCTGATAAGGTCTCTTTTGCCCAAGCAAGCACACAACCGCCATTATTCGAAGGTGCCCCTACGACATAGAGGTCTTCTTGCAGATAGTAGCAAAAATTTTGTTTTTGGCGATCAAAGACCGTGGTCTCACTTACTTTACGAACCGCCGCACTGGTTCCGATCGTCAAGCTGTTGCGGATCCCTGTAGAAATATAGCCAGCATATGCTGCCAAACACCCATCGCTAGCCCCACACATCACTTCTACCTCAGGCTTCAAGCCACACCGCTGCGCCATCTCCTTGGTAATCAAAAAACGATCAGTCGGTGCACATAAAGGCGCTAATTGGGCTTTTGAAAGGGATAAATAGTTGAGAATCTTTTGACTCCATTGCTTTTCTTTCAAAGAAAAAAGACCGGTCGCTGATGCGGTACTATAATCGATCCGTGCTTGTCCAGTAAACAACGCCATTGCTAGTTCTTTTAAGCCTAACCATTTCGTCTCTTTGGAATATGAACCACTTGTTTGAAAATAAGCCAGTTTCGCAAAGGGAGACATCGCATGGATCGGTGTCCCTGTCTCTTCATAAAACGTTGCTGCCAGATCCGTTTGACGAAAGGCCGTCATCGTTTGATTCGCTTGATTGTCTGACCAAATGTAAATCTCTTCTGCTGTCTCACCAGCCACTGGCATCAAACTGTGCATGGCGGTACTGAACCCGATCACTGTGATTGCCGCTTTTAATTGAGCGGGAATCGTTGTGACACCACTGATTAATTGGCTACTGATCTGGGTCGCTGATTGGGTCTGTTTTAACCCGTGGCTATGGGTTTTGATTGGTAATGACTGTGAGTAAATGATTTTCCGATCTTCAATGACCCCAAATTTTATGGCTGTTGTGCCGATATCAATCCCTAAAAACATCGCATTGCTCCCTCTCATCTGATTCAATTAGCTTTATTCTACCATAGTTAGTGGCATATTCTAGCATACCTGTCTGATCGTTTTGTTGAGAAGACGTTTAGTGATGATTTTCTTCAGAGAAGTATTCTTCCACAGCAAAAATCAAAAAAAAGAAAGATTCTCGGAGAATCTTCCTCTTTCGTTATCCAACTAGCGAATGTTTCGCAAATGTGAAACAAATCAAGACAATCCTGGCCAGTAATCACCATTTTCCGAGACCAAATCATCGAGTAACTCTTTGGCTACTTTTGCGCTAGGAATCGTTTTGGAAAGGCTTAACGCTTGCCACATTTTTTGATAGCTCTTTTCCACATATGCTTCGACCACTAATTTTTCCACAGTCACCTGTTGGAACATGAGCGCTTGTTGGAAGGCAGGAATTTTTCCTTGAGCGAGGGCTTCTGGTCCATCAGAACCGACGATACATGGCACTTCCACCATGGCATCATCCGGGAAGTTCGCAATCGCGCCGTTGTTTTCCACAATCATGACCATTCGCTCATGCGTATTAAAAGCGATGGCGCGTGCCAAATCAACGATAAAGGTTGCATGGGCATCAATCTCAAAAGCGATCCCTTCAGCAGATCCTTGTGCAGTGATCTTTTTGGCATGATCGAACACTCGTCTTTCCCGTCCTTCCATCACTTCATTGGAACGCGTATACTCCGGGTGTTCTTTCATGTGTTCGTAGACGTAATCTGGGTATAAATAATACTTCAAGTACGTATTTGGCAGATATTCTGGTGTGAGAGCCAAGAGGTCTTTGGCTTTTTTGTGGGTGTCTTGCCAACTTGGGTCTGTATGTTGGGTATCCACTTCGATCTGCGTCAAATAGCCATGTTCTGCAACATAGTCACGTATGGTTTGAATGTACTCCGTGCCTTCTTTGTCTTTGACACTAGTCCACCAGCCAAAATGATTCAAGCCAAAGTAGCGAACTTCTAGTTCCTCTGGCTGTTTGCCAATGATTTGCGACATGCGACGCAACGTACCCACGGGCATGTCACAGATATTCAGAACTTTTGATTTAGGACGCAAGACTCGACATGCTTCAGCTACGATTGCAGCCGGATTGGAATAATTCAGCATCCAACAATCGGGGGAATACTTTTCCATGTAATCAATGATCTCCAGCATACCAGTGATGCTGCGCATCCCATAAGCGATCCCTCCTGGACCACAGGTTTCTTGACCAAAGACGCCATGACGCAAGGGAACTTTTTCATCTTTTTCCCGCATATCATACTTTCCTACTCGGATATGCGCCATACAGAAATCGATATCGCTGAAGGCTTCCTCAGGATCCGTCGTAAATGAAAATTCGATTTGCGGTGCTTGTTCTTTTAATAAGATCGCTAGGGCTTCACCGAGGATCGCTTGGCGTGCTTCATCATTGTCGTATAGTTTCAGCTTTCTTAAAGGAAAGCGTTCTTGATTATCAAGCAGCATCATAACGATTCCCGGGGTAAAGGTACTGCCGCCCCCTGCGATCACTACTGAAAAATTTTTCATCATTCAATCTCTCCTTCTCTTCCAAGATAATTTTCTAATTCTTCCCGCACTTTCGGCACAGTCAACCCGTAAACGACATGGACATTTTCACCATTTTTGATCACGCCTTTGGCTTGTGTTTCGTCTTTTAGTAGCGCTTCATCCACGAGTTCAGGATCCTTTAGTTTTAAACGTAAGCGGGTATAGCAGTTGTCGATGGTTTTGATATTGTCATCGCCACCTAGCGCTTTGGTGATGATTGCTGAGATACTTGTTTCACCAGTCGGACTAATGGCGGCTTGGTCACTCGCCATGACCCCGACACCTGCTCCAGCAAGTTGTTTTTCTTTGTACTCTTTCTTCGAATACAGTTTGGTCTCTGTCCCATCTTCTTCACGCCCGACCGTTTTCAAATTCAGTTTCGTGATCAAAAAGCGGAACAAGAAGTAATAAAGAAAGAAGAAGACGACTCCGACGATCAAGTACACTGGCCAGCGAGTTTTCTCGATCCCTAAGGGCAAGTTGTACAAAAGAAAGTCGATGAAGCCATTCGGTCCGATGGCGCGAGAACCAAAGAGATTTAACGCCACCATGCTCAAGCCGCTAAGTGCAGAATGAATGACGAACAAAACAGGTGCCACGAACATAAAAGAAAATTCGATTGGTTCAGTCACACCTGCAATAAAGGAAGTGACGACAGCTGGAATCAAAATGGCTTTGACTTTGACTTTATTTTCTGGTTTTGCCGTTTGATACATCGCCAAACAGGCACCGATCAGTCCAAACATTTTTGAGATCCCACGAGCGTCCCAAATGACACTTTGCGATAATACGCGGACTGCTGGGTCAGCAATTTCCGCAAAATAAATGTTTCGTGCCCCTTCAAAGACTTGACCGCCAACTTCTGCGACACCGCCTAATGAGGTATACAAAAACGGCGTGTAGATCAAGTGATGCAAGCCAGTTGGAATCAATAAGCGTTCCAACATACCGTACAAGAAGATGCCAAAGTTGCCCGTTTGTTGAATGATGCCGCCTAAACCGTCGATGCCAGTTTGTATTACTGGCCATATAAACGTGAAAACGATGGCTAATAACACGACGACCGGAATCAAGACAATAAAGACGAAGCGCGCGCCGCCATAAACTTGAAAGGCGTTGTTAAAGGTCGTATCGATAAAACGATTATGGATCAATGCTACGACGATCCCTAAAATGATCCCCAGAAAGACCCCCATATCCAACACTTGGATTCCTAAAACGATCGCTTGTCCTGAACCTTGAAGGGCATCGGCTGGAACCAACATCCCCCGAAGTTCCATGAATTTATTCATGGCATTCAAGAAGACGAAATAACCTAACAACGCGGTAAATCCCGCTTCAGCTTTTTTCTTATTAGCTAACCCTAGAGCAATCCCGACACAAAAAATAATGCCCAAATTGGTTAAAATCGGTAATAAGGAAGCGGATAAGATACTACCAAAACCGGTGGTTATCGGATTATCCAAAAAGGGAAACTGCTCAAGCAAGCGGACATTTGTAAACACATTCCCAACGGCAATCAATATCCCTGCGATCGGCAAAATCAAGACGGGCACAAACATTGCCTTGGAGAATTTCTGCATCGCATCCATCACTTTTTCTTTCATTGAGGAAACTCCTTTGTAATTGATTTGTAGGTTCATTATAGGAAACATTTGTTACTAATAGAATAGCAAACGTTTTCAATTCAATGCGTTTCAAAGATTGGAATGTGTTTCATCCTGTTTACTTCCTTGCTAGTGGTGAATACAAGCAACAAAAAAAGAGTGAATCAAGATTGATCCACTCTTTTTAGATGCAACACTTTTTGATAGAAATACAAGGGCCCAGACAGACAAAATAGATAGAAGATACCTGGTGCTGATTGCCATGTGAAGAAATAGCCGATCGCTGCTAGGACTAAGATTCCGATCCCTTTATGGTAGTGCATCATCGTAAAGAAAAAACTACTACGAAAAAGGTCAAACAAGTTTTGCCGATCTTGCATTTTTGATTGCATCACATACAGGTTAATGTTGTAAGACAACAAAAAAGTAAGAAAAATGATGGTCAAAAAAGAGAAAAACAATGAATTCGTCAAAGTAGCAGAACGCCACAAGCTGAGTCCGCATAAAAATGAGAAGAGATTGAAGACCCCTAGTGGCAGAGTCTTCAATAACGCGCTTTTGCTATTTTTCAAAAAGGGTTTTAGCAGTTTTGCTTCAGGATGTTCGTAAGCATCGACCACTGCTCGCAAAGCGGCTGGAAACGTGATGATCGGAAACGATACCACTAAAAACAAGAGATTCAATACCAGCATACGAAAAACGATTTCGCAAAGACGATAAAAACGACTCTCTAAAGCAAACATCACACTCACACACCTTTAGTTTAATTTTTCAATATTTTCAGCGATTTTCTCATTTCGGTAATCAACGATTGCTGACCATCCATTGTTTTCTCGTTCTTTTAGGTAGTCTTCCCAAATCTGACGGCCCGCTTCTTCCGAGTCTGCTTGAATAAAGTTGACCAACGCTTGCACTCTTGCTGTGTTGATGGAAGTGAGGTTTCTTGCTTCAGAACCGGTGCGAGGATCAATGTCTTCGATCTCAAAACGCGGCGCCAATTTGTCTTGCGACCATTCCACCATCTGCCGAATCGATGTTGCTGGTTTTTGTCCCATTTGAATGGCGTAATTGTCATTGCCAACAAACCAATAAGAACCTAAACCAATTTCCTTATCAAAGCGAGCAATATCAGAATTTCGTAACGCTTCTGTTTCTTCTGAGTACTCAACCACGCCATCCACAAGATTGTATGTTTCCCCTTCGATACCAAAGGTAGTGACCATCGTGCCATACTCACTTGCTAAATACGTCAAAAGTTCCATGGCTTTTTGGGGTTCTTTTGTCGACGTCGTGATGAAGGTTTGTGTCCATCCACCAATATTTCCGCCAGTAAAAGTGGAATCATCGCCATTCGAATTTTTCGGACCATCGACGGCAATATAGGTTTGCTCAGGATTACGGGCATTATTATCGGACATAAACTCATTGAGTCCCTTCGTATTCGTATGCAGGTAAGCAAAATAACGCCCTTGTCCTAGTTTTTCCTTCATCGTGTTGTCATTGTCTGAAAACTGGTCATTGTTGATGTATCCCTCATTGTACGCTTTTCTAAATGTCTCGATCCAAGTGATGTACTCCTCATCAGCGTCACGATCATTGAATTGACCGTCTACACTTGGTGCGATACTGAGAAAGTCTTGCAAAGTACCACCATAGGCGCCATCCCCACCATTGGAAATATCTAGTGCAGTCGAAGCAAATGGGACTAGAGCTGCACCATCATCTGCTGTCGGAAATGCTTCTTTTGCCCGTTTTAACGCATCTAAAAATCCTTCTGGCGTCGACATATCGGGTTCACCTAACGCTTCGTAAATATCTTTGCGGACAATGAAAACTTGGTCTCCCACTACATTGCCGTCCTCATAATCTTGTGCAGTCGTGGAAAAGCTCGGGTATCCATAAATGTTGCCATCTTCTAAAGTAAACCATTGAACAGATTCCGGTTTCGCTGCATGTTCTAAGAAGTAAGGGTCATATTTTTCTGCCAAAAGATTCAATGGCAAGGCAAATTTTGTCGCTTCATTTGCAGCAGACAGGTTTTTATCGAAGGTCATGATATCTGGAAGATCGCCACCAGCTAGCATCGTATTAAGGTTCTCGTCATTTCCTGAAATAAATTCGACATTGATATTCATGTCTTCTTTGATTTTTCGCGTCACAGTGTCTTTGCCCCACCCCGGCTGAGCATACCAATCAAAATTGACATACCATTTTAAGGTCGCTTCATGGTCGGTGTCTTTTTGCCAGCTTGGTGTATCTTTGTCTGCTTCAAAGCGAGCTTCTGGCAGATCTTCTACCTCAGCAGCTCCTTTTGACTCGCTGCTGGAATTACCACAGGCACCTAATACCATGACTGATGTACATACGAGACCGATCCCTAAAAATAATTTGCTTGCTTTCATTTTTTTCTCTCCTTTTGTCTATTCTTTTACTGATCCAAGAGTCATCCCTTGAATAAAGTACTTTTGTAAAAATGGGTAGATCACGACGACAGGAACCGTCGTTACCACCATGGTTGCTAATTGCAATGACTGTGAAGTTGTATTTCTGACAACATTGGTTCCGGTCGCCACTGCGGGCGATAGATTTTCCGAAACGATCCGAAATAGTAGCATTTGTAAAGGATATAAACTACGATCATCCACATAGATATTGGCGGTCATGTAGTCGTTCCACTGAAAGACGCCGTGGAATAATGCAATGGTTGCCAAAACTGGAAGGGACAATGGCAAAATGATTTTCACGAAAATAATAAAAGGATTGGCGCCATCCATCATGGCAGATTCTTCCAGCGAAAATGGAATGCTCCGGAAAAAATTCATCAAAATCACCATATCGTAAAAAGAAAATAAGACAGGAATGATGTAAACCCAAAAATTATTTAACAACCCTAATTCTTTGAATAAGAGAAAGGTTGGGATCATTCCTCCGGAAACGAACATCGTTAAAATCCCCATGTTCATGTAGATTTTCCGTCCCATTAAGTTTCTGCGACTCATCCCATAGGCGACCATCGCCGTTAATGCCGTATGCAAAACAACGCCAATCACTGTTTTTGCAACTGAGATAACAAAAGCTTTATAGATCGCAGAATCTTCAAAAACGGTGTAGTAACTTTCTAGTGAAAATTCCCGTGGCCAGAAATAGATCCCCCCTCTTGCGGCATCGGTTGCATCATTGAACGACAAAGCGACGATATTCCATAATGGCAACGCAATGATGGCTAAAAAGAATACCATGAAAATCACATTGGCGGTATTGAAGATCTTCTCATCTTTTGAAAATGTTTGTTTCATACTTTTCCTCCTCTAAAAGACTGATTCATCACTGATTTTTTTGGTCAAAAGATGACTTCCTACTACGAGGATCAAAGAAACAACCGACACAAACAGGCCAACGGCGGTCGCATAGGAGAAGTCTCCTTGTTGGATCCCCATTTTATAGACAAATGAATTAATGACTTCACTGGACTGATAATTGACAGGGTTTTGTAAGACGAGTGTCTGATCGAGGTTTGAACCCAATAACCCCCCCACTGACAAAACAAATGTCAAGGCGATAATATGACGGATCGAAGGAATCGTGATCCGCGTGATCTGCTGGAACTTCGTGGCGCCATCCATTCTAGCTGCTTCATAAAGAGCTGGATTGATCCCCGTCATAGCAGCGATGTATAAAATCGTATTCCAGCCAACTTCTTTCCAAATATCGGAAATGACTGCAATCGCCCAATATTTTTCGGGATCGGTCAAGAAGCGGATCGGTTCATCGATCAACCCAAAACCTAACAGTAGATTATTGACCAGACCGGTATCAGACAACCACGTAATAAACATGCCACCTAAGATGACCCAAGAAAGAAAGTGCGGCAAATAAGACACCGTTTGAACGACCTTCTTCAAGCGCACATGAACGATTTCATTGATCAATACCGCTAAACCAATCGCCGCTGGAAAGCCAATCAGTAGTTTAAAAAAGCTGATGCCCAATGTATTACTCATCACCGTCCAAAACATTGAATCACTAAAAAATTCTTGAAAATATTGAGTACCGACCCACTCCGCATTTGCGATCGAATCAAGAACTGAGTAATCTTTAAACGCGATAACGATCCCATACAATGGGATAAAATTAAAAATAATCATCAAGATAATACCTGGCCAAACCATCGCTTGATAAAAGCTTTGGCTTTTTAGTTTTTGCAAAAATGACCTTTTCTGTGGGGTTGCTTTTAGCATGACACCTTTTGATTCCATTTTTCCACCCTTTCTAAAACGCTTACTTTTTCACCCAAAGGAAATACATGCTTTCCTTTATTGGTTCATCAATTGATAGACCGCACCAATCATACCAGCATCATTTTTTAATTTTGCTCGTTGAATCGGTGCAATCGTGCGACCTTCTAAATAACCAATACTTTCATGGCGAGCTTTTAGCTGGCTCATGGTCTCTTCAAGCCTTGTCATGAAACCATCATTTTCACTGACCCCACCACCAACCAAAATCAGCTCGGGATCAAATGTACTGATCAAATTCAGTAAGCCCACTGATAAATCTTGGAAAAATTGAGCAATCACTTGGTTCGCTACTACTTCTCCTTGTTCTCCTCTCTGGAAGATCTCGACTGCATCTTGAGGCAGATCACTTCGCCCTTGTTGCTGAAGTGCCAGTTGATACTGATGGCAAAGACCACCCACGATGGCTGCTCGTTGATTCAAGGAAACTGACTCTAGATTTCCCTGTTCAGGCAATGTGTCGATCAGCATCCACCCAAATTCACCTGCCATGCCATGACTGCCTCGATAGAGCTGATTGTTGACGATGATCCCGCCACCAATACCAGTTCCCACAACAAGACAAAGATAGTTCTCACAAGCCTGTGCATGCCCAAGCCATTTTTCAGCAATCGCTGCAGCATTGGCATCATTTTCAACAAGGACTGGCAGCTTGACACGTTTCTCTAATTCCAACTTTAGGTTGATTCCATAAAGCGGTTTGATTGATCCTGCCGTGATCATCGTGCCATCTTTTTGGATGATGCCCGGTGCGCTAATACCGACACCTTCGATCATTGCGTCTTGCTGCAGCGATTCGATCAATGCTGTGATGGATTGCAAAAATTTTTCTTTTTCATGAATGGTTGGCATCTGTCCTTTCTTCACAATTTCACCCGTTCTCAAAATCACACCATATTTGATAGCCGTTCCTCCAACATCAATTCCAATAAACATTGCTTCACCCTCATTATTCATTTACTTGTTTTGTCGATTGATTAATACTCAATTCTCCTGGTAAAACGTAGGAGACACCACATGCATTTTCCTCAATCATTTCGATCAAGTGGTTTACTGCCGTGACCCCTTGCAATTGGATTGGATTTTTCACAGTCGTCAACCGAGGCATGAAATAGTCCAAGAGATCGATGCCATCAAAGCCAATTACGCTGAAATCATCCGGCACCCGCCACTTGGTCTCATGGATCGCCTTGACCGTTCCGATCGCACTAAGATCATTTCCCGCCAGAAACGCTGTGGGTAAATCTTTCTGCTCTAGCAAAAACTGTTGCACGCGGACTCTCGTTCGTTCTTCTTCAAAGAACCCCTGCAATTGATAGTCCGACCGTTTAGAAACCCCTGCCTCGTTTAATGCTTCTAAATACCCTCTTAAACGCTCATCACTATCATAAACACCAGTAATACCACTGATAAAGGCAATTTTTTTGTGGCCAAGTGACAAAAGATACTCGGTGGCTGCTTTCCCTTTTTCGAAAGAATCAAAGACTACACTGCCGAAGTTCTTCTCTTGAATGTTTCGATCGATAAAGACGGCTTTGATTTGTTCTCGTTCCATCGCAGCCAAATCCTGCTTCGTTAAAAAATCTTCAAATCCAATAATGCCATCAACAACACCACCTAAAATACTATTGAGGACAACGCGCTTATCTGCAGATAAAAACACGTTGACTGCATACCCATGTTTTTCTGCCTCTCTGGCAATGGCTTCAACTAGTACGCTAAAGTAGGGGCCCTTAATGCTGGTGGTGTAAAAACCAAGCATCTTGGTTTTCGTGTTTTTTAATTGTTTGCCCATCAAATTTGGGACATAATGCAACCGCTGCGCGGCAGCCATCACACGTTCTTTCGTTGCGGGCCGAACAACATCGACACCGTTTAATGCTTTAGACACGGTCGCAATCGACACGTTTGCCTCCTTTGCCACTTCCCGAATCGTGATTCGATTTGTCAAATGATTCTCCCCTCCTGAAGGATTCTTCCCAAAAATAAAAACGTTTTTATTTTGCTGAAAAAATCAACGACCACTCTAAGGTTGGCCATCCGATAAACCAACTATATATAAAAACGTTTTCACCCGCAATGGTTCTAGGACTAGTTGGCGCATGTACCAGCACCTTGAAACCTGTGCCACTTTGGTACAAGTTGTACCCGAAAAAAAAAGCCTCGAAAGGCTTTTAAATCGTGAGCGTACCAATCAACTTCGCTGAGGCAGCAGCAAAGCCAAGGTATAAGGAAATCGTACCAGGATCACTTTCTGTCGAGAAATCGGAATGAACATAAGCAAAATCCTCTGGTGTAACATAGAATGAATGCTGCCTTTCTTCGGCTGCAGCAAGATGGATTTTTTGCCATTGTTTCAATTCCCTCATCGGTCGTGCTACTTCCGTAACATCGTCTCTGCTATAGAGTTGCAATGTCGTTGTATGCGGCACATCGCCCTCATTTTTCAGTGTGCAACTGATCTCAAATGGCGCACCCTTTTCCTGAGGAATAATGATTTGGGTGTGGGTAATCGTGCATTTACTATAGCCTATCCCCGAGCCAAAAGAAAACAACGGCTCATTTTTTTCATCCATATAGCGCGAAATATATTTTTGATCACTATTCTCTTCTGTCAGTGGCCGACCTGTAGAGAGTTGAGCATAAGTCAACGGCAACTGTCCTTCTGCCCTTGGAAAACTCATAGCTAAACGTCCTTGCGGTTCAGATTCGCCCATCAACAAATCTGCCAATGCATTACCGCCTTCTGATCCAGGGAACCAGGCAATCATGATGGCTTGACAAAGAGGCTCAATGGCGGTCAAAACCAGTGGTCTGCCACAGAAAAGAATCGTTGCGATCCTAGGATTGACCTGACTTACTGCTTCAATCAATGCTTCTTGCTTTCTTGATAAAGAAAGTTTGGTCAGACTTGCCGCTTCTCCCGCTTCCTCGCTGGTTTCCCCCAGAGCCAATAAAACGACCTCAGCTCCTTTAGCGACTTTACACGCCTCATCAAGAAAGGCGCTCGTCAACATTTCCCCATCAGGGTACGATAAGACAGTTAAGTCAATTTCTTTTTGAGAAAGACCTTCCGCTAAGGAGACCGCAGCCTCTGGTTTGCCGATCCACGACCAAGCCCCCAAAAGATCCTTTGAATCTGCTTTGGGACCGATCAGCGCGACCTTTTGTTTTTTCTGCAAAGGCAACAGTGCCTGGTTTTTCAGAAGAACCGTTGTTTGCTTTGCTGCTTCTCTTGAAAGAAGACGGGTTTCCTTTAGGAGTCTAGGCGTTAAGTTTTCCGGTGCTAACCCTCTATAAGGGTCTTCAAAAAGGCCTAGCTTGTTCTTTAAATGTAGCACATGAAAAACCGCCTTATTCAACTGCTCTTTCATAGCAGGATCTGCCTGAATGATTTGCTCTAGTGCGTTCAAATAGCAATCACTCATCATATCCATTTCGACACCTGCAGTAAAAGCTTTCTGTGCGGCTTCCTTTCGATCAGCAGCTACACGATGCGCCATCAATTCCGCCACCGCTGCCCAATCTGAGATGATCAAGCCATCAAACCCAAGCTTTTCTCGCAATACTTCCTGCAACAATGGTTGATTGGCTGTGGCCGGCACACCATGGATCGTATTAAAAGAAGTCATGACCAATTCTGCACCAGCTTCAATCGCCGCCTGAAACGCGGGCAGATAATTTTGGTAGAGCTCCAGATCAGACAAATCGACAGTATGGTAATCCCGGCCGCCTTCTGCAGCGCCATAGCCGATAAAGTGTTTGACACAAGCAGCAATTCGCTGTTTATTTTCTGCAAGGGAAGCAGTTCCTTGATACCCTCGTACATAAGCAGCCGTCAACACCGCAGATAAGGTCGGATCTTCCCCATTACTTTCCAAGACCCTCCCCCAGCGCGCGTCTTTAACATGATCCGCCATCGGTGAAAACGTGACATGGACACCAGCTTCTGCCGCTTCTTTTGCTGAAGCTTTAGCAACCTCTTCCACTAACTGCGCATCAAAGGAAGATGCTAAGGCCAGTGGAATTGGGAAAATCGTTTCATACCCATGGATAACATCTGCCATAAAAACAAGAGGAATCTTTAAGCGACTTTTCTCAAGATAAGACGTTTGGATGGCATACACTTGTTCCGCAGTATGAGTGCCCAACACAGAACCAATCGAAAATAATTGGTCTTCACTCATGTGCCATTGTTGCATCGGACCGGTGATTTCTCCTCCTTGCGCAAAAAAATCTGGCGTCAGTTGGACCAACTGGCCCACTTTTTCAGCTACAGTCATTTGGTCAATCAGTTCTTTTAGTTTTACGGTTTCCACTATTATTCTCTCCAATCATTAGGCTCTCTTCTTTTGCTTATCGAACTTGCGGCATTTGCTCCTTCTTAGCAGAAGCAACATGTTGCCGATTCCTTTCATTCAGTATAATTAAAAACGTTTTCAAAAAAAGACGGTCTTCATACTTTGGTGCAACTCATGGCAAAAAGGAAAAATCTTCATCATGGTACAAGGTGTACCATGAATAATGGATAACACCAAATCCCCTGATACATCCGACATTGTGTCTTCTCCGATGCTAACAAAAAGAAGCTGCAATTCGCTGCAGCTTCTTTTTGTTTATTGTTAAGGAACAAATGAAAGTTCCCAAAGAATGGTTGCTGAATATCTCGTGGCTTGAGGAGTCGCACTAATTGGCACCTCAAGTTTGACACTTTGATCCATTGTTTCTCGATCGCCAAAGCGCTGGACCCAAGTGCCTCTGCCTTGGTTGGCACCTGCTTGTGCGATTATCTCCGCATTTCCAACAGTCAGTGCTGCTTGCTGTTTATGAGTAGGTGGCTCAGACACGTTTTCTCGAGTCGTTACTACATCGATATTGTCTAATAAAATTCTAGCACCAGTCAGTTGATGCCCTTCATCACTTTCAAAAGGCTCTCGTAAGGTTGCACGGAGGGTCCATCCAGAATTTTCCCGCCTCCGATCTGAAACCTGCACATAATTAGGCCGTAGATTATCATTTGGATCAGCCGGCTGAAGGAGTTTTTGCGGCAGGGCATCGTAGGTCGTCGTTTCTGACCGAATGCCAACTGTCCCAAACTGGAATTGGGAAACAAAATCCAAGCTGACAAACCCTTGTTCTGCATCAATCTCAGGCGGATTCTCAGGATTTACTTGCGTATCCGGATCAAGAGGGTCTACTGGTTGCGGAGTACTTTCCAAACCATACACCAGCCAGTATTCTTGTTCATCTCGGGTGACTCTTGTTTCCAGCGGCTGACCGTCCCGCTCGTAAAGATATTGGTAATAAGGAATCTCCTCAGGAAGGATATCGACCGATTCATTTACGAATTCTCCTTGATAGGTTGGTCCCCTCAATGCTACCCCTTCTTCATCTATGTGATTGATCTTGATGTTCGATGGCACGCGATCAAATAAAAAAGTAACATTCTGATGGAAAGGCTGCGGCATAATATCAAATGTACCTGGGTCAAAGTGTTCTGTGTCAAACTCAACCCCATAATAGTCATACCCTAACTGATAGGGTTCATCGCTCTCTCGGTTCTTGGGGTCAAGGGTATGAAGGAAACGTAATGGTAGTTCTAATGTTTCAGTTGGTAGAATATCCACCCCTGTCTCTCGATCTCGATAATTCACATGGACGGTTCCGGTACCAATGTAATAATTCATCTCTTCAAAATAAAAGGTATGACGATCACTTCTCGCACCTGTACTACCAGATATAATAAATGCCATTGCAGAAATATCTGATGGCTGCCAATCACTGATGTCACGTTCCCAAGTCATACCTCTATAAGTAACTTTAAACCAGCGACCTTCATTATTTGGCTGATATTCAATCAGGATCGGGTCATCTGCTCCATTTCTAGCACCCGTAGTTGCTGCTCGAGCATCATCTCCCATATATGTTTCCAGTAATAATGGTGTCCTATGATAGATAAAGCCAGCAAAGGGCGCTCCATTGACAGCTATAGGGTCTCTTTCAACGATAAACCTATTCTGGTCAAAAAAACCTCGAGTAGCATTATAGTTATTGTCTAGTTTAAAAGCAAAAGCATCCCTCAAACCTCCGATTCCAAACGCATTGCCCTCATAACCTATTCTATTGGTCTCAGAATTGTGAAAGCCAAATGCCATCCCATCAGCACCAAGTGGTTTAGACCCAATATTGGCTTTACCTTTAAGCGTAAATGGCTGATCCAGACTAATTCTGTCTTTTAAGGTAACATAACCGACTGACCCAGTTATATCTTCTGTTAGTACTAATAGCCCAGTTTCATCATTGTAAGTAGCAGTATTTTCGTCACCTTCGATAGCAAAGTGTTCTCTAAAATTGCTTTTGTTAATTGTCACTTCGACCATCTGTCCACTTCTATCATCTACTTCTGGCTCTCTCGCTTCCGCATCCGCAGCTTGATCTGCTTCCGCAGAGTCATTCTCTTCTTCCGTCGAATCAGTGTCTTCGGCATCCGTATGATCTAAGATCAGCAGGCGCTGCGTAGCAGTCTCGGCAACGATGATCTCATATTCTCCGATCGTATCCACAAGAATCGGTAAGACAAAAGTCGTTTGTGGGGTCTCGCTGTTCAGCTGCCACACACCTTCGTGGTCTGTTGCTACCACCGTTAGTTCATCGTTCAAAGCTTCCTGATCAATGATTATTTCCTGAGGCAACGCGATGTCCACCGTTTCGAGGGCAACTTCTGAGTAGAAAATAAAATCTATTACGTGCTCGACCTCGCCTTGGATCAGTTCCTCCGCAAAGGAGATTTCTCCACTCACTTCATCGTCGGCCTTCTCCTCGTGTTCTTCCTCTGGTGTCCACGAAAAAATCGTCTCGGCATTCATGATTGTTAATGTTGTAATCAGTGGGAGTAAGGCAAGTAGAACCAGCAACCACTTATTTTTTTTGCGAAAAAATGAGTTCATCGCATTCACTCCTAAATGTCATTTCTCTTATTTTCCCCATGGGATCTAGCCCCACTTAGGGAATGTTGATTTCCCTTTTTTGATAAGTTGTTTTACTACGTATATGTTAAGTGCGGTGATCAGCAAGAGACTTCCAAGAATC
Organism: Enterococcus sp. AZ015; assembly: GCF_050499225.1. NCBI lineage: Bacteria > Bacillati > Bacillota > Bacilli > Lactobacillales > Enterococcaceae > Enterococcus > Enterococcus sp. AZ015. The sequence goes on along the minus strand of NZ_JBMHEX010000001.1, from coordinate 1,388,596 downwards.
ACCCAATCCAACCGTTGAATGAAGTTTGTCTGGGGCAGCTGCCCGCCGGGTTTACCCGTGTCTTGCGGTGGACGCGGAACAGGACCGGTTGGTGGAGATGGTTCTGGTTGATCCAAAGGCTCATAAATCCCGGTAAACCCCACTGTCCCCTCCGTTTCCGTTGAACGTCTCTCCTCGCCAAAACTCGTTCTTGTAAACCCGAAAGCGAACAATAAGACCAAACATACTTTCAAAGCCCTTCCTCTAATAGATGCACCGTTGATATCCATTCTCCCTCCTCCTTGTGAGTTGTTCATTTCGAAAACGATCGTTTTTGAGACGTGTTATTTTATTAAAGCCAATCTCTTTACAAAAGCCTAAATAGTACTGTTTATATGGAATTCATTCTATCTTGATCGTAGTCGTACTTGATATCTCAAAAACCATGGTTTTCAAACATGTCATACTAATTATATCGATGTTCTACTTAGAATAAAATTCACGATATTCCTCGATCGATGAATATCCTGCATGAAGTTAAAAAAAACATACGTTTCATTCATATGTTATTGTTGCAACTATTTTAGAAACTTGCCATCTCCCTTTTATACAACAAAAAGCTCAATGATCTTAGATTACGTTATTCCTTTAATCCTCGACACCTTGAATCGACGCTTCATGTCAGGCGTCCCTCTCATTTTCTATCAACAAGACTGAACCGTAATTAGCTTGCTAAAATGCAAAAAAACAAACAGGTCCAAAAGTCATCAAAAGAAAAGTCTCTTGATCCATTAAACCTGTTTGTTTTTTTCATTTATTAAAGGAAAAATGTAGCTTATTCCCCTGCGGATAAAGAAAACTGACGAACCGTCTCCGACAACGCTTCGACTAAGAAAAGGCAAGGAATTTGCGTCGTCAAATCTTCATACTTGTTGATGCGTTTCACATCAACTGAATAGTCTAAGACATAATCGGACATTCGCCCCAGTGTGCTGTTGGCGTCACTGGTGATTGCTACAGTGGTGAAGTCAGGATTATTACGAAAGCCATTGACTACTTCAATGATCTCGGTGGTCGTTCCGGTGATTGAAAGGACCACGATCATATTGTCTGAAGTATGCTTCAGCTTCGCAAAGATTGGATAGGTATTATCCACCAAAGCATAACTGTTAAATCCGATCGTCGCAAAACGGCGGGCAGCATATTCACACATTGAACCTGACGCACCGATGCCATAAAAAATAATATTCTCACATTCCAGCATTCGTTCAGCGATTCGCCGGATTTTTCCTTCGATGTCTCGCGGGAAGCGTTCCGGATCCAAAACGGTCATACTGCTAAAAAAACTGACAGCATCTAACTCAGGTGCTTTGAACTGGGTACGAAATTCTGTAAAGCTCTCATACCCTAATTTACGGATAAAGCGCATAACAGAAGAAGCTGAGGTGTGGGATTCAAGCGCGATCTCACGGACCCGCATATAGGGAATCTTATCACTTTGGCTCGACATATAATGATAAATCGCACGATCGGTCTCTGATAACTCATTGAAATCGATTTTTCCAAAAAAAGACATAGTAAACGCTCCTATTTTCTCATTCTCCTATCAATGTACCACAAGCTAGCAAAAACATCACAACTGTTTGATAAGAAATAATTCCATCGGCTGTTCAAATCCAGGACTTGTCAAAAGTAACCCACCGGCATCTTGGTAACCAAGGTTGCGATAGAAATGCTGTGCCTGCTCGTCGACTTGCGTGGAAGTCAAACAAAGAGCATGGCCGGCTGCTTTTTGCTGTTGTTCCCAATAAGTAACCAACCGTTTCCCAAGTCCCTTGCCTTGATGCGCTTCTGCGATCACTAACATGGTACAAAAAGGAATCGTGTCCCAGAAAAAATTGTAGCGCAGTAACCCTACTGGCTGTTCGTCTGCAACTATCACATAAGCAGTTTTTTCCATTATCTTTTTGGCGAAGACTTCCTTTGGTAAGTGAGTATCCAAAGAAAACCAAAACGCTTGATCTGCAGCTATTGCCGGTCGAATCGTAATCACTGATTTTTCGTCCCTTCCTGCTGTTTTTTTGTCTTATCGTAGAGAAAATGGTCTTTTTTAATCACTTTCCGTCTTTTCGTATTCAGAAAGCAATGCTAAAAAGGCATCGCCATACTTATCCAATTTGTTTTGGCCAACCCCTTTGATCTGTAAAAAATCGATCGGCGTTTTTGGCTGAACTTCCGCCAATTCTCGCAGTGTTTTATCAGAAAAAACGACATACGGCGGCAAATTTTGTTCTTGTGCGAGATTCAATCGTAAGGTGCGCAGTTGATCGAACAGTTCATCATCAACCACTAACTGTTTGACTTTGGTTTGTTTTCTATAAACTTTTGCTTTTCCAAGCAACACATCAATCCCCGCATTGGTCACACTTAACAAAGGGTATTGCCCTTCTGACGGCAAAAGATACCCTGATGCTGTTAAATAATCGATCAGCTGATTGACTTCCTTTTGAGACCAATCTTTCATTAATCCATAAGTTGGTAACTTTTCAAAGCCCCACTGTTTGACTTTTTGGTCGCCAGAGCCCGTTAGCACTTTCCCCACCAAGGCTTTCCCGAAGCGTTCGCCCATTCGTTTCACACATGACAACACTTTTTGTGTATCCACTGTGATATCCACTTGTTCTCTTTCATCAAGGCAATTGCTGCAACGACCGCAATCGGGTCCATCTTCTCCAAAATAACGCAAAATATAGCGCTGTAAGCACAGTTGGGTATGTCCGTATTGGCTCATCTCCCGCAATTTCAAGTATTCGTTTTGGCGATAAAGAATATCTGATTCGGATTGATCGATAAAAAATTGCTGAATCTGCATGTCTTGTGGAGCATAAAGTAAGATCGCATCACTGGGTTCGCCGTCTCGTCCGGCACGCCCGGCTTCCTGATAATAAGACTCCAAATTTCCAGGTATCTGGGCATGGATCACGAAACGGACATTGCTTTTGTTGATTCCCATCCCGAATGCATTGGTCGCTACCATCACTTGCAGGCGGTCATAAAGAAATTCTTCTTGGAAAAATGAGCGCTCTTCTTCTGAAAGTCCGCCATGGTAATACCCGACGGACACGCGTTCATGTTTCAACAGGTGATAGATCCGTTCCACTTCCTTGCGGGTACTGGCGTAAATGATACCTGATTGTCCTTGGTTCATTTTCAAATACGTTGTGATGTAGGTATCTTTTTGATCCTTGACGACTTGAAAAGCCAAATTTTCCCGAGCAAACCCGGTTTTGACTTGATTTTCTGCCGGAATTGAAAGTAAGTTTTCGATGTCTTCGGCAACTTTGGGTGTAGCTGTCGCGGTAAGGGCAACGATCGTTGGCTTCTGCTCCCAGTTTTCGATCGTTTCGGCGAGTCGCAGATAGCTCGGGCGAAAATCATGTCCCCATTGGGAAATACAGTGGGCTTCATCAACGGCCAATAAAGCGATCGGCATCTGCCGCAATGAGTAGCGGAAAGATTCTGAGTCTAAGCGTTCTGGCGAAACATACAGCAGTTTGATTCGCCCTTGGCGTGCTTCTTGCAAGCGTTGATTGATCTGTGCTCCTGTCAAGGAAGAATTGATATACGCTGCTGGGATCCCCATATCAACGAGGCTATCTACTTGGTCTTTCATTAATGAAATCAAAGGGGAGATGACCAAGGTCACTCCATCCAGCAAGAGCGCTGGCAATTGATAACAAATGGATTTCCCTCCACCTGTGGGCATGATTCCCAAAACATTTTGTTGTGTTAAAATAGATTGAATAATCGTTTCTTGACCTTCACGAAACTGTGAATAGCCAAAATGTTCTTTTAAGACTGTTTGAATAGTTTGCATAATACCCTCTTTTCCATTTCCTTATTATACGCAATTAAGTACGCAAAGAAAACGGCATTAAGAGAACTTTCGCTTTTTATTCGCTTTTCAATGAAATCAAACAAAGGAGTCTTCTACTATGAAAAAAGTTATGATTATCGGCGGTGGGATCATCGGTTTGACCCTCGCCAATTATCTTGATAAAACCAAATTTGACGTGACTGTCATTGATTCCCTCATCGGTCAAGCAACATCTGCCAGCGCTGGCATCATTTCCCCTTGGCTATCCAAACGCCGCAATAAAAAATGGTACCAGTTAGCACAAGAGGGAGCCGCTTTCTTCCCGAAATTGGTACGGGATTTTGCTTTAGATGAATCCATCTATGCCCCATGTGGCACTTTGGTAGTGCGACCAGAAAAGGCGCTTCAAGAACTGGCAGAATTAGCTGAAAATCGACGTAAGGCGGCACCAGGAATCGGCGAAATCGACTTACTGACGGGCTCACAAACCAAAGAGGTATTGCCATTACTAAAAGAAATGCCCTCTTTACGAATCACAGGCGGTGGCCGCTTAGATGGTCAGGCTTATCTTGCCCACTTAAAAGCAAACGCTCAGCAGCAGCAAGTGACTTTTATTGAAGAAAAAGCTGAGATCGTCAGAAACGGCCACCATTGGCAAATCAAAACCAAGGATCACTTTCTTGAGACCGAGATTCTTTGCCTGACAGCTGGACCGGGATTACTAGACTTGTTATCACCTTTAGGGTATCAGGTTGATATCCGTCCGCAAAAAGGCCAGTTGCTCTCTTTTGCCACCAACCTGCCGACAAACAGTTGGCCGGTCGCCATGCTAGAAGGCGAAGGCGACTTGATTCCCTTCTCTAATGGTCAAATTTTATTAGGCGCTACTCATGAAAATGATGCTGGTTGGGATTTGACACCTACTGAAGCAGCTCAACAGCAATTGATGACAGGAATCGGTGCTTTTCTTGAAGACCCCGAAGCACTCTTTGCTGCCCCAATGACTATGCGAGTCGGCACACGCGCTTATACCTCTGATTTTGCGCCTTTCTTTGGGGAAGTGCCTGATGAAACGAATTTGTTCGCCGCCAGCGGGCTAGGTTCTTCCGGTTTAACGACGGGACCTTACATCGGTTATCTTCTAGCAAATCGGATCAATGAGGTACATGCGCAACCAACAGACTTCTCGTCCTACACCAAACCGATGACAGAGTATATCAAAAAGCGCCTTTGATAGGAAACCACTAAAAAACCACCAGAACCGTTACGGCCTGGTGGTTGTGCTGTTTGATTCTTGTAAAATTACGGACAATTTCCTAACTACTAGTTAAACATATTCTCCTGTTTCCCAATAATCGAGTAAAACTTCATTGATGATCTCACGATCCAGTGGTTCACGGATATCATCATCAAAGGCATCTTCGATCGGGACATCGCCCACAGCTTTGATACAAACCGGGACGACCGGATTCGGATGATCCTCTGCTGTCAACACTTTTTCAATCTTGATCTTATGTGTCCAATCTGCCCCCATATCATAAATATAGGTCATGGACTTACAATACTGAAAATCTTGGTCAATAGCGGACGCATCCGTTGGAACGGAATTGCCTAAGCCGATCGATTTCGAGCCGGCAATAAACAAATACAAATGTTGATTCATCCACTCAAAGGCAATCTGGATCAAAATATGTAGCTGTTCATAGGTCAGCCCTGCAGGAATAATCAAACGACGCCAAATTGGCGGACGGTATCCTTCTAAATCAATACGGACCTGATAGGCGACCGGCGTATCTGCTGCGTCATCAAAGGCCGTATGTTTTGTTGGAAATGGGACGATTTTTGGCGAGATTGCAGCAATCCGTGGGTCATCAACGGGCAATAGATCATGTTCTTCGGGATCGGTGTCTTTAATCATTGCTAACATCGCTTCTTTCTTTTCAGCTGACCAAAACTGTGGTTTGGACATCCGAGCGAAAAAGATAGGTTGTTTTTCAGCCAATACAAAGGCAATTTCTAGGTATTGCGATTTGGTAATATGCTTTTCTTTATACATGCAGTAATAAAAGTCTTCAATGGCTGTTTTGGCAAACGGAAGAAAATTTAGACTGTACGGTACTTCTTGAGGCAGCATTTCAGTATATACCCATTCAACAAAGACTTTGTCTTTTAGTTTGGTCATGCCGCCATCTGTTTCCGCGCAAAAGATCAAGTAAAAAACAGGATCTAAGTAATGCTCAAGATCGTCGTCACTAACCACACTGGGTCCGCCATACAAATCAACGTGATCCATCATCCGGTCAATCACTTTCGCTAATTTCTTCAATGTTTTTTCCAAAAAAATCTCGCTCCTTCCTATCAAGTTTACTTTGACGAAAAGAGCGAGGATTGTCAATCTTTTTTTTAATGGGAGAGCATTTCCTGTGCAATTTCTAATCCGCTCATCCCCGTTGGGTAATAGGTCGGCCAATGCTCCATTTCCTCTAGTAACGCTTCATGACTCTCGTTGCCAAAGTAGATATGGAAATGATGTGAAGCACCTGGTGCGATCATATGGTCGCTAAATTGGATATATTTGAACGCCGCATCTTCATCGGTGCTTTCAAATAAGAAGCGTACGCCACGATTACCAGCTGAGTAGTTCAAAACCTCTTTGCCAGTATACACATACTTAGCTTCTTTCTCTGTACCATCATCAAAAATAAATGTCATTGTATTGTCTGTGATCTTGATCTGAGCAACATCCGTTTGATACCCTGTCGTATAATACTCTTTGTATTCGTCAGCCGTCATTTTCTTGTCCATTTTTGCTTTATAATCAAACACTTGATCCAATGTTCCGTCTTGTAAAAATGGGTAAACGGATTGCCAGTCTCCTGCCCAGTCAGATAAAGGACGGTCTTGTACATCGGCATCCTCAAAGTAGCCGTTATAAACTGTTTTTTCTTTTTCGGCTTCAGCCATTTCTTTGTCATTTGCTACATCGGTGGTTTTTCTCAAGGCATCGCGGTTTTGCTCCATAATTGAAATGTAGTCTTCCCCGTTATCCATCTGCTCTTGGGTCAAGCCTTCTAATGGATTCAAAACAGCCAGTTCGACTCCTGCTTCTGACGCTAACGTCCGGGCAATGCTGTCTTTGGCATTTTCTTCAAAATAGATCGTCTGAATGCCTGTTTCTTGAACGAACTCTTTTAGTTCTGCGATCCGTGAAGCGGAAGGCTCTTCACTTGGTGAAAGACCGGAGATCGGAACTTGGGTCAATCCGTATTCTAAAGCTAAATAACCAAAAGCGGCGTGCTGCGTTACAAAATGATTTTGCGCCGGATTGCTAAATGCTTCTTCATACGATTCATGAAGATCTTGTAACTGTGCTAAATAATTTGCAGCATTTTCAGCAAAGGCTGTCGCTTTCGCTGGATAAGCCTCACTCAGCTGGTCACGGATCGCCTCTACTTGTTTCATGGCTAAGCTTGGGGCTAACCAGACATGGGGATCTAATTCATGAGAATGACCATCATCGCCGTGGTCATGATCGTGATCGTGGTCGTGGTCATCGTCACCGGGCAACAGGACCATTCCTTCTGTGGCTTTAACCACTGTCACATCCCCGTCATTTAACGTGGCTTCAATCGAAGGAACCCACATTTCCATGTTCTCATTGTTGTAGACGAAAACATCCGCATCTTGGATCTTTGCCATATCTTTTGCAGAAGGTTCATAATCGTGGGAATCAGTGCCTGCGGGCATCAATAATTCAACCTCCCCTTCATCCCCTACAACTTGACGAGCAAAATCATACATCGGATAAAACGTAGCCATGACCTGGATTTGTTCATTATCAGAAGCAGCGTTGCCTGATTGTTCAGTTGCATCAGAGCCTCCTTGTCCACAGGCCGCCAAAGCTAGGGCTACTGTTGATAACATCGTTATTTTAAAAAACTTTTTCATTTTCAAAATACACTCCTTTTTATTTTTCCATATTTCCTTTTCCTCGGCAAAACACTGATAAATCAATTACGATTTACAAAAACAAAACGTAACGTTTACGTTTTACCATCGGTTTTCTACTTTACACAACTATTTACTCCTTGTCAACAGCTTTTCAAGATGTTTTTTTATATGTAAAAACTTTCATATGTACCACTGCTGATATCATTATTAACTTACTGAATGGATCGGTTGATTCGGCAACAATCGGCAAATGACGAAAATCGCTATCTATTGTCCTTTGTCGCCTCCTGTGCTACACTCGAGGGGTAATTGAATACAAGATTATCCACTAGGGGCGCTTTATGCTGAGATAGACGTATGTCTGGTCCCTTAGAACCTGATTTGGTTAGTACCAACGTAGGGAAGTGGCAGCGCATGATTTTTCGCGTTCCCATTTTTTCTGTCTACGTGTGGATAGAAAAAGGAGGAACGCTTTTTTTGTAGACAGAAAAACCATCGAGAGGAGAAGAGAAAAATGACAAATGAACCAATCGCCTGTGCGGCAGATGGGATCGATATCACGGGGTGCCGAGTTAGCTTGTACCCAATGAAAGACCATTTCGCGCAACAAATTTTAACAAGTATCGAAAAAACGAATACGAGCGCTGTTTGGCAGCAGACCGATCTGTTCAGTACCCTTTTTCGAGGGGAAGCGCCTAGTGTCATAGACGCAGCAGAGGCGCTATTTATCAACGCCTACGAATCAAAGACACACCTCGTGGGTGAGTTTACTTTTTCCAAAGGCTGTCCCGGAGACACTGCGGGTGACACATTCTTGAATGGCGAACAGGCGCAACCCAATAAAGGAAAGAACCTTGCGAATGGTGACTTTTTGGTTGATTGCAAATATTCGTTTTACGTATTTGGCGAAAATCATTATATGGAAGAAATCGCCACGATCGTCCAGCTGGCAGAGACTCATGGCTTGAGCCCTCGTTCCGCTCACTATGTGACGATGCTGACCGGATCAGCAAGCCAACTCTTTGCGTATTTTGAAGCCGCATTAGCCTATGCCCATGACCATCTCCCCCACTATGTTCTGGAAGCGACTGTTTCGGTCAATAGCCCTTCAAAAAAGGAGGCGATGCCACATGACTAAGTGGGCTTTGAAAGATGTCATCATGGTAGGAATTGCTTCGTTGATTTTTGGCGTGATCTATCTTGGGGCTGTCCATTTCGGATTGTTGTTAGGTACGCTTCTAACGCCCTTTGGATTATCTGTCTTAGCCAATGAGTTTATCTTTGGTGTTTGGTTCATGGCGGCAGCTTTTGCCGGATATGTGCTACGTAAGCCGGGAGCAGCTACGATCACTGAAATGATTGCGGCTCTTTTAGAAGTGTTTATGGGAAATTTTTATGGACCTATCATTTTTATTAGCGGTTTTGTACAGGGGATCGGAACAGAAGCCGGCTTTGCATTAGGCCGCTACCGACGCTACGGGTGGTTCCCTTTAGTTACTGGAGCCGTGGGCGCCACGATCACGAGTTTTCTTTGGGGAATCATTCGGTCAAATTTCATTAACCTACAATGGCAGTTGCTGTTGGCGATCTTTCTTATTCGCTTGCTTTCTTCGTTATTCTTTTCAGCCTTTTTAGTGAAGATCGTCTGTGACCACTTGACACGGATGGGGGTCCTCAACAGTTACCCCATTGCTGAAGATCAAACGGTCATCGTCAAACGGAAAACCGCATGAGCCTGTCGGTAAAAAACGGCAGTTTTTTGGTGGATCAAAAGCGACTTGAATTGACTCTGTCTTTGGCCCCTGGTGAAACAAAAGGGATTTATGGTGCTTCAGGAACAGGAAAAAGCACCCTTTTCCATCTCTTAGCGGGACTAAATGAGAAGGGGTTTGATGGAGGGACGTATACGATTGACGGCCAAACGATGAACCAGCTTTCCATCCGGGAAAGAAGCACGTCCGTCAGCTTATTGTTTCAAAATCCTGATATGCAATTTTGCATGGCAACACCTCGAGAAGAGTTGCTTTTCTGTTTAGAGAATCAATGTATTCCCCAAAAAGACATGCCAAACAAAGTGGCTGAAGCTTTGGCATTTTGCGAGATTACCCACCTTGCTGATCAACCTTTCACGACCTTGTCTGGTGGTGAAAAACAGCTAGCCGCATTGGCTTGTTGTCTGATATTAAAAAGTCGTTACTTGCTTTTGGACGAACCCTTTGCCAATTTGGATTCGGACACAAGTCAAAAAGTCATACGAAAACTGCAGCAAATCCAACACAAAAATGCTCTTGGTATTTTATTGATCGATCATCAAATCAAAGAGACCGCTAACTGGGTCGATGAGTGGCTGCTGATTGAAGAGGAATTCAGAACGATCAATCAAGCAGCGCTCCGCCAACTTGATCAGCACCTACGCAAGTCGCTGCCGCTTGTGAACATTAAATCGACTTCTAACGAAAAACGGCTTTCATTTCAAAATTTCCGATTACCCATCCGAAACCATGAAATTGTTTTCCCAGATCTTGCCTTTGATAAGGGCTCACTGATTGGAATCACTGGACGTAGCGGCAGCGGCAAGTCTTCGTTTTTAAAAGCTATTTTACAGCAGCAGGCCTATAAAGGGGATATTCTTTTGGCAGGTAAACCAATCAAGAAGTATCCGTCACCTTTTCGCTCCATCAGTTGGATCATGCAAAATCCGCAAGACCAATTTTTGGCAGCTACCGTTGCGCAAGAGCTTAGCCAAGGAAGCGCCCCGACCGAGAGCGACAAACTACTCGAAAAATTGCGTCTGCAAAACAAGAGTGCCCAGTCGCCTTTTCTACTGAGTCAAGGACAGCAACGGCGCTTGGCTGTTGCCTCCTTACTGCAGCGCCCGGTCGACCTACTGCTAGTAGACGAGCCGACATATGGTCAAGATGTCACACAAGCTTGGCAGATCATGGAGCTATTAGCTGCTAAAGCAACCACTGGCACGTTAGTTTTGATCGTTAGTCACGATGTCTTATTGTTGCAACAGTTTTGCTCGCAAATCATTGATTTCAATTGCTATCAAAAGGAGGTCGCAGATGCGTACACTCAATCCCACAGTCAAGTTATTCGCCATTTTAGGACTCGCCTTAGTGGTTTCTTTTCAAAATAATTTCAGATTGAATTTATTGCTCTCTGTCCTATTCTTCGTTATTACTGTAAAAGAGCGCTCCTTGAAAAAAAGTCTTTTGCTCTTTTCTGCATTAACACTGGCAGCTGTAGGGGTCTTTTTCACTGGTCTCCTTTACTATCAAGACCATCAAGGCGCTCCCTCCTCAACGGCAGCTATTCACTATGGGCTTGACATGGCGAGCCGAATCTACTGCTTCGGTATTCTGGGCAGTTCTTTCAGTGTGACGACCACGATCAATGAATTGATTTATTCGCTGCAGCAACAGCTGCACCTGCCTGCCGTTTTTGCGTACGGTCTGCTCGCTGCGTTTCAAATTGCTCCGATCATTCCAGCAGAGTATCAAAACATCCGCAATAGCATGCGTTCCAGAGGAATCTCAGTCAATTCGTTTTCTTTCAAAATGTTGATTCCTTTACTCGTCAAATCCATTCGCTGGTCCGAACTTTTGGCGACGGCAATGCTTTCAAGAGGTTTCGACGGTGAAGGAACGCGAACTTATGCCAAGACATTTCGAATCACTTTTATGGATACGCTGTTTTTATCCTTATGTTTGATGGTGGGACTTGGCGGAACACTCATCCTATAAAGGGGAAAGAGACAAAAAGACAAAGAAACGTAAGGGTTTCTTTGTCTTTTTTCATTGATTTATTAAGAAGTGATCGTCTTTTTTACTGAGCCAGATTTGATTTGGTAAAACGTAACAAACATCGTTGTTGCTAATATATACAAGGCGAAAAGAAGATACATGTTTTTAAACAGCTGGATCTTCGTTTGGTTCAACCAGGCCCCTACTTTGGGAATATAAAATATCGGCTGGCCAATCAATTGACTTTTTTGAATTTCGTTTGGTTCCATCTGATTTTGATTGTCGCCAATGGTGTAGAGCACCGATTGATTTTCCCCAACCGCAACGATTCGCCGCGTCCGCATCTGTCTACCTTGATCAACATAATACGTTACTTCGTTGCCAACCACTAAATTATCTTCAGAAGCTTTTTTTACAAAAAGGAGTGTCCCTTCAGAATATGTCGGTTCCATTGCATCACTAGCAACAATAGCCATTGTGAAACCAAACGCATGTGGGATCACCACAATTAGTACAGACAGCAGCATGAACATCAGTACAAAAAGTGAGAGCATGATACTTTGTTTTGGAAAAAGCTTCATTTTCTATTCTCCTTCTAAACCTCAGTTTCTTTTATGATTCTATAACATAACTCTATTTTTTTCAAATATTTAAAAACGTTTCATTGAATTTTTATACGAAGATTACTCGATTATTATTTGACTTTATTTAATTATTTATATTATGCTAAAGGCGATTAAAAAACAGAGGAGAAAAAGTATGCCTTTTTTAAATAACAAGTTTTTTTTAAAGCGTTGGATTCCCTTCATCCTTCTGGTCCTATTTTTACTGGGAAGTATTGTCTTTTTTCTCGTTCTTTTTTTATTCCCAACTTCTGATATCCATGCAGTGGAGAAAAAGGAAGACTGGATTTTCTATGCTGAGGACAATCCCGAATCTACTTTTATTAGCCGTTATGTGAAACATTTACCTAGTGTAAAAGCCAATGATCGTTTTGTGATGAAGCGAAAAATGACCAACGATTATAAATACCCTACAATGTTACTAATTGGCGATCATCAACACATGACTGTCTATCTCGATGATCAAGAAATTTACACCAACGATGAGCCCAATGATCCACTGACTCTCAATCATCCAGGCAAAACATTGTCTTTTATCACCTTGCCTGAGGATTATGTTGGTAAAACCTTGAAAATATACGTGACTAGTCCTTTTGACACCTATTCTGGCTTCCCAGCAGAAGTCTTTTTTGGCCCTGCAAATGCACTGATCGGCTATGTCTTCAGTCTGTCAATTTTAAATATTTACATTCTTTTATTTACTGGTTTTATTTGTATCATCAATTTATTTTATGTCTTAGTTTCTTTTATCAATCAACGAAGGCTGAAAATATCTTCTCTCTTATTCAGCGGCTTTGCCTTAACAGCAGGCTTGGAAGCGGGCTTCAGCGATATGCTTGGTGGACTACTGTTTCCCCCGATCGTCAACTCCGTAATGTTAAATATTCTTTCTATTATTACACCAATGTTCTTGATCGGCTTTTACTGCACGAATATGCATTTTATTCGCAAGTACTACCAGAAATGGTTATACTTCCACTATTCATTCGGTCTGTTAGCGATACTTTTCGCACTTTTCCAAGCACAAAGTTTGCCCGTCATCATGAATTATATGTTCTTGTTGAATATTACCAGTACCTTCATTACTTCTTTTGCAGCAATCTATGAAGCATTGAAAAAAAATCCTTTTTATGTCATTTGTGCGCCTTGGATCGTGATTGCGGCTATTGGTCATTGTTTCTTGTATATTCAGGATATTTTAGTTTTGCCACAATCTGATATTAATTGGCGTTCGATCATCTTTTTCTTATTAATTATCATTTTTACTTGTTATGGATTCCTCGAACTTTTTTTTGCCAGCGAGGGCAAAAACAAACAGATCGATACAGCAGACATCAAAGTGCGTTTATATGAGAACCAACAAGCAATCAGCCCTGAACAAACGTTAAAATGGCAGCAAGTTTTACGGACCATCAAACAAAGAACCCATACGGTCAAGGATATGTTAGAAGATCAGCAGTTGGCAGCGGCCTATGAAGGCCTTAGTGAGATTGAAGAACAGATCAAGCAGCAGTTAACGAGTCCTTCCGTTGAAAAAGAATCACTCACGACGATGCTGCTTGCTAATTATAAACACACAGCTGCTCAAAAAAGGATCACCTTTGCCTGTGATGGCATCATAGAACCACTGGAACAATTGGCGGAAAATGATCGTCTATCCTTGATCGCTCATTGCCTAGAGTACGCCATCCGATACACTTGTGCGGTCACTGATCCTCAAAAGCGAAGACTCGCGTTGAGGGTGAATGACACGAACGGCCAGTTGCATATCGACTGCCAAATGCCGCTTCTCTCAAATGAAGAAGCAGAAAAACTACAGAACAATGAAACCAAACGACAGGCGATGCAGGCTGACATGCAAATGCTAGAACAACTTTGTTTAGCCTACCAAGGAAGTATCCGGATTGAAGAAACTGACGGGCTTCACCTCTTGCATTTGACACTTAGGGCGAAAATAGATCCGCTGTCTTTCGACTGACCGTCTTGCTACATTAGTTTTAAAGGAGCGATTTTAAGAAAAAGCGAAAAAACTCTTGCTTTTTTCGCTTTTTCGCTTTAGCATGATAAAGAACAGCAACAAGCATTGGAATAGTAGTTTTATGATGGTCTTAGAGAGTCGATGGCAGCTGAAAAATCGACACCCACTGATAAAATGAACCTACCCAATGGCAATGACCGCAAAACGGTCGGTGGAAAGGCCTTATCCTTTACGAGTTGGATTATCCCGATAGATAATCAACAAAGGTGGTACCGCGAAATCCAAGCATTTCGTCCTTTTTTAGGACGAGATGCTTTTTTATTTTTTTAAGGAGGAAAAAGAATGACACAAAAAAATGATTTTACAGAATGGTATATCCAAACGATCCAAAAAGCCGAATTGATGGCTTACTCCCCAGTGAAAGGCTCCATTATTTTCCGTCCTGACGGCTTCGAACTTTGGGAGCATATCCAAGAAGAGTTCAATCGATTCTTGAAAAAAGAGGGCATTCGCAATGCGTACTTCCCAATGCTGATTCCGCAAAATTTCTTTATGAAAGAAGCCGATCATATTGAAGGTTTTGCGCCTGAATTGCCATGGGTCACAGAAGTCGGCAATGAAAAATTGGAAGAACCTTTGGCCTTGCGTCCAACCTCAGAAACCATGATTGGCTCTGCCTTTTCTGATTGGATCAACTCCTATCGTGACCTACCTTACGAAATCAATCAATGGGCAAACGTCTTTCGTTGGGAAAAGAAAACATTGCCTTTCTTGCGTACCTCAGAGTTTTTATGGCAAGAAGGTCATACCGCTCATGAAAACGAAGAAGATGCACGTCAACGCACCATGAAAATCTTGGATGAATATGCCCGCCTTTGCGAAGAATTCCTAGCGATCCCTGTTTATCGCGGACAAAAAACCCCTTCTGAGCGTTTTGCTGGAGCAGTTGATACTTATTCGATCGAAGCGATGATGAAAGACGGCAAAGCAGTCCAAGCAGGAACCAGCCACTACATGGGGACAAAATTTGCTGAAGCATTTGATATTACGTATTTAACGAAAGAAAACAAGCATGTCCATGCCCACACAACCTCTTGGGGTGTCTCTACCCGCTTGTTGGGGGCCTTGATCATGACCCATGGCGATGAAAATGGGTTAGTTTTCCCACCAACCATTGCACCAACCCAAGTTGTGTTGTTACCAGTCGGTCCATGGAAAAAGAATCCAGCCATCTTAGAAAAATTAGAAGAACTGTATGCCAACTTTAAAGCCAAGGGCATTCGTGTTCGATTGGATGATTCTGATAACTCACCTGGCTATAAGTTCAATGAATGGGAACTAAAAGGCGCTTGCTTGCGAATCGAATGTGGCCCAAGAGATTTAGAAGCTGGCAAAGTGATGGTCAAAGTCCGCGACTTGACTGACAAGCAAACAGTCGCTCTTGAGGACTTGGAAGCCTTCGTTGATCAAGAACTGCAAGCAATGACCCCACGCTTATTGGCAGCTGCGAAGGAACGTAACAAAGATAATGAGTACACCAACATCGATACATTGGATGAACTAAAAGCCCATATCGAAACGTGCAAACAAGAAGACAAAGTGACTGGCTTTGTTTTGATCGGTTGGGACGGCTCGGAAGAAACGGAAGCGAAAATCAAAGAAGAAACCGGCTTTACTACCCGGAACATTCCGTTTGAAGCACCAATGGAAAAAACAGTCGATATCGTCAGCGGCAAGCCTGCCAAGCATACCGTTTGGATCGCCCGCGCATACTAATAGAAAAAACGAAGCAGCCAGATTGAAAAGGCTGCTTCGTTTTTTGATTAATAAATCAATGAAAGAAAATCTTCAGGCGTGATGCTGCCAAAATATTTTTTAACATCAATGTTGGCGATGACTTGTGCCAAATCTTCCTTGGCATAACGAGTTCCGATCAGGGCTTGTTCGACATCTGCAATGTCCCCTAGTCCGAAAAAGTCGCCAAAGATTTTGGCATCCGTGATTTTTCCTTCTGCCACATTCAAACGAACTTCGATGGAGCCGATTGGGAAGCGATAACGGCGTTCAATATCAAAAGCTGGAGATTTACCGTAATTCCAATCCCAGTTGCGATAATACTTATCGGAAATCTCATTGATCTTGACCCAATCCTCTTCAGTCAATTCATAGGTTTTGACTTCTTCCAAGGAATCGACACCAAAAATCTTCAATAAGATTTCTTGACGGAACTCTTCAGTCGTCATGTCTTGCTTCTCTTTTGGCAAGAATGGTTTGATGTTGGTCACTCTTGAGCGGATCGATTTGATGCCTTTTGATTCGATTTTGTCTTTGCGGACTTTCAAGGCGTTGACCACTTCATTGATGTCACTGTCAAACATGATCGTCCCATGAGCAAACATCCGGCCATTCGTTGCGTACATCGCATTCCCAGAAAACTTCATGTCATTGATCACAAGGTCGTTGCGCCCTTTTAGTTGCGCCCCTTCAACCCCCATCTCATGCAAGGCTTGGACGATTGGTTTGGTCAGTTTTTCAAAATCTCTGAAAGAATTGCCATCGTCAGGCATAATAAAGCTGAAATTCAAGTTTCCGAAATCATGATAGACTGCACCGCCGCCGCTGAAACGACGAACGACATGAATCCCATGTTCATCCACATATTCCTTATTGATCTCTTCGATCGTATTTTGATTGCGTCCAATGATAATCGATGGTTCATTAATGTAAAAAAGTAAGATTGGTTCATCCACTTTCATTTCTTGAAGAAGAAAAATCTCGATGGCTAAATTGATGCGTGGGTCGTTCAGTTCATTCGGTACAAAAAGCATACTATTCGTTCCTCCTAATTAGATGATTTCTACTATTTTTTGAACAGCCGCCAACTCAACAGGGATTCCATTGGCAGCTAGCGCAGCCTCTTCTCGTAACTGTTCTAAGTCACCGTGTTGCGGCAAATGCGTCAACATTAATTTTTTCACCTGCGCTGCATGGGCGATCTCCCCTGCTTCTTTTGAAGTAAAATGAGCCTTGTGCCGCTCATTTCCTGCAAAAAGATAGGTATCTGCCAAGAATAAGTCAGCCCCTTCAGCAAACGGAACGAAAGATTCTAAATAGCCAGAGTCTCCAGTAAAAACAAAGACCTTGCCCGTACTTTTCTCAACAAATCGCATGGCATAGCAAGTGACTGGATGGATCGTTTTCATAAAGGTAATGGTGAACGGGCCCAATTCCAACGACTTAGACTGAAGGTAATCAAATCCCTGAGTCACTCCCGGCATCGTCAGACTTTCAAAATGAACCCTGTCCTCCCCATGACCGTAGATCGGCAAAACCTGGCGTTCTTCGTTTTCGGGATATAATTGCCAATAGTATTGTAATACCCCCAGATCCGCAATATGATCGTGATGGTAATGTGTCAAAATCACTGCATCTAAGTCTAATGGATCAAGGATCTTTTCTAATTGGACCAAGGTGGTACTTCCCGCATCAAGCAGCAAATGAAAGCCATCTGACTCTAATAAATAGCCAGTAGTCCCTTCACCATTATACGGATAGGCACCTAAACAGCCTAAGACAGTTATTTTCACATGTGTTTCCTCCTCTTTGGCTCCAGCTGATTTTCTACTTCTTTTATGCTATCACATCTCAGCTGATTTGACTAAAATCCGACCATTTTTTTTGCGAAAAAGTATCAAGAAAATCAGAAAAAAACGACGTCTATTGATGAATCCCTTGAATGAGTGTTCAACTCTATCCTTAAGGAACCATTCCAATGGTACGTCGTCTTTTTTTGCTTATCTGATCAGCGCTCGTTGTTCATTGATCAATTCTTCATAGAATGCTGCGTTGACCGCATACGCATAGGCGTTTGCCCACAACATCCCGATCAAAAGCGCCAAGAAACCCAGAATAAACCAACCAATCAGTGATAACTGCAGCCAAATGTATTGCCCCAGATGCGGTCGCAAGAGAGCGAAAGCTGCTTTAATTGATTGAAGGACTCCTAATTCCGGTTGATCATAGCGCAGATAGATTGCTAATTGGATCACACCAGTAACGACTTGTGACAAAAAGAAGAACAAAATGATGGAGAGAAAGATCCCAATCACAAAAGCGACCGAACCATTAAACATAGCCACATCAACAGAGATTCCCCGATTAAAATTGAATACCAAGTCCAAATACTGATTGAGTCCTGATAAGACAAACTGCGGCAAGAAAATCGCAAAACTCAAAAGATAATTTAAAAGCGCGCTCACTAAATTTAATAGCAAAAACGGTACATACAGACGCTTATCAAAGACTAGAAAAATATCCGCCACCTGGATTCCTCTGCCACGAACCAGATAGAGTGCCATGATACTCAATGCTACCGAAAACGCAAAGAAGACAAAATTATCCAAGATCAGATCGATCCAGCTCCCTGCATTGTTTGCACCAAAAGAAGTCCCAATACTACTAAAAAGCGAGCTGACCACCGCTTGAACGGCAACCGTCGCTAAAATACTTAAGACGAACGTTCCCCAGAATCCTCGCAAGGAGTTTTTAGCCGTCTCACGAATCATTGTGTTTGATCTCATAGGCTCACCTTAATAACTGCGCAATGCTTTAACGGTTTTATCATCTAAGCGGCGGACCACTTCCGTTACAAGCTTGACTGTATTAAAGTAATCATCCTCATGAATGACGGAAGTATGCGAGTGCAAGTAACGAACGGGCACTGTAATAGCGATCGAAGGAACCCCATCACGAGTCAAATGCATTTGTCCGGCATCAGTTCCTCCACCAGTGATTACGGTATATTGGAAGGGAATCTCCATCTCTTCGGCGACATCGATCACAAAATTCAATAATTTCTTGTGAGGAATCATGGAAGCATCGAAAATCAAGACTTGTGGGCCTTTGCCTAACACAGAATCCGCTTCTTTTGGTGTCATTCCAGGTGTGTCCCCAGCGGTACCAGTATCTAGTGCGATAGCGATATCAGGATTCACTAAGTGAGTGCTTGTTCGCGCACCTCGTAGTCCAACTTCTTCCATCACGTCACTGCCGGCAAACAAGCAGTTTGGATGTCCTTCTGCTGCCAAGGTTTCTAATACCCGCAGTGATACCGCCGTACCGATTCGATTGTCCCAGGCTTTTGCTAGCAAAAATTTGCTGTCGTTCATCCGTTTGTATTGGATATAGGGGGTGATCATGTCTCCAGGACGGATGCCCCAGCCTTTGGCTTCTTCTTCGCTTGACGCGCCAATATCGATGAACATATCTTTGATATCGTAAGGTTTGTTTCGAGTTTCTGGACTCAACACATGGGGTGGTTTTGAGCCGACTACGCCGTGGATCACTTTGCCTTCATTGGTTTTGATCTCCACTTGCTGTGCCAGCATCACTTGCCCCCACCAGCCCCCAAGGGTTTGAAATTCAATAAAGCCTTTTTCTGTGATTTTTGTTACCATAAAGCCGACTTCATCCATATGTCCCGAAATAAAAATTTTCGGACCGCCGCCATCACCAACATGTTTGGCAATGACACTTCCTAAACCATCAAAAAAGATATCTTCAGCAAAGTCTTTGGCATATTCTTTAAAGACTTCACGCACTTCCTCCTCATTCCCAGGAACCCCACGTGCAGTCGTTAGGTCTATTAAAAGCTGTTCTTCTTTTTTCTCCATCTTGCTTCCTCCTTTGTCTCATTGATTATGATTATACCATTCTCTTAATCTGGTGCCAGAGGGAAATACAAAAAGATTGGTTAAACGAAAAAAAACGATCCTAGTTTCCTAGAATCGTTTTATCGTATAAATAGATCAAGTTTCAATAATCCGCAGACACAGCTTGACGGTAATCAAATAGGCAAATAGATAGACAACTGCTGCTACTCCTGCAAACAAATGAGCGACCCAGTACCCGGGACTGTCGATGATCTGTGTGAAAGTATTGATGGCAAATACCGCATGCAAAATCGCCAATAAGGTGCCAGGCATAAAAATCCAAATGTTTTGCCAGTACACCAACTTGCGCACTTCATTACGGGTGTAGCCTAATTTTGTCAATAGTCGGTAATTGTACTTTTCCCGCTCCGTGTTAGAAAATTGCCGAACGATCAAACTACTAGACGTGGTGATCAAAACGATCACCCCAACAAATAGCGATACGAACAAAATGATTCCTGCTTGTCGTCGCACCCCGCGCATTGTTGTAAAGCGATTGGCTAACGTTAGCCGATATGCGGTCGTCTGACCACTATCACTACTTGAATCCCGAGCGGTCTCTGGATAAAAGCGTACGTTTTTTTGGTCGTCGCTAAATTCATAGGTCAATGGATGCGCCCACTCGATTGGCAGCTCTTCATCCAACAACTGTGTCAGCGCGTCTGTTTGCACCTTTTCGGTCTGTAAATAAGCAATGGTATAGGTGAATCCTTTGATTTGTTGGTACGCCTCATCTTGAATGACAAGGACATTGGGTAAAGAATAGCGTAAAGCACTATCACCAAAATAATCTTGTTCGGCTTGAATGAGTTTAAAATTATGCTGACTGCCGACTTTGACTTCATCGCGATATGTGATAAATGAACGAGTTACGTCGTATTGACTGTCAAAAAGTACAGCTTGCTTATCAGTACTCAGTCGAATCTCAGGAGCACCCGGAACCAGTTTTCGCAGACGCTGATAATCCGAAAGTGCCACCAGATTCACCATCATATTTTCGACACTTTCATCTTGCAATTCTCCTAGGTAGCGTGTCTGCACCGTCATATTGGTCATTTTGTAGGGAATTGCTTGTTCCGCTGTAATTGGCACATCCGACTTTTCTAAAAGGGTACGCAAGGCCCCTGCCTGCTCTCCTGACACCTGAAAGGAAGTTGGATAGATACGGTTCGTTGCTTGGTAATTCAAAGAGATGACCCCCATTGTTCCCCCGATCAATGAAATCGCGATTGCAGTGATGATCGTCAAAAGGGCGTAGCTTTTCCACGTCCTTTGCAAGTAAGCACGCACGTTATTGTAAGCAATCAACTTCGCCCCTTTGATAAGGCGTTTTTTTGGTTTACTCAAAAAATACAACAGTGCTGGCAAGGAACAATCAAAAAAGAGATAGGTTGCCGTTATACAGCAAAATAGAATCAGTAAAGGGATCCATAGAATCGCTGAAAAATCTTGCGTATACGTGATATAGTTGGTCCATGTTTCCCTTAGGGTCAATGACAGATAATACCCTACCCCAAGTAAAATCAGACCTAGGACCCCCATCAATGTACGAAACGGAGTCATTTTCATTTTTTTGATCGGTAAGCGGTATTCGGTCTTGATCAATTCACTCATTGGGGTACGCCAAACAAAAAGGATCACTTGAATACTCAATATAATCATTGCGGCGATAAAGACAAAGACCGTCGAAAAAATCGATTGCGGTGAATTAAAGAAATGACTGGTCAAATTTAGGCCCATCGCCCGAATCAAAATCATTGAGAAGAATTTTGAAAAAATAATTCCCATAAAGATACCGGTCACTAGAGAGAAAAAATTTAGTAAAAACGTTTCCCGTAGCAACAGCCAAGCAAGACGACCTTGCCGCAACCCCAAAAGCTGGTAAACACTGATTTCTTTTTGTCGCTGACTAAGAAAAAAATGATTGGCACTCAGCATAAAAAACAAGACGACAAAGGCAACCACACTGCTGCCGAATCCTAAAACCCCTTCAATGCGGATGTCTTGCTGGACCCGTTGATTCAGCAGACGATCATTCATCAAGGCGTTAAAGGAATAAAAAATCATCACGGCGGTCATCATACAAATAAAATACACCATATAATTGCGAAACTGCCGCAAAAAACTCCGCCAGCCGATTTTAAACAACATGGCGCGGACCGCCTCCAATCGTAGCCTGCATATCGATGATTTTTTCGAAAAATTCCTGACGGCTGCCTTTTTTGACAACTTCCGCAAAGAAGACACCATCGCGAATGAACAGAATCCGATTGCAGTAGCTGGCGGTAAAAGGATCGTGGGTGACCATCAAGATCGTCGTTTTTTCTTGTTGATTGATCTGCGCTAAATACCGTAACAATTCTGTTGCCGCTTTTGAATCAAGGGCTCCCGTGGGTTCATCAGCAAAAAGGACCGCCGGACGACTGATGATCGCCCGAGCAGCAGCGACCCTTTGTTTTTGCCCTACAGACAATTCTTCTGGGTAGCGATCCAACAAGTGTTCGATCCCTAACAAATTGGCCGTCTCCTCGATACGTACTTGGGTTTCCTTCACGGGCAAGCGATCAATCGCTAAAGGCAGCAAAATATTGTCTCTGGCTGTCAATGTCTCTAAAAGATTAAAATCTTGAAAGATGAAGCCAATCTGCTGACGGCGAAAATCGCTGAGGGCTTTTTCCGACATTCGGGTAATGTCTTTGCCATCGATATAGATCGAGCCTAAGCTAGGTCGCATGATTGAAGACAAAAGATTCATCAAGGTCGTTTTCCCAGCACCGCTTGGCCCCATGACCCCAACAAATTCTCCTTGATCCACTGCAAAAGAAAGGTTATCTAATACTTTGGTTTGATTGAAACGGGTGCCGTAACTTTTTGTCAGATGCTTCACATCGATCATATTTTTCACACAGAACCCTCCTTTAAAAAAATTCTCTCCTTATGGTAGCATACTTTATCATTGAATACTTCTGCTTCAAAACAGAGAAAAAATAAATTTAAAAAAGTTTTTATTCATTATGTGAAACATGGAACAACCAAATCCTTAATCTTATCAAGTTTTCTCGAAAACACCTCAATGAATATACACCATATATTGTGTATATCCAAAACACAAACCCTTTTCGACTACTATATATAGTTGCTCATTTCTACAATTTGTTTTATTATATTGTGGAAGATAAGGAGTGGTAGAAATGATGAACATTAAGAGAAATCCTGAGCAAGGGTTGGAAAGACAGTCCGCTTTGCGTCAGTTAAAAATCGTAAAACGTGATGGACGGCTTGTCGATTTTGATGATCAAAAAATTTATGATGCGTTAGTGAAAGCCCTGAGAAAAATCAACGGTGAGCTTTCTCCCATCGACCACGAAAAAATCACCGAGATCGTTGACAGTGTCGATCACGAGATCGCGGAACGTTTTCGTACAAATGTAAAAATCTATGAGATCCAAAATATCGTCGAGCATATCTTGTTAGCAAAGAACGAGTATGCCTTGGCTGAAGAATATATCAACTACCGGACCCATCGTGATTTCGAACGCAGCAAAGCAACAGACATCAACTTTACGATCAATAAATTGATGAATAAAGATCAATCGGTCGTCAATGAAAATGCCAATAAGGATAGTAACGTGTTCAACACACAACGTGATTTGACCGCTGGGATCGTAGGAAAATCGATTGGTTTGAAAATGCTGCCTCCTCACGTGGCAAATGCCCACCAAAAAGGCGACATTCATTACCATGACTTGGATTATCATCCATATACCCCAATGACTAACTGCTGCCTAATCGATTTTAAAGGCATGCTAAATAATGGATTTAAAATTGGGAACGCCGAAGTGGAATCGCCAAAATCGATCCAAACGGCCACCGCTCAAATCTCACAAATCATTGCAAATGTAGCATCGAGTCAATATGGTGGCTGTTCTGCTGATCGAACAGATGAATTATTGGCTCCTTTTGCTGAGTTGAATTACCAAAAACATTTAAAAGATGCCGAAGAATGGATTGAGACACCCGAACGTCGGGAAGCTTACGCGAAGAGCAAAACCCGCAAAGATATCTACGATGCAATGCAAAGTCTAGAATACGAAATCAATACGTTATTCACCTCTAACGGACAAACGCCGTTTACTTCCCTTGGCTTTGGTTTAGGAACCAACTGGTTCGAACGGGAAATTCAACGAGCGATTCTCCAAATTCGCATCAACGGGTTAGGCAGTGAAAAGCGTACTGCTATTTTCCCGAAATTGATTTTTAGTATTCGCCGTGGGGTCAACTTGGCCCCTACCGATCCGAACTATGATATTAAAGAACTGGCTTTAGAATGTGCCACTAAACGGATGTATCCGGATATTTTGAATTATGATAAATTGGTTGAATTGACTGGCAGCTTTAAAGTGCCGATGGGCTGTCGTTCTTTCTTGCAAGGCTGGAAAAACGAACGTGGTGAAGAAATCAATGTCGGTCGGATGAATCTAGGTGTCGTGACATTGAATATTCCACGGATCGCCTTAGAAGCAAATGGCGATCAAGAAAAATTCTGGTCACTGCTGGAGGACCGTCTGCAAATCGTTAAAGATGCCCTTGTCTATCGAGTGGAACGCTGTAAAGAAGCGAGTCCCGCCAATGCGCCGATCCTTTATATGTATGGGGCTTTCGGTGAACGTTTGGATCGCAAAGACAATGTCAACGAATTATTCAAAAACAAACGTGCCACTGTTTCGCTTGGTTACATTGGTTTATACGAAGCTGCTTCGGCTTTTTACGGTGGAACTTGGGAACAAGACCCAGAAGCAAAGGCCTTTACGATGGCGATCGTGAAAGAATTGAAAGCTCATGCCGATGCCTGGGGCGATGAATACGGCTATCATTTCAGTGTGTACTCGACCCCTAGTGAAAGCTTGACCGATCGTTTCTGTCGCTTAGATACCGAAAAATTCGGTGAAGTTGAAAATATTACCGACAAAGAATATTATACCAATAGCTTCCACTATGATGTGCGGAAAAATCCGACACCATTTGAGAAACTTGATTTTGAAAAGGACTATCCAAAATACTGTTCTGGTGGCTTTATTCATTACTGTGAATATCCAGTCTTGCAGCAAAATCCAAAAGCGTTAGAAGCAGTTTGGGATTACGCATATGATCGGGTCGCTTATCTTGGAACAAATACCCCTATCGATCACTGTTACGAGTGCGGATATGAAGGAGACTTTAATCCAACCGAACGAGGCT
Organism: Enterococcus sp. AZ015; assembly: GCF_050499225.1. NCBI lineage: Bacteria > Bacillati > Bacillota > Bacilli > Lactobacillales > Enterococcaceae > Enterococcus > Enterococcus sp. AZ015. The sequence goes on along the minus strand of NZ_JBMHEX010000001.1, from coordinate 1,363,490 downwards.
TTGAATGTCCACAATGTGGCAATCACGATCCAAAAAGTTGTGATGTTGTCAAAAGAACCTGCGGGTATCTTGGAAATCCTCAAGCTCGCCCGATGGTCAACGGTCGTCACAAAGAAATCTCTGCTCGGGTCAAACATTTGCAAGAATAATCATAAAAGGAGTATTAGATTTCTTCTACACTCCTTTTATCCAACAACCCCTGTAATTCACAATAGAAAGAAGTTTTCGTATGAGAAATCCTAAGCCCCAAGAATGGAAAGCAAACGAGTACAGTCAAAATTATATTGCTGATTACAAAGCCTTCAACTTTGTGGACGGTGAAGGCATCCGAAATAGTTTATATGTGAGCGGCTGCCTGTTTGCTTGTGAAGGCTGTTTCAACAAAGCCGTCCAAAACTTTCGCTACGGCACACCTTTTACCCAAGAGCTAGAGGATCGAATCATTGAGGATCTGCGACATGACTATGTTCAAGGACTGACCCTCCTAGGCGGCGAACCTTTCTTGAACACGACGGTCTGTCTGAAAGTTGTTGATCGCGTTCGCGCCGAATTTGGTCATAGCAAGGACATTTGGAGCTGGTCAGGCTACACTTACGAAGAACTGCTCTTGGAGACCCCTGACAAACTAGAACTTTTATCCAAAATTGATATTTTGGTGGACGGCCGTTTTGAACTCAGCAAGCGAAACCTAAACTTGCAGTTTCGTGGTAGCAGCAATCAACGAATCATTGATCTTGCTGCATCTCGAGAACAAGGAAAAGCGGTTATCTGGGCAAAGTGCAAAGATGCTGAAGCAAGTTACGAACAAATCAAAAAACAAATTTAACGACTCAAAACACCGTGCATCTTGAGATGACCCCAAAAGTTAGACCAAAAAATCGAACTTTTGGGGTCACCACATCTTCCTACAAAGATGATGCACGGTGTTTTTTTTGTTATATAAAAATCAGTGACCAAGCTTTTTAAAGGTACTTACTTGCTTCACGAACCGTCAAAGGCGCCAGACTTTTTTGATGGCGTAGAAGAAAATCTTGGACCCACAGAGGATTCGTCTTGGCATAGTCTCGCAAGCTCCAGCCAATGGCTTTGTTGATAAAGAATTCAGAACTCCCCAAATTGTTGACAAGGATCTCTTCAAGTAATGGTCGATCCATCTGTTCTTTTTGCAACAATTGGTGAAGAATCGCCACTCGACGTAGCCAAAGATTATCCTCAAGACTCCAACGAAGCATCTCAGCCTTTAACGCTGGCAGTCGGCGAACAAGCTTTCTGACGACCTCACTTAGTGCGTCCACGCTATCCCACCAAGATTTCGTTATGACTAACTGTTCAATTTTTCCTAGATCAACGGCTGATAAAAAGGGCTCCAGCGCCACTAAATAATCAATCGCAAGGTACTGGTGTTCCCGATAGCTGCTTTGCCAACATTGATCGATAAATTCCCAATCGATTCGTTTCATTTGTTTTGCTACTTTAAAGGCTGCTTTTTCCTGCTGACGGCGCAACGGTGTAGGGATGCCTAAAAACTCAAACTGATGCCGCATATAGGCGGCCATTTTTTCCCTTCGTTCTTCATCAGCCAAAGCAATCATCGTTTCATATACTTGATAGATCGTCATATTGGTCCTCCTTTTTAGGTCTACTGATCGTCAGATGTTTGCCATAAAGGCAGTACGATATTTTCATAGGTCAGAGGATCGAGATTTGTGACGGTGATTCCCAAAAGACGAATGCCTTTTTCAAGACCTAAAATCTCTTCCCAAATGAGACTGGCTTCTGAAAATAACTGTTCTTTTTTATGAACGTAAATCGGCAAAGTCACTCGTTTAGTGATCGTAGAGTAATCACTGTAACGGACTTTCAACACGACTGTTTTGCCATGTTTCTGTGTGCGCTTTAGTGATCTCTCAACTTCTTCTGCGATGGCGCGTAATTGACTTAAGACTCGTTCTTCACTCGTTAATGGATTGCCGTATGTATGCTCCTTACCGACTGATTTTCGTTCTCTGGTCACACTGACTGGTGAATCATGGATTCCTCTAACTTTGCGATACAAAGAATACCCCATTTTGCCAAATTCGCGGATCAACGCCATCTCACTCCAAGCGTATAGATCTGCTCCTGTAAAAATGCCTAACTCATGCATCCTGGGGACAGTTTTCTTCCCGATCCCATGAAATTTATCGATGGGTAGTTGTTGTAAAAAGGCCACTGCCTCATCCGGCATCACCACTGTTAACCCTCGTGGTTTATGATAATCCGAGGACAATTTTGCCAAAAACTTGTTGTAACTGACGCCTGCCGAACAAGTCAAATGGGTCTCATGCCAGATGTCTCGCTGAATCAGACGAGCGATCTTAATTGCTGAAGGACAGTTGATTTTGTTCACTGTGACGTCCAGATACGCTTCATCAATTGAAACTGGTTCGATGATGTCGGTGTATCGGTGAAAAATTTCTCTGACTTGCTGGGACACTTCACGATACTTTTGATGATTCCCCGGTTTAAAAATCGCTTGCGGACAAAGCTCGTAGGCTTTTTGTGCGCTCATTGCCGAATGGATGCCATATTGTCGCGCCAGATAATTCGCTGTCGTGACCACTCCTCGGCCGCCGGTATCACTTGGGTGACGGGCAATGACAATGGGATGCTTGGCCAGCTCAGGATCATCCCGTTCTTCCACCGAAGCAAAAAAAGCATCCATATCAATATGAATAATTTTGCGGCTCGTATCATTTTTTAAGGGAAATTGCAGTTCCGACATCGTTGCTCACCTCGCTTCTTATTATAAACGAACAGAAGTTCCCTATCAAGCAAGGAATCAAGACAAAGACGCAAAAAGGACCAATTTTCATTGGCCCTTCCCTATACGTTCGCTACTTTTGCTGCACGGTTCATGACCCAAGAAGTTCTGCTATAAGGCAGCTTCTCCTCGTTCATTGGTGCGAATCCGAATCGCTTCTTCCAAAGGGTAGACGAATATTTTGCCATCACCGACTTCATCTGTCCGACAGATCGATACAATCAGCTCAATCACGGCATCGACTTTTTCATCTGCCAAAACAAAGCGAACATTTACTTTCGGTAAAAGAGTCGTGATCACTTCTTGGCCACGAATAAACTCTTTTAACCCTTTTTGATTGCCACACCCGAGAACTTGACTGACCGTCATCCCACTGATCAGATCCGATTGATCCAAAGCGGCTTTTAGCTCCTCTAATTTTTCTTGGCGAATAATCGCTTCAACTTTTTTCATGACTGCTCCTCCACTCTTAAGAATCTAACCCCATAAAGGTAGGATAGGCCGTTTCATCATGTTCGATCCGATCCATCCCCACCGCTTCTTCTTGCTGAGATACGCGAATCGGCATCACCCATTTAATCAAGGTAATTATGACAAAGGATAGGATACCAGCGAACAAAATCGTAAATACGATACTTTCGGCTTGTGCGATAAAAAGATCAACACCGCCATAAAGCAATCCTGAATGTCCACCAACAGCGGGATCGGCAAAGATCCCGGTCATCAAACCACCGAAGATTCCGCCTACCCCGTGACAACCAAAGGCATCCAATGCATCATCTAACCCTAATCGATGTTTGATGACGGAAATAAAGAAGTAACAAAACGGACTGACTAAAGCGCCAATGATAAAGGAAGACCAAAGGGAGACAAACCCCGCCCCTGGTGTGATGGCAACTAAGCCCACAACTGCACCTGTACAAGCACCGACGATTGTCGGTTTTCCCACGACGATTTTTTCGATCAGCATCCAAGAAAGCATCGCACTGGCTGCTGCTGTATTCGTGGTCATTAGGGCGTGGATCGCTAGACCATCAGCTGCTAACGCAGAGCCAGCATTAAAGCCAAACCAGCCAAACCATAAAAGACCGGCACCTAGTACAACAAAGGGAATATTATGAGGACGATATTCGGTTTGATGAAATTCTCGTCGCTTACCGACAACGATCGCTAAGACTAGCCCACTGATTCCCGAACTGATGTGAACGACATTGCCTCCTGCAAAGTCGATCGAGCCGATCGCATCTAAGAAGCCACCGCCCCACACCATATGCGCCATTGGAAAATACACGAAAACCAGCCAGAAGCCAATAAATAGAAAAATAGCAGAGAACCGCATTCTTCCAACGACTGATCCAGTGATAATCGCCGTTGTGATCAAAGCAAACATCATTTGAAAGGCAGCAAACAACCCTTCTGGAATTCCCTCTCCTTCTGACATCGAAACATGATTGAAAAAGACTTTGTCTAAATTGCCAATAAATGATCCTGTCCCGCTAAAGGATAATGTATACCCTAGAGCGACCCAGAGGACGGACGCCAAGCCCATCGTACAAATCACCATCATCATGGTATTGAGGATGTTTTTGCGTCGTTCCAATCCTCCATAAAAAAATGCCAATGCTGGAGTCATTAGAAAAACCATACCGCTACAAATTAAAATAAATGCAATATTCCCTGTATCCATTTTACACGCCTCCCTTTCTATATGTTAGCTATCCTAACACCATATTTTCGAATAATCTAGATTTTTCTGAGAAAAACATGAATTTTCTGAAAATAGCTGACTTTATATGTTAGGTAATATCACATAAGCGAGCGTGTAGTACAAAAAAATACCGAGAGAAGTCTCGGTATGATTACTCTTCTATTTGGTGATACGCTTGATAGACAAGCTGTTTCTTTACTTGATTACGTTTAGCCACTTCTTTGATTGCTTCTTTTGAGGACATTTCGGCCTCTTCCATCAAGGCAGCTACTTGTTCTGCGTAACTTCCTTCATAAACAATTTCATGTATTTCAGAAGAGCCTTCCACCAACAGACAGCATTCTCCTTTGATTGGCTGCTGCTCTAAATAGTCGATCAATTCAGAAAAGGTCCCTCGCAAGTATTCTTCATGGATTTTTGTCAATTCTCGGCAAATGACTGCCTGACGTTCACCAAATACCTCTAGCATTGTTTCAATCGTCGCTGCGATTCGATAGGGTGACTCATAAAAAATCATCGTTGCTTTCTGGGTCGCTAATTCACTCAAGGCTTGTTTTTGTTCTTTTTTCTTACGAGGTAAAAAGCCATAAAAAAGATTTGGTTGCGGCGATAAGCCTGAAGCAATCAACGCTGTCAAACCTGCCGTAGGTCCCGGAAGCGCAATCACCGCGATTCCTTCAGCTAGACAGGCCTTGACTAATTCATGCCCCGGATCACTGATGGAGGGCATACCAGCATCGCTGCATTGGGCAATGGTCTTGCCCATCTGCAGCTGTTCTACCAAATGCGGAACTCGCTCTTTATAATTGTGTTCATGTAAGCTTTTTTGCGGTGTCGAGATCTCAAAATGATTCAACAATTTCTGGGTATTGCGAGTATCTTCACTTGCAATCAGGTCCGCTTCTTTTAAAATTTTGACACAACGGACCGTCATATCTTCCAAGTTCCCGATCGGTGTCGGAACAAGATACAGTTTTCCAGTGTCTTGTTTATAACTTTGTTGCTTTTGCATGTACTGCTCCTTTCGAAAAAAAGACCAGTGGAAACTGATCTTTTTTCTAACGAACCTATTAGACTGTCAGTCAGTTATTTGCCGCTTTCACGATAGATCACTTCTAGACAAAATGCACAAGGTTCATCATGTTCTCTGCGAGAACCGTATAAGTCATAACAAACATGAAATCCTTCTTCGTAAATCTTTTCTAAATTCATTCGTGATTTAGAAAGTTCTTGTTTGACCGATTCAGCGGGTGCATCTGCCACTTGGTTCAACTCACGAATGTGTTCACGTAAGCGTTGATTTTCCAATTCTAATGTCGTATTTTTTTCGACGATTTCTTGCAAAGACTGCTTCATTTCCGCTAGATTATTTAAGGAATTTTGCAACTCCGATTCTAACTGATTCAATCCGTCATATATTGATCGTTTGTCCATGCTCATTATGGTCACCTACTTATTTTGTCACTAGTTCTTCATAATCATATTCGATTGGTGTTTGCCGATCATGCAAACGGACTTTGATCACTCGGCTCAACAGATCCAGCCCAACCACACGTCCTTTGCCATCTGGCGTTTCAACTTCCTTGCCGCGATCCGGCAATTCTTTTTTCGCCCGCTCATATTCTTCACTTTCATACTTAAGACAGCACATCAAACGACCGCATAATCCTGAGATTTTCGCAGGATTCAAGGAAAGTCCTTGATCTTTAGCCATCTTGATGGATACAGGGATAAAATCCCCTAAAAACGTCGCACAGCATAGTTTGCGACCACAGGGCCCAACTCCGCCTAGTGCCTTCGCTTCATCCCTGACACCGATTTGGCGCAGTTCAATCCGGGTATGAAATTCACTTGCCAAGTCTTTGACTAATTCGCGAAAGTCAACACGGCTTTCTGCAGTAAACGAAAAAATCAGTTTTGTCCGCTCAAAGGTATAGGCTACTCGAATCAGTTTCATTGGCAACTGATGTGCGCGGATTTTTTCTTTTCCAATTTTTAACGCTTCATCTGCCGCCTTTTGATTGGCTGCTGCCTGTTCCAAATCTTTCTTCGTCGCCCGACGTAAGATAGGTTTGACTACCTGAGGCAAATCGCTCTCATTCATTTCTCTGCTTTTGGTGACGACTGTGGCAAGACATTTAGCATCTTGTGATTCCACGATGACTTGGTCATTTATAGTATAGGTCTGTTTTTTCGGTGTGTAAAAATAAATCTGGCCTACGTCATGATAACGCACTCCGACAACTTCGATCATCTCTGGTCTCCTTTTCCGGCTGCTGCGTTTTATCCATAGATGATTTTCACGGAAAATTGTTCTGCCACACCTTGGAAAGACACATTGGCTTGCAACTTTTTTTGTGCTTGCAATGCGGCTTCAATGGCACGATTGATCTCTTTTCCCCATAAACCTTGCCCCAACAATCGATCCCGCTCCTCTTGAAAGTAAAATAACAAGAGCAAAAAGATTTCTGATTGCTGATTTTTTTCTTTTGCTAGACCCAATAATTTTTTCTGAACAAAAATAAATGCTTGCGGGTCTTTCTTCAAAAGGTAATTCACCCAACGCTTAACAGCATCCTTAGTTTCATTAAACCATTCATCTTGCGAGATTTCAACTGCTTTATGATAACTATTGGTCAAGTGGCTTAGAAGTCGGCTTGTCTCTTTAGAAAGTCCCTCTTCTTGTAACTTTTCTTGCAGTTTTTCTTTTGACAAAGGAGAGAAATGAATGATCTGACAGCGAGACTGGATGGTTGGCAAAATACGACCAAGGCTCTCCGTTTCTAAGATCGCCAGAAAGTTTCCCACTGGTTCTTCTAAAAACTTTAGTAAACTGTTGGCAGCGCTGTTGTTCATTTTGTCAGCTTGAGACAAAATAAAGATTTTCAAACGGCTTTCAAAGCCGCTTTTTGAGAACTCCTCTTGCAGCTGTCGAATCTGGTCGACTTTGATCATCTGCCCATCAGGTTCAATTTGGATAACGTCAGGATGCTCTCCTTGGGCGATCCGTAGACAATTGCTGCATGCACCACATGGCGCTTCTTCTTGTACATTGGCACAAAAAAGGCGTTTTGCGAGCCATAGACTTAGTTCATGCTTGCCAGTCCCCTTGTCCCCTTCAAAAAGATAAGCATGAGCAATGCGCCCATGCTTGATACTTTTTTTTAGTTGGGCAAAAACAAGAGGCTGGTATTCTTGTAGAAATAACTCCTCCATGAAATGCTCCTTTTTTAATATTGATGGAATCCGTCAACTGGCAGCACGAATACGGTGGCGCCACCGACTTCGACTTCGACCGGATAAGGAACTTGACCATCTAAGGATATATCTAGTGACATCGGTGTCGAGACATATTGCTTTCTTGATTGACAGGTTTTTTTAATCAATTCTAACGCATCTTGCACACGGTCATCTTCAATACCAATGATAAACGTACTATTACCAGCCTTTAAAAAACCACCCGTTGATGACAATTTTGTAGCACGGATATTGGCATCAATAAACTCATTTGCCAAACGATTACTGTCTTTGTCTTGTACGATTGCCATAATTAATTTCATGGGACCATCTCCTTTGTGTTATCCAACCTACCCTAGATTGATTTGAAGTAAGCAGGATACGATTCAACGATTGCTGAATAGCTGGATTCAACAACTTCTTGTAACCCCATTCTAGCATCAATCTTATGAATGCGTACAGGATTTTCTTCCGCTAGCTTTAGATACGCATGACGAACCCGTTGATGAAACTCCAATCCTTCCGAATCTAGTCGGTCATATTGATGTGCACGATTTTCTTGGATGCGACGCAAGCCAGTATCAGAGTCAACATCTAGATACAAGGTAAAATCAGGGGTCGTTCCTTCCGTCGCAAACTCGTTGATCCGTGCGATCTCAGGAATCCCGATGCGACGTCCAGCTCCTTGATAGGCAAGCGAACTGTCAACAAAGCGGTCACAGATCACGATGTGTCCGGCGTTCAATGCCGGCAGGACAACCTCAATCAAGTGTTGGCGGCGTGCCGCTGCATAAAGTAAGGCTTCGGTCCGCTCATCCATTTCTTCATTTCGCGGATCTAAAATAATTTTACGAATTTTTTCAGCGATTTTAACTCCGCCAGGTTCTCTTGTTTTAACGATTTTTCTTGTTGCTTCAAGCTGTAACCGAGGATACAATTCTTCGATCACACTGGTTTTTCCAGCACCATCCGGTCCTTCGATGGTTATAAACAATCCTTTCACCCTAATTGCCTCCAATATCTTTATAATTCTCGGCGACCTTCTACTGCTTTTAGCAAGGTCACTTCATCCGCGTATTCAATATCGCTGCCCACAGATAAGCCATGAGCCAAACGCGTGACTTTAATACCGGCAGGCTTGATCAAACGCGACATATACATCGCCGTCGCTTCGCCTTCCGTGGTCGCATTGGTCGCAATGATCACTTCTTTGACCTGATCATCATGCAGCCGCTGTATCAGGGATGCAATGTTGATATCTTCTGGACCTGTCCCTTCCATCGGGGATAACACGCCATGCAGCACATGATAAAGTCCATGATACTCGCGGACTTTTTCTAATGCCATGACATCTTTAGGCTCTTCAACTACTAAAATCGTTTCTTTGTCTCTTGTGGGATCACTGCAGATTTCACAAGGATCTTCTTCCGTTATATTTCCGCAAATACTGCAAAAGTGCAAATCTCGTTTAACACTAAGCAACGATTTAGCAAACTCATTGACGACTTCTTCTTTCATATCAATCGTATAAAATGCCAAACGTGTTGCGGTTTTTTGTCCAATTCCCGGCAGTTTCATGTAACTGTCGATCAATCGGGCGATCGGTTCAGGATATTGCACCGTCATTTCTCCTTTTATAGACCCGGAATGTTTCTTGTATATTTGCCCATTGTTTGTTCCGATTCTTTTTCAATTTTTTTTAATCCGTCATTGATGGCTAAAATGATCATATCTTGCAGCATTTCCACATCGTCAGCATCAACGATTGCTTCATTGATAGCAATGTCTTGTAACGTCTTATCGCCAGTAAAGGTCGCTTTGACATAGCCATTTGTCGATTCGCCGATAAATTCTTTGCTGTTTAGTGCTTCTTGTTCTTTCATCATTTCTTTTTGCATTTTTTGCATTTGTTTCATCATGCCTTGCATATTTCCCATGCCTCGCATCATTATTCATCACTCCATATTCATTAATTTTCTTCAATGCTGGTTAATTCACCAAATAACTCTTGCGCTTTTGTTACTAAGTCGTCATTTTCTGGTTCGACAGGAGCGGCTTCGGTCTCTTCTTGCTCTACTTCAATTTCTGACTCTTCCGTTGCTTGACCGCCAGCCAAAAACTCTTGTCGTAGCGTCGGCCAACTTTCTTTTGTAATAAAGACAGCCTGTGGGGCGTAGTCTTTGATCATACGGGACAATTGATTATGGATCATCAATTGAAACTCTTGGTCGTTACTTGCTCGCTGACATAAGATCTCATAGTCAAAAGCGATCACGACGCCCGATTCGCTGGCAGCTTTTGCTTCACTGGAGTGCAGCATAGCTCTTTGCGTCACGGAAAGAGACATCAAAAGATCGTCCCAAACATTACGAACATTTGCCAAGTCTTTCTTCGTTGCACTTTTCAGCACTTGGAACACGCGTTCCTTTGGTAAACGGAACGTAGTGGTCGCCTTGGTTTTCTTCACTGGCGCGGTGGTTTCAGCAACGGCACCTGTCGGTCGATTCTCTTGCAGTCGTTGCACCTCTGCCTGAAGTTTTTGCAGTGCTTGACGTAACTGCGCCACTTCTTGACTATTGTCAGCTGAATTGCTGGCAACAGCAGCACTTTCTGGATCATTGGCTAATTTGACCACAGCCACTTCCAAATAGATCGTAGGATTGTTCGTAAATCGTACTTCATTTTGCGTATCGTTTAAGACCGTGATCCAGTGATAGATTTTTGCTGGCGGGGTAATTTTTGCCAGTGTTTGAAACGCTCCAGTCAACTGCAGAGACTTTTCAGATAGCAGCTGCGGCGCTTGTTGATACATCAGCAAGTCTCGACAATAAACCAACAAGTTTTCCAATAAACGGCGGGCTTCTTTACCAGAGGCTAATAACTCCCGCAAGGTCGCTAACGCATCGGCAACTTCTTTTTCCCCACAAGCCTGCATCAGACGGTCCATCATTTCATAGGACAAGCTGCCCGTCACTTCTAAAGCATCTTGGGTCGTTACGGTTCCATCACTAAAAGCGATCGCCTGGTCGGTGATACTCAAGGCATCCCGCATACCGCCTTCTGCGGCTCGCGCAATGATCTGTAAAGCTTCTGCTTCGTAATTGATCTCGCTAGTAGTAAGGACCGTTTCCAAATGACCCACGATGTCTTGCGTATTGATCCGTTTGAAATCAAATCGTTGGGTTCGGGAAATAATCGTTGCTGGAATCTTATGGGGCTCTGTTGTTGCCAAAATAAAGACAACATTTTTCCGTGGTTCTTCCAATGTTTTTAGTAATGCATTAAATGCGCCTGTTGACAGCATGTGCACTTCATCAATGATATAAACTTTGTATTCTGCTTGGGTCGGTGCATAGTTCGCACGATCACGAATAAAGCGAATTTCTTCTACACCGTTGTTACTTGCCGCATCGATTTCGATCACGTCTTCTTGCGTTCCTGCTGTGATTGAGCGACACATGTCACACTCATTGCAAGGCTCGCCATTGACTTGGTTCGGACAATTGATGGCTTTGGCAAAAATTTTCGCTGCACTTGTTTTCCCGGTTCCTCGAGGGCCCGTAAACAAGTAAGCATGCGAGATTTGATTTTGATCGATTGCATTTTTTAAGGTTTGGGTAATTGCTTTTTGTCCGACAACATCATCAAAACGCTGAGAACGCCAAACACGATATAATGCTTGATAGGCCATAGTTTTCCACACTCATTTCAAAATTCGCTACCTTCTATTATACGTAATATCAGCTAAAAAAACCACCGTTTGCGTGGTGGAATCTCAAAAGAAATGGAAATTTAATTCGAAGAGCCATTCCGCGCGCTTTCACTCACTATATCCTTTTATTCCTCCCTATTTTCAAGAAAAAAGACCATTCCTCTTCTCCAACTTTAGACTGATAACGTAAATCTCACCTCCTATGGTATAATGAATCTACGTTCATCTATTGTGATGAAAACAATTTAAAGGAGGACTGAAAATGGGTATTATCAAAGCGGCAACAAGCGCAATTGGCGGCGGATTAGCAGATCAATGGCTAGAGGTGATCGAGCCTGACAATATGAGCGATTCGACAGTAATGACAAAAGGTGTCAAAGTGCGGCGTAATGACAAACGCGGTTCTAACAGAAAAGGCACGGAAGATGTCATCACTGATGGGTCAGTGATCCATGTCTATCCGAATATGATGATGTTATTGGTTGATGGCGGGCGAATCATCGATTATACCGCTGAAGAAGGCTACTATACCGTCAAAAATGAATTAGCGCCTTCGATGTTGAACGGTTCACTGAAAGATGCGATTTCTGAAACCTTCGACCGCTTTAAGTTTGGCGGCGTTACACCACAAAAACAACAAGTTTTTTATATCAATCTTCAAGAAATCAAAGGAATTCGCTTCGGTACTTCATCGCCTTTGAACTATTTTGACAACTTTTATAACGCAGAACTATTCTTACGGGCGCACGGAAACTATTCCTTACGAATTACCGATCCAATTTTGTTCTATACGAATGCGATCCCAAAAAACAAAAGTCAAGTCGATATCAACGACATCAATGAGCAGTACTTAGCTGAATTTTTGACCGCCCTACAAACCGCGATCAACAAAATGTCCGCTGATGGCGAACGAATTTCTTACGTTCCATCTAAGAGCATGGAATTAAGCAAATATATGGGAACGGTTCTTGATGACAGCTGGCGAGAACTCCGCGGCATGGAAATCGTTTCTGTTGCCGTCGCAAGCATCTCTTATACGGATGATTCCGTAAAACTGATCAACATGCGGAACCAAGGGGCAATGTTAGGCGACCCTTCGATTCGTGAAGGCTATGTTCAAGGTTCGGTTGCTCGTGGTATGGAATCTGCCGGTAGCAATGCCGCTGGGGCTACGACTGGGTTTGTTGGCATGGGCATGGGGATGAACGCTGGTGGCGGTTATTTGAACCAAGCGTCACAAAACAACCAACAGCAAATGCAGCAACAGGCTTCTGCACAAAACAACGCAGATCATTGGGACTGTCCACAATGCGGCACCTCTAATACTGGTAAATTCTGCAGCAATTGCGGGACGCCAAAACCAACGAGCGATGGACCAAGCCTGAAAATGAAATGCAGCGATTGTGGTGAAGTGATCGATTTAGCCAACGGCATTCCAAAATTCTGTCCGAATTGCGGCAAACCTTTCAAAGGTGTCCCAGTAGACTAATTGAGGAGGATTGCTGATGGATGTTATCACACATAAGTGCCCCAATTGTGGGGGCGCTTTAACCTTTGAACCTGGTGATCAAAAATTTCATTGTCCATTTTGTCTGAGTATTTTTACTGAAGACGAAGTCACTGCCTTCGAAGAAAAGCAAAAAGAAGCGCAGATGGCCGATACTCCTGTCTCAGATCCTTCTGCAGCGACCGAGACTGAACCGTCCCTTCAAGAAGAAGTTAGAGAGCAAGCCGATGCACAAGCGGGGCAGATGGACCTTTTCACCTGCCCCAGCTGCGGTGCTGAAATCGTGACGGATGCGACTACAGCCGCAACCTATTGCTACTTTTGCCATAACCCGGTCGTTTTGTCGGGACGGCTTTCAGGAGAATTTTTACCTAACAAAGTCCTCCCTTTTGCCATCGAAAAGGAAGAAGCAACTGCGAAATTCTTAGAATGGGCGCAAAAGAAAAAATTTGTGCCACGGGATTTCTTCGATCAAGCACAAGTAGAGAAATTGACTGGTGTGTACTTCCCTTATTGGGTCGTCGATGCTGAGATGAATGGCTCGCTTTCAGGTATGGGTACCTCTTTGCGTATTTGGCGCGTTGGTGATATTGAATATACTGAGCACAAACAATACGATGTCTTGCGACGAGGAAAAATCAAGGTGAATGAATTGCTCAAGCATGCGCTGTCAAAAAACGTTCAGCAAAAAATGGTGACTGGCGTTCAGCCGTTTCCCCTTGAAAAAGCTGTTAATTTTCGCAGTCAATATTTAGCCGGCTTCCAAGCAGAAAAAAGAGACATTGAATACATTGATCTTTCTGACGAAGTCAAAAACGAATTATCGGGTTATGCTGAAAATCTGCTAGCAGGTACCGTCAATGGCTATACTAGTTTTAAACGCAACAATCGTTCCATCAATCTAACAAAAGAAGAAAACAACTACGTTTTGCTTCCTGTATGGCTAGTGACCTATCGAGCCGATGATGAAAACAAGAGTGCCTTTTATTATGCGATGAATGGGCAAACCGGAAAAGTCAGCGGTGTTTTACCGATTAGTTACAAGCGCTTGGGAATCGTCAGTGGCGCAATTTTCGCGGCAACGACCATCCTCGCATTGATTGGAGCGTATTTCTTATGAAAAAACTATCTTATTTGTTGTTACTGCTGGTTGGTTTTTTCTTAACCGCCCTGCCCGCCTTCGCAGCCGAAGAGACAGTCGCAGACCACGCTGGACTCTTTACCGAACAAGAGATCCAGAAGTTGAACGAAGAAGCAGAAGCGCTGAATGCAAAGATCAAAGGCGAAGTTTTTATTCAAACAACAAACAGCAATACGGGAGATATCGAGTTGTACACTGATCGATATCTTTCAAGACGGATCGGCAACGACAACAACGGTTCGGCATTGGTGATCGATATGGCGCAACGGAAATTTCACGTTTCGACTTCCGGAAATATGATCGATTATCTTACCGATTCACGTCTAGATAAGCTACTTGATGCGGTATTTGACCAGATGGCAGAGGGAAATTATTATCAAGCTGCATTGGTCTATCTGCAAAAAGCAGAGGGTTTTGTGGAAGCAGGTGTTCCTGCCGATCATTATCGTATCGATCGTGATACCGGAAAAATTACTTATTACAAAGTGATAACGCCACTAGAAATTGCTATTTGCTTAGCGATCGCGGCAGTGATCAGTATCGCTTTTTTCATCATTGTTAAATCCCGTTACCAATTAAAAATGGGCGGCTACAAATTTAACTATCTAGAAAAATCAAGTATTGATCTGACCCAAAAAGAAGATCGCTTAGTCAATTCCTTTGTCACAACCAGACGCATCCCCCGTCCTTCGAATAATGGTGGAGGCGGTGGTGGCGGTTTTTCTGGCGGCGGCGGTGGCAGTACGACCCACTCTTCTGGTGGCGGAACATTCGGCGGCGGCGGACGCAGCTTTTGATTTTTCAAGAGTTCCTTTAATCAGGAACTCTTTTTTTGTTGACAATTTTCATAAAAACATCTACCATTTAGGAAAATATAGGAAATTAGTTGATTTTATGTTTGAAATTATTAGAAACAATAAACTTTTTATCAGTTTGAGTAGTTTGCTAGTTTTTTTGACTGTCCTGACAAACCTCGCTTTCCCTTTGCTTCTACAAGAAGATCACGCACTTCGCTTTGATCATCTCGTCGGCTTATTAGCGTTCATATTAAGTATTACTTATTGCGCGCAATTCTTATTGATTGTGATGAAAGAGCGCTATGCAGCTTCGATGAATGTTCGCCATCTCTTAGAATTGTTAAAAAAATGAAAAGGAAGAGTTATGTAGAACTCTCTGAAAAGGAGCCCACTTATCTATTAAACCGCATTTTTGGCATTGTTGATTCCTTATACTTGTTTATTTGCGGTAGTTTTAGCGAAGCCATTCGCTGCTTTTTCTTATTGCTGATCCCACTTTTTTTGTGTTTCCAATTGCATTATTTACTGGGTTTCATTTTACTATCGCTATTTCCCATCAATGTTTTTGGGTTTCGATGGATCAATCAACAGTTGAGTATTAAGATGAAAAATATGCAAGAAGCATTTGCTCTTAGCAATAAGGAAATGTTAACAACATTGTCCCATATTGATACAATGAAGCAATGGAGTGACGCTGTTCTTGAGCAGCTGTTTTCCTCTCAATTGACATCGATGTATCAAACATTAGCAAACACCAATACTTTTGCCCAAACGACTAGTTTAGTCCTTAATGCGATCAATCAGATCGCCCAGATCGGCGTCTATTTGTTTATGATTCAAGGAATATTACAAGATGAACTGCCAACCTCTGCGTTGATTTTGATTGGCGTGCTATTACCCATTTACTTTTCTGCATTAAGTGGTTTAACGAAAATCAATCTTGATACAGCTACTCTGAGGACCAATCAACGTTTTGTTAACGAAGAATTGGCTGCTCCCGATGACCGCTGGAACCAAACGTGTGAAGCTACTCTGAGTCTTACTTTCGACCACCCTGTCGTATCCATTGGCAACCACAGCTTTTCCTTTCCCATTGAAGAAACCTTGAAACCTGGTGAACATATTTACTTGGCTGGCGCTTCAGGAAAAGGAAAATCAACGTTTTTAAAGGCAATTGCTGGCCTTTATCCATCAGAAGGAATTTCGCTTTCAACGAAGAGTAAACGCATCAAGCCAAGAAACCCTGAAACAGATAAAACCCTCTACCTTGCTCAAGACCCTACGATTCTCTCTCGGACAATTGAAGAAAATCTTGTATGGGGAAGAAAAATGACGGGAGAAGAAAAAACAATTATCGAAACCTCTGGTATTTTAGCGCCCATTTTTCAACAGCGCTCATGGACTAGCAGGCTTACGGAAAATGGTGCCGACTTGTCTGGAGGAGAAAAGCAAAGAATCGCTCTAGCTCGCATATTATTAAGTGATGCCGAAATCATTCTTTTAGACGAAGCTACCAGCAGCCTTGATGATAAAGCTGCCGAAAAGATTATGAAGTGTTTAAAAAAACATGCAGAAAAACGCATGATCATCTATACTAGTCATAAGAAAGAGGAGCAACGCTTTTGTGATCGTACAATCGCTTTGTAGGAGGAACCGATGAAAGATTATTATACCGTTGAAGAAGTCGCTGAAAAACTGGGCGTAACGACTCGAACCATCCGAAATTATCAAAAGACCAACCAACTTAAAGGGACAAAAATTGGCGGGCAGTGGCGCTTTTCTTACAAAGATGTGGCTTCGTTGATGGGCGAACCATTTGAAGATCCCCTGCTTTCTTTTGCTTCAATACGTTCAGAAAAACAGATACCCGAAAGCTTACTTGCCATCGATTTCTTTATTGAATCAGAGGAATTGCTACAACAGCAAAAAAAAATCGTTATTGATGAGTTCAATGCACTTTACTCAGGGGAAAGTCGGCGTTTTTACTTTGAAAAAATCAACCCAACGATGGCACGATTTACATTGGTCGGACCGTTGAAATATGTAACAACCTTTGGACAGTGGATCGAAACAATACTTTCTCTCCCAAAGTAATCATCTGAGCGCCTGCTTTGAATTTAAAAGAAGAGACCCAATTAGGAGAATGTCTAATCAGGTCTCTTCTTTCTTTTTTGGAAGGCTTGTTGCACTCAGATGATTTCCTTAAACACAGAGAAATCAATATTGCCGCCGGAGACCAATGCCACAGTTTTCTTTCCTCGAAGCAAATGATCGATCTGTCCGCTTAAAATCGCCGCCGTACTTAATGCACCAGCCCCTTCTGCGATGACTTTTTCCCTCAATGCTAAGTAATGGATCGCTTGTTCGATATCGGATTCTTCAACTAAGACCGTTTCATCGATACGGGTCTTTAAAACATCATAGGTCAGTTCCCCTGCCAAAGCAACATCACAGCCATCGGCGATCGTTCTACTGCGGCGATTGGCTACTAGCTTTTGCTGCCAAAGTGAGGCGATCATGCCATAAACGCCATAGGATTGAACGCCGATGATTTTGACTTCTGGACGAAGTTCTTTTAAGGCTAAAGCAATCCCAGCAATCAACCCACCACCGCCGATGGGAATAATGACATTATCAACATCTGGAAGATCCTCCAACAGTTCGATCGCAATCGTTCCTTGCCCCTCCATTACTGCACGATCATCAAAGGGAGAGACAAATACTTCGCCACTATCTTTCATGGCGTCTAGTGTCAGTTGTTTGGTTTCATCAAACGTCTCTCCTGCTAAAACGACTTGTGCGCCATAACTTCTTGTCGCCTCTATTTTTGTTTTGGCAGCCGTTAATGGCATAAAGATTCGGACATTGATCCCCAGTAACGATCCGGCGAGAGCAACACCTTGCGCATGATTTCCTGCAGAACAGGCAATGACACCGCGAAGTTTTTCTGCATCAGTCAATGACGCGAGTTTGTTATACGCCCCCCGCGCTTTAAAGGAGCCGGTACGCTGTAGATTTTCTAATTTCAAAAATATCGTGCCCTCTTTTTCTTTGCCTAAAATATTACTTGGTGCAAGTGGTGTATGGATCATGATTGGTTTCAATCGTCGATACGCAGCAGCGATCCCCAGACTGTCCGTCAACACTTCCTCAATCACAAACGTTCCCCCTTTTTTGTTTTTTTATACTCTCATTGAAGCACAGAACTTGTAGAAAAACAATCTGGGGAACTCGTACAAGCAAAGATCGGTTCCCCTTTCTTTACACGTCACTGTCACCAAATATTCTTACAGAAGAATTTTCAGAAAATAATGACATTTCTTTTCTGAAGTGCTATACTTAGAAAAATTAAAAAAGGGTGTGAACGAATGACAATCGATTGGTCAAATTTAGGGTTTTCTTATATCAAAACGCCATGGCGTTTTTTGGCAACATGGAAAGACGGTTCTTGGAATGAAGGCGAACTTACCGAGGATAATTATCTGCATATCCACGAGGGATCAACCGCTCTTCATTATGGACAGCAATGTTTTGAAGGACTAAAAGCCTACCGAAGAAAAGATGGCGGCATCAATTTGTTCCGTCCAGACGAAAATAGCAAACGGATGAACCGCAGTGCCTATCGCCTGCGTATGCCAGAGGTTCCTGAGGCCTTTTTCTTAGATGCGGTAAAACAAGTAGTAAAAGCAAATCAGGAATATGTTCCGCCTTATGGCAGCGGCGCCACCTTGTATATTCGTCCTCTATTGATTGGCGTCGGAGAAAATATCGGTGTCAGCCCAGCACCAGAGTATATTTTTACGGTTTTTTGTATGCCGGTCGGACCTTACTTTAAGGGCGGATTGACACCAACCAATTTCATTGTTTCTGATTATGATCGCGCGGCACCAAATGGTACTGGCGCAGCCAAAGTTGGTGGAAATTATGCGGCGAGTTTGTTACCTGGATACGAAGCCCATCAACGGAAATTTTCCGATTGCATCTACCTTGATCCAGAAACGCATACCAAAATCGAAGAAGTCGGTTCTGCCAACTTTTTCGGGATCACGGCTGCTAATGAATTTGTGACACCAAAATCTCCTTCTATTTTACCAAGTATCACAAAATATTCATTGCTGCATCTAGCGCAACATTCATTAGGATTGACCCCTGTGGAAGGTGATGTTTATCTCAATGAGCTGGATCGTTTTGTCGAAGCGGGTGCCTGCGGAACAGCTGCTGTTATTTCCCCGATCGGCGGGATCCAAAACGGCGAGGATTTCCATGTGTTCTATAGCGAAACGGAAGTTGGTCCACAAACAAAAGCATTGTATCACCAATTGACCGGCATTCAATTCGGCGATATTTCGGCACCAACCGGTTGGATCTTTGATGTTCCATTGGATTAAGCGAACCGGGCTACATCCTCTTCAACCGAACGATCACTACGGACCGTTCGGTTTTTCTCTTTCTATCGATCAATTTATCATCACTGCATCAGAATTGATTGCCACAACTCTTTTGACTTGTTACAATCATAGCAAAGGGAGGCGTAATGATGGGCAAACGATTCGGCTATTCTTTGCTAGCAACAGCCTTGTATTTGGTGGTTTCCAATATTGGTAATCTCGTTTTTGGTATTAACCGCAGCTTTAGTTGGACCACAACGTTGTGGGAAGCATTTTTCTTTTTTATTTTCGTGTTCTTATTCCAACAATTTCGAAAAAAATAAGCAGCGATCCTCGCTCATAAAAAAACGAGGATCGCTGCTTATTACTTTTTAGGAATCTCAGCCTCTAACAAAAAAAGCGCCAAACCCCTTCATACGAAAGGATTTGACACTAAGAAAAATTATTTAACTGTTACTGAAGCGCCAACTTCTTCTAAAGCTGCTTTCAATGCTTCAGCTTCGTCTTTAGAGATGCCTTCTTTAACTGCTGAAGGAGCTCCGTCAACGACTGCTTTTGCTTCTTTCAAGCCTAAGCCAGTTGCTTCACGAACTGCTTTGATAACTTTAACTTTTTGATCGCCAGCTGCAGTCAATTCTACAGTGAATTCAGTTTGTTCTTCAGCAGCACCAGCATCGCCAGCTCCACCAGCTACAGCTACAGGAGCTGCAGCAGATACGCCAAATTCTTCTTCGATAGCTTTAATTAAATCGTTTAATTCTAAGATTGTCGCGCCTTTTAGCTCTTCGACAATGTTTTCAATGTTCAATGCCATTTTGTTTTCCTCCATTTAAGTAAGTAGTTTAGTTTTTAATACTGAAAAATTATGCGGCAATTATGCTGCATCTTCTTCTTTTTCTGCCACTGCTTTGACAGCGTAAGCCACGTTGCGGATAGGTGCTTGTAGCACAGATAGCAACATAGAAAGAAGTCCTTCGCGGTTTGGCAATTTCGCCAATGCAGTAATTTCTTCCAATGAAGAAACTTTGCCTTCGATGATACCGCCTTTGATTTCTAAAGCTTTTGCGTCTTTTGCGAAATCGTTAATGATTTTTGCAGGTGCAACAACGTCTTCGTTACTGAATGCTACGGCAGTAGGGCCAGTGAATACTTCACCTAAACCTTCTAGACCAGCTTTTTCAGCAGCACGAGAAAGAATTGAGTTTTTGATAACTTTCATCTCAACGTTTGCATCACGCAATTGTTTACGTAAGCGAGTTACTTCATCAACAGTTAGTCCACGGTAGTCAACAACGACTACAGATGCGGCTGCAGAGAATTTTGCACTCACTTCATCAACGATCGCGGATTTTTTAGCGATAGCTGCTTCACTCATTTATATTTCACCTCCTGATTTTGATGGAAGAGTTTCTTCGAAACAAACTGTTCCTTTGTCCTATAAAGGACAATAAAAAAACTCTATGCCACCGTAGACATAGAGGGACTATTGAAGATTCTCAATAAACGTCCTCGGTAGGAAATTAAGGCAAATGCCACCTACTGTCTTCGGTACAGTTAAACTTTTAACCTTGACTACCTTACCACAGATAAGGTAGTCAAGTCAATAAAAGTTTTGAATTTTTGTATTAAATTAGAAAGAAGCTTGTTCTACATGGATCCCAGGACCAAATGTTGTTGTAACTGAGATATTTTTCATGTATTGACCTTTTGCTGCTGAAGGCTTAGCTTTCAACAATGTTTCATGGATCGTTTTGAAGTTTTCAATCAATTTGTCATCTTCAAAAGAAACTTTTCCGATTGGTACGTGGATGTTCCCAGCTTTGTCAACACGGTAAGTAACTTTACCAGCTTTTACTTCGTTAACTGCTTTTGTTACGTCCATTGTTACTGTACCAGTTTTAGGGTTAGGCATCAAACCTTTAGGGCCTAATACACGACCTAATTTACCAACAGTAGCCATCATGTCAGGCGTTGCAACAACAACGTCAAAATCGAACCAGCCACCTTGGATTTTTTGAACCATATCGTCGTCACCAACGAAATCAGCACCAGCTGCTTCTGCTTCTTTGGCTTTATCGCCTTTAGCAAAAACTAAAACTGTTTGTGTTTTACCAGTACCGTTTGGTAATACAACCGCGCCACGGATTTGTTGATCCGCTTTTTTAGGGTCTACGTTTAATTTGTAAGCAACTTCAACCGTTGCGTCGAATTTTGCAATATTTGTTTCTTTTGCCAAAGCTACTGCTTCTTCAACTGAATAAGCTTTTGTAGCATCAACTTTTTTCAATGCTTCTTGCATTTTTTTGCTTTTTTTAGCCATTTTGTTTCCTCCTTGATGTGGTTATAACGGTAGAACCTCCCACGTGTCCCATATTTTTCAATATGAAGCCGACTGAGAAGCTACTTCCTTAGGGCTGTAATTATTCTACAGTGATCCCCATGCTTCGTGCAGTTCCTTCAACCATGCGCATTGCTGCTTCAACGTCAGCTGCGTTTAGGTCTTCCATTTTCAATTCAGCGATTTCTTTTACTTGATCGCGTGAAACTTTTGCAACTTTTGTTTTGTTTGGTTCGCCTGAACCTTTTTCAACGTTTGCTGCTTTTTTCAACAATACTGCTGCTGGTGGTGTTTTTGTAACGAAAGTAAATGAACGGTCTTCGTATACAGAGATCACTACTGGAATGATCAAACCTGCTTGATCAGCTGTACGAGCATTGAATTCTTTAGTGAATCCCATGATGTTGATACCCGCTTGACCTAGCGCAGGACCTACCGGCGGAGCTGGTGTTGCTTTACCTGCAGGAATTTGCAATTTAACGATTTTTTCTACTTTTTTTGCCACGAGACATACCTCCTTGAGTCCGTGATGTGGTTAATTGGAGATCCAAATTTCTCCTCCCACTTTGGTGATTCATGTGCACACACAAAAAACGTGTGACGAAAGCACACTGGAATATTATAGCATCTTTATGGAATAATTCAAGGTTTTTCAGCTGATTTTTTTGAAAAAATGCTCACCAGCGCTTTTCGTTAGTCCATCGCTAAAAAAAGAAATAAAAATCACTTGCTTTTGGTCTGCTTTTTTCATTCTCTCATTTTTTTATGCTACACTACTACTGGAATTCTTCCCTATTCGTTTACTACTATCGAGGTGAAAAAAATGGAACAATTAAAATACCGCAGTGTATTTGACATAATCGGACCCATCATGGTGGGTCCCAGCAGTTCTCATACCGCCGGTGCTGCCCGGATCGGAAAAATCGTTCGCAGTATTTTTGGCGAACAGCCAGACAGTGTAGATATCCTGTTGTATGAATCGTTTGCTAAAACCTATCGCGGTCATGGAACCGATATTGCGTTAGTTGGCGGTCTCTTAGGCATGGAGCCAGATGATGCTCGCCTAGCGGACTCTTTAAAAATCGCTTATGAGAAAGGGATCGAAGTCTTATTCGTCCCTAAAAAAGAAAAAGCGGAACATCCGAATATGGTCAAGATGATTTTGACAAAAGGTAGCCACAAACTATCTGTCACTGGCATCTCGATCGGTGGTGGCAACATTCAAATCTCAGAGCTTAACGGCTTCAAAATTTCTCTGACACTGGGTACCCCTACTTATGTGATCGTCCATCAAGATGTTCCGGGAATGATTGCGAAAGTAACCAATTTACTATCAGAGGCTCAAATCAATATCGGTACGATGACCGTTACGAGAGAAGCTGTCGGTGATAAAGCAATCATGATCATCGAAGTCGATCAGCGCAATGATCAGCTGGCGCAACAAATCAAAGTTTTGCCGCACGTTTACAGCGCTGCGTATTTTGATTAAAGGAGATAAGCACATGTTCTATACAATAGAAGAGTTAGTAATAGAAAGTAAAAATTATCCTTCCGTTGCAGAGATGATGATTGCGATCGAAGCAGAAAATACTGGTCGTAGTCGCGAACAGATCCTTGCAATCATGGAAAAGAATTTAGTTGTTATGGAACAATCAGTCGCTGAAGGTGTCGCTGGTGTAAAATCGGTGACGGGATTGACCGGCGGCGATGCGACTCGCATGAACGACTACCTTGCTGCCGGTGATTTTTTAAGCGGAGAAACCATTCTACAAGCGGTCCAAAATGCCATTGCAGTCAACGAAGTCAATGCGAAAATGGGCTTGATCTGTGCAACACCGACTGCCGGTAGTGCGGGTGTTGTTTCTGGTGTATTGATGGCCGTACGTGAGCGTTTGGCACTGACTCGAGCGCAACAAGTCGACTTTTTGTTTACAGCCGGCGCCTTCGGCCTGGTGATTGCCAACAATGCCTCGATTTCCGGTGCCGAAGGCGGTTGTCAAGCAGAGATCGGTTCTGCTAGCGCAATGGCAGCGGCGGCTTTGGTTTGTGCAAAAGGTGGCACCCCTCACCAAGCGGCTCAAGCGGTGGCGATCACCTTAAAAAATATGATGGGCTTGATTTGTGACCCTGTCGCGGGCTTAGTCGAGGTCCCCTGCGTGAAACGCAATGCCCTGGGATCTTCCCAGGCCTTTATCTCTGCCGACATGGCATTAGCAGGAATCGAAAGTGTCATCCCACCTGATGAAGTGGTCTTAGCGATGTATCAAGTCGGTCGGCAAATGCCTAGCATTTTCAAAGAAACGGCTGAAGGCGGTCTAGCCATGACGCCGACTGCCCAACGCCTACAGGCAGAAATCTTAGAAGCCAATCGTTGATGTTTTTTTAGAAATGAACACGAGTAAATATCCACCCGTGAAACGGGTGGCTTTTTAACAGCCCTAGAAGGGCTCACCACTCGCTAGCCCCTTAAAAGGGGCTTTTTAAATGACCACCAACCGCTCACAGCCCTATCTCTCTTTAACTATTTAAATGGATCTACATACTCTTGTTTACTTATACTATCTCTTATTCGATCATCTGCTTCTTGTTCTCGAATATATTTTTCGATTGTTTTTTGATTTAACCCAACCGTACTCACGTAGTATCCTTTGGACCAAAAGCTTTTATTCCCATACTTATATTTCAAATTCGCATGTTTTTCATGGATTAAGGTTGCACTTCGTCCTTTTAAGTAGCCCATAAAACTAGAAATACTAATCTTTGGTGGTATTCTTACTAACATATGAATATGGTCAGGCATGGCATGAGCTTCAATGATTTCAACATCCTTCATCTCACACAATTTTCTTAATATCTGACCAATACTTACTCTTAACTTTCCATAAATCACTTTTCGTCGATACTTCGGGGTGAAGACTATGTGATACTTACAATTCCATCTGGTATGTGCTAAACTTTTATCGTCGTTAGACATAAAAAAACTCCTTTCGATCTGATATGCGGTTGGTAGCCACTATTAGTATATCGAAAGGAGTTTTTTATCGCTAAAGCTATTTCGTCCACGCGTAGAAACGCGCGGTTTTTTTGTTTCGTACGCTACGCGAACGAAACTGACTAAAGTCATTAATAAAAACCAACCAAGAACAACCAATCTTTGCTTGTTCTTGGTTGGTTTTCATTTTCCCATTATTTCCAACGACGAAAAGGCAAGCACTCCCTACTTGTTAAACAAGTAACAAATGACATTGGCGGTTTTTCTACTCCCACTCGCCTACCCTATAGTGTTTCTTTTGGGCAACGGGTTTTAATACCTTCACAGGCTCGGAAAATTTAGGTTTTCCTTCTGTTTGATCCAATGGGACCAATGGCTGCTCGCTTTCTTGTGCTTTCAAGTCCATTTGTGGTTTTTCATCCTTGGTAGCTTGCGCCTGATCGGCTGATTTTTGCCAAAGCTGTTTGCTGAGATCCAATAAGGGAATGATCATCATGGCGACTAGCCCGCCAGAAAAACCATTGTTATACAGATTCAAACCTCCATGTAAGAAATCAATATTCAGTACCATTGAGGCGTGCACAAAACCGACCACCAAGCCGCCTTTCCAGCCATAGGCATTTGTTACTGCACAGAGCATCATCGCAAAAATCGCTGACGTGACTGTAACCGTCTCGTTGATGGTGTATACGCTCAATAGATTGGCAATCGTCACCCCTGCCAATAAAGGCAGCGAGTTAAAGACATGAGAGCCACAAGCAGAAAAGCCGATGACGCAAAAGATCGCACCGATAACTGGTCCATTTAAAACCGCACCAATACTGACGACATATGCCACAAGCAAAAACGTCATCAATCCCATGTTGATCATCGTATTATAAACGCCGGTATCACGTAAGATATCTCGTTCGATTTTGCCACTATGAGACCAAATCGCTCGCATATTCAATCGTTTTTTCTTGATTGCCATCAGCGACCCATAGCCTACGAACACACTTCCTAAAACCAGCATCATGAGAATCAAACGCGGCTGCTGTTCTTGCGACACCAATGTTCTTAGCTCAATCGTTAGGCCAAACATCCGACAGATAGCGGCGACTAATGTACACAACATTCCTGAAGTGAATCCAGCACTGTATAAACTGACGCTTTGAAAAAGTCCTTGAAAATATAAGGCCATGGGAACCATCAAAAAACCGGTAAAAATTCCAATACCGTACCCCATCACCAAGCTAAAATAAGGCGGTAGTGAGTCATTGAATGCAAAATAGCTGACGATTGGAGAAACCGACGATCCATACAATGCAATCAACAGAAATTTTTTCAATGGTTCATTCATAAAATACGAATACAGACGGACGCCTAAAAATATCGGGATAAAATTTAGTAGATTTTTCCCAAAAAAACCATACCCAGTCACCATAAAGATAGCAGACACCGCGCCTCCTGTGATCGGCACCCGATAATGATAACAAATCGAGATCGCTACAAACGTCATCAAACTGCTGTTTAATAAAGCCGACCCTACAGAAGTCATAGCAATATAATCTGTCACAAGATGACTTTCCGAAAATAAAATCAACTTGAGCTCTTCGACTGCCACCCTTGGATCGAAAAACAACATGGCAAAGAAAAACAGCAGCAAATTAAAAAGAAACAACAAGCTATACCCATTATGTACAGAGATCATCCCTTTAGTATGGGGATGAAAATCATTGTGAAACTTTACTCTAAAAAAAGCAAATAATTTTGACATAAGACCCCTTCCTCTTATAAAGCGCTTACTCATTTTGAGAAAAAAAGTGGGCCAACGAATTGGTCCACTTTATTCTCATTACTGTTATTTTACCGTAAATGAGCCGTTCATGCTAGTCTATCCAGCAGTTAAATTTTATCTACTTGCTCAAAATCAAGTTCTGTACTGGTTTCACGACCGAACATATCGATGTTCACTTTTAGTTTTTGTTTTTCTTCATCGATTTCTGCTACTTGTCCTTCTAGACCAGAAAACGCACCTTCGATGATTTTGACGGTTTCGCCAATTTCGACTTCCAGTTCAACTGTCCGAGTACTCATACCGATCGAACGTAAAATTGAATTGATTTCTTCTTGTAATAAAGGCGCTGGCTTGCTTCCTGCACCATGAGAGCCAACGAAACCAGTCACTCCTGGTGTATTCCGAACCACGTACCAAGATTCATCCGTCATGACCATTTCAACTAATACATAGCCAGGAAATGTTTTATGAACGATTTCTTTGGTTTTGCCGTTTTTTTCTTCTGTTTCTACTTCTTCGGGAACGACGACACGGAAAATATAATCACCCATCCCCATGCTTTGTGCACGTGACTCTAGGTTCGCTTTTACTTTGTTTTCATAGCCAGAATACGTATGCAGTACATACCAATTTTTTTCAAAAGATTCCATTTTTTTCGGACTCCCCATCTTTTTTGTAAAATAAAAAAACCTCAGCTGCACCGAAGTTTTTCCTCAAAGCGATTATAGCACGATTTGTGATAAATGACTAGCGCTATCAGTAAGAAGTGTTACTTTAGGATCCAATTGAAGACCGTTTGAATCAGTGTGTCCATCACAAAGAACATCAATGCAAAAATAATGGTTGTTTGAATCACCACAAATGTATCTTTGCGTAATTGTTTTTTTGATGGCCAAGAAACGTTTTTCATTTCTTCAACAACATTTTTCAAAAATTTCATTCGATTCCCTCCTTACTTCGTTTCACGATGCAAAGTATATTGATTGCAATACTTGCAAAATTTGTTGATTTCAAGGCGTTCGCCTTTTTTACCTTCACTGACTGATTTTGAATAGTTGCGGGATCCGCAGACAGAACAAGCCAAAGCAGCTTTTTTCGTTGCCATCTTAGTGTCCTCCCCCTTTTTATAAAGTTTTCCAACACTAAAAATACCATTTATTTAAGATTGTGTCAATTTTTGATTTTCTGTCGTATAAATATAGTTTCTGCTGATTTTGTGGTATGATAATGGTGTTAAATGGGTATTTGGGAGGGAAAATTATGTTATTAAAAACAATGGTCTACAAAAAACGCGATTTAACAACGGTAAAGGAAACAGCTACCTTAGAAGAAGCGCTGGCAATTTTAGAAGAGTCTGGTTATCGTTGTGTGCCTATCCTAGATGAATCAGGAAAGATTTTTAGAGGGAATATTTATAAAATGCACATCTATCGCCATAAAGCAAATGGCGGTGACATGACTTTACCCGTCACCTATCTGCTAAAAAATGCGACGAAGTTCATTTATGTCAACTCTTCATTTTTTAAGGTTTTCTTTACAATCAAAGAATTGCCTTATATTGCGGTACTAGATGAAAACAATCAATTTTACGGTATCTTGACTCATAGTTCCTTATTGAATATGTTGTCACAATCATGGAGCGTCGAACAAGGAAGCTATGTGTTGACGATCGCATCGACAGGTCAACAAGGCGACTTAGCGGTTATCTCAAAAATAATCGCAAAATACAGCAGTATCGCTAGCTGTATCACTCTCGACATCGGTAAAGACGAATTTATTCGTCGTACGATGATCACTTTACCAGCAAACACATCAAAAGAATTATGCGACAAGATCGTGGCGCAACTAGAAGCGAAAAACTTCAAAGTTGTGGAGATCGAAGACTTAAAAGCAGAATAAAATAAAAGATCATTCCTTCATTTCTTAGGAATGATCTTTTTTCTTGTTTTTTGAGAACCATCAAAGCAAAAAACAAGCTTTTTTTACACGCGCTTATCGAAGCGAACGGCACGATTGATGATATACATCACCGGTGCCGTAATCGTCATTACAATAAATTCACTCAATGCCGTTGTTGCAAATGTTGGCCAGAAAGGCAATGCTAAGGTGATATTTAGCATAATCGCAATCAGGAACATACTTAATGAAAAAACAATGGTATTAAATGCCAGTCTTACGAAAACATTTGGAATCTTCTTATATACCAATGCAGTTGCTCCTAAAGCCAAGAAGCTTCCGAAACCGCCGAATACGACATCCAAGATCCCCATTCCGAAGAACATGTTATACACTACAACCCCGCCAACGACACCCCACATCAATTTTCTGTTGAAAACGACCAAGTGATTCAATCCTTCAGATATCCTAAATTGAATCGCTCCTGAGGCAACGGGTGAGACTAGAACCGTTACAGCAACATAAAGTGCCATAATGATCCCATTGGCTGCGACGACACGCAAACGTTGATTGGTTAGATTTGTTGATTTTTCCATTTGATCCCTACTTTCTCCGAGTTTTGATTACGCGGGATGGTTGATGAACCGCGGTGCGCTTCGCACAAGTACTTATTATACACATTAATAGCCATATATCAATGTTAAACCGGCCATTTAATCATCAAATCATCTCGAAATCACCTGACAAAACTTTATGCAGATGGAATTGCTCCCTCTGTTCCTTCATTCGTTGATTCAAAGAAACACTTCGCAGCTTTCATTTTCTATCCCTATTCGACTATCAATGAATCATCCATCGTCAGATTTCCTAATGGCTTGTGATTCAATCTTTACCCTTGAAAGAGATGGGAAAAATATTATTTTTACGCCTACCGAAGAAATGAACGATGAAGATAGTGGCTTTGTGTTGAAACCTCGCTAAATCAAGGCGCATCTCGTGATGAAAGGTTAAGTGCTGAATTACTTTAAGATTCGTCGGATCTACGCACAGAAATCATCTTGAATACGTAAAACATCCCTTTTCGCTAACGGAAAGGGATGTTTAGAATGAATCAGACGATTCAGTTACTTTTTGATCAAAAATAGCTTTCTTCTCGTTGCCTCGTTACCTTTTTGGTAAAGCAATTTCTCATAGATGTTTACTCAGCGAATGCCTGCCACACCTCTATTTAGCTGGTCGAAAGCCCGCTTTGTAGGCTTCCACCTCTGTCTTGAACATCCGAATTGGACTGGTCGTTTTATTATAATATTGACTCCCCGGTATATGATAAATCTTTTGTTTGGAGCCTTTGATCAGCCCTTTGCCCCGTTTGTCTACATATTTTTTCAGTCCATCTCTAAATGCATCATTCGTCGTTCCAGGTGCTTTCCCACCTTTTTTCACCAGTTTGACCTGGATTGCTTCCAGTTGAAAACCAAAGCCAGACGTTCCTGAAGACTGTCCGTTTTTCGCCCACCCCATCCAGCCAAATTGTTGTGCATTGACTCGATAATAGACATCGTAATACTTAGCGATCTCACCGGTGAGTTTGATTTGGATCGCCTCCAACCGTTGTCCTTTTCCACTTGTACCAGACAGAGTCCCATTTTTTCTAAACGATTTTTCCCAGCCTTGTTTCTGAATGGAGGTTTTATATTCAATATTCCCTTTGTATTTTTCGTTAGTAATTTTTATCTTGATTGCTTCAAGTCGCTTGGCTTTCCCTGTGGTCCCTGACGTCTGACCGTTTGTTTTCCATGATTGCCACCCTTGAGACTGGATATTTGTTTGATAGCTCACACTTGGTGAAGATGCAGCAAAAACTGTCATCGGAAAAACAACAAAGCCAAGTAAAAGAACAAATAGTATTGACACTTTTTTCATTTTAAACCCTCCTTATTTTGATTATCTCAATATAATATCTAAAAAACAAACTTTTTATGAACAATAAATATTTTTTTATCAAAACACTTATTTAAACGTTGAACAGACTGAGAAATAAAAAAAGGAGTCTTAAGCGATGGCAACGAAAGTCAATTCATTTAGGGTTGGGGTCACTTATTGTATTCCTTTCAACACTCAAAGTTGAAAATTGCATGGTATCAAGCTAGCTTCTCGACGACTGATAAAATTTGCCTGTCAACGTACGATGAAAGAATCGTTGTTCATTTTTCTGAAAATCTAAGCAATTGACCGTCTGCAATGTGGTATAATCGACTTCGTTGAAATTTGTTTTGAGAGGATGGCATGATTGAACTTATTTGGATTGACCTTTGGCTTAAGAAATGTAAAAACTGGAATCAGTGTATTCCTCTGTATTTTGATTAGTGTTCTTTTGAATCGTGAAACCTACGTCGTATCAACGATCACAGCTGTTTTCA
The DNA here is from genome assembly GCF_050499225.1 of Enterococcus sp. AZ015. Taxonomy (NCBI): domain Bacteria; kingdom Bacillati; phylum Bacillota; class Bacilli; order Lactobacillales; family Enterococcaceae; genus Enterococcus; species Enterococcus sp. AZ015. The sequence continues at coordinate 1,332,774 of NZ_JBMHEX010000001.1, read as the reverse complement.
CATTAAGAGAAGATCATGAGAATACCGTCAAATACGGGAAACATCGGATTGCCGGTAACAGCTTCGGCGCAATCGCTTCTGTATTTTGTATTGCGATATTTAACTTTTTCGGACATTCGTCCTTTATTCAAATGATTGCAATCCCTTTAGTGATCATGTTAATGATCGCTTTATTGGTCAAATTTGATTACTCCGAGGGAACAGTTGGTGCTTGTGCCACACTATTGACGATTTTATTTATGATTCCTCAAACTGAATCTTACTTGTATGCTTTTAATCGGATTGTTGATAGTTTTATCGGCATGACGATTGCAATATTGGTGAACCGCTTTTTTCCATTTCCGAATAAAAGTACCGCAGGGACGAAGACGACAACAAATGAGAGTGATTCATTTTAAAAATGGAAAAGGAAAAAAACCATCTCAAAACAGCTTTGAGATGGTTTTTTAAGAATGGATCAGTTACTGAAAAGAACTTGTTGGTCTTCAATTAATGGATAAGAAATCGGTACATTACCTTCCAAATCTTCTTTATTCATATCAACTGCAACGATTTGACTATTTTCATACGTACGATAGTAATAGATTCCTTTATCTGTATTGCAGCAAGAAGAATAAATCGTGTACTCATAGCGCTCATTGCCTATGTCACAAAGTCCTTTTTGTTGCTCAACCGAACCTAAAATATGGAAGAACTGACTAATGCTTTCGGATTCAGATTCTCCAGAAACGGAATTCAATCGGGTAAAAGCTACTTTGACAAAGCGAGACATCGAAGAAAGATCTCCTGGCAGACCTAAGCCGCCCATTCCACGACTATATTCATCAAAATCCAGCTTGTCAGAAAAATGGGTTTCCGGAGTTTTCGATGATAACACACGGTAGTTATTCAAATTGAACAATTGATAATCAAATGGCGGATTATTTGTCAAAACTCCCACCGGATTTTCATGAATATGAAGGCCATCACTCATACTTTCCACAACGATGGCACTTTTTTTATCAGCAATCATCCAATGCAAAGGCGATAGAGGCAAATCTTCACTAAAATTGATCCGAACGAGATTGACATTGGCTAATAGCCCTTTTACTTCTTCGACAGTAGCGCATTGTCCTAAGAGCCATGGGATGAACTCAAAAGGCGTAACATTCTCTTTTCCTTCTTGAAATTCATTGTAGACAGCATTTTCTGGAAAATTCAATCCAGCGATACCTAAACCTTTTTCATTGACCGCATCATAATACAGTGGATACTCAGCGACACCAGCAGCAATCCCAATCATTGCGTAATGGTGATCTATTTCACTTACTTTGCGAAATTTGAATGGATAATTTCTCGGAGTAATGGTCACTACTTCTTTATAAGAAACATCATAATCAAAATTTCTGCCAAAATAATGATCTTTCGTTACATAAGTTAACGCAGTACACATAATACTTCCTCCTAAAATAAGTTTTTTACACTTCTAATTTACTCCTATCGCTTTTTTTTAACAAGGAAAAAGCAATAAATAATAATAAAAAGATAATTAGATATATTATAGTTATTTTAATATCTTTTCTCAATAAAATGCAAACCTTTCGAATTTTTACACAAAATAAAAAAACGCTTTTTTTATCACTATTTATAACAATACGCATAAACATAGTTAAATAATGGTTAAAATAACCAGATACTTCTTTATTCGTGAGGCTTTTCAAGGTAAAATAAATAAAGTATCTAAAAAAGAAAGGATATGTTCTTTTTTAGATACAAAAAAAATATTTCTTCATAAATTATAATATAAGCAAAATATTACAATTTATTTTGAAAAAAAGGGGTTTAAAAATGAAAAAGATTTTATTTGGTTTTGTACTAGTATCCACTTTATTCCTGGCTGGTTGCTCTAGTGAAGATGTGGAAAGTGATACTGTCGAATCGTCACAACAAACAACTGAAACAACAATGGAAAGCTCCGAAGATTCTGAGGATGTCGCTGCTTCTGAAGAAGAAGAGATTGAAACTAATGAGAGCTCAGAAGAAGAAATTGACAGCCAAGCGAATGAGCAAGCTTCTGATGAATTGGAAGCACAACTTGAAAAATTATCTGATACGTACGCTGATCTGATCGCAGAAGTTGAAGGGTATATTGCCAATCCTGAAACTTATGATTTGTCCGCTTACACTTCTGTTATGCGTAGCTACACTGATTTGATGAGAGAATTTCAAACAACCACTGAGACAATTGAAGCGGCTGATCTAGGTGACGGCTGGGCTTACTACGATATCTATATGGATATTTTAGAAGAATCTGTGAAACTAACTGAAGCCTTCGCCAATCTACCAGAAATGCAGCAATAACTAAAGGAGCTCTCCTATGAAAAAAGTACTAATTAAGCTAGTACGGATTTTATGTGTGATCACAATAATCCTTAACATACTAGGCACCTCTGCTTTATTTTATCTTGCCCATACTCAAAATTTACTGGGATTTATGTTTCAAACATGGCAAAATAATCCGTTTAATTTTAGTAATTACGATGTGCTGATAATCAATAATGCGATTATATTTTTAGTGGTTCCAATTTTGATTTTAATTTTTGTGAAAAATCCAAAAAAAGAATGACTGCTACTTTCTAAAAGACATAAAAGCAAAATCGAATGAAAACTCGGTTTTGCTTTTCCTTTATCTTTTATTTAAACTATTTAAATTTATCTAAAAGACAACAACCAAATCATGTAAGCGATTGCTAAAAGAGAAAAATGTGCTATACTATAAGTGTAAGGAGCAAGGATTCCCAGTAAAGCAGACGAAGCAGGTTCTGCAAGAAAAGAATTGTTGTGAACTTAGAATAAAAGACAAAGGATGTGGGAATTTGAGTTACTCCTTACTAATTGAATAGGATTCGGCGATGGGCATCATTACCTGAGGATCAAAGTGGACATAAGAACCTTTGAAAACCCAGAAAGCACAATCGTCGAATCTATTTTTTTGCTCTTTTTTCAGGCATCGTCTCCCCGTCTTCTGTCGAAACATGCTATAATTAACCGCATTGAACGAAAAAACGATATGGAGCTATTCATAAAATGAACTATTATTATCACTTCCTCGTAAACCCTGCTTCAGGTAGTGGACGAGGAAAAAAAGCGGCGGAACGTGTGCAAAGAATCGTAAAAAAACATCGTTTCCCCCATCAAATCTATCTAACCAAATCACCCGGCGACGAACGGAACATTACCAGAAAACTCTTAAAAGAACGCCTTTTGCCTTGGGATGATGTCTATTTAGAAAATGGCGAGATGCTTTATCCATTATTGGTGGTTATCGGCGGTGATGGAACGCTGCACCAAGTAGTATCAGAGTTACAACTGGAACAACAACAAATTCCCGTTGCTTACATCCCCGCTGGCTCGGGAAACGATTTTGCGCGAAGTATCGATCTGCCACGAGAGCCGGAAAAAGCGTTTTGGAAAATTGCCGGTACTACTAAGCCCCAAGAATTGGCCATTATCCGCTATGAAGAGCAGATCCAAGAGGAAAACGGCATCGCTCTTAATAATGTGGGTATTGGTCTTGATGCGGCAATCGTCTATACCACCAATCACTCTGTGGCAAAAAGCAGTCTTAATAAGTTCAACCTCGGCTCCTTTTCCTATATCGCTGCAATTATCCGCGTTTTGTTTCTTCAAAGAGGTTTTCCGATCTTAGTCGAGTGTAATGGGCAACAATTCAGTTATAAAAAAGCTTTTTTGTGCACCACGACCAATCATCCTTACTTTGGCGGCGGTGTTGCAATCGCCCCAACCGCTTCAGTCAGAGAGAAAAAGTTTGATTTCGTACTCGTTGAGCGTGTGTCGATTTTCAAGATTTTCTGGCTGATCGGTTTACTGATGCGTAAGAAACACATGAATTCACGCTACTTTCATCATCTCTCCACGTCGAAGCTGAGAATTATCTCTACCGTGCCCCAACATGGACAAGAAGATGGCGAAGAAATGGGCCAACGTCCCTTTGATATTACCTTTACTACTGCCAATCAATTATTTTGGTGCCCATAAAGAAAACGATACAAATCAGCAACGATTTGTATCGTTTTTTTCTGTGTACCTGTTAGTTTTCCGCTGAGTTGTACTGCCAACGAGGACTTCCTTCTTTTCCCAAAACAAAATGAATCATTGAAAATACTGCTGCAAATGCAACCAAGACAAAGCCATTGAACCAAAACGATTCAGTAAACCCTTGATTGTACGTGAGGGTCTCGCTAATCAAGGTATTGTTTTGAACAAACCAATACGTTGGTGTAAACGCCGCGATTTTATTGACGATATCTGGCAGGAAATTAGCTGATACAAAGACACCACCGATAAAACAGCTGCCGGTTATAAAGATATTGCTGATCCCGCCGATTGCTTCTGAATTTTTCACCAGGGAAGTGACACACGCCGAGAAGCTGATGACTGGCAATAAAAACAAGAACGTGTTCAAAATGTGGTACCAAGCTGCTGTATCCCAAGACGTGCGGATCACTAATAACACCATCAGTAATAAAAAGCCGAAAGTTAAGAGCAGCGAATAACTGATCAAGCTTAACAGGATTTTCCGCTGTAAGACACGTTTAGCAAGAGGGGCACTCTGGTTTCGCTTGCTGATTGCTTTGCGATTAAAGGCCATATTGATCACGCCAAACCCGCTAAATATTGATAGAAAGAGACCATATGACAATAAGTTAAAGGTCATGCCTGTTAACATTTTTTTCATTCGTTGACTATATTCTGTACTGAGTTCAACTTGCCCAGTGACGGCTAGCGCTGTTTGTGCTTGTTCTATCGCCTCACTAACTGTTTTACCTTCTTCTTTAAAAAGCAAAAGCGTCTGTAAGTACGTGTTCACTTGCTGGGTGACAATGGTTTTAGAGAAAGCATCTGGCCGGCTTTGAATCTCGATTGCTGGCATCTGGCCGGCCTCCACCTGTTCCGTGAAATCTACTGGTAAATGCAAGACGATGTTTATGCGATTAAAATAAAGGGCATCATCAATTTCTTTTTGTGAGGTACCCTCCAAAGTGACCAAGGTCTGCTTCTCCTTCAAGTAGTCCCGAAGACCGTCAACGACTGGCGACTCCTCTTCACTGATCAAAGCAATGTTGGCTTCTTGTAAAGAGGTGTTTTCGACGTCGATGCTTTGTGCATAAAAGAATGTAACTCCCACAGTGATCAGTACTCCAATTAGTAAGTTCGACTTATTGGCCTTCAGTAAAGTCCAAATCGTTTTATAAAGCGTCATAGCGCACCCCTCTTTCGATCCAAGCATTTCCAATTGCGAAAAGGACGATAAAGCCAGTCAACCATAAAAGATTGGTATAAAAGCTAGCCAGATCTGTATAGTAGTATAATTGATAGAGACTTTCACTGATCAAATTGACGAGATTTATTTGCCCCAGTATCGGCACATGTAGATCAAGCCAATACTTGATTTGTTCCGAGCCCATCATCCCGGCAAAAAAGCTCATCGCCATCGTCACGGAAATCAAAATGCCATCCTTTTGCACCAGATTCATTTTTGGCGTCAGATTTCCAATCAATGTTCCTAGCAAAATCGCACACAATGATCCCAATGCGGCAACCAGTAGTAGCCACTGCCATCGTTCACCAAAGTCTACTTGATAGACAAAACGAAAAACCGCTAAAATAATGTAGACTTCTACTAACACAATCGTAAAACTCGCCGCTAAATTCGCACTTGAAACCAATGTGCGTTTTCTTGGTATCAAGGAAAGCCGAATCCCATTCGCGGATTGATTGGCTTGCTGATCCTGAACATTGCGAACACCCCACATCGTCCCATAGAGGATCGCCATCCCAATCAAAGTAAAGAAATAAAAACTTTTAACACTCATGTCACGATCAGCATTCACTTCTTGAAAAGTCGCTTCCTGTTCAAACGCGGCCATAATTGGTGCAAGATCAAGCGTTTCAAGTTCTGCTGCTTTACTAGAAATAATCGCTGTACGTTGTAAAAATTGATCCATTACATTTTTCATCAACGTCTGACTCATGCCCGCTTGCCCCACATGGAGTGAAATCGTTTCGTCAGCTATCAGATAAAACCCAGCTAAATCACCCGCATTCAGCTCTTCAACTGCCTCTGCTTCTGATAGTTCCTTAAGATCAAATAATGGTTTTTCATTGATTTCCACTTGTTCAAGGACCGCGGAAAAATTTTCCGAAAGCGCTGATTGATCCCCGTTTTTTACGATTCCCGTCGTGATTGTCTCTAAATTTCCTGCTTGATCGATCTCCCCAAAGGCCGCCATAAACATTAGGCCTAAGAGAATGGGAAACGCCAACGTCCAAAACAGCATGGATTTATTTCGCAACAGCACTTTTGTGCGATATTTGTAAAAATGCCAAAACATGTTTTCCCCTCCTTTAGTCTCTCAATTCCTTGCCCGTGATCTCTAAAAAGACATCATTTAAGGTCGCTTCTTTGGTTGCAATTTTTCCGTAACTGATTTTCTCTGCTTGTAAGAGCGTCAAAATGGGGAGCAAGACCGTATTGAGTTCCGTCGTTGTTACTTGGAGCTGTCCCTCTTTATAAACGATCCCGTCAGCAGTAATGGTGGTTTGAATTGTAGCCAATACATGGTCTGGCAGTAAGGGGATGTCGATGGTCAAACGATCTGCCGTGCGTACCATGTCTTTCAGAGATTCCTTGGTCCCTTTGGCAATCACCTGTCCCTGATCCATAATCACGATCTGGTCACAAAGAATTTCCACTTCTTCCATGTAATGGGTCGTATAAACGATCGTTGCTCCTTGGCGATTCAGCTCTTTGATGCTTTCCAAAATTTTATTACGACTTTGGGGATCGACGGCGACTGTTGGTTCATCTAAAAAAATCAAGCGTGGCTTATGAGCGATCCCACAGGCAATATTCAACCGTCGTTTCAAGCCACCACTCAGCTCACCTGGATGGAAAGTCACGAAATTTTCCAATCCCACTAATTGTATGACTTCTTCGATCAATGCTTGCCGTTTCTCTTTGTCAGCAACATATAAACCACAAAAATAATCGATATTTTCTTGTACACTTAGTTCTTCAAAGACGGCAACATCTTGAGGAACGACGCCGATCATTGCTTTAACGGCATAGTTTTCAGGGGTCATGGTTGATCCAAACAGTTTAATGGTGCCTTTGTCATAATTTAGCAAAGAGAGCATACAATTGATAGCAGTCGATTTCCCACTACCGTTTGGTCCCAATAATCCTAAAACTTCCCCTTCTTGTACTTGCAGATCAAAATGATTCAATGCCACAAAATCCCCATAGCGTTTAACTAATTTATCAATTTCAATAATCATGATGAAAAACTCCTTCCAAATTTCTTGTTAATCTGACTATAATAAAGTTTAAGAAAAGAAACTAGTGACGATTGACCAAATCAACTATGACATTTGTCACAATGAAGGAGTCTGCCATGTCCAAATCTCGACTACTCAGCGAAGCTGGCTTTCTACTCGCAATCTCGTTGCTTCTATTGGTAAATCAAGGATTTGTTGCCGTACAAGTCATTTTTTTGCTGATCGCTATTTTCTTCACTGGTGTCAGTTATTTATTGCCAAGGAAAGCAAGCTGGTTTTTTCAAGTTATTCTATTGCTTCTATGTACTTTTTGGCCAGAGCTTGCCCTCTTTCTGCCTGCAATGATGCGGGTGATCGCTCCTGAAGAAAGAAAAGATGACATTCTATCTTTATTAGGATTTTTATTGATCCCAACAGTTGGCAATCAATCCCCCTCCAAGATCGCCTTTGTCATCCTTTTGTTGCTTTTTGCTTTTTACTTACGTAAAAAAGAACAGCGAATGTCTGCTCTTGAGAAAAAGTACATCGCTTCAAAAGATACTCATTGGGAAAAACAGCAGCAATTATCGCAGCAAAACAAAGTACTAGCCTTATCACAAGAAACAAAATTGGCCTTACAAATTGCCGAAGAACGAAATCGAATCGCGCGAGATATCCATGACAATGTTGGCCATCTGCTGTCGAGTGCCATTTTGCAGATTGGCGCACTTGAAATGATCAATCAAGAACCAAAACTGAATGAGCCCTTAGCAAATTTGAGTGCTACGGTTCACACTGGGATGGATCGTATCCGCCAAAGCGTTCATGATCTCCATGAGACATCGATTACTTTCCAACAGTCCTTAGAGTTTCTGATTGCTGATTTTCCATCTTCAGTCACGATTGAAGGAACCTTATTTGAAGGATTGAACGAAGCCCAGCAAAATTGTTTCTTAATGGTGATCAAAGAAGCCTTGACCAACAGCATCAAACACAGTCATGCCAAAACCGTTGTCTTGCATTTTCGGACACTGCCTGCTTTTTTCCGCTTGCAAATCACCAATGATGGCGTCCGCGAATCTCAAATTGCTAAAACTGGAATCGGTCTGAAAACGATGCGTCAACGGGTCCAAGAACAACAAGGACAAGTTCATATCTTACAAGAAAACCAACGCTTTCAGTTGACGATCATTTTACCAAAGGAGGAACACCAATGATTACTGTAGTTATTATTGACGATGATCCGTTTGTGACGACCTCGTTGCAAACCATTTTAGAAAGCACAGAAGAAATTCGTGTATTAGGCATCGGTCATTGTGCCAAAGACGCCATTGACCTCTATGAAACTCATCGTCCTGACGTTTTGCTGACGGACATCCGCATGCCGGAACAAACTGGGATCGATGCTGCCAAAGAAATACTGGCTAAATTTCCCCACGCGATCCTTTTGCTATTGACTACCTTCAAAGATGAAGAATACATTCGAGAAGCCTTTTCCATCGGTGTGAAAGGTTATTTGATCAAACAGAATTTACAGGCAATCATCCCTTCTGTCAAAGCCTCTTATAATGGCCAAGTTGTCTTTGGGAATGAAATCGTTGAGACCTTCACACAGCTAATGAAGAACGAACCATCAATTGACAATCAAGCTTCCTTTAGCGAACGTGAATTTGCGATCATCAAAGAAGTAGCAGCGGGTAAAAACAATAAAGAAATCGCCGATGCCTTGTATTTGAGTGATGGAACCGTTCGTAATTACATCAGCCAATTACTAGAAAAGCTGGGGTTACGGGATCGCACGCAATTAGCAATCTATTTTTATCAGCATTTACAGTGAGTCTCGTTAGACACAAAAAACCTGAAGAAATGCGCCTTTGCATTCTTCAGGTTTCTTTCTATTCGATTATTCAACAGTTGGTTTCTTCTTGGTAGAAAATCATGGATTTCCAGGACTGCCAGGATTCGTTGGGTTATTTGGTGTGTTAGGCGGGAAAATCGGCGCCTTATCTAACGTTTTTTCTAATCCTGATTCTTCCCGTTCGCCTCGTTCTGCATCAGGGCTTTCATCTAATTTAAATTCTTTTTCCATCTCATCCAATTTCTTAAAGTCGTTGCCAGATTCTTTTGCGAGTTTTGCTAATTTGTCTTCGGTTTCTTTCGCCATAATGTAACGCCTCCTTTTGATTTCAGCTTAGCATAAGAAGCTGAAAAACCAAAAGAAAGCGCTCACTAACAACCCATTTTTAGCATTTTCTCATCGTTATAATCCCTCGTTTTTTACGGGCATAAAGTCGTACGGAGAACAGTCCTTCATTCCAATCATTGGATCTACTAAATGCTTTTTGACCATCGTTAAGGTCAGCACACCATCGTTTTGCGTTTCTTCGATGAGTGCTTCTTCCCTCGTAGTCCCTTCACTTAGGACCTTATCCCCTGACAGAGGCTTGGCCGTTTCTGTCTGATCTGATGCCGACGGCTCAGGCTCGGCAAAAGCAAACAAGTCCAACCCACTATCTGGTGACTTTTCTGTCGCTTGCTGGTTAGCAGCAGCTTCAGTGCTAGGATTTTCCTTTGGCTTCGAAGCTACCATTTTTGCCTTCGTGTTCTCAGAGGAATCATTATAAAACGGATCATCGGCTTCCTCAAACTGAGCCAATTTCGCCCGTTGCAGCGGCGTCATTTCTTCCGTGCCATTGATACGTTCTTTTAATGTCGTTAAGCGAGTGGCAGATTCGTGACTGACACAGGTTTGGTAGGCTTGCGGTTCACCAAGTAAAATCAGCATCTCTTTGCTGCGAGTCACAGCGGTATATAGCAAATTGCGCTGCAGCATACGTTGGTATTGATGAACCATCGGCAAAATAACCATTTGAAATTCACTACCTTGGGATTTATGGATCGAACAACAGTAGGATAATGTGATCTTGTTCCATTCATTACGCTTATAGGTCACTTCGTTGGCATCAAATTGAATGACCAGTTCGTCAACCTTGTCTTCCGACTGTTTGGCTAGAGTGATCCCAACGATTTGGCCCATATCGCCATTAAACACGTTATCTTCAGGAGAGTTTACCAACTGCAAGACCTTATCGCCGATACGATACACCGTATCATTGAAGGTGACCTCTTTTTTGGTTCCATCGTTGGGGTTAAAAATCTCTTGCATCATTTTATTCAGAGCATCGATCCCAGCTGCCCCACGATACATCGGCGCCAACACTTGAATATCTTGCGGCGTATAACCTTTGTCTTTCGCCCGTTTCACGATCTGAGCGATCAACGGTTCGATCTTGTACGCATCACACGCAAAGAAAGAACGATCTTTTTGGTTTTGTGTAAAATCAGCAGGCAGCTGCCCGTTTTTGATGGCGTGGGCCAGTGGAATAATACTTGATCCATCTCCTTGACGATAGATTTCCGTCAATTCTTGTTTCGGGATCGCATCGATCGCTAGCAAATCATGAAGGACTTGTCCTGGTCCCACAGAAGGAAGCTGATCTTTATCCCCCACAAAAATCACTTGCATGTTTGTAGGGATCGACTTAAAGAGCGTATTCGCCAACCACGTATCGACCATTGACATCTCATCGACGATCAGTAAACCGCCTTCTAACTCTTTGGGACTAATCGATGGTGCTTTTTCACGGCCATTCAATCCTAACAAACGATGGATCGTACCACTTGGCAAACCAGTCGTTTCGTTCATCCGTTTGGCGGCTCGACCAGTCGGTGCTGCCAAGAGAATCGGAAAGGTTTCGTCGCTGTATTTTGATGGTTCTAAGTCCAAATCGTTCAACTCAGCAAATAATTGTACGATCCCATTGATCACTGTTGTTTTCCCGGTACCTGGGCCACCTGTCAAAATAAACAATGGCGATCGGATTGCTTCTTTGATCGCTTCTTCTTGCGAGGAACCATAGGTGATGCCTAAGTGCTTTTCTATTTTACGTAACGTTTTGCTGATTTTTTTCTCAGGATAGACGATTTCTTTTTTGCGGGAAAGCAAGCGTTCGATGGAACTGGCAATTCCCCATTCAGAAAAGTACAAACTATTTTCATATAAACGGGTTTCTTCTTGTTGGATCTTTCCTTCTTCCACTAGATGAATGATCGTTGATGCCAAATCGTCAGGCGCAATCTCAATGGGGCGGCTCGTTTCTAATAGGCGCAGTGTCTGCTCTAACAAATCTTGGGCGTGGATAAAGGTATTGCCCGTCTGCAAGGACTGGGCGAAGATTTGATGCAAGACCGCCGCTCGAAACCGTTGCGGTGACGAAGCCTCGATCCCCAGCTGTTCAGCGATGCCATCTGCACGTTTAAAGCCAATGCCTTCAATGTCTTCCACCAGCTGATATGGATTCTCCTCAATAATGGATAGCGCCTCATTTTTGTAGGCTTGGTAGATTGCAAAAGAAAGCTGACTACCAAAACCATAACGGCTCAAGCCAACGATCACTTGATCCATCCCATGATTTTGCCGAACGGTATCTAAAATCATTTTTTGCTTACTTTCATTCAATCCTGGAATCTGCTCCAACAATGTTGGTTCTTCCAGCATCCGGTCGATCGCTTCTTCTCCTAAAAGATCAACGATTTTTTCAGCGGTCTTCTTGCCGATCCCAGGAAATTTTTCTCCAGAAAGGTAGGCGATCAACCCTTGTTCAGAGGTCGGTTGTTCTTGTTGGTAGCTTTCGGCCTTCAACTGGACGCCATACTTGGGATGATTGACCAGCTCACCAAAAAACCGATACTTTTCCTCTTCTTGGATTTCGCCGAAACTACCAGTAACGACGATCTCCGAGTCTTTGTAGTCGGCATTATTCTCAGTGACTTTAACTAATAGTACTTTATAAAAATTGCTGGGATTCTGGAAAAAGATGGCGGCAACATGGCCGACAAAAAACGTTCTTTCTGGAATCATGGTGCCGCTCCTTTCATGGTTTACAATAAAGCGTCTAATCCTGCCTGATTGCTTAAAAAGCTTGCTTCATTCCAAAGTTTCAGCTCAAAAGGCAGTACTTTTTGGTCATTGGTCTCTAAAAGGCTTAAGCTGTTGTTGACTAGTCCACCTTGCTCTCTTAATTCGGCTAATGGTTTGCCTGCAAGCCACTGGATAGCAGCCGTAAAGGATGCCCCATGACCGACGAACAATAATGGGCCTTCATGCTGCATCACCGCATCCATGACGACGGTCTCGATCCGGCTCAATGTTTCTTGGATCGGCTCTCCCTTAAAGGCACTGGGATCGTAGCGATCAAGATGATTACGCAGATCAGTCAATTGTTGAGGATACTTCTCATGCATTTCATCGATAGAACGTCCTTCTAATTCACCAAGTCCGATCTCACGCAGGTTCTCATTATAAATAATTTCAACAGGGTGATGGAGCCTTGTTTGGATCTCTTGGGCAGTTACTTTTGCTCGTAAAGACGTGCTTGAATAAATCTTCTCAAAAGGAATAGCAGCCAGATGATCACCGAGCAGTTTGATCTCTTCATGACTTTCCGGCAATAACGGTGAATCCCCTAGCATCCCTTGAAAGCGGCGTGCTTGGTTCCACTCTGTTTTTCCGTGACGGGTAAAGTATAATTGCATCGAACAAGCCTCGTTTCTTAATCTAGTTTGTCGTTCTCATAATGGTGTGTCAATTCCAGCTGTGGGAAGCCTTGCTGCCGCAAAACTTCATAAATGATCAAAGCAGCCGTATTTGATAGATTTAGGGAACGAACATGCTCATCATTCATCGGAATGCGTAGGCATTTTTCGGCATGCTCACGCATAAAGCTTTCCGGAAGCCCCGTCGTTTCTTTCCCAAAAATAAAGAACTGATCATCATCTGCGGTATAATCGACGTCAGAATACACGCGATTGGCAAATTTCGAGATCAGGTACAACGGACGCTCTCCTAAAAAGTCCATAAAAGTAGCCAAATCTTTGTGATAGGTGATATTGACATCATGCCAATAATCAAGTCCTGCCCGCTTCAATTGCTTGTCATCCGTTGAAAAGCCTAGTGGCTCTATTAAGTGTAAATGAGTATTTGTTGCTGCACAAGTACGTGCAATGTTCCCCGTATTGGCCGGGATCTGAGGTTCAAAAAGAACGATGTGATTCATAGATAAAAACTCCTTTCGATCGGATATTGCCGATCGGTTCTCGCATTGATTTGTGTTTTTACACCTTACGTTTTCCATTTCATTCTCAATAGCTTCTTCAATAACTTCTATAGTACCATATTTTGGCACACTTGTTTTTCTAGAAACAACATTTTTTGTGTGCTTTTTTGGGCATAAAAAAAAACGTACCAACTCGGTGTCGATCACTGCGAGTCGTTACGTTAGTGAAGCTCTTTTCACTAACTTTTATCAGAACAGGAACCTGATAAAAACCAATGAAAAATGACTTGAGAACAATATATCACTCCCATGGCATGATTGCAAGAGTAAATAACAAAAAAGTTCAAAATATTTTCAGGAAATTTTCGCAATCAACACCTCAACATCAACAGTGATCTGTGTCAAAGGGGTCTGCCGCAGCTTTTCTTTCCTTTCCTCCGAAGCCCCCCACTCTAACGGCGACATGGCAAGTAAATCTTGCCGATTTTCTTCAGGGATCGCAAAAACATGCGTTACTCTTTGACGGGATGCGGTGGGATAGTGTTCAAAAAATTTGCTAACGACCCGTTCATTCGAATACTGCTGTTTTGTTTCGTCATCAGGATAAAAAGCGGCTCGTAGTTCTTTTAAATAATCCGCTGCTGGGACGACTTTGACCAACTGGCCACCCTTTTTTAGAATGCGGTTGAACTCCCCGTAATTTGACGGTGAAAACAGATTGAAAATCGTATCAAAGCTCGCTTCAGCAAACGGTAACTTAGTCAGATCCGCCACACACCAAAAAGCGGGTACGTTTTGATTGGTAGCTAGATAGACCCCGTCTTTGGCTATATCAAAACCGACAGCCGCTTGGGTCTTTTCATTGACCATCTGTGCAAGGAAACTGCCTTCACCGCAACCGACATCTAAAAGATACTCAGCATCCCCCAAAGCTGCTTTGATAGTCTCAAGGACTGGTGCATACATGCCGCTAGCGATCATACGTTGACGCGGCAAAAACAGTGCTTGATCATAATCTGCTTTAACTTGATGATCCAAAAAGAAAAGTGTGCCTTTCTTTGATAAGTCAAATCGATGACGATTTGGACAAACCAAGCCATTTTCGGTCGGGAAAAATGCTTGGCGGCACAACGGACATTCAAATAAGTGATAATGGGCGTTTAAAAAAAGGCGCCCGCGATCGATTTTTTTTAACATTCAACTTCCCTCATCTCTGCTCTACTTTAGCATATTCTTGTGGTAGAATGCTAGTGGATAGAATAACAAATCAATTGAACACCCATCTATTGGAGGTAAATCATGTTAAAAGAATTTTGTGCAGAAAATTATACCAATATTCCCTTAGCAATCGCCCGAGGTGCAAAGCGTATCGAACTCTGTGATAATTTAGCAGTCGGCGGAACAACACCAAGTACCGGCGTGCAAGAAGAAGTCCTGCAATATGCTGGCGAAAAAGGAATACCCGTTATGACGATCATTCGACCTCGGGGCGGTGATTTTGTTTACAATGATACAGAATTGAAAATCATGCATACCGACTTGATCGAAGCAAAAAAATTAGGAACAGACGGCGTTGTTCTAGGTTGCTTAACACCTAGCGGTTGGTTGGACGAAGAAGCATTGGAGCTATTGTTAGAAACTGCAGAAGGCTTGCAAGTTACTTTTCACATGGCATTCGACGCGATTCCTGCAGCGCGTCAATTCAAGGCGATCGATTGGTTAGCTGAGCATGGCGTACAGCGGATTTTGACCCATGGTGGTACTGCAGGCACCCCTATCGAAGCAAATTTCGATCGTCTGAAAGAATTGATCGCCTATGCTGGTGAGCGTTTAAAGATCTTACCTGGCGGTGGCATTTCCTATGAAAATGCCCAACAAGTTGCTGATATACTAGGTGTAAAAGAAGTTCATGGAACCAGAATCGTTGACCTTAACGATTAAGCTTGAGGGACACAAAAGAATCACGCAAAGAAATCCCCACAAACGATGCGTTTCAATCATTTGTGGGGATTCTTTTTATATGGCTTGCAGTAAGTCGTATTGTGATTGATACAAATGGTGGTACAAGCCTTTTTGTGCCATTAGCTGATCATGGTTACCAGATTCAGCGATCGTTCCCCCCGCCACGTAAAAGATTCGATCAGAATTTTTGATCGTGGATAAGCGGTGAGCAATGATAAAGGAGGTTCTGCCTTCTAACAGCTTCAACAATCCTTCTTGCAGCAATTCTTCTGTCTTCGTATCGATACTTGAGGTCGCTTCATCTAAGATCAAAATTTTTGGATCAGCCAACAACGCTCGGGCAAAGGAAATCAGTTGCCGTTGCCCTGCAGATAAAGTGCTTCCTCGTTCTTCGACGACGGTTTGATAGCCGTCTTTCAACTCCGTGATAAAGTCGTGAGCACGGACGATTTTCGCTGCTTCGATGATCTCTTCTTCTGTTGCATCTAATTTTCCATAGCGAATATTCTCTATGATCGTTCCTGAGAAAATAAAAGTATCTTGCAGCATGACCCCCATTTGTGAACGCAGCGATTCCAGCGTCACGTCACGAACATCCATCCCATCTACTTTAACACTGCCTTCATTGACATCATAAAAGCGGCTCAGCAAATTGATGATCGTGGTCTTTCCTGCACCAGTAGGGCCAACCAAGGCAATGCTTTCCCCGGGTTCGATGTGAAAATTGACATCAGAAAGAATGTTTTTGCCTTCTTCGTATCGGAAGGTCACGTGTTCAAAATCAACGGTCCCTTTCATCGTCGGCAATACTTTTGCATCTGGTTTGTCTTCGATATCTGGGACTTCATCCATCGTTTCAAAAATCCGTTCAAGATAGGCTGTTGCTGTAATCAAAGAATTATAAAAATTCCCGATGTTGATGACTGGATTCCAGAAATTATTGATATAACTGATAAAAGCGATCAGAGTACCTGTGCTGACAGCGACACCGATTTGGCGAATGCCGACAAAATAAATCAAACAAGTCGTAATGACTGAAATGTTTTGCACCCCAGGCCACATAAGAAACTGAATTTTGACAGCTTTCATCCAGGAAGTCCGATAATCATTGCTGACTTCTTGGAAAATCTCTGCATTTTCTTCTTCCCGTGCGAAGGATTGGGTAATCTTGATGCCGGCAATACTTTCATGAATGTAAGCATTTAAATTGGACTGTTTATTACTCAACTCCTGATAGGCTTTGCGCTGGTTATTTTTGATTACCATCACCATGATGAACAAAATTGGCAGCAACGCAAGGGAATATAGGGTCAATTTGAAGTCGATCGCAAACATAAAGATCAAGGTGATGATGACGTTGAAAACATCGGAAATCAAATTGATCAGGCCATTACTCAACAGGTCACTCAGTGTATTGATATAGTTTACGATGCGGATCAAGATCTTGCCATGGGGCCTTGTATCAAAATAAGAAAACGGCAGCCGCTGCAGATGTTCAAAAATATCAAAGCGCATATCCTTCAAAACATCTTGCCCAATATTCGTGATATGGTAAATACGATAACGCATGCAGACGCCAATAACGATCAAGGTCACTAGAAAGGCAGCTCCTAAAAGCAGCAATTGATTGACATTTTTCTCTGGAATCGATGAGTCGATGGCGATCTTCGTGAAAACGGGCGCCAGCATTCCTGCTAAGTTTGCCAGGATGATCGTAAATAGTACTTTCCCAATGCTTTTTTTATACGGTACGACGTATTGGGACAAACGCTTGAAATCCTTCCAGCTAAATTCCTGGTCTAATTCCTCATCCACATCAAATTTATTTCTCGCCATCTTCTTCACCTCCTGACAAGCCTAATTGTTTTTGATACACTTCATAGTATTTACCTCGCAGTTTGACAAGTTCTTCGTGGGTGCCTTGTTCAACGACCCGCCCTTTTTCCATCATCAAGATCTGATCGGCTTCTCGAACGGAGGAGATGCGATGCGCAATGATAAACGTTGTCTTCTCTCCAGTTAATTTCGTTAGTTCTTGTTGGATCTTCGATTCTGTTTCCATATCGACGGCAGATGTCGTATCATCCAAAATCAAGATCGATGGATCTTTCGCTAGAGCCCGTGCGAGGGAGATCCGTTGTTTTTGACCACCAGAAAGTCCGACGCCTCGTTCACCGACAATCGTCTCGTAGCCTTGAGGCATTCGAGAAATAAAGGTATCTGCATCGGCGACTACCGCCATTTGCCGAATAAAGCCTTCATCTGCTAAAGGATTTCCAAAAGCAATATTGTCAGAGATGGTATTAGAAAACAAGAAGACATCTTGCATCACCATTGAAATGTTTTCCCGCATTTGGCGCACAGGATACTCTTTGGCATTTTTCCCATCAATGAATACTTCCCCTTCAGTCGGGTCATAAAAACGACCGACTAAATTCACTAAGGTCGTTTTCCCAGACCCAGTTTCGCCTAAAATCCCTAACGTTTGTCCCGGCCCGATGGTGAAGTTGATGTTTTCCAACACATTTTGATCCGGGTCATCTGAAAAGTGGAACGAGACATCTTTGAATTCCACAAACCCTTTGATCGGTTCTAATTTTTCTTGTTGGTGAACCGGTATTTTCGATTCTTGTGCTAGCATTTGTCGAATTTTGATACAAGCTGCAGAAAATCGCTGAACATCGTTGATCAACCAACCGCTCATACGCATAGGGTTATTCAACATCCATAGATAGCCATTAAATGCAACGAGATCACCTAATGTCATCTCCCCATTGATTACGAAAATTCCGCCTAAGACTAAGGCAATGACTGACAAACTTCCTGCTAAGCCATCAAGCCATGGCAGATAAGTGCGGGAAACTTTGGCAGATGCCATGTTGCGGGTCTTAAAATCTTCGTTGTAGGAGCGAAATTTTTCGATCTCAAAATTTTCACGAGCAAAAGCTTTCACCACCCGATTGCCACCAATATTTTCTTCTACCATTGAGTTCAAGCGCGAAAAGCTCTCACGAATATCAAAAAACAGTGGGTGTGCTTTTTTAGACATGCGATTCGTCAACAGAAAAATGATCGGTGTGACAGCCACCAATGCCAACATCAATTTCCAATCAATAAAGCTCATGACCACCACCGCAGAAAAGAACCACAAGATACATTCAGCGATATTATAGGTCACCCAAGAAACAAAGTGGCGTATGGCATCAGTATCCCCGGTCATTCGTGCCATAATATCTCCCACCCGTGTGTGATTAAAAAAGTCGAAATCCAATTCCTGCAGTTTCTGATACAAGTCTTCCCGTAAATCGTATAGCGTATTTTGTCCGACCCGTTCAAATAAAATTTGATAACTATAGCGGACAATGGTGCGAATGACGGTCGTTGCGATCATGATCAACAGTAATGGAATCAATAAGTGCGTTTTTTGCTGATTGATGACATCATCGATCACCATTCCTCCCAAGTACGGATTAACAATGATCAGCGCTGCATTGATCACTAAAAACAGGATCGCCAATATGATTTTTCCGCGGTTCTTTTTGGCATAGCGCCAGATCCATTGTGTATTACTCATCTAATTCCCCCTCTCGTTGTTAAGCTTAGCGTTTTGAAAAGCGATTTGAATGGTTTTTCTTACTCATTTTGATGTAAAATATTAGTAAGAAGCACCATTCCCTTTTTTTATCGGAGATGGGCACCCAATTGGAGTGAATCAGCCATGAATTTAGTTAACCCTCGGACCTTCAATCCCGAAATCATCTATCTCTTTGACCCATGGACGCAAGCAGAAAGTCATGGAGAAATGCATCATCATGACTTTTTAGAAATCAGCGTCTTGTTAGAAGGAGAAAGTACGTATTATTTTGAAAAAGAACCAGCGAAGAAAATTCGTGCTGGCAGTGTCATGCTTTTTAATCCTGGTGTCGACCACTGCGAATTACAGCCTAAAGGCACTCGCTCCCACCAGTTGCATATTGGACTGAAGAATATTTCCTTGGAAGGATTCAAGCGAAATTTTTTCCCCAACAAACACCCATTGTTAGAATTAGGCAAATACCATCATCAAGTTTTGGAAAAAGCGTGGCAGTTGGTGCGAGAAAGCAGTGAAGAGCGGGATGAGTTTCAGTTGATGCAAAAAGCTGTCTTGATGGAGATGCTCGTCTATATTTTACGCGGACTAAATGAAGACCACATCAATGTCGTTCCTTACCTTTCCAAAAGCCAAAGAAGACAACAACAAATCGTCAACTATACCGTCTATTATTTGGAAAATCATTATAAAGAAGAAATCACCTTGGAAAAACTGGCACAAGATCAATTTCTCAGTCCGACGTACCTTTCCAAGATTTTTAAAGAAGCGACAGGAGTCAGCCCCATTAACTATTTGATAGAAATCCGCCTAAAACGTGCCAAAGACATGCTAAAAAATGACAACCTCACGATCAAGGAAGTCGCCTCTGCAGTTGGCTATCAAGATGCCTATCACTTTAGCAAGTCTTTTAAAAAACTTTATGGCGTCTCTCCTTCTGGGGTGTTGCCAAAACCAAAAAATTAAAAAGCAAGCCAATGATTCTTCACTCGAAGAAAAATCATCGGCTTGCTTTTATTTTTTATTCATTGAATAAAATAGTTCATAAAAAGACTGGCAATATTGAAATAGATCAAAACACTGGTCAAATCACTGAGGGTCGTAATAAACGGACCGCTCGCCACTGCCGGATCAAACCCAAGCTTATCCATTAGCATCGGAATCAAACTTCCCGCTAAGTTGGCTACTGTGATGGCACACATCATAGCCATCCCGATCACAAACCCTAGAATCGGATTTTGTTTCCAGACAGCCACAATAGCAAAAATCGTCAATCCGGTAATAGCTCCTGTGAAAAGTCCTGTAAGCACCTCACCGACCACTGTTTTCATAAAGCTATTTTCTTTATCATCATTGATCGCCAAGCGGCGTACGGCTACCGCTAAAGACTGGGTACCGGCATTGCCGGCAGTTCCGGTGATCAGTGAGATAAAGACGGCGAGAATACTTGCTTCACTAACTAACTCTTCATAATGGCTGATTAAACTGGCGGTTGCCATTCCGAGAAAGAGTAAGGTGATGAGCCAAGGTAACCTTCTCGAAGAAGCTTTGATCGGGTTTTCACTGACTTCTTCTACATTGACCCCTGCCAAACCCGAGTAATCACTGGCTGCTTCATCATCGATAACGTCGATGATATCATCGACGGTCACGATCCCTAATAGGTGATCGTCATAATCGGTGACTGGCAATGCGAGAAAGTCATAATCCCGGAAGGTCTGAGCGACATCCTCTTGGTCATCTCCAACATGAACCGACATCACCCGCTCGTTCAAAATATCAGCAATCATGGTATCTTCATCATTGATGATCAAGTCTCTTAAAGAAATAACGCCCACAAGTTTGTTGTCGGTATCCACGACGTAAATATAATAAATCGTCTCAGCAACATCTGCGGCATTTTTTAAGACATACATCGCTGAACGAACCGTTTGGTTGGCAACAATGGAAACAAACTCGGTTGTCATCAATGATCCAGCTGTTTCATCTTCATAATGCAATAGTTCTTTGATCTCGCTAGCGGCTTCAGCAGTCATCAGACTCAAATATTTGGCCGTTTGTTTCTTGTCCAATGTATTCAGTAGATCGACAGCATTATCGGTATACATCTCTGCTAACATCGTTGCAGCATATGCAGGCCGCATTTCTGAAAGATAGTCCACCATGTTTTCATCGTCTTCTTCAATGACGTCAAACATGTCTGCCAATTCTTTCGGCGATAGATACGTATAGACGATTTGTCGATCGTCTGCTTCTAGAGATTGGTAGAATTGACCCTGCTCGTAGATATGCAGATCCAAGAATGCCTCACGAAATCCCTGGATATCATTGTCTTTTAGTGCTTGATTCAGTTGATCAAATCGTTCGGTTAATTCTTGATTTTCATCCAATCTCTTCACCTCATTTGTTATTGCTTATCGATAGCTGAACAAACAGCGGCCATGTCTGCAGGTAAAGGCAGTTCAAAAGCCAACGGTTCATTCGTAAAGGGATGCTGAAATTGCAGCTGACAGCAATGAAGTGCCTGTCGTCTGATCCCAAAAGCCATTGATCCCCCATACATCTCGTCTCCTAGTAAGGGACAACCGATCGCAGAAAAATGGACCCTTATTTGATGTGTCCGGCCTGTGTGTAGTTGAATGTCGACTAATGCGCAATCTGAATTGCGCTGTTTTAGCCAATACTCCGTACGTGCCTCTTTTCCTTCTTCACTGACCTTGCGTTTCAAAAGCGAGGTCAGGTCCCTAGCGATAGGCAAATCGATCTCGCTATGGGCGGATAATGCGGAAAGATCTCCCGCAACGAGGGCTT
Organism: Enterococcus sp. AZ015; assembly: GCF_050499225.1. Lineage (NCBI taxonomy): Bacteria > Bacillati > Bacillota > Bacilli > Lactobacillales > Enterococcaceae > Enterococcus > Enterococcus sp. AZ015. Next base: position 1,310,976 of record NZ_JBMHEX010000001.1, on the reverse strand, counting down.
GATATTTTTTAACAACTTGCTTCTTCCGTAACTGGCTATCCAGCTTCGCATGGGCAAAGCCGTGTTTTGCAAAAAGCATCAATCCTGATGTGTCACGGTCTAAGCGAGTCACTACATGGATCACTTGATCTTCATAGTGTTGCGCTTGATAGTAGGCCTTGACTCGATTGGCCATCGTGCCAGTCGGATGATATTGCGCAGGAATCGATGAGATGCCAGCCGGCTTATTCACGATTAACAGATGGGCATCTTCATACACAATCTCAATAGGTGTCGGATCAGCCAGCATCGTTTCATGTTCCCCTTCAGGAGGAATTACAATAGTTACCCTATCATTTTGCGCCAAAGAAAACAAGACGTTTTGCTCGTGGTCATTCACAAATATCTTTCCGCCTTGAAATTTTATTTTCGCTAGCAGACCTTTGGATACTCCTTGTTCCTTCAAAAAATATTTGACTTGCTGCCCTTGTCCGGTATATTGATACGTAAATTCCATGAGTTTATTCTTCTCCAATAAAGGAATCTTTGACACGATTCCAAAAATGCATATGCCGATAAGACGCAAAATGAATCCGTTCGTCGGCAATCCGGTAATAGATTGCATCGATTTCTTCTTGCTCGATGGTAAATTGATCAATCGTCACTAAATAGTCGGTACTTTGTTGCAGTTGCACTTTGACCCACTCGTGATGACCCACGACGATCGGTGATCCAAGTGTCCGAAAGACGCGATTGTTCAAAGAAGCAATCTCTGCTAATTGAAACGCATTGATACTTGGGTGCAATACTGCCCCACCAACACTTTTGTTATAGGCAGTTGAGCCGGTTGGCGTTGAGATCGAGAGGCCATCCCCGCGAAACTTTTCAAAGAGGTCTTCTTTAATAGAAATATCGGCAACCATGGTGCGATTGCCGCGTTTGATCGTTGATTCGTTCAATGCCAGGAAATGCTTGTCTGGTTTGCCATTTGCATAAGTGATTCGGACATCCAATAAAGGATAACTGACACTCTTTTGATGGTCATTGCATAAAGACTCTACCAATTCATCCAATTCATAGTCACGCCAATCTGTATAAAAGCCGAGGTGTCCCGTATGGACCCCTAAAAATTGTACTTGATCTAACTTATGGTTGAACAAGTGAAAAGCAGAAAGAAGCGTACCATCTCCACCAACAGAGATCACTAATTCAGGGTTCTCTTGATCGATCTTGTTTTCAGACTGCTCCAGGAGGACAGTTAAACGCTTCGTCACTTCTACTGACTTGCTTTCTTGATTATGGACGATTGCCACGCGGATGCCTTTCATTCTGATTCCTCCTTCGGCAACTTGGGCGTGTCATGTCCGCCGCGTTTGCCTTTCCCATGAGAAAACAACCGCTGTGCCTCTTGGATCTCTTCACGAATATTAGACATCTCTTCATCTAGCTGGTAGGCTGCTTCTGCCGAACGTCGTAGTCGCTCGCTAATTTCATCGGGAAATTCCCCTTGGTATTTGTAGTTCAATGAATGTTCAATCGTTGCCCAAAAGTTCATCGCCAATGTACGAATTTGTACCTCTGCTAAGATAATTTTTTCTCCATCGATCAATTGAACTGGATACTCGATCACCAGATGATACGAGCGGTAACCACTGACTTTTTTATTGGTAATATAATCACGTTCAATAATGACTTTCATGTCTTTACGTGTCCGCAACAGTTCAACGACTTGGTGAATGTCTTCCACAAACTGACACATGATTCGCAAACCGGCGATGTCAGACATTTCTTCTTCAAGACGATCCAGTGCGATTCCTCGTAATTTGCTTTTTGTTAAAATGCTATCTACTGGCTTGACACGCCCCGTGACAAATTCAATGGGAACATGTTTGTTTTGTTCCCGATATTGTTTTCTTATGCCTCTTAATTTTACTTTTAATTCTGAAACCGCCTGTTCATAAGGCGCTAAGAATTCTTCCCAATCTCGAATCATTCTTCTCCCTCGATTCTGTTCATAACATACCTCTTATTCTACCATACTCTTGGAATAAAACTGAATGGACAGAAGTGCAGAAACAAAAGATTTTTTTGTCTGCCCCAATCGTTTCCGCTTTTCTTTGTTTAGTTTCTTTGACGGAATAGCTGAAACAGCGTACACTATGTTTGCAATAGAAAGAGAGTGAAAATCAATGGTCGAACAAGTAGAGATTGAATATAAAACAATGTTGACGGAAAAAGAATACCACCAGTTGCTTGCTTATTACAAATTGTCAGAAAAAGCCTTCAAGACGCAAACCAATTATTACTTTGATACGCAAGACTTTAAACTGCGAGAAAAGCATTTTGGCTTACGCATTCGCACGACTCCTACCAATGCAGAATTAACGCTAAAGACCCCCATTGAACACGGTCTGTTAGAAACGACTGATCCTTTGACAATCGAAACCGCAGCGTCATTGATCGCGTCAGAAAAAATTTTAAAAACAGGTGTGGTTGCTCAACGCTTAAAAGCAGCGAATATCGAACCTGATTCATTACACATGATCGCAGCATTAAAAACGAAACGGGCGGAATTTCCGATCAATGAAGGATTACTTGCTTTGGATGAAAGCTGGTATGGTCAACAGCATGATTATGAGTTAGAGCTAGAAGTCAGTGAGCCAATTCAAGGAAAATTTGCCTTTCAATCGTTATTGCATTCTTTTGGTGTTCCTTACCGACCAGCAAAAAACAAGATCATTCGAGCCGTTGAAGAAAAATCATTGTAGGATGCCCTTTTGCTTACTTTTTTCGCGTTTTTTTGCTATATTTAATAAAACATACTTATTTTGTTTTTCAAGTTACTCAAGAATCTTAATTGGGGAGAGATTCAAATGATCGAACTTTTTTTATTTATTAATCCGATTGGGCCTATTTGTTATGATATCGAAAAAGAGATTCTCAACAAATTAAACACGAGCCGCAAAAAAATCCATTTGCAGATCCTGCCTTTCGTTAACTTGTTTTCCGTAGGTGTTTCAATGGACTATTTGTCCATGAATAAGGCGGATTTGGTCTTGCGAAATGAACAGACCAACCAAATCTATGCTGCGTCATTGGATTATAAAGCAGCCCAGTTGCAAGGAAAAAAAATTGCTCGGGATTTCTTATTGAAACTGCAACAACGGATAGGGATCGAAAAACAGGAATATTGCGACACCTTAGTGAAAGATCTATTTTCAGAAACGAACGGTGATTTAGAGATGTTCCTAGAAGATCGTACATCTGAGTTAGTGAAAAAGAACTTTGCCACCGATCAGAGGGTAGCGAAAGACATGGGCATCACGATCACACCTTCTGCTGTGGTGTATGATTTTTCAAGTGAAGAAGAATATGGGGTCCTTTTAGAAGGATCAGAGGAACTGAGAAGTCTTCCTCTCGTCTGTGGTACAGCAACAGAACTCGATACATTTATGCAAAAAGCTCAGTCTTTGAAAGCACCAAAACTTTCCACTATTCATGAAATTGATCGAGGGTTGATTCTTTTATGAAACCCTATTCAATAGCGACGCTGCGCAGCGAGCCAAACGATGATCTTGTGTTTGGCTCGCTGCGCAGCGTTTTTCATTGCAGGAGGAACAAAAAAAACAAACCAATCCTTTTCGGACTGGTTTGTACTCTTTTCAATTATGCTTCGATTTCTTTTACGAGTTCTTCCAATTCATTCAAGCGTTGCTCAAATACTTTCATTGCATCTTCAATATAATCTGCTTTCGTCATATCTACGCCTGCTTTTTTCATGACTTCGATTGGATAATCACTACGTCCGGCTTTCAAATAGTTCAAATAGTTAGTTAAGGCATCCGGTTCGCCAGCTAAGATTTTCTTCGCCAAAGCAGAAGCTGCCGAAAAACCAGTTGAATATTGGTAAACATAGTAATTGTAATAGAAATGCGGAATGCGTGACCACTCAAGACGAATCTCCGGATCTTTTTCAACTGATGGTCCGTAGTATTTTGCATTTAACTCGGCATAGTTCTCGCTTAAGAATTCACTGGTCAACGGCGTTCCTTTCGCATCTTCCACGTGCATGAAGTGTTCAAACTCGGCAAATTGCGTTTGACGGAAAATCGTTCCTTTGAATCCATCAAGAAAATGATTCAAGACATAGGCTTTGACCCGCGGATCAGTCTCAGTCCGAAGCATGTATTCCGTTAAAATATTTTCATTCGTGGTTGAAGCGATTTCTGCTAAGAAGATCGAGTAATCCCCATAGGCATAAGGCTGGTTATTCCGTGTGAAGTAACTATGCACACTGTGTCCCATTTCATGAACGAGGGTAAAGAGTTGATCCAATCGATCATTCCAGTTCATTAAGATATAAGGCAGTGTGTCATAAGCACCTGAAGAATAGGCACCACTGCGTTTGCCTTTGTTTTCAACGACATCGATCCACCGATTGCTGAAGGCTTCTTCAACTACAGCTAGATACTCTTCCCCTAATGGTTTTAGCGCTTCTTTCGCTTTTTCGACTGCTTCTTCATAGGTATAGCGAATCGATGCTTCCCCTAAAATCGGCGTGTACACATCATACATATGAAGCGTGTCGACAGCCAACAGGCGTTTTCTTAATGCCATATATCGGTGTAATAATGGCAAATGCTGATTAACGACGTCCACTAAGGTATCATAGACACTTTCAGGAATATGATTGGCACTCAAAGCGGCTTGGCGTGCCGAGTCGTATTTACGGGCTTTGGCTTTAAAGTTGTGGGCTTTGATATTCGTACTTAAGGTTTGGGCAAAGGTATTGCGGAATTGCTCATAAACGCCATAGAGACCTTTAAAGGCCGCTTCCCGAACAGACCGATCCGTGCTTTCCATCAACTCACCGTATACACCATGAGATAGCTGTACTTTTTCCCCGTTTTCGTCTTCAACTACTGGAAAATCCAAATCAGCATTGTTTAAAACAGAAAAAATGTTGCCGGATGCTCCAAAAATTTCGCCTGCTCCGGCCAATAGCGCTTCTTGATCGGCAGGCAAAACATGGGGCCGCTCGTTAATAGTTTTTTCGATCATATGACGATAAACAGCTAGTTTCGGTTCTTGATCGAAATAGCCCCAAATCGTTTCATCGGACATCGTCAATAATTCGGGATCAAACCAAGCAACGGCTTCACTTACTTGCGCAACTAAACTGCTGGCTTTCGCATATAAGCCTTGATAAGTCGTATTAGCGGTATCTTGATCATTTTTCAAATGACTGTAAACATACAGTTTCTCTAAACGGCGAGAAAGATCTAAGACAAATTCTAAAGCGGATAGGAAGGCTTGTGGCCCATCTGCTAAAGTGCCTTGGTAACTGCTAGCTTCTTTAAGCTGTGCTTGGATTTCTTGAAATTCTATGTCAAAAGCCGCATCATCGGCATAGATTTTCGTTAAGTCCCACGTTTTTTCGACTGGAATCGATTCACGTGCTGGTAATTGTTTTGTTTCTGACATTCCCTTCACTCCTTGTTCATTGGTTAAAAATATCTTATCACACTTTTCAACGAAACCAAATCATTGGCTTGAAAAAGAAACCGAATTTTCTAAATATTGGCATTCTTGAAAGATTTCTCTCAATATTTCTCTTTGATCAAGCAAAGGAAAGCACCATTGCCAATGCAGCTTCCTCAACTGAATCAACCACTGTTCAAAACTAATGGGACATTCACTTAAATAGAGAAAGCGAAAAATCAGTATGTGGTGTTCAAATAAAAAGCCAAACCGACTTTCACAATAGCACCAAAGAGGCAACTGTGAGACATTCCCATTCAACGGGTATACTATTTCTTGAATCTCTCTGATTTTAGGCAGTCTGTTTCGCAGTTTTCGAATCACCCACAAACGATAATCGACCGCTACCCATTCAATAGAATGGTGGGTATCTGATTCATCTGCTTCGTACAAAGGTCGAAGTGTCTCTTTCCTGTATGGCTCCCCTTTTTGTATAGCGCTTCGTCGACTGATTACCCCTTCTTGATAGTGCCATTTGATTTGGTGCAGCCGCACCAATGCCTGATTTCGCGTATCAATGAGCCACAAGCAAAAGCCAGTAGACGGATAAGTACAGCAGGCTTTTGCCAAAAGCGACCAATGGCGTTTCGGATACATTTTGGTCCCTAGGATCCACCAAGGCTGATAACCATTTGCTAAATAAGTGCTGGTTCGTTCCAGAAATCGTGAAAACTTGAGTGAAGAACACTGGACTTCAACGGCAATATTTTTGTAACAGAGATCAGGTCGCTGCTGAAGTTGCGGCAAGTAGGCTTCAAGTTCAATATCCATCTCTTGATACCATTCAAACAAAAGTTGTTTTGCTTCCAAGTGCTCCTTCGTCTCCCCTTCACTGTATGTCTGACAATCAGTGGTGGCTTGATGGGCAAAGTGGGACTGTCGCTTAAGTCCTTGCCTCAAAATCACTTCTTTCTGACAGCCTGGGCAATAAAAAGGGCCCGAGGATTTCTTTGCCCCTTTCGCTAGGATGACTTCTTTTCTTTGGTTCAACGCTTTCAACATCTGGCTCACCTCAATAAGAGGTACGCCAGATTCGTCAAACACAATTAAAAAAGCCAAAAACATTGTCAAAATGTCCTTGGCTGGAAATGATTTTCATTCATTAATCATTCTTGAAATAGAAACGAGTCAATTCAAGTGCATCGTTTTCCATGATCAAATCACCGTATTCTGATAAAACTTCGGGCGTCACTGAAGTCCTTTGGGCAAATTCCATCAAATAAGAAAGTGCATTTTCCACTTCAATATCAGTAATATCTGCATCCATAAATCGAATTTCAATATAATAATGATTGCCCATTTGGTAAAGATTGGTTGCAACGGAATCCAAATATACTTCGGATGCCAATTGAATCATATCTTCGAATCGCAACAACTCGAATACAAAACGATTGCCGATTTCTTCTGCTTGCTCTGACTCTTGTAATTGAGCCGCCACATGTTTTTTCAACATATCGGTAATGTCTTCATTCGCTTCATCGTTCATTTCATCAAAATTTTCCATTCCTTCTGGTGGAAGATTTTTGCTAATAAACAATTCTAACCCATCGCCTTTAGGCAAGACTTGGAAAGTTACAGCTTCACTGCCTTTAAATTCTTCGTCAATATCAACTTCTTCAAGAATACTGTAAAAGAAGTTTTCAATTTCATTGTGATTTCCTAGAAGGTCAAGAAAAGTGATGCCTCTCGCAGCTAAGTCTTCACTTTTGATCAATACACGAATGGTGTTCTCATTGATATGTTCCATTTCCATATTAGCTACACCTCACTTTTGCTACTCACTATAGGTTCATTGTATCGAAACCTGATAAAAAGTAAAGAGAAAACGAATATCCTCTTAAGAAAAACGTAAAAACTCAAAAAAAGACTCACTTTCTACGAGAAAGCGAGTCGATGAAGTCAAATTTATAAGCCTGCCATTAATTGCGCTTGTCTTAGTTCCAGTTGGCGAACATCCCTAGGTAAGAACCGACGAATTTCATCTTCGTTAAACCCAACTTGCAATCGTTTTTCATCGATCATAATTGGCCGACGCAATAATCCTGGATTTTCTTGAACAAGTGTCAATAAATCTTTTAGGGGCAGGTCATCTAGATCCATATTCAACTTTTGGAATACTTTGGATCTGGTGGAAATAATTTCTTCTGTGCCATCTTCTGTCATTTGTAGAATTGCCTTAAGCTCAGAAATATTTAACGGTTCTGAAAAAATATTTCTTTCAACAAAAGGGATTTCGTGCTCTTGTAACCACGCACGAGCTTTGCGACAAGATGTGCAACTTGGGGAAGTGTATAGTGTCAACAACGTGCATCTCTCCTTTTTAATTTTCAATCAAGCAAGTCCTGTTCCCTCGCTTGATTTCAATTATACAGGTTTAACTAAAAAAAATCTAGTCTAAATCTCATATTTTTTAATAAAACTCGAAAGTTATATTAAAAGCGAAACCTTTTAGGCAAAAGGTTTCACTCAAAAAGTTTATTTTTAAATGAGAAAAATCAAATTTTTTTTTAATATTACTTCTTTTATACAACAGTGTGTCAAAGGTGTATCAAAAAGATGTCAGAATATTAAAATACTCTTTTAGTTGAATCCCGCGTTTTTTAATTTCCCCTCTGTAATTACATGTGTAATCAAAAAAATGGAGAAAAAAACCAAGTCCATGGCTCAATCGTTTTCAAAGGAAAAATTTCACGATCCCTTGTTGCCTTGGAAACGACAGGGCTACAATAAAAATATATGTTATTTTTTCCAGAGAAGATTCTCAACCAATGTCTTCATTCTTGATTCCATTGTATCACATTCCTTTTTAATCAGAAAACCATACAAGCATTTCTGTCATAATCGACAATAAAACAGTAGGAGAAATGAATATCTGCTTATAAATGAAAAGGGTTTCTCACAAAAATTTAGTGAAAAACGATCAACCTAAGAAACCCGTCTTTTATGCTTTTTCCTGACAAAGTATAAAAAGACTAGTGTTTTCTTGGATTGATCGTTCATTTCTTTCTTCTAAGGGAGAGAAGGTTCTCCATCACGAGCGAATTGCGCATCATGCAATGCGCGATAATGTCCCTTTTTCGCCATCAAATCTTCATGGGTCCCCTCTTCTAAGATGCCTTTATCACTAACGACAATGATGCGTGTCGCATGTTTGATCGTTGCGAGGCGATGGGCAATGATCAAGGTTGTACGGCCATCTGCCAAAGAATTCAATGACTCTTGAATCACTTGCTCGGTTTCCGTATCCAACGCTGATGTTGCTTCATCTAATATCAAAATCGGCGGGTTTTTTAAGAACATCCGAGCAATCGCTACCCGCTGCTTTTGACCACCGGATAATTTGACTCCTCGTTCACCGATGACCGTATCTAACCCATCCGTCATTTGATCGATGACCTTTTCTAAGTGTGCTAATTTAACTGCCTTTAAAATCTCCTCTTCTGTTGCATCAAGTTTGCCATAAGCAATATTTTCTCGAATCGTTCCCGGGAAAAGAAAGACATCTTGCTGCACAGTCCCAATCTGCTGACGTAAAGAAGCCAAGGTCATCTCCTGAATATTGATGCCGTCAATCGTAATGGCGCCTTCAGTGACTTCATAAAAACGCGGCAACAAGTTGCATAACGTGGTTTTCCCTGAGCCACTTTGCCCGACGAAGGCGATCGTCTCGCCAGCTTTGATCGATAAATCGATGTGATTCAAGACTTTCGTCGCATCCGCATAAGAAAAAGAAACATCTTGGTAGACGATATCCCCTTTTAATGATTGAACAACCCGTGCCCCTGGTTTGTCTTTGATCGTCGGTTCTTTATCCAATTCTTCGGTCAATCGTTTGAAGCCAGCGATGCCTTTCGGATAGCTTTCAATCATCGTATTGACCTTCTCAATTGGTCTAACAAAGACATTCGATAATAAAATAAACCCTACAAACTGGCCATTCGTCAGTTCACCACGAATCACGTAGTAAGCACCAAAAATCAGAGCAAACAAGTTGATCAAGCGAATCAGAAAGTAATTATACGCTGAGCTGATCGCCATTACCTTATAAAAAAGGATCTTCGATTGCCGATAGATTTCGCTCAATCCATCAAAGCGTTTATGTTCGAACGTTTCATTAGCAAACGATTGGGTCACTCGAATACCGCTAACAGATGCTTCCACTCCGGCGTTGAACTCACCGAGGTTGTCATAGATCTGTGTATTGACTTTGGTCATTTTCTTATTGAAAAAAACCAAGGCAATCGTAATCAATGGAATCAACGCAAATGTCGCTATCGCTAATTGAACGTGCATATTCAACATCAATAGGAATGCCCCCACCAAAGTCATAATGGTAATAAAAACATCTTCTGGCCCATGGTGAGCGACTTCAGAGATTTCAAAGAGATCCGTGGTCAAGCGACTGATCAGCTTGCCGGTCTTTTGATTGTCATAATATTCAAAAGATTGGGTCTGCAGATGTTGAAACAGTTCTTGACGCATATCTGTCTCAATATTGACCCCAAGTTTATGACCATAAAAAACCACGATATATTGCAACACAGTATTGATCACATAAAACAAGAACAAGCCTAAGCAAGCCAATAGTATCAAGCGAAAGTTGTTCTGGGGCATGATCTTATCGATTACTTGGTTGACGGCAACGGGAAAGGCCAGTTCTAATAAACCAGCAAATACCGCACAAGTAAAATCTAGCATAAATAGTGACCGATACGGTCGATAATAACGAAAAAACCTTTTTAACACATTTCCCCCTCCTCAATAGCTTTCATTATAAGCAACTCTTTGAAGAAATGCAAAATGAGAAACATGTGAAAATGGGTAAAATTCACTATAATTTTGAAAACCTATCAAGACGCGGATTTCTAAAAACAGTAAATAAAACCTTTATTTCACAAGGCTTTCCCTCTTTTTTTTAGAGTCATAATGGCTTATGATTGATTCGAAAACAAACTGAAAATTTTCACTAACTCTGAAAGGCGTGTCTCTTTTGATCACTAGTATTCTTTTTGATGTCGATGATACCTTATATGACCAGCAACAACCATTTCGTAATGCCATAACCTCATGCTTTCCACAAATTGCCCGCAAGGACCTAACCGCTCTTTATTTGCGTTTTCGCGTACATAGCGATGAACAGTTTGGAAGGGTATTGGCGAATGAATGGACGCTGGAGCATTTTCGTTATTACCGGCTGACTCATTCTCTAACGGACTTAGGTTATTTCCCTATTACTATGGAAGAAAGCTGCCAGTTTCAGCTGTGCTATGAACAAGAACTAGATGCTATCACGCTACATCCAAAAGTTGAGTCAACCTTGAGTTATTTGTCCAAATTGCCAATCAAATTAGGAATTATTACTAACGGTCCCACCGACCACCAACAAAAGAAGTTGAATCAGTTGCAACTGACTCGATGGATCAAACCAGAGCATATGATCATTTCACAAGCAACCGGTTATCAGAAACCAGAGCTAGAAATTTTCCAATTGGCAGAAACCGCCTTTGCTCTTGATCCAGAAACAACACTGTACGTAGGTGACAACTTTGATAATGATGTAGTGGGCTGCAAAAAAGCCGGTTGGCAAGCCTTGTGGTTCAATCATCGTCTTCGTCAGGCGCCTAATGGATTGGAAGATTTGCCCGATGTGTCGATCACTGCTTTCTCGCAGCTCCAAGAAAGTATTGACGCCCTCTTGCAGCTTCCTGCATACGCCTATAACTAAAAAACATGGACCTTCGCTTCAAGCGGGTCCATGTTTTTTTGAATGCTTAATGTTCTTCGCCGATACTCAAAATTAAGCGAATATCTTCTTCGGTCATTTGTTGAAGTTGGGTTTCATTGCCTTGAATCACTTTTTGGAAAAGCTCACGTTTTTCTTGTTGCAATGCATCCATTCGTTCTTCAATGGTTCCTTCGGCGATCATTCGCCAGACTTCGACTACATTTTTTTGACCAATCCGATGGGCTCGTCCAGCGGCTTGTTCTTCCACTGCTGGGTTCCACCATAAATCGTATAAAATCACTGTATCTGCACCAGTCAGATTTAGTCCAGTTCCTCCTGCTTTTAATGAGATCAAGAAGACATCTTTTTCGCCACTATTAAAAGCATTGACCATCGTCAAACGATCTTGCGGCGGTGTGCTGCCACGCAAATAGAAGGATTCAAACCCTTCCTGGGCTAATTCTTCTTCAATAATCGAAAGCATACTGGTGAACTGAGAAAATAGCAGGACACGACGGCCATTTTCTTTGGCTGCTAAGAGTAAATCTTTGACCTGCTCAAGTTTCCCAGAAGACCCTTCGTAGTCCTCCACGAATAATCGAGGGTCACAGCAGATTTGCCGTAGACGAGTCAAGCCAGCTAAAATACTGATCCGATTTTTGCGGAAAGACGTAGAATCCATTTGCGCGATTTCTTCTCGCATTTGTCGCAAATACGCCAAATAAATTTTCTTTTGTTCCTCTGTTAGGACACTGTAATAATTTGTTTCCAGCTTTTGCGGTAAATCATGTAACACAGATTTTTTATCTCTTCGCAAAATGAAGGGTTTGATCATTTTTGCAATTTCCTGTGTAGATAGTTCCTTAAATTTCTGCTTGTTGGGGAAAAAGCCTGGCATAATCATTTGGAACAAGGACCACAATTCTTCTAAATTGTTCTCGATCGGTGTGCCACTGAGGGCGAACCGCTGCGGAACTTCCAAGGATCGCAATGCCTGTGCCGTTTTGGTCGCGCTGTTTTTGACCATCTGTGCTTCATCTAAAATCAAACACGATAGCTCTAGTGCTTGATAGGCATCAATGTCCTGACGCAAGCTTGCATACGAAGTAATTCGGACGTCCGCTGATTGCGCCATCTGCGCTTCTCGCTCTTCTTTCGTTCCACTGATGACAGTCGCTGAAATTGAAGGTGCGAACCGTTTGATTTCTTGCTGCCAGTTGAATGTTAGACTGGCTGGCGCCACGATCAACGCATTCAATTTTTGATGCTCTTGTTTCTCAGAAAGCAAATAGCTAATGGTTTGGACGGTCTTCCCTAACCCCATTTCATCAGCAAGAATGCCGCCAAATTGATAATGGCTCAACATTTTTAGCCAACGAAAGCCAACTTCTTGGTACTGCCGCAACTCAGCATGCAAGTTGTCTGGCAACTGTGCCTCAAAGTTTTCTGGATGGATCAAATCTTTCGTCATTTGCTGAAAGCCTGTGCTAAAACTCGCTTGATCGGCAAACTGTTCTTGCAGTAATAGCCCTTGATTCAATGGGACTTGGATTGCCCCGTTTTTCGTATCTAACGAGAGCCGCAATTTTTTGAGGGCAGCACTTGCTTCTTGAAACTCTTCCGACTCCAGCGAAAGAACTTGCCCATTTTCTGTGGTATAAAATTGCGCAGATTGCAACAGACTCCGCAAAACATCGTTGATCTCTGATTCTTGAATGCCGCTAACATCAAACTTGATATCCAACCAAGAACCATTCTCTTCAATCACGATTTCTGGTCGATGATGCTGGGCATCAAGGTAGAGTTCCCGCAGCTTCTTGCCGATCCGCACTTCCCCTAATTGTCTCAAGACCGGGATCTCTCTCGTAAAAAAGGTATAGAGTTGCTCACCTAGTGGTAGATTTTTTTGCCAATTTTTGCTGCTGGCTTGATAGCCAAAGGTTTCAATAATGGCTTCGATCCGTGCTTCTTGTTGGAAATCACGTAAAATCTCTGGATGATTTTCTGGCATGTATTGATGTTTTTCATCACTTGAAAAAACGACTTCTCCATAAGTAAAATCAACTTGTAGATCTACTTGACCTTTGATTTTCCGCAAGGAGAAAACTGCTTTCAATTCAGATTCTTCGATGTCATTTTGAACCTCAGGAGCCACTTGGACACGCCCAATTTTTCGCAAATAAGGCAAAACTTTCATAAAGAGATTCGCCAGCTCTTCTTTTGGATAATCAATGATTGGCTGTTCAAAACGTTTAAACAGCTGCTGCATCGTGACATAGATCTCCTTTTGCTCGACAGTCAATTCATAAAATGTTCCGTCCAACAGCCCCCAGTTATAATAACTAAGTAAGTGGTCGAAGTCTTTTACGAACTGCAGCGGAAAATGATCCGCTTCTTTTGTAACTGAAAACGTCAATGGTTCCCCCGATTGGAAGTCTACTTGGTTGACCTTGGTTTCACCAATGGTGATTTGCGTGTAGACATCATTGAATTGCAATAGCAGTTCCTTGCCGAATTCAACGGGCAGCAGCAAGTATTTTTTGTCAAGTTTGCCATTGATTTGAATGCCCGCTTGCCCCATTAATTGTTGGGTTTGCGCGATTCCTGTCAATCGATTCAATAAAGCTCGATTTTTCTCATCAAAGGCATCCGCAGAAAGCAAAAAGGTCTGTTGCTTATTGGCCGCATAGTGCTTGTTCTCTTGATACATCTGTAAAAATTTGTAAATGTTTTTGACGACATAGGTCCTGGCCGTGCCGCGATGCCCGACCTTCAAAGAGACCCCTAAGATATCCATCTCTTGGTGATAAGGATTTGTCGCAATCGTATCTACCCGAAATTCAATCTGTAATGGTTTACTCGCTTCTTTTTCGCTGTCTAAGCGGGCAAAACCATTGGAAAACATCTCTGAAGCAGAAAAGGCTTTTTTGATGGGGGTTTGTTCATTGATTTTTCGTGTTTTTCCTTGTTGGCGTAAATAGAGTTCGACGGCCACCGTATGTTTGCAATAATGATGTTCTTCCCAATAGGGACATTGGCAATAATCCACTTCTTTGGCAGTAGCATCCAAAGTAACTAAATACAATTCTGTTCCGAGTACTTCTGCATGCCACACATTTTTTTCTTTATCCGGGGTGACAGACAGGACACGGCCTTCATTAAGATACGTTCTCCCCCGCTCGATTACTTTTTCTGGAATACTCCACTTCATAAGAGCCCTCCTCTCCTTATTCTTTTATTCGGATCCGGCTTTGCCCGCTGCCGTTGGTTTCTACGAACACTTGCTGCAGGATCCTTGCCCGCAGTTCTCGAACATGACTGATGATCCCAATCATGCGCCCTTCATTTTCGATCATTTCTAATGCTTCCATCGCCATTTCCAATGATTCTTCATCAAGCGAGCCAAACCCTTCATCGATGAAAAGTGCTTCGATCTCAATCCCGCCAGCTCGTTGCTGGATCACATCTGCTAAAGAGATTGCTAACGCTAAGGCTGCAATAAAGCTTTCACCGCCTGACAGTGTATGTGCTCTTCTGACTTGACCGGCATTATCGTCATAGATGTCAATTTCTAAGCCTGTTGAGCTTCGATAGCTCCCAACTTTATCCGCTAATTCAAATTGATAGCGGCCACGGGTCAAACGGGACAAGCGTTCATTGGCGACTTCTAAGATCTCCGTCAAAAATTGTTGCAACACATACCGTTCCAAGCTGGTTTTCTTCGTGTTTTCGCCATTGATGGTTTCTGCCAACTGTTGGAGTTGGCCTAATTGGGCAAGTTCTTCGACATTTTTCTGATAAATGGCTTGCAACTCGTCAAATAACCGTTGATTGCTGTTGACCTTCTCCTGTTTGCGAACCGTTTCTTGCTGTAATTCCTCCATCACAGTCTGCAACTGAAGGTAGGTCGTTTCCAATTGGATTAAATCCATTGCCGCCTGCTCTTTTAATTGGGTATCTAGCAATATCAGACGCTGTTGAACAAACGCCGTTTCTTGCTCATAGGTTTTGATTTCTTCTGTCAGAAGGGTTGTTTGAGGAGCTTGGGCAATCAATTCCCGCATTGCTTCTTCAGTCATCGCTGCTTCTTGCAATCGTTGCATCAGCCGTTGTTCTGCTTTCGCCTTGGCGGCTTGCTTTTCTTCGAAAAATTGTTGTACATTCTTCAACTTCTCTGAAAGGATCGCTTGCTGCTCTTTGATCTGTGCTTCTTGCCGTGCATCCGCCTCGATTTGTTGCGTATATTCCCTTAGTAAAAGATGAATTGACGTTAAATCGGCTTGTAGTTGTTGGTAAGTAGCACCAGCAAGTTGTTCTTGCAAAGAGGCCAATTTTCCTGCCGCAAGTTGGCGCGCTTCCTCGGCCTTTTTTGCTTGCTCACTGACTTGCTGATAGGATTCATCTAACTTTGTCAATTGCCCCTTTACTGCCTGATATGTTTTTTGCGCTGCTTCGTAAGAGGAGGCTTTTTGCTGATTGAGAGATTGTCGTTGTTTTAATTCCTGTGCAATCGTTTCTTCAGTAAGCTTCTCTTGCGTTTCGAAAGGCTGTAACCTAGCGTATGCCTGCTGAACGTCGTTCCAAGCAGCAGCCGCTTGCTTTTCCGCCGAAACGCTTGTCGCTTGCCATTCATTGATCCGCAATAACGCTTGTTCTTGAAGCGTTTGATTTGCCGATACCTGCTGTTGGACTATCGTCAATTTTTCTTGCATTTGCTCAAGTCTTTGCTCACTCGCAAGAATGTCCTCAATGGGATAGGTCGTATGCTCCTGTGCATTCGGATGATCCAAGGATCCGCAAACCGGACAGGGTTCATTTTCTTCCAGTAAAAGGCGAAGCCGCGCAATTTGCATTCGAGCATTTTGACTGGTTTCTTGTTTTAGCGTTTTTTGCAGCTCCAGCAAGGATGCTGTCAATTGCTGTTGTTCAAGGACTAACTCCGAATGAATTTGTTGCTGTTCCCCTGCTTTTTGTTCTGCTTCACGAACCAGTGCCTTTGCTTGTTGCCATTTTTCAATTAGCAATTGTGTTTCAGCTAGTTTTAATGCTTCTGTTTGAAATGTTCTTAACGTTTCAATTTTTTCTACCAGTTGCTGCTCTTGTGTTTTGGTGTTAGCAAGCACTTGAGTAATTTTGGTCAATTTGCCCGTTTGCTGCTGTGCTGCTTTTTCCTGCTGTGCCACTTCTTCTCGCTGCTTTTCTGTGCGTTGCGCCAATGGAATCTGCTGCTGGATCTGTTGGCTTCTTTGATTGGCAGCTTCATGCTTTTTCTTAGTCTCTTCGATCAACGGTCTTTGTTCTTGCCAGCTTACTTGTTGCCGCTGAACATCTTGCAACAGCTGCTTCGTTTCGTCGATTTGCTGTGCTGCTTGCTGCGCTTCATTTACGCGTTCTTCTTTTTGCTGCATGATTTCTTGATGTTCAAGCGCCCACACAAGTTGGGTCAATCGTGCTTTTTTTTGATCGATCTCGTTTTTTTGGGCATTCAACAGTTGTGCTTTTTCTTGTAGTTCTTGCCATTCGATCCGAGCATTTTCGATTTCTTTTGCACGGTAAAAGGCATCTTGCGCAGCTTTCATTTCTTGCGTTGCCTTGTCTTTTCTCTGCAATAACTTTTGAAGTTGAATCTGTTGTTTCTCTAAATCTTGCGCCCATAAAGTCAGACATTCCGCAGCCGTTAAAACTTCTTGCACTTCTTCCCATTCAAAACGCTCCATGATCTGCGAAGCGACTAGTTGCTGATGTTCAAGCTTTCTACTTTGTGCTTTGACTTGCTCTTTTAGCCATTCATTAAATTGCTGGTACATTTCTGTACCAAATAGATTTCGTAAAACCCGTTCTTTCTCGTTACTACTGGCAATCAGAAAATTACGAAATTCTCCTTGCGGCAACATCATGATTTGAAAAAACTGTTTTGCATCCAGCTGCAGCAGATCCTTGATAAACGCATCAACTTCTGTCCGTTTACTGATCTGCTTTTTCTCTTTGCCATCGGCGTCAAAAATCGTCAATTGAACTTTTGCCGTTTGGTTAGTGACACCGTCACCACGTTTTTTTGCTAACGTCTGTTCCGGTTTCCGTTGGATCTGGTAGGTAAAACGCTGATGTTCAAAAGTAAACGTGACGCTGGTCTCTTCGGTTGGTGAAGCAAACATCGATCGCATTTCTTTGCCTGAGCGCAGATTCCCCGATGTTTCACCGAACAAGGCAAACGTCATTCCATCGAAAATAGTCGTTTTTCCTGCACCAGTTTTGCCGCTGATCAAAAACAACCCGCCAGCTTGCAGCTGACTAAAATCCAATTTTTCATCAATGAATGGACCAAAATTTTTCATTTGTAAAGACTTCGGTTGCATGACTATTCCCTCTTTTCCACGACAAATGCTTCATTTAATCCTTGTTCGATCCATTTGGTTTGTGAATCGAGCAATGAATCACCCGTCATTTCTTGAAAAAAATGACTGATCAAGGTCTGCGGATCGGTTTCTCGTGTCGTTAATTGTCTTTTTTTCGTCTGTTCTCGTCCATTCAACCGTTCGACAGACAAAATAAATGGATAGATTTTTCGCAACTGATTCATCATATTTGGAATCACAGCACGATCCGTCAGCAGAAAATGCCAAAACGCCTCACGATCAAGATCACGGTAAAAACCCGGATCGATCAACTCCTCAAAGGACGCCGTCAGCTGCTGGATATCCCTTTTTGGTGTCAATGGAATAAATTCATTGGTATCTTTTACGGTATCAACAAGATAGATTCCTTTTTGGTTCGTCCGTTCAGAAAGGGAAAATTTCAGTGGTGAGCCGCTGTACCCGATCTTTGGGTGTTTGAGAGCCGTATTGGCATGTAAATGGCCTAAAACAACCCGATCAAAAGGCGCAAAAGCGGTGGTCGGTACGCTGTCCAATCCGCCAACATGAATTTTTGTTTCTGAATCTGTTTGGCTAGAACCCGCCACAAAAAAATGGGTCACTAGCACTTGCTTTTTGGACGAGTCAAAGTTCTTGGTCATCTCCTCAATGACTCTTTGGATACTATCAGAAATCTTCATTAATGGTTCATCAAAAAACAAGCGGGCCTCGATGGGTTCGAAATACGGTAGTAAAAAGAATTGTGTATCGTCAAACTCAACCGGATGCAAACTTTGTTCGATGCTAGTGGACAGGTAAAAGCGTGTTTGTTGAAACCACTGACTGCCGGTTTCTAAACGAGTTGGACTATCATGGTTTCCTGAGATAGCCAATAATGGCAGTTCATTCGTTAAATTGATTTCAGCGATTTTTTCATTTAGTAATTTGACTGCATCAACAGCAGGAACCGAACGATCATAAAGGTCCCCCGCAATGACGATGGCATCGACCTTTTCTGCTCTTGCTAGCGCTATGATTTGATCAATGATTGCTCGTTGGTCTTCCAGCAGATCATAGCCATGTAGTTTTTTTCCGATGTGCCAATCAGCTGTATGTATAAAGCGCATTTCTTCACCTTCTTAAAAAATATCCTTCCAATCATTATACCACTTTCCCTGATCGTTAGACATCTCTCTTCCAGCGAAATTTCATTTACCACCCATTTTTGATAAAAATAGCGAACACCTAACATCATTATGTTGAAATGTTTTTTCAATTATAAATTTATATCTTGAAATATAATTACACTTCATTTACAATGAGTGTGAAATCGAATTCAACAATCGCTTTCATCACTATTCTAAAAGAAAGGAGAAACGATATGCTTGCAATAGGACTCATGTCAGGAACCAGTTTGGATGGAATCGACGCTGCTTTAGTAAAAATCAACGGCTGCGGTATCGAAACTGACGTCCAGCTGATGGAAATGCTCACACTGCCCATTGATGAAGAATTGAAGGAACGAATAAAAACTGCTTGTGATCCGGTGGAATCAAATGTTCCCCTCATCTGCCAATTAAATACTGAATTAGGGTATCAATTTTTGAAAGCGTGTCAAATCCTCTGCCAAAAAGCCGGTATTGAAGAAAAAAGCATTGATTTTGTTGCCAGCCACGGACAAACGATCTGGCACTCCCCCGATGCTGATCCAGCGAAAAACAGCACCTTGCAAATTGGCGAACCTTCGATTATTGCTTATGGCTTACAAACGAAAGTCGTCGCCGATTTCCGAGTGATGGATATGGCTGCTGGCGGGCAAGGAGCGCCCCTTGTACCTTATACGGACTATCTGCTCTATCAATCAAACGATAAAAATCGTTTATTGCAAAATATTGGCGGCATCGGCAACGTTACGGTTCTGCCTAAAAATGGTGGCTTAAGCGAATTATATGCTTTTGATACAGGTCCAGGAAACATGGTCATCGATGAACTAATGGTTCAGCTATTCGGTCAGCCTTATGATGCGTTTGGTGAAACAGCCCGAGCGGGAGCAATTATACCCACCTTGCAAAAGGAATTAAGAACTCATTTTTATTTGTCCCAGCAACCGCCGAAAAGCACTGGACGTGAACAATTTGGCAAACATTTTGTGCAGCAGCTAATGACCGAATATCCCCAAGTAGCATCGGAAGACTTGGTGAGGACTTTAACCGATTTCACCGCATTTTCCATTGCTGACAGTTACCAACGGTTCATTTTCCCTCAGTTGGGAACAAATGATATTGAAGTGATTCTTTCGGGTGGTGGCGCCCATAACCATCTGCTGATTGAGATGATCAAAGGCTATTTACCCGAAACAGTAGCCGTTATAACACAAGATGACATTGGCGGTTCGAACGATGCCAAAGAAGCGGTGGCTTTCGCCATCTTAGGAAATGAAACCCTTCACAGCCGTGTCAACAATGCCCCTGCAGCAACCGGGGCAGCCCAAGGCGTGAT
This sequence comes from Enterococcus sp. AZ015, assembly GCF_050499225.1. Taxonomy (NCBI): domain Bacteria; kingdom Bacillati; phylum Bacillota; class Bacilli; order Lactobacillales; family Enterococcaceae; genus Enterococcus; species Enterococcus sp. AZ015. Next base: position 1,290,879 of record NZ_JBMHEX010000001.1, on the reverse strand, counting down.
TTTAGGAAAAATTATTCCGAATCCATGGGAAACAAAAATGTAAAACACCTTAGGAGGATAAACCATGTTAGATAAATTCACTCAATTCATCGAACGCCATCTGGCAGGACCGATGGAAAAACTTGGCAGCCAGCGTCACTTGCGAGCGGTTCGTGATGGGATCGTTTCAACATTGCCATTGATTATCGTCAGTTCGTTCTTTATGATTTTAGCCTTTCCACCGCTGCCTCAAAGTTGGGGCATCTATCAATTCTTGTCTAGCAATGCCACAACGATCTTATTGCCTTATCGAATGACGATGTACATTATGAGCTTGTATGCTGCATTCGGGATCGGATACAGTCTTTCTCGCTCTTATAAGCTTGATGGTCTTTCAGGCGGGATCTTAGCTACGACCGCCTTCTTACTGACCTTCACCCCGGTCAATATCCCAGCAGAAGCGTTGGATGCTGCCGGAACGGTCGGTTTTGTCTTGCCAATGGCCAATTTAGGGAGTGCTGGTATGTTTGTGGCGATCATCACCTCGATTCTTGCCGTTGAAATCTATCGGTTAACGGACAAATCGAAATTCAAAATCACGATGCCAGAACAAGTCCCACCTGCAGTCGCTCGCTCTTTTGAAGCCTTGACTCCCACTTTAGTGATCATTTTAGGAATGGGCGCGATCACTTACTATATCGGTTTTGACTGGCACACGATCGTGGCAAAAGTGGTCGATCCTTTAGTCAGTGCCGCAGATACCTTGCCAAGTGTGCTTTTGATCACCTTCTTGACGACCTTCTTCTGGTCATTCGGGATCCATGGTGCTTCTATCGTTGGTTCACTGGCTCGTCCATTATGGTTACAGTTGTTAGAAGGAAATACAACAGCGCTTGCATCGGGAGATATGATTCCCAATATTGCAGCCGAACCATTTTATCAATGGTTCATCTGGATCGGTGGGGCTGGTTCAACGATTGGTTTGGCTATTTTGTTAGCTTTTCGCACAAAATCGGAATTCGGTTCAAAACTAGGAAAAACAGCCTTAATTCCAGCTATTTTCAACATCAACGAACCACTGATTTTCGGTACACCGATCGTCTTGAATCCAATCTTGATCCCACCATTCATCATTGCGCCTTTAATCAATGGTGTCATTGCATGGGTCGCCACCTCAGCAGGTTTAGTCAATGCCGTCACGGTCAATGCCCCTTGGACATTGCCTGGACCAATTGGTGCTTTCTTAGCGACTGGCGGCGATTGGCGTGCGATCGTGCTGAATGTTCTTTTGATTCTTTTATCGATTCTGATCTATTACCCATTCGTAAAAATCTATGACAAAAACGAATTGGAAAAAGAAAATCAACCAGTCACACAATAATTTGTTGATAAAGGTCGGACGAAGCACCCATCAAGACAATCGGAAGAAGCGCTCCACAGCAGCATTTTTCGATACTAAGAGGTGCTTCGTACGATTTTTTTAGAAAGAGGGAAAACCATTGAAACGAGAAATTGGCCTTTCGATTTACCCCGACCATAGCGATCCTTTGCTGGATCAAGACTATTTAAAAAAAGCTGCTGCCTTTGGTTACTCTCGCTTATTTATGAGTATGCTAGAAGTCAGTGAAGGCAAAGAGACCGTCAGAAAAAAATTCTCTTCGATTATCGGGTTTGCCAAGAACCTTGGGTTTGAAACGATTTTAGATATTTCCCCAGCTGTTTTTAGTGATCTGGCGATCTCTTATGACGATCTAAGCTTCTTTGCAGAATTAGGTGCGGACGGTATCCGCTTGGATCAAGGGTTTGATGGCAGCAAAGAAGCCCAACTGACCTTCAATCCATTCGGCTTGGCGATTGAATTAAACATGAGTAATGATGTGAACTATTTAGAAAATATCCTTTCTTATCAAGCCAATGAACCTTTTTTATATGGCTGCCACAATTTTTACCCCCAACGAGGCACAGGCTTAACGGAGGCTTTTTTCCGCAACTGCAGTCAACGTTTTAAAAAACATGGGTTGAAAACAGCCGCCTTCATCACTAGTCAATCAGCCAAAATTGGCCCTTGGGAAGTCAATGATGGCCTGCCAACCTTAGAATCTTGTCGCGATTTACCTTTGGCGTTGCAAGGAAAGCTGCTTTTTGCTTCTGGGTTGATCGATACGGTGATTATTGGCAATGCCTATGCGTCGGATGCAGAACTGAAAGCTCTGGCGGCGATCGATCGCTACAAACTGACCTTTGGCGTTTCCGTAGAAGCAGAAGCCAGCGAAATCGAACGGAGGATATTAGCTGAAACCAATCATTTTCGTCGCGGTGACAGTAATGCGTTAGTCGCTCGGTCCACACAATCACGGGTGAAATACCGTCCCATCGAAAACCTCCCTCATACAAACCATGAACCGTTTGCTTATGGGGACATCGTTATCGGCAATGATGCCTTTGGTCAGTACAAAAACGAATTGCAGATCGTTTTGACCCCTCACCAAGACGCCCGAAAAAACAAAGTCGGCGCTATCCCCAAAGAGGAGTTGCCTTTGTTAGAATATTTGAAACCATGGACCAAATTTGCTTTCGAATTGTTGGATTAAATCATTAGAAAAAAGCCGCTGATCACAAAAGGATCAACGGCTTTTCTTAGGTATTAATCTTCTCTTTTGGACTCATCGATTTGATAAACAAATGACGGATCGATCGCTTGATCCAGTGTGTCAAATGCACCTTGGATGCGCCGTTCCACTTCCGCCAAGCCCTCTTTGTCCATCTTTTTGATGTCACTGATATCGATTGGCTCCCCAAAACGGACAGTCACTCGCTTGCGTTTAAATAAATCCTTTAATGTCAGCGGTCCTTGATAAACAGAGGGAACGATCTTGACTTTGGCCATTTTCGCGATCAACGCCATGCCACCTTTTAAGGCCGTTGCATGTCTCGTACCACTTGGGAACATGATCAAGCTAAGATCGGTTTCCTTCAAGATTTTGACTGGCGTCTTTACCGCGCTCGGTCCTGGCTTGTCCCGTTTGACTGGAAAAGCATTGGCATGAATCAAAATGAACCGTAAAATCGGGTTTTTGAACAGCTCTTCTTTCGCCATAAAACTGAATTTCTTTGGCCGAGCAGCCACTGCTAGGTACAATGGATCCCACCAGGTTCGGTGAGGAGCCACTAAAATATAGTTTTCATTTTTAGGTAAAACCTCTTTGTTTTGATAACGAGCATTGCCGTTGATCAAAAATAATACTACGCGAACCACACCGCGCATAAAGCGAAAAAACATACTCATTTTCCTTTCTATTTCTCTCCTATTCAAGTATGCAAAAAAACGGTTTAAATGACAAGCCTTTTTTAGCGTTTCCCATTATTCTTAATCGTAGTATAATACATTGAAATGAATTTAGAACAGGAGTATGCTTCATGTTGCAACCGAACGAACGCATTGACCAATTGTATGCCGATGACATCAAGATCATTCAGAGTTCCGAAGTTTTTTCTTTTTCATTAGATGCTGTCTTATTAGCCAATTACGCTAGAGTACCAAAAAGAGGTGTGATCGTTGACCTTTGTGCAGGGAATGGCGCAGTCGGTTTATTTATCAGCAGAAAAACGACTGCTCATATTTATCAGGTCGAATTGCAGGAACGCTTAGCGGATATGGCGCAGCGCAGTATCGAATTAAATGACTTGCAAGAACAGCTGACGGTCTATCCTATGGATTTGAAGAATCTCTTTCAAAAAATCAAACCTGATTCCGTCGATCTTTTGGTCTGCAATCCGCCTTATTTTAAAAATATACCGACGGCGATCAAAAACCCGAATCCCTATTTAGCGATCGCCCGGCACGAGATCACCACAAATTTAGATGAAGTGATCCAAACCGCCAGTAAAGCGTTAAAAATGAATGGAAGGTTTGCGATGGTTCATCGCCCGGATCGCTTTCTCGATATTTTGGACCATATGCGCACCCATCGAATCGCGCCAAAACGAGTCCGCTTCGTCTATCCGAAAGTAGGCAAAGAGGCCAATATTTTATTGATTGAAGGAATCAAGGATGGTAAGGCGGAAGGGTTTAAAATTGATTCTCCTCTCATTACCTATGATGAAACGGGCTCTTATAGTCCAGAAGTGAAGGCGATGCTCTATGGCTGCTGACAACCATTACTTTTATGTCTTACGTTGCAACGACCAATCCTTTTACGGCGGCTATACTACCGATTTGAGTCGCCGCTTATTAGAGCATAACAAAGGGATCGGGGCAAAATATACCCGTCCCGCTAGTCGCAGACCCTTGCAAATGATCCATGCGGAAAGCTTTTCCACTCGCAGTAAAGCCACTCAAGCAGAAGCCGCCTTCAAAAAATTGCCTCGCAAAAAGAAAGAGGACTACCTGATCAGTCATAGGAAAAGCAATGTTCTCTGACCAAGCATGCAAAAAACTACCTGCGCACGGAAGTTTCCTTCTTGAGGGAGCTTTCTTTCGTGACTTAGGTAGTTTTTTTATCATTATTCATTCCTATTCGGTAACGCCCATTGGGTTTGACTTTTCCCAAATTCTTTCGGGATCACAGAATCAACGGATTGATATTCGAGGGTTTCTTGGGACTTTGGAATCGTGATTGCCGTTAAATAGTTGTTGGTTTCGGAATAGAAACCAATTGTTTCAAAGGAAGGATCAGTCAAATGGTATTGAACCCCCTGCAGTTTAGCAGTTGTTTCCTCATCCACAAAAGTCGGTTGATAGCGAGCATAGTAAACCTGGGCGCCCATTTTAAAATATACGGAGTTATGAGCAGAACCAAGAAATTCAATCTCCCGTTCCACCGGTATTGCTTGATAGATTCCTAAAGTTTCAATCGCTTCATTGCTTTGGATGCGCTGATAAATTGCTGTAGTATCAGATTCGTAATATTTATAGCCTAGAAACATCTTTTCGCGATCTCGGATATTCGGTGTGATCAGCGCATTATACGTTTTGAATTCACCATACACTTGATCCCCAATAAAAAAACCTAATAGACACGTAACGACTATGCCGCCAAGCAATAGCGTCACTTTTGGGTTGCGGTTTTCTCGATAAAGCAGAACCATCAGGAACCCTAATAACGCAATCAGACCAACTACCATGAGAATTGGTAGGATCACATAATAAAAACGCTCACTTTGCAGCCATTTTTCGCTCGTCATAAATGCAACCATTTTTTATTCCTCTTCGATTCCTCACTACTCACTGTCTTACCCTTGGTCAAACAGTAGAAGGATCGTCCTTTCATCCCTTTTCATGCCAATTATCCTCAAGGCGCTCAATTCCCATATAAGTTCTTATGAGATTAATTTTACCATAACTATGTAGAAAAGATAAGTGTTAGATGAATTGCTTTTCACAACAAACATCCATTGACAAAAGGAGGGTTTTATCAGATAATATTGATGCTAATCGGGAATGAATGTCTCCCTCAGTTCTTACTGAAACCGCAATTTTGCTAATGACTTCTACCACTTTTTTTAGTGTGTAGCAGTCATTTTTTTATTTTCACTAGGTCGTCGTATTTGCAGGAGCATTGTTCCTATATTCTTTTTAAAGGATCGTGATAGAAATGATGAAACAAAAAACAACTAATTGGGAACTGACTGCTTTAGGTGTGGTCAGTCTGGTTATTGGCGTATTCGCTGGAGCCGTCGACACCTTCTTTGGGAAGATCCTACTTTCCTTAAGCGCCTTTCGTGATAGTCATTTTTTGCCCTTGATTCTCTTTTTACCCATTATCGGCATTTGTTTTACTTACCTGTTCCAAAAGTATGGCGATCGGAGTCCTCAAGGAATGAACTTAGTGTTTTTAGTCGGACATGAAGAAGAAAAAGACATTCCGTTGCGCTTGATTCCTTTTGTAATGGTGGGAACCTGGCTGACGCATTTATTTGGAGGAAGCGCTGGCAGAGAAGGGGTTGCGGTTCAGTTAGGTGCCACCATCGCCAATCGCTTAGGAAAATGGCTGCGACTAGAAAAGTACGCCAGCACCCTGATCATGATTGGGATGGCTGCGGGATTTGCTGGTTTATTTGAAACCCCGATCGCTGCGACGTTCTTCGCACTGGAGGTACTTGTCATCGGTAAATTCAGTCATCATGCCCTCTTACCAACTTTGCTGGCTGCTTTCACCGCTAGTACGACTTCTCAATTGTTAGGATTAGAAAAATTTAGTTTTGCTTTGTCACCGTCCCCCGATTTGACTTTGGCTGTTTTTCTGAAATTACTTTTGATTGGCTTACTATTTGGTATTGTTGGTGGCAGCTTTGCGGGATTATTAGAAACGATGAAACGGATCATGAAACGACGCTTTCCTCATCCTCTCTGGCGCATTGGCATCGGTTCACTCGTGCTAGTCTTACTTTTTGTCCTTTTGTATCATGGTCGTTATTCAGGTTTAGGAACGAATTTGATCAGCGCTAGTTTCACGAATCAACCAATCTATTCTTATGACTGGCTGCTTAAGATGGTGTTAACTGTACTGACTATCAGTATTGGTTTTTTGGGCGGAGAAGTCACCCCTTTGTTTGCGATCGGCGCCTCTTTGGGCGTCGTGCTGGCACCGCTCTTCGGACTGCCTATCGAACTGGTGGCAGCCCTAGGCTATGCCAGTGTCTTTGGCAGTGCTACTAGCACTTTATTTGCACCGATCTTTATCGGTGGGGAAGTCTTTGGCTTTGAAAATCTGCCCTTGTTTGTGATCGTCTGCTCCGTCGCCTACTTTATCAGTAAACCCTATAGTATTTATCCCTTACAAAAATCATTGGCAGACGGGAAATGATTCACTTTTGATCCCTCCTCCAGAGCAAAAGAAAAAACCGCGAACAAGTCGCGGTTTTTTTCTTATTTCGCACGTTTTAAGTAGGTACCTTCAGCTGTATTGATTTCTAGCATTTCGCCTTCTTCAACAAAGTCAGGAACATTGACAACTAAGCCCGTTTCCATCGTTGCTGGCTTGCCTGAACCAGTCACAGTCGCCCCTTTGATCGACGGCTGTGTTTCAACAACCTTTAAGATTACGCTTGATGGTAGTTGAACGCCGATTACTTCGCTGCCGAAGAATTGGATTTTTACTTCCATGTTTTCAAGAATAAATTTCATTTCTTCTTCAACCACTTCAACTGGAATTTCATATTGTTCATAGGTTTCCAGATCCATAAAGAATGCGGTATCGTCCATTGTATATAGGTATTGTACAGCTTTCGTATCGATATGCGCTTTTTCAAATTTTTCTTCTGGACGGAAGGTTGTATCATAAGTCGAACCAGTCCGAACGTCCCGTAATTTCATACGCATAACCGTATTTCCCTTACCTGGTTTGTGATGGCTAGCATCTAATACTTTGATAAGTTTGCCGTCTTGAACGAATGTCATTCCAGCTCTTAAGTCACTTGCATTGATCATAATTTTGAAATCTCCTTCACTATGTGATAATCCTTGTCTATTGTATCAAAAAAAGCTGCTTTATTCTAGCTAAATCAGTGGGAAGGTCGCACAAGTTTACGGCGTTTCTCCATATAGTGAGGGTCATACTCATCTGTCTCAATATAAATATAGACTTTTTTATCTGCCATCTGGTGTCGAATCTCGGCTTCAATCTCATTAATGATCTCATAGCCGACCTCTTCTTGTTTCGAGGCAATATCAACTTTTGCCGCAATCAAAATTTCTGATGGTCCTAAATGCACCGTTTTAACATCAATCAAGCGATCAACATCTGGCCGTTCAAATGCTCTTTTGATCACTGCTAGATCCCGTTTTGTGACACTTTCGCCAATCAGTAGACTGTAAAATTCGCGGGCTAAGAAAATGGCTGCTACCATCAATAAAAGACCAATCAATAAACCACTGAAGGCATCAAAAAATGCGTTACCCGTAATCATGGTTAAAATCGTACCAAATAGTGCGATCATTAGGCCGATCATTGCACAAAAGTCTTCTGTGAAAATGATCAGAATCTCACTATGCCGACTTTCTTTCAAAAAACGATAGATTGGTTGACGTTCCACATTCAGTTCGCGGATCTCCTTGATCGCGATCCACAACGAACTTCCTTCAACGATCATCCCGAAAATCAAAATAGCGATCACCAACCAAGCGTTACCAACTTCATGGGCAGGATGCAGCAGCTTTTCTACCGCTTCCATCACACCGAGTGCGCCCCCACCAAAGAAGAGCATCATCGCAACGATCGTGCTAAAAAAATATTTCGCCCGACCTTCTCCAAACTGATGCAGTTCACTTTGGCCCTTTGTTGCCCGTTTATCCCCGATCAATAAAAAGATTTGGTTGCTACAATCCACGACACTATGAATGCTTTCATTCAACATGGCTGCACTGCCACTTAGTGCATAACCGACAAACTTACTAATAGCCACCAAAATATTTGAGATCAGGGCAGCGATGACCGCCATCATACCATTTGCTTTCTTTTCCACACCTTACGCTTCCTCTCATCAATAAATTCCCTGTCTTTTACTCTGCTATTCTTCTCAAATGAATCACGGCTGACTGAGTTTCTTCAATCAACAGGTGCTTGTTTTTTCAACTTTGCTTCTCGGCGACTGATTTTTTTGGTCCAAAATCCACCTGAGATATACTTGGGTTCATAGCTGATGATAAACGCTCGTTCTTCCACCGCTTTGATGGTTTGATAGAGCTTTTTCTCACTTTTTCTTTGGGAAAGAATCTCTAAAATCAGTCGTGGCCCTTCTAAGCCTTCTCCATAACTTTGTGTAACTCCGTAGCCTTCTTGTCGTAAGATCTTAGGCAAACTTTTTTCCTCATCCGTATTACTAGGTAGGATCACTGTGACCATTGTATAGCCCAGAGCCAGCTTATCTTCGATTTTGATACCAATACTGACTCCTGCAGCATAACCTAATGCATAGAATAAGAGATTCAGCGGGTTGTCCAAACGATCCAATACCATAGATAAGCCTAAAATATAGATCGTGATTTCGATCATACTCACTAATGGGGCAATCACGCGATACCCTTTCATTGTCAATAAAAATCGCAGTGTGTTCAATGTAACATAGGCGAGATTGATAAAGAAAATCATCGCCAGCATTTGTAGATCAACTTCCATCTTTGATTCCCCCTTGTTCTTAGCATATCAAAAGGCAAGAGAAAATTAAAATATTTGAGCAGGATTTAATTACTAAAATAGCTAAATAAAATTTATACTGGGGAAGATATAGTGCTTAAGTGATTTCATTGATCACTACCATGTCATGATTTTGCTCATTGGTCCATTGCCTGTGGTTTCACTCTCTTCTATTGATCGAAAAGCATATCCACCAAAGTGGGAAAAGCAGTTTAAACCACCGCTCGTCTGTTTCAGACAAAAAAGAAGCCCAATGGCAACTGGACTTCTTTTTGTCTGAGCAACTTTTACAGTGTTCGATCATATTCACGATTGCAGAACATGCTTACTTGTTTTCCAAGGGGTTATTCGTCAGCACCAGGTACGAAACTCAGCTCCCAACGAAGGGTTCCTTGATAACTTGTTGCTTGCGGCCTCGCGCCAATAGGGATTTCCAGCTCGACACTTTTTTGCATGGTATGCTCGTTTCCATAGCGTTGAATCCAAGTACCCGTCCCTTGATTTTCATTGGCACGTGCAATCACTTGGTTCTGCGGTCCTAGCTCAATTGCTTCAACGTAGTCTGGTGCTTCAGAGCGATTTTCTTTAGAGGTGACCATTTCAATATTATTCAAATGCACACTCGCTCCTTTTAAATAGTGCTTAAACGCATCCGTGCTGACGAACCCTTCCTCAGATAATCGGGCACTCAAGGTCCAGCCATTTGGGAGAAATCGACGATCGGAAACCTGAATATAGTTTGGTCGTTCGGTTGATTCATGATCATCCACTGAAGAAATTCGTTGCGGACGCGCCGGATAGCGGCTTGTCGACGAGCGAATCGGTACTGTACCAAAATCGAATTGTGAAACAAAGTCTATACTGATAAACCCGCGATTTTCTGGTATCAATGGTGGATTTTCAGGTAGAATCGGTTGATCAGGATCAAGGGGATCTTTTGGGTCAACGTCACCAATGGGTTCCACAGTGGTTGATGCTTCTGCCCATTTACCATCAAGAAATGCCTGAGAGGTGACCACCTCACCTTGTGTAAAATACTGGAAAGGTTCTAAATCAGATAGATCAAGTAAATAGTGCCCATTTTCACCCGCTTGTGTGTGAAAGTACTCGCTATTGCCGGCACTATCGACTGTCGTTTCAAGCGTCGGTTCTGGCATCAGCCCCTCTCTTTGAAATCGAAGGTAGCTACCAGGATTGGCGGTTCCCGAAATCGTATAGGCATTAGGTAAGGTTCTATCTTCTGTCAAAGGATCGATGGTCACCGTGATGTCTGGGATTCTCTCAAATAATAGACGTTGTGAACGAGAAGCAAACTGCGAGGCAAACCCTCGACTTGTTTCCTCATTCAGTGAAGATACATTGGTCACATTGGTGTTGGTTCCGGAAATCGCCGCAGTCATGGACAGAATCGGTTGCCACTGAAAATCAGATGGATCTCCTGTATTTCCATGCTGCCACTGGCGAATCGCCTGATTCTTTGCAGTGATTCCTCCCCCTTCAATTAGACCATTTGTTGTGGTCGTTATCGGGCGGGTTCTTTGCAAATTGACACGCTTGGCATCGTCGATCGTCAATCTTGCGGGATTGTTGGCACCGGTAAAGAAAAGTAGCCGTTGGACAGCTTGTGGGCTGTCCGAACGAATATCTAAGGTAGCATCTTTGCCCACGTTGAGATTGCCAGTCGTGCCAGAGAAGTGGAAGATATTTGCGGTTGTATTTTGATTTGTTGCTTCAACCTCTAAGGTGCTGCTGTCTTCTAAGGTGACATGCGTATTGGCACTTAACCAGAAAATATGACTGTACAACGTTCGGTTTGCAGCAGCAATCGACAAGCGACTTTTTTCCATTAAGCGAATATCATGGGGCGTGCCTGATGTGATGACTGCTGGGCTGTTGTTTTGTGTATTTAGTGTCAATTCCGCGCCTTTTCCTAACTCAATGCGTCCATTGCCAGCGACAAAGCGAATATTAGCACCGCCTGCTTCACCAGCTGAACCGTTGGCATTTAATGATAGTCGGGCATTATCCCCTAATACGAGACGCGCATTTGTATTATAAAAATCAAGATTTCCTGAGCTGATCGTCGACATTTCGACGTTTGCTCCCTCACGAAGCTCGATTTGGTTGATTTCAAAATTCGCCTGAGTATTTGTGTGAATCATCCAAGAAGCATTGAAGTCTGATGTATATCTAGGCGTTTGGTGTGAAACCGAATGTCCAGAAAAGCTGGCTCGAGAGTGCAAACCGTAAAACAACTGATTGCCAGTATGGTTGAGATTGTGGTACCGAATGATTGAACGCTGCTGATTTGACATGTTCAAATCATGATATTCAATTGCCCCCCAAAAGTTTCCATGGTAAAGTTCCAAATTTTGCAAGGTAATGTCCCATGGGGAATCAGGATTGACACTCGAATCGCGGAAACAGATCGCTACGGCTCTAAGATCCATCTGAAAGGTGTCGAGACCATCGATGATTAACGTTCTTGAAACTCTCGAGGCATTGATATAAACATAGGCTAATCCGCCATTAGGATTGGCGCTGCTGCTCCAGCCGTCAATTCCCGTAATGCCTAAACGAGGATTATCGTTCGTTTGAAAACTGGCTGTCAAATAAATATAATTGACCGTCGGATCGACCATTGCAGCCATAAATTCGACCCAGTTAGCAACCCCTCTCTTTTTTACGTCGTCGCCTAACAGATATAGATTGCCAGGATCTGACTCTGATTCGTCAGGAATCTGGCTTTCTATTTCCTTCTCTTTTGGTAATTGATCCTCTTTGTCCTCTTGATCGAATTGGTCAGTGGAGTCACTCGAATCGGTTAGCGCATCCTCTTGTGTATCCGTAGGGTTTGTCTCCCGTGCTTCCTTTATTTCAAGTATTATCATTGATTCTGCTACTTCAAATGGAAACGCCCCTGCTGTATCAACTACCAATGGAACCAAAAAATCACTTCTAGGGATATCAGTCGTTAGTTTCCAACCATTCTCTTCAGTGGTTGACGTAATTTTGACTCCCTTTGGCAACTCCTCTTCAACAAAAACCGCAGATTGCGGCAACCGGATCGCTATTTCACTAATGGGACGGCCCGTATGAAACGCAACTAGTAACATGTCTCCTACAGTCCCGGCTTTCGTTGATTCATCAAAATAAATGGCAACTTTTCCCTCAGCCTCTTTCTCTCGTATCGGTTCGAATGGGTCACTCGCAACCGTTTCTTCCTCCAGCTGTGCAGCAAAGAAAATGTTTGAAGAAAACACACTCATGGTTGAAAAAAAGTAGAGTCCTCCAAGTAAGCCAATAATGATGGTGAAATATACCTTTCTCTTTTTCTTGTTCATTTGTTGATGCCCCACCTTTCAGCGTATCTTTCCCTTGAAATCGATCATGGATCAGTCCTTCCCAAAGAGCAGCTTTAACCATCAGGACGCTTGCTTCCTTTTTTCAATTACGGCTGATCAGAAAACCACAATCCTGCCATCGATTTTAAATGACAAAAGAAATCGCCAATTAAAATAACAAACATTATAAATAACGATGGTTTTGATCGTTTCACTTTATTCTATAGCCCACGCTATTGCTTAGTAAAATCAGAATATTCCTCAGTCGGTGAAAAATGTAATTCGACTAAGTATTTTGTGAAATCGGCAGTTTCAGCACACAAAAAAAACAGCTAGATGTTCGCCATCTAGCTGAAATCATTCATCGTTATGATCAAAGGACTACTTCTATTAAGAGTAACTGTCTCTACTATTTAGAACGAAAATAGCCATTTGAAGATTCTTCTTGTTGATCGTCTTCAATCATTCCTTTTAATGATCGATCTAAAACGGACCGTTTTTTCTCACCATTTTTTTTATTGTTGGCTCGAAACTCGCTGCGTGTCATCCCAACAGAGGGGTGGCGATTGAATTTTTTGACGGTTGGATCGCTTTCTTCTTTGACTTGATAAGCTGCTGGTTCAGTATCAAATAACAAATAACTTTCTTGTTTTTTTGCCATTGCATCCATCAAATCGTTCGGCGTAATTTCAGGTTTTTGCTCATCTGGAATAATTGATGCAGGAATATATTTAGGCACGAAGTAAGAGCGTCCCGAATATTCTTTTTTCGAAGAAACAGGAACCTCAGCTTTTTCCTTCTTACTAGTCACTTGATAAGAAGAATGGTTCGCTTCTTTGCCAAAAAAATTGGTTTTTCCTGTCGGCATCTGCTCTTTCACCGGACGTTTTCCGTACTGAGGCAAGTTGGCACGGTGATTGGCAAGCTCTTCTTTTTGACGAACATTGTGCCCTCGATCGCGTTGGCTGGACTGCACTTTACGCTGCAAAGATTGATTTTCTTCCTTGTGAGAATGACTCACGGGATCTTTGATTTCGGTTAAAATCCAATCATCTGCTTTACTGAATGCGGGGCGATGCTCGGATTGAAGCTTCACACCGTCTGTATCATCATAAGCAGGAAAACGGAAGTGTTTTCGTTTCACATCTAAATAATTTGCCACTGTACTCATCCTCTTACATGCATTTTTTTCATCATACCACAAATAAAAGAGAATTTCACGAAAGACTGCGCCATTTCAACCGAAGTCGCTTCAATTGTCTCCCCTTGGAGGCACTGACTCCGTCAAGCTTGCCGCATTTGGTTCTTTGATATGGGCAAATAATGGATCGATCTGCCAAATATCTGCTGCATAATTTCGCACCGTTTCATCCGCCGAAAACTTCCCAGCATTCGCAATATTCATTAGACTGATTTTTTGCCAGCGATGAGTATCTTGATAAGCAATATCCACCCGATGCTGTGCATCACAATAGGCGTGGAAATCTCTTAATAAAAAGTACTCATCATTGTATTTCAAAAGTGAATCAAAAATCTCGCGTCCTTCTACTTGGATATTGGGGATTGTCCCGTCAATAAAGGCATTGACTACACGTTGTAGTAGTGGATCTGACTCATAATACGCATAGGCAGAATAATTACGCTGGGCGTAATACTGATACACTTCTTCTTCGGTTAGCCCAAAGATCGCGATGTTTTCATCACCGATTGCATCTCGAATCTCAATATTGGCACCATCTAAAGTGGCGATCGTTACTGCCCCATTTAGCATCAACTTCATATTACTTGTCCCTGAAGCTTCTTTGGATGCCAATGATATTTGTTCACTGACATCCGCTGCTGGGATAATTTTTTCTGCTAAAGAAACGTTGTAATTTTCTAAAAAAACAACCTTGATTTTATCATTGATGGTTTCATCCTGATTGATCAGATTCGCCACTTCATTGATGACTTTAATGATCGATTTTGCGTAGTGATAGCTTGGTGCGGCTTTGGCACCAAAGAGAAAGACTCTTGGATGAAACGCAGCAGTTGGATCGTCTTTGACCTCAAAGTAGAGCTTTAGAATATGCATAAGATTTAGTAATTGTCGTTTGTATGCATGCAGACGCTTGATCTGCACATCAAATATTGCCGTCGGATCTACTGTGATGCCCGTTGCTTTTTGAATGTACTGTGCCAGTGCACGCTTGTTACTCATTTTTGCGTCGGCAATTTGTTGGAGAACAGTTTCGTCCTCATAATAGTTTTTGAGTAGTTGCAGGTCTAATGGATCATTGCGCCAGCTTGTACCGATGGACTGATCCAATACTTTGGCTAACGGTTGATTGGCTAGCTGAAGCCAACGCCGTTGCGCGATGCCGTTGGTCTTATTGTTGAAACGGGCAGGATAAATAAGGTAAAAGTCATGGAGTACCACTGATTTTAGTAAATCAGAATGGAGCTTGGCTACGCCATTGACACTGTGGCTGCCGATGATCGCGAGATGTGCCATATGGACTTGATCATCAATAATGATTCGTGTCCGTTCCAGTAAGGCTTGCGGATGGACCCCTTGCATCGTTTCCACAAAACGGCGATCAATTTCTTTGATGATCTGATCCATTCTCGGCAAAACTTCTTCAATCATGCGCACGGGCCATTTTTCTAAGGCTTCCGCCATGATCGTATGGTTCGTATAACTCATGACTTTCACGGTGATCGACCACGCTTGTTCCCAAGCAAGACCTTCTTCATCAACTAAAATGCGCATCAGTTCTGGGACGCAAAGGGCTGGGTGCGTATCATTGATGTGGATCGCTACTCGTTCACTCATCATGGCCAAAGGTAAATTCAATTTTTTATAATAACGGACGATACTTTGGATCCCTGCAGACACAAAAAAGTATTCTTGCATCAGCCGGGTCCGTTTGCCTGTCTCATTGGAATCATCGGGATACAAGACCGCTGTCAGATTTTCCAATGCTTGCCGCGATTCTAGTGTCGCGTAGTGCGCCTCATCTTCGGCAGGAACCTCAACACTCCATAAACGTAAGGTATTGAGATGGTGATTTTGGTAGCCAACCATTGCTGTATCATAAGGAACCGCCCGCCAGGTAAAGCCACCTTCATAAACTGGGGCTAATTTCCCGTCCTCTCCGGTAACGAGATAGACATGGCCCCCGAAACGAATAGGCACCGCCTTGCTTTCTTTGCGGACTTCCCAAACATTCCCCGAACGCAACCAGTCATCGGGCAACTCTACTTGATGACCGTCAATAAATTTTTGTTTAAATAATCCGTAGCGATAGCGGATCCCATTGCCATTTCCCGGCAAACCTAAAGAAGCCAATGAATCCATAAAACAAGACGCTAAGCGACCGAGTCCCCCGTTGCCTAAAGCCATGTCTTTTTCCGTCTCTGCAACATCGTCAAGTGAAACCCCTAACTCTTCAAAAACGGCTTCCGCTTGCTCCAACAGCTGCATATTTAACAGATTACTCTTTAACATTTTGCCGGGTAAAAATTCGATTGAAAAATAATACGCTTGTTTCTGGTCCTCCAACAAGAGATTTTTTCTGGTCTGGCGCCAGTCTTCTGAATACATTTGCTTCACGACATTGGCTAGCGCCTGAAACAATTCCTGCGGTGATGCTTCATCGATCTCTATCGCAAACAGTTCGTGCACGTTGGTTTCTAACAGATCACGCAATCGTTCTTTTGTCATAGGGTTACACTCCTTTATGCTAACCGTTTATAAAAAAGAAGAATTCTTGCCGCCAGAATGGCTAGTCATACAACTAGCCGCTCTGTTGCAGACAAGGATTCTTCTGTCTTAAAACAATCAAACTTTGATATTATTATACAACTCAACATAAAGATCTGAGCTTTGATTCCAGCTAAAATCTTTTTTCATTGCTTGCTTGACTAATGCCGTCCATGTTGTCGGATCCGATTCATATAATTCAATCCCCTGTTTTAAGGCATTCATCAAGTAAAAAGGTGAAAACTCTTGGAAGCCAAAGCCGGTTCCTTGTTTCGTGATCGGATTATAGGAATCCACCGTATCTTTCAAGCCACCGACTTCATGAACGATCGGTAATGTACCATAGCGCATCGCGATCATCTGCGATAGTCCACATGGTTCAAAAGCCGAAGGCATCAAGAAGAGATCCGCTGCTGCGTATAACTTTTGCGCCAATGCAATATCAAAAGAAATCGCGGCAGCACATTTGTCAGGATATTTCTGCGCAAAGTAGCGAAAGCCTTCTTCAAAATCATGTTCGCCAGTCCCTAGTAAGATGAACTGAACATCAAACTGCAAGAGGTTTTCCATTTCTTCAAGAACTAAATGGAACCCCTTTTGAGTGGTCAAACGACTAACAACGGAAATCAGCGGAACCTCTTTACGAGTTGGCAAGCCAAACTGTTCTTGTAGCGCTCGCTTGCTTTTAGCTTTTCCTGATAAATCCTCGACACTGAAAGGATAGTCCAAATGAGGATCGGTTTCTGGATCATTCATTTCATAATCAATTCCATTCAAGATACCGCTTAGCTTGCCACTTTCCATGCGTAAAATGACTTCAAGACCACAACCAAACTCAGCTGTTTTGATTTCTTCACTATAGGAAGGACTGACGGTCGTGATGCGGTCCGCATACAAGATTCCTGCTTTCATAAAGTTCAAGCAATCGTTTAAACGCAAGGTTCCATCATCATATCTTTCCGTACCCATCCCAAAAAGATCCGGTAAAATATCGCGACTATACCACCCTTGAAACCCAATGTTATGGATCGTCAAAACGGTGCGTATGTTTTGATACGCTTGGATCCAATGATATTTTTCTTTGATCAAGAACGGAATCATCGCCGTATGGTAATCATTGACATGTACGATGTCTGGAATAAATTCAATGCGTTCCATCATTTCGATCACGGCTAATTGGAAGAAAGCAAAGCGTTCCCCATCATCATAAAAATCATAGAGCCGTTCGCGACCAAAATAGTAGAGATTGTCTATGAAATAATAAGTCACAGCGCCTAGAACTAATTTTTTGATTCCACAATATTGCTTGCGCCAGCCGACCGCCACTTCAAAGGAAAAACAATCTTCCATTTGGTCTTGGTATTCGGCAGGCATTTTCGTGAAATAAGGTAAGACGACAACTGTCTCGACGCCTTTTTTGACCAACTCTTTTGGCAATGCACCTGCAACATCCCCTAATCCGCCTGTTTTAAAAAACGGAGCGCATTCTGCTGCTGTAAACAAAACCTTCATGCGCTTGCTCCTCCGATTACATCTTCTGTCACATGAGAATTCTTCTTAATGACAATCGGCGTTTCTTTGGTTCCCTGCACTTTTACACCTTCTGCGATGGTTACATTTTTATCTAAGATCGCATAAGAGACTTCGGCACCTGCTTTGATTTCGTTATTCCCGAAAATGATCGCACCTTTGACTTTTGCCTCAGGATGGATTTTCGTACGGCGAGCAACCAGTGACTGTTCGACCATACCTTCCACGATGCAACCAGAAGCAAAGTGGCTGTTTTTCACCTCAGACGTTTCCGAGTAATAGGTTGGTACTTCATTCTTCAATTTGGTATAGATTTTTTGATTCGAATAAAGCAATGAGGTGAATTTATGCACATCTAGCATGTCCATATTTGTTTGATAATAAGAAGAGATATCATAAATGTTACTTAAGTAACCAGTGTACTCATATAGGCCAGTGTTCTCCACAGAGATCATCTCTCGTAAAAATTGACCGAGATCTGCCGTTGCGCCAACTTTTTGCCCTTCTTTAAGAGCCGCGATCAGACGATCCGTTTGAATGATAAAAATATCCGTACACAAGTTGACTAGGGAGCCAACTTCCCCTTTTTTCGCTTGGATCGCTTCTTCTAAGTGTCCTTCACTGTCAACATTAAACAACAAGTCACTTTCAGAAACATTGTCACTGCCGATGCGTTTATACACCACAGTCATTTCATTGCCTTGTAGTTGATGAATTTTCAGCAAAGCACGCAAATCGATGTTGCATAAGATTTTGCTGCCCATAAATACAGTGTGATCTGATTTTGATTTTTCCAAATAGTCAATGACGTTATAGTAGTACTCTTGCCCTTCGGCTTGCTTTTTCAATGAGTCTTGGAATAAGTGGATAAAGAACCGGTTTTGAACACCGTCCAAGTTCCACTCTTTTCCACCACCGATATGATCAAAAACTGACTGGGTCTCTCCTTCATTGAAAATCATGTAGACTTGTTTGATGTTGGCATTTTCAATACTTGAAAGATTGAAATCCAGCAAGCGATATTTGCAGTCAAACAACAAGGTCGACAGCGGACGATTCTCCGTTAATGGCATCAAGTCTTGGTATCGCTGTAGGTTCCCTAAAATTGCACACATTTTATTAGTTCTCATCAATCGTCACCCCTAAAATTTCAGAATAGCCGACTACGGCAATTTCGTCTGTTCCATCGATCTCTGCGTCGTCACCAATCACTGCATTTTCCCCAACGATCACTCGATTTAATTTGACATTTCTGCCAATCACCGCTCCAGGCATGATTACGCTATCTTTGATAGTCGAGCCTTCTTTCACTTGCACATTCTCTGATAAAATACTGTGCTCGATCTCCCCAGCAACATAGCAGCCGTCCATCACAAGCGAATTTTTAGCAGCACCGGTTTCAGTTACAAAGTGCGGCGGTGCGATTGGGTTTTTGGAGAACACTTGCCAGCTTTTATCCCGGATATTCAACTCCATAGCTGGATCAATAAATTCCATGTTGGCTTCCCACAATGAATCGATCGTTCCTACGTCTTTCCAATAGCCAGAGAAGCGATAGGCAAAAACGTTGTCGCCGCTTTCTAGATAAGAAGGAATCACATGTTTCCCAAAATCGACCATTTCGCCGTCTTTTGTGTAGTTACTCAATAGCATACTGCGTAGACGACTCCAATCAAATATATAGATCCCCATCGAAGCAAGATTGCTTTTTGGTTCGGCTGGTTTTTCATCAAATTCGATGATGCGGTCATTTTTATCAGTATTCATGATCCCGAAACGAGAAGCATCTTTCATCGGAACTTCGAGAACTGCAACCGTCAATGAAGCATCATTTTCTTTGTGTTTTTCCAGCATTTCTTCGTAATCCATTTTGTAGATATGGTCGCCGGACAAAATCAAGACGTATTGCGGGTCCATCTCATCGATATAGGCGATGTTTTGATAGATGGCATGGGCAGTTCCCTCAAACCATTTTTCGCCTTCTGAATTTGAATATGGCTGTAAAATCGTCACACCGGTACTGATTCCATCCAATCCCCAACTGGCGCCATTGCCGATATGGTTGTTCAGTGCTAAAGGTTGGTACTGCGTGACTACACCCACATTTTTGATTCCAGAATTGACACAATTACTCAACGTGAAATCGATGATCCGATACCTGCCGCCAAACGGAACTGCTGGCTTGGCAATATTTTTTGTTAGTTTCCCTAAACGAGTCCCTTGTCCTCCTGCGAGGATCATTGCTAACATTTCTGTTTTCATTTTGTTTGGTGATCTACTCACCGTTCCCCCTCTACTCTTTTTTTATGCTTTCTTTACTGCTTTTTTACGAGTCATTTTGATTTTTTCTGGTTTGATAATCAAAGCCCCAAGTGCAGGCAAAATTGTTTTGATTTGATAGTCGTATTGTTTAAAAGGGGCATTACTGGTCTGGCAGTCTTGGTTATTAGCCACCCAAGTTCCACCAAATACATCCCGTTCAGTGTTTAAAATCTCTCGATACGTTCCTTCGTATGGCACGCCGATCGCAAAATCGTGACGCTCCACTGGTGTCAGATTGACAACAACGATCAAGAAATCTTTTTTCGTTTTTCCTTGTCGTAAGAAAGTCAATGTCGTTTCATCTAAGTTGTCTGCATCGATCACCATCAATGAATCTTCTTGATCATCCAATTCCCAAAGGGCTCGTTCTTCTTTGTATAGTTCATTCAAGGTCTGGGTGAAGAACTGCATTTTTGCATTTAATGTGTCGTTTAAATCGACCCATTCAAGCCCATGATCATATTTCCATTCTAAAAACTGTCCCCATTCACTACCCATGAATAACAATTTTTTCCCTGGATGCATCATCATGTACGTATAGAGATTTCGTAGTTGTGAAAACTGTTTGTAGCGGTCCCCCCACATTTTATGCATCAAACTTTTTTTACCATGAACGACTTCATCATGAGAAAGTGGCAAGATATAATTTTCTTGCATCCGATACATGAAAGAGAAAGAAAGCAGATTTAAATGATCTTTACGGAAAATCGGGTCCATTTCATAAAAACGCAGGACATCGTTCATCCAGCCCATATTCCATTTGTAATCAAATCCTAACGCGCCTTCTTCGACCATTCCTGTTATTTTGGTTTCAGACGTACTTTCTTCTGCAATCATGACCACTGCTGGATGGGCTAACTTGATAACAGAATTAAGCTTCTGTAAAAAGTAATAGCCTTCAAAGTTGCGATTGCCCCCTTCGTGATTTGGTTCCCATGGACCTTCATCATAATCGCGATAGATCATGTTGGAAACGGCATCTACCCGAATACCATCAATGTGGTAAAATTCGATCCAGAACAAGGCACTTGAGATCAGAAAGCTTTGGACTTGTGGTTTGCCGAGATCAAAGTTGATCGCACCCCAGCGAACATTTTTGGCACGGTTTTCATCCATGTATTCAAATGTCGGCGTGCCGTCATAATAAGCTAAGCTGTCATCATTGACACAAAAATGTCCTGGTACCCAATCAACAAAGACACCAATATTTTCTAAATGGCATGCCTCTACAAAGTCTTGAAATTCTTCTGGTGTCCCATAATAGGAACTGAGCGCAAAATAACCTGTCAGCTGATAGCCCCACGAGGTACCTAATGGATGTTCCATCAAAGGCATAAATTCAATATGGGTATAACCCATTTTTTTCACATAAGGAATAAGTTCATCTTTTAATTCAGAGAAGCGATAAGGGGTGCCGTCTTCGTGGTGCTTCCACGAGCTGGCATGAACTTCATAAATATTTAGAGGTCGATTAAATATTTTCTGTCTTTTTTTGCGGCCTTGCCATAGTCCGTCCCGCCATTTTTTTTGTGGGATCGAATGCAACACGGCAGCAGTTCCTGGTCGAGCTTCGAAATGGACAGCAAAAGGATCAATCTTCAATACTTCTCGTCCATTTGCTTGTTTGACTTTGTATTTGTAAAGCTGTCCTTCTTTTACTTGGTTGGTCTCAATCTCCCAGACCCCAGATTCTGCCCTTTTATTCATTGGCAAAGTGTCTGTCCATTGGTTGAAATCACCAACCAGCCAAACTTGTTGAGCGTTTGGTGCCCAAACACGAAACACATAGCCGTCATCCGCTTGATGGGCTCCTAAGAAATGTTGGACATAAAAATTTTCACCGCTCAGAAAGTCCTTTTCTGCAGTCAGTACCTGTTGTTTGGTAACCACTCTCTCATCAGTCCTCCTTCGACTCATCTTGATCGCTTATTCTTTAACGATCGATCATTGTCCCATTTTTTCATAGAGAAGCATTTGCAATCAAACGATCTCTACTGTTAGCATAGCATAAAATAAAATTCTAGTAACCTAATAACCCTATGATACGAACGAATTATTCAGGACAGAAAAAAACAGCTTGAACGTATCTGTTCAACCTGTTTCAGCTCTACTTTTTAGCTTTTGGAAAATGAAGTATGTGACTACACTTAACTGAAACAAACTTGCCAAAACCAGGATGAAAACAATCATCACCGGAAGTGTCTCAGTTAATTCAACATATGCCAGCAGTGTCCCAAATGCAGAAGAGGCGGAGCAAAAACACCAGAATCGAAACCCGTAAAAACTCGTCACTACGGTATAAAGACTAATAATCCCCAATAAGAAAAGCTGAGTAAATCGGTCAAATACCGTATCGGTATAATAAATTTCACCTAACATGACTTGGATCGTACCAAAACTAGTTGGTACTTTATAAAGCGTCAGCAATGCACCGATCAAACTGAATGCACCGATCAAAAGATGACTGCCAGCTAAGCTGATTCGAATGTTTAGTTTCACGCGTCCTTCACAACCTTCAATCTTCGATCCTTTTACGAAAACAACTGCTTCTACAGCCGTTTCCCTTCTTCGCTAGAGCCGAAATCACCTTCAATTATTTTGCTTGCCAAAGCTCTTTTACTTGCCCATCGGTGTAAACTTTATAGGCTTTATTTACTGCCAAGGACTTGTCTGCGTGACCAATTAAGTAATAATTGCCATCACAGTCAAACTCTCCCTCACTCAATAATTTATAACTCGTTAATGGACCATCTGCCATTTTTTTTGCCAAATAACGAAGGGCATTCGCGGGATTCACTAAATAGTTTTGATTCACTAGCCAATCAATAACCACTGAAACGATCGTATTTGCCCCAAATCGTTCCTTTTGCTTTAATGCGAGAATGAGATCTCCATCAGAAAAACGCGTTTCATCGATCCCCGCATTTGTAATTGCTTGCCGTGCCGCTTCTATCTCTGACATTGATACGAATGTAATCATTTCTGCTTTCGTTTTATTCCGTTCCAACTGTTCAAAATCAACCGTTTTATATCCTTCCATTTTTATATCCCCTTTCAACGTTCTAAAATCATCATATCATCAAGAAATCAAATCTCCAAACAAAACGATCGTTATATTTTAATTTTTATTCATCAAATTATCATTTTAGTGAACAAGAAAAAAAGCTATTAGAATAACATCTAACAGCTTTGTAATATTCAGGAAATTTAAAACAAATAACATAATTATTAGAAATCTCAATTATCATTGAAAAAAAACGTGTTGTATGAACCTGCTTTTCTCGCTAAGTGAGCGAGCACTGATCGTTGCAAGAAAATATCCTTTTCAGCAGATGGATAACGGCCGTTTTTTAGATTATCACAATTTATTTCTTCCAGCAAGAAATCTAGCTCGGAACTAACGATTTTCAACTGTTGAAGCGATTCTAGAAAAATACTCGGACGCACTTTTTTGTTTTTACGGATACGTTCAAAGATGACACTTACTTGATCTAAGTAATAGACCGGATCGACATCGCCGATCAAATCCATTAGTTCGTCATAAACCGATAGATTTTGCAGCTGGCGATTTGCTTCAAAAAAAGCCGGCAGCGTTGGTGGCCATGGCGCTTCTGCGTATGAGATCATCTGAAAACTTTCATGGGCCAAGGAATAAACAATCCCCTGCTCCACCTCCTGCAAACAACCATAGAAGTATTTTTTTTCATTACTTAATGTCGCAAAGTTTTTGAGAAAACCAGCGATTTCTTGTGTTGACCAATCAAGGGCATCTTGATAAAAACCGTCACTTTCTTGCAGCTGCTTTTGATCTTCTTCAGTATAAACAGGAAAACCTAAAAAATAGCGTCGATTTTGGCGGATGATCAAAGCTGATGCGATCAGACGGTCAAGGGTTTTATCAAATGACACCTCTGGAAACTTCGCTTTTAGCTCTCGTAGTGTCGGCGGTTCCTGACAGCTTAAAAGCACATGAACCAAATCATGGAATTCAGAAGATGCCAGGATCGGTTGCAACGAACGATAATGGGGACTATAAAAAAATTTCACTGTGTGTACTCCTTATTAAAAAAATCATGAAAAATGCTGGCTTGATCTACCAAAACAGATCTCACCAGCACTCTGACATTTATCCTAATTATCCTTCGAAAACCGCTGTTAATTGAGGAACGATTTGTTTTTTACGAGAAACAACGCCAGGTAAAAAGGCACGATGGTTCGTTAATGTCGTTTCAAACGCTGCTTCTACTGGGGCAATTGGTTCACCAACAACTAATAGCTCAGAATTACTGTCTAAGATATCAGTAGCAACAAGCAAGAACAAATCATAGCCATTTGCTGACATTGATTCTTTCATGGCAGCTTCCAATTCTGCTTGACGGTCAAAGACCTCTTTTAGGTCGACTGTATTGACTTGTCCGATACGGATGTTTTTCCCGCCCATTGGGAAGCTTTTTGCATCAAGATCCAGCAATTCTGCGGCTGATTTCGTTCCAAGATTTGTGCCGGCTTTCAACATATCCAATCCGTATGCTTCCAATTCAACACCTGCTAAAACCGCTAATTCTTTTGCTGCCGCTACATCTTCATCGGTACATGTTGGCGATTTGAACAACAATGTATCGGAGATGATCGCTGAAAGCATGATTCCTGCGATCGCTTTTGGAATTTCCACTTGATTTTCTTTGTATAACTTCAATACGATCGTACTGGTACAACCAACAGGTTCTGCACGATAATACAACGGATTGGCTGTCTCAAAGTTAGCAATACGGTGATGATCAACCACTGCCAACACTGTAACATCAGCGATATCTGCCGCACTTTGCTGAAACTCATTGTGATCCACCAGCATTACTTCTTGTGTTTCCTTAGTTACTGAATCGATTACACGAGGAGCAGCCAGGCTAAAGGTGTCTAGTGCAAATTGTGTTTCTTCATTCGGTGTACCTAGCGCCACCGCTTCACAGTCTTTCCCAAGTTGATTTTGTAAGTTTGCAAAGGCAATCGCTGCACCAATAGCGTCGGTATCAGGATTTTGGTGACCGAATACTAATATTTTCGACATTTCTTCATCGCTCCTATTTCAATTGATATTCACTTTCTAATCATAGTAAAAAAACAGGAAAGAAGCAATAGCAATCTCTTCTTTCCTGTTTTGATCAACGGGTTAAGTAGCCTTTATAGTCATCTACATGGAGCAAACGTTTGGCATTTTTCACCCGATCTTCGGTTGGTGGTTCGATCCCTTCAAGGGGATATTTCAAGCCTAGCTCATCCCACTTGTATTTCCCCATCGTGTGATAAGGTAAGATCTCAACTTTATCGACATTCTTCAACGTCTTGATAAATTCATCCAAACGGATCAAGAAGTCATCATAATCGCTTCTAAAAGGAACCAGCACATGACGAATCCAGACGGGCTGATTGATCTCTGAAAGATAATTTGCCATATCCAAAATATTATCATTGGATTGGGTGGTCAGCTCTTTATGGGCTTTGTTATCGATATGTTTGATATCAAACAACAGCAAATCAGTCACAGTCATCAACTCTTGAAACTTACTGAAAAAAGGCTCTTCTCGTGTAAATGGTTTTCCGCAAGTGTCCAGTGTTGTGCTGACCCCTTCTGCTTTGGCTTTGCGAAACAGATCGATCAGAAAGTCCATTTGAAGTAACGGTTCCCCACCACTAACGGTGATCCCACCTTTTTGTCCCCAGAATTCGCGATATTTCAACGCCTCTTCTAAGACGTCATCAGTCGTTCGTTCGATACCCGTGCCAATCTTCCAAGTATCTGGATTATGACAAAACTGGCAACGCATGCGGCATCCTTGCATGAATACAATAAAACGGATACCTGGTCCATCTACTGATCCAAAACTTTCTGTTGAATGTACTTGTCCTGTTACTGCCATAATGCTCTTCCTTTCTTCGAAACGACGGATAACCATGCTCCGTCTGATACTCTCAAAACAAGAGGCGGCGGATTTTCCCGTCCGCCGCCTGAAGTTGTTGCTTATTACATTGCTTCGTGCATTGTACGAGCAATGACATCATCTTGTTGTTCTTTGGTTAATTTAATGAAGTTAACCGCATAACCAGAAACCCGAATCGTTAATTGTGGGTATTTTTCTGGGTGAGCTTGCGCATCAAGTAATGTATCACGGTTAAATACGTTGATATTTAAGTGGTGACCACCTTTTGCTGCATAGCCATCTAGCATTGTTGCTAGGTTTTCTTGTTGTGTCTCATCGTCACGACCTAATGCTTTAGGTACGATTGAGAAGGTGTTTGAAATACCATCTAATGAGTAATCATATGGTAATTTCGCAACTGACGAAAGACTTGCTAATGCACCATGCGTATCGCGGCCATGCATTGGGTTTGCACCTGGAGCAAATGGTGCACCTGCACGACGTCCATCAGGCGTGTTCCCTGTTTTCTTCCCATAAACCACATTAGAAGTGATTGTAAGGATCGAAGTTGTATGTTTTGCATCACGATATGTTTTTGTGCGTTTTACTTTCTTCATGAAAGCTTTCAACAAGTTGACTGCGATATCATCTACACGGTCATCATTGTTTCCGTATTTAGGATAATCGCCTTCGATTTCGTAATCTTCAACAATGCCGTTTTCATCACGAATCGTACGAACTTTGGCATATTTAATCGCTGATAATGAATCAACTGCAACAGAGAAACCAGCGATACCAGTAGCCATCGTACGTAGAATATCTGTATCTTGGAGCGCCATTTCAATGCGTTCATAAGAATATTTGTCATGCATGTAATGAATGATGTTCAATGTGTTCACATACAGATCACAAATCCAGTCCATCATTGTGTCATATTTTTCCATTACTTCGTTGTAATCCAAGTATTCAGAAGTAATTGGTTGGAATTTTGGTCCAACTTGTGCTTTTGATTTTTCATCGACCCCACCGTTGATTGCATACAACAATGTTTTCGCTAAGTTGGCACGAGCACCAAAGAATTGCATTTGTTTCCCGATGCGCATTGCGGATACACAACAAGCGATTCCGTAATCATCGCCCCAATGTCCACGCATCACATCATCGTTTTCATATTGAATCGCTGATGTTTGGATCGACATTTTCGCACAGAATGTTTTGAAGTTATGAGGCAAACGTGTTGACCATAAAACAGTCAAGTTTGGTTCTGGTGCTGGACCTAAGTTTGCTAGCGTGTGTAAGAAACGGAAGCTGTTTTTTGTTACCATGTGGCGTCCATCTTCACCCATACCAGCGATTGACTCAGTTACCCAAGTTGGGTCACCAGAGAACAATGCGTTGTAATCAGGCGTCCGAGCAAATTTCACAAGACGTAGTTTCATGACAAAATGGTCAACGATTTCTTGTGCTTCTTCTTCAGTGATCACGCCATTTTTCAAATCGCGTTCAACATAAATATCAAGGAAAGTTGACGTACGTCCCAATGACATTGCCGCACCATTTTGCTCTTTGATGGCTGCTAAGTAACCAAGATATAACCATTGGAATGCTTCTTTCGCCGTTTGAGCTGGTTTAGAAATATCAAATCCGTAAATGTTTCCTAATTCTTTCAATTCGCTTAAAGCGCGAATTTGTTCACTTAATTCTTCACGTTGGCGGATAATGTCTTCAGACATGGTTCCGTTTCCGCAATACAATAGGTCTTGTTGTTTTTCTTTGATCAAGAAATCCACTCCGTATAATGCAACACGACGGTAGTCACCAATGATCCGGCCACGGCCGTATGCATCAGGAAGACCTGTGATTACACCAGAACGACGAGCTGCTCTGATTTCAGGTGTATAGGCATCAAATACCCCTTGGTTATGTGTTTTACGGTAGTCGCGGAAAATGTGAGAAACTTCCGCATCGATTTCATAGCCGTAAGATTCTGCTGCTTGTTCTGACATGCGGATGCCGCCAAATGGTTGCAAGCTGCGTTTAAATGGTTTTTCCGTTTGGAAACCAACAACTGTTTCTAAGTTTTTGTCTAAGTAGCCAGGTCCATGAGAAGTAATCGTTGAAACGACTTTTGTATCCATATCCAATACGCCGCCAGCTTCACGCTCTTGCTTGTTCAGTTCCATGACTTGATCCCATAGCTTCGTCGTTGCTTCAGTAGCATCTGCTAGGAATTCATCTGTTCCGTCATAAGGTGTGTAGTTTTCTTGGATGAAGTCGCGTACGTTTACTTCTTCTTTCCAAGTTTTTCCTTTAAATCCATTCCATTGTTCCATCTGATGGACCTCCTTAAATTTTCTGTTCACTAATGTAACAGCTTTACGTGAACAGTATAACACACACCCTAATGATTGCAAGTGTTTTCAAGAATTATTTTGAACAATTTAGTTTTTTTTAAGATTTTTATTATTAAAAACGTTGATTTATAAGCATTTATCAAATGTGAATCTTTTATTAAAGTGCGTTTTTTATTAATGTGAAAGATTAATTAAGAGGCAAAAAAGCAACCATTCTGTACTGGTACAGAATGGTTGCTTTGTTATAATTTATAGTACAGAATCCTCTGCGATTGCAGGACTGATTTGTGTTTTCACTTCGTAGATTTGCCCCCCTGTTTTCTCATCCATGATAAATGAGCCGTTGGAGGTCCGATCATTGATCGGGATTTGATTCGTGATGACTTCAAAGGCTTGTCCTTTTTGGTTGGTTACCAGTAGCTGCTGGTTCTCTCCATTCCCCATATAGACTACGCGATGAGGGTTTTTCTTCAATTCCCGTAAGACCATCAATCCACGCTTCGCCCGTCCTAATTGGGTGATCTCTTGGGCTAGCATGCGTTTTGCTGCGCCACGTTGGGTAATCAGAACGATCGGTGTATCCCCTTCTGAATAAACTAACAACCCATTGATAAGATAATCATCCGCTTTAAGGTTCATCGCTTTGACCCCAGCTGCTTTTGGTCCCACAACGGGCACTTCATTAAGCGAATACCGTAAGCCAAAGGCAAGATGACTGACTAAAAAGACATCCATTTCTTCTGTTTGATCAGTCAAAAAGACATTGACTAATTCATCTGATTCATCTTTCAGCTTCATGATCGTCATTGGCCGTGTCTTATAGGTGCGCCAAGGTTCAAATTCCGTCATTCGTGTTTGTTTAATCATGCCGTTTTTACTGATCAGCACAAAGTTTTTCAACGGATCGATCTCTTTGTAGGCAAAGACCCCAATGATCATTTCATCTTGCGCCAGTGTCATAACCGTTTGCGAAATATGTTCGCCTAGATCTTTCCATTTTAAATCAGGCAATTCATGAACCGGACGATAGATCGTGTTTCCTTTATTGGTTACCAATAACAGATGATCCAACGTATTCATTTGGTTGCTGTAAAGTAAAGAGTCGCCTTCTTTCATGCCGATCTCTTCTGGTTTTGAGGCACCGTAAGAACGCAAACTGCTGCGTTTGACATAACCGTCTCTTGTGACTGTCACGACGACTTCTTCTTGCGCGACTAAAACTTGTGTTTCGATCTTGATTTCTTGAATTTCGGCTTCGATCTCAGTCAATCGCGGTGTCGAATATTTTTTCTTGATCTCCCGCAATTCCTTTTTGATCACTTTCAGCAATTCACTTTCCTCATTTAAAATCGTTGTCAATTCAGCGATCGTTTCAGCAAGTTCTTTCGCCTCTGCTTGCAATTGTGTGATATCCGTATTGGTCAAGCGGTACAACTGTAAGTTCACAATGGCTTCTGCTTGCTCTTCCGTAAAACCGTGCTGAACAACCAGATTGTTTTTGGCATCTTTTTTGTCTTTACTGCCGCGAATGGTGGCGATCACTTCATCAAGAATCGATAAAGCTTTGATTAACCCATCGACGATATGCTGTCTCTTTTGGGCTTTTTGCAGTTCAAAACGACTGCGTTTTTCGATCACTTCACGCCGATGCTTGATGTAGCTTTCTAAAATCCGTTTCAAACCGACTTGTTGGGGGCGCATATTGTCGATAGCCACCATGTTGAAGTTGTAGTTGATCTGCAATTCGGTATTTTTAAATAAATAATTTAAAATTCCTTGTGCATTTGCTTCTTTTTTCAGCTCGACAACGATCTGCAAACCAGTACGGTCAGTTTCATCACGCACTTCAGCAATCCCGTCGATCCGTTTATTCAAACGAATCTCATCCATTTTTTTGACTAGATTGGCTTTATTGACCTCATAGGGAATCTCATTGATAACGATTTGCTGCTTGCCACCTTTGATGTCTTCGATCTTGGTTTTCGAACGCAGGATCACTTTGCCTTTGCCTGTTTCATAGGCTTTTTTGATTTCTTCTTTCCCTTGTAAAATCCCTCCTGTTGGAAAATCAGGGCCGGGAATATACTTCATCAGCTGATCCAAAGAAGCTTGCGGATGGTCGATCAAATAGACCGTTCCATCAATGATTTCCCCTAAATTATGGGTGGGAATTTCCGTTGCATACCCAGCTGAGATCCCAGTTGAGCCATTGACTAACAGATTTGGGTATTTTGCTGGTAAGACCGTTGGTTCTTTTTCGGTATCATCAAAATTCCACACCAATTCGACGGTGTTTTTTTCTATATCTTTTAACAGCTCACCACTTAATTCTGAAAGTCGTGCTTCGGTATAACGCATGGCAGCTGGCGGATCACCATCCATACTCCCGTTGTTTCCGTGCATTTCAATCAAAATCTGACGCAATTTCCAGTCTTGGCTCATGCGGACCATTGCTTCATAAATACTCGAGTCACCATGGGGATGAAAGTTCCCCATGATATTCCCGACTGATTTCGCTGATTTGCGGAAGCCTTTGTCATACGTATTGCCGTCTTGGTTCATGGCAAACAAGATGCGCCGC
This sequence comes from Enterococcus sp. AZ015, assembly GCF_050499225.1. Classification (NCBI taxonomy): domain Bacteria; kingdom Bacillati; phylum Bacillota; class Bacilli; order Lactobacillales; family Enterococcaceae; genus Enterococcus; species Enterococcus sp. AZ015. The sequence continues at coordinate 1,259,975 of NZ_JBMHEX010000001.1, read as the reverse complement.
TGAACCGGTTTTAACCCATCACGAATATCTGGCAATGCCCGTTCTTGAATAATGTATTTGGAATATCGACCGAAGCGATCTCCCATCACTTCTTCCAATGTCAATTCTTGTATATTGCTTCTGTGTTCCAAGAGACCACCTCCTATTCCTTAACTAAATGTTTGCTTTCTGCTTGTTCGGTATCCATTAACTTTTCATCAACTAATTCCGGTACCGTATCTTCTTTTTTATCCAAAATACTGCCATCTTCTTCTAAACTGAATTGAACATGGCTTTCGATCCACTTCCGACGAGGTTCTACCTTGTCCCCCATCAAAGTGGTGACGCGACGTTCTGCTTGAGCCGCATCATCGATTCTTACCCGAATCAGCGTCCGCGTTTCTGGGTCCATCGTCGTTTCCCACAATTGATCGGCATTCATTTCCCCCAACCCTTTGTAGCGCTGAAGCATATAGCCTTTACCGATTTTTTGGGTCAGTTTGCTTAGTTCATCATCCGTCCAAGCATATTCGACTACTGCCTTTTTCCCTAACCCTTTAGACACTTTATACAAAGGTGGCAAAGCAATGTATACTTTTCCCGCTTCGATCAAAGGTTTCATATACCGGTAGAAAAACGTTAAAAGCAGCACTTGGATGTGCGCCCCATCGGTATCCGCATCGGTCATGATAATGACTTTGTCATAATTGCAGTCTTCAATCGAAAACTCTGGGCCAACACCGGCACCGATAGTATAGATCATGGTATTGATCTCTTCATTTTTCAAAATATCCTGCATCTTGGCTTTTTCTGTATTGATAACTTTGCCTCGTAACGGTAAAATCGCTTGGAACTTGCGGTCACGGCCTTGCTTCGCTGACCCGCCGGCTGAGTCCCCCTCCACCAAATACAATTCATTTTTCTTAGGATTACGAGACTGAGCAGGCGTTAATTTTCCAGAAAGCAGTGACTCACCTTTTTTGCGTTTCTTTCCAGTGCGGCTTTCTTCTCTCGCCTTTCTGGCAGCTTCACGGGCCTCTCTTGCTTTGATCGCTTTACGAACCAGCATTTGACTCATTTCACTGTTTTCTTGCAAGTAATAGCCTAGTTGCTCGCCAATCACATTGTCTACAGCATTTCTTGCTAAGGGTGTTCCTAATTTCCCTTTGGTCTGTCCTTCAAATTGCAAAAGATTTTCTGGAACACGGATCGACAACACGGCCGCTAAGCCTTCACGAAAATCACTACCTTCAAGGTTCTTATCTTTTTCCTTCAACAAATTGACCTTGCGGGCATATTCATTGAAAGCTTTCGTCATTGATGTTTTCATCCCAACTTCATGGGTACCACCATCTTTGGTACGTACATTGTTGACAAAGGACAAGACATTTTCCGAATAGCCATCATTGTATTGAAAGGCAAGTTCTACCTCGATTGCTTCTTTGGTACCGGAAAAATAAACCACCTGGGTCAAGATATCTTTTTCTTCATTTAAATAATCAACGAATTCTTTGATGCCTTCTTCATATAAAAAAACTTCATGAATTGGTTCTTCCCCACGTTCATCCGTCAGGGAGATTTTGACCCCTTTTAGCAAGAAAGCCGATTCTCTTAAACGTTCTGCGAGAATTTCATAGGAGAATTTGGTTGTTGAAAAGATCGTGTCGTCAGGTTTAAAGGTGACTGTGGTTCCAGTTGGTTTACGAGTTTTGCCGATTTTTTTCAAAGTACCCGCTGGTTTCCCACCGTCTTTGAAGCTCTGTTTGTATTCGATGCCATCACGAACGATGACTACTTCCAGCCAGCTGGATAGAGCATTTACAACACTGGCACCAACCCCATGAAGGCCGCCAGAAGTTTTGTAGCCTCCTTGGCCAAACTTCCCGCCGGCATGTAGCACTGTGAAGATCACTTCAACAGTAGGGATTCCCGATGCATGTGTCCCGACCGGCATTCCTCGCCCATTGTCTCGAACACTGATACTATTGTCTTTGTGGATCGTAACATCGATTTCATTGCCGTATCCAGAGAGTGCCTCATCAACCGCATTATCGACGATTTCATACACTAAGTGATGTAAGCCGCGGCTATCGGTCGAGCCGATATACATTCCTGGCCGTTTTCTTACTGCTTCTAGGCCCTCTAAGACCTGAATGGAAGCATCATTATATTCTGTGGTTTTCTTTGCCAAACCCACCGCTCCTTTAATCTTGATCAGTCCTTTTTTACTGCTGAAAGGACTGCAAAAAAAATCTTAACACAAAATACGCTTTTTTCAAGCGAACATTTTTCTAAACTATCTTATCCTTTTTCCTTTGTTTGCACAAGCTAGAGTCACAAAATGGCTTGTTTGTGTTTCACAGCTCCGAGGAAAGCTGTTTTTCTTCTTTCCCTGACTAGCGAAAGATTTTCTTATTGTTGGAAAGGCGTTTTCATGCTAAAATTGCCCTAGCCTTGCAAAGAAAGTTGGTTATTATGAATACGATTCTTTTATTTATTGTTGCTTACCTTTTAGGTTCGATCCCCTCGGGTGTTTGGATTGGCCAATTGTTTTTCAAAAAAGATATTCGCCAATTCGGCAGCGGCAATACGGGAACGACCAATACATTTCGCGTTTTAGGAAAGAAAGCCGGGATCGTTGTTTTATTAATGGATATCTTAAAAGGAACTTTGGCAACCAGTTTGCCTGTCCTCTTTGGTCTCCATACCGTCAATCCGCTCTGGTTTGGGGTCTGCGCGATCTTAGGTCATACCTTTCCGATCTTTGCCAAGTTTAAAGGCGGCAAAGCGGTGGCGACAAGTGCTGGGATGCTCTTAGGATACAATCCGCTCTTTTTCATTTATTCTTCATTGATTTTTGTTATCTGTCTTTATGTGACAAGTATGGTAAGCCTGACCAGTATGATCGCGGCGTGTTTGATCACCTTATCGACGGTCGTTTTGCCTTTTATCGCCCCTGCGATATTGCCTGAGCAAAACTGGCTGCTGACCTTCATCGCGATCGGCGTAACGATTTTTATTTTTATTCGCCATCGCGAAAATATTTCACGTATTAAAGACGGGACTGAAAGTCGGGTACCGTTTGGTCTGAATAAGCGTCAAGCGAACAAATAAGCAGAAGCTGAGAAAAGTGCAATGACTTTTCTCAGCTTCTTTTTGCCTGCTTTTATTTGACTGTGATCGAGTACTTTGTTTCAAATAACTCCTCAGGCGAAAGTGCTTGAATACCCAATTTTTCTGAAAGCTCACCGGAAGCTTCCAGTGTGTCTGCGATACCGCACCATGGTTCTATACATAGAAACGGCGATTTCACTGGATACGTGGACCAAAAACCGACATACGGCATATTATTGTAGCTTAACGTGACACTATGAGGCGATTTCTCACTGCGAATCGAGTAGGAATGTAATCCTTTCGTTTCATAAACTAGCGCATCATTTGCAAACATGTCATGGGTCAAGCGTAAATCCGTATTCGTTTGACCGAGTGTGCGTTGCTCATAATCAATATAATTGCCTTTTAATGGCAATTTCACTCGTGATTTTTTTGGAGAAAAAGAAAGGTAGTAGTCTTCAAATGTCAGCCCTTTTTCAAGTGGGACGTTGAATGCAGGGTGTCCTCCAATGGAGAAGAATAGTTCTTTTTGACCGCTATTCTTTACTTGGTATTTGACGACTAAGCCATCACCGCCTAATTCGTAACTGACATACAGCTGAAAATCAAACGGATACTTCACTTTGGTTTCAGTTGAACTTTCTAATAGAAACAAGGCATAGTCTGTACGTTTTTCAACGACAGTAAACACCATGTCTCTGGCAAACCCATGACGGGGCAAATGATAACTTTTGCCCTCATGCTGATAGGTGTCCTCTTTTAAGGCGCCAACAATCGGAAATAAGATTGGCGCATGCTTTCCCCAGTGGTTTGGATCAGCTTGCCAAATATATTCAAGGTCATTGCTTGTATCAACTAAGCTTTGTAGCTCAGCCCCTTTTTCTGCAATTTTTGCTTGCAGATGACCCGCCGTGATGGTAACTGTCATGGTCTCATCTCCTAATATTGATGTTTCGTCAATTCCTCTTTAAAGCGGCTGTTAAGCACTTTTAAATAGGTGCCTTTCATCCCCAAAGAGCGGGATTCTATAATGCCGGCAGACTCTAGTTTACGAAAAGCATTTACGATCACCGACCGTGTAATTCCAATGCGATCAGCGATACTTGACGCGGTCAGACGACCTTCGTCGCCTTCTAATGCCTCAAAGATCGCTTGAACAGCTTTCAACTCACTATAAGAAAGGGTGTTGATTGCCATTTGAACAGCTGTGGTACTGCGAACATCTTCTTCGATACTGCGGGATTTTTGGTACAAGAATTGCATACCAACAACTGTCGCACTGTATTCTGCTAATACCAAATCGTCGTCATCAAAGGACTTATCGATTCTGGAAAGAATGATCGTACCTAAACGTTCTCCTGCACCGTAAATCGGTACGATGGTCGTTAGTCCGTTGGGATACAACTCACGGCCTTCTACAGGAAAAGCGGTCATATCATCACTGATTGGCACATTAGCTTCTGTGGAAGTCAGGTGATCGACTAAATCTGTATAATTTTTAGGAAACTGTTTTTCAACAAACATTTTTTTGATGCGTTCATTATTGACATCATGGTTCTCAACAAAACCTAACACGCTACCGTCAATGCTAATAATATACGCATTGCTGTCTAGGATGTTTCCTAAAATGACAGCCATCTTATCGTAAGGCAAATCAGAAGCTAAATTAAAGGTGTTTTTTTGCTGCAATAATTCGTTGATTTGTCTTGTCTTTTCTAATAATGTTTTCATTGGTCCGCTCCCTTTATAAAATATACCGGCTTAAGTCTTCATCTTTTGCGATGGACGCAAGTTTTTCTTCCACATACGCTTCTGTGATGGTGATTTCACCCATTTGCATCTCAGATGCTTCAAATAATAAGTCTTCAAGTAGTTTCTCTAGAATCGTATGCAAACGACGAGCACCAATATTGTCGGTATCGCGATTCACTTGATAAGCAATTTCGGCAATTTTCTCGATAGCTTCCATCGTAAAGACTACTTTGACATTTTCGGTTCCTAACAAGGCAATGTATTGCTTGACTAAGGCATTGTTGGGCTCCGTTAAAATTTTAACAAAGTCTTCTTTTGTCAAATCATCTAGTTCCACACGAATCGGGAAACGCCCTTGCAATTCAGGGATCAGATCGCTTGGTTTCGACAGGTGGAATGCCCCAGAAGCAATAAAAAGGATATGGTCTGTTTGTAGGGTTCCGTATTTCGTATTGACTTGCGATCCTTCAACGATCGGCAAGATATCTCTTTGCACCCCTTCACGAGAAACTTCTCCTGACTGCTGTGATTTCGAAGATACTTTGTCGATTTCATCTAGAAAAATGATGCCACTAGATTCTGCTAAACGTAATGCTTCACTATGAATATCCGCGTCGTTGACCAGTTTTGAGGATTCTTCTTGAATCAGCAATTCTCGTGCTTCTTTTACGGTTACTGTGCGTTCAATTTTCTTTTGCGGTTTCAATGCTCCTAAGGTTTCATTCAAATCGATCCCCATTTGTTCTAAGCCATTGTTCATCATCGGTGCTTGATTTTTCGGCTCATCGACTTGGATCGTCACTTCCCGGTTGTCTAAAAGGCCCTTTTCTAATTGCTCAAAAATGGCTTGACGGTTGCTGCGAATCTCATCCGTCAATTCTTCTTTTGGCTCTTCTGGTTGTTGTGCGGCGTTGAACATATTCATCATTTGTTCATAAGGATTGGTATTCTTTTTCTGTTCCTTTTTAATACCAGGAACTAAGACTTTTACTAAACGACGGTTGGCTTTTTTCTCTGCTTGGATCCGCACGTTTTTATATTGTTCTTTTTTCACGATTTGGATCGCATTCTCAACGAGGTCACGTACCATCGATTCTACGTCTCGACCGACATAGCCGACTTCCGTGAATTTCGTCGCTTCTAACTTAACGAAAGGTGCATCAACGATCTTTGCTAAGCGTCTCGCAATTTCCGTTTTACCAACCCCTGTTGGTCCGATCATCAAAATATTTTTTGGTGTGACATCTTGTTGCATCTTTTCATCTAATTGCAGCCGGCGGTAGCGATTTCTCAAAGCAACAGCCACTGATTTTTTGGCGTTGGTTTGTCCAACGATGTATTCATCTAATTCTTTCACGATTTCTCGTGGTGATTTGTTTTGGTTTGTCATATCGTCATCCCTCTTTAAAACTCTTCTACAATGATATTGTGATTCGTAAAGACACAAATGTCTGCGGCAATATTCAAGGCACCTTCAGCAATTTCTTTGGCAGATAGTTCACCGCCATAACGTTTCATCGCACGGGCTGCTGCTAATGCATAGTTTCCACCTGAACCGATGGCTAAGATCCCTTCATCTGGCGAAATGACTTCGCCTGTCCCAGAGACCAAAAGCATCTCCTTATCATTCATGACGATCAGCATCGCCTCTAATTTTTGCATCGACTGCTGAGTCCGCCATTCTTGTGCCAATTCTACTGCAGCTCGTTGCAAATTTCCGTTGTATTCATTTAGTTTTCCTTCAAATTTTTCTTCCAAGGTAAAGGCATCTGCCACACTGCCGGCAAAACCAACGATCACTTCACCGTTGTAAATTCGACGGACTTTCCGAGCGGTTCCTTTCATAACGACCTGTTCTCCCATCGTTACTTGTCCGTCACCGGCCATGGCAAATTTCCCATCTTTTTCAACCGCACAGATGGTGGTTGAATGAAATTCTGACTTCATTTATGTTCCTCCTGTACCAATTTTACGCGCGTGGATGAAATTGGCGATAATTTTTTTGTAAACTGTCTTTGGTGACATGCGCATAAATCTGTGTCGTCGATAGATTGGCATGCCCCAACAATTCTTGAACGGTCCGCATATCGGCGCCGTTGTTTAATAAATGGGTTGCAAACGTATGCCGAAGCATATGAGGATGGATTTTACTGTCTAAACTGCTTTTTCGAATGATTTGATTCAAAACATATTCGATCCCAGTTGCAGTGATCCCGTCACCAAGATGATTCACGAAAAGGATCTCGTGTTCCTTGTTCTGCTTTTCCATCAGCTGTTTGCGTCCTGAGGAAAGATAGCGTTTGACTGCTGCTTGTGCGTAACTACCGAAAGGAACATAGCGATCCTTATTCCCCTTCCCATGGATCAGTAATACGCCACTTTCCCAATCGATTGCCCCCAGTGTGAGACTGCTGCACTCACTGACCCGCAAACCTGAACCATAAAGGACTTCTAACAATGCTTGATTGCGCTGTTGTAGTGGCTCATCGCCAACAACACTTTGAAAGAGAGCATCCATTTCCTTCTCATAAAAAAAACGCGGCAATTTGGCGTTTTTCTTTTTTAAATGAATGTAGGCGAAAGGATTCTCTTTGACGATCTCATGCTTGGTTAGAAACTGATAAAAAGATCGCAAACTAGCCATTTTACGACTGATGGAATTACGGCTGTACTCTCGTTCCGTCAAATAGCTTAGATAGACGCGAACATCGCGGTATTCCACTGCTAATGGGTCTTCATTGCCAGACTCTTTTAAGAAGTGAAAAAAATCGCCCATATCTTCTTGATACGCTTTTTTTGTCTTTTTCGAATACCCTCTTTCAACAATAAGATAACGAAAAAACTCTTCTTGAAACTGATCTGTTTGCAAATTAACCCCCCTTTTCATGATTCGAAATAACTTTAGCATAGACCACAAAAAAAAACAAATGAATTGTCAGAATTTAATCAATATTTCAAAGTTTAGACATAATTGTGAAAACTTTCTAAGAATCTACGTAAGATTCTTATCTTTGTTCAGAAAGATCCGTTAAATGCGCCAGAAAAACGTACCAGTCCCTCTCCTCAAAAGAAAGAGGGACTGATACGTTTCCACTTATTTGCTTTTATTCGATTGGATCAGTTGTTGGCTGATGCGAACCAGTGCTTTCAGATACAGCCTGAACTAGCTCTTTGTTTCCTTGTTTTGTGGACATCGTGTCATTGATTAACCCAACTAAGTCTAATCCGGTTGTCTCTTTGATCGTATCAAAGGTTCGCGCTAAACCAGCTTCCCCCATTGATTGAAGACCATCATTGCCGCCAAAGCTAACCACTTTATCAATATTGCTCAGTGGCGCATTGACCTCTTTCGCGATTTCAGGCAGCACTTTGATGAACTCCATCAAAATACCAGCTTCGTTCAGTTTGGTCAAAGCAATCGCCATCTTTTCACGGCTTTCCGCTTCGGCTTGACCGACTTTTGCGATCCGTTCCGCGTCGGCACTACCTAGTTTTTCAATTCGTTCGGCTTCTGCTTGGGCAGCTAATTTGACTTTTTCCGCTTCCGCTTGTGCTCGTGCGATTTCTCTTGCTTTGTCTGCTAAAGCGTTTTGTTCAACCACATATTTATCCGCTTCGGCTTTTTTACGGACAGTTGCATTCAATTCTTTTTCCGTCAATTCCGCTTGTTTTTCTTGAATCTCGATATTTTTTTCTTGTTCGATCAATTGAACTTTCATTTGTTCGCCGACTGCGATCTGTTCCGCTTTCGCATCCGCAACTTCGCGTTCTTGTTTGTATTGTGCTTGTTTCAATGCCATATCTTTTGTCGCTTCTGCGATTTCTGTTTGGCGACGGATCTCTTCATGCTGTGCCAATTGCTCATTCTCAGCTTGCTTGATTCGAGTTTCTCTTAAGGCATTGGATTCCGCTACTTCGGCATTTTTTTTCACTTCAGCAATCTGAGGGCGTCCTAACGCATCCAAGTAGCCATTGCTGTCGCTGACATCTTTGATCGTAAACGAAACGATCTCCAACCCCATTTTCTTCAAGTCCGTAGAGGCAACTTCTTGCACTTGTTCCGCAAAATCATCGCGGTTTTTATAGATGGCTTCTACCGTCATCGTTCCTAGAATCGCCCGTAAGTGACCTTCTAAGACTTCTTGGGCTTCATCTTCCAATTCACCTGTGGATTTGCCTAAGTATTGCTCAGCAGCTGTCTTGATCGACTCGGTACTGTTGCCGACCTTTACAAGCACCGTCGCACTGGCTTTGATCGGTACGCCTTGTTCCGTATAAACTTCTGGTGTCCCAATCTCTAACTTGTGGGTCAATAAACTTAATTTATGGGCTTTTTGAACAATAGGAATCACAAACGTCCCACTGTTTTTTAAGATTTTGATGCCTTCTTTTCCTAAAAACGACCCCGTAACGATCAATGCTTCATCGGGTTTCCCAATGCGATAGCGTATCATCAAAAAAGCGATCAATAAAACAACGAGGACAACACCCCATAAAATCGGATTACTTAAAAAATCTACTGCTGATCCTGTATCCACCATAACGTAACACTTCCTATTCTATAAAATTTTTACTTTCCACCACCAACGCGATCCCTTTTTTATCAAAATCGACAATGATGACTTTGGTTCCGACTGGCAATCGAACATTGTTTTCACGATCTTCTTCCCGAAAAAAACGTGCAGGATAAACAGAACGTGCACCTTGACTCCCTATCTCCATGACTTCGCCGATTGTATCTCCGACAATCTTTTCCGTCAGTTCACCGATCACAAAATCATTGCGACTAATGACATTGCTGCGGTTTTTGTCTGTGATGCGATTGTAAAGCCACATAATGGGACCTAACAGCAAACTAAATAAAACAAAGACAACGAAAATGACCCCGACCAAAAGGATCAGCCATCCTAAAAATTGAATTACTGTAGGAAAACGCTGTAAATAGTTTTGAATCAAATGAATCCATTCTCCAATCACCATCTTCACCACCTTCTGTCATTGTTACTGTCTATCATAAGTCACCTTGATTAAAGTTTCAAGACAAATTAAAAAAAAACCTTCTTACCATTTATTAGTAAGAAGGTGATGACTCATCGCTCTTATAGTTGTTCTTTGGCTTCTTCTAAGGCAGCTAATGCCCGGTTTGCCAATGCTTCATAACGAGATTTTTTATCTCTGATTCGTTCTGGAAGTTCTGGCAGCAAACCAAAGTTGGCATTCATCGGTTGGAAGTGTTTGCCTTCTGCATGAGTGATATAATACGCCATACTGCCAATTGTCGTCTCTTGTGGCATAATGATCGGCGCTTCCCCTTTTGCAAGTTTGGCAGCGTTGATCCCGGCCATCAATCCACTGGCTGCACTTTCAACATACCCTTCAACGCCTGTCATCTGACCAGCAAAAAAGAGGTCTTCACGTTTTTTCGATTGGTACGTTTGTTGTAACAACTCTGGTGAATTCATAAAACTATTCCGATGCATCACGCCGTAGCGCACAAATTCTGCCTCTTCCAAACCAGGGATCATACGGAAAACCCGTTTTTGCTCGCCCCATTTTAAATGTGTTTGAAAACCAACGATGTTGTACAGAGAAGCAGCTGCATTGTCTTGCCGCAGCTGAATCACTGCGTAGGGACGTTTGCCGGTTTTCGGATCTTCCAATCCAACTGGTTTCATCGGACCAAACAACATGGTTTTCGGTCCACGGCCAGCCATAACTTCGATTGGCATACATCCTTCAAAAAATTTTTCTTTTTCGAATTCTTTCAAAGGGGCCACTTCCGCATTGACTAAAGCTTCACGAAACGCATAAAACTCCTCTTCGTTCATTGGACAGTTCAGATAGGCTGCTTCGCCTTTGTCGTAGCGTGATTTCAAATAAACTTTATCCATATTGATGGTGGATTTATCGATAATCGGTGCTGCTGCGTCATAGAAATAAAATCCTTCTGATCCGTTAAAAGCTTGGATCGCTTTTGATAAAGGTTCAGAAGTCAAAGGTCCAGTTGCAATCACGGTAATCCCTTCTGGAATTTCAGTGATCTCCTCTTCGATGACAGTGACTAAAGGATGTTCTTTGACACGTTTGGTGACTAACTCTGAAAAATCATCACGATCCACAGCTAAAGCACCACCTGCTGGAACAGCTGTTTTGTCTGCAGAGGTAATAATGACTGAATCTAAGCGGCGCATTTCTTCTTTCAAAACACCGACCGCATTCGTTAAGTTGTTGCCCCGAAGTGAATTCGTACAAACAAGTTCAGCAAAATTATTTGTATGATGGGCTTCTGTCGATTTCTTAGGACGCATTTCATAAAGCTTTACTGCGACACCTGCTTGCGCTGCTTGCCAAGCAGCTTCGCTTCCGGCTAAACCGGCACCAATAACATTGATTTCTTTCATAGTGCTCTCCTTTTATTTCAAAAGCTCGCCTCTTCTCATAAGAAACTGCTTGTATTAATCAAAAGGACCGGCACTTTCTTTTGTCAGCCAACATCGAGGCTGACCGTTCAAAAGAATGCGCCGATTCTTTTTTTAACAGGGAATCCTGTTAGTTATTTTTGCACATTTTCTTCATAGTCCCCATTGATACACACGACTTGCTTGCCGCCTTTGACTTTCTTCTCGACTAAGTAATTATCACATTTCGGACAATTACGGCCTACAGGTTTGTCCCAAGAAGTAAAGTCACAGTCCGGATAGCGGGTACATCCATAAAACAACCGATTTTTTTTCGATTTGCGTTCAACAACTTGGCCTTGGTGACAGACCGGGCACTCAACGCCGATTTCTTTGACGATTGGTTTCGTGTTGCGACAGTCAGGGAAATTGCTGCAGGCATAAAATTTTCCGTAGCGACCTAATTTGATCACCATTGGATGGCCACAAAGGTCACAGTCAAAGCCTGCAGGTTCGTCTTTGATTTGGATTTTTTCGATACTTTCTTCTGCGGTCGTCAATTCTTTTTCAAAGGGACGGTAGAATTGATCGACGACTTTGACCCATTCTTCTTTCCCAGCTTCAATGCTATCCAAGCTATTTTCCATTTCAGCAGTAAAATGCATATCAACGATTTGCGGGAAGAATTCCTCGATCAATGAATTGACGATCTCACCAAGTTCAGTTGGCTCAAAACGTTTTTGTGTCAATTTCACATAATAACGTCGTTGGATTGTTTCCAACGTTGGTGCATAAGTTGAAGGACGACCCACACCGTTCTCTTCAAGGGTTTTGATCAAGGTGGCCTCACTGTAGCGGGCAGGTGGTTGAGTGAAATGCTGTTTTGGTTCGATCGATACGGATTGGACCACATCTCCTTCAACTAACTCTGGCAAAATGTTCTCTTTGTCTTCTTTGCCATCATCGCGCCCTTCCACATAGACCTGCATAAACCCTTTAAATTTGATCTTTGAACCATTGGCAATAAAGATGACACCATTTTGATCCAAGGTAACTTTCATTGTATCCAAAATCGCCGGCGTCATTTGACTAGCCACAAAGCGAGACCAGATCAAGCGATACAGTTTCAGTTGGTCTTTGTCTAAGAATTTCTCCATGGCTTCTGGCGTACGCATCACACTTGTTGGTCTTACCGCTTCATGGGCATCTTGTGCCCCTTGTGCATTCGCGCGTTTTTTGCCACCGTGCGCCGAGAACTCTGAACCATAAGTACTTTCAATAAATTCGGCCGCTTCGCCTTTGGCTGTGTCTGCGATTCGGGTCGAATCGGTACGCATATAGGTGATCAAACCAACGGTTCCTTGTTTACCAAGAGCGATCCCTTCATAGAGCTGCTGTGCGACCATCATGGTTTTCCGCGTTCGAAAGTTCAGTTTACGGGCTGCTTCTTGTTGCAAGCTACTGGTGGTAAACGGTGCCGCCGGGTTGCGTTTGCGTTCTTTCTTTTCAACCTTCGTCACTTGAAACTCTTTACTAGAAAGACGATCGGTGATTTCTTTTATGCTTTCAGCATTCGGTAATTTTTTCTTTTTGCCATCTAGGCCCCAAAAATTGGCTTTGAATTTTTTCGTGGCTTTTTTAAAGTTCCCATCGATGCTCCAATATTCTTCAGGAACAAACTCACGGATCTCTTTTTCACGATCTATAATAATCTTAAGCGCCACCGATTGAACACGGCCAGCACTCAAGCCTTTTTTCACTTTACGCCAAAGGATCGGGCTCAATGAATACCCCACCAATCGATCTAAAATCCGGCGCGCTTGTTGAGCGTCAACGAGATCTACATCGATCGTTCTTGGTTCTTTGAAAGCTGCCTTGACCGCATCCTTAGTGATCTCATTAAAGACGACTCGGTTTTTATCTTTTAAATCTAACCCTAGTAGAAAAGCTAAATGCCACGCAATAGCTTCTCCTTCTCTATCCGGGTCACTTGCGAGGTAGACTTTTTCGGCTTTTTTCGCAGCTGAGCGGAGACTTTTGATCACATCGCCCTTGCCACGGATCGAAATGTAATGCGGTTCGTAGTCATTTTCGACATCAATTCCCATTTTACTTTTAGGAAGATCACGAATATGACCGACACTTGCGACGACTTTGTAATTTCGTCCAAGGTATTTTTCAATGGTTTTCGCCTTTGCCGGCGATTCCACGATTACTAAATATTTATATGCCATATAAAGAATGGCTCCTTCCTGAATTTTTCCTACTATTATATTCTATCAATCAGTGAACCTATCGTATGCAGATGAAACATACAAATCGTAGCTTATCATAGCTTTCAAGAAAAGGTTTGTCAAGGAAGGTTGATTGGAAAAATCAAAAAAAGGCTAACTCCTGTAAAATATCTGACACACTAATCGTACATTTTGCGCCATCTTGAATCAAGTGGTGACAACCTTTTGACTGATCGGAAATCATTTCACCAGGCACTGCAAAAACTTCTCGGCCATTTTCCATTGCTAATTGTGCCGTAATCAAAGAACCGCTTCTTTCTTTAGCTTCAATCACACAGATTGCTTTTGAAATACCGGCAATGATGCGATTGCGTAAGGGGAAGTGATGTCTTTGCGGTTTGGTGTCGTGAGAATATTCACTCAGTACTAGATGTTCTTGACGAATCTGCTGGAACAACGGATACGCAGAAGTAGGATAACAATGTTCCAAACCAGAAGCAATCACGGCAATGGTTTGTCCCCGATTTCTGATGGCTGATTCATGGGCAAAACTGTCGACGCCATTTGCTAATCCACTGACGATCGTATAGTTTTCTGTCACTAAAGGCGGGATCAGCTTTTCGCAAACTTTACGCGCGTAGCGAGAAGCTGTTCTTGCGCCGACAAATCCAATCATGGGCGTTTGCAACAATTGCAGATTTCCTTCGTAAAATAGTAATAATGGTGGGTCCGCAATTTGTCTTAAAAGCATCGGATACTCCGCTGAAAAGAAGGTGAGGTAGTTTTGTCCCCCCATCTTTTGTGTGATATGCTCTTCTGTCATTTGCTCCCACGATCGGCGAAAGACCGTCCTATGCTGTGGAAGGACGCCGATGGCAATCATCTCTTCCAACGAACAACGCATTTCTTTTGTTTCCAGCCAATGCCAAATAATCTTCCAGCAACCTTGCAGACCGATTCCCTGACAGTAGTACAGTTTTATCAACTGTTTTTCAAAATCTGTTGCTTGTTGATATTTCATAAACAAAGCCCTCTTTTCTTAGTGATCTTACTTATAAGATTCGCTAAAAAAAGAGGGTTGGATGAAATTTATAGGTATTGTTTAACTGGGGCAAAGGTTTTTCGATGAATAGGGCAAATTCCATGGGCAGCTAACCCTTCTAAATGAACTTTGGTCCCATACCCAGCATTTTGATCAAACCCATAAAAAGGATACACATCATGAAAATCTTTCATTAAATTGTCACGATAGACTTTGGCAATGATACTTGCTGCGGCAATCGAAATGGAGCGGGCATCGCCTTTGATCAAGCTTTGTTGAGGGATGTCGGTCTCGATGGTCATCGCATCAATGAGCAAATGTTCCGGCTTGACCGCTAAGTCGATCAAAGCTTCTTTCATCGCCAGGCGGCTCGCTTGATAGATATTTATCCGATCGATTTCTTCAGGACTAACCACACCGATACCGACAGCCACGGCTTTATTTTGAATTTCGATAAACAGTTCTTCTCTTTTCTTCGCAGAAAGCTGTTTTGAATCATTCAGACCTAAGATCTGACATTCTTTAGGCAGAATGACCGCAGCTGACACCACGGGTCCTGCTAATGGTCCACGCCCCACTTCATCTAAACCGGCGATAAAACGGGCACCTTGTTGAAATGCTTCGTTTTCAAAACGCATCATTTCTTCGTATTTCTCCTGCAAAAGCTGCTGTTTAACTAATTGTTTCTCATATTGTTGCAGTAGCTTTTGGACCCCCGCGCGTTCATCTGCCTGCAATTCCTGTAAAAATGCCAGGTCATTAAATGTTGGATCAAATAATCGCTCTTTGATTGACTTAATCGGTTGTTTCATCTTGGCTTTCCATTTCCTCCACTCGATCTAGTGTATAACGGCCTAATTTTCCTTGCCGAATGTCAAAGACAACAAGCTCGCTTCCTCGATCATAGTTATCTTTATACCCACGTTTTTCAGTGATTTTCATCAACAGGTCTGGCGCTAACAACGCCTCTTCCTCCGCCTTTAGTTGGTAACGATTGGCGATTCTTTCAGGATAATAACGGGCAAAAAAATCAAGTCCATACAATGCGATATCATCCAAATGGATCAGCTGATCTTTAATAGCCCCCGTCAATGCCAATTTTTTACCAATCTCAGGATCTTCAAATTTTGGCCATAAGATCCCAGGCGTATCTAGCAGCTCTAGATCAGTCCCAAAACGCAGCCATTGCTGTCCTTTGGTCACGCCGGGTTTATTACCCGTCTGAGCAATTTTCTTCCCTACTAAACGGTTCATCAAGGTTGATTTTCCGACATTCGGAATGCCAATCACCATCGCTCGAATCGCACGGGGCTTCAATCCTCTGGCTTTGTCACGAGCGATTTTTTCCTTCAAGACTTGCTTAGCCGTCGGGACAATGGCTTTGACGCCTTGATTGTCTTGGGCGTTGATCGCCAAGGCTAAATAGCCTTGTGCTTGGAAATAATGCTCCCATTTTTTGGTTTGAACGGGATCTGCTAAATCCGCTTTATTGATCAAAATCAATCGTGGTTTTTGCTGTAATAATTGGTCCAGCATGGGGTTGCGGGATGAGATCGGCAAGCGTGCGTCCACGAGTTCAAAAACGATATCCACGAATTTTAATTTTTCACTTACTTCACGTCTGGCTTTCGCCATATGGCCTGGAAACCATTGAATGGTCATTTGAACGTTTTCCTCCTTGGTACTTCTTCGAATTGGTAAAAAGACAGTAGTGTCTAAATCCATGCAGTATATATCTGACAAGAACGAGGACTATTTGCTCTAAAACCATCAGAGAAACTAGTCACACTGGGCATTTTGCTAAAATTGCTTTAGGACAATGTTCTTGTTCCAACCTCGTGCATAGGTAAAGCTTTCAGCGCGATTCTCATGCGTCATACGCGCTTTCTCGCTTTTTAATTTTGGGGAAGTGGTTGGAAAAAGCTTGTCTATCCACTCATTCTTCCTTTTTTCTGACACCTTTACCATTAGACCGACTGCTTTTTACTACCTTTTATCTTCGTTATTGTACCATATTTCACACGACATGTTTCGTTCTGAGTAAGGTTAACAAGTCATTTTCTAGTGGATCTAGAGGAAAACCTGCTATCTTTTCTTCTTATCACTGGGAGTGATCAAATCATGCTGTTTTTTTCTTTTGATTCTGCTAATCACCAGCAGGAGTAGTAATAGTATGGTGCTTACAACTAGCAGCACCCACAAATCCTGCTGGTTTGCTTTTTTTGCGGCACTTGTTTCATTTTCTTCATTGTAAGGAACCCTTTTGCCGCGAACCAATAAACGATGGCTATTGACCATATAGGGTGTGCAGGTTAGTAAGGTGACATAATCACTGCCTTTGACAATTTTTAGTGCTTCGGTATCATCAGGGGCGACCGTTTTAATCTGATCTATTTGATACGCCAACGTATCATCAAACGTTTCGATATAAAACTCATCGCCGATCTGCAGCTTAGGCAGATCCGTAAAGAGGGTTGCACTCGTTAACCCACGGTGTCCGCACAGAACTGCATGGGTATCTTCACCACCTATTGGATACGAAGCGCCCTCCAATAATGTTGCTCCTCTTTTTAACAACGTATCGGTGGTTTGATCAAAAATCGGGAGAGCGACACCAATCACGGGGATCTTTAAAACGCCGATCGTATGTCGTTCATAGTAATCAGGTGTATCGCCTGATTCTGAGTCCCTTGTTTCTGATAAATCTTGCGTTTCTTTGATTCCAGGATTGCTGGGATGCTGTGCCAGCTCTTGATTTACTCGTTCCAACTGGTTCCTTTTTTGTTGTTTTTCTATTTCACTCATTTTTTTAGCTTGGCTTTGGTAGTAGCTGATCAACTGTTGATCCAAAAAGGTGTTGAGCTGATTACTTACAAAAGGATAACTGATGATCAGAACACCTAGCAGCAGCAGAATACCCATTAGAACATCCAACAAAGTCACTTTTTGAGTAGGTACTTTCGTGCCATTTCTTTTCCTTTTGATTGTCATCGTGCATTTTCATCTCATTTACTTACCCTTTCCGTTTTACAAAATAACACCCAGCTAAACCAACGATCACCACTCCGATGGCGCCCATTAAATACGTGCCGGCACCACCAGTTGCCGGTAAGGTTCCTTTGCGGCGGTTAGGGACTTTTTCTGGATCTCCCAATTGCTCTTTCGTTCCATAAGACGTTTCATGTACTTCAAAAGCGATGCGATTTGTTAGCAGTACATAATTTTTTGGTGCTTTTACTTCTTCCAAATAGTAGGTGCCAAATTTTAACCCGATGATATCAACTAATCCATCTGTCCCTGTGGTAAATTTCGTCGCTTCATCCGCTGTTTGCACCCAAGATACCTGTTTGGTTCCTTCTTCGATTTTCAGGTAGTTGGCATCATCACGGTCTTGATCCCGTACAACAAAAACTGCATCTGCCAATGCTTCGGTAGCGGTCACAGCCCCATCGACTTTTAAGAAGCGTTTGCCCCCTGTCAAAACTTCCACGCTTGGAGGCGTTTGGTCCGTCATGAAATCCGTTTCTACATTTGCTTCATTCGTAAAACCATTGATAGGCATAGCCTGTTCATTTAAATACATATAATACACAAAGCGCAATTGATTTCCCGGCGTTAATTGCGGCACAAATTCTGGATTGATGGTTACCGTAAAGCCATGCTCTTTTTCCGTTACTTGATAGTTCGTTGAATCAATTTTCTTTTCTCCGTCATACAACGCATAGCCCGTTTCTCCCTCTGCTGTATTTTCAAAAGTTAATGCTGGATCATGGGCATCGATCAGTTGGAAATGTTTGTATTTGTTTTCTGCTCCTACTTTATCTTGAATACCTGATGGGATATTGACCGTTAGGTGATATTGGATTCTTTCGCCGATCTCCACGTCTTTGCCGTCTAATTGTGGTGTTGTTTTTGTAACATTTGTTGTGTCATTCTTGATTGTTAGCTCAACAGTAACGTTACTTCCTGAATCAATCGAGAAATCCTTGATTCTTTCTTCCTCGATTAAGGCGGCTTGACTTGGGGCTTTCGTTTCCTCTAATTGATAGGCGCCTGTTTCTAGTTGCGCAATCTTTAGCTGTCCTTTTTGGTTCTCACTCACATCGATACCAGCGTCTCCAGCAGCATAATGTTTGCCTGTCAAAAAACGGTACGCTGCCTGTTTGTCAGTTGTCCACGTATAAAGTCCATCGGCTGCACTTAAAATGTATTTCTTGGTATTTTCGCGTCCTTCTTGCTTTGAAACAACAAATTCCGCATCATTCAGCGGTTCGTTTTCCCCCGTTCCTCGCTTATTCACAAGGAGCGTTCCTTCATTTGTGACGATATTTTTCGGATAAAGATGGATCGTGTCTAGCTCTTCTTCTCCATAAACATATGAGCCATCAGCTTGTTGGATCATTTCATATACGGGAAAGGCGATCACCATATTCTCAGCAGTTGTAACGCCGTCTTTAGGGGCTTCTACAATGGTGTAAACTGCATCCCGATCGGCTTGTTTTTTCGGCAATTCAAAAACCAAATCACCGGCTGCATCTGTTTTTCCGCTAGCTATAGGGGAACCAGACGTCAAGGTTTGAACTTGACGCTTGGCTTCTTCAACGGATGCCCCTGCAGATCGTTTTTCATAAAATGCTGCTGTCACATCATAGACAGAAAAAGTGACATCGGCTAAGCCTTGGTATTGATCAAACTCTTCCATCTCAGTCCCACTATTTTGAATCAATGAACCTGGCAGATTGACCATTTTCTTTTTATGGAGATGGATCTGTGCCAAATTGCTCTCTGCAGACACTTGCTGATTTTTTGTTCCAAAAAAGACAAATGGCAAAAGTAAAAATAGGAGACAAACCTTTTTCGTATGATTAAAAATCTTTTTCATTGTTCTTTCCTCTCTTCTAAATTTTTTTTCGTTTTTCATTCGCTTATTGAAAAATTACTTTAATGAAGGCTTATCTTTGCGCTTAACGTGCAAATAGCTACCAGCTAAAAGGACTAGCAGACTTGCTGAAAGAATGACCATCCATCCATGCCAATTCCCTCCGGTTTCAGGAAGAGACACTTTCACTTGATTGGTTACGATCAATTCTATTTGATTGTTCTTTTCTCCAGAAACAAGAAGATTCGGTAGTCGTTCTTCATCGATAAAGACCTGACCATCCTCTTCAATCTTGATTTGGACAGGTGCTGTTAAACCTGCATAGCCTGCGGGTGTACCAGTTTCTTCCAAGGTATAGCTGCCGGGTGTGAGATCTTGGAAGTGAAATACCGCTAGTGCTTCTCCGTTTTCAGGCAGTTCGACAGTCCGTCCGTTTCCACTTAGCCGGAATTTTGCCCCCTCAAGTGCTTGTCCCAGTTCATCCTGTTTATTGACCACCAAATCAAAAGGTTTTAACTGATTGCCATGGGTAAGGGTCCAACAGTTGGCATCCCCGTCGACATTTTCCCCTTGATACTGGATTTTTCCGTCTGTACCAACGACAAATTCATAGTCACCGGCAACCGTATCATATCCGAGCGGACCGGCTGTTTCTGAGATACGATAAGCGCCAGGCTCAAGGATCGTAAATTCAGCCATCCCAACATCATCCGACGTTTCTGAGGCGATTTCTTGATAATCCCCTCCTGCTGTTTTTTGTTGCAGAGAAAAGACAGCGCCTGCTAACAATACTTGCTGCTCATTTTGCAACGTATATTTTCGAATAGCGACTGGAATTTCTGTAAACGGATTGGTAATCTCCAGGATAATCGTATGCTCGACCAGTGTGACAGGTTGTCCATCAATCGTCGCATGCCCTTGCTCATCAATATGGATCAGCCACTCTGTTTGCTTAGCCAAATGATGTCCCGCCGGTGCAGTGACTTCCTTTAAACGATACGTCTGACTTTTTTGCAACGTAGTATCTGCTGGCAGCCCGTACGTTCCATCCCCTTGATCCACAAGGGTTACTGTCTTTCCAGCGCCCGTCAATTCAAAAACAGCACCTGTCAGCTTCACCTCTCCTACAGCGGATTTTTTGATCAGATTTAATGCGAGGGGCACAAACGTCTTTGTGTTTTTCCATGTAGAAACGTCCACTCTTGTCGACTCGTAGCCTGATACTGCCAGTTCATTTATGACTTGATAATTAAACGTTTCTCCTTGATTGTTATAAAGCGGCAGTAGACGGGTTTCTTCGTAATCCGTTCCATCCTTTTCAGAAACCGCGGAAACCTTGCTTCGTTCCCAACTTGTCTGATCTTGTGCATCGGTCTCAGTAAGTTTGAGATATCCTGTTTGCCAGCTCTCCTTGCTAGTAACTGGGCTTCTGCTTATTTCAAAATAGACAGATTCTGGGCGACTTGACGTATCGCCATCGTATTCCTCCCAGACTTTTTTGATCGTCAACTCTTTCCCAGGTGCTTTGGCAGAAGGCACACCAAACAATGCCTTTTGATCGGACTGATGATTCGGATAAAACACCGTTTCTCCATTCATTTGATACCAAGTATCTGGTTTAAAATCCGCTGCTTCCGTTTGAATCCGCACTTGATAATGAATTTGCAGTTCCTGTCCTTCGCCTAAATAAAGACCAGAAGCATTGAGTGTATTGTCAGATATCGTGACCTCAGGCTGCACCGTTAGAGCAGCAGAACCGACACTTTTGATGGACAAGCTATTTTCTTCGTATAAAAATGGCTGCGAAATGGGGTCAGTAATCTCTCCATCAGTGACTGTCGCCGAAATATGAAGGGCTTTTTTCTCGAGATAGTCGGCAATATCCGCTGCTTCATTGGCTGACTCATAATAAAGATGCCCCTCTTCATCAGCAGAAACCATCTGTCTCATTTTGTTCTCAACATCGGCCTTTGTATACCCAGCTGTTTGATCCCCTTGCAGTTGAATCCCCAATCCGTGAATCTCAATCCCGCGCTCTTTTAACGCCATCGCCTCACCGATCGTGGCGACAAACGTATTGTTGATCCATTTAGAGTTACCGTACTGATCAGATGCAAAATACCCGTTGTAGAGATGTGAAGTATTCATCGGCTGGTCTTGAGAAAGAGAAAAGGCGGTTCCATAATAACTACCATCTGCTTGTGTATGCACTTTGGACACATGATAACTGTAGGTCGGCACGCCATCTGTTAGCAAAACGATGACTTTCTTATGTCCATTTTGCGTTGATAGCATATCCCCAGCTTGGCGCAGCCCTCTTTGGGTAAAGGTCCCCCCAGCTGCTGTTTCTGGCGTCATCGTTCGGATCGTCTCTTTGACTTCAGAAAATTTTCCTAACTGGCAGGTTTTGTTTTGGTAATTGTTACCATCACTGGAATAACCGACATAGCCCATGTAAACACTGTCTTGAATGCCGCTTCCTTCAATTTGATTCAAAAAGCGATCCACACCTTTTTTTACTTCAGTGATGCGTCCCATCTCATTCATACTCCCTGACCAATCCACTACCAACACAACATCGATCGGATCAATTTGGCGTTGAACATTCCCTCGTACATTTAGGTAGACATCAAACAGTCCTGGAGTATTCGTCTCTTTTGCAAATTTCCGTAAAGCAAAATCCGCTTCATCTCCCACACCACCATACTCAATATACGAGTTGATCAAATTTTCTGGATCACCATTCCATGTAGCTACGCCATCCCAGGTTTCGCCTGCATCTTTGTTCCCCTGATGATTTAAGACATTGCTCTTTTCATCAATTGTCCAATTAGCCGAAGGATACGTCCCGCTTTGGTCTGTCGTATAATCTGGTTCAATCGAAGCAAAAGCCTGTGAAACGGTCGTTTTTTGATAAAGACGTTCTTGTTTAAACGGTTCAATGAGTGTTTCGTCTTCAGAAGAACTTGTCGTTGTTCCTGTTTCCTTTGTCTCTTCCTGCGTTTCTTCATTCGAAACACCTTTTGAGTCTTCATTCGACACTTGTTCCGAAGTTGACTCCGTGCCGGTTTCTGCAGCTTGTGAATCAGTTGAGCTGACTTCCACCCTATCTGAGGAAGCAGATTCTGTCGCAAGCGGAATGTCAACTATCAATTCATCCAAAGACGCCAATTTGTGCGATTCTTGATTTTCGTGATCATATTCTTCAATCTGAATCGCCAACTTCAGTTTTTTTGTTTCACTAGGTAGTTGAAACGTTACTTCTTGTTCACAGGGTGTTTGCAAGAAGTCTTGTGTTGTTAGCCAAGACTGCGCGGATTCATCCTCAATAAAAACCACCTCTTTGTTGTTCGTTTTCGTTAGCGGTTGTTCTTTTGTTTCATCAAGTGCATATAATTGTAGCCAGATGCGTTGCTGTTTGTTTTTTTGTGATAGCTGATATCGTAAAGTAAATTGATTGCCCTCCCGTTGACCTGTCAGCTTGATCTGCTCCGTTTCGGTAATAGCGATCGTATTTTCTTCTTGTGCACTTGCTGTCCCATTTGTTTGCAAACTCGAATAAATGAAAAATAATATCCCCCCTAACATACAGAAAATGAAAGAGAACCAGTGGTGTCTCTTTGTCAAAAACATAAAAAGACCTCCTTTCAAAGAATCAAAAATTACAAGCTGATGATACAAGAAAGAAGCGAAAGACACCTCTTTTTTTTATTTTCTGAAAAACAGGAAAAATTTACGCATCTGTAGTTATTCATAAATAAAAAAGTTTTTTTATTTCAAAGCGGAACCAATTAACCAACGTTATTTAATAACTAAAAAAAACTAGCGTTTTTCACATGCGATTTCTATTTTTGTTCTTTATGAGACAGCTCTGGCAAAAATTTGTCTCAGTTTTTCTAAAAAAAAGCAAAAGTTTTGAGACGTGTCTTTACACAGTAATATAAATAAGTTATTAATAAAATAAGAAGGTGATCATTTGATTGAAAAAATACTCTTAGATACCCGAGCATTAGACAAAATCGGACTCTACGGAAAACTACTATCAATTGCTCCGGGTGAATACAACATAGAGTTCGTGAAAAATCTGACCCATTTAAGTGCAACGAGATTGAAAAGTTTACTTTCCTCGATCCAAGAGGACCTGCAAAACCTCTCCCCAGTAAATCTTTCATTACATAAAAACACCCTTAGTCTCCCTAAAAATTTGATTGAATACAATCAATATCAGCAGTTTTTAGCCCAAGAAAGTATTTCTTATAAAATGTTGTTAAGTATCTTGACCAACCAAGATGAAAGTTTGCTGGCATTTTGCCAAAGAAACTATATCAGTCGTTCGACTTGTTTCCGACAAACGAAAAAGCTTCAGGATCATTTAAAGGAATTCAACGTAACCTTAAATCAATCCGCCATGACGCTTATCGGTTCAGAGATGGTGATTCGCATCTTATTGTTTAATTTTATCTGGCACATTTCTTTAGGGGATAGTTTGGTGAGGGCCTTTGACCAAGAGATCGAAGAGCTTTTTGTTACCTATGAAGGAACGAAATACAAAAGCAAGTATGAAATTGGCAAAAAAGAAGCCTTACTTCATTGCAAGATTTGTCTGTTTCGTTTAAAGGATGGTCACAAGACAAATCTTTATCAGTTAACGAACCGATCATTTATCCCCAGTGGTGAAAAGCTTGATTTCTTCTCTGCTTTCTTTATGATCATTGATTCAGCAATAGACATTCTTGAGATCAATTCTTTGTTCTTTCTTTTTTATTACTGGCCGATGCTGACTTCTGCCAAAGATGTGCGTCTTCCGATTGTAGCGGATTGTTACAATCACGAAAAGCTAGAATTAAAAGAGCTGATGACTGAGTTTGAAGAACATTGCCAAAAATTTCTCTGTGATTTTGACTTCGACCATCAGTCGTTCCTTTATATGAATACATATCTTACGTTGCTGAAGTTCTGTATATTTAAGCAAAAAGTCCCCCTTTCAAATTTTTTCGAAGCAAATGTCATTAAGGATAAATACCCATTACATACGATTTTGACAAATACCATTCAAAGTTTTTGGCGTAAAATAGCAAATCGTAAAGGTTATGAGTGGTTAAAAACCTGTTATACCGATCTTGCTTTTTATCAAGCCTGTTTGCTTTATCCCATTTACATTGAAAAGGAACAAAAATATAAACTTAAAGTTGCTTTTGTCTATGTATCTAACTACTTGGTTTCCATGGAAGTTTTTAATATATGTGAACGGTTGCCCTACGTTGAAATTGAACGGATCACGCTGCCAACTGAAGAACCTTTTGACTTTTATATTTTGAGCTCACCACAGCTTTTACCCCCTTTTACAACCGAAGAAAACTCGGCAATCATTGATTTTTGTCGCTATCGTGATTTTGAAACGAATTTATGTCAGAAACTATCGAATGCTTTTAATGAAAAAATAAAAAAATTAACAGCAATTAGTGACTAAGCAAACGCTTCTTTCGATGCTAACCATTTCCCTTTGGAAAAAGAATAAAAAGCTAGACAAAATCCCCCCTTGGAATCAACGGATAATTCCAAGGGGGGGATTCATTATTTAATTATTTATTGATTTTACACAAACTAAATCAATCGAATATGAGTCAATGGATAATAAACAAAACGAGCATTGCCTAAAATGGCCTCTCCTGATATTGGTCCAAAGGAACGGCTATCTTTGGAGGCACGTCGATTGTCTCCAATGACAAAGTAACTATCTTTCCCTAACTTCTCAACACCTAATAAAGATTCCAAATCAAAGTCATTGGTGTAAGAGACAGACTCGTGATCATTGCTGCGGTTCTTCACTAGAAAATCTTCATCTACCGGTTCATCATCAATGTAAAGCTGATCATTGACATATTTTACTGACTCACCCGGTAAGCCAATCACCCGCTTGATATAGGTCGAACCATCCGGCAACTGGAAAACAACGACATCAAAACGTTGGATGGGCGAAATCTTCTCAATGACCACCATGTCTCCTTGTTTTAAGGTTCCTTCCATCGAATTTCCTTCAACAGGAACTGGGATCAACAAGAATGCCCGAATCAAGAATGCTGTTGCAAAAGCGATCAACGCATATTTCACTACTAGCCAAAAACGATCAACCCAGAGTTTTTTCGCCTCCACACGTCTGCCTCCTCTCCAATTTTTCACTTAGTTTATTCTTCAGAAAGCAAGGACAGTGCTTTTAAATATGCTGGGTCCTCTGCTTTGAGTTTCTCCGTTACTTCTTTTTCGATCGCTTGGGCAGTGTCTGCATCGACTTCCCCAGTCACTTTTAAATCATGAGCCTCTTGGAAAGTCTTCACTGCTGCTGTCGTCCCATCGTTGAAGGTATCACCACTAGTGGCATACCCTAACGCTTTAAGAAATTGATTTAGATTATTGACTGCCGTTGATGATTGTCCAGCTTTTAAGGCATTGTCCCGTGGTAATGGCGGGAAATACGCATACTCTGGATAGTCCTCTTCATAATCCGGCATCACACCTTGATCATTGACCCAATTTTCATCCGGTGTCAGCCATTTCATGACCGTCATTTTTAATTCACTATTATCCCCCAGATCCTTCACGTTCTGAACGGTTCCCTTGCCGAAGGTTTCTGTACCAACAACTGGGATATCCGCTGATTCTTGCAAGGCTGCGGCAAAAATCTCCGATGCAGAGGCACTGCCGCCGTCGACTAAAACAACGACCGGCTCTGTGACTTTGAATCCTTCATCCAATGCTTCGCTCGCTTTGGTCTCACTGACCACCCCTTGATTGTTGGCAAACTTCACGATCGTTTGGCCGTTTTCTAAAAACATACTTGCCATGATCTGTACTTGGTCCAGCAATCCGCCAGGATTTTGTCTTAAATCCAAAACAAACGACTTTGCGCCGGCTTCTCGCAGTTCGGTGATGGTTTCTTTCAACTCAGCTGCTGTGTTTTCACCAAAGGAGGTAATATCGATACGACCGATTGTGTCATTATTTTCAGCAATTTCTCCATGGACTGTTTCGATTGGGATCACATCACGAGTGATCTCCACATCAAAGGTGTCCTGATCACGTTGAATCGTTAAGGTGACTTTCGTCCCTTTTTCACCACGAATCTTTCCCACAACTTCAGATAATTCCTGTCCTTGCGTATCTTCACCGTCTACCTTGACGATTCGGTCATTGATCCGCAGACCACTTTTTTCAGCAGGCGTATTTTTTATCGGCGCTTGTGCGACTTCTGGATAGTCTTCAACGATTGACAAGGTAGCACCAATCCCTTCAAAACTTCCAGAAAGTGATTGTTCTAAGTTATCCGCATCTGATTGGTTCAAATACGTCGTATAAGGATCATCTAGCGCATCAGTCATCCCTTGAAGGGCACCTTCTATCAAGGCATCCTCATCAACTTCTTGGTAATAATTCGCAAGGATTTGGTCATATAGCGACTGGATTTTCTCCATTCCGCTGGCTTCTGTGGTCGTTTCTGTCACCGGTTGCGTCGTCTGCTGATTTTGCTGAGCCGTTTGCCATAAATAGACACCGCCTCCTGACAAAATTGCGACACAAACGAGAGAAACGATATATCGGCTCGTCGTTAAACCTTTCATTCACAACACCTCTCTGAGAAAAAACAGCTCCGTTCTGCGGATTTTATGCAACCATACAAAACGAAGGATAGTTTTTTTATTTGTTATTTTCGAGATACTCTGCCCAGATACGATCAAAAATATCCATGGATGGCAAATAATCAACATTTAGTTCCAGATAAGAAGAGACTTCATCATAGTCATCGCTGTGCTTCGGAAACTGGATATCATGACTTGCATGAGTAGCAAAGATCTGGGCCTCATCTGTATGACTCGGTCCTTTGACTGCCATTAAATAGGTATAAAAACTTTTACGCATGTTCTTGCTCCCAATGATTTTCTAAAAAGGCTGCTCTACGGGCATGATTGCGAGCAAAATTCTCAGGATTCTTTTTGTAATACTCTTGGTGCTCTTCTTCCGCTAAATAAAAAGGTTGGGCTGGTTCGATCGTGGTCACGATCGGATCGGTAAATCGACCGGAAGCCTGAAGCGCCTCTTTGCTGGCTTCGGCTTTTTTCCGCTGCTCTTCATTAAAATAGAAGATAGCCGGACGATAATTGTCGCCGCGATCTTCAAATTGACCAAAAGCATCTGTCGGATCCGTTTGCTGCCAATAGATCGTCAAAAGGTCTTCATAACTGATTTTTTCAGGATCAAAAATGATTTCCACTGCTTCAGTATGCCCTGTTTGATGGCTTTTGACTTCTTCATAGGTTGGATTTTCGGTATGTCCTGCGGTATAGCCGGAAAAAATTGAATGCACCCCTTCTAATTCATCAAAGGGTTGGATCATACACCAAAAGCACCCACCGGCAAAAATTGCTCGTTCCATTATTCATCCTCCGTTTCAGCTGGTAAATATAAACTCATTTGAATTTCATCATCCACAAGATTGATTTTGTTGGCTTTGATAAACAAGCCATTTTGCATACGGAATTGATCCAAACGTATCAAAATGATTTGTTCATCGGCATTGACATCGATCCAGTCAGGAAATTTAAAACTACGTTTGATCATTTTCATTACTTCACTGGTGGGCAGATCCAAGGTGCCGATTGATAAGCTTTTGGCTTTCAATTGAACGTTACCTTCTTCGGTCACGTAAGGATCAAAATAGAGATAGAAGGTGATAGGAAATCCTAATACTTGAAACTCTCCCGTCAACAATGCCTCATTTCTTAGCTCAAAATTATACTTGACCTCTTGATCTTTTTGAAAATCTGACAGATAAAAATCAATCAATTGGTTGACCTGGCTCTTGTTGCTGTTAACGGTCAGAACAGGACTGCCCTCCCGTTGAACAAGTTCAGCACTTTCATTTAAGCCGGTTTCTCGCTGTTGAAAAATTCTTGAAGCAAAGAAAACCGTTGTGCCTAAAAGGATACCGACCAACACTAGAAAAGCAATTTTCCAGTAGTTGATCGATTTTTTTTTCGTTGCAGCTGTTTTTTCCGGCTGCTTCGTTGATTCGCTTGGTTTCATTTTGCTTCCTCCTCTAGCAACCAATAATTTTGCGTTTTGATCACTTCATCGCGAACGGCATTCGCCATCAGTTGATACCCAAGATTATTGGGATGGAAGCGATCGCCTTCATACAAAACATTGTTTGTGATATTATTCCCGACAGTTTGCGATGAGTCAGTTGTCGTTGAAGTACTGCTTTGTGATTCGTCCGAAGCTGTCGTCGATGAATCAGATAAGCGTTCTGTGTCCGATGATTCGGCAGTTTTCTCTGATTCTCCTTCTTCTGTATCAGCAATACCGACCTCATCACTTAACCCTTTATAGAGCAAATCGTTGATAGGAATAAAAAAGGCATTGTCTTGCTGATTGACGAACGTTTCCGTTTGTTTATTCCAGTTATCAATGATCGTCTGCATATCCGTGATTTCTGGGAAATTCAGATAAAATGGATTGTAGATGCCCAAGACATAGATTGGTGCATCACTATTCAAATCGCGGATTTGAGCAAATAAGTCTTTTAAACGTTCCTGGTAATCTTCCATCGGTTCCGTAAACGTCTCAATGCTCAAGCCGAAGAAATTGCTCTGAATCACTTTTAGTACGTCGTTACCGCCGACAGTCAAGGTAATCAAATCCGCTTGACTAAGATCTTGGCGTAAGTCTTCATCGTTTTTCACTCGCTTTAAAATCTGATCGCTTCTTTCACCAGCGACCCCATAATTTTTAGTTACCAAATTGCTCAAATCATAGCGATCCTCTAGATCCCCAGCCAAAATTGGCACAAAGCCACCACGAGCTGTTTCATCACCAACCCCTTCTGTCAAGGAATCCCCAAGAGCGAGATATTCAATGGCGGATTTTTTCGAATCATTGGCTGCTAGCTTGTCCACAGGGGTCAGCAATGGTTGGGCTTTGGGAACAGTAAAATGAAACAGTAAGCTAGTTCCAATAGCTATCAATCCCACAACGAGTAGATAAGTTACTAATTTCTTCCATTTCACAGGTATTCAAACTCCTTTGTAATCTTTGCTATTTTAACAAAATTCTCATAAAATTCCTAGTCGCAATCCTTCAAACTTAAGAAAGAAAACAGCTACCTGCCAAAGAGTCGACAAGCAAAGGCAGCTTCTTTTTTTGTTTTTTCTTCCTGACAGCTTGTCATACGCCAAAAAGCGATTCGTCATTAAACGAATCGCTGAAAGAAAACATGCTTTTTTATTCCGTACTATAAGTAATCGCAAAGGCACCTTTACCTGTGTGAGTGGCGATGATCGGTGTCGTGTGCAACAAGGGGATATCCAACTCGGGGAATAGTTCCGCTAATTCCTTTTGGAAACGTTCTGTGATTTCTAACCCTTCAGCATGAGAAATACCAATTTTCGTCACTTTAGGCATACTCTTCAGTTCAGCTTTTAACTCTTCAAACCATTTATTGAAGGTCTTGACACCACGTCCTTTGACGACTGGAATCAGTTCTGAATGATCAAAATCCATAATCACTTTCATGTTCAGCAAACTCGATAAAAGACCTTTGGCACGACTGATACGACCGCCTTTTACTAAGTTTTCTAACGTTGAAACGCCGATAAATAATTTCGTATGCTCACGCACCAAATCCACCTCTGGTAAAACTTCTTCTAGTGTCTTACCGGCTTTAGCCAATTCTGCTGCCCGAATCACTTGAAAAGCCAACGCTTGGTCTGTCGTGTCACTATCGATCACGGTGACTTTGGCTTTTGATAAATGACTGGCTTGACGAGCCGCTTCCACGGTTCCGCTAAGCCCTTTGGTCATATGAATCGATAGTATTTCACTGCCATCTTTGCCTAATTCATCATATAGTTCTACAAAATGACCGATTGGCGGCTGGCTAGTTTTAGGTAATTCTTTGGCTTGCGCCATCATTTGCATAAATTTTTCTCCCGGCAGCGTTTCATCATCTGGATAAACGACACCATCGATCATTACAGATAAAGGCACGACATGGATAGCCAAAGCATCACGGACACTTGGTTCCATCGTACTGGAAGAATCTGTCACAATTTTAAGATTTGCCATCATATATTCACTCTCTCTTTAAATCAAGTCTTTTTTCGTGGTAAAATAACCACAGACCATTTATACTAAGTATAACAGAGAGAAAATTTTTTTTCATCTAATTTCGATTCGAAAGGACGGTGCCGAATGCAGCACATGAAGTTTAGTCGCAGATATTTGATCGTCAATGAAGTATTAAATGCAGTAACCCACGGGATCGGATTAGGACTGAGTATCGCAGGACTGGTCATCCTCTTAATCAAGGGGGCAAATCTAGGGTCACCTATCCATATCGTTTCCTATGCCATTTATGGGTCGATGATGATTTTGCTCTTCCTCTTTTCTACCTTATTTCACAGTTTGATTTTTACCAAAGCAAAAAAGGTCTTCCAAGTCTTTGATCATGCCTCCATTTTCTTGCTGATCGCCGGAAGCTATACACCTTTTTGCTTGCTTAGTATCCAAGGCTGGCTTGGCTGGTCACTCTTTGTCTTGATTTGGCTACTAGCAATTAGCGGCATCGTTTATAAGTCACTGACTCTTCATAAAAAAGAGACTGTCTCAAAAATCTCCACCCTGATCTACATCATCATGGGCTGGCTATGTGTCGTCGCCTTTAAACCTCTGATCGAACATTTAGGCTACTGGGGAACATTTTTACTAGCAAGCGGTGGTGTTTCTTATACTGTAGGTGCGCTATTCTATAGTTTAAAATCCGTTCGATTCATGCATGTGGTTTGGCACTTATTCGTTATGTTAGGTGCTGGACTGATGTACTTCTCCGTCTTGTTGTATACCTAAAAATGAAGCATTGCTTACAAACAAAGAACAGGAAACTTTCGCTGCAGAAAGCTTCCTGTTCTTTTATTTTCTATGATAAAATTCAAATTGATGGGGATAACGGTTCTTTTCATCGACGATCCCATCGATCACATGATCAAGTTTCCATTGCGCCCAATCAATCTCTGGGAAATACACATCTCCGTTAAATTCCGCAGCGATCACTGTACGGTACAATTGATCGCAATCGTCAATCATCGCTTCAAAAACACCCGCTCCACCAGTTAAAAAAACGGGATGCTCTTGTTGCTTCACATACGCTAAGATTTCCTCTCGGTCATGCATCACTAACGCGCCGTTGGCTTGATAGTGTGGATCACTTGTCAAAACGATCGTCGTACGCTGCGGCAGTAATCTTTTTCCCATGCCTTCAAAGGTTTTGCGCCCCATTATAATCGTATTATTGATGGTTTGCTCTTTAAAAAATTTCAAATCATTCGGCAAATGCCACGGCAGTGTGCCATCCGCTCCGATCAAACCCTTTTGATCTTGTGCCCAAAGTGCGATCAACATAAAAATTACATCCCTTCTGTATAAAATGATTCCGAAATAGTAGCAGCAACCTGCAGCCGCTGCATCAGCTGAAAAGCTGATTCATGCTCAAATGAATCTTTGTTGCGCTCATCAAAGCGCAAGCCATCACAGGCTTGGTAAACAATTGTGCCGCCGCTTCTTTGGACATTTCTCGGCCATTCCCCATCGTTTAAACGCGCGTTGTTGTTTTTCAGTAAGGTCGGTATCAGGGAGATAGGAAAGAGAGCACTACCAGCTGCGACATCAATTTCTTGTATTTGAAAAAAGTCAGCTGCGATCTCGTTGATCAAGCGCTCCGTTCTTTGCCACGTTTGCGGATGACTCGCAAACGCCCTTGCAGTTCGCCCTAGGATACAATACGTATTCTCTGGTAACGGCTGTTTGCTTATTGCCACAAGTTCTTCTGGATACGTCTCGATCCAAGTCACTACGCGATCAAAATCACAAATATGCAATGAATCCAGCATTGGTAAATTATGCTGTGCAGCAAAAACAAGTCTTCTGCGGGCATCCGCCGCCCCTTTTGCTGGTATAAAAATGGCAGTGCACTGCTGATTTGATCGAATGGCTTCTTTTAGCTCCGGCACTGTTTCCTCGGATACGGATAGCCAAACTCCATCATAGTGCTGATGCAAGAAATCAATGCATTGATCAATGAGCAATGCATGAATCGATCCAGCATGTCTCTGATGAAAGGTCGCCGCAAAGCCTCGTTTGTGGGTATTTTCCATTACGCCTCATTCCTTTCTTTATGAAATGAAACCAAACAACCACTTAAACTGCGATCGGTGCTTTGATTGTTGGATGCGGATCATACCCTGCCAGGGTAATATCTTCCATTTCAAAATCAAAGATTGACTGTTTTTCAGGATTTAACTGTAAGCTTGGCGCCGGACGTACTGAACGAGTCAACTGTTCCTTCATCTGTTCTATATGATTACTGTACAGATGAGCATCACCTAATGTATGGATAAAATCTCCGACTTCTAGTCCAGTTTCATGAGCAATCAGGTGCGTTAATAGCGCATAACTAGCAATATTAAAGGGAACGCCTAAAAAGACATCGGCACTGCGTTGATATAACTGACAGCTTAAGCGACCATCATGAACATAAAATTGAAACATCGTGTGACAAGGGGGCAACGCCATCGTCGGTACATCTTCTGGATTCCAAGCAGAGACGATCAAACGACGAGAGTCTGGCGTTGTTTTGATCATCTCGATCACTTCTTTGATTTGATCGATAAACCCACCCGTACTTTTTTCCCAATGGCGCCATTGGTACCCATAAACATGACCCAAATCGCCGAAGGTTTCAGCGAATGAATCATCAGATAAGATTTTTTCACAAAACTGTTTCAACTCATGTTGGTACTGTTCATTGAAAGCTTCATCCACTAAGGAACGACGGCCAAAGTCCGTCATGTCAGGACCTGTGTAAGCATCACTTTTAATATAGCGTTCAAACGCCCATTCATCCCAAATGTGGTTATTATGTTCTAGGAGATAACGAATGTTGGTATCTCCTTTTAGAAACCACAATAATTCGCTTTTGATCAATCCAAAAGGAACTCTCTTGGTTGTCAGCAATGGAAAGCCTTGGGACAGATCAAAACGCATTTGGTGACCAAAGACACTGCGTGTTCCCGTTCCGGTACGATCACTTTTATCATTGCCTTCTGCTAATATTTTTCTTCCTAGATCTAAATATGCTTGTTCCATCGTTCTCTCCTTTACTTTACACAAATTCGCTCAAATATTCCCAACGATCCATTTTTTCTGCAAGTTGCGTTTCAACCTCGCTGATTTCTTGCTGTAATTTTTGAAGCTTGGTAAAGTCAGCTCCTTGATGATTCATCTCTTCAGTCAAAGCGGCTGCTTTTTCTTCTAAAGCCGCGATATCATCTTCAATTGTCGCCCACTCTTTTTGTTCCATATAACTCAGTTTCTTTTTGACAGGCGCTGCAGCAGACTCCTCACTATCAGCAGAAAGGGAATCGTTTTTTGATTCTTTTGGCTCTAGTACACTTGAACTAGCTTTATTGGTATTGGCTGCTAGGTACTCATTAATGGAACCAAAGTAGGACTTAATCCTGCCGTCTCCTTCGAAGATCAGCAATTTTTGGGCAACTTTATCTAAAAAGTAGCGGTCATGGGAAACAGTGATCACTGCACCTGGGAATGTTTCCAAATAATTTTCCAAAATCGTCAGGGTATCAATATCCAAATCGTTGGTCGGTTCATCTAACAAGAGAACATTTGGCTGCCCAATCAATAGCTTGAGCAAAAATAGGCGTCGTTTTTCCCCGCCAGATAGCTTGCCGATCTTAGTGCCATGCATGGATCGCGGAAACAAAAACTGTTCCAGCATTTCTGCGACACTGACTTGTGAGCCATCCACTTTTTGCACTTCCTCGGCTGCTTCTTGCAAATAAGCAATCATTCGCTGATCAGGGTTCATCGCTTCAATCGTTTGCGTATAATAAGCCATTTTCACAGTCACGCCAATCGTACGCTCCCCTTCTTCTAAAGGCAGGTGACCAGCTAAAATATTGAGCAACGTTGATTTGCCCGCACCGTTTTCTCCTGTGATCCCTAAGCGTTCTCTTGATTGAATCAACAAATCAAAGTGAGACAAAATCGTTTTGTTTTCAATCTGGAAACTCGCATCTTTTAGCTCTAAGACTTGTTTGCCTAAGCGTGTCGTAGCAACATCAATGGCCACTTCGCCGTTCCGTTTTACTTGATGTAGGTTTTCTTTTAAATCATCGAAACGATCGATCCGTGCCTGTTGTTTCGTTGTACGGGCCTTTGCTCCGGTGCGAATCCAAGCCAACTCATGTTTGTATAACTGCTTGCGCTTGTCTTCTTGCGTCTCCTCCACTCGTTCTCGTTCTGCTCGAGCATGAAGATACGTCTCGTAATTGCCTTGATATTCATGCAGTTTGCCAAAGGACAATTCAAAGATCCGGTTAACGACTCGATCCAAAAAGTAGCGATCGTGGGTCACCATCAATAACGCACCCCGATAATTTTTAAGATAGCCTTCCAACCATTGGATCGCATCATAATCTAAGTGGTTAGTCGGTTCATCCAATAACAACAGGTCTGGTTCATCGATCAATACTTGAGCCATAGCCACTCGTTTCTTTTGACCTCCAGATAACTCACTGACCTTTTTCTTTAAATCACTGATTCCAAGTTTTTGGAGGATAATTTTGGCTGTTGTATCTGTGTTCCAAGCATCGGCTTTATTCATCGCTTCTTCTGCCAATTGATAATTGCGCTGCGTTTGTTGATCCATACCATTATTTTCTAAAGCAATCAGCGCTTTTTCATAGTCGCGAACAACGCGGATCAGCGGACTGGTCCCTTGAAAAACAGCATCTACAACGGATAATTCTTCTTGTAGCTGATTGTCTTGCGCTAAAAAGCCAATTCGATAATCTTGACTGGCAAAAACAGTTTGGCGATCACCATCTCCACGATCCAAACCTGCTAAGATTCGCAGCAAACTTGATTTCCCCGTGCCATTGACACCAATCAAACCGATCCGATCTTTTTCATGTATCAGAAAAGAAAGCTGATCAAACAGTGTTTTTTCACCGTAAGTTTTGGTTAATTCACTTACTTTTAATTCTTTCACAGAATCCCTCCTGAGTTTTTTCTTCGCTCATTGTACCACATTTCATCCGAGGAAACGATGAGAGAAAGGAGCAGTTTTTGCAATAAAAAAGAATGCCTTCGTCAGTTTATTCCCTCTGATCATCGATGTTGATCATCTTTTAGGAATAACCTGACGGAGACACTCCATAAAACGTGCATCAAGTTGCGCGCCTTTTGAGACATATTATCGGCGGAACATCCGCTGTTTCGGTTGTTCTTCCGCTCGAGACATCGCATACGATTCTAACAGATTGACATTGCGTCGGTACTCATTTGCAGAAATCGTTGAAATTTTCTCAGCCACTTCATATTCATCGATCGTCTTGCGCTCAAGATAATAGCCCCAAAGGACTTTCTTAACAAAAATCGGGTCTTGCTCAATCATGATCGTTTCAATGAAATTGCTATGTTCAAACCGTTTGATGCTCATTTCTCGTTGACGAATAAAGAAATTGATCAGCGAGGAATCATAAACATCTTCTAAATTGCTCAAACTGTGAAAAATGTATTCGCTGTTTTTTAAGTAGATTTTTTGTACTTCAGAAATGTCTCGTTGTTTCAAGGCATCTTTCAGTTGCTGCTGCCGCTGTAAAAACAAACGTGGATGGATCAGTACACGAATAAAACGCTGAATAAAGAAGAGCCAAAAACTAAAGAATGAGAGAATTTGTTTTGCGAGGGAATGCTGCTGCTGAGAAATAAAGCGTGAATAAAAACGATAGCCATTTAGGCTGACTTTCCCATTTCGATAAGCTTCATCCAAGCCGTCTTGTTCGATCGATAAGATCAATCCTTGAATTTCTTGGATTTCTTGTTTTTCTGAATCAGTCAAACTATTGCGATACAATTCCCAACGACGATTTTCATAGGAATTGATGACAGCATCGATCGCTAAGCGACCTTTATCAGAAAGCTCTTGTTTTTCTTCTGCTTCCAATTGTTCGATGACGTCTTCTAAGATCAGCAAGTGATTGAAGTCGACACTTTCGGCAGCTTCACCATCTGCCAAATAAGGTAAGACCATCACGCTGATGATCAATGTCAGCAAAATTACACAGGCGGTCAAAAACAGGAGCAAGCTCCGTTCCCGAAACGGTGTCTCATGCACCATCACCGGTAAAATGAAGATGGCTGCCAAACTGACTGTTCCCTTGACGCCACCAAAGGTCAACAAGGCGACTTGATTCATGGATACTTGTTTTTTTGACTGTAAGAACCAATAATAAAATAGTAAAAAGATAAAACGTACGAGGAAAATCACCGCTGTGACGACTAAAATCGTGATGACTAGATGCCAGTTTGCATAGTTTTTGCTTTCCCAGATCGGTGAAAAGACTTGTGACAACTCGATCCCTAGAAAGAGAAACACTAATGCGTTCAATGTAAAGACAATGGTCGACCATGTGCTTTCAGAAATGTTCGCTAATTCTGCATCAAACAACGAGATCCGGCGTTTTCTTTGGGCTTGGGCTACACCTGCCACAACTGCTGCGATAATCCCTGAGACGCCAATCATTTCTGCCAGCAAATAGGCAGCAAATGGCAAGAGCAGTTCAATCAATAAGTATACTGTGACATCTTGTGCCGAGATTTTTTCAATAAAACGTAAAATCCGGCGTTTCAGCCATACTATCAAGTAACCGACAAGCCCGCCACCGATACTAGAGAAAAGAAGTTGGAAGCCTGCGTTGGCTGCTGAAAAACTCCCGGTAGTCAAAGCCACGATAGCAAACTGTAATGCGGTAACCCCCGAAGCATCGTTCAGTAAGCCCTCGCCTTCAAGAATATGCATAATGTTTTTGGAAATTTTCAAACGCTTTGCTAATGAGGAGACTGCCACCGCATCAGTTGGTCCTAACGCAGCCCCGAAAGCGAAGCAAGCAGCCAGAGGTATCGTCGGCATCAACCAATGGAGGGTTCCGCCGACCGCAAACAGCGTCATTAAAACGCCACCAAAAGCCAAAAACAGCACGATCTTGCTGTTTTTTAGGATCTCAGGTACATCTGCTCGTTCCCCTTCTCGAAATAGCAATGGACCAATGATCATTACTAAAAACATTTCCGGTTCAAAGGCGATCTCTTGACCCATTTCTGTAAGACCTAATAAAATTCCTAAGATGATTTGAATAAAAAAGATCGGTACTGAGGGCAATATTTTGCTCGCCACATTTGATAATGTGACAAGAATTGCAATGATAATGACGAGTTCAATAAATTCCATCCATTACCCTCTTTTCTTTCGAATGGCTAATAACAGCTCAAGAAAATCTTCTTTTTTTAAAAGGATCTTGTCGTTTAGAAGACCTAACTCCTTTTCGTTATTTTCAATCTCGCATTGGACACGCCGTGATTCCAAGCGATATAAATCGTGTTTCATTCGTTCAAATTTTCGGAAAAGCAATGGATTTTTCCGTTGCAAATAATCCCGAATCTCCTTTTTTTCAGCTGGTGTAAATTGTCCCAACTGCTTCATTAGTTCTTGCTTACTTAAACATTCCTTGTTCATAATTACGTTTTTTACCCCTTTTATCATCAGTTTATCTTTTTATTTAACGTGCAAATCAAAATTATCTCTTGACCGCTAGTATTCTAAGCCAATCATTCAAAAATAGCAAGTCTTTCTCACTAAATGTTGGTTTTCTATCAGTTTTCTTATAAAACAAAAAAACCGCAGTCTTCACTGCGATTTTTTATGCTTATTTCATATATAAGTCGTAGTAAGCATCCATGATCTCTTTGGCGATTTGAATATTTGGATGGGTATCTGTGTCGCCTTTTAATTGAGGCATTACGATCGCAATCGCAATATCCGCATCACTGCTTGGCCCGTAGGCAACGATGTTTAGGTTAACTAAGCTGATGGTATTGCCATTACTATCCACAATTGGTGTTTCGGCAGTACCTGTTTTGGCAGAGACCTCCATTTTCGCAGAAGCCAAGCCTTTGGCAGTTGCCCAAGCATCCGTTCCATGAACTGCATCATAAAATCCATTTTGAACAATTTGCATTTGAGCATCTGTTAAACCAACTTCATTCAATACCGTTGGTTCGATCTCTTCAATCAGTGAGCCAAGACCGCCAGTTTCATCATTGCCGTAAATACCGTCGACGATATGAGGCTGCAATCTTTTGCCACCATTAGCAACGGTTGCTGCATATTGTGCCAGCTGCAACGTGGTATAGGTATCAAACTGACCAAAAGCCAAGTCAAGGATCTTCCCACCATCACTGACGGGGTCCATATTATCGATCGATGTGCTGATACCAGTCGCTTCTCCCGGTAAATCGATCCCAGTTTCAGTTCCCATACCAAAAGAGGCAAAAGATGAACGTAGTTTTTCATAGACATCCCCTTGACGATCCACTGTTGGAATCGAGATACCTGACTGATAATTGATGCCCATCAAACGTAAAGCGACTTGCATCATATAGGAGTTAGAAGAAACTTCCAACGCCTGCTCCGCAGAAAGGTTACGATTATTTGCCCCAGTTGGATTGAAAATTGAGGCTTTTACATCGGAGCCAATTCTGATTGGTTGATCCAATAACACTTCATTGCCATTTAAGACCCCATTTTCCCAGCCAGCAGCCAAAGTCCCTGCTTTGACAACGGACCCTGGTACAAAGGAATTAATGAAGGTACCAATGGCATTTTCCTGCAATTCATTTGAACCTGTGTCATGATGATAGCCGGACATTGACAAAACGCCGCCGGTTTTTGGATTTAACGCCACTGCGTAAACCCCTGGAGAATATTCTGCTGCCCCAGAATCAATCAGTTTTTGGAAATTGTCTTGCAAGATTTTATCAACTCTCGCTTGAAACTCAGCATCTAATGTTAATACAAGGTTATCCCCTTTTGCCCCAGCAAAGGTTTCTTTTTGACTTTCAATATTATTATTGTTATCAAGGGAAATCTCAGAAATGGATTTTGTGCCTTGTAAGACTTCTTCATACTGCTGCTCTAAATAACTACGTCCAACTCGATCATTACGAGCATAGCCTTTTTCTAAAAATTCATCCAAAACTTCTTCCGGAATTCCTTGTTCTTCACTGGTCACCGTTCCGATCAAACTAGCCAGAGAACTTCCTTCAACGATGTTTCTCGTCCAATCGGTACCGGTGGAGATTCCCGGTAAATCGACCATGTTTTCAGCAACAATAGCTAATTCACGGTCAGACACATCCGACGTCTTAATAAAGACCGTACTCAAAGATTGGGCGCTATTCATCCGCTTAAAAATCGTGGCTGCTTCTAATTCTGCATCAGAGAAATTGATTTCATCTTCTGTCACTTTATCAACGGTTGCCGCATATTGTTCAGAAGTACCTAAAGAACGCTCTTCATCACTCAATCGGTCAGTTGCTGCTTCAAGATTTTCTTCATCGGCCAACCAAAAGTCCTTAAGATCACGATCAGACAAGTTTTTGTCCACAGGTACTTCGATCAACTCGCTCAATTTTTTGGCCGTTTCTAACAAATCTTGAGCGGTCATTTTGTTTCCGCGGGTAAATGTGATTGCTGCATTGGCTTGATTTTCCACCAGCGCTTTTCCAGAAGCGTCATAGATCATTCCCCGAGGGGCGCTTCCTTTGACTTCCACTACAGATGAAGCTTTCAACTGCTGCTCAATATTGTCGCCATTGACGATCTGTAGATAGCCTAATTGAACGATCAAGGACACAAACAAAGCAAAAATAATAAAAAACAAAAAGTTCAATCGAAATGGAACATGAGATTTGCGATACGATTTAGCCTTTGGTTCTTCTGGCCCCTTGCGTATCCCTTGGACAACTTTATCTTTCAAATTCTTCATCTCATCTATCCTTCCAATCTATAATGACTACTGTCCTATTTTACCAAAAAATTCGATTCGAAACAGAAAAAACAAAAAATATCCATTAATCCTTAGAAAAAACTATAAAAATTAGCGTGAATCCGAGTAAATGTTTCACAGTTTGAATGTTTCATTTTCATTCT
The DNA here is from genome assembly GCF_050499225.1 of Enterococcus sp. AZ015. Classification (NCBI taxonomy): domain Bacteria; kingdom Bacillati; phylum Bacillota; class Bacilli; order Lactobacillales; family Enterococcaceae; genus Enterococcus; species Enterococcus sp. AZ015. Next base: position 1,219,459 of record NZ_JBMHEX010000001.1, on the reverse strand, counting down.
TTCATGAAAAAATTGTTTTTTTAAGCTTTCTTATGTTTTTTCATTTGATGGTTTCGTGAAACAAGATTTCCGTTGGTGCTTTTGTGGAAAACTAAAAAGCAGGAGGACTTTCGGTCATCCTACTTTTTAGGCTTCTAAAGAAACTAGCTACTCTCCAGTTGTTGAGTTTTCTTCTGAAAAGGTCAGACTGTCGTCGTATAACTGATAATTAGGCGATCCGTTAGTAAATTCGTCGCCTTGGGTCAAACCCTCGTTCGTCGGAAGTTGCAACTGCTCCTTTAATAAATTTTGCGTATACAATAACTGATTCGTGCCTAATAGCTGATAATATACCCCACCAATCAGTTGCCCTTCTCCTTGGAGTTGCTCTTGCTTGATGGTCGTAAAAGCAGGAATATAATTGGTACCGATGTCCATCATATCATTCCACGTAAGATCCGTCTTCGAATTCTTTTCAACCGCCTTAAGAATCTTTTGGTAATTACTGATACCATCCAGACTCATAACTTTTTGAAGAATTTTCGTAACCACTTCTCTTTGCCGTCTTTGGCGACCGATATCCCCTTCCGGATCTTGTTTTCGCATTCTTGCATAAGCCAGACTTGTCTTACCATCTAAAGTAATTCGCCCTTCAGGGACATGAACACCTTCTAAAGTAAAATCGATAGCATTTGTCACCTCGATGCCCCCAACTGCATCGATCAGATCCCGCATACCCTGCATATTGATCGTCACATAGTGATCGATAGGAATGTCCAAGAGATTTTCAACAGAGTCCATGGCCATGGCCTCCCCACCAAAAGCATAAGCATGATTCAGCTTATCGATCGTATTGTACCCAACGATTTGTGTGTAAATATCACGGTCAAGGCTAATGATCGTTGACTGTTTTTTTTCTGGATTGACCGTCACCACCATCATACTATCCGAACGACCTTGTTCGGTTCGCCCTAAAGCCCCAGTGTCGATTCCCATTAGCAAAATGGAAAACGGATCTCGATCTTCAATGCTGATCGCTTCCTCTCGTTTGTCTGTTTTCCGATCAACAGCGTGAGAGATTTGATTAAAAGTGGCATTCGTCTCTTGATAAACCTGCATCCCGTAGATCGTTACTCCAATGATTCCAACCACTAACACGACTAAAATACCTAAAATTACCTTTTGATATCTCCGCATCTTACACCTCACCAGTAAAAATTCACTCATCAAATAAATTTTCCCACAAAACGCATCTTTCAGCAATCGCTATCATGCATCAACTTCATATTTAATCCTTCCGTAACTTCTTTGAAATAAACAAAAATAAAACAAAAATAAAGTGCACCCTCTAAGTTAGAGAGTGCAGCACAAATAGTCACTTTTTTAAATATAATCCACAAAACGAGCACGAAACTTCATATGCAGATGGCTTCCTAAAATAAGAAGCATCAAAGTTAGACACCAGAAGATAAGTGTATAAGTTGTTTTTTCCCAAACCCATGCACGAGAAAGGAAAGCATCACGAAATCCTTCGATTAAATAGTAAATTGGATTTAAATGTAACACTTTAATTAGCCAATCTGGTAAATTACGATTATTGATATTCCAAATAGGTCCTGAAACATAGAATAATAAACGAAGTACTGATTGTAAGAAAATATGATAATCTCGAACTAGTACTGTTATTGTGGCGTTCAATAGACCAAATGCAAATAAGAAAACAATCATCGCAAGAAAGTAATAAATAAATTGTAACCAATAGATACTTGGCGTCACACCAGCTATGAATAACGAACCTACCACGATTGCCACCATAGGGATGTAGGATGATAAATTACTTATAATATTGATCGATGGTAGAATACTGACTGGAAACTTCATTTTCGCTACCATTCCTACTTGTCGGTGAATACTATTCGAGGCTCCTAAGATTGACGCACTAATATAAAACCATGCCGTGATCCCAATCAACATCCAGATAATAAATGGTACGCCGTCAACATTTCCGTTTTGATTAACGCCTAGACCAAAAACCAAGTAATAGATTCCTACTTGAATAGCGGGATTTAAAATCTGCCAAGCTAAACCTAGATAGTGACTTTGATAGGTTGCTTTATCTTCATAACGGGACATCCGAAAAATAATCCCCGCATTTTTAAATTGTTCTTTTATAACTGCAGCAATCTCTTTCACAAACTTCTTCCTTTTCTATATGAACTAAACAAAGAAACATCTTCTTTATTTGAAAACTTGACTAATCGTTTCAATAGGATTCTTAATTGCGTAAGTAATCGAACGCCCACTAAAAGAAACCAGCGAACAAAATATCGTTGCGGCTACTACCAAACCTAGGATCCCTTTGGTTGGCCAGCTCATTTTTTCCCCTAAAGGTGTACGTTTCAAGTTTTTTTGGATCATTTGGTCCGAAAGATTTTGTTGTTGCAAGAAGTGATCTTCACGGCTTTTTTCTGCTAATTTCTCCAAATTAAAGGCTTTCTGGTCTTCTTTATAATTGTCTTGATACGCTTTTTGCTCTTTCTTTGGCTGCTTTTTGAACCAATCAATGAATTTGCGATATTCAGCCATTACTTCTTCAGTAGGACCAAACATCCGTAAATCACCATAGTGCATCCAAATCGTTCGGTCGCACAGTTTTTCTACCTGTCCTAAAGCATGACTGACAAAAAAGATGGTTTTTCCGGCTGCTTTAAATTCCATGATTTTATCCACACATTTTTGATAAAAAGTTTCATCACCGACAGACAAAGCTTCATCAATAACTAAAATATCTGGATCATTATGAACAGCAATAGCAAAGCCTAACCGTGATTTCATCCCACTGGAATAGCTTTTAACTGGTTGATTGATAAAGTCACCCAAATCAGCAAAGGCCACGATCTCAGGCATTTTTTCATCAATTTCTTTATTAGTCATTCCAGACATCAATGCTTTGAGCCGAATATTTTCTAACCCAGTCAGCTGATATTTTAACCCCGCACCGATTGCGATAATCGAGGTGTCACCATTTACTTCCATCGTACCAGATGTCGGTGGGATAATCCCACTGATTACGTTGGATAAAGTTGATTTCCCAGAACCATTGATTCCAATGATCCCTACTGATTCGCCGGCTTTCACATCGAAGCTGATCCCTTTTAATGCCCAAAATCGAGGAACATTGCGATGATAGAACTTGAATAGCGCTTTAACTTTATCCGCTTTCTTTTTATATAAGTCGTATTCTTTCGTCACTAAAGTTGCACGGACTTTGATTTCTTTTTCCACTTTCTTCATCCATTCTCATAGAATTTCTAATTGATCGAGTCAACTCACAAAACATCATACCATATTTTGTGTTCTGAACAAATAATCAATGAAAAACTAGTAATAAAATCTTAATTTCTTGAAGTTGGGCTCAATAAAAAAAACATCTGTAAAAGATGCTTTTTTTATAATAGTCCTTTTAATTGTTAAGTTTCAAATCTTTTTTGATTTGAGTAGTTGATATTTCCGGAGTCCGAGCTAGATAGATCACTTCAGCATCGGTCTCTTCTTGAATAAAATCAAATTTGCCAGCCCAATCGTCTCCCATAACAAAGGTATCCACATGATATTCTTTGACATCGGAAACTTTTTGTGCCCACCCTTCTTCAGGAATCACTAGATCCACATACCGAATCGCTTCTAACAATTGCTTTCTTTTCTCATAAGAAAAGTAGCATTTTTTTTGTTTTTCGTTCCAATTAAATTCATCCGTTGATAGTGCCACGATCAAATAATCGCCTTGCTCTTTTGCACGACGCAAAAGATTGATATGTCCATAATGCAATAAATCAAATGTTCCGTAAGTAATTACTCGTTTCATGCTTATCCCTCTTCGCTTCCTAGTCTTACTAATGTATTGAAGATACCAAATATGGCGAGAAATAGCAAATTAAAAAAGCTGAGGGCTTACTCAGCTTTTCCGTTCTGATTTAGACTTTGGTCACTTCTGCTGCTTGAGGTCCGCGGGCACCTTCAACGATCGTAAATTCAACTTCTTGACCTTCTTCAAGTGACTTAAAACCGTCTCCTTGAATGGCAGAAAAGTGAACAAATACATCATCGCCACCGTCAACTGTGATAAAACCAAACCCTTTTTCGTTGTTGAACCATTTTACTTTCCCATGTTCCATAGTGTGTAAAGCCTCCAATAATTATAATCCGACGATTCCGTCGCCTTTATTATAGCGGATTATGTAAGCGTTAGCAATATCAAAACGATTCTTTCTATCCACAAAAAAAGAAGCCTTTTAGCAGGCTTCTTTCTAGTAAATTGTTTAAGCTTTTGCGAAATATTCGTTTACTTTGTCCCAGTTAACAACACTCCAGAAAGCATTGATGTAATCTGGACGAACATTTTTGTATTTCAAGTAATACGCATGTTCCCAAACATCTAAACCTAAAACAGGTGTTTGGCCATCCATCAATGGTGAATCTTGATTCGCTGTTGAGGTGATTGCTAATTTGCCATCTTTAACGACTAACCATGCCCAACCTGAACCAAAACGTCCGGTTGCAGCCGTTTTGAATTCTTCTTTGAAGTCTTCAAAGCTGCCGAAAGCTTCGTCAATTGCCTCTTTGATAGCTCCAGTAGGTTCACCGCCAGCATTTGGGCCTAAGATTTCCCAGAAGAACGTGTGGTTAGCATGGCCGCCGCCATTGTTACGAACCGCTGTTTGAATATCTTCTGGCACAGAAGAAAAGTCAGCTAATAATTCTTCAACTGTTTTTTCACCTAATTCAGGGTGTTTTTCAATCGCTGCGTTTAAGTTTGTTACATAAGTGTTATGGTGTTTATCATGATGCAAATGCATCGTTTCTTCATCAATGTATGGTTCTAATGCATCGTATGCGTAAGGTAAATCTGGTAATGTGTAAGTCATAAAAAAATTCCTCCTCAATGATAATGTTTACATAAGTAACATTATCAGACTATCAGACTTTGTTCAAAAAATATGCTTACTATCTTTCATCATTTGCTTCAAAATTTTTTATTTTCACCTGATTAAATATCAGGAATTTACTAAATAAATAATTAGCGAGGACAACAATGATTTGAGTAATAATTTTTGCCGTTAAATTCGTTGTATCCATTAAATCGATCATGACATACATCACCCCCATATCCATCCCTAGGGAAAGGACACGATAAAAAATAAACTTAGCAAATTCAACTAAAAGATCTAACTTGCCTTCTGTCTTTGAATGGAACACCCATAATTTATTTGTTACAAATGCAAATAAAACGGAAGCTACCCAAGAGATTCCATTTGCCAATAAGTAGTGCAGAAAGAGCCATTCTATACAAATAAAATACGTCACAATATTAACAATCGTTGCAAGGCCACCAAAAAAAAGATAAATAAAAAGGCTCCACAATTTTCTTTCTTCTAATGTCTCTTTAAACCTTAAATAAAATTTCAAAAAGAACACTCCTATTATATTAACGCTTTTTTCTATATCACATTATATCCTATAAGTAATTAATATACGAATTTTTTCATAAGTTTATCTTTTTCTCACTTCTTTTTACACTCATTCATAAATACCTTGGAGAGCTTCTTATACTATTTTCTCAACTTCCATACAATCATTTTTGTTAAAACAGTAGAGAAAGAGTTGAAATGATTTTGATAGCAAAGCTAAAAAGTGCCTTATATAAATTTGTCAAACTCAGTCAAGTCAGTGAGGTAACATTTTGGAAAATTGTTGTTATAATAGCTTCATCCATGCTTTTACACGTCCAATTAAAATTCAAGTAACCTCAATATTCATCACATAAAAGAAGACTAAAATTAATATTTGATATATCATAGTAGAATTTCAAGCATTCACGAAAAATGAGATAGACGACAATGTTGACTACAGTCGTTAATCCACCAAAAAATAAATACGTAATCGGCTCCCACAACTTTTTTTGCTGCAAGAACTGTTTGTATTCGTTGTACTTTTGCATTCTTTTGCCTACTTTCATTTCTTTATTTATTCATTCCTACGATAATTGGTTCTTTTTTTGTGAATTCCTTGTAATTCAAAGAACCCTTCGTTACAATTACTCTAGTTATACCACAAAGGAGTTCATCAGCAAATGACTATCGTCCAACTATTTAAAATTGCTTTTTTCCGAATACCTGATTTAAAATTTGTCAAAAAAGCAGAATTTTCCAAAGTAATCGTTTTTCTATTAAGCGCCTCCGTGCTTATCGCGGTACCGATGACCATCAATGTATTAGGTGTCTTTCGCGATGTGCAAGCAGACGGACAAAAAATAGGCGAATCGATCCCAGATTTTACGATTGCAAATGGGCAGCTTGCTGCAGCGTCGGATACGCAAGGTTTCATTTATCAAACCGATTCGATCATCTTTACTTTCGATCCAGATGGCAACCGTACGCCAGCAGATATTGCATCTGATGTCACTGGCTCTGTCATCGCTGTTGGCTTGTTAAAAGATCAGCTGGTCATCCGTATCCCCTCTTCTGGCTTATCGACGTCAATGTTAGATTCTAATCAATTAGAATTTGATTACAGTGAGCCTGCGCTGCGCAATCTTAACGGTCAGGCGATTCGAGAAGCGCTATCAAACCAAGCGATCCCCTGGCTAATCAAACTCATTGTCTTTTTTGTTGCATTGTATCCATCATTTGTCAGCTTGCTGATCACCTTAGTGATGGGGACCTTTATTGCAACGATCTATACAAGATTAAAACGATTCTCCTATACCTTCTTTGAAAATTTAAAGATTCTAATCGTAAGTGCTGCATTGCCTACGCTTATTAGTGTAATCGTACAACTACTATTGCCTTCCTTCGATGCAACCACCTTTATTTTGTTTGGTTCTTTATTCTTATTCACACAAGGGGTCAAACATTCTCCAAAAATTCAGTTTAAAACCTGATCTAAGCCATGTTCAATTCCTTGAACATGGTTTTTTTCTCATTCTTTGCTACACTTATGTTAAAAGGAGGCTAGGCAATGAAAAAAATAATCTTAGCTACTCGAGAGTTTCGCGACATATATGTGAAACAAATCGAAAAAGACTATCAATTTCTTGTGTACACAAAGGACCAAGCAATTGATTGGTCACAAGTAGAAATCACCATTGGTTGGAAGTCGGAATGGAAGGACTACCTGCTAACGGAGAAAACAAATTTGAAATGGGTCCAAGCGATTTCAGCTGGCGTAGACACCTTACCATTAAAAGAGTTTGCGAAATACAATATTCGCTTATCTAATGGCAGCGGCATCCATGCCGAATCGATCACAGACCATTTGTTGGCTCTACTATTTATGGAAAACCGCGGGATTTTCCAAGCAATTCAGCAACAGAGAAAACAGCAATGGTCACCGAATACAATTCACTATACAAAATTGTCGGACCAAGAGATTTTGATCGTTGGTACAGGACAAATTGGCCAAAAGTTAGCTCAAGCATTGACCTTTTTTGGTGTAAGTCCTATTGGTATCAATACTAGCGGGCATGACGTGACAGGTTTTGAAAAAACGTTTGCGTTATCTGACTTACACGCTTGCGCAAAAACCGCTGATTGCGTCATCAATATTCTTCCCCTGACAGAAGAAACCACACATTTGTATGACGAAGACTTTTTTGCACAATTGAAACCTTCTGCTTCTTTTTATAATGTCGGCCGTGGGCCTAGTGTGGATACCACTGCATTAGCAAAAGCCCTAGAAAAAAAGCAGATAGCATTTGCCGCACTGGATGTTTTTGAAGAAGAGCCATTGCCCGAAAATGATCCGTTATGGCACATCGAAAACCTTTTGATAACCCCCCATATCTCAGGGCATACGCCCCATTTTCAAAAGGCATTTATGGCCATTTTCTTAGCGAACTTCCAACATTTTTTGGCAAAACAAGAACTTGTAAAAAATGAGATAAACTTGGATAAAGGCTACTAACATATTCTTTCCGCAAAAAAAGTGTACAGTCGGAGGCAAACCCTTCAACTTGTACACTTTTTTTATTTTTGTTTTTCTTGATCTTTTTCGGTTTCTTTCAAAAAATACAAGGGTCTATTTTTAGTCTCTAAGAAAATTTTTCCGATATACTTGCCGATGATTCCTAAACAAAGCAATTGTAGTCCACCAACAAATAAGAAGATGCTGACCATCGAAGGCCATCCTGATGTCGGATCTCCAAAAATAAAGGTTCTTATCACTATAAATACCAAAGCAATCAGAGAGCCAAAACAGGAAAGCGCCCCAATAAACGAAGCAATGTTCAGCGGCGTATCCGAAAAGTTAACAATCCCGTCGATCGAATATTGGAATAGTTTCCAAAATGACCACGAAGTCTCACCGGCGACTCGTTCCCGGTTCTCATAAGCGATGTATTCTGTATCAAAGCCGACCCAGCTGAAGATCCCTTTTGAAAAGCGATTGTACTCTGACAGTTGTAAAACGGCATCCACCATATTACGACGCATCAAGCGAAAATCTCGGGCACCATTTACCATTTCGGTATCGGCAATCTTGTTGATAATATTATAGAAGGCATCTGAGAAAAAACTACGGATTTTCGGTTCTCCTTTGCGATCTGCTCGTCTGGTCCCAACACAATCAAGCTCTGGTTTTGCTTCCAGCATCGCAAACATTTCTGGCAGTAATGTCGGCGGATCTTGTAGATCTGCATCCATCACAGTGACAAAATCACCTTTCGCCGCTTGTAAACCTGCATAAAGTGCAGCTTCTTTGCCAAAGTTTCTCGAAAAAGATAAATAGCGAACACTTTCAGGATGGGCACGATATAACGCTTTTAAAACAGGTAGTGTTTGATCTGAAGAGCCGTCATTAACAAAAATATATTCAAAAGGCATGTTTAAATGTTTCTTCACCTTTTCTGTTTCCTCAAAGAATATCGGCAAGCTCGCCTCTTCATTAAAACAAGGTACAACAATTGATAACATCGGTTTCATCTCCTAGAGCCAATCGTGGAAAGCCGGTCAGCTATGACCGAATCCACATTATTTTTTATCTTCACTAAAATCGTACTTCGGTTCATCCAACGTTTGATCATAATCAACTGTCAGATTATAGCCTTTGAAAAACCACTCATCCGCTTCATCAATAAAAAAAAGCAATCCGTCAATGGTTTGTTCAACGATCGGACGTTCTGGTTTGTCTACTGACATCCCCACGGAAAATCCGTCATGCACTTGTGTCTTTCCATAAATTTTTCCAAAAAAACGAATTCCGCTTCCTTGGTCTACCACCAATTCTTTTTTGAACCATTGCATTGCTTCAGGACTTATTGTTAAGTTCATTTTCTTCACTCCTAATCATTCATATGTTCATCAAGTATATCTACATCATCTGTATTGCCGATCACGAGTAAATTGTCATTTTCACGCACGATCGCCTCTGCATCAGGCGAAACGATCACTTGTCCTGGTCCCCGACGAATCGCAACGACTGTCAGACCATACTTTTGTCGAAAATTCAGCTCAATCAGGGATTTATTGAAAAAGCGTGGATTGGATACGCGAATCTCTGCTAGAGAAAATTCGTCAGATAGTTCAATATAATCTAAAATATTTTTGGAAACAAGATTATGGGCGATGCGAATCCCCATGTCACGTTCGGGATGAACGACACGGTCTGCGCCGAGTTTTTCCAGTACACGGGCATGGTATTCGTTTTGGGCTTTCGCTAAGATATTAGGAACACCCATTTCTTTGACCATCAAGGTCACCAAAATACTAGCTTGAATATCCTCACCAATCGCAACAATGACATGGTCAAAGTTACGGATACCCAATGAGCGTAACGTCATCTCATCTTGTGCGTTGCCGACCACCGCATGGGTGGCGATATTCATGTACTCATTGACACGATCTTCGTTGCTATCGATTGCCAACACTTCTTGACCTGATTCAATCAACGTACGACAAATACTTCCACCGAAACGACCTAATCCAATAATTGCATAATTTTGCTTCACCACAAACGCTCCTTTGTTTGCCAGATCATTATTTAGTATAACAAAAACCTCCCCTGCTTGCCATGAGGAGGTATGATTATTAAGATTTTATTTTATCAAGCCATGTTTAAAAGCATATATCGTAGCTTGTGTACGATCTTCTACTTCTAATTTTGATAAGATATTTGACACATGTGTCTTCACTGTTTTCAGCGTAATGAAGAGTGAATCCGCAATCTCTTGGTTGCTCTTTCCTTCAGCGATCAACAGTAACACTTCTTGTTCCCGATTGGTCAAATCTTCATGTAGGATTGGTGTCCGATTCGTCAAACGATCCATCATTTTCGTGGTGACTTCGGGTTCTAAGACCCGCTCTCCTCGCTGGGTTGCACGAATGGCTTCCGCAATCTCATGAGCAGTAGACGTCTTTAACAGGTAACCGGCCGCACCCGCTTCAATTGCAGGATAGACTTTCTCGTCATCAATAAAACTAGTGACAATGATGATTTTTGCTTCTGGCCAATCATTTAAAATCAATTTTGTAGATTCGATCCCATCCATTTCATCCATCACCAAATCCATCAAAATCACATCTGGACGTAATTCCAATGCCTTTTCATACCCGACTCGACCATTTTCCGCTTCCCCAATTACTTCTATATCGTCTTGAATTGATAGATAAGAAGAGACCCCCAGACGAACCATTTCATGGTCATCAACTAACAACACTTTAATCATACGTTATGCCTCCTTCAACAGTGGAACTTTGATTTCAATACTGGTTCCTTGATTTTTAAAACTAATGATTTTCAACGTTCCGCCAACAGCACTTACCCGTTCTCGGATATTCATCAAGCCATAGCTGCCGGCCTTTTGATCTTGGGGATCAAAGCCAACTCCGTCATCGATCACCCGTAATAACACGTTATTATCGATGCGATGCAAGTAAACTTCTAACTCATCAGCTTTCGCGTGACGCAGTGTATTAGACAAGAGTTCTTGGATCACACGAAAGAGTTGATCTTCAATCGAACTAGGCATCGTAAAGTCTTCAATATCCCAAGTCAATAGAATTTTGATTTTGGTCTCTAATTCCTTTAACAATTGCTCGATTCCTTGCTTTAGACTCTTCCCTTCCAAAGTTACAGGTCGTAGATGAAGCAAGAGCGCCCGCATTTCAGATTGCGAAGCATTGATAATGTCTGTGACCATCGCTAACTGTTTCTTTTGGCTTTCTGGAGCATCTGTTCGAATCGCTTGCTCATTCAGTGCAGACATCATCATCATGGCGGCAAACAGCTGTTGAGAAACAGAGTCGTGCAGTTCACGAGCCAGACGCTGCCTTTCTGCTTCTAAAATCTCTTCTTTCGTCTGACCATCAACAAACTGCGGTTTCGCATTCAATTGCTGTAATTCCATCGACATCTGTTTCATCTTCGATTGGATACTGGCAATATCACGATCCACATTCGCAATCAAATGGTTTTCAGACGCATGTGGGATCTTTGTTTCCAATAAAGGGCTATCGATATAGCCGCTGGCTAACAGTCTTAGCTTTTCTTCCACTGGACCGTATTGACGGTTGCGAAAAAAAGAAATCAGTAAAAAGACAGCTAAAGCAATCAATGCAGATATTACAAGTAAGTGAAAGACGATTGGGATAAAAAAGAGTTTGATTTGAAAGACTTCTATCAGCCAATTATTTTTCCCACTGGCATACAAATAGGAAAACAGCATCAATATCATGGTGAAAAAACTTGCTAATCCTGCGTAAAAAGCGATCATGCCTCTTGAAAATTTTCCAATCATACCCGAATCACCTCAACATCACCAACAAGGGTATTCGTTAAGATTTTCAAACGCCGACTATTTTCGCCATAATCCGGGCTGTAAATCGTTACTTTTTCATTTTTCAAGCTCGTTTCTTCGCCTTCAAAGATAACGGAGCCAATAAAAGTACTGTGCTCTAATTTGATCGCTATGCCAGCAGGCACTAAAATACGAGTTCTACCAAAGCCTTTTCGTACGATCACGACGTTTTCTTTCTTAGGCAATAAAGTGTTGCCTAGATCGATGAAAGTGTCTCCCGTCAAGATATCTAAATTGATATCGTCCCATTCATAGACTTGACTGCCGATCCGTTCATTGCCTAACCATTGCTGCTTTTGTTTCAGCGGATGATCCACTTTGGGTTCTTCAGTTTCAACGATAATCATTTGTTTTTTGCGCCAGAATGAATTTTTAGTTAAGTCGATTCCGGTAATCTCGACTCCTTTTAAACCAATAAATAAAATCGCAAAAATCAGCATCAGCCACAGTGCTGGACTATTTAACAAACTGATCAAAATAGCAATGGAACTTGAGACCATCAAGAAATTTTTAAAATTGCTCTTGCGCTCACTTCGGTTCACAAGGACCAAGCACGTCACACCAAGTATTAATAAAAATAATAATGGCGGATTAGATAAAATTTGCCATACCGCAAAAAGCAGTAAGAGCGCTTCAACAATAAAGAAAAAACGCCAAGGACTTTTCATTCAAGCTCCTCCTCCTAGTAATTCTACTCTATCATACCTGAAAAAAATGGTTTGTCCATCCGTCGCTGGTCCGAAAAAAGACCCTGTTTGATCAAATTCCCTAAAGGAAAATGAACAACAGGGTCAACTAGATTGATCGAGTGATCAAGCAATTAGCTTTTCTTTACTTCTGTGATTCTTACTTGCATATCTCCGCCTGGCGTTGAGATCGTCACTTCATCGTTGACTTTTTTCCCAATCAAGGCACGAGCGATTGGTGAATCATTGGAAATTTTACCAGAAAACGGATCTGCTTCAGCACTACCGACGATCATGTACTCTTCTTCGTCACCATCAGGCAACTCAACAAAAATCACTGTTTTTCCGATGGAAACTTCATCAGAGTCTACACCCTCATTATCAATGATCTCTGCAAAACGAATCATATTTTCTAAAGTAGTAATTCGGCCTTCGACAAACGCTTGTTCATCTTTAGCAGACTCATACTCGGAGTTTTCGGATAAATCGCCAAAACTGCGGGCTACCTTGATACGTTCAATGATTTCGCCGCGTTTTACCGTTTTCAATTCTTCTAATTCTTGTTCTAGCTTTTCTTTTCCTTCAAGTGTCATTGGGTAAACTTTTTCTACCATAGTTCTTTTCTCCTTTTAGTAACTTCTAATAAATCGCAAAAGGTAATCTTTTGCGATGAGTCCACAAAAGATTACCATGCTTTTTTTTAAATGTAAACTATAAACCTATGAAAATTTAATTTGAGGTATTGTTTACATATTGTTCCACTAATTGCATATGCTGTTCATAGGTTTCCGCAAAGTAAACTTCTTGGGTATGAATGTCAGCAACGAAATAATAGTAGTTGTTCGGTGTCGGATCTAAGACCGCTTGGATCGCTGCTTCGCTTGGATTGTTGAATGGTCCAGGTCCGTAGCCAGTATGCACATAGAGATTATAAGGAGAGTCAACTTGAGTGTCCTCATAAGTGACTAGCTCTTTGTGCTCACCTAACGCGTATAGAATCGAAATATCCGATTGCAGCGGCATATCAATCGCTAAACGATTGAAGAATACCTGTGCGATATTTTTACGATCTTCTAGCTTACTACCCTCTTTTTCAACAAGTGATGCTAAAGTAAGGACTTCTTGAACGGTCATTTCTTTTTGAGCAATTTGATCGAAATATTTTGACATGACCGCATTTGATTTATCCACCATTTGGGTAACGACTTCTTCTAAGGTATTCCCTGTATAGTAGTCATACGTCGCTGGGAACAAATATCCTTCTAGTCGATAACGCACACCTTGCGCATCGCCGGCACTTCCTAAAAGATCAGGATAGGTTTCTTTCATTTTTTCAAAGAACTCATCGCTTTCCATCAAAGCTAAGAAATCGTCTTTCGAGATATTTGTTGCTTCCGCTAGAGCATCACCGATTTGATCCACATCAAATCCTTCTGGAATCGTCACTTTTGCATCAGAGGTGACCGATCCTTCCCCATTTTGTAACATCTTCGATATTTGATCCAATGTCATACTTGGCGCAAACTGATAATTCCCCGCTTGAAACCCAGTTAAATTATTGAATTTCGTGTAATAGTTGAAAATCATACCACTTTTAATGATATTGTCTTCTTCCAATATTTCTCCAATTGCTTTGTTGGACGATCCACTAGGAATCTCAACTGCCACCGTTTCTGTATCTTCTGGATTCAACGGCTGCAATCCTGATGTTACATAACGATACATTGAAAATCCTAAAACACCACCGATGACGAGCAGAGCAAGGACTACGATCAAAACGATCCGATTGACAATCCGATCTTCTTTTTTGCGTTGCTGCTTGCGCAATTGCGTTTCCCCACCTTCAGCTATGGGCACTTCTTCCGCTGCTGCCCTACGACTTGTAGCAGCTTGCTTTGCTTGTTTATTTTTGGTCTTTCCACTTGCAGTTCGCGAACCCACCTCTTCTTGAGGTTGTTGAATAGGACGCTCGTTCAAACCTTGGTCTTCATGGGTTTGATCTGATTGAGGTTGCTTTAAAGCTCCTAATACTTCGTCTTTAAAGGATCTATCCTCTGGATGTTGTTTACTCAAAACAACTCCTCCTAACTTTCGTAATACTGGCTTGTACCATTATACACGAAAGTTAGGAGGAGTGGAATCAATTTTACCATTGGATTTAATAAACTTTACGATATCACTGAATCTCTTTTCGATAAACAACTTATTCCTATTTGCGTTTCATCATTAATACCTTTTCAAATTTATTATTTCACTCAAATCACCATGAAACTTTGTAATTAAACACATTTTTTAAATGTTATATGAACCAAAAGCGTTGTCTCCATCTTATGTTCTATTTTTATTCAAGAAAGCAACAATTACGATTGTTCGTTCTAAAGCTAGTAAAACTTATTCTTTATCCTCCGAAGAAAAGACTATACTACTCGAATCCATCATACTAGATTCTTCAGAGATACTTGGACTAGTTTCTGATATTGCTTCTGATGAATCTTTTGTTTCTGCTACACTGTCTTTAGATGTAGTAGTTGTTTCCTCAGTCTGTGGCTGTTCACTTACAGATGGAACAGCTTTTAATCCAATGAAGTTTCGAATATCAGCCCATGCAGTCATACTACCATCCACTGTTTGGAATTGATAATATTCACCACTTGCCGTCTTCACATAGTTAATTAGCTTCACATCTTTGTTCACGTAGGCGCTCGTATTACCGATTCGTGTTGCTCCATACGTATTCCATGGGCCTGCATAAATACCATCATACTTGGTTGCTTGTACTTTACTATATTGATTCATTGCTTTTTGTTCGATGATCGTATCGTACATCTTGAAGTTTCGAATATCAGCCCATGCAGTCATACTACCATCTACTGTTTGGAATTGATAATATTCACCACTTGCCGTCTTCACATAGTTAATTAGCTTCACATCTTTATTCACGTAGGCGCTCGTATTACCGATTCGTGTTGCTCCATACGTATTCCATGGGTCTGCATAAATACCATCATACTTGGTTGCTTGTACTTTACTATATTGATTCATTGCTTTTTGTTCGATGATCGTATCGTACATCTTGAAGTTTCGAATATCAGCCCATGCAGTCATACTACCATCTACTGTTTGGAATTGATAATATTCACCACTTGCCGTCTTCGCATAGTTAATTAGCTTCACATCTTTATTCACGTAGGCGCTCGTATTACCGATTCGTGTTGCTCCATACGTATTCCATGGGCCTGCATAAATACCATCATACTTGGTTGCTTGTACTTTACTATATTGATTCATTGCTTTTTGTTCGATGATCGTATCGTACATCTTGAAGTTTCGAATATCAGCCCATGCAGTCATACTACCATCTACTGTTTGGAATTGATAATATTCACCACTTGCCGTCTTCGCATAGTTAATTAGCTTCACATCTTTATTCACGTAGGCGCTCGTATTACCGATTCGTGTTGCTCCATACGTATTCCATGGGCCTGCATAAATACCATCATACTTGGTTGCTTGTACTTTACTATATTGATTCATTGCTTTTTGTTCGATGATCGTATCGTACATCTTGAAGTTTCGAATATCAGCCCATGCAGTCATACTACCATCTACTGTTTGGAATTGATAATATTCACCACTTGCCGTCTTCGCATAGTTAATTAGCTTCACATCTTTATTCACGTAGGCGCTCGTATTACCGATTCGTGTTGCTCCATACGTATTCCATGGGCCTGCATAAATACCATCATACTTGGTTACTTGTACTTTGCTATATTGGTCCAAAGTCTTACTAGAAAGAATTTTGTCATATAAAGTAAGGGTTCTATAATCAACCCAGCCAACAATCGTCCCATTTGAGTCTTTAAATTTATAGTACTTATCTGTCGCAGTCGATGCTTCTTCAATCACTGTTAATTTTTGACCATTATAATTTGATAGATCGCCAATTTTTGTATAACCAGGCGTATTCCAAGGAACATTATAGATGCCCGAATATTTAAGATCTTTTATTGTAGCATCGTTATCTAATGTTTTACTCGATAATACTTTGCCATATAATTTTATATTCTTTTCAGCTACCCAGCCTAAATAATTAGATCCCTCTTTAACTAAATAATATTTACTGTTGCCTGGCATAGTAACTTCTCGAATTGCATTTAATTTTTTATTAGCATAACTGCTAATATTCCCAGTTATTTTAGAATCAATATTACCTTGAGGTTCAGAAAAAATGTACCCGGTACCAGTCACTAAAGCATCGTTATTTATATTTTCTATCATCGTAGCAACAGACCCACCAATCTTGTTATATATATAAACAACTAATTCATAGAAATCATACATTGAATAATTATTTGCACTAAAGTATCCCACAGGATCAGTATGATCCGTTCCTCCTAAAAACCTAGTAACTGCATCGTGACTCCAAACAGTTCCTTTCCCATCACTATGAGCATTATCTGGAAACAAATTATATTTTTTTAACATATATGCTGTATAAAAAGCGTCGTTATATACAGATCGATCAAAATTTGAACTAGAAACTCGCACCAATTCTATTTGAATAAATTTGGGATTAGCTTGTCGACCGGCCCCCCAACTGTAATAGTCTGTAGGATGGATTTCAATAATATTATTATGATCAACAAAAGCATGCACAAAAGCATTTTGCCAATTTCTTTTCATATATGCAATCTCATTTTGGATTGTAGAGTTTGAATTTGCAGTTTCATGTATGACAACACCAGTAGGCAAAGCATATCCATCTTGATAGTTCATCTTATCAAAATTACCAGAATAGTCTTTTTGAATTTTAAGAAATGGGTAGTTTTTACTAATAATCTGCGAGTTTCTCTGACTCCTTAATAATGCAGTGATTTCATCATTAAGAATATTTGAGTCAAATATATCATCCGCATGAGCATTAGTAGGGAGCATTAGTATAGCTACGAACATACATACTTTTAGTAATTTTATAAGTACTTTTTTCATAATACCTCCTTGAATAATTAAAACTAAATTTGATAATCCTATTAGATGCTTACTTTTTAAATTGTACCATAAAACAAATCAAGGCTATAGATTGCAGATGAATTTATTTTATATAAATTCATCTGCAATCTATGACTGTCTGGGATTTTATTTCTAAATTCCTTTCAAATTGGTAATTTAATGAACACTCTTTCAAACAACTCTACATAAAAAAAACCTAAGACAGAAAAACTCTATTCTGTCTCAGGTTAAATTCAGTAGTTATACATACCATACTACTTAGTATATGCTGTTACATAGTTAGTTATACCAATCAGTGATTTATGAGTATTATTCTATTCAATCAATGCATAGAAGCGATTTAATGCGTCTTGATTGTATTGATCCACATTTAATGATGAAGGAATTTTTTCTCCAGCCAAATAGCGATTCATACCGCCCACCAGCCCCTCAACACTATTGTCCACTATCATTCCATTTTGATCTTCCAAAACAGAAATATTTCCTGGAATATCCGTTGCAACAACTGGAATTTGAAGTGCTAGACATTCTAGCAAAGTCATTGGTTGTCCTTCGTGATTTGAAGGAAAGACGAATAAATCACACTTATCTAGTATCTCCATTGCATGTACAGTTTGCCCTACAAAAATAACATTTTTTTCTAAGCCTAATACATATGCTGTGGTCTTAAGTTTTTTCTCTTCTTTTCCAGAACCAATAATATAAAGCTGGTGCTGATCATTTGATTGCATCATAATTTCTTTAAAAGCAAACAATAGTTTTTCTTGATCTTTTTCAGGTGATAACCGACCAATTGTCACAAAGTTTTTGGCATTCTTAGTAGGAGCAGTCACTCCCACTAACATATTTCTTCCAAACTCACTAGCTTCTTCAATAATTAACTTTTCTTCCCCTAGAATCTCTTTGATTGATAGTTGGGGATTATTTCGATGATCGAAAAGGTATTCCTTATCCAATAAATTTGGAACATAAACAAATTTGTCATTTGAAACAAATTTCGAAAGATTTTTTTTGTTCTGTTCCATTGTAAGTTTACCAACGGATGCAATATAATCAAAGTATTTATAGAATTCGAAAATAGTGGTTAAATTTTTCTTATGAACGTATCGACCTTCTACAACTTTATCAAACTCTGCTTGCATGTCATTATGCTGATAAATAATTTTTCTTTTCGCTTTAGAAAATGCCATCATATATGACCAGAACGGAGCGTATCCGCCAAAATCAATAGCTCTATCAACTTGAGTGTTCCCCAAAAGCCGTTTCCATTCTCTAGCTACAAATACCTGATGTGTTTTGATATCTTCTACAGAAGAACGGTTAAAT
Source organism: Enterococcus sp. AZ015 (assembly GCF_050499225.1). NCBI lineage: Bacteria > Bacillati > Bacillota > Bacilli > Lactobacillales > Enterococcaceae > Enterococcus > Enterococcus sp. AZ015. The sequence continues at coordinate 1,200,607 of NZ_JBMHEX010000001.1, read as the reverse complement.
AATCTATTATACTTAATCCACTCTGAATAAGTAAGGCTTAACCCATTATTTCTATAGACAACATGTGCTTTCTCCGATAATCTACCAATATTTGCCTCAAATTCTTGGTTAACCTTGTTTTTATCAACAATGATAAGATTGTACTTATCATAATCAAAATTTTTGCTTAGATTAATTAAAGAAGAGGTAATCCCATTATTTAATAGCCCTCCGCCATATACAACAACATTCGGTTTGTGATTATCAAAAGAGCGAACATTAACAGCCTTATTCCCGTTCATTATAAAGTTTATATACTTCTCTGTTACGTGACCGTCCTCGTGAGAAATATATTTTTCCTTAAAAATAGTTACATTCGGATTAGCATGAAATTTTTCATTATCTGCCGACAAAATAGAATCCACTAATTTTTTCGTTGTAGTACAAATTTCTCCAGGCATTTCATTTAAATCGAAATATAGACCTCTTGAGTGCTCATATTCTTCTTTATCATACATATAAAACAAAATTGGTTTATCTGTAACCAAGTAATCAAAGAAAATACTACTGTAATCAGTAATCAAAATATCTACAAAGTGAAGTAATTCATTGGCATCGATCCAATCTGGTACTAGAAAGATATCATCTAAGGGAATCTCTTTTATAAATTGATAAACTAAAGGATGTACTTTAACAATAAACTGTTTATTACTTCCAGAAATCCCCTGAGAGATCGCGTTCAATCGTTCAACCATATCCGTAGTTGTATCTTGTACTCGACCAGTAATTCCTCTCCAAGTCGGCGCATATAAAACTAACTCTTTATTTAGATCAATGTTATTTTTTTCTAGAAAATTTTTTACAACTTCACTGTTGCTGAAAATGCTATCTATTCTGGGATACCCATTTTCTAACACTTTTCCTTTGTAAATGCCATCGATATCATAGGAGTAAACCATTTTTTCTGTAGTAAACGTATTTGGGGATAGTAAAAAATCACTTTGCAAAAAATTTCTTTGAACATTGTAGTTCTGAGCAACATTACCAGCCATTTCATTTCCTAATGTTTTTAAGGGAGTTCCATGCCAAGTATTTACATATACTTGGCCTTCGTTTTTGATGTAATAAGGAGGCAAAGTAACATTACTGTAGATATATTTTGCTACCGTTAAATAGTAATAGTAATCCTTCGTATAAGGTGTTACAAATTTGACATTTTTAAACTTACTGTAATATTTTACGTATTCATTATCTGTAACATCGTTCAAAGACCACACATGAATTAAATGATCATACTCATTACTATTTACTAAATATTTAAATATTGCAAATGGATTATCATTCATTGCTTTTCCATGAAAAGACTCATAAAAAACAATATTGCTTTTCACCTTGTTTCTATTGTAATTTTTAGTGAACTGAGTTCTTCTCGAGAATTCTTCATTTAGCATATTCCTACTGAAGTTTTTAAGTATGCCTTTAAAATCCATTTTTTTTCTCCTTTGTACCAAATACTTTTTCTTGAAGATGATGAAGTGTTGTAGAAAATAAATGCATCACCACATTTATTACAGGTAATAAAACGATATAGATGACAATTCCCGTAAGGAATATAAGTATAGAAATGAAAAATCCATACAACACAATATTTTTACCCGAATCAAATTGACTGCCGTTCACAAGTATAGGCCACAAATACTCAGTGCTAAACCATTGGCTACTCTGGATCAAATAAACTCCAAAAGAAGCTCTTGCGACAAATGAATATATCTTTCGTGGTCTAATTTGTAATTTTAGGAAAAATACAAAGATAAGCACTGCAAATATCAATAAATACGGGCTAGAATCACGTGTATAAAAAATTGTCTCATTCCATCCCAAAGCAGTAAAAACATTTCCAAAAAAACTATCCTTGTTTGCAAAAATAATCTGCAAACTAATATTAATTCCAATCCCTATAACCAACATCAAAATATTCATTGTAAATAAAGGAATCATTTTAATTTTCTTAATATTTTTCTCGTTCAATTTTATATAAGCACCGATGGCATATAAAAAAAGAAACCAGACTGGATGAGAGAAATTTAATCCTTTATTATAATAAATAAACGTATATGGACTAAAAATAATAAAAGAAAATATCAAAACTTGTTTTATTTTTTTTATATCCGTACTTACCATTAATTTGTTTATAGCGGGAATACAAAAATACATTAATGTATAAGAGGTAACAAACCAATACTTCCCAAAAACAACTGGGAATAGTCTGAAAATAAACTCTTCCCATTCAAAATGAAAACCAATATCTGGATTAAAAACTAAAAAGAAATAGATAATTAGCGAAATTAAAGTTGTTTCTACCCAAACTTGAAATAAGCTTCTAATTTTAGGAATGGAAGAAATTAGAAAATATCCAGTAATCATTACAAAAATATTTACTCCAAGTTTTCCTCCGATTAATAAGGTCTGAGCTGCTAATTTGTTAAACTGAAAACCCGAGGAAAAATCCCATCCTGACCACAACGCGTAGTGGTGGACTATGATAGCCAGAATTGCCAATATTTTCAACACATCAAAACTTCCTACACGTTGGCTAGTTTTCTGCATTTTCGGACACCCTTTCTGAGAATCGTCCCTTTACAGTAGCCAGCCCCAAAATCCCGATAAATATATTAGGCAATGCATATCTAATATCTTGCGCAGGAATTGCAACAAAAATTGTACCCATTACTAATACATACGGCATAAAAGCAATTATTAGTTTTGTTTTATTTTTGACAATAAGCATAACCATTGAAAAAAGAAACAAAATAAAGTAAAGAGCTGGCATTAATAAAACATAAAGTCTACTTTTTAGAATCCAATTTTGTAACTCGAGCAATTGGTTTCTTACACGGTTATTCCCTTTAGTTATTTCATCTAAATTTAACCCTTCGTAATCCGGATCAATTTCCTCTCTCTGTTCTCTAGTCATAAAGAAAAAAGGACCTTGTTGACCGCTTAACTGGTTTCTAAAGATTGGTCGTAAATTATCCAGTTCTAAAGAAAAGTTTGCGTGCCATAAAATTTCGGTTTGCTTCATATATGCTTCTAATGTTAAGCCAGGATTTCTAATTATGAGACCAAGAACTGTTTCTAAAAATTTTTTAGGATCATCCTTTATTACTTGCTTTTTAAATCGTTCTTTAAATTTTATATTATCAACATTATTCGGTTGGTATAGGTTCTTCCAATCCTCTTTTGGCATCAATGTTTCCAAATATGTCATTTCCTCTTTAGATATAGTCCCGTCATACTTGATAATAGCAGCGGAAATTTGAACAAAAATTCCTAAAGATTCAGTTGAATCACTTCTAATAACGTTGAAGTGATTATAAATAGGACCCGTAATAACTTGATAGCTAAAAATAACTAATCCGATTACGAGGAATAATTTAATAAATTTTTTTCTAAATAAAAATACTGCAAATACTAATGTAGATACAAGCAATGCCGGCCATCCATTATGTCTAAAAAAAACAAATCCTAATAAAGTAAAATACAGTAGAGCTAGATTTGAGATTTTATTTAGCCATTTTCCTTGGCTTATAATGATTCTTACCAAGTATAAGGTAACTAATAAAAGTGTATAAGTAAATAGAGAGTCTTTAACTATATATATACTAGCTAACGGAAAGATCGGTATAGCTATAAAAAAGATACAAGATATCGTCGCAAATTTACTTCCCACAAACTCTCTAATAAAATCACAAAAATATGCCATAATCAAACTATAAATAACAATTTGGAATACTATAAATCCTATTGGATATTTTCCTAACGAAGTAGCCATAATAACAAATGTGTGCCCCACTGGATGCCAATCATTCCATGGTACATTACTTGTCTGGATTTGATCCCATTGATTGATAGAATCCGGGAAAAATATTCCTGGATAATATGCATATAAATAAATACTTGACATAAGAAAAAAAGCTAAAGTATATACCCAAAAGGATGTGACTTTTCTTTTAGAATTTTCTTGGGAAGAAATTAATAAGTAATCTTGTAAAGCGGAAAAAAAGCAAAGAAAATAAGCAAATGTACCCAATAAATAGATTCCTTGCATACTAAATATTAGATTAAATGTTGTCAATATTTCTGAAGGTATTAAACTAATTCCCATGATCGTTGCAAATATAAAAGATATAAAAAAATTGGTCAACCTACTATAGGGTCTTTTTTTTACACTATCACTTAAAAAAAACAATAGAATAAAATTAATTACAGACATTCCAATTATTACTTTTATATCTTGGAAAAGCATCATGCTGAATAATACCGATGCTGTCATCCAGAAGAAATACTTAATATAGGTCCTGTTTAGCAATTATTTCCCTTCCCTCTTTAACTCAAATAACAGACGATAGACATCCATTTCGTATTGAGCCCTTGACTTTCTAGCCACTGTATCTAAGATTAGTCCACAAACAAATGCTAACATAGCCATTAAAACAAGTCCGACAGCTAGCACTGCAGATGGTAATTTATCGATTAACCCTGTTCTATAAAATTCACTTAAAACTGGAATTCCCGCAATTAAGCCAAAAATTAAAAAGATTAACGCCCACCAAGAAAAGAAAATTAATGGTTTATAGTCTTTAAATAGATTGAATATTGTTTTCAAAACCTTAAATCCATCAGTGAAAGTATTTAGTTTGGATTCACTACCTTCTGGTCGATCACGATATTCAATAGGAACTTCTACTAAATTAAAACGTTTATCCAAAGAATGAATGCTTAACTCTGTTTCAATCTCAAAACCTGGGCTTAAAACAGGAAAGCTTTTAACAAATAACTTGTTGAATCCTCGATACCCTGTCATAATATCTTGATAGTTTGCTTTATACAATCCATTAATTAAACTTCTGACCAAGCTATTGCCTAACCCATGAAAAGCACGTTTATTTTCTTCTGCATAAGTCCCATTTGATAATCGGTCACCAATCGTCATATCTGCGCGCTTTTCTTGAAGTGGCGATAATAGTTTAAAAACTTCTTCAGCTGGATAAGTATCGTCCCCATCTGCCATGATGTAATAATCTGCATCAATGTCTCGGAACATGGATCGGACTACATTCCCTTTTCCTTGCTTAAATTCTTTTCGAACAATTGCTCCTGCGGCTTTAGCTATTTCAAAAGTATTATCGCTTGAATTATTATCATAAACATAAATGTCAGCCTCTGGTAAAACATTTTTAAAGTCTTTAATAACTTTCTCAATGGTTTTTTCTTCATTGTAACATGGTAATAATATTGCTATTTTCTCTTTCATTAACTATTCCACCTTATCATCAATTGTTTTATTATATTTTTTTCGGTATCAATCGCATCCCACGAAAGTAGATTCTGAAGTATTTTCTGGTTATATAATTTTTCGTTATTATTCTTTATTTCACAGGCAAGTTCCTCTTCTGTATATGAATGTCCTATTAAGCCCGTTAATTTTTCTAGATCAAAATACCAACCTATACTATTCTCATAATCTACAGCATCTTCTTGTAAAATAATGATTTTTTTATCTAAGTGAGCAAAATCAAACATAGCAGATGAATAATCTGTAATCAATATATCAGCTATTAAGTATAATTCCTGTATATCAGATATTTCATTAAAGAAACAATGAATACGTGGATCTAAATTATTGTAATAATTGATTAACTCTGATTCTAAAGGATGCAATTTTACAATTAGTTCATATTCATTTGGCAACTGATTTAAAACTTTTATAAAATCAAGTTGACTGATAGCATCTCTTTTTTGTTTTCTCCAAGTTGGACAATACAAAATATATTTTTTCCCTAACTCGAAATTATAATTAAAATACTTCCCTAACAGCTTATTTTTTAATGCCGTATTATCTTTATTTTTTATCAAAAAAGCATTTCTTGGTGCGCCACTTTTTAAAATTTTTAATTGCGTGTTTTTTTCTAATTGAAAAGCACTTTCAAATAATTTTAAATTCCGTGGAGAAGAAGTAATCAAGTAATTCCATTTTTTCATTCTTGGGATAAATGCGGATACTTCAGTTTCTCTTTGACGAAAATCAACTAAATCTGCAACCATTTTTTTTAGAGGAACACCATGCCAAGTTTCTAAAAAAATCTGGCCCTCTACTTTGCCTGCTTTATCCAACGAATTCCCGTTCAATATCACTAACTTTGATTTTCTAAACTTTGTGACATATTGTTTTCCGCCTAGACGCACCGGTATCATTCCGTAAGAATATATTTCCATGTCAACTAATTCATTCACTGAGCTAACGTAAAACGTGTATTCAGGAAAATTTTTCTTTAACGCTATGGCAAGATATTTCGGATCACCTGTGAAAGATTTGCCATGAAAAGATTCTACAAAAACAAAATCATCCCTCAGATTTCCCTTTAACAGTATATCACTTGTAGGAGTTGCCTCTGTTTTTCTCATCAATCTCTTTAACATTTCTTTAGTTTTCACAGAAGAAACAACAGGTCCGATAACCCTCATCTCTTTTAATCTAAGATAAATCTTAAGAGCAAATGTATCTTTACTTAGATTATTCTGATCATAAATCATTTGATATAGATTATCTGTTTTGCCTTCGAAACGTTGCTTATTTACTAGCGGCGCGGATAGAATTGTTTCTTCATATTTCTTGCCATAATCTTCCAAGGGGCTCAAGTCTTCAACCAAAGGGATGTCGTGTTTGAACAAATGTAGCTTTTCAGAGTAATTATCGTTTACATAATGAATAATCTCTTGTGCATCTTTTATAATGTTCTTCTCTAACCAACAAAAACTTTTGAAGTCACGATAAATATCCTTTAGTGAATTGTCGTCTCCTTTGTATAAAACGATTGGAAGGCCATCTATAAATGCTTCAATAATAGAATAACCAAGAGTTTCATAACGAGCTGTTGACAAATAGATTCCATATTCAGGCACTTTATGATTCAAGAAAACATTCTCACTTAATTGATACAATTCAATTAGGTTTTTATATAAAATTTCACCGGTTCCAGTTCCATTAATATATAATTTATAATGATTTTTGCCTGCTCTGTGAACTAGATAATCCATTAACTTAATACTATAAGCTATATCTTTCTGTGATTCATCAAATCTTGAATATACTAAAAAATTGACTTCCGAATTTATATTTTTCAAAGAGATATCTTTATTTTGTACCTTGTTTGCCAAATGACGAATACTTACTGGAAAAACAACAATATTATTATCTTTAAATTTATCCTTTAGTGTTTGTTTGATCTTTTCTGTTGCTACTCGATATGTATCAATAGCATCAGGTGCAAAATCGGTTTCTGGATCAATTAAACTCAGAGGTGTGTGGACTTCTCCAATCACTTTTACTTGGGGGAATTTTTCCTTAATTATTTTTGCAAAGACAAAAAGGCTTTCTCGAGTGATGATATACGTATCTGCTTCCTGACTCTCTGAGAAATCTTTTAACTGATAAAATTGAATTTTGTCTGGATTAATAAATAATTTTTTTATTTTTTTCACTTTCAGGCTAGAAAAAGGTAATAAATTGAAATAGATAATTTCTTTATTATCTGCTAAAAATTCATTGATTAGATTTGTATTACTTCGAGTTGTTCCTCCTGTACCAAATAAATCATAACCAACTATTCCTATTTTTCTTGTCATAACTTAATCGTCTCCTCTAACCTTCCACCACAAACTTTTCACCACAAAGATAGGCAACTGAATAATCCGACCAATCCGTTTCGGATTACTTAACGAACGATAAAGCCACTCTAAATGTAAGTTTATAATCATTTTTGGCGCTCGTTTTACTCGTCCGCTTAAAACATCGAAACTCCCTCCTACATCTTGTAGGACAGTAACATTTAAGCGAGATGTGTTACGAGCCAACCATTGCTCTTGACGTGGAAATCCCAATGCTACAAAGAGAAAGTCTGGCATTGCTCTATTAATCATTTCAACTACTTCCACTTCTGATAAAGAAGTGTAACCATCTATTCCACCAGTAATTGTCAAGTTAGGATATAATTCACGAGTATTTTCTATGGCATCAAATAAAACTTCGGGTTTCGCTCCATAAAAAAAAACTCTTTTTTGATGATTATTAGCATATTCTAAAAATTTCACCATTAAATCAAATCCAGCTACGCGTTCTTTAATTTTACCACCAGTTAGTTGGGAAACTAGCACTATTCCAATTCCATCGGGAATACGATGTGTACTTTGTTTGATAAATTCTACTATGTCAGGATATTTTTTTGCGTCAACAGCTATTTGTGGATTTATGCTAATCGCCGTCATTTTCTTTCCATTCTCAAAATATAAAGGCAATTCTGCCAAAATAGTTTGATAAGTAACCTGATCAACAGGTAATCCCATGATTACTTCAGTATTCATATTGTGCGTTCACCCACTCTACTAGTTGTTCTATGGCATTCCCTTTAACATATGTGTTCCATTCTTGGTTGAATTGGTTTAAATCACTTGTTCCCTTTTGTATGATTCTGACAAGTTCATCTTGTGTTTTAGCTATGCTCTTTTGTTTTTTGAAACAATCTTGGATACCAACAGTTTTATCATATAAATCATAATCATAACAAAAATAGCAAATCATACCACTCGGGTTGCTTAAACTATACTCAAAAGGTATTGAAGAATAATCAGTCACTAAACAGTCGATTATGGGAAATAAATCTTGGATTTTGTAGCCTTCAAAATTCGTTATGATTCCTTCAATTTTTTTTAAATGTTGTAACTGCTTTAAATCATGGGGATGAAGTTGCACAAGAATGTTCCACTCAGGTAACTCTGTTAGTAATCTGTTAAAATCAATAAAAAAATCTCCTCGTTCTTCCCTGTAGGTTGGTGCGTAGAGGAGCAATTTTTTTCCTCCAAAAATTTTTTTCATTTCTTTTATTTTTTCATCATCACGTTTAAAATACTGATCCGTTGGTGGATAGCCAAAGGGTAAAAAAGTCAATTCACGTTGATAGCTTCTCTCAAAAATTGACGCCATTTTAGGTGAACTTACCACATAGTGGGTATATCGACGATAAACATCCTTATAACGTTTTTGATCGGCCTGGGTTGCTTTTTTAGCATAGTGAGCTTCTAAACCGAATTTTTTAATTGCTCCATTGGCATGCCATAGTTGAACTATTTTTGTTTTGGGTAAAAAGTCAATCCCACCTAATATAGCAAAATAGTTATCGCACAATATAACTCTTGCGCTTTTCAATAAAGGAACAATATGTCTAAATAAAATCAGTTGTGAATCGATACAGTAAATTGGACATCCTTTTTCTTGATAAGTTCTTGCTAAATCAGTTGCGTTCTTTGTATAACAAATTGTCAGTCGTTTTTGATATTTCTGAAACAACTTCTCAATTATATAATTGCTTGTACTAGGAAAACTAAGTAAATAAACAATTTGCTGATGCTGTTTCTTATTTTTTTTAGCAAATCGCTTAATTGTGAATAAATAACTTTGCTTAATTTTCGCAAGAAGCCATGATTTCATCACAGTATCCCTTTCTTTTTTTACGCTACCTTTCATTTTACCCGATATTCATCTAAAAGAAAATAATTGTAATAAAACCGTTATATTGTTACCAATAATGAAACATAAATGAAACTTCAAAATAAAAAAATAACAGATGATTGAATAGTTACCAACCATCTGCATTTCCCTAAGGATAAATCCGATTCAACAACCGTGGAAACGGAATGGATTCTCTTACGTGCTCGATTCCTGATAACCAGGTAACGGTCCGTTCTAGTCCAAGTCCAAAGCCGGTGTGAGGAACTGAGCCGTACTTGCGTAGGTCTAAATACCATGAGTATTCGTTTTCGTCTAAGCCGTGGGCGCGGATTTGCTCTAGGAGGTATTCATGATCGATGGCACGTTCAGAACCACCTATGATCTCGCCATAGCCTTCTGGTGCGATCATATCGGCACAGATCACGACATCTTCTCTCGTTGGATGTGGCTTCATATAGAAAGGTTTGATGGCTTTTGGATAGTTTAAGATAAAGACGGGCTGATCGAATGAATTGGCAATAAAGGTCTCATGTGGTGAGCCAAAGTCATCGCCCCATTGAATATCATCAAAGCCGTTCTTTTGTAATAATTCCACTGCATCATCGTAAGAGATTCGTGGGAATGGTAATTTGGTGTATTTTTTCAAGACTTCACGGTCACGACCTAAGACGTCTAACGCATAGTCACAGTTATCGAGCACATTTTGCACTAAGAATGCCACGTACTGCTCTTGGACTTCTAAACTTTCTTCTTGGTGCATAAAGGCCATTTCTGGTTCAATCATCCAAAATTCAATCAAGTGACGACGTGTCTTTGATTTTTCGGCACGGAAGGTTGGTCCAAAAGAAAAGACTTTGCCAAACGCCATAGCGGCAGCTTCCATGTACAATTGACCGGACTGAGATAGATATGCTTTTTGATCGAAATAGTTGGTTTCAAATAAATCGGTCGTTCCTTCTGGTGCTGATCCGGTTAGGATCGGTGGATCGATTTTGATGAAGCCATTCTTGTTGAAGAATTCATACGTTGCCCGGATGATTTCGTTTCTGATTTGCATGATGGCGTGTTGTTTTGAGGAACGCAACCATAAATGACGATGGTCCATCAAGAAATCTGTTCCGTGTTCTTTTGGTGTGATTGGGTAATCATGGCTTTCCCCAACAACTTCTAAACCAGAAATGCCAATTTCATAGCCAAATTTTGAGCGGCTGTCTTCCCTGATTTCCCCAGTGACCAGTACGGCAGTTTCCTGATTTAAATTTTTCGCTAATTGGAAAACTTCCTCACCTACTTCACTTTTTACAACGATTCCTTGGAAATACGCTGTTCCGTCGCGAAGTTGTAAGAAGGCGATCTTGCCGCTAGAACGTTTGTTAGCAACCCATGCTCCGATTTGAACGGTTTCGCCAACGTGTTTTTTTGCATCTAAAATTTGAATAGATTCCACTTGATTCTCTCCTATCTAATTAATAAAGGCACCATAGAGCATTTTAAGCTTTTTGGCGCTTCTTTTCAACAAAATCATGGATTCGTTTGGTAGCTTCCGCTAACGTGTCCCAATCAGTTGCATAGCTGATCCGTAAATAATCCGGTGTGCCAAAACCAGCACCAGTCACTACTGCCACGTGGGCTTCCATTAGTAAAGCTTCTACGAAGGCATCAATGGTTTGATAGCCGCACATTGTCATGGCTTCTTTGACATTTGGGAACAAGTAAAAAGCGCCTTGGGGTTTCGTCACCTGAAAACCAGGAATAGCGGCAATTAGCGGATATAGTTTGTTCAAGCGTTCTTCGAAGGCCTGACGCATCACTTCGATCGATTCTTGATTACCAGTCAGTGCCTCAACTGCAGCGTATTGGCTAGCAGCCGGCGGGTTGCTGGTAGCTTGGGAAGCGATATCGACCATCGCTTTGATGATTTTTGCATCGCCGACAGCAAATCCGATCCGCCACCCAGTCATAGAATAGGTTTTAGAAACGCCGTTGATCACGATGGTTTGTTTGCGGATCTCTTCTGATAGACTAGCGATTGATGTAAAGGTATTGCCGTTATAAACCAAACGACCATAGATATCATCCGCTATGATCCAAATATTATTTTCCACTGCCCAGTTGCCGATTGCCGTTAATTCTTCTTTTGAGTATATCGCCCCTGTTGGGTTGGCAGGCGAGTTTAAAATGATGGCTTTCGTTTGCTCTGTACGAGCGGCTTCTAATTGAGCAACAGAAACTTTAAAATCTGCTGATTGCTTAGCTTCAACAAACACAGGTGTCCCTTCTGCTAAACGGACTTGTTCCGCATAACTGACCCAGTAAGGAACTGGAATAAGTACTTCATCCTCTTCATCAAGAAGCGCTTGAAACAACGTATACAAAGCAAATTTCGCGCCATCTGTCACGATCACTTGGTTTGAATCATAGTCAGCACCATAAAACTCTTTCATATAAGCAAGAATCGCCTGTTTTAGCTCTGGAATCCCAGCAGTTGCTGTATAAAAACTAGCTTTGCCGCTCTCAATCGCTGCAATCGCTGCTTGGCGAATGTTCTTCGGGGTAATAAAGTCGGGCTCACCGACGGTTAGACTTAATACGTCTACACCTTGGTCTGCTAATGCTTTTGCCTTAGCAGATGCCGCTAACGTAGCGGAGGGTTCTAATTTTTCTGCTCTTTTTGAAAGTACCATGTTTATCATCCTTCCTACGATCCAAATTTCTGTCTATCAAAAGCGCCTTTTTATAGTTCAGTGACCGCTTTGATTTCTTCTCCATCTTTGAAACCAATCAAATAATAGTTCAAGCGGCCTTGGTCGTCTTTAGTCATGACTTCCCAAGCGGGCTCGCCTTTAAAAATACCCAATGCTGCTTTTTGGATTTCCTGCCCTTGATGGTTGTCGCGAACGAAGGCCTTGGCCTGTGCTTCCGTCAATCCATCCCCTTGATTAAAAACGGAAACCTTTTCGCCGCTTTTAGGAATGATCACGACGATCTCATTGTTATTCGTATCTTTTCCAACAATGCTAAAAGATGTTTCCTCACGGGTGAACCAATAAAATTGTTCGACCTCTGCTAAATCGGTGTATCTTTCTGCTATTTCGATCGCTTCGTTTCTTGCTTGCCGCATTGGACGAGAAGAACGGAGATAGAAAATAGAAGCGAAGAGAATAACGACCAGTAAAACCGTGATCGCACTCAGCAAAATAATCACTCGCCGATGTTCTTTGTCTTTTGTTTTCACACTTCGTACTCCAATCTTAAATAAAACTCATTATATCAGATGTTCGACTCATTTTTCAAAATCAACCGCCGCTTTTTCCTCTTGCGCAAAAAAATGTTGAATATCTTCGGCAATTTCGGTTGGACTAGCTTCAATCAGAGGTAAGTTTTTAGGTAGACCTTTGACCATCCGTTTGCCATACTTCGTTGATAACAAGCGTCGATCAAGGACGACCATCACGCCTGTATCCTCTTCAGAACGGATCAAGCGCCCCAACGCTTGGCGTAGCCGTAGAATCGCTTTAGGTAAGGCATCTTCTTTGAAAGAATCGATGCCTTCTGCTTCCAAGAAGGCATGCCGTGCTTGGACCATAGGTTGCTTAGGATTCTCAAAAGGTAAGCGAGTCACCACAGCGATCTTCAAGGCCTGACCTGGTAGGTCGACCCCTTCCCAAAAACTGCTAGTCCCTAATAAGATGCCATTTTCCGCTAATAAAAATTTCTTTAAGATTTTCTCACGGGTTCCGCCAGTTCCTTGAGCAACGATTTCTCTGCCGTAATGCAGGGCTTTTTTATTCAATCGATCATAGACATTTTTCAAAGTTTCGTGCGCCGTAAACAACACAAGCGCTGGTTGCGGATTGTCAAACAAAATTGGGACTAACGCTTCGACTAAATAATCCGCGTATTCGGCAGCTGATGCTTGTTGGATCGAGAGTCCTTTTTTAACTACATAGAGTCGAGTTTGTTTGCTGTAGTCATAAAAAGCGGGAATCGTTTTGACTGGCACATCGGTCAAGCCAATCTGATGGGCAAAATATTCTTTATTTCCTGGAATCTTCAATGTCCCCCCAAGATAAATGATGTGCTGATAGCGTTGATACCACGTGCTTTCCACGATCGAATGCCCTTCTAGATCAGCTAATTCAATCACAGCATTTCCTGACTGGGGATGCTTTTTCAACCAATGAACGTAACGAGGATGCCACCAAGTCAACCATGCGGTCACCGTTTGTTCCTGGGTTTCCATTTGACCAAAGAAATCAAACAAACGAGCAATCACGATTCGTTGTCTTGCATACCACCGATCATTGGTCAACTCGAATCGCTGACGCAACTGTTGTTGGATCTCATTGATTTCTTGATAGTAAAGGCTCAATTTCTGATGCAGCTTGTCTTGTTCTAACGTGCCATCATAGAGGTCGTCATGGTGCACGACTTGTAGCTCTGGCGCATCGATCGACAAACTGCGAAAATACTGTTCTTGTGTTTCGACCAAGATCGACAACGCGTTTCGATACAACGAGAACATCCGTTGCAGAAAGTCATCCTCGGTAATGATTTGGGCAATTTCTTCAAATAGCCCTTCTTCATTTAGCTGTAAAAACTGCCGCTTGAAGTGAGCAGAGTCAAAGACATGTTGACTAAAGCCTTCTGCTTGCTGCGGCAACTGTTGGGCTTCATCAATCAATAAGTAATCACTCGTTGGCAACAGTGGCTGCGCTCGCCGGTTTTCCTGCATCAAAAAGGCATGGTTGACGATCAAAACATTGCTTTGCGCCATCCGCTTATATAAATGTCGAACAAAATCTTGTTCATAGAAGGGTTGATCTTTGGCTAAAAAAGCAACGCCGCGATGGCGGATGTCGGTAAATAAAGGATGATCAAGTCGAACCAAGTTCAATTCATCGAAATCCCCCGTTTCTGTTTTAGTCAGCCAAACTAAGATCCCCATTTGGTATTGCGCATATTGCTTTTGCTCTATCGGTTGATCAAGGGTCGCTTTAAAACGCTGCAAATCAATGTAATGACGATGACTTTTGACCAAAACTGCTTGCAAAGGTTGCTGCAGTACTTGGTTTACCAAAGGAATGTCTTTGTTGATGATTTGATTTTGCAATAGAATTGAAGAGGTACTAACGATCAACGGATTTTCTGGTGTCACTAAATAGGCGGCTGGAAACAAGTAACCAATGGTTTTCCCCATGCCTGTTTCTGCTTCAATGATCAGATTTTTCTCTGGCTGGGTGTAATGCGTATACACTGCATTCATCAAGCGTGCTTGTTGTTTCCGATAGACTAAGTGCTGGCCAAAGCGCTGTTCTTTTTCCGTTTTAACTTTCGGATACGTTTCTTGAAAATGCGTAGATTCAAAAAGCGGGACGGTCTTTTTCCGCAAGACGATACCGTCGATCACTTCTAAATCTTCTGCCAACTCTGGGCCTTTTTCTTTTAAAATTCCATGGATATAGTCACTCGTTTGCATGCCCATTTGACCGCTTAAAAGCGCAATTTGTTTAAGGGTCGTTCGGGGCAGTTCTCGCATGATCGCTTCGATATACAAAAATAAAGCTGCGGTCACTTCTGCATCACTATCAGCTTGATGCGGGTTATCATGACGAAAGCCGATGCTATCTGCCAGATCGCCTAAACGAAAGCTGCTTTCTGTTGGTAGAAACACTTGCGCCAATTCCACCGTATCGATTCCGGGAAGTGATAAAGGCGGTAGCCCGCAACGCACAAATTCATTGCTTAAAAAATGATAATCAAAATAAATATTATGCGCCACAAAAATCGTGTTGCTGAGTAAGTTATAGATCGTATCAGCTACGTCTTCGAAATATGGCGCTTTGCTTACTTGTTGGTTTGTGATGTGTGTCAATCGTTGAATTTGCTTAGAAATTCTGCGGTCAGGGTTGATATCTGCGGCAAAACGATTGATGATCTTGCCATCTTGGACTAAGACACAGCCAAATTGAATAATTCGATCAATCGTCGAATCGGTTCCTGTTGTTTCAAGATCCACCACAGCGTATATGGGTTTCATTGTATTCCTCCTTGCACACTGTCTGCATTATACTACAAAATCAATGGCGATTACATCTGTTTTCCCACTAGATAAGAGGGTTCTCGGGAGGTAAAATTAGAAAACCAACCATTGGCGTTTCCTAGCTGAAGAAGTTTGTTGCTGTTCGCTGATCGCTTTTTTCGACAAAAAAAGGGATCTTTTTTATAATTTACTGTAAGGAGGCGAAAAAAATGAATGATTTCAAAAACAAACGAGTGATTGTAACGGGGGCTGCTTCAGGGATTGGAAAAGCGGTGGCAGAACAATTTCTAGCACAGGGCGCACTTGTTGGGTTAATTGATCGCAACGAAGAAGAGCTGCAGGAGTTTCTTGCTGACTATCAAGCACAAGCCCATTATCGAGCTGTTGACGTCACTGAAGCGGATAAGCTGCAAGAAGCAATAAGTGGTCTTGTAGAAGAACTAGGCGGTCTCGATGTACTCCATGTCAATGCCGGCATCAACGGTACCTGGACACCGATCGAAGAGCTGACAGTGGCAGAATGGGATCAGACGATCAACACAAACTTACGTAGTACCTTTATTACCGTCAAAGCAGCCATTCCCTTTATGAAAACGAACGGTGGCAGCATTGTCATTACGAGTTCAGTCAATGGAAACCGCATCTTCAGCAATTTTGGTGCGACTGCTTACAGTACGTCTAAGGCAGGTCAAGTCGCCTTTACAAAAATGGCTGCGCTGGAACTTTCTGGTTATAATATTCGGGTCAATGCCATCTGCCCTGGGGCGATCGCGACGAATATCGATGCCAGCACAGAAATTGAAGAAGAGGTTGCTCGCGTTGAGATCCCCGTCAAATATCCAGAACGTTCTCGACCATTAAAGCAAGAAACAGGCGTGCCAGAACAAGTCGCCAACCTTGTGCTTTTTCTATCTTCAGAGGCTGCCGGCAATATTTCTGGAACGGAAGTCTATATTGATGGAGCAGAATCTTTGCTTTAATCCAACAAAAAAACGAAAAATCAAACCTGATCCCCTCACTTGTTTCATTGAAGCCCTTGAGATGGATCATTTCTTGATTTTTCGTTTTTTCGTTTGGGTTATTTTTCCACCAAAGCCGCGATTTCTTCTAGAAAAGCAGTCTTGCCATAAAAATCTGCATTTAGTAACTCTGGAAAAATGGCTTCAAAGAAATAAGTGACACACGGACGATGCTGAAACTCTTTGACGGTTAAAACGGCCTCTCGAAACATTTCTTTGTATACTTTATCTGGGTTGCTTTTTGAGATCTCTTCAAAAGATTCATACAAAAGATCGATCTTATCCGCAATTGCTAATAGCTGCCCTTCAAGGCTGTTGTCTTTGCCATCCGCTAAGCGTCTGCGATACGTTGCTTGAAAGCTTCCTGGAATTTCTTCTTCGATGAAGGCATCGGTCATTTTTTCTTCAACGGTTGATAACATTGCCCGCAATTCTTTGTTCGCATATTTGACCGGCGTTTTGATATCACCGATGAAACGTTCAGTGTAATCATGATTCAAGGCTTTTTCGTAGAGAATTTGCCAATTGACTTGATTCCCCGCCTTTTCTTCGATATCAGCTAAGGTCTGGGCAATCATCGTTACTCGAAATGAATGAGCAGCGACACTGTGCTCAGTAAACTTAAAAAAACCCGGCGCTCGTTGGATCTTCTCTAAATTAGCCAATCCGAGAATAAATTCATTCAATCCCATAAATGTGCCTCCTTTTTTTAAGAGTATAACAACTCCTTTGTCTGCAAGCAACTATCTCGCGCACAAAAAAAGAGCAGCTAAGCTGCTCTTAAAAGGCATTCACTAATTATGCTTTGTTAACGTTAGTCGCTTGAGGGCCACGTTGTCCGTCTTCGATATCGAAAGTCACTGCTTGACCTTCTTCTAAAGTTTTGAAGCCTTCGCCTTGGATAGCTGAGAAATGAACGAATACATCGTTACCGTTTTCTGCAGTGATGAATCCAAAACCTTTGTCTGAGTTAAACCATTTAACTGTACCTGTTTCCATAATAAAAATCCTCCTTGTGTTTATACACATATTTTGCAATTACTTGTATAAGGTGAAAATGTGGAAGATGTTTAAGATGAAACAAGCTACCATAATTTACCGTAACAAAAACTACACTTTGTATTATAGCACATTATCTTCATTATGACTAATAGAAAATCAAAAAAAATGAAAACGCCTTAAATTTTTTATGATTCGCAAAAAGACTGCTGCATTAAAGATCTGCAACAGTCTTCTCTTTTTTGGAAACGATTTATTTACGAATGTCGCAACTGCGTTTAGTAACGCAAAATCGCCGTCAAACTTTTTTCTCCAGGGGCATCTTTTTGTTCCAAGATAGATACCTCACCGCCGTTTTCTAAAACATCGATTGCCAGCGTATTTAACACTTGGCGACGATCATACTCTGTATCAGGATCTTCTCCAAACCCATCGGCGAGATTTGAGGTAGCCACAAACAGATTGGCGATCCGGCCTTCTTTGGCTGCAGGCACGATATCAACCAATTGGTCAATAAATTTTCGATCCAACAGCTTGCCGTATTCCCCAACTTCTTTTTGTGTCAACTCCGCAATCAGCTTTTGCGTACACGTTTGGATCTCTTTCAAAGATAACGACGCTGGTGAAGAAGAAATACTTGGATCTGCTTTGAAAAAGTTGGTTTTTGCCACTTTTTTAAACAGCGTTTGATTTTCTGGTAATGCAAACAGATACATTGGTAAATGCTCTTCATTTGAAAAATCATTCTTGAAAAATGCATCAACTGCTTGGTAGTAGTTGACGTGATCGATCTCGACTTCTTCATCTTTGGCACTAAAGCCGTGATAAGCAACGCCTTCTCCCCCTGAGTTAGGGCCACCTTGAGCACTGTAATTAAAGTTACCACCACCAGTGACTTCTTCCCCCAGCGCTTTTTCAATCGTCGTCGGTGCCTCTTCTGGCAACTCGACTTCACGCACTTGATTGTTTTCAACTTGATAGACTTGCATTGAATCGCGATTCAACGCTAAGAGATAAAATGGGTAATTAAATTGTGCATTTTTGATGACAGCTAATACATAAGGGGTTTCCCCTACGTAATATTGATCATCCACACGAATACTTAACCGATGGACCAGTACCTCTTCTGGGGTGATAATCACCGCCACACTTGTTGTACTGTTGCGCCAAAATGATTGATCTGCAAGCAGTTCATCAATTTTCGTTTGAAAAAGATCCCAAGAATGTTCTGGGTATTTCTTTTCAAAGCGGCGCTTCGCATCTTTGGCAAAGTTCTTAAATTTGATTTGATCCTTTTCGACATTCTGGTGGCCGACATGCGTATTGAGCATGATCGTGACAAATGGTCCTTTGATTCCGTCAGATATTACCTGCGATAAAAAACTTTTTCCAAATTTTCCCATTCCACATTACCTCCTGCTTAATCAAATACAAATAAAGTGTACCATGCTTATTTTCTTCCATAAAGTAAAACGATTGCACGCGTTTATTTCCTCATTCGTTTTTCTGATGACTCACTATACTGGCTATTTTTCAGCGGATCAGCCAATGTATTTCTGGTGGCCCATAGAAAGCCTCGTTTGGTCCAAGTCTGAATGGTCGGCTCTTTCAGCTCTTTTAGACTGTGTCCAACGGATTGGAAAAAGACTCTGCCCTTGCCCCATTTTTTGATCCACATCATTGGCAGTATGACTTCTTGGTTAGCTGCATTCGGATGATCTTTAGCGGCAAATGTTGAGGTAGCTAACACAGTGACGGCTGGATCAACCAAGCAATAGTATTGCTCCGTCGTCAACTGAGGGATCGATTGCGTATTTGCCGTAATATAGTGATTTGTCGTAAGATCGATGCTATAGGTCGTTTCCAAGCCGCCAGGATGTGCCAAAAAACAGCCTCCAGTCAGAAACAACCAGCCTTTACTGGCTTGAAAAGCCGAAGCAAAGCCGCCATGAACTCCTGCTAATCCTACTCCTTCTGCTACAGCCTGAGTGACATTTTGCAGCGGCTCATCAGGTAATTCTCCACGCGTCCAATTCATGATCAACAGATCCAGCCTTTTTAATTCTTCTTTATGATAGAGAGGTTCAAAATCTGAGGCGAGTGTCACCTGATATCCTTCTGACTCCAGCAACGTTTGGTAAAACTGACTGGTTTCTTTTGGGGCGTGTCCTTCCCATCCTCCGTAAATGATCAATGCTTGTTTCATTTTGTGTTTCCTCCTTTCTTTCTAACTTAGCGAAAAAAACGCAAAAAGCGAAGCAGAACGATTCTTCGTTTTCCTTCGCTAGTAATTTTTTCTGATTTAACGATTAATTGAACGCCCGACACGATTGATCGTATGGCGCATGCCTCTAATTGCAACCGATGTTTCGAAAATATTTTCGGTCGGTGCCATGCCGCCATAGCCGGCATCACCGATATGCTGCAGATCGACCCCACAGGTTTTGTTGATAATGGCTAATTGCCGCAACGTTTCTGGACGTGCGCTTTCTTGACTCGTTCCGATCGCTGACATCGTCAATAAGTCATATTGTTTGGCAATTTGAACAGCTTCAATCAGATCCTTTTCTAGAAAGCCTTGAATCGAGCCAACGGAAGGCAGTAACAAAATATCTGCCCCAGCTTCAGCGTAAGAAATGATGGCTTCTCGATCAACCACAGGCTCATCTGAGCCGGCACTGTGCATTTTTCCAGCGATGATCAACCCAGAGAAATGTTCTTTTGCCAATTTTACTGCTTTAGCGATTTCTCGGTTGGTCACACCTGTTCCAGGATTGCCTGTAAAGCAGAGAAAGTCCACCCCGAGTTCTTGGGCTTTTTTGATGGTGTCAACCGAACTTGTTCGGCCTTGACTGATGCTGATCTTTTCACTCATCATCTCCGTCGTAGCTGGGATCGGCTCAAGATTGATGCCGACAGGTCGTCCAATCAGTTGTTTTAGTTGAGGAATCGGGTTTTCAATCGGTTGTTTAGGATCAAGCAGCTGCTCCAATGTGATACCAGGCATCCCAAAAATAGCTGGGCGATAACAATCAAACCCATTCAACAAAATTAAGTCAGCCCCAAAAGCTGCCGCGACTTCTGCGTTGGTGATATCGCCAGCTTGCGACATGGTTTGAACCACCGTTTCACAGATGATTACTCGTCCTTCGCTCGCTTTAATGGATTGTTTCAATTCTTGCGCCGACATTTCTTTGATTTCACTATAGTTTGCACTTATCAATCGTTTGACCATGTTTTTCTTCCTTTCTTTTCCTTCTCATCTTGCGAGAAACACGAATAACAGGTAAAATATAGCTATTGTGTTCCCTTAGTTAAATGGATATAACAAGTCCCTCCTAAGGATTAGTTGCTGGTTCGATTCCGGCAGGGAACGTTTTTTGAAGAAAAAGATTCCTTATTTTTAAGGAATCTTTTTTTGTTAGAAAGTGAATGCGTCTGTGTCGATTGGCTTAGAAATAGTCTTCCAATAGTGGTTTTCCTGTTGGCAAGTTTTCCTGAATCAACACTGCAGCTTCCTGGTCCGTTTCCATTTGCTGGAAAAAGACCAGAGAATCGAGGGATTGTGCCTGCAAGAACAGCTGCACAAAACGCTGAATCGACAAGGTTGCTTTTGGCAGCTTGGTGGCCGTCGTTTTCGTGACCTGATGCTGAGCGTTTTCGATTGTCACTTCATAACACCCATTATTCCATGGGGCATATTCATCCCCTTGAATTTCTATGGCAAAACGACCAGCTTTTTTCATCGTAAATGGATAACTTTTTAGAAACCCTTCCACATCGATGACGCGCGCCATCATGTCCGGGCGCACTTGGTAGTGAGACAATGGTTTGGCCGCGTTTGCTTGTAGGACTTCCCCATCAAACCCTGGTCGATAGTTAATCTGTGCTACTGAATCTGCATGGGAGACGATAAACCGATTAAATCCTTGGTAAGCATTCGCAGTCAAATAGCCCCACTCTTGAATATCGAAACGTCCTCCCTCGATAAAGTAAATCAAGTAGCCTTCAGGGACCCCTGCTTCATTGCGATAAATCGCAAACGTATACGGTCGGCGCAAAACAAACTTGATTTCTTCCCACCAGGGTTGGCGAATCAGTCCGCCCTTTTGATGGCGCGGCAATTGATGATAAATCTCGTGAATGATCGGCTGTGCTTCCTCCCAATTCATGCGTTGAATCGTTCCATTCACTTTCTTGCCATCGGGCCATTGATGCGCATCGACTTCATAAACCGTCCGTTCAAAAGTATACTCATACCCATATCTGCGATAAAAAGCAAAGGAGAAAGGTGCCAGATAGGAAAGAACGATTTTTTGTTCATAGCAGTCCTTAATGATTTGTTTCATGATCCGATCGATCCGACCTTGGCTGCGATACTCTGGATACGAAGCCACAAAACCGATCCCTGCCATCGGATAACTCGTTCCATGAAAGTTCACATCAAAAATCGTTGCCATGATTTGACTCGCCAATTTTCCATCCCCATCGTAGGAACCATAATTCCAAGAATTTTCCGCAAGCTTGCGATAGCGCTTGATATTTGTTTCATTCAATTCCCACTGAAAGGCATAAGAAACCAAGTCCAGTACTTCTTGCGAACCAAATTCGGTCATTTTTTTGACATCTGTCATTCCTTCATCTCCTCTACTTGAAAACACGCAAGAAACGCAAAAAAGGCGTCAGTCGACCCCTTAATATGCTTCTTCCATCATACTCAACATTTTTTTAAATTGCTTGCGTTTGAAATATCCTAGAATCGTACCTAAGAGCATGTCATTTAATTGCTGAATCATGCCTTCAGAAGTCATTTTTTCTTCATAATGCAAGTTGCAGTGCGACTCGTCTATCGTTTCGATCTGATAGTGTACACGGAAGGTATTTTTTTTCGTCGCCGTTTGGAACGCATAGGCTTGATTCTTCTTGACCGTTTCGATTGTTATGGTGGCATTACTATCTTTATAAAACTGTTTAAGATAGCTGTATCCTTCTAATTGCTCTTCAGTAAGTGTTTGATCTGTCGCTTGTTTAATATCATGTAACACGGAATCGATGATCGTCTTATATAAAAAGTCAGCGGGTACATTCATTTTTTTAGTGATTTCCATCTTGCGCCTCCTTGTCTTTCTTGTTGCGTTTGTGTCCAATTGAAGCCATGATTCCTCCAATAGCCATTAGAATGACTGACGTGATGAGATTCACCCAGTGGTATTCACCTGACTGCGCGTTAGCGCTGTATATAAATAACATACTACCGATGCTTATAAAAAACAATCCATTTTTAAACATGATATCACCTCACTATTGACTAACGACGTTAAAGTATAGTACTCGACCCCAATCAGTATTTTTGATTGCGTCTTTGGCAAGTTTCGCTGCTTTTTCTTTGTCTTCTGCCGTTGTTTCAAAAATCAACTGAATCCCTTTTTTTTCTTTAAAGGTATACTTGATCTCACCTTCTGTCAAAGACTCAAGTAATGCTTTGATGTTGTCTTGTTGCATCGCGGAATTTACAATAATCATTTTTTCTCCTCCTAAAAAAGATAGCTAGATGGGTGAAGCCACCCATCTAGTTTATTTGATTAGTTCTCTTGGTCTGCTGGATTGATTTTGTTGGCAGCAATAATAAATGGTGCCCAGATCAATAAAGCTACAGCCAAATTAATAATTGTCAAGATGATCGCACGCCAGTCTCCACCGGTAGCTAAGAAGCCGCTTAGGATCGTTGGCATTACCCAAATCACATTTACCACAACTGGTGCAACTAACCCTAAAGTTGTTGCAAAGTAAGCAATCGTTGCTGTAACTAACGGTGCAACAATAAATGGAATGATAAACAATGGGTTTAACACGATTGGTAGACCAAACATTACTGGTTCATTGATATTGAACAACCCAGGTCCAATCCCTAGTTTACCAACTGTCTTATAGTCGGCACGTTTAGAGAATAGCAAGATTGCGATCAAGAGCATTAAAGTCACACCTGCTCCACCAGGCCAAACAAATGCTTCGAATGAACCTGCTACCCATTTATAAGGAACAGCTTCCCCTAATTGATAAGCATTAGTATTTTCAACCATTGCCACACCGTAGATCGATTGTAGAACAGGTCCCATGATATTTGTTCCATGTAATCCAAAGAACCACAAGACATGGACAAGTAAAACAATGATAAATACGGCAAAGTACCCTTGAGAGAGACCCAATAATGGTTTTTGGATCGATTCGGAGATCCAGTCAATTATCGGCATACCGACAAAGCGTTCAAATAGATAGTAAATCAAACCTGAAGCATATAGTCCGGCAATCCCAGGGATAATCGCTGCAAAGGCACGGGAAACTGCTGGTGGCACTGAATCTGGCATTTTGATAATAATGTTTTTTTGCATCAATTTTGCAAAGATAATAACTGAAACGAAACCAAAGATGATTGCCGTGAACAATCCAGAGCCACCCATATAGGCGCTAAATGGGAAGTAGCCCCAGCCTGCAGCGCTGATCGTTGAACCATCTGCTGCAAATCCTGATGTAGCACTTGTACTGTTGATCATGTCTACCACGTTTGCTGGTAGTGCTTCTTCTAACGCTAAAGAAAGAGAAGCAGATTGTGGAATACCCATAATAAATGCTGCTAAAGAGACCAACGCACCTGATAGTGCATCAACATTGTAAGCCTTCGCTAAATTATAACCGAATGAAGCTGAGAAGATAACCGCCATAATTGCTAAGGTACCTGTCCAAACTAAACCATTGACTGCGATCACTGGCGTGAAAAATTTCGTGATTGCATTGTCCGCACCAAGATAAGTGTTTGGAAAATCACGCATGAAGGCGTTCAGTAATACTGCAATTGCCCCAGCCATCGTTGCTGGCATCATTCCGATAAAAGCATCCCGCAAGGCAACCAAATGCTTTTGCGCACCAATCTTAGCTGCAACCGGGAGAATGTGTCTCTCCATCCAACTTGTTAATCCATCCATTCTTAATTCCTCCTATAAGTTCTATTCGTCAAAGAAGATTTTTTGATTCATCGACAATAACTACTTCTATCCGTTCAAAGATTATTCGTTATTTAGACGTCGATAGACATCAATGATTTCTTTCGCTAAATCGGTAAATGCGATTGACGTCATTAGGTGATCTTGTGAATGCACGGTCAACAATGTCACGGTCATATGATTGCCTTGCGCTTCTTGTGTCAACAATCCTGTTTGCGAATGATGCGCTTCCACAAGAGATGCTTCAGCATCTTTGATTTTTTGGTCAGCTAATTCGAAGTTCCCTTCTTTTGCTGCCGCGATTGCTTCCATTGCGTCACTTTTTGCATTACCACCATACATGATCAATCCCATAATGGCTTCCAAATTTTGCTCATCCATCTTTAAAAATCCTCCTTACACTTCGATCCTAAAAAATCTTAGTTCATTAATGTTTCTGCTTGTTGCAATACTTTTTCGCCGTTCATCATGCCATAGTCTGCCATGTTGATCACGTCCAAAGGAATGCCTTTTGGTGCTAGCTTTTGTTCAAATTGTGATTTCATGAATCGTACTTGTGGTCCTAATAATAGAACATCGACTGGTTTCGACTCCAAATGTTGGTCGGCTTCTGAAGCTGAAACAGCAAAGATATCTGCTTCCATTCCTTTTGCTTCGGCTGCTTTTTGCATTTTCGTCACCAATAGACTGGTACTCATTCCTGCTGAACAAACAAGCATAATCGTTTTTTTCGCCATCGCGTATCCGCTCCTTTCTGTTGTAAGTTACACTTTACTATAAAGCAAAAAGCGTGCCAAAAAAAAATAAGTCCAGACCTTTATATATCAATGGTCTGAACCAATTTTTCTTTTGCACACTCACGGATTTT
The DNA here is from genome assembly GCF_050499225.1 of Enterococcus sp. AZ015. Taxonomy (NCBI): domain Bacteria; kingdom Bacillati; phylum Bacillota; class Bacilli; order Lactobacillales; family Enterococcaceae; genus Enterococcus; species Enterococcus sp. AZ015. The sequence goes on along the minus strand of NZ_JBMHEX010000001.1, from coordinate 1,175,136 downwards.
TCATTACACACTAATATTGTGTGCGGATTCATCATAACTTTTTATTTCATTTTCTAAGAACATTTGTGTTAAATAGGCGATCTCATCTTCAGAGATTTTGATTTGATAGTTTTTCTCTATCTGCAATAAATGAGTTCGCAACACATCTGTTTCGATACGATAGCGTTTTTGGAAGGCCACCAAATTGGGGAAAGTACGAGAATGTTCCTTCTTCAATAAACTTTCCACTAGAAAGGCTAAATGAATCACTAAGCCCGCATCAACGGTAGGTTCAACAATCACATGCAATTGATTTTGAATTTGATGAACGATTCGCTGCAGACTTTCGATCAGATGATAGACGGACCCTACATGCGTTAAGGTATTTTCTAATGAACGTACGATTTTTTCGATCGGCACTTCATCTGAAACGATCCGCTTCAGTACATTCAACCGATTGTCATCAAAGACATCATAGGCGGAAAAGAACGGGATATTTTGATAATCGATCTCGACGGTGCCCGCAATGGCTTTGATCTCATATTCTTCTAGCAAGCCATCAATATGTTTCTTGAAGGTTTCTTTTTCAATAAATTGCATTTGAATGATCTCGACTTTTGATTGATCGACGACGGGATAAATTCGTTGATAAAGTTTAGCAGCGACACCTTCTCCAGTAAAGCAAGTGACGATGACTGCTTTTTTATTCCCCTTCGCTTCGCGAACTGTGCGGAACTGTTCTTGCACGATGGTTTCAAAAGAACGCTGAATGTTTTGATAAATGTCTTCTAAACTTCGGCCACTTTCCGCCATTCGCAAAGCCTCTAAGACGATCATCGTACTGACCATCGAGATGGCTTTCGTACGAATCCCGGTCTCTTCGGAAATCAAATTCGCAAATGAATTGAGGGAACCCATATCAGTTAAAAGCAATAAGCCGTTGCTCATCTTTTCCTTATTGTCAGTGACATAGTTCAATAGCTGCTCATACATTTGACCGACTTCCATATCTAAAGACATATTCATCGCTTTGCCGTGGTCGGTTTCTAGCAGCTCTTGTGCCGTTTCCAACATACTGCTGGCAGTCGCTTTGCCGTGCATCAAGACAATGATCTCGACTTTTTCAAGGGGCAGTTGCGAGGGTTGTTTGACTTGAATCGCTAAAAACATACTGATAAAGCCGATCTCATCGAAGGGGATCTCGACATGGCGTTCTTCTTCGATAATGGTCGATAGATCCATTGCCACCTGGAACTCGGATTTCAAGTTTTTTCTGACTGTATTCAAATCTGGGTGAACGATCATATGTCCTTCCTTGACACGTTCCAGTGTACTTTGCAGATGCAGTGCAAAGGCAAAGCGGGCTTTTTCACTATAGGTTCGAGACAATCTTTGCCCAGCTAGATCATAAAGAACATTTGTCAGTTTCCAAATGTCTTCTGGAATCAGTTCTTTATGAACGGGATTTTGGATCAATTCTTCGACATACTTTTCAAAGTACGCATCGACATCTTTAGAGATCAAATTTTCCAGATCGACATTGGCTACGCCCGTTTCAATCAGCGAGCTGACTTTTTCTTCGATCTCGTTATACACTTGCATATTCCGTTGTGGATCACGAGACCAGACGACATCTGGGTCGCCAGGTTCAAAACTTAGAAAGTCGCCTTTGCCATCCAAAAACCGATCCAAGCGTTCCGACATTTCTTTGATCTTCAACAAGCCTTTTTGAACTTGCAAGGAGCAATCGCCTTTTCGAATCAGCAAGTGTTTTTTTCCATAGGTTCGATAATGCAAAAATGCTTTCGCACAGACGAGTTTAAGGTCGCGCTTGATTTGACCAATGTTGCCTTCTGCATCATAGAGCATAAAGGCCAATATCGCATCTCGTTCGACATCGATTCGTTGGTTCAGACGGGTCGCCTCTTGCTTGATAAACAACGAAATGATTTCATACCGTTCATCTAAGGAACGACTTTCCACATTTGGCAAAGTAATAGCCATGGGAATTCGCCGATTGAAGGTCGTTAAAAAGGTTTCTGATGATTCCGTGGTGGCACCGATGATCTGCACGGCGGCTTCATGAACTTGATTACTTTCCCCTAAAGGACGGTAGATCCCTTTATCAATGAAGGTAAAGAGCATTTCTTGGCCTTCTGGCGGCAGTCGATGGATCTCATCTAAGAACAGGATGCCGCCATCGGCTTTTGCCATAAGTCCTGGACTATCTTCTGCAGCACCTGTGTAGGCCCCTTTTTTGATGCCAAAGATGTGACCAAACAACAACTGCGGATTTTGTGCATAATCCGCACAATTAAACGATACGAAAGGAGCATCTTTTTCTAACATATTTGATTCAACCGCAAAGTGATACATACATTCGGCAAATAAGGATTTACCGGTACCTGTCTCTCCAAAAATAATGGTATGGAGTCCTCTAGGCGGATATAAAATTGCTGCTTTGGCTTGCTGGATACTTACTTTTAAAGAAGCTTGAACCCCAACAAGACTTTCAAAACTCACTTCAGAGGAAACATCCACATGCACCGTTTCTTCTAATGGCTCATAAACGACCGGACGGCCGGAACGTTTGCCGATTTTCTTTTCTTTATAAAGCTCACTGAGATAACGGCTTGCATTGCTGCGATCGATTTGTAAGATTTTAGCGACGTCAACTGCGGTCAACCCTTGCTTATGCAGTTCGATCGTTTGAAAAATCTCTTCTTTTCGCGAATTCATTCGATAGCCTCCTCATTTTTTTACACACTAATAATAAACAACGTTAATGGTAACACAAAAAGACGCTCAATGGCGTCTTTTTCCTTTGTCTTTTTGCTTTTTCGTCTTTTTCTTGGTCTTTTTAACAGGAGTGTGTAATTTTTCAGATGTTTTCTTGGAAATTTTCTGCACACTTACTATTTTCGTTTCTTTCTTGCTTTCCTTTTCGATAACAGGTGCTTCTGTGTGTAATTGTCCCCCATGCAGATAGACTTCCTTGAGTTCTATGGACAATTGATTCGCGATTTTTTTCAAATCCTTCAACGAATGGTCTTGAACGATCGTGACGACGGTTCCTTCTTTGCCCATTCGTCCAACACGTCCTGCCCGGTGCAGATAGGATTCTTTTTCTAACGGGACTTCCGTATTGATGACATAAGGCAAATCCACCACATCTAAGCCGCGAGAGGCGACATCGGTCGTCAATAATTCTACTAGTTTTCCTTGACGGAAGCTCTCCAGTGCGCCTTTTCGGGCAAGTTTGTTTTGGTCAGATGCTAATGATGCCACCGGCAAGCCGTGAAACAGCAGTTTTTCTTCTGCATTTCCCATTGCGCTTAATTCATTGAAGAAAACCAAGGCTTGAAAGCTTGGTAAATGAGCAAAGCGCCTTAAAGCATCCACGATTCGTCGTTGCGGATAATTCAAATAGTAGTGATGGATCACGCCTTTGCTCTGATCTTCTTGGGTAACATCAATGATCAGCGGCTCTTTTGTCACCAATGGTCGAATCTCATCAATCACTTCGTTAGCGGTTGCTGAAAAGAAACTACGCTGGATTTGTTTTGGCAATGTTTGATTGATCTTGGCAGCCAGTGTGAAGGCCCCTTCTTTCAATAATTGGTCAACCTCATCTAATACCAACGATTGCAACTGCTGGGTCTTGATTTTTTTTGCTTTGATCAATTCTAACACTCGGCCTGGGGTGCCAATCAAGACCTCGGGCTTGTCTTTCAGTTTTTCCACTTGGCGTTTTGTACTTGCGCCACCAATTAGCGGCAGAACGGTCAAACCAATGGCTTGGGCCCATTCCCGGGCCACTTCTGTGACTTGCATCGCTAATTCTTGTGAAGAAGTCAAAATCAGCAACTGATTACCTTGCTTTGCCTCGACTTTTGTTAACAGTGGCAAGAGGTACGCCAAAGTTTTACCAGAACCGGTCGGTGAGACTCCAATGACAGACTCACCATCTTTTAAAGGGCCAAAGGTTTTCTCTTGGATCAAGGACGGTGCGTGATACCCTGCCGCCTGCCATTTTTCCTGCCAGATGTCTGGCAATTGTGTCAATTCAAATACTGTCATAAATGTTCCATTCCTTATTTTTTATCTGCATCAAAAATGATGCCTGCTTGTTTACGCATAAGAGCGATGGTTTCATTGACACTGCGAGCAAGTTCCACCCATTCCTCATACCGTTGTCCTTGTTGGGGATCATTTTTGTTTTCGATGATGTCTGCAAAGTCTTGTGCTTCTTCGATCATCGGGTTTTCTAAAGCACTTACTGCTAATGCCTGGGTTTGTTTTGTTTTTCGCTCATAAAATGCGGCTTCTTCGATGGCATTGACGGCATTTAGGTCTAATGTACCGTCTTCAAAATAGATTTCTGAACGCAACTCTGAATCAGCGATTTTTCCTGTTTGGATTGTGACATCAAAGTCAGCATAGCGCAACACTGCAGTCCCGATACCATCTACACCAGTCGGTAATTTACGGGCAAAATAATGAACATCTTGCGGTTTGCCAAACCAAGCGACCGCCGCATAAATCGGATAGACGCCCAAATCTGCTAAGGCACCGCCAGAAAAATGTGGAGAAAAAATATTTGGTTCCTCCCCAGCTAGTACAGCGTCATAACGAGACGAATATTTCATATAAGAAAAGTTCGCCCCAAGAATGGCACCGCGTGTCGGTAAGAATTCGGCTACAGTAGAAAAACTTGCTTCATGGATGTTGCGAGCTGCTTCAAAGAATAATACCTGTTGCTGATTTGCCAATTCGATGATCTCCGCCATTTCCTCAGGCGTTGAAAAGGCTGGCTTCTCCACAATGACATTTTTTCCTGCTAAAATACCTTGCTTGGCTTGTTCAAAGTGCAAACTATTCGGAGACGCGATGTAGACCGTGTCCATATGAGCTAAGCCAAAAAAAGTGTCCAGATCGGTCGCATACTCGATGTCCCCATATTTTTCTCCAAAACGTTGTGACGTTGCTAACTTTCTTGAGTATACGGCAACCAATTGATAGCGTTTGGTTTCGTGGGCTGCTTGTACAAATTGATCGGTGATCCAATTTGTGCCGATAATTCCTAAATGAATCATATTTTTTCCTTCTTTCTTCTATAGATTAGGGTCGTCAAAGACGACATTCAAATCAAAAGGGATTGGTTCTTTGACCGTGATCATCCCTTGGTTTACTTGGCAATTATAGGCAAACACTTCGACACCCTTGCTTTGCGCTTCAGCGATTTTAGTGGCCAGATCCGGTTGCATCTGTCGATGGATCGTGGCGATTTGCACCGCTTCAAATTGGATCATAAACAAAGCCGCCGCATAATAGCCAGCTTCTTTGGCATGGATCAATTCATTGACGTGTTTCAAGCCACGAATGGTTGGTGCATCTGGAAAAGCACCGACTTGCTTGTTTTCAAGGGTCATTCCCTTGATTTCTAAAAAGCCTTTTTCTTGTTCATCTGTTTCAAAATAAAGGTCGAATTTTGATGTCCTATAGACAACTTCCCTTCGCAAAAGCGCGATTCTCCCTTTGATATTTGGCAACTGGATCGTGCCATCCAAGAGGCCTTCATAGCCTAAACGATTCGGTACTTGACTATCGATGTTGATCCATTGGTCTTGTTTCTTGACTGAGATCAAGTCGTAATTGGTTTTGCGTTTCGGATTGTCCCAATATTGCAGGGTAACAAGCGCACCTTTGTGCAAGAGCTCTTTTCCTCGTCCGGTATTTTTTACATGGACGATTACTTCTTGACCGTCAACGAGACATCGGGCAATGAACCGGTTGTCTCGCACGAGAAACGTGGCTAAAAGAGTATTCGGATAATTCATTTTCTCACCTGCTCTTTTGAATCATAGCATATTTTGATAAAAACTTCTAAACTTCAAACTAAAGTACCATGCTTTTTTACCTTCTCATGGTATACTTATGGCAATTATTTTCTAGTGCGAAAAAGTGGACACCTGTCCACAAGGCACAACTTGATGAATCGTAAATGATAGGACGTGTATAAATGAAGAAAAGGTCTATTTTGATTGGTTTATCTCTTGCAACGGGCGTGGTCAGCTCCTTGCTGTTGCGAAAAGAAAAACAAAAAAATGAGAATCGCCAGAATTTCATTGGTAATTGGCGTTTTACTTCCAAGACAAAAGAAGATGTCACGATAGAAATAGCCAATGATTATTCGTTGACCATCGAAGGCAAGCCTTTGACTGCTTCCATCGTTGAATTGACTCCGATGCGGTTAGTTTTACTGGACACATTTGGCTATCATTTAGTTCTTGAACAAAAAGGCTCCGTCATTACTTTATATGATGAAGCAGAAGATTGCCACTATTCTTTGACAAAAATCATCTAAAATCGCTGAGAAAGCCAAGTTCATGTTTTCTTCACATTTTCTTCGGTCAATTCTCAGACTTTTTATCAGCATTTCTTGGCAATCCATGCTATCATTAACTTAACAAGTGGTTGAACAAGGTGTTCCGTTGAGTGATGTTTGATCGTTCATAGATTAAGGTGTAGGTTCGATTCCTACCTTCCACATTTATTTTAAATAGAAAGAAGGGATTTTTATGTTAACGACCTTTATTTCACTCTTTTCCATCTTTGCTTTAGCTGCATTGTTAGCTGGGACATTCTTTTTAGCAAAATTGGCTATGCAACAAGAAACGAAGGCGGTGAAAGTTCCCGTCAGAGTCCAAAACCAAAACCCGAGAATCCATTCCAATCGTCGCTAAGTGAATCAGTTTGACCCTATGTCAATTCACAAAAACTTGCCTTCTATTTTATAGGAAGGTAAGTTTTTTTGTTAGCTATTATTTACAGTAAACAACCTTAGTCACGTAACGTCTCAGTTTGTCTACTGAGGGATCGGTCTTACGCAATTAAATGCTAAGTTTTCTCTTAGAGTATTGCAACGGTGGATACTCTTTGTTAAAATTTTTGCTTAGATACAACTTTAAAGGAGCTACTACATATATGCAGAAAATAACCAAGTTCGGGTATTCCATCGTTGCTGCTTTGGCAATCCTCTTTGCTGCTGCCGGCTTACCCGTCGTTTCGTATGCTGATGATACAGCTATGAGCGCCGAAGAGATCCAAGATTTTTCAGTCGATGCAAAAGCCGCTTATTCCATTGATTTTGACACAGGCAAAGTGTTGTATGATCAAGATGGTGAGACCGCCATGGGCATCGCCTCCATCACCAAGATCATCAGTCTCTACCTTGTAGCTGAGCAAGTAGAGCAAGGAACCATCGCTTGGGATGATCCTGTCCCTATTTCAGATTATGCCGCGAATCTCAGCGTGTCGCCAAACTTATCGAATGTCCCTTTGCATCAAGACGTTACCTATACAGTAAAAGATTTGTATGATGCCAGTTATATCCAATCTGCAAATGCTGCAATCGTAGCGCTCGCGGAGCTGATTGCTGGGTCTGAAAGTGCCTTTGTTGATCAAATGCAAGAAAAAGTGCAATCATGGGGCATTACCGATGCAAAGATCGTTAATGCTTCTGGCTTGAACAATACTTATTTAGGGGACAATATCTATCCCGGGTCAACTTCCACTGACGAAAACGAACTATCCGCAAAAGATGTCGCCCTGATTGCTCGCCATTTGCTGCAAGACTTTCCAGACGTTTTAGAAGTAACAAGTCTTTCCACCAAACAATTTGGCGAAGGTTCCTATTCGCCTGTCGAGATGGTCAATTGGAACTGGATGCTTCCAGGTTTTACGAATACTAAAGATGGTGTTGACGGTCTTAAGACTGGTACGACAGATATGGCAGGCGCCTGCTTTGTCGGAACCGCCGTCAAGGATGGTCAACGAATTATCACCGTCGTGCTAAACGTCAATGGTCATGCGGAAAATCCAAGCGTACGTTTTATCGAAACAGGTCGGTTGATGGACTACTCCTTCGATGCTTGGGAACAAGTAGAAATTCTACCAGAAAATGCACAGTTAGAAGATACACAGACGGTATCAGTCAAAGATGGGAAAGAATTGAGTGTTCCCGTTGCCTTAAATCAAGGTTTGACCTTATGGGTACGTGGAGATATGGATGCAACAGCCTTTGAAACAACCATTGACTTTAATGAGCATTATCGTGATTCTGCCCTGCAAGCGCCATTGACTGAGGGCACAGAAGTCGGTACTGTAAGTGCTTCGATTCCAGCTGATACGCTTGGTTATATTGATGCTTCTGATCATGACGAAACTGCAGGATTGGTCACAACACAAACGGTAGAAAAAGCCAACATCTTTGTTCGTGCTTGGCGCGGTGTGTCTACCTTTTTCGAGAATCTTTTTTAATCCAAACCAAAGAAAAAATCTGTCCTGAGCAAAGATTGCTTCTCGGACAGATTTTTTTTATTCTACCGTTTCCACCGTTGCTGCTGCCAAAGGCTCAACAGGGAAAAACAATTCAACTTCCCCTTCTTTAAAATGAGGAAGATATCTTTCTTGGATCGCTGCTGACAAGTGGACGTTATTTTCTGGTAAAACTTCCATCAACATTTTTTCAGTCATCATGGTCAAGTTTTTTTCATCCGTTTTTACAACGAGATAGGTCATTGCGGGCATTTCCCAACGGACCCAACCGACGGGAGGAAAATTTTCTGTATGGACTTGAACGCCTGCCAAATAACGGCCGGTTTCTTGCCAAGGCTCTAACCAATTGGTGCCATCACTCATTAAGCCCCAAAATTCCAGTTCTTCTGCCTTTTGATCGCTCACTAGAAATTCGATCTCTTCAAAATCCTTTGTTGCAAGTTCCCATAGCGCTGGTACCCAAGAAGCTCCTTCTTCCGCTAATCCCTTGCCTTCTTTTCCGATCACATAAAAAGCGGGCCGTTCAACGCGAATCACTTCACCTAATTGCATGTTCCTTCCTCCTTCTTTTCTTCATTTTAGCGAATTGCAAGAAATTCAGCAACTTTGACCTTAGCAACAAGCAATTTTTGTCATTTTTCGGTATACTAGGTGTATCGTTAAAGGAGTGAAAAACATGGATTTTACGCAATTGCTGATTTTTGCCATCAGCTATTTGACGGGTGTGATCGTCGTTCAAAAGTGGCGCAAGAGTAAAGATGAGCCAGATATTTTCTTTTTTGAGTGCTGTTGGACGATTTTAGCCCTGCTGATTTATTTAGCCGTCTCAGAATTACGGACAGGCAGTTTCTTTATTCTAATACCAGTCGCCTTCGCCGGCCTTTTTTTATTTTCTTATCGGCGCAACAAGCACCGACTCGTAAATGGCTTGCTCTTTAATTTGTTTGTCTTAGCATTTGGTGGCTACCTAGTCATTAATCTATACCGAACACAAGATATTCTTGTAGGTGGTCTATTGGCTGTTTTGCTAGCGATCTTCTTTGCTGTATTATTATTCGGCTTAGCCATTCTCGTGGTCTTTCTTTACTGGAATTCCATTATTGTTTTACGAAGAGAGTCGCGATCAATCGCCAATCTATTGACCCTGATCTTAGCAGTGGTTTTGACCGTTTTATTATTTTCAGATACCCTTTTGCACTTTTTCCCGGATTGGATCCGAACCTTATTCGGCGTTGTTCCCCTAAGTCTGATGTATCTATTTGTGGTCTTTTTGAACTTTTTATCGATTTCAGTCATTTATCAGTTCAATCATCCTCGTTACAATCAAGATTTTATCATCGTCTTAGGAGCAGGTCTTTTGAATGGCACCACGGTCTCCCCTTTATTGGCCAAGCGTATCAATAAAGCAATCTCGTTCTACGAAGCGCAATTTAAAGCGAAAAAAACCGCTCCTCGGTTACTGATGTCAGGCGGCCAAGGAAGCGATGAAAAGCTGCCAGAAGCTGTCGCGATGAAAGAATATGCAGTTGCGCAAGGAGTGCCCGAAGGAGAGATTTTAGTAGAAACAAATTCCACGACTACTTATGAAAACATGAAGTTTTCGAAAGAAATCATGGATTCCTTAAAGCCAAATGGCTACAAAGTTATTTTTTCCTCCAACAATTACCATATTTTTCGTGCCGGTCTCTATGCAGATCAAGCACAACTTAAAGCGGATGGTATCGGAGCACCCACCGCCTTTTACTATTTACCAAATGCCTTCTTACGAGAATTCGTAGCGATCCTTTTTATGCACAAAAGACGACACTTAATGGTATTGATCACCTTACTGATCCTTTATGTAGGCGCAGCGATCCTCCAACTTATTTTTGGCTAAGCAAACAAAAAAAGTTCTTTGAACCGGCTGGTTCGAAGAACTTTTTTCTTATTGAATCGTACGATGTTTCTTCCAGAAACGTTGTTGCCATTTTTCTTTCATACTTTCTGTAAGTGGTTCTGATGCTTCTTTGATCGCACAATATTTGTCAACCATTGTGACAATATAGCTTTCTTTATAACGTGGCGGCGCAATCGTTGCTCCCCACATATGTTTCAAGATGATATCTTTTTCTAGATCACTTAGTTCAGTGATTTTTTCAGCATTTTTTACTGCAATTCGTGGATGCATATACGCATGGGTACCTTCATCAAACTTTGTGGTACGCCAGTCATAGTAGAATAAATCATGAAGGAGTCCTGCACGAGCTGTTGCACGAGCATCGCCGCCCCATTTCTTGGCCAATTTGTAACTATAATAAGAGACGCTGATCGAATGTTCCAAACGTGTGGAGTTCATATGCTGCACAAAGTTGGCTAATTTTTTTACAGCTTCTGTTTCTAACAGGTCAGCCACGTAAGACATATATTCGCTATCTTCTTGCCATTTTTCTGTCATAAATTTTTGTCTGCCACCTTTTTTTGATCTGCTTGATTGTTACAAGACAAAGTATAGCACCTATTCATCGAAGATTCTAGGTGAGGTGCAATAGATTCAAATAGTTTAACAGTTCCTTAAAAATCTATCTGACAGAAAAATACATCAAAATTCCGGCTGCAATGGCGACGTTCAATGATTCCGCCTGACCATAGAGGGGAATATACACATTTTTGTCAGTCAAAGCCAACAGTTCTGGGTGAACCCCTTGTCCCTCGTTACCTAAAATGAAGGCAGTTGTTTGTTCTTTAGGAAGCTCGGTATAAGGAACGGCTTCTTTATTTAATTCGGTGCCATAAATCGTCACGCCAGCTGAGCGTAGCTGCTTTAGAAATGGCGGGATCGCTCCTTCTAAAATCGGCAAATGATAGTTGCTTCCTTGCATGCTGCGTAAGACTTTTGTGCTGTAAAGATCTGCTGTTCCTTCGCCGAGAAACACCCCGCTAAATCCAGCAGCATCCGCTGTTCGAATCATGGTACCAACGTTCCCGGGATCTTGCACATTATCTAAAATCAACCAATTACCCGTCAGTGTCTGTAAGTTTTGCTCTTGCTTTTCCACCACGGCAAAAATTCCTTGTGGTGTTGGTAAATCAGAAAGCATCGCTGCGATCTCCTCTGTGATCAAATAGCTTTCTTCCTGATAATCATCGAGCTGCCCGTTGGCTTCGCTTAACCCTCGCGGTGTCACCAACAACGCTTTGATAGGTACTTTGGCCTGCAGCGCTTCTTGCACTAAATGCCAGCCATCGATCAAATACGTATTGGTCTGTGTACGGTGTTTTTTTTGTGTTAGTTTTTTGATTTCCTTGATAAAGGTATTTTTTTTCGATTGAATTTCTTTCATGTGGTCACCTCGATTTATTATAGCATGAGTCAATCGATCTAACTTGTTCTTTTACTGAAAAAACGCTATCATTATAAGCAGAGGAGGGATTGTCCATGAAGAAACTACGAATCCATGTTCAAGGGCGTGTCCAAGGTGTCGGCTTTCGTTATACCACGAAAATGCTTGCCGATCAGTTAGGGGTCACAGGATCTGTAAAAAATGAGGCAGATGGTTCTGTTTCGATTGAAGCAATGGGAGATGAAAAAATCATCGATGCCTTTGTTGCCGGAGTGAAAGATTCTCCTTCTCCCGCTGGAAAAGTGAACCAAATCGACATCCAACCAGACGATACCATTAAAGAACGTACTAGCTTTGATGTAGTCTATTATTGATAATTGAATGTTTTCTAAGTCGAAAGATTGATTTTTCAATGAATTTCTCTTTGTACATTGAAATAGTCGGTCTTTTTTAGTATAGTTATTTTTGTCTAAATTTATTGTGAAGAGGAAGAATAGAATGTCTAAAATGAATAAATGGCTGCTTTCATCAGGATTATTTGGCCTGTTATTAGCATTATCAGGCTGTGTCAGTACCAATGCTGATGGTACGCCGAAAGAAACAGGAATGATTTATCGCTTTTTGGTGAAACCTTTAGGTGATATGATCACGATGCTCGTTGAAAACTTCAACTGGTCTTACGGCTGGGCGATCATCGCCGTAACGATCGTTGTCCGCGTCATTATCTTACCATTAGGGATCCATCAGTCTCGAAAAACGATGATTCAAAGTGAAAAAATGCAGTTTCTGAAACCTCAAGTGGATATTGCACAAGGCAATTTGAAGAAAGCAACCACTCGGGAAGAACAAATGCAAGCGCAAGCGGAGATGCAAAAAATCTATTCTGAAAACAACGTCAGTATGTTTGGCGGTATCGGTTGTTTGCCTTTACTGATTCAGATGCCGATCTTCTCTGCCCTCTACTTCACCGCCCGTTACACACAAGGAATCCAAAACTCTGAGTTCTTTGGCGTATCATTAGGTGACCCCAGCATCCTCTTTGTGGCGATTGCTGGTATTTCCTACCTGGCACAAGGATACATCTCAACCATTGGGATTCCGGAAGAACAGAAAAAAACGATGAAAACCATGTTGATCGTTTCTCCATTGATGATCGTTTTCATGTCAATGAGTGCACCAGCTGGTGTGACGCTTTATTGGGTAGTCGGTGGGGTCTTCAGTTGTATCCAAACATTTATCACGAATGTCATCATGAAACCAAAAATTCGTGCCCAAGTCGAAGCAGAAATGAAAGCCAATCCGCCAAAAACGGTGGTTACGCCTCGCAAAGATGTAACTCCTGAAAAAACAGAAGCTGTCAAAAAAGCGTTGAACACGACAAAGCCTAGTGGAAAAGGTCGTAACGCAGGCAAGCAGCAACGTTAGTAATTCTTGACCAAATCGCTCAATGAGTGGTTTGGTTTTTTGTTGTTTTCAAATGGGAATCAGTTGCTTCTTCTTCTGCCTTTCGCTATAGTAAATGAGAGGTGAGCACATGTTTCAAGCATATATCAATATTTTTGTCATTTTCAGTCTCATGTTTATCGGTTATTGGTTGTCTTACAAACAATGGTTTTCTAATCGAACCGCCGATACGTTTTCAAAATTGGTATTAAATGTCTCATTACCAGCCAATATGTTTTTAACGATTATTAAAAACTTTACGAAAGATGAATTTCTTTCATTGGTTTCGGGGATGATCATCCCATTACTTTCCATGATGATCACTTACTTCGCTGGTTATTTATGGCGACGTTTCGCGCAAGTTGAAGCCAAACACCAAGGCGCATTTTCCGCCATGTTTACCTTTTCCAATACGATCTTCATCGGCTTACCGATCAATTTAGCTATTTTTGGTGAAAAAGCTGTTCCTTATGTGTTGTTGTACTATATTGTAAATACGACATTATTTTGGACCATCGGTATTTTTGAGTTAGCAAAAGACAATCCTGATTTTGGTGAAGCCCGGATTTCCTTTCATCCATTGGTCATGCTAAAAAAGATTTTTTCACCAGCCTTGATTGGTTTCATCATCGGTTTGATCTGGATGCTATTCACCTTACCGCTGCCCTCATTTGTTGATGGCCTTGGAAGCTATCTAGCAGATTTGACGACACCCTTATCAATGTTTATTATCGGAATCATCGTCTACTTTGGGGGACTCAAAAATTTGCGAATGACGAAAGACATTGTCGGTGTCTTGTTTGGTCGTTTCGTTCTTTCGCCCCTCGTTGTGTGGCTGTTAAGCAGAATCATCCCTGTTCCTGAATTTATGCTTTCTGTGTTTATTATTCAAGCCTCTATGCCCGTCCAAAACTCTGTCCCGATCCTTGTACGAAACTACCAAGGGGATGAAGAGTTTGCAACTTCATGTTTAGGCTATTCCGTCTTACTGTACATGGTGTATTTGCCTGTTTTGCTTTTTTTCTTTTTTTAGCTATTTAACGAACTTTGTCGAAAAATACTCGTTACCAAAGGCATTCGCTTCTTTCGGTAACGAGTATTTTTCTCCTCTTTGTATGGTAAAGGTTCGATTGATTCGCTACCAAGGCTGGCCCCTATGATTTCCCACAATAGACCACGATCTTTCTGATTTTCGTCAGATTGTGGCTGCTTAGATCGATTTCACAAACAAGACAAAAAAGCACATCATGCAGAAACTAGCTATACTAGCCATTATGATGATGTGCTTTTTTTTATCTTAAGTGAACAGCCGGTGGTTTACAACATATCAAACAACGACAACTGATTTTCATCAGGTAAATCTTTTAGAACACCGTTATCCGTCATGTATTCAATCAAAGTCTTAGAAACTTTCCCGCGATTGGCGAGATCTTCTTTCGATAAGAAAGGACCATTTTTCCGTGCTTCCACGATTTGTTTCGCTACGTTTAGTCCCAAACTCGGTACTGCTCGAAATGGTGCGATCAATTTTTTTCCGTCGATCACGAAGTTTTCCGCATCCGATTTATACAGATCGATCATCCCAAATTCATAACCGCGCTCTAACATTTCATTGGCTAACTCCAGAACGGTTAACAGATTCTTTTCTTTCGTTGACGCATCCAATCCTTTGTCAGTGATTTCTTGCATCCGTTCTTTTACGGCGTCTTTTCCTTTTGACATGGCAATCAAATCAAAATCATCCGCCCGGACAGAGAAATAAGCACAGTAATAGAGAATTGGGAAGTACACTTTAAAGTAAGCCACCCGCAACGCCATCAAAACATACGCCGCCGCATGGGCTTTCGGGAACATGTACTTGATCTTCGAACAAGAATCGATATACCATTCAGGGACATTGTTCTCCCGCATCGCTTGCAAGTAAGTGTCCCGCAAGTCGTCAGGGATCTTGTTCCATTGCCCTTTACGAACCGTCTCCATGATTTTAAAGGCCATCCCGTCATCTAAGCCAGCATGGATCAAATACACCATGATATCATCCCGACAGCCGATTACTTCTGCTAGACTGGCATCTCCGCGACGAATCAGTTCTTCGGCATTACCCAACCATACATCGGTACCATGGGAAAGACCAGAGATCTGCAAGAGCTCTGCAAACGTCGATGGATGGGTTTGATCCAACATCCCCCGCACAAATCGGGTCCCAAATTCTGGGATGCCTAATGTACCTGTTTTGGAGTAGATCTGCTCTTCAGTCACACCTAGCACGTCCGTACCACCAAAAATACGCATCACTTCCGGATCATCCGTGGGGATCGTTTTAGGATCGATTCCTGATAAATCCTGCAGCATCCGAATCACCGTTGGGTCATCGTGTCCCAGGATATCCAGTTTTAAAATATTGTCATGAATGGAATGGAAATCAAAGTGGGTCGTTTTCCATTCTGAATTTTGATCATCTGCTGGGTATTGAATCGGCGTGAAATCATAGACATCCATATAGTCTGGAATAACGATGATTCCCCCCGGATGCTGACCAGTTGTCCGTTTGACGCCAGTTGCACCCTTAGCCAATCGATCGACTTCAGCTGCTCGATAATGGAGATTATGATCGCGCTCAAAGCCTTTTACGAAACCGAAGGCTGTTTTATCGGCTACTGTACCGATCGTTCCGGCACGATAGACATATTCTTCGCCGAAGAGCACTTTCGTATAGTTATGGGCCTCTGGCTGATATTCCCCAGAGAAGTTCAAATCGATATCGGGGACTTTATCGCCATGGAAACCAAGGAAGGTTTCAAAAGGAATATCATGGCCATCTTTGTTCAGACGTGTGCCGCATTTTGGACATTTTTTCTCTGGCATATCATAACCAGAACCATACGAGCCGTCTTCGTAAAACTCAGAATACTGGCAATCGGGACAATAATAATGAGGGGCTAATGGATTGACCTCAGTGATCCCAGTCATCGTTGCTACGAAACTAGAACCGACTGATCCCCGTGACCCTACTAAGTAGCCGTCTTGATTGCTTTTATGAACCAGTTTTTGTGAGATCAAATAGATCACGGAAAACCCATTCCCAATGATCGAATCAAGCTCTTTTTTCAAACGTTTTTCCACAATTTCTGGTAATGGATCACCGTATAGCTCTTTGGCACGGTTGTAACTCAAGTCGGTGATCTCTTGTTCAGATCCGGGAATCTTTGGTGTATACAGATCATCTTTTACCGGAATGACTTTTTCACAGAGATCAGCGATTTTATTTGGGTTCGTCACCACAATTTCTTTCGCTACTTCCGGACCTAAAAACTGAAAAGCGGTCAGCATCTCATCGGTTGTTCGGAAGTGTACATCCGGTAAACTATGTCGATTCAAGGGATTGGCGCCCCCCATCGAATTGATCAAGACCTTACGATAAATGGCATCTTCTTCGTTCAGGTAGTGGGCATTCCCAGTAGCAACAACGATTTTCCCTAACTCCTCACCCATTTGGATCAAATTCCGAATAATGTCTTCTAGGTCTTTTTCGCTTTTCACGAGCTCCGTTTCTAGGAGATGGGCATAAACTGCTTTGGGCATGACTTCGATATAGTCATAAAACTTAGCAAGTTCCCGCGCTGCATCAACCCCTTTTTGCATCATTGCGACAAAGACTTCCCCTTTATCACAAGCGGTTCCGACTAACAATCCTTCCCGCAATTTCACCAATTCTGAGCGCGGGATCCGCGGGACTTTATCATGGAAGTACTTCACATTCGACATCGAGATCAGCTTGAATAAATTCTTCAATCCCGCCTGTGTTCGGGCTAAGATCGTGGCATGAAAAGGCCGAGCTGCTTTATAGGAGTTCTCGCCCCCAACGTGTCGGTTCAAATCTTCGTGCAGCAGCATGTCATGTTTTTCCATCGCTTCTTTGACAAAGATCCACGCTAAATGACCGGTTGCCTCGGCATCGTAGATCGCTCGGTGATGTTGCTCCAAACTAACGCCGAATTTTTTGGAAAGGACACCTAAACCGAATCGCTTAAACTCTGGATACAAATAACGAGCGAGTTCCAATGTATCAATGACGGGATTTTCTGCTTCTGGAATACCGTATTTTCGATAACTTGTATTTAAGAAGCCCATATCAAATGACGCATTGTGGGCAACTAGAATGGCTCCTTCAGAAAACTCACGGAACAAACGTAAGACTTCTTCTTCCGATTTTGACCCCCGAACCATTTCATCGGTGATCCCCGTCAATTCTACGGTCGTTCGTGATAAAGGATGGCCAGGATCGATGAATTCATCAAAGGAGCCTTCCACGTTGCCTTTATGCATCCGCACAGCGGCCAATTCAATGATGGTGTCGTACACTGCAGACAATCCGGTGGTCTCCACGTCAAACACGATATAAGTGGCATCAGTCAGTGGGACAGGCTTCGGATTATAGGCAACCGCTACCCCGTCATCCACGATATTGGCTTCCACACCGTAAAGAATTTTTACCCCGGCTTTTTCTCCGGCGTGATGGGCATCAGGAAACCCTTGTGCGCCGCCATGATCGGTGATCGCAATCGCCTTATGGCCCCACTTGCCAGCTTGAGCGACAAAGTCTGCCACATTGTTGGTTGCATCCATCGTACTCATATTGGAATGCAGGTGAAGTTCGACCCGTTTTTCGCCTTCAGGTGCATAATCTTTGCGGGCCTCGTGTTTGACTTCCAGCAAATCTTGCGCATTCATAACGAGATCTCGCATAAAAGTATCTTCTTGAACACTACCACGCACTTTGACCCAACTACCTTTAGCAATGGCATCAAAGACTTGTTCATCTTTTTCATTATTGGAGAATTTTTTCACACTAAACGACGACGTATAGTCGGTGATTTTCAAAATCAAAATCTTCCGTTTTGAACGCAATTCTCGAACTTCTTTATCAAAGACATACCCTTGGATCGTAACTCTGCGTTCTTCCTCAATGATATTGATCATCGGTGTCACAGGTTCATCGGCAGGAATATTACGTCCCAAGGCAATTGGTCCGTCAAATTCGACTGTTTTGACTTCTTTTTTGCGTTGCTCGTGGGCCATTAAGTTCTCAGCGGCTTGCAATTGGAAGGCTGCCGTTTGTTCTTCTTTTCGTGCTTCAAGTTCTTTCAAGGCTGCCTCAGCCTGTTCTTTGTCTAGCTGCGGCAAGATCCGAAATTTTTGAAACCCGAAAGTCCCATAATTTTCCTCAATGATCGGTAAGTACTGTTGCTGCAAAATCGTGATGACCGCATCATTGTTGACGGGTAAAATCACTTTGTTCTCTTGAATCATAGGCATTTGATTTTTAATCACTTGATGAACTAACGGCCGATCACAATTTTGATTGGCTAACGCTAATGGCCAGTATTCTTGAATGAACTGCTCATCGAAGGAACCATCTTGAGCTTCAATGACAATGCGAACTTCCGCGATCTCTTTAAACGCTAGTTCAATGTGTTGTTTAAAGGATTGATACACCATCACCGGTAATAAACGTTCAAATTGGAAATAAAACGTCCACGCTTTTGATTGTCGATGCACGGTTACTTGTCTGATTTGGGCAGTCTGCATCAACGGATGCTGCCGAAGATTTGGGGCAGCTGCAATTTGGTCTAATAATATCTCAAAGGTCTCTCTTTCTTTTGACAATTGAAGATCCTCCTTTTCTCAGTACTCACTAGTATACCTCTTTTTGTCTTCACTTTCATTAAAAAATCGAGAAAGGATTTCCTCTCTCGATCTACCATTTGTTCCGATTTATTCTTGGTTGGCTAATAAAATCGTCAAGGTCGAAGCGACTTCTTCTTTCCTCACTTCAACGGTTGCGCCAGTATGCTTGATTTTGATCTCCACGATGCCTTCTACGGCTTTTTTACCGATGGTCAAGCGAATCGGACAACCAATCAAATCGGCATCTGCAAATTTGACCCCTGCACGTTCATTGCGGTCATCCACCAATACTTGATAGCCGACTTGGTTCATCATTTCTTCTACTTCTTCACTTAAGGCATTTTGATAGCTATCTTCAATCGACGTTTGGATGATATGCACATCAAATGGGGCAATTTCTTGGGGCCAATCGATCCCAAACTCATTGCCGTATTGTTCGACGATTGTTGAAAGCAGCCGAGAAACGCCCAGACCATAACAGCCCATGATGATTGGTTGTTCATCGCCATTTTCATCGACAACCGTCGCTTCTTGGGCCTCGCTGTACTTGGTTCCTAACTTGAAGATATGCCCAACTTCGATTCCTCGCGTAAAGGTTAAGGTTCCTTTTCCATCTGGGGAAGGATCGCCTTCTTGAACCAAGCGAAAATCGGCAAAGGCTAGTGGTTGAAAATCACGGCCTACATTTGCATTGAGAAAATAGCTCTGTTTTTCTGCCGCTGGGACGATCAGATTCGCCATATCTTGGACATGCTGATCCGCATACAATTGGATCGAATCAGCAAGCTCAATGGGGCTGCGAAGTTGTGTGTCACTGGTCAGATAGGACTCGGCTTCTTCAGCAGTCAGGACCTTCACTTGATCAGCCGCTAAAAAATGCTTGATTTTTGTTTCATTGAGACTGTGATCACCTCGAAGTAATACCATAATGACTTGCTCGTCAACGAGCAGCAAAAATACTTGAACGATTTTTTGCAAATCCGTATCGTGTGTTTTCGCCAGTTCCTCTAACGATAATGATTCTTTATGAACGACTTTTTGTAACTCTAAGTAGGTCTCATGAGATTTTTTAGCGATATACTGACTAGTTGCTAGTTTCCAATTGGCGACATAGTCGCTTTCAGTCGAATAACAGATCAGCTCTTCGCCGATTCCAGACAATGCCAAAAACTCTTTTGAATCTCGGCCACCCATCAAGCCATTATCCCCGACCACTGCCCGATACTCGATCCCACAGCGTTTCAATATGGCATGGTAAGCCATTTCGTAGCGATTATAGGTTTGATCTAAGCTGGCTTCATCGGCGTGAAAAGAATAGCCATCTTGCATGATAAATTCACGGCTGCGAATCAATCCAAAACGCGGCCGCTGTTCGTCCCGATATTTCGTTTGGATCTGATATAAGCTCAAAGGCAGCCGCTTATAAGACGTGATCTCGTTTTTGATCAATGTCGTGAACGGCTCTTCGTGAGTGGGCCCTAAAACGATCTCTCGTTCGTTTCGATCTGTCAACCGATACAAAGACTCACCATACAATGAGGCCCGTCCAGACTCCTTCCATGGTTCATACGGAAGCAAAGAAGGCATCGCCATCTCCACAGCATCGATTTCTGCCAGCTCCTCACGAATGACCCGTTTGATCTTTTCTAACACCCTTTGAGCTAATGGCAAGTAGACATAGATGCCTGCCGCCACTTGTCGAATATACCCTGCCCTAACTAACAGTTGATGACTTAACGTCTCCGCATCGCTGGGGGTTTCCCTCAATGTCGGAATCAAACATTTTGACTGTTTCATTTTTTTCTCCTTTGCTACAAAAAATCATGTTCACCCGATCAACAATTGATTTGCTTGTGCGTCTTATTTTTAAAAGAAGAAACGTTGGATATCATTCCAGGTAACGAGAACCATCAGCAGCATCAAAAACCCAAACCCAATCAGGGTAATGATGCCTTCTTTTTCTTGACTGATTGGCTTGCCTCGCACACCTTCTAAAATATTTAAAACCAGTTTCCCACCATCTAATCCAGGAATCGGCAATAAATTAAAGATCCCCAAATTGATGGAAATCATCGCCATCATGGCGATCACCGTTGTGACACCTTGCGATGCGGCTTGAGAAGACAGTTGGAAAATCGCTACCGGTCCGCCCAATTTATTGATATCTGGTTGGGCGATCAAGTTGCCGACTGCTCTAAAAATAACCAGCGAATTGTCAATGGTCGTTTGTAAGCCACCCAGTAAGATGTCTCCGATCCCAGTTTTTAACGAAGCCGTGATCCCTAAGAAACCGATCGTGGTCTCCCCTGATTCTTGACTCGCAGGAGTTGCTGTCAAATCAAGTGTTTCCGCTCCTCGTTTGACTTCTAGAGTAATCTTAGTAGCTGGGTACTTTTGGATCTCTGTCGTCAATTCTGACCAGTTGGAAACATCGACGCCTTCAACTGCTAGGATTTCGTCGCCATTTTTCAGCCCGGCTTCAGCTGCCGGGGTTCCTGCTTCGATTCCTGTCACGACGGTTGCATCTTGATTCGCGACACCACCTTGCGCAAACACCAACCCAGTGAATAAAACCAAGGATAAAATAAAGTTATTCATCGGTCCTGCAAAATTCGTCAGCATTCGTTGCCACAGCTTTGCAGACTGGAATTGAACGTCTTTTGGTGCGATCCGAACTTCAACGCCATCTTCATGAATGATCGTTGCGTCATGATCCACAGCGTACGTAACCGCTTCTTGTTCATTGCCGTTGATGAAGCCAGTGATCGTCAACTTCTCCTCCAAGTCAAAGTCGGTCACTTCCATGGGGATCGCTTGCGGCAATTGGATCTTTTTGCTTGTATTGATTTTGATGACTCTGCCAGTTGCATCTTGAACCAAGGAGACTGGCATGCCAGGCGTTAATTCAGTCTCATCTTCGCCCCAGCCTGCCATTTGGACATACCCGCCTAATGGCAGCATCCGAATCGTGTAGGTCGTCCCATCTTTCGCTTGATGCGCGAACAATTTAGGCCCCATACCGATGGCAAACTCTCTTACTAAAATACCTGCCCGTTTTGCAAAGAAGTAGTGTCCAAATTCGTGAATCACTACCACCACGGAAAAGATAATGATAAATACAAGTATCGTTTTCATGCTCGTTCCTCTCTTTCACAGCATCCCTCTCATTCAGGGCAGCCTTTCCTTATTTTATCACACCGGTTCCCGTTGAGGAACTCACATTCCCGTTGTAACAAGAATTTAAAAAAAGAAGCGCAAGCCAAGCCTGCACTTCTTAAAACTTTTCTAAAAGACACCGAATAAATACATGATTGGAAACACAAACAACATGCTATCGAAGCGATCTAAGATTCCTCCGTGACCTGGCAGGATATTCCCTGAATCCTTCACGCCATAGTGACGTTTGATCGCGGATTCCACTAAATCACCAAATTGCCCAGCGATCGAAAAGAGGACCGTCAATAAAATCATGATGGCACTACCGTGTCCAAAATAATCTTTCCCAGGAAATGCTAATAGATACAAACCAGCTACGACCACCGCAGCAGCAATCCCGCCTAGGGCCCCTTCGATGGTTTTATTAGGAGAAATCTCCGGCCATAATTTTCGTTGGCCGTAACGCCGTCCCACCATGTAAGCCCCAATATCCGTTGCCCACACGATAAACAGCCCGAAAACTAAAACAACTAATCCATCCGTTGCTGACCGTGCCGTCAAGAAACGTTCAAACCCGACACCAGTATATAAGCTAACGATCACCGGAAACCCAGCTTCATCGATGGTATACGTATTTTTCGAAATAACCGCGATCCCTAGTAACAAAAGAACGATCAGATAGTACAAGGCACTTTTATCTGTCCCCTCTGGCAAAAAGAAAAACCAGCGTTCTTGAGGCAAAACTAAGATCACCGCTCCGAGGATTGAAAGAATTCCTTCAAAACTGAAAATAGCTAGTCCTTTCATCCGAAATAATTCATAAACACCAATTCCTGCCATTGCTGCTGCCAGCAATTCGACGGCAATGCCGCCAACATAAATAATTGGCAGGAAAAAGGCTAATGCGACGACCGCAGTGATTACACGTTGTCTCACTCTTCTTCCTCCTCTGTTTTCAAACCGCCAAAACGCCGGTTTCGTTGTTGAAAGCTCCCGATCGCATCTTCTAGTAAAGCAGCATCGAAATCAGGCCAGAGCGCCTTCGTAAAGAATAACTCGCTGTATGCAATCTGCCATAACAAGAAATTACTGACACGTTCCTCACCACTCGTTCGAATCACCAATTCAGGATCCCGCAAAGGGCTTGGTAAAAAACCAGTCATCAAATGCGTCCCCAGCATGTCTTCCGTGAGCTCTGGTAGGGCTTCGCCGGAAGCCGAGAGTTCTTCATAAAGCGCTTGGACAGCTGTCAAAATTTCTGCGCGGCTGCCATAATTCAAAGCAAAATTCAAGATCATTCCCGTATTGTCTTTGGTTTGGTCGATCGCTCGCTTGACCGCTTCTTGCGTGTGTAGGGGTAAAGAATCCGTGAACCCCATCACTTTGACTTGAACATTTTCTTTGATTAGTTCAGGAACAAAGGTGTCGAAAAAGTCGACTGGTAGTTGCATCAAAAAGTCTACTTCCTCATTCGGCCGCTTCCAATTCTCTGTCGAAAATGCATAAAGCGTCAATACCTTCACACCTAAGTGTGAAGCGTGTTTCGTGATTTTCTTTACCGTCTCCATGCCTTCTTTGTGGCCAGCTACTCTTGGCAAGCGCCGATTTTGCGCCCATCTGCCGTTACCATCCATAATGATTGCGATGTGTTGGGGAATCGGCAGTGATGGATCAAATTCATGTTCAGCCGCTTCTTTGATATATTTGTCTTTTTGTGGAAAAAAACGCAGCATCGTATTCGCTCCTCTTCCAATTCTTGAAATTCATCTTTTACATTATAACAATAATCAGATTTCTTGCCTATGAAAACCAAGAAAAGATTTCCATATTAAGAAAAAACAAAAAAACAGCTGTCATATTCAAGTACATGAGATAGTTTCGCCCATAAAAAAAGAGCCGCTGAAGCGACTCTTCGTCATTCCTTTTAAACTTCAAGTAATTCTTGTTCTTTTTCAGCTGCGATGGCATCGATTTCTTTGATGCTGTTATCTGTAGCAGTCTGCACTTCTTTTTCAGATTCCCGCAAATCATCTTCTGTGATGTCGCCAGCTTTTTCTTGTTTCTTGTAAGCTTCCATGGCATCCCGACGAATGTTACGGACGGCGATTTTCGCATTTTCAGCTTCTTTTTTCACGTCTTTTGCTAATTCTTTACGGCGTTCTTCCGTTAATTGAGGAATCACCAAACGAATCACTGTTCCGTCATTGGCAGGCGTGATACCAATATCACTTTGCATGATGGCTTTTTCAACTTCTTGGATCATTGTTTTGTCAAAAGGTGTGATCATCAAAATTCTTGCTTCTGGAATCGTAATTGAAGCCATTTGGTTCAAGGGTGTTGGTACACCATAGTAAGTAACCATTACGCGGTCTAAGATGCTCGCGTTCGCGCGGCCAGCACGGATTTGTCCTAGTTCCCGCTGCAAGTTTTCTGCTGCTTTTTTCATTTTGTCTTTTGCTTCTGTTAAAATTTTGTCAGCCATGTTATTTCCCCCTTACTGTCGTTCCAATATGTTCACCTAAAATGGCGCGGCGAATGTTTCCATGCTCATTCAAGTTGAATACGACTAATGGAATATCGTTGTCCATACTTAATGAACTTGCGGTTGAATCCATTACTTGCAATCCTTTGGAAATGACTTCTAAATGAGTCAATTCTTCAAATTTCACAGCACTTTGATCCGTTTTAGGATCTGCTGAGTAGACGCCATCAACATTGTTTTTTGCCATCAAAATGACATCGGCGTTGATTTCAGCTGCCCGTAAGGCTGCGGTCGTATCAGTTGAGAAATAAGGATTCCCGGTTCCGCCAGCAAAAATGACGACCCGTCCTTTTTCTAAGTGGCGTTCTGCTCTACGACGAATATAAGGCTCAGCGATTTGACGCATCTCGATTGAAGTTTGGACACGCGTTGGTACACCAGCGTTTTCTAGTGTATCTTGTAATGCTAAAGCATTCATCACAGTCGCTAGCATGCCCATGTAATCAGCTTGGGCTCTTTCCATCCCCATTTGCGCACCGATTTGTCCACGCCAAATGTTTCCGCCGCCGACCACGATCGCCATCTGTACACCTAATTCGTGGACTTCCTTGATCTCTTTAACGATCTCCTGGATGGTCGGTGGTTTGATCCCAAAGCCTTCGTCACCCGCTAATGCTTCACCACTTAATTTTAATACAACACGTTGATATTTTGGTTTGCCCATCATGATTCCTCCGTACATTCTCCAATACTATTGTAGCATATTGGTGCTCTTTCGTTGAAAATTATCTACACTATTTCTTCAAAAACCGTTTTTGCTTAAAAAAAGGGAGCGCACTTCCATGCGTTCCCATCTGTTCGAGGAACAGAATTATTTTTTCACTTGGCTCATTACTTCTTCAACGAAGTTGTCTTCGCGTTTTTCGATACCTTCGCCGACTTCAAAGCGGACAAAAGATTTCACAGTTGCGCCTTTTGATGCAACATATTTTTCAACTGTCATATCTGGGTCTTTAACGAATGGTTGGTCAACCAAAGCGATTTCTGCTTTAAATTTCTTCAAGCGTCCTTCAACCATTTTTTCAACGATGTTCGCTGGTTTGCCTTCGTTCAATGCTTGTTCTGTCAAGACTTGTTTTTCATGATCCAATTCTTCTTGAGAGATTTGTGCTTCGTTCACGTAGCGAGGGTTGATCGCTGCAACGTGCATTGCAACATCTTTCGCAACTGATTCGTCAGTTGTTCCTTCAAGAACAGTCAACACCGCAATACGTCCGCCCATGTGTAGGTAACCGCCGAAAGCAGCATTGTCATCTTTTTCAACAACTTCAAAACGACGGAAGCTGATTTTTTCTCCGATTACTTGTGTTGCTTCGATCAACGCAGCATCCATTGTGCCTTTAGAGGTTTCTAATTTTAAAGCAGCATCCATATCAGCTGGTTTGTTCGCTGCGATTACTTCAGCGATTTCTTTTACTAAGTCTTGGAACATTTCGTTTTTAGAAACGAAGTCAGTTTCTGAGTTCACTTCAACGATTGCTGCTGTGTTGCCGTTGATTGCTACAGATGCTAAACCTTCAGCAGCAATACGGTCGTTTTTCTTCGCAGCTTTTGCCATACCTTTTTCACGTAATAAGTCAACGGCTTTTTCGATGTCGCCTTCTACTTCAACTAATGCACGTTTTGCGTCCATCATTCCTACACCAGTCATATCGCGTAATTCTTTTACTAATTTAGCTGTTACTTCTGCCATTTTTTGTTTCCTCCTAAATGTTTTTAAACAAGATTGCTTGTCTTTAAAAAAAGCTGTTTCAAAGGAGAGTGAGGCTTGGCGCCTAGCCTTTGAAACAGCTCCATCATTTATTATTCAGCTGATGCGTTGTCGCCTTCGACAACATCAACGATTTCTTCGATTGAAGTTGCGTTTTCTGTTGATTCAGCAGCAAAATCTTCTTCTGCTACTTGGTCTTCGCCTTGGTTACCTTCGATGAAAGCATCTGCCATTTTCGCAGTGATCAATTTAACGGCACGAATAGCGTCATCATTTGATGGGATAACAACATCGATTTCGTCTGGATCACAGTTTGTATCGACCATCGCTACGATCGGGATATTTAATTTGCGTGCTTCTTGGATCGCGATACGTTCTTTACGTGGGTCAACAACGTACATTACATCTGGAATTCTTGGCATATCAGCAATACCGCCTAAGAATTTTTCAAGACGTTCGCGCTCTTTGTTCAAGCCAACGACTTCTTTTTTAGGAAGAACAGCAAATGTACCATCTTCTTCCATTTTGTTGATTTGTTTCAAACGAGCAACACGTTTTTGGATTGTTTCCCAGTTTGTCAATGTTCCACCTAACCAACGATGGTTAACATAGTATTGACCTGAACGGATTGCTTCTTCTTTGATTGCTTCTTGTGCTTGTTTTTTAGTACCTACGAACAATGCAACGCCGCCTTCTTCAGCAACATTTTTCATGTAGTCGTAAGCTGCGTCTACTAATTTCACTGTTTTTTGCAAATCAATGATGTAGATGCCGTTTCTTTCTGTGAAGATATATTTCTTCATTTTTGGGTTCCAGCGACGAGTTTGGTGACCAAAGTGTACGCCGGCTTCAAGTAATTGTTTCATTGAGATTACTGCCATGTTGTGTTTCCTCCAATTTGGTTTTTTGTTTTCCTCTCTTGCTCTTTTACTCCTTGAAGAACTGAATCGATCAGCACCGCTTCGCAGATGGAACAAGATGTGGGATTGACGTGAAAAACTCACGCCTTAAACAGTATACAGTAGCTAAAAAAGAAATGCAACTGATTCAAATGAAAAACTACGATTCACGATCCAGCTTTTTTTAACACTCTAAATCTTTTCTTATAATATCTAGGTTTTTTCGGCGTTATCTGCTATGATAAGGCTGACTTAATCAATCATGCTTAAAGGAGTTTACCTATGCGAAAAGCTGATCGCCATTTACTTATTAGACAAATCATTACTGAACATACTGTACGCACGCAAGAAGAATTATTGCAGCAATTGGAAGTCCAAGGCGTCTCCGCCACGCAAGCGACTATTTCTCGCGATATTCGTGATTTGAAAATCGTGAAAGTGCCCGATGAATCAGGTCAGACAAAGTTTGTCATTTTTCAAGGAATGCAAGCTTCTGAGGATGAAAAAGAAGAAGAGCAGCGTTTGATACAGATGATCGAAGACGTTGTCACTAAAGTAGATCGTGTGCAATTCATGACCTTGATCCATACCGTTGCGGACAATGCGCCTTTGCTTTCGGCAGCGATCGATGAAGTGACCATGCCAGAAAAAGTTTGCTCGTTGGCGGGCTTTGATACAGTAGCGGTGATTTCCCGCAGCGACGAAGACGCTGAAACTTTTTATCAATTTATCAGAAACCACGCGGTCTTATAGCGCAAAAACAGCTATAGGATCTAGCTGCATTCTTCACTACAAAAAAGCTGTGCCCTTGTCGAAACAAGAAGCACAGCTTTTTTTGTTACATTTTGTCGGGTGCGTGTAAACCAAGCAACCGTAAATCTTCTTTCAATAGAGTAGTTACTGCATAAACAAGAGCTAGACGTGCGTCTTTTTCCGTATCTTCGGCTAAGATTTTGACATTGGCATAATACTTGTTAAAGGCTTGTGCCAACTTGATGGCATGTTTGGCAATGACGGATGGTTCATATTTTTCCGCCGCTTGCATGACCGTTTCTGGGTAGCGCTGAATCAATTTGATAACTTCCCAGCTCTCAGCGTCTGCCAACGCCAGACTGCTGACAGCAGCGGGATCAAAGTTGGCTTTTTCAAGAATGCTCATGGCACGGGCATGAGAGTATTGCACGTATGGTCCGGTTTCTCCTTCAAAACGGACGACTTCTTCTAGCGTAAAGTCGAAATTATTCAAACGGTCATTTTTCAAATCGTGGAAAACGACTGCCCCGACACCGACTTGTTTTGCTACTTCTTCTTTGTTTTCAAGTGTTGGGTTCTTTTCAGTGATTTGTTCTTTCGCTGAATCGATCGCTTCATTCAATACTTCTTCCAAAAGAACGATCTTGCCTTTTCTTGTAGACAGTTTTTTCCCATCTTTGGTGATCAACCCAAATGGTACGTGGGTCATATCATCTGCCCACTCAAAGCCCATTTCCTTCAAAACAGCTTTTAATTGTTTGAAGTGATAACTTTGTTCATTCCCTACCACGTACAATGATTTTGCAAAATTGTAGGTCCGTTTGCGGTAAAGCGCTGCAGCCATATCCCGTGTGATGTAAAGGGTCGCACCATCGGACTTACGGATCAACGCCGGATTTAAGTCATAGGCAGCCAAATCAACGATTTCTGCCCCTTGGTCTTCTTTTAGCAAGTGTTTTTCTTCTAATAATTCCACGACTTCTGTCATTTTATCATTATAGAAAGCTTCGCCATTCAATGAATCAAAGGAAACTTCCAACATATCATAGATTTTATTGAATTCTTTTAATGATTCATCACGGAACCATTGCCACAAATCCATTGCTTCTTGGTCACCATCTTCTAGTTTCTTGAACCAAGCTCTCGCATCATCTTCTAATTGCTTATCTGTCTCGGCTGCTTCATGAAAATCAACATACAAACGTAATAGTTCGTTGATTGGTTCCGCTTTGACCGCTTCTTCTGACCCCCACTTCTTATAGGCAACGATCAATTTCCCAAATTGTGTGCCCCAGTCGCCTAAATGGTTGATGCGAATTGGCTGATAACCGATTTTTTCTAAAATAAAGCCGATCGAGTTACCAATCACAGTGGAACGCAAATGCCCCATTGAGATGGGTTTGGCAATATTTGGTGAAGACATATCGATCGGTACTGCTTGCTGATTGCCGATGGTTTGATCGCCAAAATGATTTTTTTCTTTGAGAACCAGCTCTAAGACATGGGCAGAGATTGCTTTTTTATCCATAAAGAAGTTTAAATACGGACCGACCACTTCAATTTTTTCAAAAGACGCTTGATCGATTTTTTCTGCTAAGTCTGCGGCAATTTGCTGCGGCGCTTTCCGATAGACTTTTGCTAGCGAGAAGGCTGGGAATGCCACATCCCCATGGTCGGCTGACTTTGGATTTTCCAGTAATTGCTGAACTTGTTCGATCGATAGATCTTCTTTTACTACTTGATGGATCGCTTGTGCGACGATTTCTTTGTTATTCATAGTATCCCTCCTATAATGACTGAACCCATTTTTTGATGAAACGTTGTTTGAAGCAAGCAAACAGTTGTATGTTTTTCATGCAAGAAATGATTGATAAAAACAAAAAAGCCTCTAGCGCATAACTTGCACTAGAGACGAGATTTCCCGCGGTACCACTCTGATTGTCCTATTCGGACCCACTTTTTTCTGATAACGGCAGAATTCCGTTTGCTTAGCAAATTCTCACAAGTGCGTTTCACAATCTGATCAATTCGGCTTCCACCACCCCGAACTCGCTAACTGATACTCGAATCGCTACTTCTCTTGTTTCATCAAATCAAGGCTATTTACTTCCCAGAAAGTATAGCAAAGAAATGTTTGTTTGGCTAGCGAGATTCTGGCATTTTTCAAAAATTTTATTTTTATACTTTAGGAATAAATAGATCCCCGGCAGTCACTGCCATGATCGCTTTGATTGAGTGCAAACGATTTTCGGCTTGATCAAATTGACGAGCATACTTGCTACGAAAGACCTCGTCAGTGACTTCCATCTCAGAAATCCCATACGCCTGCGCTGCTTTTTTGCCATAAATAGTTTGTTCATCATGAAAAGCCGGTAAACAGTGCATAAAAATCACTTGGTCATTTTGCGTTTTTTCCATCAACGATTGGTTTACTTGATAAGGCAGCAGCTGTTCGATCCGCTCTTGAAATTTTTCTTCTTCGCCCATTGAAACCCAAACATCGGTATACACGACATCAGCGCCTAAAACACCTTGATCCACGTCATCCGTCACCAGGATCTTTGCGCCAGAGTGCTGAGCATAGGCTTGTGCTTGTTCGATAATGTTTGCTTCTGGCTGCAAGGCCTTTGGGGTGACGACATGAATATTGACCCCTAAAATCGCACTCGTCACTAACAAAGAATTGGCGACATTGTTGCGCCCATCCCCACAGTATGCGATGGTCAAGCCAGTCAGTTCACCGAAGTTTTCTTGAATGGTTAAAAAGTCAGCGATCATTTGTGTTGGATGCCAGTCATCCGTTAAGCCATTCCAAACAGGTACGCCTGAATAGTTGGCCAGATCTTCGACGACCTGTTGGCTAAAGCCGCGAAACTCGATCCCGTCAAACATGCGGCCGAATACTTTGGCGGTATCTTCAACGGATTCTTTAGACCCCAACTGAATATCATTGGCCCCTAAAAATTCCGGATGCGCCCCCAAATCCACCGCTGCAACTGTAAAGGCTGCTCGCGTCCGTGTCGAATTCTTTTCAAATAAAAGTGCAATATTTTTTCCTTCTAAGTAGCGATGTGGTTGATTGTTGGCTTTCATCCCTTTTAAGTGCTGGGAAAAATCAATTAAATATTGCAGTTCTTCTTTTGTGAAATCTTTCTCTGCTAAAAAACTGCGTCCTTTAAAAACTGATGTCATTGCATACCCGCCTCTCAAATAATTAATAAATATACATCAGAATATCAAATAATGAAATATAATACAACTATATCTTCTGTTTGCTCATAAATGAAACAAAAAAAACACCTAAGAACGGATCTTAGGTGCAATCATCTTAAGAAATCCTATGGGCAAAGCTGACACTTGGATCAGCATTCAATGAAAGGTCTGCTAGGTGCTGCTTTTTCAACGCAACATGGGCATAGGCACCAATCATGGCCGCATTATCTCCGCAAAGGCGCAACGGTGGAATCAACAGTTCTACCTCCGGCAATTCCTGCATTGCTTTTTGTAAAGCGTCACGCAAGCCTTGATTCGCGGCGACCCCGCCAGCGACGATCAGTTGTTTTACTGGATAGGCTTGGCATGCCCGCACTGTTTTGTGAACCAATACTTCGACTACGCTGGCTTGAAAACTGGCTGCTAGATTTTCTACTGACAATGCTTCCTCTCTTTGCTGTGCATTATGCACAAAGTTGATAAAGGAACTCTTCAAGCCACTGAAACTAAAATCAAAATTATCTTCTTGCATCATTGCTCGAGGAAAGTGATACGTATCACTACCTAGATGTGCAAGGCGATCAATTTCTTTCCCACTAGGATAAGGCAAACCGAGAACTCGACCGACTTTGTCATAGGCTTCACCAGCGGCATCATCTCTCGTTTCTCCGATGATCTCAAAAGAGCCATCTTCTGCCATATACACCAATTCGGTGTGGCCACCGCTGACCAATAATGCCATTAAAGGAAAAACCAATGGCTTCACTAGGCGAGCTGCATAAATATGTCCTGCCATGTGATTGACTGGAATCAGCGGTAAGCTGTGGGCCCACGCAAAGGCTTTTGCTGCAGAAAGCCCAATCAACAGTGCCCCAACCAACCCTGGACCATAGGTAGCAGCAACAGCTGACAACTCTTCTGGTTGTGTGTTGGCTTGGGTCAATGCTTCGTCGATGCACAAAGTAATCTGTTCGACATGGTGACGACTAGCGACTTCTGGTACGACACCGCCGAAGCGCTGGTGGCTCTTGATCTGCGAAGCAACAATGTTACTTAAAATGGTGTCGCCGTTTTTAATCACTGCCACACTGGTTTCATCACAACTGCTTTCAATGGCTAAAATCAATTCATTCATTTGATTTTTTTCCGCCTACTTTCTTTTCCATAATCAACGCATCCTCTTCAGGATGACTG
The DNA here is from genome assembly GCF_050499225.1 of Enterococcus sp. AZ015. Taxonomy (NCBI): domain Bacteria; kingdom Bacillati; phylum Bacillota; class Bacilli; order Lactobacillales; family Enterococcaceae; genus Enterococcus; species Enterococcus sp. AZ015. Next base: position 1,142,898 of record NZ_JBMHEX010000001.1, on the reverse strand, counting down.
TAATATTTTTTTCTACGACCGATGACCGTATAGCCCATGCACAAATAAAGGGCCTGTGCTTGTAAATTCGACACACGTACTTCAAGATAGATCCGCCGACCATCGGTTTGTTCCACGAGCGATTCCATTTGTTTCAACAATTCTTTCGCCAAACCATGCCCTTGATATGCTGGTAAAACCGCTACATTAAACAGCTCTGCTTCATCCAGCACTTGCTGAAAACAGAGAAACCCAATCAGCTCTTGGTTGGTTTTTCCATAACGAAACAAATAGCGACTGTTGCTGTTTTGCAAATCTTGCTGAAATTGCTGCAAATTCCAAGGCGAGCCAAAGGGATAGCTCTGATCCGCCAATGACCAGAGCATTTGCGGTGTCGGGATCGTTTGATCTGCTTGTTCGTTAGTCATTTAAAAATTTCACCATATCCAATGCGTCTTCATTGCCTTCAGTGTAATACGCCGTTTTGATCGCCTGTGAAACAAACCCGAGGGTCCGATACAAACGTTGCGCATCACGATTGCCCAGGCGAACTTCTAATGTCAAACGGTCGCATTTGTTTTTCCTTGCATAACGTTCCATCTCTCCTATCAAGAAAGAACCGATCCCTTTTCCTTGATAATCAGGAATGATCGCGATATTGGTGATATGGGCATCAGCGCCTAAAATCCGCACCCCGATAAACCCAATCATCCGTTCATTATGCAAGATGCCCAAATAAAGATGTTTGACCCGTGAATAAAGTTCTGACAAAAAGGCGCTCTTGGTCCAAGGCAGTTCCCCAGCATACACGAGACGCTCCACCTGCAGCAGCTCTTTAATGTCATCACCGACTAATTCACGAACAACATACGTTTCCCCTCGTATCTCTTTTTTACGCTCTGGATATTGAATCTGACGGAAAAGAGCCAACTTTCCCGTCATCGTTTTAAATTTTTTCAACATAGGCATCCACTCCCGGTTCATGCGAGGCTAACCATTTTTCTTCGGCTTCAACTAATTTTAAGTAGTCCGGTACAAAATCATGGATCGAAGCCACCGGCGCTTCTTCTTTCGCAATAGCAGCTAAAACAACGCCATTCGGGTAATTCCATAACGACACTTGATTGATATGGGCTGTCGGCAGTTCCGCCTCGATCATGTCCTTAAATTTGACGGTATCGGCGCCGACAAATAGGACTTCTTGACCATCGACTGCTTTTAGCTGGGTCAATAACTCAGACAGTGAGATATGCTGATCTTTGATCCTTGTTTCTAAGGTACCATTATGCCATTGGTAGGCACCTGCGTAGACATTTTGACGGCGAGCGTCAAACAACGGGACGATCACTTGCGATACGCCCACGCAATTGGCAGCGACTGCTTTCAAACTAGAAACACCAATCAGCGGGATGTTCAATGTTTGTGCCAGCGTTTTTGCTGTTGTGACACCGATGCGCAAACCCGTATACGAGCCAGGACCTTTCGCAACAACAATTTGCTCCAGCTCTTTAGGGGCCATCCCCACCGCCTGCATCAATCCATCAATGGCAGGCATCAATGCTGTGCTGTGGTTTTTGATCGCCATCGTCTGGCTTTGTCCCAACACTTCTTGACCATCGACCACCGCAACCGCCAGTGTCTGGTTTGAGGTATCAATCGCTAATGTTTTCATCTATCTTCTCCCCATTCAAAAAACTCTCTCATATTCTACCATATTCTAATCAAATGCCCAACCAAGTCTCCAAAAAGATGCCTGCGTTTAGAAAAAAAGCAATAGGACAACAATACCCGAACCTTTGAAAAAAGCAAGCACGGCTGCAGTTGCAAACCAGCGGGGCTGTTTAAAGGTTCGGGTAAGGCGATATTCATTTTTTTGTTATTTCATTAAAACTCAGTTGACGTGTGTAACGGTATCCTCCGATGATTCAACTGGTTGCTAAGAAGATTGGCGCGTAATCAGCTCCGTTGCGATCGTAACTTTTCGAGGAACGGGTGCTGCATTCGTAATGATATCCAGCAAGGTCGTCACTGCCAGCTCCCCCAGCCATTCCGTATGAACTTTGATGGTTGACAGAGTCGGAAAGACGTACTTTGCGACACTGACATCATTGAAGCCGATAATTGCGATCTTATCTGGAATCTTGATGTTTTTTTCTTGCAAAGCACGCATAGCGCCAATCGCTAAGGCATCACTGGAAGCAAATAAGGCACTTGGCAACTCTTTGTTTTGCTGCAAATACTCTTTCATCGCCTCATAACCGCCCTCTACTGTAAAGGGTGCGCTGAGATGATATTGCGGGTGGTGCAACTTCAACCGACGAAGCCGTTCCTCAAAAATCCGGCGCCGAGGGTCTTCGATTTCTTGGTGATGGTCCTTGGTAAACTCAACGCCTGATAACAAGCCGATCCTTTGGTGGCCTTTTGCAATAAAGTCATCGATCACTAAATCGACCGCTTGTTGAAAGTCCACCACCAGAGAATTGACGCCCTGGGCCAATGCGTCAAAATCGACCATCAACAAATTGGATTGGCTTTTTTTCAATTGACGAATCTGGTGATCATCGAATTTCCCTAGCGCGATCGTTCCATCGACGGCGGTATCAGACAATCCTTCATAGGGTTCTTTCAGCAAACGGATCCCTAATTCTTCGGTTTTGTTTTCAATCCCGATACGGATCGCTAAATAGTAAAGATCCGCTAATTCTTCCTCGGTATCAAACCATTGGATCAAGCGCATACTACTGGTTTCTGGCTGACTCTTTTTTTTATGTTTTGTGTAATTGAGTGCTTCTGCGGCTTTAAAAATTTTCTCTTTGGTTTCAGAACTGACCGATAATTCTGAATCGTAATTCAGCACCCGTGATACAGTGGCTGGCGAGACGCCAGCCTGTTGTGCAATATCTTTAATCGTTGCCATCTTCCAGCCTCCTTTTTTTGCGGGGAACTTTTTTATAAAGTAGCTATAAAGCGAGCAAAGGCCGCTTGCCCTGTCTGGTCTCGTTTAAAGACGCCTGCATGCGTCAATACTTGTGTAAAGACTTCTCCTAATGCATTGCGCAAAATCTGCGACACGTTTTCGGCATTGCATTCTGGGTGCTGGGCTTTGATCGCATCTGCCCACGGTATATGGTAAGCCGCGATCTGATTGGGCTGATCCAATAGATAAGCAGTCACTTCTTCTAGTTCCGGAGCTAAACGCGGTGGGAGAACTGCCAAACCCATGACTTCAATCAATCCGATATTTTCTTTTTTGATATGCTGCACTTCTTGATGTGGATGAAAAATGCCGTCAGGATGTTCTTTGGAAACATTATTATCCCGCAAGACTAAGTCCATTTCAAACAGCCCTCCTTGCTTGCGGGCGATCGGTGTCACTGTATGATGAGCCGTCCCATCTTCTGAAAAAGCATGGATCGAAACACTTGGATCTGAGTACTGTTGCCATTGGGCTAACACATATTGGCAAGCGGCGGCTAATTTTTGTTTGTTTTTCGCTTGTAATCGTATCACCGACATTGGCCACTTCACGATCCCCGCAGCTACATCAGGAAACCCAGTCAAAGAAAAGTGTTGTTCGATTGGCGCTTTTGCCATGGCAAACGTATGCCGCCCTCCTTGGTAATGGTCATGGGACAAGATCGAACCCCCAACGATCGGCAGATCGGCATTGGACCCGACAAAATAATGCGGCATCACTTCAATGATCTGCAACAAGCGAGCGAAGGTTTGCAAATTGATTTTCATAGGCCGATGGTCTAAAGAAAGAAAAATCGAATGCTCATTGTAATAGGCGTAAGGAGAATATTGGAAGCCCCACGCTTCATTATCCAAATTCATACGAATGATCCGATGATTGGTCCGCGCTGGGTAATTGACCCTTCCTTGGTAGCCTTCATTTTCCAAACACAACATACATTTCGGATAATCTACAGAAGCAGCGGTACCTTCTTGGGCAATTTGCTTCGGATCTTTTTCAGGTTTTGATAAATTGATCGTGATCTCGATCTCCCCATACTCCGTATCAACAGGAAAGACGATATTTTTAGCGATGGCCCGAGTCTTGATGTAATCATTTTGACGGCACAGCTCAAAGAAATAATCCGTCGCTTCTTTAGGATCATTGGCATAATGTTGCGCAAAAAAAGCATTGACTACTGAAGGTGGTGGCGTCAAAAAGTCCATCAACTGGGCTTCAAAGATTTCTCTTTCTGCGTGAGAATCGCCAATTTGCTGATTGCTCAATGCACATGCCACCAGTTCGTCCATCATTTCAATCGAGGAACGAGCAACAGAACGAATTTCGCTTGGCTCAAAAACAGCTTCCCCGATCATAGCTAGTACTCGGTTTTGCAAATAAATACGATCCATTTCCATCCAGCCGCCAGCCTTGATTGCTAAAGTGACGAAATCGCTGATTGTTTGGCTGATCGTCATTGGTTATTCCTCCTGCCCTTGATACCCATTTGGATGGCTGACATGCCAATTCCAAGCAGTCTCGATGATTGCTTCGACGTCGGTATAGACTGGTTTCCAGCCTAAAACCTTTCGTGCTTTTTCACTCGATGCCACTAAGGTACTTGGATCACCGGCACGGCGAGGCGCCACTCTGGCTGGGATCTCTTTTTTCGTTACATTGCGGGCCGCTTCCACCATTTCTTTCACAGAGTACCCATGATTGCTGCCTAAATTGAAGACATTGCTCTCATTGCCTTTTTGTAAATATTCTAATGCCAACAGGTGAGCAGCGATCAGATCTTCGACATGGACATAATCACGAACACAAGTCCCATCTGGAGTATCGTAATCCTCCCCAAAAATCGCGACTTCTTTTCGTTGTCCTAAAGCAGCTTGTAAGATGATCGGTACTAAGTGTGTTTCTGGATCATGGTCTTCACCGATCGAAGCATCCGACTTCGCGCCAGCCACATTGAAATAACGCAATGCGACATACTTCATACCATAGGCTTCATCGCACCAACGCATCATTTTTTCCATGATCAACTTGCTTTCGCCATAAGGATTTTTAGGATTTGTTGGGGTTTCTTCCGTGATTGGACTATGATCAGGTTCCCCATAGGTTGCTGCTGTAGAAGAAAAGACAATATGTTTCACTTGATGTTCCTTCATCACTTCTAAGAGGACCTGCATCCCATACACATTATTGTTGAAATATTTCAATGGTTTTTCTACGGATTCCCCCACCAAAGAGCTGGCAGCAAAGTGAATCACGCCGTCGATCATTTCTTTTTCAAAAACCGATTGTAAAAATGCTTTGTCGCGAATATCCCCTTCATAAAAGGTTGCTGCTGGATGGATCGCTTGGCGATGTCCTGTCAGCAAATTGTCAACGACAACGACTTGTTTTCCTTGTCCGATCAATTGATCGACTGCATGAGAACCGATATAGCCGGCTCCTCCTAATACTAAAATCGCCATATTTTCAGCCTTCTTTCTAAATTCCTTCATCATTTCTTATTCTACAGTTTTCGTGCACCATCATCAATACTTGCTTGATAAATGTCGGTTGCGTAGCCGATTTCTGCTAAATAGGTTGCTTTGACGGACGCTTCAAAATCAGCCCATTCACTTGCTTTGACCAATGCGATCCCGCAGCCGCCAAAGCCCGCACCAGTCATCCGCGCACCTAAAACAGCAGGATGCGCTTGAGCAGCTGCGACTAATGTATCTAGTTCACGCCCTGTCACTTCATAATCATCCCGCAATGAAGCATGCGAAGCATTTAACAACTGGCCGAATTCTTCAAGATCACCAGCAGTCAAAGCGGCTTTTGCTTTTAATGTCCGTTGGTTTTCCGTCACTGCATGTTTCGCCCGTTTGATCAAGCGTGGATCATCGATCAATGCTGTATTTGCAAAAAAGGTTGCTTCGTCCAATGCGCCCAATGAATCAACGGCTAATGATTTTTGCAAACGAGCTAATGCTTCTTCACATTCTGCACGTCGTTCATTGTATTTAGAATCAGCCAATTCGCGGCGCTTATTGGTATTCATGATCGCTACGACATAATCACCAAATGCCGCTGGTACGACTTCATAATTTAAAGTGTTCGTATCTAAAAGCAATGCATGGTCTTTTTGACCCATTCCGATCGCAAATTGATCCATGATCCCTGAGTTAACGCCAATAAACTCATTTTCGACTTTTTTGCCGATTTTAACTAAGTCCAAGGTCTTCAGGGTTAAATCAAAGAGATCTTTTAGACAAACCCCCGTCAGCAATTCAATCGATGCAGAAGAAGAAAGACCTGCGCCATTCGGAATGTTGCCATAAAAAGCGATGTCAAAGCCACGATCGATCCCTTGCCCCGCTTCTTTTAGGAAACGAACGACCCCTTTCGGATAGTTTGTCCAATCATCTTCTTTTCGGTAATCTAGCTCATCTAACTGAAAGGAGATCACGCCTTTTTCTGGAAAATTCTCTGAATAGAGTTGGATCAACTGGTCTTCACGTTTTCGTGCTACTGCATACGTCCCTAATGTGATTGCCGCCGGGAAAACATAACCGCCATTGTAATCTGTGTGTTCACCGATCAAGTTGATTCTCCCTGGCGCAAAATACATGCCTGTGCCTGCTGTTCCAAATTTATCAATAAATATCTGTTGCAATTGCTCCATTTTTCTCACTCCCACTTTCTTTTTAGTAAACTTATTGTAAATTATTTACTAAATTATTTCAAGCGTTTTCAATCCCAAAAGTGATTTTTTTTGATATTTTTTCCGTTTTCATTCATAATGAACCTATAACTAAAGGCGAGGTGTTTAATGATGAAACGATTTCTTTCAGGATTTTTAGTAGGAACAGTCGCAACGGTTGCTGCAGCTGCAAGTGTTGTTATGACGGTCAAGAAACAAGTGATTGATCCAATTGACGAACAACAAGCAGATCATGATGAAAAACGGAAACGCGCGATGCGTAAAAGCGTTGCCCGCTAATCATTTGCTACAAAAGAGCCGTCAGCCTTCAATAGGCTGGCGGCTCTTTTAGGTAATCATTCTGCCTTCTCCAGTAAGTCCTGCAAAATCACGGCTTGATTTTGTTCTTCATTTTTCGCTCCGTATAGTAAGGTCACGGTCTGTTGTTCAGCAACCAACGCTTTTAACCGTGCCAAGGCATCTTTAGCTGGCGCTTTCTCTAATTCTTGTAGATAGCAGCCTTTAAAGTCATCAAAACGTTCAGGATCATGCCCAAACCATTTGCGCAATTCAGTACTTGGTGCGACTGCTTTGAGCCATAGATCGATCTGGGCTGCCTCCTTTTTCATTCCTCTAGGCCAGATGCGATCCACCAATACCCGATAGCCATCTGTCGTTTCCGCCACTTCATAAATTCTTTTTCGCTTGATCAACGCACACTCTCCTTATCGATAGACCTAAGTTCTATAAATAAAGGCAAAAGCCCACAATGTAAATTGAATAATGACTTACTTGAAACACTCCATTTGGTGTTTCGTCACTCATTCAAATTTGCTTGTGTTCTTTTGCCTTGAGTTCTCTGTTTTATAAACTATTTTTCTTTTTCGTCTTGCCGCTCCAACCTTCATACCCTTCTTTTAGGATATAGACATTGGTAAAGCCTTCTTTACGTAATTTATTTGCTGCCCGAATACTCAACGATTTACGCGTGTCATATAAGTAGATTGGTTGATCTCTACGAAATGCGCTGAAGGAATTGGTTAAAACCGTAAAGGGAATATTACGCGCCCCTAAAATATGCCCACTGTCAAATTCATTTTTTTCCCGAACGTCGATCACTTGGGCTTTCTTCATTCCTGCTTTAAATTCATCTTCTGAGATGATCGTTGCTGAACGGCGTCCCATAATTTGAAAATACGCCCAGTTCAAAGCGATTGCTAAGATTATTAATGCCAAAACCAAGTTTAGCCACATAATTGGTGTCATTTCTTCTATTCCTCTCTATTGTAACAAACATTCTTTTTTGATTTATGCTGCTTTAATGTATCATTGCCTAGCAGCTTGTCATCTATGCTTTTGCTGCAAACTGCAAAGCTAATGATGCTGCCCCAATCACACCGGCATCATTCCCAAGTTCGGCCAATTTGATTTCAGTACTTTCCGTTACCTGTGGGAAGGTAAATTGAGCAAAGTAGGCAGCAACCCGTTCACGTAAAAATTCACCGGCTGCCGATACGCCTCCACCTAAAACGATACTTGATGGATTTAATGTGTTTCCTAGGTTTCCGCATGCCAACCCAAGGTAGAAGCACACTTTATCAACGACCATCAAGCCAAATGAATCGTTTGCTTGAGCCGCTTCAAAAATATCTTTACTTGAAACATCTTCCCCATTGTCCAGCTGTTGTTTCAATGCCGAGTCGCCAGCATATTCTTCTGCCAACTGTCGAGCAACTCGCACAACACCCGTCGCACTAGAAACAGTTTCTAAACAACCACGTTTGCCGCAAGTACATTCGAACCCTTCAGGATCAACAGTGATATGACCGATTTCTCCGGCACAACCAGCAACCCCATGAAGCAATTGCCCTTCCATGATGATACCGCCGCCAACACCTGTACCTAGTGTGATAAAGATGACATCAGGATTGTTATCCCCTGCCCCTTTCCAACGCTCACCTAAAGCTGCTACATTGGCATCGTTATCGATGGCAAATGGGATTTTTGTGCCTTTTTCAATCAGTTCTTTGACTGGCTGAAGTGTTTTCCAGTTCAGATTGTAGGCACCTATGACGGTTCCTTTGTCACGGTCGACACTTCCTGGTGTCCCCATACCAATACCGATAAATGCTTCCGGCTGTAAGCCATATAATTCTAGGCGATGATTGATCGATGCCACGATTTCTGGCACGATATGTGAGCCTTCATCAAGAATATTGGTGTCAATACTCCATTTTTGCTGAATCTCGCCTTCGCTCGTTAAAATAGCGAATTTCACAGTTGTTCCGCCTAAATCAATTCCGATGATTTTTTTGTCCATCACTTGTTTTCCTCCCGGCTTTCTTCAATTCGATGCTCCCGCGTAAGAATTCGCCGGGCAGTCAGATATACATCCCGATCTATCAAGCGACTGTCATAAAAGTTTTTCAACTCGATTTGCATCAGTTCTATATCGTAGATCCGCTTGCCGACATATACGTAAACACCAAATTGTTTCAGTAATTGTTGTACGTCATATAACGTTTCCATTTAACCACTTCCTGCTTATTATACAAGTAATTAATATTTTTTAAAACCATATATCACAAAAATAGCCAATAAGAAAACAAAGAGTCCGCCAGAGAGGATTCTGGTGTGGATCGAATATTTTCCATAGTTCTTTGGCAATGCCAAAAGATTCCCTAACAATAACCCACCGAGGATCCCGCCAATGTGTCCCCACATATCAATCGTTTGATCAAACACCCCAAAAACCAGGTTCAATCCAACGAATAGGGCAAATTGCCGTACCATTGCTTGGATGCGGTAATCATTTCTAAAATGCCAACCTAAAATCAAAAATGCCCCGAAAAGCCCGAATAATGAAGTACTAGCGCCTGCTGATTGAACCCCTATTTGGTTGAAAGCAAAACTCATGGTATTGCCCATGATGCCGCTTAGTAAATACAAGGCAAAAAAACGGCTATGACCATAGATGGCTTCTACTTGTTGCCCCATATAATATAGAATCACAGAGTTGATTGCAAAATGTGCCAACCCGAAATGCAGAAAGATTGGGGTAACGAAACGCCAATATTCATTTAAATAGACGACAAACGGACCAAACATCACCCCGCCTGATTGAATAGAGGGACTAAAATAACCCAAGATAAACACAATAGTTTGGATAGCTAAAAATAGATACGTGAAGATCGGCTGATTCAGCCATCTTTTCATTTGAGAATTCATTGACGTGCTCCTTTACGTGCGAATAAGCGAATCCGTATAGATTTTATCGATTGGAATGTCGAATACATCTGGTGTCCATTGATCGTTGAATTGTTCTCCGAAGACCAAAGAAACGGTCTTGCCATCAAAAGCTGACAAGAAACGATCATAATAGCCGCCGCCAAAGCCGATGCGATAGCCTTTTTTCGAAAAAGCCAAGCCGGGAACAATGAGTAAATCCAAGTGATGGGCTTCTTGCTCACTGATCGGCTCTTCAACCCCAAATGCCGACGTTTCATAACGCGTTGCCGGCTCCACATGATAAAACTGCAATTTTTTTTGTTGTGCTTTCGGCACTGCGATTCGTTTGTTTTGTTCAAATCCTTTAGCAAAAATAGCCGCTGTATCAAATTCAAATGGCAACGAACGGATCACTCCTACTGACTTAGCCGTTTGCCAAAGCTGAGAAGAAAACAGCAACTGCAAAATCACCGTTTCTTTCTGCTGCTTTTGTTTGCTCGGCATTTTTTTTAATGTTTGGATCATGTGCTCTCTAATGACTGGTTTTTCCATTGGATCACTCCTCTCAGAAATAGTACCAAAAACTGTGTCCAAATAGCAAACTAGAATCGCAGATTTCTTGGCAAGATAATGACTATCTGCTCATCCTTCTTTACGCCGGATCAGTAAAAAGACAAAGTACGGTGCCCCCACGATAGAAATGATGATACCAGCTGGGATCTCACCGCTTGTCAATAGTAAACGACCGATCGTATCACTTACTAAGACCAGCAGACTGCCGATCATTCCCGCTAAGAAAAAGGCACTGCGAGATTCTCTGCCGATGAGTCCCTTGGCGATATGAGGCGCCAATAAGCCCACAAAAGCTAAATTACCGGTATAGCCAACCGTACTGGCAGCCAAACCAACCGCAATCACTAAAAACCACGTCCGCAACCGTGTCAAAGAAACCCCTAAGCTAATTGCCTGTTCCTCACCAAAACCAAGCAGATTAAGTTTAGGTACGGTCCAGAAAGCTGCGACAGACAATACGATGACCCAAGGAAGCAGACTGGTAATTTGCTGCCACGAGGTTCCCCAGATAGATCCAGAAAGCCATGCTGTTACAAAGCGATAGCGGTCTTTTGATAATTCCACCGTAAAAAGTAAAGTAGCCGCGGCCAACCCTGCATTGACGGCGATTCCCGCCAGCAGCACTCGCTCCACCGACAACAATTGGCGGTGTTTATAGGCAATCAAATAGACCAGTACAGCAGCCAACAAGCCACCGAAGATCCCAACGACAGGTAAAAGCTGCGATCCTTGGGTATAAACCCCTAAGTAGATCATTACAAAGAGACCCGCGCCATTGTTGATTCCTACGATACTTGCATCAGCCAGCTCGTTTCTCGTCACCCCCTGCAAGACAAAACCAGAAAAACCAAAGGCACCGCCGGCGATCAGCGCCAGACAAGCCCGTGGTAGTCGAAACTCAGTAAACGTCAGTACCTGACTCGAAGAAGCCGTACCTTGAATGATTGCCCCTAATGTCTGAAAGGTTAAGATTGTTTTTCCCACCATGACACTTCCTAAAAAAGCCGCCATCACCAGTAGAAAAAAAACAAAGAGTGTTTTTTTCATCAGTCTTCCCTCCGTATCTTGACCAATAGAAAAGGCACACCGATCAATGCCATCAGTATCCCAAAGGGTGTCTCAAAAGGGGGATTGATCAAGCGACCTGCCAGATCAGCGGCCATCACTAGGGTCCCACCTCCAATGATCGTCAAAGGCAAAATCAATTGGTAGTTTTTGCCCACCATCCCCCGCACGACATGAGGAACCATTAAGCCGACAAAGCTGACCGGTCCAACAAGTGAAACCGCCATTCCCGCCAAAACTACGACTAACAGTAAGGCAGATGCCCGAATCAGATGCGGGTGCTTGCCTAATGAAATGACGGTGTCATCTCCTAGTGCTAACAGATTGAGGGCTTTTCCTAGCCGTAGCACAAAAACGATGGCGATCAGATAGATGGGGCCCACAAAACGCAGTTGCTGCCAAGTCACATTCGCCGCACCACCGATAAACCAAAAGGCTAGCTCTTGGTTTAAATCAAATTGCAATGACAGAGTTTGACTAATGGCTGAGAAAAAAGAACTTAATGCCACACCAGCCAAAATCAGTCCCGTGGGCGACATGCCTAGTTTGGCGTATCTGGTCAGTAAAAAAAGCAGCCCAGTTGCCGCAAACGCACCAAAAAAGGAAAACAGCGCCGCTTGACTCGGTTGCACACTAGGAAAGAGGATAAATGCGATCGCTAGTCCCAAGGCAGCCCCACTATTGACACCTAAAAGACCACCATCTGCCAAGGGATTTCTCGTAATCCCCTGCATGATGGCTCCTGTAACAGCAAAACAACTTCCTACTAGAAAAGCAGCCAAAACACGTGGCAACCGAATATTGCGCAAGACTTGATGCAGCTGATTCTCATAATCAAAAGCAAAGACGGCATCCCAGATCGTTTCAAAAGAAAGGTCCGCTGCTCCTTGAGTGATCGCTAAAAAGAAACAGATAATAAAGCAGCCACTAAAAAGCAGCAGCAGCCAAGGAAACTTTTTCATATCTGCGCTCCTAACTCATAGGTCAAGACCAGCGGCTTTGTACTATTAGGAAAGGTACCTAACACGGCATCGATCTCAAACAAACGCTGCAGCCATTCTTTGGTCAGTACCGTTTCCGGTGTACCGGAAACCAAAAGCTCTCCACCTTTTAATGCGTAAATATAATCAGAAAAACGTGACGCATGATTCAGGTCATGAATCGACATAATGATCGTTTTCCCATAGGTTTTATTGATTTGCTGTAATAAGAGCAAAATTTCTAATTGATGCGCAGGATCTAAAAAGGTTGTTGGTTCATCTAAAATCACGATATCCGTATCTTGCGCCAGTGCCATGGCGATCCAAACGCGCTGCTTTTGCCCCCCTGACAGCGTACTGATCACTTCTTCTGCTAGTGCCGTCAAACCAGTTGCCTGCAAAGACCAGTCGATCGCTGCAAGATCTTGTTCCGATAAACTATTCAGTCCTTTTTGATAGGGAAAACGACCGTAAGAAACAATTTCGCGAATCGTCAAGCCAATCGATGAGTCGCTAACTTGTGAAAGCAGCGCAATCTTTTTAGCCACTTCTTTGGTTTTGATGTTCTGGAGGTTTTGTGTATCTAATAGGACCTCACCAGACAAAGGCTGTAAAATTCGGGCGAGTGCCTTTAAAAATGTCGATTTTCCACTGCCGTTCGGACCAATCAAGCCGATGATTTTCCCTTCTGGAATCTCAATTGTTAGATCTTGCACAATTTTTTGTTTTTGATAGCCGACACTCAAGTCAACTGTTCGTAATTTCGCCATATTCGTCCCCAAAATAATTGATTGATAATGCTTATCAATTATGAATGTAATCCTACTATTCGTCAATAGTTCTAAAAAAAGGAAATAAAAAAATAAGATTGACAAATCAGCGTTTCTCCGTAATAATAGCAATCAGCAAATGAGAATTATTCTCAATTAAAATGATAAGTGCTCATCTTTTAACAAAGGAGGAAGTTTTTCTATGAAACAATGGTCAAAAAGAAGTACTTGGCTTACCCTGCTAGCAGCCTGCTCCCTTACCCTACTGGGTGCTTGCGGTACGAATAATGACTCAACGGATAGCAGTGGAAAAGCCACTACTTCTTCAGAAATAGCAACAACCTTTACCGATGCGATGGGAAATGAAGTCACTGTTCCCGAAAACCCACAACGGGTGATCGGTAGTTACTTGGAAGATTATTTGGTCGCTTTAGGAGTAACCCCGGTTGCTCAATGGACAGTCGGCAATGACAGTGATCAAGCATACTTGCAAGACAAACTAGCAGATGTGCCAAGAATCAACTATGATCTGCCCTATGAAGATGTCTTGAGCTTTGAGCCAGACCTACTGCTGATGGATAGCAATTCCATGGTGGAAGGCGACAAATATGATCAGTACAGTAAGATCGCGCCGACCTATGTGGTCACAAATGGCGAGGAAGTAACCTGGCGTGAACGTCTGACAGATATCGCAAAGGTCTTACACAAAGAAGAGGAAGCTGCCCAAGTAGAAGCTGATTATGATGACTTAGTCGCTACTACCAAGGAAACGTACGCTGATCAAATCCAAGGCAAGTCGATTGCTGTTTTATGGGTGGTCAATAATTCTGTCTTCATGGTTTCAGAAACAAAATCAAGTGGTCAACTGCTGTATCACGAACTCGGTTTTGAAGTTCCCTCGCTTGTTTCAGAAATCAGTGAAAGTGCCACTGCTGACTGGTCTGCCGTTTCTCTGGAAAAATTGGCAGAATTGGATGCCGATTACTTGATTTTAGTGAATAGTGATAAAGGTGCTGATTTTTTCAGCGAACAAGTCTGGCAAAATCTTGATGCAGTCAAAAACAATCATTTATGGGAATTCGGTCCCGAATCAAGCTGGCTCTACAACGGTCCGATCGCCTATACCAAAATGATCGAAGATATCCAGAGCAAATTGGACTAATACGTTTCAAGTAATTCGTCAAGTAAAACTACTTAACAAATTTCAGGAAAAAGCTAGCATTCCCGCACAAAACATGCTATTATATTTTAGTCTGAGAGATTTCTTAGAGGATTCTTGTATCGTTAGGGGGGAAAATCATGCGCGTAAACATCACATTAGAGTGCACTTCTTGTAAAGAACGCAACTACTTATCAAACAAAAACAAACGTAACAATCCTGATCGTTTGGAAAAGAAAAAATATTGCCCACGTGAAAGAAAAGTTACTTTACACCGCGAAACAAAATAATGCTATTTAAGAAGTTCGCAAACGCTGATAACCAAGGCGTTTGCGAACTTCTTTTTTTTCAGACATTTTGCAATGATAGCTGCTGCATTTTTATTTCCCTCTTTACACAACCACTCCCCTATTTTCACTTATTTGCTTTGAACTTTTGAGCCAACTTTTTCTTTGAAGCGACGTATAAATAAATTTTAATGTATAATGTAAAAAAGAAACTAATGTTCAACAAAGGCGGCACATAGAACATGAACTAGCTTTTTCTTCTAGCTGTCCTTTCAATATACTTTGAGTGCCAGTCGATCCTTTCATGCTATACTGCCTACAGGAGGTGAACCCATGCTTGGCAATTTTACGTATCTACCTAGTAACTATCGTCTGTTTTATGGCGCTTTTCTTTTTGCTCTTATTGGAAATATGCTTTTCATTTTCATTAAACACCCTGCTTGGACCTTTAGCTTACCGACAGTGATTATCCTCTTCTTAATAAATGTCTTCTTTTGGACAAAATACAAGAAGAAAGTTATTCCTTGCACAACTGATGCACTGTTTTATGTTCTGCTCTTCCTATTGGTATTTTACAATCACTAACATAATGCTTATTTTGATACTAATTGTTTCTCTTTCCCCTATTTCGTCATAACGAAGGAGTGTTGATGCGATGGAGATTTCCCATATCACGTTGATCGTACAGAATTTAGCAAAGACGACAACGATGCTGGAAACATTGTTTGAAGCAGAGGAAATTTATGATAGCCGAGACCAGCCCCATTCTTACTTCCCAGAAAAATTCTTTTTGATCGATGGCTTATGGCTTGCTGTTATGGAGGATGCCTCCCAGAAGCTGCCGAAAACGTATAACCATATTGCCTTTAAAATC
This sequence comes from Enterococcus sp. AZ015, assembly GCF_050499225.1. Taxonomy (NCBI): domain Bacteria; kingdom Bacillati; phylum Bacillota; class Bacilli; order Lactobacillales; family Enterococcaceae; genus Enterococcus; species Enterococcus sp. AZ015. The sequence continues at coordinate 1,127,330 of NZ_JBMHEX010000001.1, read as the reverse complement.
GATCAAACTCAAATCGATTCCTTGATTACGCGCATCCAAGGACTAGGATTGAAGATCGAAAAAGATCGTTCTCGTATCAAAGGCGAAGGTGCTTCCATTTATTTTTACGATGATGACAATCATTTGTTTGAACTACACACTGGTACGTTGGCTGAACGGTTGCACCATTACCGTCTGACAGAAACGAGGTAATCTTCATTGCTAGCAACTGCATTGACTGTTATGGAAAGAATTCCCACAAGAAAGGAAGAAAACAATGAAACTAGATATGGTTGGTATTATCACAAAAAACATGGAACAGGCACTGGCTTTTTATCAAGTACTTGGCTTCACACCATTAGGTCAGCACTCAGAAGATTATATGGAATTAGCAAACGACGGGGTTCGCATCTCCTTGAATAGCCGCAAAATGGTTGCCGGAATCTATGGGCATTCACCAATGACTGTGGGAGATACGATTGAATTAGCCTTTTTATGTGATTCCCCTGAAGAGGTTGATGCCCTTCATGCAAAAGTCGTAGCTGCCGGGTATCAGTCTTTCAAAGAACCTTGGTGTGCCTTTTGGGGGCAACGCTATGCCATCGTCAAAGATATAGACGGCAATCTCTTAAGTTTGTTTGCAATGCTACCTGCCGAAAATTGATTTAAGCTACGACAGTCGGTCCAATGGATCGGCTGTTTTTTTAATCACACCTTCGGGTAAAAAGACAAAATCACGTTTTTATGTCCAATCGGATTCTGATAACCTGAAATGAATTTATCCCTTATAAAACAACGTTTCCCATCATTATAAACCAAAAATAATCTCTCTATAAAAAAACAAATCCACCCATCCGCTCCTGTTCGCTTGACAAAAAAGAACAAACGTTCGTATAATCTCGGTAAGGAGTGATAAAAATGGGTGGTTTTAATTATGCGCTCGAGCCAAAACGCGATATCTTATTTATCGATGTCAAAAGTTTTTATGCTTCTGTCGAATGCATCTCGCGCGGATTAGACCCTATCCAAGCGATGCTGGTCGTCATGTCTCATTCTGACAATACTGGAAACGGCTTAATCTTAGCGGCTTCCCCAAAGGCAAAATCGGCTTTAGGAATTTCAAATGTGACCCGCAATGACAATCTGCCGACGCATCCCGATTTGTACAAAGCATCGCCACGTATGAGTTTTTATATCAAAGAAAACACCAAAGTCAATGATGTCTTTCGCAAATATGTTGGACAAGATGATTTGCTGCTCTATTCAATCGACGAAACGATGATGGATCTGACCCGTACACTGGATCTTTTCATTCCTGATAACACGATTTCTCGCGAAGAAAAACGTTGGCTGATTGCCCAGCAAATTCAAAAAGACATTTACGAAACAACGAAATTGTATGTCACCATCGGTATTGGTGACAATCCTTTGTTAGCAAAACTAGCTTTAGATAACGAATCCAAACACAACCGTTCCTTGATTGCCGAATGGACCTACGAAGATGTCCCGACAAAAGTTTGGCAAATCAACCCCATGACTGAGTTTTGGGGAATCGGTCGACGCACAGAAAAACGACTTCACTTGATGGGGATTGAATCTATTGAACAATTGGCTCATGCCAGTCCTGATCTTTTGCGCAGTCGCATGGGAATCATTGGTGAGCAGCTCTACCATCACGCTCACGGCATTGACCGCACCATTTTAGCCGAACCGACACCGCAGGTCATGGAAAAAAGCTACGGCAATAGTCAGGTCCTACATCGCAATTATTATTTACAAGAAGAAATCGAGATCGTCATCAAGGAAATGGCGGAGCAAGTTGCCGCTCGAATTCGCCGCCATCATTGTCAGACCGCTTGTATCAATGTTTACATCGGCGTAGCCTTTGGTGAAACTGCCTCTGGCTTTTCCCGACAAATGAAAATCCCGCCAACTGACAATACACGTAAGCTTGTGGCTCATTGCCTATTTCTCTTTCGAAAATTTTATACCGGGCAAGTCGTTCGCCACATCGGTATCACCTATTCAAAATTGGTTTATACAGAAAATGTCCAGCTGGATCTTTTTGAGCAAGCAGAAACGCAATTACGCCAGCGTAAATTAGATTTGATCATCGATAAGATTCGTGAGAAATACGGCTTCACTTCGATCGTTCATGCCACAAGCCGAATGGAAGGCGCTCGTGCCATTGCACGCAGCAAATTAGTCGGTGGTCACGCTGGTGGTCTAGATGGGATCGCCAACATAGGACCTGTCCATCAGCAAAAAGAAAAAGAACCGTTTGCTGATGGTTCAAAAAATACCGGCACTTGACTCGTTTTTCTTTCCTTTTCGATGACAAATCTTAAGATAACATTAACAAACGATCCATTTTTTAAAGATTTATGTAATTTCGAGGCCCCCATCTCCCCCTTTACTTCTTTCTAAGGTACTTTAATAGCAAGGAGTGTGAGCAGATGAAAATTGACAAAATCGAATACAAACGAGTCATCAATGGTGCGGGACACCTTGAGTACGATTTGCTGCAATATTTAGAAAAGAATCGGGCGACTGCTGCACAAAACCTGAAACAGTCTGAGATCGATTACCTTCTGGAAAAAGATATTCAGCATCGGATCATTCAACATGCTCGTAAGAGTTTCTTTGGCGATACAATCGTTTTAAAGGATGAATATGCCGAAGATTATCTTTTATTAAAAAAGTATACGGATATGTTCCAAGAAACATTCTAAAAAAAACGCAGAACCAACTGGTTCTGCGTTTTTCTTATTCTTCGAAATGTTCTTGATAAACATCATCAACCGTTTGATTTGGGTCGATCACGATATACAGACTCTTCGTTTTTTCACTGATTTTTGTTGATTGGTATACATTATCCAATCCTTCCGTATCTTTGTCCTTGTATGGGAAATAAACAAGATCCGGTGTACCGTTACGGTAAAGAATTTCCATCCGTTCAATATCTTCATATTTCAACGCACGAGCAAACATCCCTAATTCAAGTCCGCCTAAGTTGATGTCATGTGTTGCCACATGATCGCCTTCTTGGAAGATTTCAATTTTGAACCCAGCACATGGATGAATCTCAACGAATTCGCTTCCGTGGATACGGCCAAAACTGGTCGTGATTTGTTTGATCCATAAGTCACCGATGTAACGGCGCTCGATCGTCCATGTTTCTCCATTACGGAAATAAAATTTTAAAGCTTTCATTTCTCTAGCCATGACAAAACGCTCCTTTTTATTAATAATACATTTTAATTCTAACACATAGTCGCTACTGGGACACAAATTAACTTTGGTTTTCGTTGACTTTTTTCATAAACCGAGAGATTTCCACCGCCGCTCGTTGATGAGTCCCTTTGGCAATGAGTTGTTGCGCCCCATCGGTCACCTGATAATCAAACTGGAATCCTTGTTCTTTTTCCCATTGTATAAGAACTGTGATTGTCGCTCCGACTGGCGAAGGTTTCAAATGATCGATCGAAAACTTTGTACCAACGGTGGTAAACCCTTTATCTAAAGTAGGCTCAAGGGCTTCCCAACAGGTGTTTTCCACCATTGCGACCAGTCGAGGGGTTGCTAAAACCGCTAAACCGCCAGAACCCAAAACAGCCGCAGTGTCTTGAAGGTCAACGAGAAAGTCTTTTTTGCTTTCCATTCTTCAGTTATCCCTCCTTCGCTAAATATGCTTGAGCAAACGCCAATAGTGCTTCTTTTTCATTAGGGATTTTTCGTGTGATGACTGCAGCTTCGGCAGCGGCCAAGACTTCTTTGAGCCACGGACCAGAAGAACGATCAACTGTCTGCAGTAAATCACGTCCATTGATCGCCAGCTCCTTCAGTGAATGGATCGGTAGCTGCTGATAGCGCTGACTGATTTTTGCTGGATCATTGGGCAGCTTGTCATAACGCAATAATCCTTCAGCTAAACAGGTTGCTTCTAAACCGAACTGATACAACAGCAGATCGTTCCATTCGCCGTTTCGACGCATTAGCAGTGCTTGATAGACCGTTTGTACTTGGCGGATGCAGTCATTCGAACATTTCCAAGCTTTTAAAAAGCTGCGGACTGCCTCAGGAGCTAAACCGATTTGGTCAATGAGCAATACCCAAGCCGTCGTTTCGTTTTCTAATGGGATCGCTGGCAGGTCTGCCATCCGCAGTAACGCCTCACCGTATTCCCGCAAGCATGGGCAATAGATATAGCATTCGGTTTCTACTAGCGCCCGCAGTGCTTGGTTCCGATGATTGCCTAACAGCAATTTCACGAATTCAATCATGATCCGTTCAACAGAGATTTTCCCCAACAAGGCATGATTCGCATGGATAGCAGCCAATGTTTCTGTTTCTAAAACAAAGCCCAATTGACTGACAAAACGCAGCCCCCGCATCATTCGTAGGGCATCCTCATGGAAACGTTCCTGCGGGTGACCCACTGCTCGTAAAATCTGATTGTCGATATCTGCCAGACCATCGAAAAGATCAATGATGACCCCATCTTCTTGAAGTGCCAATGCATTGATGGTAAAATCCCGCCGCTTTAGATCTTCTTTCAAGGACCTGACAAAATCAACTTTGTCAGGTCTGCGATAATCCTGATAGGCGGCTTCGGTTCGAAAGGTGGTAATCTCATATTGCGCCTGTTCCCACAAGACCAGCACCGTCCCATGCTCGATACCAATGTCAATGGTTCGAGGAAAAAGCGCCTTGATTTCGGCTGGAAACGCACTGGTAGCAATATCGACATCATGGATCGGCTGGCCTAAAATCGTATCCCGCACGCTGCCGCCAACAAAGTATGCTTCATAGCCCGCGGCTTCGATTTTTTTTAGGAGTGGCGCAGCTTCTGCAAATTCTTTTGGTAATTTAGTCAGCTTCATGTACTTTCCCATCTTTTCTTTCAAAACGATACGCATCCCGCTGATTGAATTTTGCCATATTTTCCTCAAACACTTCAGTCAGGTCGATGTCTAGTGAATTGGCCATGATCATCGTCACAAAGAGTACATCGCCCAGTTCTTCTGCCACGGTCTTTTCAACTTCATCGCTTTTTTTATTTTTTTCCCCGTAATAGTGATTTACTTCTCGCGCCAATTCGCCAACTTCTTCAGTCAAACGAGCCATTTGGGCGAGGGGGCTGAAATAGCCAGTTTTAAATTGTTGAATATAGGCGTCGACTTCTTCTTGCATCGATGCCAAGGAACGTTTATCTGTCATCTTCTTCACCCTTTCTCGTTTATCTTACCAAAAGAATGGCTGCCTGCCTAGATAGAGCCCCCTCAGGATTTGTTGTACATTCAATGATTTCGTGCTACATTGATACTTGTGGAAGTTGAATAACGGAGGAAACAGGATGCGGGCATTTTTTTCATGGCGAACGATTCGCGACATTGTTTTGATTATTTTCGGTACGAGTATTTATGGCTTCGGTCTAGTCTATTTAAATATCCCAAATGACTTAGCAGAAGGCGGTGTGACAGGGATCACCTTGATCCTGCGAGCCTTATGGGGAATCAATCCTGCCATTAGTACATTGATCTTAAATATTCCGATCATTTTGATCGGTGGCAAAATTCTTGGTCGACGCTCATTAGTGTATACGATTTTAGGAACCTTTGGTTTGTCTTTTTGGTTGGCATTTTGGCAGAGTGTTCCCCTGTTGATCGATCTACAGCATGATCTACTGATCGTCGCACTCTTGGCTGGTTTGATTGCAGGGATCGGTAGTGGGATCGTCTACAAAGTCGGTGGAACAACAGGTGGCGTCGATGTACTGGCGCGCATTTTAGAGAAAAACTTTGGGGTGACGATCGGGCGGTCGCTTTTGATCTTTGATGTGTTCGTCCTGTTGCTTTCTTTGACCTATATAGATTTGAACCGCATGATGTATACCTTGATTTTTTCTTATGTCTTCACTCGTGTGATCGATTCGATCTTAGACGGCGGCTATTCAGCCAAAGGGATTTTAGTGATCAGCAATCACAGCGAAGAGATAGCTCCTGTTTTAATGGATGAATTGGAACGCGGTGTCACGTTTTTACAGGGCGAAGGGGCTTACTCAAGAGTATCGAAACAAATCATTTATATGGTGGTCAGCGGACGGGAGATTTCTGAAGTCAAGCGCATTGTTCATGACTTTGATCCGCAAGCGTTTGTTTCTGTCATCAATGTCCATGAAGTCGAAGGCGAAGGCTTTACCTACTTAAGACCTAAGTCACGGTTCTTACAGCGCAAAGCAGCGGTCTCTAAAACAAAATAAAGACTAAAAAAGCAGTCCCGGTTAAAGGACTGCTTTTTTATTTGTCAGCGGCTTTCTTCTTTTTGTTGGAGCAAGTGCCGATTTACTTCATCGGAAAGTTCCAAGAAGGCATCACGATCCCCATTTTCCAATGCTAGATCGATCTGCCGATACAAGGTATCAATTTTGGTTTTTGCTTCTTCTTTTTCAAGGTACTGGGTAACATGTTGGGTCATTTCTTGATCCAAGTGGTCGTTCCAACGTTCATAAGGATTGTCTTCTAAAACTGCTAAATAAAAGGATTGCGACCAAGAATCTGGAAAGAGACATTCAAGATACAAGGGTTGTTTCCAATTCATGCGAATCTCGTGAAAAATCTGATCAATGTCATAAAAGGTCTGTCCTTCGATACTCAAGACAAAGGGTTCGCCTCCAACTTCCGTACTGCGGACACTTAAGCCCCGTTTGGCTGCGGCTGCCCCTTCTACAAAATGAACATTGGCCAAGATCGCTTCATGGTTCGCCAGATAGTTTAACACCCAAGAGACTTCTCGGCGGCTGAAGGAAACGGTCGAAACTAACCAATTAAGAAACTTTTTCTTTTCTTGTACATTGATGTTCATTTCTCTCACCTATCTTTCTAATAAGTCCTCCACGATCGACTGTACTTCTAAATCACCTGGTTCGTGTGCCAAATAATGTTGTAGCAAATGAAGAGCTTCAGGTAAACGCCCTTCTTCACGTAAGAAAATGCCGTATTCCTTCATAAACGCCGGTTCATGGTGCAAATCAGCATTGGCTTCTTCGTAATATTTTGCTGCTTTGTCAAAATCTTCTAACGCATTGAAGGCTTGCGCTAGATTCCATAAAGCGTGAGGCTGTTCATTGTCTTCCATTCGCTCGATCGCCAAGATCGCTTCTTGCCAACGCTCTTCATTCAAGTATAAATTACTTAAAGTCAGTAATGTATCCTCTTCTTTTTCACCAGTTTCCAGTGCTTTAAGTAAAAATGACTCGGCTGCTTCACTGTCATGAAGTCGGTAAGCATTCTCGGCAGCAAAATGATAGAAATCCACTTGATATGGATCTTCATGAATCCCTTCTTCGATCACACGTTGCGCTTCTTCCAGCTGTTCTTCTTCTTGCAGTGCTTCAGCCAAATAAAGATACAAGGCCCGGTATTGGGGATTCATGACCCGCAACTGCTGCAAGTAGCGAATCGCTTGTTCATTTTCCTTCAGCTGCAAATAGACTAAAGCCGTTTGAAAGAGACGCTCGTCCGTCTGTTCGTCTTCTAAGCTTGCTTCAAAATATTCCAACGCCTCTTCAAACTTACCTGCCATACTCAATGAAGTTCCGGTCCGTTCAACGATCGAAATCCCCGAAATATCCGTAATATCTTCTTCCAGCAATCCTTGATAAAGGTCAACAGCTTCTTGATAGCGATCCGTTGAAAAAGCTAACTCAGCTAAGGCAAAACGAATCAAGGGTTCCTCTGGCACAAGGCTTTGCGCTTCTTTTAATTTGGCTTCGCTGACTTCCGGAATACCGATCAGTTGATAGAGATCCGCACTCAATAACAAGGCTTGCAGATAAGCTTCACTCGTTGGTAGTATTTGATCGATATAGGTGAAGGCTGTTTCAATCTGGTCTTCTTCCATCGCAATTTCCGCTAAAGGAAGCAGCAAAGCTTCATTTTCAGGATGCCGCTGCTGCAAGGTTTCAAATAACGTTTTCGCCTCTTCTAAAAAACCGATCTGCAGTAATTCATCGCCTAAAGCGCCAAGTGTCTCATCATCATCTTTTTGCAGTGCTTCGGTAAAATTCAATTGTGCTTCAGCCAACTCTTCTGCGGCTAGTGCTTTTAACATTTTTTCACTATAAGTTTCCATTTAGACCCCTCGAATCTCATTGATTAATCGCTGATAAGTCTCCATCGTCTGGACAAGATCTTTCTCCTCGATTTCCGTTCTGCCCCCTATTGTACCAACTTTTGCCAAAAATAACAGTTTTTTTTCTTTTTGCTGCAATTCTAGTACACGGCTGAAATATTCGCTTAAGGAAAAAGACTCGGGCAATTCGATAGGAAAGCCTAATCGTGCAAGCCATTGGCAAAATACTGGCAGATCGACAGTCAACTGCTGCTGCTGGACTGTCCAAATAAAATGAAACAAAAAGCCAAAGAACAATTTCATCGCATCAGACAGCAAGTGACCATTTTCTGTTTGATAAGCAGCATCGGCAAAGAGTTGCCCAAACTCCTCTAATTCGCGTCCCGACTGCTGATACAATTGGATCAGCTGATTGGTATAAGCTGCCAACGAGTGTCTCATCAATGCCTGATGACTGGGGTACGTTCGATAAAGTTCCTTTAAAAAATCGCTATCGGCAAGCACGCCACCACGGATCAGGGTCAAAAAGTCGACAAGTTTCCCATCGATTTGCTTTTCGGCAATCGTCTGATCGAAAATAACAAATTGTGGTGCATTAGGATTTTCCAGCATCGGGATATCTGGCTTTTTCACAACGATCGCTGTTTCTTTGACACTTTTGGCTAAGGCCCGCAAGGAAACAGGAATCAACCAAAGCTGTGTCGATAGGACCGAAGTCGCATGGATAAAACTGCTCAGTGCCAATACACCTTCATTCCCAAACCCGACGATCAACAAGGACTCTTGCTTTGAAAAGCGACCGAAGAAATCCATTGCGGCCTTAAATTCACTAAAGTTGTTGCAATACATTTGGTTGGTACAAATATACCAATTGACCTCGCGCGGCAAAAACAGGCGGGTTACTTTTTCTGAAAAGCGGTCATAATAACGCTGATTCGTCAAAATGATCACCTGCTGCGGCTCGATCGACTGTCCTTTCATGACCGATGCCAATGTTTCCCCGTAAGAGATCTGGGTTTCTTGCTCATTTCTGTAAAAAACAGCTTCCATCGGCTCACTCCTTTGTTGCTACTACTTACTATTATAGCAAGAAGCCGCTGAAACACCTACTAAATCGCTAACCATTAGGAAGTATTTTCGCCGATTTGTCCCATGATTCTATGCCAAAAAGCAAAAAACATGGTTTCCTGTATTACAAAGGAAACCATGTTTTTTTCTAAACCAAAAGCGAGTAAAGTGATTGATTTTGCTGAAGGTTGATGTAGCCTTGATCAAACTGTTCAATTCGTGACAGTAATGCGGGTAGATCGTTTTTTTGTTTCAACAAGATTCCCAGCATTACTGGTCCTGTTCCACGATTGATTTTTTTCGTATATTCAAACCTCGTGATATCATCATCAGGCCCTAATACATGGCTAACAAATTCCTTCAACGCACCGGGACGTTGTGGGAAATTGACGATAAAATAATGTTTCAATCCTTGATAAATCAGTGATTTCTCTTCGATCTCTGCCATGCGGGAACTATCATTGTTACCACCACTCACAATACAGACGACCGTCTTGCCTTTGATTTGCTCTTTGATCTCATCCAGGGCTGCCACGCTCAAGGCACCAGCTGGTTCAGCGACGATCGCTTGTTTGCTGTATAATTCTAGAATCGTTTGGCAGATTGCACCTTCTTCCACCGTTACCAATTGATCCACATAGCGTTTGGCATGGGCATAGGTCTGAGCTCCGACTTGTTTGACTGCCGCACCATCGACAAAGGTTTCAATATGCTCTAAAGCCACCGGTCCTTGGTGATCAAAGGCTGCTTGCATCGAGGCGGCCCCTACAGGTTCTGCTCCAACAACTTTTATATTTGGCTGCTTTTCTTTCAAATAGGCTGCGGTCCCGCTGATCAAACCACCGCCACCAATGGCAGCCACCACTAAATCGATCGATACTTGTTTTTTTTCAGCATCCGCCAACATTTCCACGGCTACTGTTCCTTGTCCTGCGATAATATTGGGATCATCAAAAGGAGCAATGAAAGCCATTTGCTTTTCTTTTGCAAATTGTTTGGCAGCCTGCGCCGCCGCATCAAAGGTATCTCCCACCAATTCGATTTTGACGTAGTCTCCGCCGAAAAAGAGAACTTGCGCGATTTTTTGTTGCGGCGTCGTTGTTGGCATGAAAATGACCGCATGGATCTGCTGTTCTTGGCAGGTATAAGCAACGCCTTGGGCATGATTTCCGGCACTGGCACAGACGACGCCACGACTGGTCTGCACAGGATCTGCTTGGGTGATCGCATAGTAGGCACCTCGTAATTTGAAGGAGCGGACTTTTTGCAAGTCCTCTCGCTTCAACAAAACCGTCGCTTGGTATTTTTCAGATAAAAAGCGATCATACTGCAGCGGTGTATGACTAACTGCTCCCCGCAGTCGTTCATATGCTTGTTCGATTGCAGAAACTGTCACCAACAAACGCGCCACCTCTAATCTTTCGCAACAAACGGCATCATTTTCCGTAACTCGCTGCCGACTTTTTCAATTTGATGGTTGCCGTTTTCTTCACGCATTTTATAGAATTCAGGGAAGCCATTTTGATTGTCTTCAATGAATCCTTTCGCGAATTGACCATTTTGGATATCTGTCAATACGGCTTTCATGTTTTCTTTGGCTTGTGCGGTGATCACCCGAGCACCGGAAACGTAGTCGCCATACTCTGCCGTATTCGAGATCGAATGGCGCATTTTTTTGAATCCTCCTTCATAAATCAAGTCAACGATCAGTTTCAATTCATGACAAACTTCAAAATACGCCAATTCCGGTTGGTACCCGGCTTCTACCAATGTTTCAAAGCCAGCTTCGATCATGCTGGTCAAACCGCCACAAAGTACGGCTTGTTCCCCGAAAAGATCGGTCTCGGTCTCTTCTTTAAAGGTCGTTTCCAAAACGCCGACCCGTGTGGCACCAATGCCTTTTGCATAAGATAAAGCTGTCGCTTGTGCGTTGCCAGTCGCATCTTGATAGACTGCAAACAAGGCTGGCACCGCAAACCCTTCGGTAAAGGTTCGACGCACCAAGTGGCCCGGTCCTTTAGGCGCAACTAGGAACACATCCACCTCTTCTGGCGGCGCGATCACATCAAAATGAATATTAAAACCATGCGCAAATGCTAATGCATTGCCGGCAGAAAGATTCGGTTCGATCTCATTTTTATACAACGATCCTTGGATCTCATCGGGTGCCAAGATCATGACTACGTCCGCTTTTTGAGTGGCTTCGGCTACTGGAAAGACTTCAAATCCGTCGTTTCTTGCAGCTTCTGCTGACTTTCCTTCACGAATGCCGATAAAGACTTCATGACCTGTGTCCCGTAAATTTTGCGCATGAGCGTGCCCTTGAGAGCCGTAGCCGACGATCGCAATCTTCTTGTCTCCTAGATTATCTGTAACTTCCTCGTTGTAATATACTTTTACCATACTTGTTTCCTCCGAATTCTTTCTTTATTTTAAGCAATTCAAAATTGCACTTACCCTCTTGTAAAGCCAGTGACACCCGTTCGTGCCAACTGTTTGATCCCGTAGGGACGCAAAACTTCGATGCATGCTTCTACCTTTTTCGTATCACCGGCAACTTGCACAACGATCGTTTTCAGTGCGACATCGACAATGTGCGCTCGAAACGGATCAATCACTGCTTGGATCTCCGAGCGGCTAGTGGTTGGTGCATTGACTTTGATCAGCACCAGCTCTCGTTCGATATGAGGAACTTCTGTAATATCAGAAACCTTCAAGACATCTATTTGTTTATTTAAATGCTTGGTCACTTGTTCTGTTTCTGCCAAATCATTCACGTTGACAATGATCGTCATTCGTGAAAACTCTGGCCGTTCCGTTGTGCCGACAGAAATACTCTCGATATTGACCTGCCGGCGGTTTAAGACACTCGTGATGCGGCTCAAAACACCTGCTTCATTATGGACGATTGCTGCTAATACCCGTTTCATCCCCTTAGACCCCCATCATTTCATGATTGGCTTTCCCCGGTGGGATCATCGGCAACACATGCTCTGAGGGCGAGACCATTACTTCGATCAGTTGCGGCCCCGTATGTGCAAAAGCTTCCGCTAGCATAGCAGAAAGCTGAGTGGGTTCATCGATCCGACAGCCTTCGATGCCATAAGCTTGTGCTAGTTTAACAAAATCAGGTTGCTGTGCAAAAACAGAGGCAGAGCGTCGTTTGCCATGAAATGTTTCTTGCCATTGGCGGACCATTCCTAACGAACGATTATTCAACAAAACAAATTTGACATTCAAGCCATACTCATTCAAAATAGCAAATTCCTGGTTTGTCATTTGGAACCCGCCATCGCCAACAAACACCACGACCATTTTTTCTGGATGAGCAAATTGGACGCCAATTCCCGCAGGGATACCATAGCCCATCGTGCCTAGTCCGCCACTGGTGATCAACTGCTTAGGAAAGCGAAACGGATAATACTGCGCGACCCACATTTGATGCTGCCCAACATCGGTGATGACGTAAGCCTCTCCTTTGGTCAAACGCCCTACTTCTTCGATGACTTTTTGCGGTTTGATTTCTTGTGCTTGAGTGCGATCATAGCGATAAGGTTTTTCCGTCTTCCGTGTTTGGCATAGATCCGACCAGGCAGACCACGTTCCTCTAGTTGGCGGATACCGTAGCATCTGTTGCAAAGCAGCCTTGGCATCGCCGACGATTGGGATCTTTGTCTCTACAATCTTGCCAATCTCCACCGGGTCGATGTCGATATGAGCAACGATGGCCTGCTTGCCGAACTGACTGCCGGCAGTCGCTAAGCGATCATCGAAGCGAGAGCCGATATTGATAATCAAATCGGCTTCTGATAAAGCCATGTTCGCCGCATACGTTCCATGCATACCGCCCATGCCCAAGAAAAATTGATGATCATTTGGCAGTAAGCCTAAGCCGAGCAACGTTGTGACTGTCGGCAACTTGTACTTGGCAATAAATGCATTTAATTCAGCCGCAGCTTCAGCCGCGATCACGCCTGCACCAGCCAGTACCACTGGTCGCTGTGCTTTTTCTAAAACGTGCATCAATTTTTCAATTTGCAGACGGGAAGGCTCTGCATTCGGTTGATAACTTTTCCTTGTGATCGGCAATGAGCAGGTTTCAGCGGTTTCTTGCAATGTAATATCTTTCGGAAGGTCGATCACAACAGGTCCCTTACGCCCAGTTGAAGCGATGTGAAAGGCTTCAGCGATCACTTTCGGTAAGTCATCCACACAACGGACTTGGTAATTGTGTTTCGTGATCGGCAACGTGATACCTAGAATATCCGCTTCTTGAAAAGCGTCTTTGCCAATTCCTGGTACGGCCACTTGCCCCGTGATAACCACCAACGGTACGGAATCACTCATGGCATCGGCAATGCCAGTAACGACATTCGTAGCACCCGGACCACTTGTCACTAAAACAACCCCTACATTGCCAGTAGCTTTGGCATAGCCTTCAGCGGCGTGAATCGCGCCTTGCTCGTGACGCGTCAAAATATTCGGAATCGCGGCATCATATAATTGGTCATATAACGGTAAGACGGCGCCACCCGGGTAGCCAAAGATCATTTCGACGCCTTGCTCTTGCAAGCTGTCCACTAACACTTGTGCGCCAGTCCTTAGATGCGATGCTTGATAGTCGATGTTTTCCATTGCTACTCCTCCTCATCAGGTACTCGCATAATCCCGCCCGTATTCGCAGAGGTCACTAAAGCGGTATAACGTGCAAGCCATCCTTTTTTTACTTTTGAACGAAACTTCGGTCGTTCTTGCGCACGCTTGGCAAGCTCTTCTTCTGAAACTTGCAGATTTAGCGTTCGATTTGGCAAATCAATAATGATCTCATCGCCATCGTTGACTAGTCCTAATGGACCACCGGCTGCAGCTTCCGGAGAAATATGTCCAACTGCGATCCCCCGCGTCGCTCCTGAAAAGCGGCCGTCTGTAATCAAGGCGACATCTTTGCCTAACCCACGACCAACGATACTTGAGGTAGGCGCCAGCATTTCCGGCATTCCCGGCCCCCCTTTCGGGCCTTCATAGCGGATCACTACAACATGTCCTTTTTGTACGGTATGATTGTCGATTGCTGCGACTGCTTCATCATGAGAATCAAAACAGATCGCTTTCCCTTTGAACACTTGGACACTTGGATCGACCCCGCCAACTTTGATGACACTGCCTTCTGGGGCGATGTTTCCGTACAAGATCGATAGACCGCCAACTGGACTATACGGGTTTTCTTTCGGATGGATGACTTCTTCGTTGTGGATCTTCGCTTCAGCGACATTTTCTCGTAACGTCTTACCGGTAACAGTCGGTCGATCGGGATGAATCGCTCCTTCGATATCACATAGCTCCCGAATGATTGCTGAAACCCCACCGGCTTCATGGACATCATGCATCGAATAGGCTGATGATGGCGCGATTTTTGAGAGATAAGGCACTCTTTTAGCGATTTCATTGACCCGTCTTAAGTCATAATCGATCTCTGCTTCATTGGCGATCGCTAAGGTATGCAGCACTGTGTTGGTGGAACCCCCCATCGCCATGTCTAAAGCGAAGGCATCATCGATAGCTTCTTTGGTCACGATGTCTCGAGGTTTCACTTGTTTTTCAACAAGATCCATCAACTTAAAGGCGGCTTGTCTAACTAGTTCTCGTCGTTCTTCAGACACGGCGAGGATCGTACCATTGCCTGGCATTGCCAATCCTAAGATTTCTAAGAGGCAATTCATCGAATTGGCAGTAAACATCCCTGCGCAGGAGCCGCAAGTCGGACAGGCATTTTGTTCCATAAACTCAAAATCTTCTTTTGTCATATTACCCGTCTTGTACGTCCCAACGGCTTCAAACATGGAAGATAAGGTTATTTGATGTCCCCGAGGATCAATGCCGGCTTTCATAGGACCACCGGAACAAAAAATTCCTGGTACGTTGGTCCGCATGGCTGCTAAGATCATGCCAGGAGTGATCTTGTCACAATTTGGGATATAAAATACGCCGTCAAACCAGTGGGCATTGATGACGGTTTCTGCAGAATCAGCGATCAATTCTCGGCTAGGTAGCGAATATCGCATACCGATATGTCCCATCGCAATGCCATCATCTACGCCGATTGTATTGAACTCGAAAGGGATGCCGCCAGCTTCACGAATCGCTTCTTTTGCGATATCTGCTAACTCCCGTAAATGCACATGCCCAGGCACGATATCGATATAGGAATTACATATCGCAATAAATGGCTTGTTCATATCATGGATATTTTTAACTTGTCCTGTGGCATAGAGCAGACTCCTAGCTGGCGCTGCATCGATCCCTTTTTTAATTTGATCACTTCTCACACTCATCATCTCCTGCATTTTGGAATAAAAAAAAGCATCCCGGTTATAAAAAACTGGGATGCTTTGCCAGAATCCCATTTTACTTACGCAAATAGGACTCAAACAAACGGATAATTTTTGCTTCCGTGTTCTAAGTCCTGGTATCAATAATAATGACTAATAAATATTGATTAAAATTACGCATAGAAAATGGCTCCTTCATTAGAAATAGTAACGTTCTTGTAATTGTTTACCAATATACCCTTTGCAAAATCACTTGTCAACGAATTTTCTGAATTTTTTTTCAATAATGACAATTCCAAGGAACCCTTTCTCACATCAGATGTCATTTAATCGCTTGCTTCTTTTGATAAGAATGACTTTTAAATCACCTTTATTCTTGCTTGAGAATTAAAGTGTGCCAGCAACCCTTGTTTTTTTTAGACCAAAAGAAAAACAAAAAATATTTTTGAATTTTCTGACAATAATAACCGTTTCTTTTCCCATTCGATCCGCCTGCATAGTGGCAGTTCCTAGTTAGACAAAAGAAAAAACCCTTGATTACTCAAGGGTTTCTACAAGACTCAATTATTTCACTGCGTCTTTAAGAGCTTTACCTGGTTTGAATGCAGGTACTTTGCTAGCAGGGATCTTGATTTCTTCACCAGTTTGTGGGTTGCGTCCTTTGCGTTCTGCACGAGAACGAACTTCAAAGTTACCAAAGCCGATCAATTGAACTTTTTCACCGTTAGCTAAAGCGTCTTGAATTGTTGAGAATACAGCGTCTACTGCTGCAGTTGCGTCTTTCTTAGTTAAGTCAGTAGCTGCTGCAACTTTTTCGATTAATTCTGCTTTATTTGCCATGGATGGTTTCACCTCCTGATATTTTTTTTGATGTCATGCATCAACAAAAATCTTGAGTGGTCCAAGGTTTTTGTCAAATATTGATTACCATCAATATTCTGATATAACGTTATCATAAGAACCTTGTAATATCAAGGATTTTAACGTTTTTAGGGGGTTTTTTTTTGGTTTTTTCCCATTTTTCTAGAAAAGGACAGATTTCTTTGTAAAAAGAAACAAAGTATGATAAAATCTCTATTTTCTTCTGCGTGGAATGATCCGAATCGGCGTTCCTTCAAAAGTGAATGCCTTGCGGATTTGATTTTCTAAGAAACGCGCATAAGAGAAATGCATCAGTTCTTCTTCGTTGACAAAAATAACAAAAGTTGGCGGTTTGACAGCCACTTGCGTCGCATAAAAAATCTTCAAACGTTTGCCTTTGTCTGTTGGTGTTGGGTTGATCGCCACCGCATCCATAATGACGTCATTCAACAACGCAGATGGAATACGCATGTTTTGATTCATGCTGACTTCTTCGATCAACTGCGGCAACTTATTCAAGCGCTGTTTCGTCACTGCGGAAACGAAAATGATTGGTGCATAATCCAAATATTGGAATTCATCTCTGATTTCTTCTTCAAAATCACGCATCGTATTCGTTTCTTTTTTCAATGTATCCCATTTATTGATAACGATAATGATTCCACGGCCTGCTTCATGGGCATAGCCAGCGATCCGTTTGTCTTGCTCGCGAATTCCTTCTTCGGCGTTCAAGACCATCAAGACGACGTCTGAACGTTCAATGGCCCGCATTGCTCGCATGACACTGTATTTTTCAGTAGATTCGTAGACCTTCCCTTTTTTACGCATGCCGGCGGTATCGATCATGGTAAATTCTTGACCGCTTTCGCTGGTAAAATGGGTATCGATCGCATCACGAGTCGTTCCTTCGATATCTGAAACAATTACTCGCTCTTCTCCAAGAATCGCATTGATCAAAGAGGATTTCCCGACGTTTGGTCGACCGATCAAACTAAACTTGATGATGGAATCGTCTTCTTCTTCCGCTTCATTGGTAAAGTGTTTGACTGCTTCATCTAGGACATCACCGATCCCTAATCCATGACTTCCTGAGATTGGGTATGGATCGCCCAGACCTAAACCATAAAATTCATAGATATCGTTGCGCATCTCGGGATTATCAACTTTGTTGACCGCTAAAATCACGGGTTTGTTGCTTTTGTATAACAAACGAGCCACAAGCTCGTCAGCATCTGTTACTCCTTCACGAGCACTCGTAATAAAAACAATGACATCTGCTTCATCGATGGCGATTTCTGCTTGATGCTTGATTTGATCCATAAACGGCTCATCACTTAAATCGATCCCACCAGTATCGATTACGCTAAACTCACGGCCTAGCCATTCACCAGTGGCATAAATACGATCTCTGGTCACTCCTGGAGTATCCTCAACGATCGAAATTCGTTCTCCAGCTATCCGGTTGAAAATGGTCGATTTCCCCACATTCGGACGTCCAACGATCGCTATTGTTGGATTTGACATTTTTTACCCTCCATTTAAAAAAGCAGTCCTTGTACGCTGCTTCTTGTATTCAATCTTACTTAGTTTACCTAAAGCCATGGAAAGTTGCAAGCTTTCTCGGCAAACAAAAAATCAGCTTATAACAAATTCAAACATCGAATCGTTATAAGCTGA
Source organism: Enterococcus sp. AZ015 (assembly GCF_050499225.1). NCBI lineage: Bacteria > Bacillati > Bacillota > Bacilli > Lactobacillales > Enterococcaceae > Enterococcus > Enterococcus sp. AZ015. The sequence goes on along the minus strand of NZ_JBMHEX010000001.1, from coordinate 1,109,283 downwards.
TGGCATACAATTACTCTTCGTCGCTGTCTTTTAAGGCATCGCCTAAGATATCACCCATGGTAAACCCAGTTGATTCTTCTGGCAATTGATAATCATCCTCTGAAACTTCTTGTGTTTCATTGGTATTTTCTGCTTTTTCTAATGCTTTGATACTTAATGCGATTCGGTGTTCTGAAGGGTTCACTTCGAGCACTTTCACTTGCACTTCATCGCCTTCTTGTAAGACTTCATGTGGTGTCGCAATGTGTTTATGGGAGATTTGTGAAATATGGATCAGCCCTTCAACACCTGGGAAGACTTCCACAAACGCACCGAAGCTTGTCAAACGTTTAACAGTCCCAGTTAAGACACTGCCAACAGCCGCTTGCTCTTCAATATTGGTCCAAGGTCCAGGCAATGTGTCTTTGATTGAAAGAGACACACGTTCTTTGTCTGCATCAACAGATAAGATACGGACGTTGACGGTATCTCCAACAGACAAAACGTCACTCGGTTTGCCAACATGCCCATGTGAAATTTCAGAGACATGGACAAGTCCATCGATGCCGCCTAGGTCCACGAAGGCACCAAAGTCAGTCAAACGAGCTACTTTCCCTTCTACTTCTTGTCCTTCATATAAATCAGCTAGTAAAGCTTCTTTTTGTTTTGCTTTTTCTGCTTCAACAACAGCTTTATGAGAAAGGATCAAGCGGTTTTCAGAAGGTTCGATCTCAACGATTTTAAAGGTCAATGTTTTCCCTTTGTAATCTTCAAAATCCGCAACAAAATGATCTTCGACCATTGATGCTGGAACAAACCCACGAACCCCTACGTCAACCACTAATCCGCCTTTAACGACGTTGGTGACTGGTGCTTCGATGATTTTTCCTTCTTGGAAATCTTTTTCGATATCTTCCCAAACTTTTTTCGCATCTAAGCGACGTTTAGAAAGGAGATAGCTGCCATTTTCTTTGTCTTTCCCAATTGCTGAAATCACAACTAATTCTAAGACATCCCCTACTTTGACTGCTTCGTTGATGTCTTCAACAGGTAAAGTCGATAATTCTTTTGCAGGAACAACGCCTTCGACACCGGCGCCTTCGATCCCTACGATCGCTTGTTTATCCTCAATGGCCAATACCTCGCCTTTAACGATATCTCCAACTTTTACTTCTTGGAAATTGTCTAAAGCGGCTTCCATTGATTCATTTCCACTCTCAACCTGATTATTTTCAAATTCTGTCATCTCTCATGTCCTCCTAACCAACAATTCTGCAATAATTGCACTACATCTTTTAGTTTAAAATAGAATGAAAAAAAAATAAAGCGATTTCTCTTATTTTCCTAAAAAACTACGGTTTTTTCGTTGAAAAAGTCTTTTCACGTCTGTTTTCTTGCTTGCTTTCATCTTTTTCGTAGGAAAAATAAAAAAACAATGGGGAACACCCATTGTTTTCGCTAGTCGATCTTTTCTTGGATCGTTTTTTTGATCGCTTCTACGACTTGCTCGATTGTTAAACCGGAGGTGTCAATTCGAACGGCATCTGTTGCTTGTTTCAAAGGGGAGACTTCCCGATGAGAATCCAAGTAATCTCTTTGCTGAATCTCTTCTTTTAAAGTTTCATAATCGGTACCGATCCCTTTTTGCTGATTTTCTTTGAAACGGCGCTGCGCCCGTTCTTCCACACTTGCTACCAGAAAAATCTTGACTTCTGCTTGTGGTAAAACCGCCGTACCAATATCGCGGCCATCCATCACGACACCGCCATCTTTAGCGATCATCTGCTGTTGTTGGACTAGTTTTTCGCGGATCGCAGGGTATGCCGATACCTTCGAAACTGCGTTGGTTACTTCTGGCTGACGGATCGCTTCTGTGACTTGCTCTCCTCCTGCAAAGACCTCTTGACCGTGTTCAGTCGGTTCAAAAGTGATGGGGTATTGATCGATCAAAGCAGCGATCGCCGCTTCATCCTCTAATGAACAGCCGCTTTTTAAGGCCAAATACGTGATGCTGCGGTACATGGCCCCGGTATCTGTATAAATAAACCCTAAATCATTGGCGATGATTTTTGCCACGGTACTTTTCCCAGATGACGCCGGACCATCAATAGCGATGTTGATTTTTTTCATTTTTCTTACTCCTCGTTTCCCAACGATGTGTATTCCTTCATCGTTTCTGCTTATCGTTCACCTTGGCTTCTTCCTACCAAGAAAAAAAACCGCCAAAGCGGTTTTTTATTTAATTCGTAATGTGTCGCCAGGGTATAGCATGTAGTTGTTTGGATCAATCCCATTTAATTGATATAGGGTTTCAACTGAGATGCCTGTACGGGCTGCCACTTGTTCAGGACCTTCACCTGCTTGCACCGTCGTGTATTCCTCGGTACCAGTCGCTCCTTGCCCTTGATTATTTTGCGTAGTGTCTTGCCCTGCATTGTTTTCCTGTTGAGCCGGCTCACTACTACTTGATGGCGTTGTTGAAGCTGGTGCAGAACTGCTACTGCTTGATGAAGAACTTGATTCACTTGTTGACGAACTCGTTTCACTTGTCGATTCAGCAGTTGATGATTCCGTTGTTGATGACTCAGTTGTCGAAGATTCTGTCGTACTTTCTACTGTACTGCTCGAACTTGCTGCGGTCGGGGCATCACTGTTATGATTCAACACCCAAATACCGGCACCAACCGGAATTGCCACGATCAAGAAAAGCAAAACTAAAACGATCGTCAAAAAGAGTGAATTCCCACGCTTTTGTTTTCTTTGTTGGGATCTTGATGCAGAATCATCGTATTCTGTATCATAGATTGGTTGTTCCCACGGTTCTTGATTTTCTGAATTGTAGTCATTGTCTTTCTTGCTCACTCGTATTCCCTCCTAGTTTCCTTCCGATGTATTATACCATAGGTAAATAAAAACTGTCCTGCAAAATACGATTCAATTTATATCTTTAAAAATTTTTATTAAACGTTCTTGCCAATGAAGGATGACTTTTTTTTCTAAAAGCTCTTCTTCCGCTGCCAATTCGATCCCGTCATTGTCGCAACAATAAGGATTTGCTGGTGCTTCTTCCCCAAAGTGCGCCAATAAAAACTGGCGACGACAGCCGGTAAAATGAATATAAGCCAACATTTTTTGTAATTGTTCTTGCTTTTGCTGTTCGTTTTGTTTTAGCGTTTCCAGCCAAAACGCAGCCCCCAACTCCTTCATCTTCAGCTGCCATTTTTCTTGCAGCGGTGTCAAAGGTCCTTTCATCTTTTCCTGATCCATTCGTTCTAAAGCACGGCGTTCTTCTTTGTTTTCTCGCTGAAAGAAGTAGTGAATCTGCTCATCGTGTTCCTGATAAAGCAAGATCGCACTACTTTGTTTGCCATCGCGGCCTGCTCGACCGATTTCCTGACTGTAGTTTTCCAGCGAATCAGGCAAGTCATAATGGATCACAAAACGAATATCTTCTTTATTGATCCCCATCCCAAACGCATTGGTTGCGACGAGCAATTTTAGTTTATTCTGAGAAAACTGCTGCTGCAACGTTTTTCTTTGATCGCTCGCTAGACCACCATGATAATAGCCTACCGAATAGCGCTGACGCAGTTTGTTATAGACTTCTTCGACTTTGCTTCTTGTGGAACAATAGATGATCCCAGCCCCGCCTAAGCGGCTGAGATAGTCTGCCAATGCCGCATCTTTGTCTGACGTTTTCTCTACGAACAAGCCGATATTGCTGCGGTTCATCGAATAACGGTAGACATTGGCGTTCTTTGCTAACAACACTTGCCGAATATCTGCTTCGACTTGCGCCGTGGCAGTAGCCGTCAATGCTAATGTGACGGGTGCCTTCAACCGTTTTTTTACTTCACCAAGCTGCAAGTACTCTGGTCGAAAATCAATGCCCCATTGGGAAACACAATGAGCTTCATCCACCACGAGCATAGCGATCTTAGCTCGTTCGAGTTGTTGCAAAATGGCTTCTTGCACGATCATTTCTGGACTTAAAAACAAAAATTTGTACTGCGATAAATGCTGCATCACATAGTGACGATCGGCAAGGTCCAGTTGACTATTAAACGCAATCGCGCGTTTTTCCCCTTGCTTTTGTAGGCCATAGACTTGATCTTCCATTAAAGAAACAAGCGGTGAGATAATGATTACGATGCCATCTATGAGGTACCCTGGCAGCTGATAACAGAGACTTTTGCCATTCCCGGTAGGCAAAATCGCTAACGTATCTTGCTGCGCTAAAACACTTTCGATGACTTCTTTTTGTCCTTGACGAAATGTTTTGAAGCCAAAGTACTGATTCAGTGCGTTTTCTAACATCGAATCCCCCGTTTCTGAGCAATCTGTAACAAACGGATCGTCAAAAAATCAGTCGTAAGAAGCTCCTGTAATTCTTGATAGCTGTTTTTCCAAGAAGTTTCTGGCAGCTTATTCAGCAATGATGTATCAAAGCGCTGATACGGAAATGTCGGATCAAGCAGTGCCCACTCAATCAAATGATCATTAACGGTTCCTCGTTTGATCCTTCTTTTTTCCATGATCTGCTCAACAGAAGCTCCTTGCAAGAACAATGCACGACTTTCCAGCATACTTTGATTCAGATTCCTATTTAGAAAAGGCGACAATCCTTGAAACAGAACCATCTGAGACTCTTTTTCAACCAGGGCTAAAAATTGATGGATCGCAGCTCCTACATAAAGATTGTCCCAAGGCTTACCTTGTACAGATTCTGGCAAAAGTTGGAAAAACGCCTGCCCCAGAAGATCAGGACCAGATAAGGTACCCGCTAAAAAATCTGCGACTTCTGCGGGAAGTTGGGCAAAAACTGCCGAAAGTTCTCGATGAGTGATCTTTTTGATTTCAGGGTATTGATGGATCAGTCGACGCACAGGTTCTGTATATAAAGGCGTGTTCTCAACAGGAATATACTGATTCGTCACCTCTTGATATGCAGCTGCTTGAACCAGCAGTCGGACAAAACGCCACGCCTCCTCCGTCGTTCGTCCATACCGAAAATAATCCGTATGATGCAACAACATTTCTCTTGACTGTTCATAATTTGCAGCGGTCCTTTTGAGCAGCAGACCATCTGAATCTCGACTTAGCATCCCTTGTTGGATCAAGTCAGCGATCGTCTGTTGATACTCCCTCTCATTCAACTGTGGCAACGCTTGAAAAAGACCTAATCGATCATAAAAAAAGGCATAACTCAAGACAGAGCTAGTGCGCTTACCAATGAGAATTTGATAAAGTGTCGATGGACGCAACTTGTCAGTATCAGAAAACAGCGCTAAAATAAAAGAATCCATATCTTCCTCCCAGAAAGGACTAAAAAATGTCACAACGCTGTAAAATTGTTCCTGAGCGCTGCATTGCTTGTGGACTATGTGCGATCTATGCTCCCGAGATCTTCGATTATGATGAAGATGGGATCGTTTTATTTGCCCAAGAACCGAGTGCACGGCAACAGTTTATCATAGAAGAACAACAAGAAAAAGTCAAAACTGCTTATCGCAAATGCCCCACCAGAGCGATCCTTATAGAAAAATAAAAAAGTCGACCTGCCATTAACAGACCTTTCGTCTGCCACAGCAAGTCGGCTCATTTTTTATTTTCCTATAGCAGAATGATGGGGCTGCTTACGAGCCAACCATGGGAGCAGTTTGGCATGTAGTGCTAAAAAGACGGCACTGACGATCGCTCCTTTAACCAAATTGAAGGGTAAAATCCCGATCGCCACATATTGCGGCAAAGACATCCCTAAAAATTGATCGGCTGTGACCCCGAAAAAGCGTAGATAAAGCGGTGTGATCACAAATAGGTTCGCCACACTCATAAAAATCGTTACCGACAAGATACCGCTGATGACACCAACCATTTTGTTTTTGGTGTGGACACCTTTGCGGAAAAAGTAGTACATTGGCAAAGTAAAGGCACATGATGCTAAAAAGCTTGCCGTATCTCCCACCATATCAGCAGGTGAAAAACCAGATAAGAACAAATGCAGGACCGAACGAATGAAGGCAGTCACTACCCCACTCCAAGGACCAAATAAAAACATCATGATCATCACGGGAATATCACTAAAATCGATCTTTAAAAAGCTGAATGCCGGAAAAATTGGAAAAGCGATAAATTGCAAAATTGTTCCCATAGCAGCACACATGGCGATCGTCACCATTTTTCTTGTTTTGTTGTTCATCAGTATAAATCCTCCTAAGTTCAGGATTCCTCTTCAAACGAACCTATTAAATTTCCTCGGCTTTCTTGTCGGCGCCAGACAAAAAATGCCCTCTTTTTTCCACAGGGAAAAAAGAGGGCATTCGAAATAGCCATAAGCAAATCAAATACGCTCTATCTTCTTTATCCAGACTGTACTGTCGGTATCGGAATTTCACCGATTCAGCTATTTCCGAAGAAATAGGTCGTGGACTATAACCACCGGTCGGGAATTGCACCCTGCCCCTGAAGACGAACCTTTATTCTATTTATTACATGTTCTATTATACACAAAATCTAAAAATTAACAATAGTTACGTTTTCAGATACTTTTCAACTATTTTGCACTGTTTTTCAGCTGGCTGACTTCTTTCTTCGACAACTCTCGGTATTCCCCTGGACGAAGACCTTTTAAATCTAACGGACCATAGTTTTCCCGTTTTAGTTTTTGCACAGGCAAACCAACTGCTTTTAGCATGTTTTTGACTTGATGATTGCGACCTTCGTGGATCGTCAATTGCACAATACTAGATTGTGCCGTTTGGTCTGTCGATAAGATTTCAAAGCGAGCAGGCGCGGTCTTACGCCCTTCGATCCGAATTCCTTTTGTCAATGGGAACAGTTGCTTTTTATCCGCAATGCCTTTGACCTTGGCAACATACACTTTTTCGACTTCGTGTTTTGGATGCATCAGTGTCTGTGATAATTCCCCATCATTTGTCAGTAGCAGCAAACCGGAGGTATCATAGTCCAACCGGCCGACTGGATACACCCGTTCAGGGACTTCAGCAAAATAATCCAAAACGACTTTGCGTTTTTTATCATCTGTTACAGCTGAGATCACGCCACGAGGTTTATAGAACAGATAATAGACATGTTGTTCTTGTTCGATCGGAACGCCGTCCACTTCAACGACGTCTTTTGAACCGACTTGGACCCCTAATTCTTTGATTACTTGCCCATTGACTCGCACACGGCCTTCGGTTATCAATCCTTCAGCTTTTCTTCTTGAGGTGATGCCGGCATGGGCAATCACTTTTTGCAAACGTTCCATCTTCATTCTCCTTCTGTTTCTGCTTGTTTGTAGCGGTCGTAAAAAAGATCAAACGGTGCATCTTCTTCAAGTTCATCTTCCATTGATTGGATGTCAGGCAATTCAGCCAAACTTTTTAAGCCAAAATAATCCATAAAGTATTCCGTCGTACCGTATAGGATCGCTCGTCCTGGTCCGTCCACGCGTCCCTTTTCTTCAATCAGCCGCTTTGCCACCAGTTTTTGGACCGAACCGCTGGATTGAACGCCGCGAATCTCTTCTACTTCCATCCGAGTGATCGGTTGCTTATAAGCAATGATCGACAAAGTTTCCAAAGCGGCTTGCGACAATGAACTCCCCATCGGGGATTCGGCGTATTTCTTCAATAAAGGGGCAAATTGCTTTTTAGTGGTTAAAATAAAATGATTGCCAACTTCTAGAATATGCAACGCGGTATGTTCATTTTCTTCATATTGCTGATTTAGTTCCTGCAAATGCTGATAGACACTGGCAGTATTACTTTTGACTAAATAACTCAGTTCTTCAAGTCCGATCCCCTCATCACCGACGACGAATAAGATCGCTTCTAATTCACTATATTTACTCATCTTCTTTACCTGTTGGATAGAGCAGAATCGACGCATAATTGTCTGATTGCTCTACTCGAATCGTTCCTTTTTTCATTAATTCTAACAGTGCCATAAAGGTTACCACAACTTCTGTTTTATTGTAAGAAGTAAAAAACGAATCAAAGCTGCGGCCTTTTTTAGCACTCACATGTTGCATCTCCAACTGAATCGCCGCCATCTTTTCATCGATGGTGCTTTCATCAGGAGAAATCTTGGTTTCTAGTACTTGGCGATTTTTCTTTTTCTCGATCATTTTTTGAAAAGCCAAAAAGAGATCGATCGTGTTGAATTGATTGGCTCTTAATTGATCTTCTTCCTCTTTGTATTCATCGACATCCATCGGATCTTTCGTGTAATACAAACTGCGCTCTTCCGCTTTTTCTGAAAGCTGTTCGGCTGCGTACTTAAATTTTCGGTATTCTAGCAGTTGTGCCACCAGCATATCCCGCGGATCTTCTTCGTACTCTTCGACTTCAGCAATCAACTCTTGTTTAGGCAACAGCATCTGGCTTTTGATCGCCATCAAAGTCGCCGCCATGACTAAATACTCTCCAGCGACTTCTAATTCTAAAATTTTCATGGCATGGATGTACTGCATGTATTGTTCGGTGATGGTAGCAACTGGAATATCATAAACATCGATCTCCAGTTTTTTGATCAAATGAAGCAGCAAATCCAACGGTCCTTCAAAGACAGCTAATTTTATTTTGATTTCTTCCATTCCATCCTCGATTTCTAGGCGCGCGGAAAGTGCTGCTTGTACACTTCCGTCATCCGTTTCTTCGTTATATGCGTGTAAATCTGAGTGGTCGAGATGTCTGCGTGCCCTAGCAACTCTTGAACCGTTCGTAGATCTGCCCCGTTTTCTAATAGATGGGTCGCAAAACTATGGCGCAGCGTATGGGGAGTCACATTCTTGGTGATCCCAGCTTGTCGAACCAAGGCTTTTAAATTTTTCCAGATCCCTTGACGAGATAGTTGCGTACCATGGTTGTTTACAAACAGATGGCTTTCATCCGGCGTTTTTCTCGTCAAATACGGACGCGCATCGCTGAGATAGGTTTCGATCCATTGAATCGCTAAGTCCCCTAATGGAACGATCCGTTCTTTGTCGCCTTTTCCGGTTGTTTGCAACAATCCCATACTTAAATGCAGATCGTTTAATTTTAACCCGATCAACTCACTGACGCGCAAGCCCGTCGCATACATCACTTCCAAAATCGCTCGGTCACGGATGCCCAAAACTGCTCGCGTATCCGGTGTTTCGATCAACCGCTCCACTTCTTGTAAACTCAAGGTATCAGGCAGCTTCTGCTGTTTTTTTGGTGAATCAATATGCTGCATTGGATCATGATCGGTAAACCGTTCTTGACGCAAAAATTGGTGGAACCTTCGCAAACTGGAAACCATCCGAATCACGGTTGCCGAGGATTTTCCCGCTTCTTGCAGACTTTGCAAAAAAGACAAAACGATCACTCGGTCGATCTGCTGCCACTGAGTGACTTGTTTTTTTTGTAAAAACGCAAGATACTGTTGCAGATCTCGCTGGTAGCTGGCACGGGTATTTTGGGATAGCCCGCGCTCAATGGTCAAATAATGAAGATAATCAATGATTTGTTCGTTCATGGGCTTCCTCTACTTTCAGCTTTTTTATCATATCAAATTCTGGCTCGTTAAGATAGTAGCTTGCCAATAAAAAAGAGGCATCTACCCGTATCTTTTGCCCAAGGAAACACCCGAATCATAGCAGATTTTTCGGTTTCTTTCAAATCGGAAAAAAGAGCACTCTTCCTATTGGAAACCATCTGACTATCATTCGGGTGATAACAAACGTTTATTTAAGATCGCCAAAGTACAATCACTCGGCTTTGCTTTGGCACTTTTGACAGACACCATGAAAGGTCAACCGATGATCCTTTACTAAAAAATGGTACTTTTGTTCAACGATCTCTTCGACACTGCCCAGCAGATCCTCTTCGACTTCTTCAATATTGCCGCATTCCAAACACAACAAGTGATGATGAAAGTGTTTGGCACCTTCTTTACGTAGATCATAGCGAGCGACACCGTCATTAAAGCTGACTTTATCGACAATTTTCAGATCCGTTAAGATCTCCAATGTTCGATAGACGGTTGCCAAGCCAATCTCAGAATTTTTTTTTCGCACAAAAAAGAAAATCTCTTCTGCGGATAAATGGTCTTTCTCATTTTCTAATAAGACCAACAACGTCGCTTCTCGCTGAGGAGTTAATTTAAACCCCGACTCGTGCAATTGTTTCTTGGTCTTTTTTAACGCTGCTGCTGTGTTCATAGTTGCCTCCGTATGCCGTTAATTTATAACGATTCTAATCTGAGTGAAAATCACTCAAGACAAACATTGTAATCATTATAAATTAGAACGATAAAAGAAACAAGTATTCTCAATTAGGTTTTTTGATAAGAATCGTAAAGCCGTCTTTTTGCTCAATCAAACGCTGTTTCATCAAGGTTCCTAATGCCCGTTTAAATTGGCCTTTACTAATACCAAATGTTTGCAAAATCTCTTCTGGGGCTGATTTGTCGGTGAAAGGAATTTTGTTCTCAGGTGCTCGTTCTAAAAAGGTTAGAACCATGGCGGCATCATTTGAGATCGCCTCGTGGGCTCTTGGTTTCAATGAAAGGTTCAAGACACCATCTGGACGAATCCCAATCACTCGCCCTTTGACCACTTCCCCAAGGCGCGGCTCTTGATACCGTTCTGATGGATGGACGAAGCCAATATAAAAATCATCCGTCAGCAAGTAAGTACCCGCTAACTTCAAACGGTACACGCTACCTGTAACATCTTGATTCTTCATTTGCTCCGTACCATTTTTGCTCAATGCCTTAAAAATTTTCTCATCTGCTAATGAAGCCCAAATACGCTCTTTGTCATCGACCCGCAAGCTGACCATCAAACGGTCGCCTTTTTTGGGCCAAAGTTCCCGCATTGTTGGCAATTCATCTAATGAAACCACCATATCTTTGTCTTTCAAACCGATATCGACGAAAACGCCTAAGTCGCGACGGCTTCCTGTGACTGTACCAAAGGCATAATGCCCTTTGCGGCTTTTCGGAATATTCGTAGTGAGCACATTTTCTTGCTTTTGATTTTGATAGCCAAACCCTTCGACGGCTTCACCTAAATGATGTTCGCCTTCTTCCTTGGCTAGTCGGAAGGTAACCCCGCCTTTTTGAACAAAATAATTCTGTTCGTTTTCATCAATGATCAATCCGCTGAATACGGATGCTAATAAGTCTTTCATCTATTCTCTCCTTTTTCTTTAAAACTGCTCGTTCCTATAAAAAGAAACGCAACAGCGCCATAGCAATAACGCCTGTGATAACGATTTTCATCAAATCTTTGGTATAATACCCCACCAATAATGCCGGGATACAGGCAATGGTTTCTTTAACTTTCAAAATGGGGAATTGGCCTTCTCGAAAGATCAGCAAATTTTGCACCAACAATGCCGCCAAAATACACAACGGTAAGTAACTCAAAAAGATGGTGAAAGGTTCCGGAAATATGAGCTTTTTCGAAAATAAAAAAGGAACGATCCGCGGAAGCCAAGTAACCAATCCACATACTAGCATCAGTATAACAAAATTAGTCATGGTGTGTCACCGTCCCAACCAAACATCCTGCCAGTGTCGCCGCAATTACCGCAATCTCTGCGGTCGAAAAACGCATAAATAAAATCAAGGTCCCCACAACTGTCCCTAGTATCAAGAGCGTTTGCTGGGTTTTCTTCTTAAGCGGTCGCTCTACTTGAAATAAAAAAAGACCAACAAACATAGCTACTAAGGCAAAATCTAAGCCTAACGCTTCTGGATCTGGAATAAATGAACCCAATAAACCACCCAAAAACGTCGCAAAAATCCAACTCAAATAAGCCATTACGTTCAACCCGTGGGTCCATTTCGCTGTGACTGGTTTGTCTTGTTGCAGTGCCGTCGTCAAAACGCCATAGGATTCATCTGTCAAAAGTGTCCCGATACCAATGGCAGAAAGCAACGGTGTCTTTTTAAAATAGGAAGCTACTGACAAACTCATTAAAAAGTGTCGTAAATTCACTAAAAAAACTGTTGCGACGATTGTCATGAAAGGTGCTTGAATCGCTAGTAAGGCGCAAATGATAAATTGAGCACTGCCAGCATAGACAATAATAGACATTAAAATAATTTCTAGAATAGACAACCCAACGCCTTTTCCCACAACCCCCATTGCAAAACCAATGCCCAGGTACCCAAGAATCGTTGGTACACAAGCAATGACCCCGTCTTCAAACCGATCATATCTCTCAATTTTCTGCACAAAAACCCCTCCTTGTTTGAACGATTATCTCTCATCATATCGAAAACAAGGAGGGGAAACAAGTATTTTTCACATGTGCATGTAATAACTCTGAAAATTTTCTAGTGACTCAGGAGACTTAGCGAACGGTGTGATCGTTCCCATTGCCTCTGAAATAGCCAGTTTTGGCGTTTACCGTAAATAAGTATAGCGGGAACGCTGAATCATCCGTTCCTTTAAGCAAGCTGCCTTGGGCATTTGTCGCATAAAAATTGTAATAGCCTTCACCATTGACGATTCGTACACGTTCAAAAGTATAGCCGCCTTCTACCACATAACCGCGAGCAATCGCTGTGGCGATGATTTTTTCTTGGACACCATCTGCCCACACCCAGGCGCTATTGTTTACATCATTCAAATCACTTTGGCGGGCTGGAATAATTGGCTGATTGTTGGTATTTGTTGGTGTATTCGGCGAAAGCACATACTCTTCTTCAGAAGTACTTTGCGCGGGCGTCGCAGCGCTTGTAGATCCGCTGCTCGAAGCGGAAGCGTTGTTCTCGGAAGCCGCCGCTTGTGCTGCTTCTTGGGCAGCTTGTTGTTGCGCCGCTGCTTGTTGGGTAGCTGTTTCACGCTTCGTCAAGGCAGTATCGACTTTACGTAGTTCCGTCGTAAGACTTTCAACCAGTGAATCGATTGGCAAAGCTTGGATTTTTTTCATCAAGGCATTGTAGTTCTCACGAGTGACACTCGCCGGTGCTTCACCGTCACCACTTAAAGCCACCATGCTCTTCACTGCATTTTGAACTTCCTCGATCGCGCTGAACTCTTTTTGTCCCATGTCGATGGCTTGATTGATCAACTCATCAAAGGCATCCCCGTTCTCACGCTTCGCCATTGTGACAGCAGTCGCTTCTTTCAACGAGACTTCTTCCAACTGATCCTCCACAACTGCAGGACTGCTGAAATAGCTATTGATCTCTGTCAAAGCTGCTAATTTGTCAGCAATTGTCTCTGCTTCTTGTGACAAGATATCGTATCGTTCGTGGTCTTGAAAATCTGCCAACTGATTCGTCACAGCCGTCAGCTGTTCTGCTGTTTTGTCGCTTTTAATGAACACTCGCTCATCATTTGTATAAAAATCATTCAACTCATTTTCGATCTGATCTAACGTACGGTTCTCTTGCGCCTGTTGCGTTTGTCGGGCAGTTTCTTGTTGCTGCTGTTGATAGTAATAAGCCCAACCACCACCCGCTGCCACTAACAAACAAGCCGCTGTAATATAGAGTGCTTTGCGAGGGCTCTTCTTGCTTTCACTGGAAGAAGACGTTTCTTCTTCAGCAGTCGCCTTTTGTGGCGTTTCATCCGCTGCGGTGATTGGTTCAGGAATTGGATCGATGACTGGTTCTGGCTGCTTCTCAGCTTCTTCAATAACTGGCTCCGTCACCACTTCCTCCTCGCTTGACGGCAGAGGTTCCTCGCTGGCTTGCATCTGACTTTCCTCTTCAGCAGAGGAAAGATCAATGGCGGTTTCTTCTGCTTCTAGAGCAGCTGCTGCCTTTGCTTCTTCATCAAGTTTGTGCTGTCGGATATAAGCGGCCAAAATCTCAGAGTCATGCTGTTCATCCGTACTCAGTGCATCGGTCTCATTAACTTCTTCACTGGCTGAAATTGTGTGTTCTTCTGTAGACTCAGAGTTTTCCACTGTTTTTGGTTCTTGTTTAGACTCTGATTCAAGTGTTGTTTTTTGCTCATCAGAAAAAGCCTCTTGCTGTGCAAGGTCGATCGTTTCTTCATTCGAGGATGGCCGATCACCTAAGTGCTCCTCCATTTTTCCAATCGGAACATTTTTAAAGTCAGACCAGCGAATATCATCGTTTTTGTTTTGTAGCTCTTCTGGCGTAACGGAAGAGTCAGATGATGGTTCCTGTTCATTCTCCTTTGCTTGGTTCCATTGAAACCCGCAATTGGGACAAACGGGTGTTTCTTCTATTGCTTGAAATCCACATTCAGGACATGTCTTCTTCATTGATTCAAACTGACTCCTTTTGTTTTTTGCATTTCCTTCTATGAAGCAGTACCCTATCAGATCAAACGCTTGACGCGCCCACTGCTTCCTATTTCAAAGACCGACAAATAATGGGTCTTTTTTCGCATTTCTTTTTTATTACTCAATTGTGCAGATGCACAAAATTAAATTTATCACATTCTAGGCAATTAGCCAACACTTGCTTGGTTACGTTTTTATTAAGTTCTTTACTTATCCTATGGAGAGATGACAAAACCTGAACAAAAAAGACTTTCCAAAGGGGGCCTTTGGAAAGTCAATAAACCTTAATTATTCTAAGAAATCTTTCAATTGTTTTGAACGAGATGGGTGGCGTAGTTTCCGTAACGCTTTTGCTTCAATCTGACGAATCCGTTCTCTGGTTACCCCAAAGACTTTGCCGACTTCTTCTAAGGTCCGAGTACGGCCATCATCGATTCCGAAACGCAAGCGAAGCACATTTTCTTCACGGTCAGTTAACGTATCCAATACATCTTCTAATTGCTCTTTCAAAAGCTCATAAGCCGCATGCTCTGCCGGACTTGTAGCATCTTGGTCCTCAATAAAATCACCTAGATGAGAATCATCTTCTTCACCGATTGGTGTTTCTAATGAAACGGGCTCTTGAGCGATCTTCAAGATTTCACGAACTTTTTCCGTTGGCAAATCCATTTCTGCGCCGATTTCTTCTGGTGTCGGTTCGCGTCCTAAGTCTTGCAATAATTGCCGTTGGATACGAATCAATTTGTTGATGGTTTCCACCATATGCACTGGGATCCGAATGGTTCGAGCTTGGTCAGCGATGGCACGAGTGATCGCTTGACGGATCCACCAGGTCGCATAGGTCGAGAATTTAAACCCTTTGCGATAATCAAATTTCTCAACGGCTTTCATCAAGCCCATGTTTCCTTCTTGGATCAAATCAAGAAATTGCATTCCCCGACCCACATAACGTTTGGCGATGCTGACTACCAAACGTAAGTTGGCTTCTGCCAAACGCTGTTTCGCTTCTTGGTCGCCTTCTTCGATTTTCAGAGCGAGAGCCACTTCTTCTTCTGCGGTCAAAAGCGGTACCCGACCGATCTCTTTCAAGTACATCCGCACAGGGTCATTGATTTTCACACCAGTCGGTGCAGACAAATCTTCTTGAGGTTGGGTTTCTTGTCGTTTTTCATTACTCTTTAAACTATGGACTGAAGGCTCTCCATTTTCATCCACGACACTGATGCCGGAATCCTCCAGTTTTTGAATTAGTTTGTCCATTGCATCAGCATCCAAAGTATAAGGCGTTGCTAAACGATTGGTAATGTCATCGTAAACAACTTGCCCCTTTGTTTTGTTTTCTCGGATGTATTCGGCAACTGCTTTGTCATACGTTTTTTTTGTTTCTTCTGCCATGAAAGAAAGCCCCTTTCAGTTCGCTATTTAGCTTGTTTCAACCGTTTGGTCAAATCAATGATTTCGATTGCAAGTTCAAGTTCTAATTGCTGGTTTCCTATTTGTCTTGCTTCTTGCTGCTGGATTCGTTTTTGATTGATTTCTTCAGCAATGCCCGACTTTTGAAAGACCTGCAGAATGTCCTGAAATTCTTGTTCAGTCCCTTCCTCAGAAGCTTTAAGATCTGCAATATCGATCACCATTTTTTTCATTGAATCTTCTTTTAAAAAATCTAAGAACTTTGCTAAAACAAAGTGTTCTTCTGTTTCCATATACGCATCAAACAGCAGATACAGTTGTTGATAACGATCATGGATAAAGGATATACCACTCGCTCGGAAGCGATGGTTTAACGTACTGTCATGAAACAAACGGTACAATAATAATTCTTGCGCTTTTTCCACCTGTGTTTTGGGCTGCTGCCGTGTAGGCGGCGTAAAGACCACAGGGGTGTCTGTTGGCGGCGGTGGCGCTACATCTTGCATCGTCCGTTGCTCTTGCCGGTTTTGCTTGAGCTGCTGCTGCAAGGTCTCACGACTCAAATTGAACTCTGTAGACAACTGAGTCAAATAGCGGTCTTGCTCCAACAAAGAATCCACACGCTGCAACTCATTTAAAACAACTTGGACATAGTCCAGTTGCTCCTTCTCATTGGCTAAATTGCGATTCATCCGATGATAATCCATCTTGAAGGCAAAAACGGTTTCTTTGCCGTGGACAGCTAGTTTATAAAAAGCTTCTGTCCCATATTTGCGCAAATACTCATCTGGGTCCATCCGTTCCGGCACTCGCACCACAGATAATTTCAAACGGCTATTGTTTTGCAGAAGCTCGATCCCGCGGTTTGTCGCTTCAACCCCTGCACTATCTCCATCGTAACAAAGAATCACTTCTTGTGCCACTCGCTCGATATGGGCGATCTGCTGATTGGTCAAGCTAGTCCCCATTGAGGCGATCCCATTTTCGATTCCTGCCTGCCAAGCGGCGATCACGTCCATAAATCCTTCAAATAAATACACTTGGCCATCTTTGCGCATCGCACGGCGTGCTTTGTCAAAGTTGAACAGAACCTCGCGCTTGTTGAAAAGGATCGTTTCTGGACTATTTAAATATTTCGGCTGGTCTTGATCACCAACTTTTTCGCTTGCTAGCCAACGACCAGAAAAACCAATTGTTTTTCCTTGAGGATTACGGATCGGAAACATGATTCGTTGGTAAAAGCGGTCTGCCAATGAGCCATCGTTTCGTTGAACAAAGAGCCCTGTATCAGGAAAAAATTCAGCTTTGGCTTGTTCATTCAAAAAGACTTTCTCCAAAAACGAGCGTTCATTCGGCGCAAAACCAATATTGAATTCTTCGATCAATGCCATCGTCAATCCGCGATCCAATAAATAATCAAGCGCTTCTTGGCCAGCAGCCGTATTCACCAACATGTGATGATAGACCTCGGCGGCTTTTTCATGCAGCGCAATCAATTGACTCGTTTGTGAGGTCGCTTCATTGATGCCTTCTGATTGCTGGTATTGCGGATCAAGAGGAATATCGTTCATTTCTGCTACTTTGACGACTGCTTCAGGAAAACTGATGCCTTCAAGCTCTTGCAAAAAACCGTAAACATTGCCCCCACGACCACAACCAAAACAATGAAAAATTTGTTTGTCTTCTGCAACGGAAAAAGAAGGTGATTTCTCATTATGGAAGGGACACAAACCAAAATAATTCTTTCCAGATTTCTTTAACTGGACATACTGTCCCACGATATCAACAATATTGCTGCGTTCGCGAATATCGTCAATGATCGTTTGAGGAATTCGTGCCATCCACTCACCTCCATTTGGTAAGTATTCATCGTTTATTAGGTAAAAAAACGCACTAATAGGTATCAGTGCGAAGAATAATTAGACGGAATCACTCATAATGATTTTACCATATTCTATTTGTATTTCAAGCTTTTTTACTTCAGTTATTTTGTGACGATCAGGAAAAGAACCCTGCCGTAACATCGATTTTCCATCGGTTCAATTTTATTAGATCCGCATAGAACATATTGCCGCCATTGTGATACAAATGACCGCCATTATAAAAGACCGATTGGATGCCCCAATAACGATAGGTTTGTTCTGTATCATTGCCTAATAACGGGGATAAAACCTCTCTGGAATATGTTTCTGCTAATTCTAAGGTGTTCACGCCACCCCGTTCAGCGACATAATCAATATAATCTGTACCAAAATTATAAGCCTGGACTGCGGTCCAAAGATCACAGTTCATTTGCTCTGCTTTTTCGATCAACTCGGCTAAATAAGAAACCCCTTGTTCGATGCTTTGTTCTGGCGTATCAAATTGGTTTTGTTTTCCATATACACTTTCAGAACTTTGCATCGGATCATTGCCTTGTCCTTTTGACTCCGTCAGCATGATACTCATTGCTAAAGACTGATATTCAGAGATGTCGCGGGCTTGTGTCTGCTGTGCGATTTCCGCTTCATACGCATAGACAGCTTTCAATGCCGTGTAGTTTCGATAGCCCCAAACCCCTGCTCCAATCAGCAGCAGCAAGAGCGCAAGCTTCAGTACAAATCCTAGGAAACGTCGAATTTTTCTCATCAAATACATCCCATCTTTTCTAAGTCAGAATCTATCGTACTATGAAATGAACAGGCTGACTAGAATTTTTTCTCTCCTAAAAAATCCTTAATAAAATCACAAGATTATTTAGAAAAAAACAAGCAATCCTAAGCTGATGGAGGGATTGTTGCTGGTCTGACATGAAAAAGGAAACAGTGCTCCTTCAGATAATGGAAGCACTGTTTCACTGATTTTTATTTTTCGATCGTGGTCACGATACCAGAACCAACTGTTCGTCCACCTTCACGAATGGAGAAAGTCGTTCCATTTTCCACAGCGATTGGATGGATCAATTCCACATCGATCGTTACGTTGTCACCAGGCATAACCATTTCCGTTCCTTCTGGTAAAACGATATTCCCAGTTACGTCCGTTGTACGGAAGTAAAATTGTGGGCGATAGTTATTAAAGAATGGGGTATGGCGACCGCCTTCTTCCTTTGTCAACACATAGACTTCTGCTTGGAATTTCGTATGTGGTGTGATGGAACCTGGTTTTGCTAACACTTGGCCCCGTTCAATTTCATCCCGGGTGATTCCCCGTAATAATACTCCTACGTTATCACCAGCTTCCCCAAAGTCCATCGTCTTACGGAACATTTCTACTCCTGTCACGACTGCTTTTTGTGTTTCAGGTTTGATTCCGACGATTTCTACTTCATCACCGACTTTTACTGTTCCGCGATCGATCCGACCGGAAGCAACGGTTCCCCGTCCAGTAATTGAAAAGACATCTTCGATCGGCAATAATAATGGTTTATCAGTGTCTCGTTCAGGTGTTGGGATATATTCATCTACTGTATCCATCAGCGTTAAGATCGCTGCTTCAGCCTCTGGGTCACCTTCCAAGGCTTTTAAGGCAGAGCCTTTGATCACAGGAATGTCATCACCTGGAAAATCATATTCAGTCAGCAATTCTCTGACTTCCATTTCAACTAAATCGATCAACTCATCATCATCGACAAGGTCTGTTTTATTTAAAAAGACGATCAAATGTTTCACACCCACTTGACGAGAAAGCAAAATATGTTCACGGGTTTGCGGCATTGGGCCATCTGTCGCTGATACGACCAAGATTGCGCCGTCCATTTGGGCAGCCCCTGTAATCATATTTTTCACGTAATCCGCGTGTCCTGGTGCATCGATATGGGCATAGTGCCGTTTTTCTGTTTCGTATTCTACATGGGCAGTATTGATGGTGATACCACGTTCGCGTTCCTCAGGAGCCGCGTCGATACTTGCGTAATCTTGCGGATTGGCAAGTCCTTTTTTCCCAAGAACTGTGGTAATAGCAGCAGTCAAGGTTGTTTTCCCATGGTCGACGTGTCCTATCGTTCCGATATTAACATGGGGTTTGCTACGATCATAATGTTGTTTTGCCATATTGTTTCCCTCCTAGAGAAAGTTGAGTCGTTCTTTGACTCGAATCATATTTTGCGATTTACGCTTCCAAATTCATAAGTATCAACTTATTTTTTGTAAGTTTAAATCTACTCTTATTATAGGTCAAAATTAGTCAAAGTCAAGTGAGATGTCTCGTCTGCTAATCCCTAAGAATTTCTTTGCTTTTTTCGATCTATTGGACGTAGGACAATTTTTATGAATAATAGAAGATGAGGTGAGAAATGTGAAAAAAATCATTGCAACGCTGGTTTTTGCAGCAATTTTCCTTGGTGGCTGTTTTGCTACTTATCATTATTACTATGGTGGAAGTGACTACTATACAGTCATCAGGGATGCCGGCGAGCACGACACGGAAATTAGTGATAACGGAGTTGCCGAAGATGTCTACCGTTACACACAAGACGCTTACAGTTCCTCTGGAGAAGTCAAAACGGTCAAAATGAATGAGCACCGTTCCGCGCCTTTAAGAGAAGGTGCCTATTTGAAATTATTGGTCAATCCTAATAAAGGTGTTCTGAGCTGGGAAGAAGTTTCTGAAGAAGACGTTCCCAAAGCCGCCCTTGAGAAACTGACCGATCAATAATTGCTGATATTGATCAAAGATATCCAGAAAAAAAGCAGAGACTCCTCATTACTTAAAGAGGAATCTCTGCTTTTTTGTGCTCGTTCTATGTTGTTAGCTCCGCATCATCCACACATAAGACCTTTGTCCTACATCCGATTAATTACTTCTTCTACATTTTTGATCGTTACGGAAATCGTTCCGTCTGGATTATTGATAAATTCGATCAAATTTGGATCTCGGTAAACATCCAAAGGAACGATCAATTCGATCCCGTTAGATAATTTTAGTTTTTGTTTCCCGAATTTTTTCTCTGAGATCTCACGGACATCCCGCATCATTGGTGCCTGATTGACAAATCCTTTTTCAGCCACTTCTTCTTGAAAAGAAAGCTGAGCGGTAATATTGTCTTTAAAGACTTTTTGCGCCACTTCACTGACATCAATGTGTCCTGACTCTTCGATCGTGTCGTAAACCGCTTCTTTTAAATCGGCAACAACGTTATAGGTAGGTGTTTCAAATTTCTGACCAATTTTTTCCGCTACTTTTTTGATGACTTTGACGTTTTCTTCTAACGAGGGAATCGGTTCGGCATCAATGACTTTCGTTGAAAAGTAGGCATATTTTTCACCTGAAAAGCTATATTTCTTTTCAATCAGTTCAAAGTCTAAGCTCTCCACATCAATTGTGATCCCTTCATCGGCCTTTTGAGTTTTACCTGCTAGTAAGGCACGATGCAAAATTAAATTGTTTTCGATCCCAGCTTCCCCATTATCAATAAAGTGCGTATAGCCGTCTTGATAGTTGACCTTCAAAAATGCCAACTGCATTCTTGTATCAAATTCATACAAGACCACAAAGGCATCCGCACTTGGTGCATCTTCACTTTCCTTGTACGCTTCATACCACCGTTGGACGATCGCTTCACTGGCTGCGACAAAGTCTTCGGGTGCTTGTTTGACCAGTTGAGCGATCATTGATGTTTCGAGTAAACGCCCTGTTTTGGTTTGCGGTGTTGCAAGTTTCTGTATTTTTTTCGTCAAATAATCGCGGATGTATTCCGTGGTCAAATCGAGTTCAACTTGAGAAAAAACCGGATCACCAGTTTGACGGTCAATAATGTGTAATATCGCATGTTTCAAATAAATATCCATTAGTTACGCTCCTTATCCATTTGTCTAGTGTACAAAAAAAATAGGCGAACTGACAAGAGCCAAACGTCATTTTTCTTATTGGCCACTTCCTTTTTGAAAGATGCATTTATTGGAAAATCCGTCCTCGTCTGCTAAACTAAAGGTACCACAGAAAACGGAGGAATGAACATGAACAGCTATACGTTATCAAACAATGTAACCATCCCTGAGTTAGGTTTTGGCACATGGCAAACACCAGACGGCGACGTTGCCGTAGCATCAGTCAAAAAAGCACTGGAAGTAGGTTACCGCCATATTGATACAGCCCAAGGCTATAAAAATGAAGCCAGTGTTGGTCAAGCGATCAAAGAAAGCGGCATTCCCCGCGAAGAACTCTTTTTGACTACAAAATTGTGGAATGCGAACCATTCCTATGATCTTGTGATGTCTTCTTTTGAAGAGTCCTTAGAGAAACTACAAACAGACTATATCGATCTTTTCTTAATCCATTGGCCAAACCCAATAGCCTTTCGTGACAACTGGCAAACAGCGAATGCAGAAACATGGCGCGCTTTTGAAGAATTGTATCAAGCAGGCAAAATCAAAGCGATCGGCGTCAGCAACTTCTTACCACATCATTTTGAAGAATTGAAAAAAACCGCTACGGTCTTCCCAATGGTCAATCAGATTTTCTTGGCACCTGGTGAGCTGCAAGAAGAAGTCGTTACCTACTGTCAAGAACATGATGTATTGCTTGAAGCATACAGCCCTTTAGGTACTGGAAAAATATTTGTTGTCCCTGAAATGAAGGCGTTAGCTGAAAAACATCAAAAATCTATTGCTCAAGTCGCGTTGCGTTGGTCTTTACAACACGGTTTTCTTCCATTACCAAAATCTGTTACACCAAGTCGGATCGAAGAAAACATCCATGTCTTTGATTTTGAGCTATCTGAAGAAGACATGAAAACGATCGATCAATTAGATGGCGTCGTTGGGAAAGCGACCAATCCAGATACGACAGGGTTTTAATTTTACTCTCTATAAGGAGAAGCCTATGAAGACAACTGATTTGATTCACCTCTCCCCTGCTGTTCAAAAAGCCTTACATGCTGATTTTGTTTTTCTTATATGGCCAGACAAAGTCCAACATTTTCCGGCGCGTCAATGGTCGTCTAGCGACTATCAGCAGATGCTGGCTGAGAAACTCACTGGGGAAGTACGCTTTTTTCTTTGGGAAAACTACTTAGTCGCCACTGGAGACAAGGAGCTTTTGATCCTAATGCCTAAGTACCATCAAATCAATGATCTAGTAGAAACGCCAGCGCCGCTTCTTTAGCAGCGCTGGCGTTTTTTCAGGAAGTATATAAATTTTTTTGTATTTTTTCATGAGAATCACTGTTCTTTTCTGCAAATTTTCCTTATAATCGATAGTGATCGAGAGGAGAAGATTATGAAAAAGAAACAATTAGCAAAATTGAAACAACAATTCCGCCCGTCTTATGAAACAGCTCGACAACAGTTGTTTACAGCGATCGAGCGCAAAACAGCAGATAAGTTCGACCTTCCGACAACTGTTTATATCAATCCTAAAAATCACGAGGAATTATTGATTGAATTGTTGAAGGAAACACCCAAAGAACAAAAAATCGCTGTTCCTTTAGATGAGAACTTCAAAATCGTCGTGAAACGAATTCAACGCTTAGAAGCTGGCTTACTTGATCGTTTCAGCGATAACTTAGTCGATGAGATCGCTGCTTACTGGTTACCGACCAATCCGCAAGAAAGTGCGGCACCTACCTTCGCTCCTGCGAAAGAACCAGCAGAAGTGAAGGAAGAAACGGCACCAACTATACCTGCATCAACTAAAACTAAAGAAGTGGAAAAATCAACGGCTGATGATTCTGACGAATCCATGACTTTTTCAGCATTTGCCGAAAAAATCGCAGCATTCCCTAAATTTTCTGCAAAACAATCTTCAGGAGAAACGACCGTGATCGAAGCTTCCCCGAAAGAAGATCGTGTTCTAGCAACAATTTCTGAAACAGAAAGTGATACTTTTACCATCGAAACCGCTCTAGAACGCAAATACAAAGTAAAACTAGAAGTCATTCCATTGATCGAGGCGTATGCCCACACGGTGATTTCTAAACGATAAACAAAAGGTTCTCTAGGAATTTCCCTAGAGAACCTTTTTTAGTTGCGTATTTCTGTTAAAAATTTACGGGCTTGCTCTTGGTTCATTTGACTCGCCGCTCGCAGCTTAGCTGCCAGCTGATCGATCTCAGTTCCTTTTGCCCCAACTGAAATAGCTAATGAACGGGCTTGCATGCTCATATGGCCTTGCTGAATTCCTTCTGAAACCAATGCCCGCAAAGCAGCCAGATTCTGAGCCAACCCGACACTTGCCGCCAGTGAAGCTAACTCACTCGCCGTTTCAACACCGGTCAAAGCCAACGCCGCTTGGGCTTTTGGCAATACTTTTGTGGCACCCCCGACTGTGGCGATCGCCAACGGAAGTGTGATACTACCAATCAAACGGTCTTCTACTATTTTCCAAGAAGTCAGCCCTTGCATGCGACCATTACGGGCAGCATAGCCATGACAAGCTGCCGAAACGGCGCGAGTGTCATTTCCGGTAGCCAAAATCAGCGCTTCAACGCCATTCATGATCCCTTTGTTATGGGTGGCGGCACGATATGGATCAATCTTGGCAAAATCAGCTGCATGAACGATTTTTTCGGCAACTTGTCTACCCTTTCCGATCTTGCTCAGTTTGTCAAAAGGCACGGAGCAAGTGGCTGTTACTAACGATTCCGTGGCAAGATTACTTAAAATACTAAAGAGAATTTCTTCTTCTGGGAACCACTTCCGAAAGAGGTCGGCCACTCCTTCTAAAATCGAATTGATGATGTTGGCGCCCATGGCATCTTTGACATCAACCAACAAATCGATTGAGACATAGGCTGTTGCTAATTCAGATTCTGTTGGCGAGAAGTTCCGACCGATCACTCTTCGCAATCCACCGCCGCGTTTCACGATAGAAGGATACGTCTCATTCGCCACTTCAAAGATCGCTGCTTGCTCGGATTCAACTTTTGCCAAAATCGCTTCCGAATCCTGAACATCCATAAAGACGATCTGGCCTCGAAGCAAACGTTCTTGACTGGTCGTTGTAATGGGCCCAGCCATTTTTGCTCCATTGCTCATCGCTGCAATCACAGAAGGTTCTTCTGTGGCTAACGGGACATTGTATCTCTTGCCATTCACTTGCAGATTCAACCCCACACCTAAGGGAATCTCCACTTCACTGATCTGGTTTTCGATCAAGTGATTGGCGGTTTCCTTGTCTAATGCCATTTCTTGAAAAACCAAGGATTCGGCTGCTGTGATCGCCCCTTGTGCTTCAAGAAAGGCTAGTCGTTCGTTAGGCGTAAGGGCGTAAAACTTTTTTTTTTCTGTTTTTTCTGATGCCGACTCTTCATGAAAATCGGCTTGACTTGCTGCCGCCGAAGGGTTTTCTAACAGCATCGCTAGCCCTAACCCGCCACCGACACATAAAGAGGCGATCCCATAACGTTCTTGTGTGTCTTTTAGCTGATAAGCGACGGTCGTTGCGATCCGAGCACCGGTTGCTCCAATCGCATGGCCAAGGGAAATGCCCCCACCGTAACGGTTGACTTTCTTGGGATCCAAACCAAGTTCACGTTCTACTACGATCGAGGAAGCTGCAAAGGCTTCATTGATTTCAAAAATACCGATATCTTCAATCGACAGTGCTTGCTTTTTCAGCAAAGTATCGATTGCTTTGATTGGTGAGATTCCCATGATCTCTGGGGCAAAGCCAACTTCAACGATCTCTTTGATCACTGCCAGATAAGGAATCTGATGCTCCTCACAATAGCTTTTTGAGGCGATCAAGACCATGGCAGCCCCATCATTGATGGTTGAGGCATTCCCAGCAGTCACCGTACCGTCCTTTTTGAAAACCGTTTTTAGTTCAGCTAATTTTTCGACTGTCGTAGCGGCGCGAATGCCTTCATCCTGGGAAACGGTAGCAGACTTTTCGGTCACGGGTACGATCTCTTGCTCAAATTTCTTTTCCGCTTGTGCTTTGGCAGCCTTCATTTGGGAGTGGTAGGCAAATTCATCTTGTTCTTGTCGAGTGATGCCATATCTTTCTGCAACAGTTTCAGCCGTTAAGCCCATCGGTTTGCTGCTAAAAGCGTCTGTTAAGCCATCATGCATCATTGTCGATACTGGATTTGAATACTGATCATCCGCCTTGTTATAATAACTGAATAGCGGCGCATTCGTCATACTTTCGATCCCACCAGTCAAGACGACTGATGCCTTGTTTAACTGAATTTGCTCCATGCCCATTAGAATCGCTTTCATTCCCGAACCGCAAACTTCGTTGATCGTTGAGGCTGGAATATCTGAAGAAAGCCCACTTTGCAGGGAAACTTGGCGACTTGGATTTTGCCCACTGCCTGCTTGCAGGACATTTCCGATAATCACTTGTGCGATATGTTCTTTTGCTTGTTGGTTTCTTGCCAACAAGGCTTTCGCAGCAATTGTTCCTAATTCTACTGCTGAATATTCTTTTAATGACCCATGGTATTTGCCAATTGGCGTTCTTAGTGCGTCGATAATGACAACTTCTTCCACGTACGTCACCTCCTCTTGAAATATATCATTAAATCCTCCAAAAAAGAATACCCCACATCAGCTTGCTGTGCCCTTTTCTACTTTCTTTAATAAAGTTTAAATTCTAATCAATTCTTTTTCATTTTTTTCAAAAAATATGATACCTTAGAACGTGTAGCCTACTAAGTACGTAGAACATAAAGGAGCGACGGAATGAACGTTGGTATTGATAAAATAAATTTTTATGTCCCCCCCTATTTTATAGATATGGTTGATCTAGCTCACGCCCGAGAGGTCGACCCAAATAAATTTACGATCGGGATCGGTCAAGATCAAATGGCGGTCAATAAAAAAACGCAAGATATCGTCACCTTTGCCATGCATGCGGCAAAAGATATCCTCACAAAAGAAGATTTACAAGCAATTGATATGGTGATCGTCGGCACAGAATCCGGCATCGATGAATCAAAGGCTTCGGCAGTGGTTTTGCATCGCCTATTGGGTATTCAACCATTTGCCCGCTCCTTTGAAATCAAAGAAGCGTGTTATGGCGCAACAGCAGGCTTACAGTTTGCTAAAGCCCACGTACAAGCCAATCCACAAAGCAAAGTTTTGGTGGTGGCTTCAGACATCGCCCGGTATGGCTTAGCTTCCGGTGGAGAGCCCACTCAAGGCGTAGGTGCAGTTGCTATGCTGATCTCTGCAGATCCAGCGATTTTGCAGTTGGATAACGATAATTTGATGTTGACGCAAGACATTTATGATTTTTGGCGTCCCGTTGGTCATCAATATCCAATGGTAGATGGCCACTTGTCAAATGCCGTCTATATCGATTCCTTTAAACAAGTTTGGCAAGCCCATTGCGAAAAAACGCAACGCACAGCAAAAGATTACGCTGCATTGAGTTTCCATATTCCTTATACAAAAATGGGAAAAAAAGCCTTATTGGCTGTTTTTGCCGAAGAAGAAGAAACGCAACAAGAACGCCTGATGGCTCGCTATGAAGAATCGATCGTTTACAGTCGTCGTACCGGCAACTTGTATACGGGTTCATTGTACCTAGGCTTGATCTCTTTATTGGAAAATTCCTCCAGCTTGCAAGCCAATGATCGGATAGGACTGTTTAGTTACGGCTCAGGAGCGGTTGCTGAATTTTTCAGCGGCGTATTGGTACCCGGTTATGAAAAACAGTTAGCACAAGCTGCTCACCAAACGTTACTTGATGCCCGTCAAAAACTAACGATCGCTGAATACGAAGCAATGTTCAATGAGACCATCGATATTGATCAAGATCAATCCTTTGAGGATGATCTGCTTTACAGTATTCGTGAAATAAAAAATACCATTCGTTATTATAAAGAAGAAAACGAGTGATGTTAAGAAAAACTTTGTTTATTTTCAAGCAAGAAAGCTTGATGAAACAAAGTTTTTTTCTTTCTTTTTAATTTGTTGAAACAAAGCATCTTTTTCAGACTTTTTCTGATTGTTATTCAAAAATTTTCAGATAATTCAGGAAAAACATTTGACAGTCCGCTTTTTTTTGTCTATACTAAAAACAATTCAAGTATGGAGGAACTTTTTTATGTTAAAAACGACCGTGTCCCCACAACTGAATATCTTTTACTTTAGCTACTTTAGATAGTTTGTATTCATAACACATTATGGATGCAAACCGCAAAACGAGTTTTGTTTGTATCTATGATGGCTAAAGCATTTTAACTTGAACTTGCAGCCATGTAGAAAATCTTCTAAATGGTTGCCAATATACGTTTACGCTTGGTATAGGATCGAATCCATTTAGACGATTGTCTGAATGGATTTTTTTGTTCAGGTAAACCCCAATTAAAAAAGAAACGTTTATAGGAGGAGTTACAATGAAAATGAAAAAATGGATCACAACTGGATTATTAACGGCTTCACTACTGGCACTGGCAGCTTGTGGGGAATCAAACAATGCTTCTGAGGGAAACGACGGATCAAAAACAGTCGGTGTCTTGCAACTCGTGGAACATGGCTCCTTGAATGCCGCCTACGAAGGATTTAAAGAAGGCTTAGCAGAAGCGGGCTACACAGAAGGTGAAAACCTGACGATCGAATACCAAAATGCGCAAAACAGTCAAGACAACTTAAAAAGTATGAGCGAACGCCTAGTGAATGCCAACCCTGATCTTTTATTGGGCATCGCTACCCCTGCTGCTGTTTCGTTAGCAAATGAAACCACTGATACCCCAATCGTGGTTACCGCAGTTACTGATTTAGTTGGGGCAAAATTAGCCGACTCAAATGAAGAACCCGGTCGCAACATCACCGGTACGTCAGACATGGTACCCATTGAGCAGCAGATCAATTTGCTGTTAAGCATCGTCCCTGACGCCAAGACGATCGGCATTATGTATAATGCAGGTGAAGCTAACTCGAAAATTCAAGCAGACTTGGCAGAAGAAGCCTTAAAAGCTGCTGGAGTCGACGTTAAAGTATTGACCGCCAATACCACCAATGATGTGCAGCAAGTGACCACTAGCCTGGCAAAAGATGTCGATGGCATTTATATTCCAACAGATAATACCTTTGCCTCTGCTGCTGCAATCGTCGGTGAAGTGGCGAAAGAAACCAAAACACCGATCGTCGCAGGTTCCGTGGAACAAGTCGATGATGGAGCTCTAGCAACTTATGGTATTGACTATAAATCACTAGGCATTCAAACAGGAAAACTAGCAGCAAAAATTTTAGATGGCGATGCAGAACCAGCTACCACACCCGTTGAAACAGCGGAGAATTTAGAGTTAGTCGTCAATGAAGAAATGGCTGCAGCTTTAGGGATTGATCCTGCCAGCATCACTGCCCCAGAATAACCATACTATTTTAGATTTGAGGAAATCATATGAATTTAGTCGACACGTTCTTACTATTACTACAATCTGCCACCTCTCAAGGGATCCTTTGGGCATTGCTGGCAATCGGAGTATTTTTGACCTTCCGTATTCTGGATATCGCTGATTTAACTGCAGAAGGAAGTTTTCCATTAGGTGCAGGGATCGCTGCAATCAGTATTACGAATGGCGTCTCCCCCATACTAGCCAGTTTGATGGGCTTTGGCGGTGGCATGTTAGCCGGCTTGGTATCCGGACTACTGCATACAAAACTAAAGATCCCAGCCTTGTTGGCCGGGATCATCACGATGACTGGGCTTTATTCCATCACAAATCGTGTGATGGGTGCTCCCAACATTGCCTTGTTAGGACAAGACACGGTCTTCACCCAATTTCAAGCAATGGGTCTGACCAAAAACAATGCCGTGATTCTTGCGGGCTTTCTCTTCGCAGCTATCGTCATTTTGTGCTTGTTCCTCTTTTTCCGTACAGAGATCGGCTTAGCATTGCGCGCAACAGGCGATAATTTAGCTATGAGTGAAGCCAACGGCATCAACACCGATAATATGAAGATCATCGGTTACATGATCTCTAATGGCTGTATCGCCCTTTCAGGTGCTCTTTTAGCCCAAAACAACGGTTTTGCTGACCTAAACTCCGGAATCGGTACGATCGTGATTGGCTTAGCATCGATCATTATTGCAGAAGTTTTATTTGCCAATAAATCTTTGCTTTTGCGGTTGATCACCATCGTGATTGGAGCGATCGTTTATCGCTTTATCCTGGCCGTCGTTTTCGAGTTCAATGTCAAAGCCAATGATATCAAACTGGCATCCGCAATCGTCTTAGTCATCTGCCTCTCGTTACCGCAGCTTCGTTCAAAACTAGGACTTAAAAAGATGCTGCCAAAAACCAAAGGAGGCCAAGCCTAATGACTTCAGTCTTAACAATCGAAAATCTACACCAAACCTTTGAAAAAGGGACGATCAATGAGAACCATGTCTTGCGAGGCATTGACCTGACGATGAATGCCGGAGATTTTATCACGATCATCGGTGGCAATGGTGCCGGAAAATCGACCCTTTTAAACAGTATTGCAGGAACGATCCCAACAGAACAAGGAAAAATCACCTTAGATGGGAAAGACATCACCCGTTTATCCGTTACGAAACGCTCAAAGGATATTAGCCGAGTCTTTCAAGATCCACGTATGGGGACAGCGGTTCGTTTGACTGTTGAAGAAAACTTAGCACTTGCTTACAAACGGGGCCAAGTCCGAGGGTTTGCGACAGGCGTCAAAGCAAAAAATCGCGCGTTTTTCCAAGAAAAATTAGCCAGTCTAAACTTAGGCTTAGAAAATCGTCTTTCTGCCGAGATCGGTTTGTTATCAGGCGGACAGCGTCAAGCGATTACCCTCTTGATGGCAACATTGCAACAACCTAAATTGATTTTATTAGATGAACATACCGCTGCCCTAGATCCAAAAACCTCGTTGACTGTCATGGCATTGACCGATCAATTGATTCGTTCACAGCAGTTGACGGCCTTCATGGTTACTCATGATATGGAAGATGCCATTCGCTATGGCAATCGCCTGATCATGCTTCATCAAGGCAAGATCGTCGTGGATATTGCCGGTGAGCAAAAGCAACATTTAACAGTCCCTGAATTGATGGAAATGTTCCATCAAAATAGTGGTGCTGAATTAAAAGATGACCAACTGCTCTTACGCTCTTAACAAGCAAAAAGACACGTAGAAAGGAACCCCCTTCTACGTGCCTTTTTTGATTCTTCCAAATGATTGGCAAAATCCTTACTTTGCTTCATTTTCCGCAATGATATCTGTGACCTTCATCAAGCGGGTCAATGTTGCTCGTTCGTCTTCTGCCAGATTGCTTTCGATGTATTGAATGGTTTCCGTCAGCTTGGGAATCGTCATATACTCTAACGCATTGACTCTTCGCCTCGTCCGCTCGATCTCATTGGCCATCAGTTGACAGGTTTTCTCGATTTCGGCCAACTGAAGCATCACTGGCAGCATCTGATCAAGATGAGACAACGAGAGATCCAGCTCACTGGTGGTACTTACAAAACCGTAGGAAAAGTCATCATCGGAGCTCTCTTCTTCGTAAACAGGATTTAACACTGGCACATCCATATTCATGATGGTCCGACTTTGTACATCTAGGGTCACTTTATTTAAAGGGATCATAAATGCTTCTTGCAAAACGACATCGGGAATACTACTAGAAGCCAGCACATACTCTTCCATCCCTGCTTGCAGCGCAGTTTCCATTTTTTTACGAAGCTCCTGGTTTTTCTTTACTAGCTGAATGAATTGGCGCACCAGCTCATCTTGCTTGTCTTTCAATAATTTGTGACCACGGGTTGCCGTCGTCAGCCGTTTTTTCAAACGACTTAGTTCCATCCGAGTTGGATTGACATTTAAGATCGCCATTAAGAACTCACATCCTCGTCCGTTGGGTAATAGGCGTCGATAAATTCTTCTTTGATACGGCTCAACTCTTGTTTTGGCAAGGTAGCTAATAGCTTCCAGCCTAAATCTAACGTTTCTTCAATCGTCCGGTTGGTTTCAAATCCCTGGTTGACATACTCTTTTTCGAAAAGATCTGCAAAACGCGCGTACTTTTTATCAAGATCAGACAAGGCAGACTCTCCTAAAACGATCGATAACTCTTTGGCAGCTTTCCCATCGGAATAGGCGGCATAAATTTGATTCATCGTTGCCGCATGATCTGCACGGGTCTTACCTTCTCCCGTTCCTTTGTCCTTCAACCGAGAAAGACTTGGCAAAATATCCACTGGCGGATTGATATTGCGTTTGTAAAGGTCCCGCGACAAAATGATTTGTCCTTCTGTGATATAGCCAGTCAAATCAGGAATCGGGTGGGTTTTATCGCCATCTGGCATCGTTAAGATCGGAATCTGTGTGACCGATCCTTCTTTGCCCATCAAACGTCCTGCCCGTTCATACAGTGTAGCTAAGTTGGTGTATAGATACCCTGGGTAGCCGCGACGTCCCGGAACTTCTCGGCGGGCAGCAGAGATTTCTCGCAATGCTTCGCAGTAGTTCGTCATATCGGTCATGATCACTAAGACGTGCATGCCTTTTTCAAAAGCCAAATACTCTGCTGCAGTCAATGCCATCTTAGGAGTAGCGATCCGTTCGATTGCTGGATCGTTGGCAAGGTTCATAAACAAAACAGATCGATCTAATGCACCGGTTTTGCGGAATTCATCCACGAAAAATTCAGCTTCTTCAAACGGAATCCCAATTGCTGCGAAGACGATCGCAAAATTGCCTTCTTGGTTGGGTACTGTTGCTTGTCGTGCGATTTGAGCAGCGATCTCTTTATGAGGCAAACCAGAAGCAGAAAAGATTGGTAATTTTTGTCCACGAACTAATGTATTTAAATGATCGATCGTTGAGATCCCAGTTTGGATAAATTCATCCGGGAAGTCCCGTGCCATCGGATTGATGGCTTCACCGTTTACATCGATGCGTTTTTCGGGCAAGATTCTCGGGCCATTATCTTTTGGTTTTCCTAAACCGTCAAAAACCCGACCCATCATATCTAGAGAAACCCCTAAAGTTAAACCAGTTCCTAGAAACCTTGCTTTGCTTTCTTCAGCACTCAAATTACTGGTACCTTCAAATACTTGGACAACAGCATTGTCATCACTGACTTCCAGTACTTGACCTTGACGGATCTCGCCTGTGTCCATGCGGACCTCAACGAGTTCGTCGAATTTAACGCCTCGAACATTTTCGACCACCATTAAAGGGCCGGCAATTTCGGAAACTGTACGATATTCTTTTAACATCAATGAACACCTCCAGTTTCAATGATTCGTTGTAACTTTTCTTTGATGTCATGCTTGATCGTATCCAAGCGGGTCAATTCTTCTTCAGGAATGTATTTGCTGCGGGCGATGCGCTCACGCAGATCAACCGTTCCTTTTGTGATCTCATCTAAGTAAGCACCTAGCTGCAGTGCACGTTGGGCTTGTTCATTAAAGTAAAGAATATTCTCCAACATTTTGAACTGCTTATTGCGAGATGTATACGTGTCAACGTCATCAAAGGCGTTTTGCTGCAAGTAATCTTGTCTCAAAGAACGGGCTGTCATCATTGTCAAACGGTCTCTTTGAGAAAGAGAATCCATCCCTACCAATTGAACGATTTCTTCTAAACGGCTTTCTTCTTGGAGAATCGCCATTGATTCATTGACTAGCTCCGACCAGCGATCGCCTAATAATTGATCTAAATAAGAATTGATTTGATCTTCGTAAAGGGAATAGGAATTCATCCAGTTGATGGAAGGAAAATGCCGTTTTTGCGCCAGCATACTATCCAATGCCCAGAAGACTTTCACGATTCGTAAGGTATTTTGGGTGACCGGTTCTGAGATGTCTCCACCAGCAGGTGAAACCGCACCAATTGCGGTAATGCTTCCTTCCCGAGGCTGTGTGCCTAATGAATGGAAACGCCCTGCTCGCTCATAGTATTCCGCAATTCGACTTCCAAGGTACGCCGGATAGCCTTCATCTCCTGGGATCTCTTGCAATCGTCCACTCATTTCCCGCAGCGCTTCTGCCCAACGTGATGTTGAGTCTGCCATGATAGCAACACTATAGCCCATGTCACGGTAATATTCTGCAATCGTGATTCCTGTATAGATTGAGGCTTCCCGAGCAGCAACTGGCATATTCGACGTATTGGCGATCAAGACCGTTCGTTCCATGATGGACTTGCCGGTATTTGGGTCGATCAGTTCAGGAAATTCATTCATAACATCCCGCATTTCATTGCCTCGCTCGCCACAGCCGACATAGACAACGATATCCACATCCGACCATTTAGCAATTTGGTGCTGAACAACCGTTTTTCCGGCACCAAATGGTCCGGGAACGGCAGCTGAGCCGCCTTTTGCCACTGGAAAATAGGTGTCGATGACGCGCTGACCAGTGACCAGCGGTTCGCCTGGATTTAATTTAGCAGTAACGGGACGTGGTTGACGAACCGGCCATTTCTGAACCATCGTCAAGTTTTTTTCACCCTCAATGGTTTCTAAGACACAGATCACTTCAGTAATAGCAAAATTCCCTACCATGATTTCTTTGACGGTTCCTTCATAGTTTGGTGGCACCATGATCTTATGCTCGATCACTGATGTTTCTTGTACTGAACCTAAAATGTCGCCACCTTGTACGGTATCACCGACTTGTACTTGAGGGACAAAGGTCCATTTCTTTTGGCGATTCAGTGGATCGATGGTAACCCCTCGTTCCAAAAAATCACTTTCTGTTTGCGACATAAACGTATCTAATGGTCGTTGGATCCCATCAAACATCTGAGTCAACAAACCTGGTGCTAGTTCGACAGACAATGGTGCGCCTGTCGTTTCCACGGGCTCGCCTGGTCCGATTCCCGCTGTTTCTTCGTATACTTGGATCGAAACCAGCCCTTTTTTGATCTCAATGATCTCACCGATAAGGCCCTTGTCACTGACTTTGCAGATTTCGTGGATTTTTGCGCCACTTAATCCTGAGGCGGTGACCAGTGGTCCCGATACTTTTTCAATTGTGCCAAATGCCACATTTATTCCTCCTAGCTGGCTGACTTGTCTGTTATGAATCTAATATATTCATTCCTACCGCTTTTTCCACATTTTGCTGAATTCGTGCCATGCCGATCCCTAAACTACCCGTACTACTTGGAATCGGAATGATCGCTGGTGTCGGTACTTCTTCATAGCGGCGAACGATCGGTTCTAATTGTTCGATCAGTCGCTCAGTCAAAAAGATTACCCCATAGGCTTCAGCCATTTCTTCTAGTTGTTGGGCGGCTTCATCCAAATCGCTGACTGGAAAGATGTCGATCCCTAGCCCTTTGAAAGGCAAGATCGAGTTCTTACCACCCATCATTGCTATTTTTTTATGCATAACTATCACGCACCCGACTTCTTAAAATCTCTTCCGGCACCTTATTGATTTTCCCAATCAGGAGAATACGCAAGTTCTTGCTTTCAATTTCCTTGGCGTACAAGTACCCTGCCAATGCTGAAGGGCCAAAAGGAACAATTTTATGTTCTTTGAGCTTCGCCATTAGAAAATTGTCTTTGCGTATATCAAAGGTATTCAAGGTCTTCTTCTCTACCAACTCTTCATAGCTGTGATTGATCAGTTCTTTATAAGGAGTCCCTTGCAAATATGCCACAAATGCCTCAAGGGAAGTCGTGATCTCAGCTAACAATTCTTTTGCAGGTAGGTTTCCATGATCGGCTAAAACTGCGCTGATAAAGCCGCGCTTGCGTTTCATCGCGTAACTGCGCAACGTTGTTGAAATGTTGAAAATATCGATTTGTCGACGAATCAAGCTTTGCAGCAGATCGTCGTCGTATTCTTTGCCAATCGTCCACAATTGTTCCCAATAGTGGTTATCAAAGATGATGTCGATCGATTGGACCTCATGGTAGTTCTCAATATAAGAGAAGACTTCTTCCACACAATCAACCATCTCTTTGGCAACAAGATTGCTTTTTCTGGTCTTGACCAGATCCTTAAGGACGGAAAGCGGCTGGGTACCAATTGGGACAAGATATTCAGAAAAATCTTCTTGCATGTACGCCGCTTTTACCAAGACTTTCAGATTTTGATAGTCATATTTCAAAGCAAAGAAATCAACGATCGCTTTTTCCGGTGTCAGCTGATACATCGTGTCATATACCCGTTTCAACTCCGCCATCAACACATGTTCAAAGTCGTGTACACGATCATCCTCGTTGATGAAGTCACCATAAACCGTTTCTTGCAACATACCGTAGATTTCTTCTGCGCTAGCAGCCGAGAGCATCCGCTCATAGCGGCTGCGATCGAATAATTGCGATTCATACGTCCGAATTCTCGTATTTAAGGTATTGTATTTGATGTCATTCATCTGTTTGCACCTGCTTACTGTTCAAAAATCAATTGCAGTAACGTATTGCTTAACTCTTCTTTGTTGGCTTCTAGTAGCGCATCAAAAGTAAAATTCAACTCGATCGCTTCTTGTCGCAACAAAAAGCCACCCTTACGAGGGATCGTTTTATTTACCAGTTTCAGCTGAACATCTGGGGCAGATGCCTGCAATTTAGCGAGGAGCTCCTCATCCACTAAATGGCGGGTCTTCTCACCTAAAAGCAACTCAGCCTCACCAGTTAACCTTGCATTCGCCAAGCCATTAGCGATAAACGCATAAAATGCTGCTTGATCCATCGTATTTAAACGGGTCAAAGCCTCAGTAAACAGCTCATCTAAAACCGACTGCTTTGCTGCCAAGACCTTGTTTCTTGATTGAATATGCACATCTGAGATTTCCAAATACATCGCCGCACGTTTTTCTTTTTCATAAAAAGCTAACCGCTCACTAAGCTCTTTTTCTAATTGCGTTCGCTTCAAGTTTTCTTGATTTTCACTTTCTTTTTTCGCTTCTTTGATTTGCAGCTGGTATTTCTTTTCCGCATCAGCGGTTATTTTGTCAGTTAAACGTGTAATATCAGACATTCACTTTTCCCTCCTCTTAATTCAAGACAAGCAAGAAGGAAATAACGAACCCTAAAATACAATACGTTTCCATCATCGCTACCAAGATAATTCCTTTGGTCACATGTTCTGGTTTTTTGGCTAAAATCTGCATCGCAGCACTTGCGGCACGTCCTTGCCATTTTCCGGCTACGATCGCTGTTAATGCGATTGGCAATGAAGCAATAAACAAGTACAATCCGCGATCGAATGAGAGCGAACCGCTGATTTGACCAAAGATCATAAAGGAAATTACGAACCCGTATAACCCCTGAGTACTAGACAGCAACTCTAAGATCAACGCTTGTCCGAATTTCTCTGGCTGCTCTGAGATCAAGCCTGACGCTGCTTCACTGGTCATCCCAACACCAATCGTTGATCCGATACCGCCGCAAATCGTTGCGGTCGCTACACCTAAAGCTGCAAAAACAATTCCACCATTTTCGTAAAAGAAACTAATCCAATTTTCCATTATTGTCCTCCTGTAACTTCTCTTCTGAGATGATCTCTACATAGTTTTCATTTGATTTGAAGGGGTCAAAGGCACGTCCGCCCCCCGTAAAGAATTTTCCAAAATACTCTAAATACTGCAAACGGATACCATGAACATACGCACTAAGGTAACTTAAGAAAATATTTAGGCCATGCAATGCCACAAATAATAAGATACCAACCGTAAACCGGGCTGCTGGCGGCAGGTAGCTGATGATCAAGTTGAAGGCTGAGGCGATACTTCCGCCGGCAACCCCTAACGCCATCAGACGGGTGTAACTGATCAAGTCACCAACATAATTGGTCACATCCATCAATCCGTACAATCCAGAACCGATTTTTCCTGCTAAGGTTTTACCTTCTAAACTGCCTCCGATGGCCACTGCTAATAGACTGGCAGCGATCATTACGATCCCAATCATTTGTAACGGTGTGTCAGGGAAAAGCAGCATTCCTGCGGCAACAAAAGCCACACTGATCAAAAAGACGATCCATGAACCGGCTTGGAACATCGCAGCCAGTTTCTGGTCTTTTTTCTTCCATAGAATATAGAATTTCAGCGCCAAACCAAACATGATCTGGATGTACCCAAAGATCACGGATAAGACTAAGATCTGGTTGACATCATCCTGGGCAGACAACAGTTGGAATGAGAATTCAAATCCGAAGAAGTTTCCATAGATCAAGCCCCAAATAATCGTGGGGATCGAGCATAACTGAAAGAGGGTCAAGTTTTGTTCCAGCCCTTTGCTGAGGTGGAACAGCTTTTTCCCAAGAAACGTCGCCAGAAACAAAAGCAAACCATAGCCAAAATCGGCAACCATCATCCCGAATGCCACCATATAAAAAGGCGCCATAAATGGTGTCGGATCTAACTCGTCATATTGCGGCAAGCTGTACATCCGAACAAGTCCTTCAAAAGGTTTGATCCAACGTGCGTTTTCTAATAAAATCGGCACATTACTAATCTCTTTTTCCGTCACTTCTTGGTATTCGAGGTAATAGTTATCCGTGGTTCCTTTTTTGATGCGTTTTTCTAATTCGGCCGTTCCATCAACAGGAACCCAGCCAGAAAGCGAGACCGCATGAGTAGAACGTAAAAGCATCTTATTGCTTTTTAAGCGGGTGATTGCTCCATCTAAATACTCGGCAACGATCCGCAAAGTTTCTTGCTCGTTTGTCATTGCACGAAGAGAGGCTTTGATCTCTTTTTCTTCATCAATTAAACGTTGGGATTTTTCTTTCATCGTTTGCAGATCTTCTTCTGGGATGCCCTCATAAGGGTAGATGTATTGCTCAAAGGCTACTTTTTTAAGAAGTGAAGTTACTTTTTCTTTTACATCTTTGTGGAAAAGGACCAGTAAATAAGTGGTTGTTTGTGATTGATAAACAGTTTCCACATAGACGAGCGGCAGCTTCTCACTGTTCGTCGTAAAGTCAGCCATTTCAGAAGTGGGAATCGAACCTAGCAAGCCACCTGATTTTTTTAATTCCTTTAAAACCGCTGGACGCTCTTTAAAATACTTCCAAATCGACAGCTCTGCTTCTTGTGCTAATACATCGCGTTTTTCTTGATCGATCAAGCGAAGACGTTTGTCTTGTTTACGAAGGGTCTGGCATAATTCTTGCCAGGGATAGGTGTGGGCTGTTTCAGCCAATTCTTGAAGGGTATATTTTTTGATTGGTTGCCGCAGTTGTGCCAGCATTCCTTTTTTGGGTACATATTCTTCTAAAAAATTTAAGCTCCAGTTGACTTGACCAAACTGGTTCTCCATTTCTTCTTCAGACTGTTCCTCGCGAACCGGTGTCAAAACACCCGTCGTTTCTTCAGAATCGTAGTATTTCTCCGAAGAAAGCAGTTCTACGCCCTGAAAGTCTTGCAGCTGCTCTAAAACAGCTTCTTTCTGATCGTAAAAGGTCAACAGACTGAACTTTTGCATTTTTGCAATTGCCATTTATGTCACAACCTTATTTATTATTATTGCCAATGCTTCTTCCTTTAACTCATTAGGGATCGTTCGTAGTGTTTCCACTTCTGCTTTCGTTTTAGCCATGAGCGGTTCTTTTGACTGTGTTAACTCAGCTGCGATTTTTTGATTGATTGCTTCTTTTTGTTGGGCTTCTTTTTCTGCCAACTCTTTTTTAAACGCCTTCAACCGTTCTTCGCGTTCTTGTGCCAATTGTTTTTTTTCTGCTTCCGCTTCTTGGTTTTTATTTTCAGCAAATTGCTCTGCTTCTTGTAATAATCGAATTGCATCTACTGCCATTTTCTCACCTGCTTTCCCTTTTTTTCCGCAAAAAAAACCACTACAAATCAAGCATATGGCATTCGCTGATCGTAGGGTGTCAAAAATCAATAAGTGGCAAATACCTTCACCTATTTCCGTTTTCTAATATAACCGTACCATAAATTTAGCGATAGAACAAGGTTCCTAGCGTTTTTTTATAGTCTTTACATATAAAAGTCACAAAAATTACACATTTTCACAAAAAGAAATCCTTTTCAATTTATAGGGGGTTAAATGATGACAAAAAAGAAAGATTAGAAACAGAATGCCGTTTCAAATCTTTCTTTTATTTTTCTCTCTTCTATTTCTTAACTTTCATAATTTCAAAGCAAAAATCCGTAATTAAAATAACAAAGATTCGTCCTACTCACGAATAAATGGCATACTCATACAGCGTGGACCTCCACGTCCGCGAACCAATTCACTTCCTGAGATCTCATTCAACTTGACGCCTGCCTCTTTTAACAACCCGTTGGTGATGGTATTGCGGTCATAGACCACGACTTCCCCTGGGGCGATCGCCAATGTATTGGAACCATCATTCCATTGTTCTCTGGCTGCTGCCGCTAAGTCGTCACCACCACAGCGAATCAAGTGTACTTCAGGCAAATCTAAATAACGGCAAAGAATGTTTTCCAACGTATCTTTTTCCTCATATACTCGCACACCGTCCTTGTGTTTAGTGATTGAATACAGCGAAAGTTCTCCCTCGATTTCTGGATGGATCGTGAACTTATCATGATCCACCATCGTAAAGACCGTATCTAAGTGCATAAATTTTCGTTCTTCACCAATATTAAATGCCAAGATATGTTCAAAACTCGGTTCTGTAGCAAAAATCGTTTCGGCAATTTTTTCGATAGAAGCAACCTCGGTTCGTTGAGAGATACCGATCGCCACGATTTTATCAGATAAAATCAGCTGATCGCCGCCTTCCATCCGCGTCGTTTCGTCCCGATGATACAAAAAGTTCGTCTCATTGCGGGAAAACATCGGGTGGTGCGTAAAAATTTGTTTTCCGTAGAGGGTTTCTCGTCTTCTCGTTGCAGAATACATTCGATTCAAGGAAACGCTATGACCAATCGTAGCAAACGGATCTCTCGTGAAATACAAGTTTGGCATTGGATCGATCAAAAAAGGATATTCCGTTTCAACGATCGCCGTTAACTTGCTAGCTCTTGGAATTTCTACCTCACTTTTTTTCAAGCCCGCCATCGTATGATCGATAAAGGAGCGATTATCTTTGATCGACAGGAAAAAATTGCGCACTTCGTTGCGAATCTCTTCATCAAGGATCGTTGTCTCATTTAAATAATCTTCTAAAAAAGCTTCTTTGGCACCGGTCGTCGACAATGTCTCTGCAGCAAGATCTTCCAAATAAAGGACTTCCACCCCTCTGTTTCTTAACGTCTCGGCAAAAAAATCATGCTCTTTTTGTGCTTGGTCTAGAAAAGGAATATCATCGAACAACAAGCGATCAAGATAATCCGGCATCAAGTTTTCCAATTCTGCTCCTGGACGATGCAACAGCACCCGCTTTAAGGGCGCAATCTCAGAAAAGATCTGTATTGGCTGGTTCATGGACTTTTCTCTCCTTCTTGGCAATTTTGTAGAATAACTTATGTCATTCTTTTTTTTGATTCCACATCACATAATTATTCATTTCTTCGACTCATCGTGTTTTTTCTACTCGTGATTCAAAGTTTTTTCGGATCATATAGTTATAAACATGCATTTTCAAAAAAGAAATCCCCGATAAAAAAACAACTAATAAAGAATATAAATCCTATATACTTTAATTTACCGCCTTTTTCAATTGTATATTTTTGTTAAAAAAACAGCAAGGCAAAAGAACTGGCGGACTATAGCCCTAGTTGCGAAACCAGATTGAACTATCTTTGTTTTTTTGGATCATTTCATGATTTTCAAATGATACCGCTATCAAACAGATGAATATTTGATATGATTCAAGTATCTTGATACTAAAGAAACGTCTATAAAGGAGCGATTTGATGAAAACGCAACGTCAGCTTTACTATGGTGCCGACTACAATCCTGAACAATGGTCTAAAGAAGTCATTCTTGAAGATATGCGCTTAATGAAAGAAGCAGGTGTGAACTATGTAAGTATCAATATTTTTGGCTGGGTCAATCTGCAGCCAGATGAATCCACCTATGATTTTGACTTTCTGGACTGGTTGATGGATCTTTTATATGAAAACAATATCATGATCGACCTAGCCAATGGAACAGCTTCTCCTCCCGCTTGGCTTGTTCAAAAACACCCTGAGATGCTGCCTGTGACCATTCATGGCAATCGACTGGTTCATGGTGCGCGCCAGCACTACTGTCCGACTTCCCCTATCTATCGTCAATATGCCGCCGATTTGTCTGAAGCAGTCGCAAACCGTTATGCCAATCATCCAGGGCTGGTCATGTGGCATATCAATAATGAATATACCTGTCACATCCACGAGTGTTATTGCGATCATTGTCGGAAAAGATTTCAGACATGGTTAGCAGAGAAATATCTGACCATCGCTGGATTGAATGATGCTTGGTCAACGAAGTTTTGGAGTCAATCCTATGGCAGCTGGGAGGAAATTTTCTTACCAGAGGCAATGCCAACCTTCAAAAATCCTGCACAGCAATTAGACTACCGTCGGTTTCTTTCCGACATGAATCTGGAACTTTATCAAATTGAAAAGGCGGCGATCGCAAAATATTCCCATGACATTCCTTATATGACCAATCTTATGGGCTTACACAAATACGTAGATGGATTTAAATGGGCACCTGAAATAGATGTGGTCAGTTGGAATTCGTACCCGAATCCCTTTGAAAAAAACCCTTACCCGCAATTTCTTGCTAACGATTTAACCCGCAGTTTGAAGAAAAAGCCATTCTTGATCATGGAGCAAGCCACCAGCGCCGTTAATTGGCGACAAATCAACGGGGCCAAGACCCCCAACCAGCTGCGTCTTTGGAGTTATGAAGCGCTAGCTCATGGTGCTGATGGTATCATGTTCTTTCAATGGCGACAGTCTCGTGGCGGTGCGGAAAAATTTCATAGTGCGATGGTGCCTCACGGAGATCCTCAGTCAAGCCGTATCTTTCGTGAATGTGCACAATTAGGCAACGAATTTTCGCAACTATCCGAAATCGTTGGGACGCGCTTCTTGGCTGATGTCGCAGTTGTCTTCGACTGGGAAAATTGGTGGGCGCTGGAATTGGATGCCAAACCAAGAACCTTAAAATACATTCATCAGTTACGCAGCCTGTATGCCGCACTAAGGGCGTTAAATCTGAGCGTAGACTTTGTCCATCCTTCCGAATCAGTAGACGGCTATCCTTTAGTGATCGCCCCAAATCTCTATTCAGCACCCGAAGCATTCGGTAAGAAGATCCATGATTACGTGCAACAAGGCGGTATCTTCTTGACCAATTTCTTTAGTGGGATCGTCAATGAAAATGACCAAGTCTATCTTGGGGGCTATCCAGGCTTGTTTAGAGACACATTAGGGATCATTGTAGAAGAGTTTTACCCAATGAAAGCAGCTACCCAGCATCAGATTGACTTTCAAGGTCATCGGAACGACAATTCTCTATGGGAGGAAGTCATTCATCTAAAAGGTGCGAAAGCTTTGGCAACCTTCCAATCCGGTTATTTGACCGATAAGCCCGCCATTACCATGAACCGGATCGACGATGGGTATGCGTATTACGTGGGAACAGAATTGTCTCTTGAAGGACTAACTACATTTTTAGCGACCATTCTGGAAAATCACAAATTAACGACTCATGCCCAGCACTTCTTGGCTGCTCCTACTGAAATCTCCGTTACCTGTCGCAAAGGTGCTGGCTATACACTCGTCTTTTTCTTAAACCATACCGAGCAGACAACAGAAGTGAAGCTGAAAACCGCTGGAGTAGACCTTCTAACCAAAGAAACCAAACAGTTGGCAGTTCTGAAACCAAAAGAAGTCGCAATCCTTAAGTATATTGATTGATCTAAGGAAAGAACCTCCATGAAGCGATCGCTTCATGGAGGTTCTTTTATTGAGGTTACTAGATTAGAAAGGTTCATTAGACAAACGACAGGCATTTTCTAAACAAGAGGCTATCTTTTGTCTTAGCTCTCCATCTCTTTTTTCTGAATAGTGATACTCTGGATTAGTCCAATGGGATTTGTCATACAACCAAACAGGTTTTTTTTTCGCTTCGCCGGTTTCCCATTCATAACGGGGAAAAAGATGTGCATGAAGAAAGTTATCGGTATTTCCCAATAGTTCATAATTGATTCTCAATGGAGAACACGCCTGTATTATAGCATCTCCTAAAAGAGTCATATCAGTTAAGAAAAACTGTCGCTCATTTAAATCTAGATCATTTAAAGAAGCCACCTCTCTTTTAGGTAATAATACACAATATCCAGGAAGAAATTGGACATCGCCATAAACAGCAAAACTGCCAGACAATTCTTTGATCACCATTGGATTTGTAACATCTATCGCTGATTTGATTCTATTCTCATACCATTTCAATTTGATCCCCCCTCTTTCCTGTTCCTTGCAGCTATTCATGTAAAAACTATACAAGATTTAGGAAAGGCTTTTAATAGTAACAAAACAAAAAAATCTTTGCTATATGAGTTGTCCTCCAAAATCGTATTTATAGACTTTTATAAACAAAAAAATGTATCAATCTTATAAAAGACTGATACATCAATGATACCGGCGGCCGGGGTCGAACCGGCACGCCCTCAACGGGCACTGGATTTTGAGTCCAGCGCGTCTGCCAATTCCGCCACGCCGGCATGTTGAAAGGTTAGTATTTAGTACTAAGGCGGTAACCGGATTTGAACCGGTGATGAAGGTTTTGCAGACCTCTGCCTTACCACTTGGCTATACCGCCATTATACTATTGCTGCAATCTACAATCAAGTGAAGATTGTACTGGGGTAGCTGGATTCGAACCAACGCATGACGGAGTCAAAGTCCGTTGCCTTACCGCTTGGCTA
>NZ_JBMHEX010000001.1:675000-1060000 GCF_050499225.1 Enterococcus sp. AZ015 | reverse complement strand
TGAAGGGCGGAAACCCTCCAACACTTAGCACTCATCGTTTACGGCGTGGACTACCAGGGTATCTAATCCTGTTCGCTCCCCACGCTTTCGAGCCTCAGCGTCAGTTACAGACCAGAGAGCCGCCTTCGCCACTGGTGTTCCTCCATATATCTACGCATTTCACCGCTACACATGGAATTCCACTCTCCTCTTCTGCACTCAAGTCTCCCAGTTTCCAATGACCCTCCCCGGTTGAGCCGGGGGCTTTCACATCAGACTTAAGAAACCGCCTGCGCTCGCTTTACGCCCAATAAATCCGGACAACGCTTGCCACCTACGTATTACCGCGGCTGCTGGCACGTAGTTAGCCGTGGCTTTCTGGTTAGATACCGTCAAGGGATGAACGTTCTACTCTCATCCTTGTTCTTCTCTAACAACAGAGTTTTACGATCCGAAAACCTTCTTCACTCACGCGGCGTTGCTCGGTCAGACTTTCGTCCATTGCCGAAGATTCCCTACTGCTGCCTC
Organism: Enterococcus sp. AZ015; assembly: GCF_050499225.1. Taxonomy (NCBI): domain Bacteria; kingdom Bacillati; phylum Bacillota; class Bacilli; order Lactobacillales; family Enterococcaceae; genus Enterococcus; species Enterococcus sp. AZ015. Next base: position 1,059,493 of record NZ_JBMHEX010000001.1, on the reverse strand, counting down.
CCGTAGGAGTCTGGGCCGTGTCTCAGTCCCAGTGTGGCCGATCACCCTCTCAGGTCGGCTATGCATCGTTGCCTTGGTGAGCCGTTACCTCACCAACTAGCTAATGCACCGCGGGTCCATCCATCAGTGACGCAAAAGCGCCTTTCAACTTTCTTCCATGCGGAAAATAGTGTTATACGGTATTAGCACCTGTTTCCAAGTGTTATCCCCTTCTGATGGGCAGGTTACCCACGTGTTACTCACCCGTTCGCCACTCTTTTTCTTTCGGTGGAGCAAGCTCCGGTGAAAGAAAAAGCGTTCGACTTGCATGTATTAGGCACGCCGCCAGCGTTCGTCCTGAGCCAGGATCAAACTCTCATAATGATTTGTTTGAATGACCATACGGTCATTAAGCTCATAAAAATTAACTTTGCTAGCTATTGCTTGCATGTATTTGTTTCAATAAATTGAAACGTCCTACACATTGGTTCGTTTGCTTGCTTTGTTCAGTTTTCAAAGGTCTACAGTGCTGTGTTAGCAACTTTTATATCATATCAGAGCGACAATTGATTGTCAACTCTTTTTTAAAAGTTTTTTTCAAGAAGTTGTTATTTAACTTCTTTCTTAACCTCAGCGACTTTTTCATCTTACCATCTCAACCGTTATATGTCAAACACTTTTTTGAAAAGTTTTTTTGATTTATTAGGTTTTTCGGAGATGATATTTTTTCGACTTTGTTATAATAACACTTGTAAAATGTTTCGTCAACAACTAATTTCAAAAAAGTTCAATCAGTGTTTGTTACAAATGTCTTAACAAGGACAAGTAATAATATAGCAATTCTTAAAGGAAAAATCAACTAAAAAAATAGGCTTTTGGGCAACTATTTTTATAAGCGAATTATTCATTGTCAAACGATTCGAACGTTCGCTTATAAGAAGTATTTCACGGCTAAATCTATCATTAATGGATAAAAAAAGAGAACTTAAGCTTTTCGCCTAACGTTCTCTTTTCGTCCGATCTTCCGTTTGAAGAATCGGTATATAAATTCGAAAGATTGTTCCTTGGCCAATGACACTCTCCGCCGTGATTTTCCCTTTATAGCTTTCCAATAGTTGTTTTGCTATAGATAACCCCAAACCATTGCCACCTTTGGTTCTAGCACGAGCTTTATCTACCCGATAGAAACGATTGAAGATCTTATCGAGGTCTTCTTTGGAGATGCCTTCCCCGAAATCTTGGATGGCAATTTCAAAAGATTGACGATCCAATGAAATGGATAGATGAACTTCTTTTCGATCAGTGGAATACTTTACTGCGTTATCCAAGACAATAATAATGATCTGTTCAAAATGATTGCGATAGATTTTCAGCTTCAACTCATGATACAAATCATCATCCAATGTAAAGACAAAATCCGGATACAGTATTTTAAAGTTATTGAACACTTGATAGACAACTTCTTTTGCATTAGTTGTTTCATTTGCATAATGAACATCCACTTGTTCCGCTCTTGAGAGATCCAACATTTCCTGTACTAGCGTCTTCATTCGACTGATCTCTTGCATACTGGCTGCGAGGGACTCATCCAAGATCTCTGGATCATCTTTTCCCCAACGTTGCAAAAGATTCATGTGTCCTTCAATGATTGCTACGGGTGTCCGTAACTCATGAGAAACATCTTCAACGAATCGCTCTTGCTGCTCAATGTACAGGCGCATGCGATCCAACATCTCATTAAATATATCTGCTAAATCAGACAGTTCATCGTTCGTATTTAATTCTGGCATATGCACGGTTGACTGCGGGTTTTTCCGAACAGTTTCCATCGTATCCCGTAATACCTTTAATGGCTGAAGGAAATACGCTGATAAAAAGAACCCGAGTACACTGCTGAGAATCAGAGAGACGACTTCTAAGATAATCAAAGTCAGCAGCAGTTTGCTGCGTATTTCATAAAAAGAAGTCAACTCATAAAATGTTTGAGCATAGCCAATCCGCTCTCTGGTGCCTTTTGAATAAATGGGTTGGATCGAGAGAAAGCCTGTGATACCATCCAGCGTTACGATGGTTGGCGCTTTGCGCTGCGTGTCGATCAGTGCTAAATCATTTTCATGGGTTTTAAACACAAGGTCCTCATTCAAATTATAAACAAACAGGCTCAATGGTGCTTGGCCTAATTCCGAAATAAAGGAGTCGATTTTCATTAAGTTGCCATCGATCGTTGAAGTGCGATCATAAATGCTCGTCGTCCCCGCGTCATTTTTGGTTAAATTACGATACGTTCGGACCAATGTTAGTTCTTGATCCGAATTGGCTAAACGAGAAGCAACCTCTGACATCGTCCGCTCCACATTGTTTTCTTCTTTAGCGACGATCAAATTCACCGAGGTCTTATAAGTGATTACTGCAAAGATCGTAAATACGACGAATATAAAGAAAGAACTTGCGAAGGCCCACTTTACAGTTAAAGAAGGCCCCTTCAGTTCTTTTAATTTTTTCATTCTTTTTTTTAGGTTCACGACCGCATCACATATCCTGTACCACGAACGGTTTGGATATAACTTTCCTCCCCTGGTACATCAATTTTATTCCGTAAGTAGCGGATGTAAACATCGACAACGTTGGTTTCAACTTCTGTCTCATAGCCCCAGACTTTGTTTAATAAAACATCTCTGGCCAAAACGACATTAACGTTCTCCATTAAAGTCAACAATAGCTCATATTCGCGTTTCGTTAGTTCAATGACATCTGTTCCACGTCGAACGACACGGTTTTCTTTTTCAATCGTTAGATCGCGGTAAGTGATCGTGGTTTGTTTTGCAACGTTTTTGTCCCCTTCGATATCGATACGGCGAAGCAACGCACGTAAGCGTGCCAGCAATTCTTCAATTGCAAAAGGCTTCACAATATAATCATCAGCACCATGATCCAAACCTGATACTCGATCAATCACGGAATCTCGTGCGGTCATCATGATGATCGGGGTGTTCTTCGATTGACGCACGCGGCGGCAAACTTCTAACCCATTTAACTCAGGAAGCATCAGATCCAATAAGATCGCATCCCATTCATTATTCAGCGCCGCATCCAGTCCCGTCCGTCCGTTGTAATGAACTTCAGTATTATACCCTTCATGCTTCAATTCTAATTCCACAAATCGAGCTAAGTTCTTTTCATCTTCAATGATTAGAATACTACTCATTATTGATAGCCCCTTTATTGATTATTCTGCCTTTAAATTAGACATTATCTGTCTTATTTTATCATGTATCTAAAAAATAAAAAAGAGATTGACCGAAAGTTCTCACTTTCGGCCTTTCTCTTTTGGATTCTCTTAAAGCTTACGCTTCGTCATACCATGAATAATGGAAAATTCCCTCTTTATCTGTCCGTTCATACGTATGCGCTCCGAAGTAATCCCGTTGTGCTTGGATCAAGTTCGCTGGCAAACGATCAGAACGATAAGAATCGAAGTACGCGATCGCAGATGAGAACGTCGGCACAGGTACACCGGCTTGGACAGCTAGTGCAACTACTTCACGTACAGAAGATTGATAACGTTTCGTAATATCTTTGAAGTAGTCATCTAATAGTAAGTTTTCAATGTCGGCATTCTTGTCATAAGCATCCGTGATTTTTTGTAAAAATTGAGCCCGGATGATACAGCCTGCACGCCAAATTTTGGCAATTTCACCAAAAGGAAGATCCCAATCATACTCTTTTGATGCTGTACGTAATTGCGCGAATCCTTGTGCATAGCTCATGATCTTACTGAAGTATAATGCTTCGCGGATCTTATTGATAAACTCTTCTTTGTTTCCTTCAAAAGCAACTGCTTCTGGTTTTGGTAAGACTTTGCTGGCATTGACCCGTTCTTCTTTGTAAGCCGAGATATAACGGGCAAAAACAGATTCAGTGATCAATGGTAGTGGTACGCCTAGGTCTAAGGCACTTTGGCTTGTCCATTTCCCAGTTCCTTTATTACCAGCAGCATCTAAAATCACATCAACGATTGGTTTGCCTGTACCTTGATCGTCTTTGCGAGTCAAAATATCCGCTGTGATCTCAATTAGATAGCTGTCTAATTCGCCTTTGTTCCATTCAGCAAAAATATCAGCCATTTCACCAACAGATAGACCTAATATGTTTTGCATCAAGTCATAAGACTCAGCAATCAGCTGCATGTCTCCATATTCGATCCCGTTATGAACCATTTTTACGTAATGGCCTGCACCGTTTGGTCCAATATAAGTCACACAAGGTGTTCCATCTTCGGCTTTTGCAGAAATTTGTTCCAAGATTGGCGCAACCAATTCATACGCTTCTTTTTGTCCTCCTGGCATGATCGAAGGACCTTTCAAGGCGCCCTCTTCCCCACCAGATACACCTGTACCGATAAAGTTGATTCCTGAGTTTGCCAACTCTTCGTTACGACGAACCGTATCTTTAAAGAAGGTATTTCCGCCATCGATCAAAATATCGCCTTTGTCTAGATGAGGCAATAATTCTTGGATCGTTGCATCTGTCGCAAATCCTGCTTTTACCATTAATAAAATACGACGTGGTTTTTCAATAGATTGAACAAATTCTTCTATCGTATAGGTTGCTTTAAAATTTTTATCTGGATGTTCTTTTACTACTTCTTCTGTCTTTGAACCAGTACGGTTAAATAAGGCAACTGAATAACCGCGGCTTTCGATGTTCAACGCTAAGTTTTTGCCCATAACAGCCATACCGACAACGCCGATTTGTTGTTTTGTCATCTTTCATCCTCCTAAGATTCAATTATCTTTTTCATTATAGCGCAAATGTACCTGCTTTTGAACTATTCTCTTTCGCTGGACAAAAATATTTCTGAAAAGTTCCATATTAGTCAAAAAAACAAAAAAACCTCAGGCTCCATGGTTAGCCTAAGGTTTTAGAATCCTCTTTCTGAAAAAAAGGAATTATGCTTCTTTTGTTGCTACGTCTTTGCCATCGTAATGACCACAGTTTGAGCAGACATGGTGGCTTTTTTTCATTTCACCACAGTTTGCACATTCGTTCAAACCGTTGATTGTCAATTTGTAATGTGTACGACGTTTTGCTTTCTTCGCTTTCGAAGTTTTTCTAGCTGGTACTGCCATTTTGCTACACCTCCTTGTTAATGAACGCAACCTTGAGGCTGCAATTTATTCCAATCCTACGCGTTATCGTCATCTGATTCAGTGAATAATTCGGATAATTTTGCAAGACGAGGATCAACTTGTTGAGCTTGCGCTTCTTTTTGATTTGCAAAGTCTTCTTCTGACAAAACAGCCCAATCGTTGCCAGATGGCATTGCTGAACCTTGTTTTTCTTCTTCTGTCAGGACTTGCAAAGGAATCGCAAGTAATAGGTTATCAGCGACTGATTCATCTAAACTGATGGTTTGACCTTCAATGATCAAAACTTCTTCTTCGACGATCGTTTCATCGCGACGCTGAAATTGCTCTGGTGTCATGAATTGTTCATCCACTGAAAAATCAAAAGGAATCGCTACAGGTGTCAAAGAACGAGTAGATGGCAATGTCATCGTCGTTTCCACTTGATAGTGCAGCAAGTATCCTTGCTTATCAACACTCATCAGCCCTTTTACTTTTACAGGAGACAAATCAATGATCTGTCCATCGCGTTTTATCAGTTGACTTTTTAGGTCAAGTGTTTCTTCAAACATCAGCGGTGTCTCTTGGTATTTTTTTAATTCCAATAAAGACCATTTCATTTTTATCACCCCTAAGCAACAAAAGCAATTATACAGGGCTTCTGAGGCTTTGTCAATGAAATTTTCTTGACACCTTTTTCATTTTTGATCGTGTCATTTTAATGCCTTTTCTCAAGGGATTTCGACACTCTCAAAAAAACAACAGGAAGCGCACAACGTGCACTTGCCTGTTGCTTGATCAATCGTTAAAAATCATTAGATCGCTGTTGTTTCTCCACGATAAACGATACCGCGACGAGAATCAAGAGTAACCAATTCGCCATCTTTGATGGTTGTTGTTGCGTCTTTGGCACCAACAATCACTGGTAGATCTTTCGCAATTCCGACAACTGCTGCATGAGAAGTCAAGCCGCCATCTTCAACAACTAAAGCTGCTGCTTTTTCGATTGCTGGCATATATTCTTTATCTGTTGTTGGTACAACTAAAATCATGCCATCTTTTGCTTTCGCAATTGCTTCTTCGGCACTGTGAGCGATCACGGCATTGGCAACAACTGATTTTTCACCAATTCCTTGCGCTTCAAGCAATTTTGATCCGATCAATTGGATCTTCATTACGTTGGTTGTTCCGCGTTCACCAACAGGAACACCGGCTGTGATCAAGATTAGATCGCCTTCTTTAGCAAAGCCTAAATCCACTGCTTGTTTTGCTGCTAATTCAAACATTTCATCAGTTGTTGATGGTTTTTCAGCAACGGTTGGGTACACACCCCAGTTAAGCATCAAGCCGCGTTTTGTGCGTTCGTCAAATGTGACAGCTAAAATGTCAGCATCTGGACGATATTTAGAGATCATTTTCGCAGTGTAGCCAGATTCAGTCGCTGCAACGATTGTTTTAACCCCTAGGTTTTTCGCCGCACGAGCAACAGATAAACCGATTGTTTCTGTTACATCTGTTTTATCGAATTGGTTGATTTGGAATGTGCTGTTTTCTGATAAAGCTTTTTCAGCTTCAATGTCGATCCGTGCCATTGTTGCTACTGCCTCAACAGGGTAGTCACCGTTTGCTGATTCACCAGAAAGCATTGTTGCATCGGTACCATCAAAGACAGCATTGGCAACGTCAGAAGCTTCTGCACGGGTTGGACGTGGGTTTTGTTGCATTGACTCTAACATTTGTGTTGCTGTGATAACTGATTTACCAGCAGCGTTACATTTTTTAATGATGCTCTTTTGAACCATTGGTACTTCTTCAGCAGGGATCTCAACACCCATGTCACCACGGGCAACCATGATACCATCAGAAACTTTGATGATTTCATCGATATTATCGATACCCTCTTGTGATTCGATTTTAGAGAAAATTTGCACATGAGTCATGTCTTTTTCTTCTAAAATTTCACGAATCTCTAAAACGTCTTGCGCTTTACGTACAAATGAAGCGGCAATGAAGTCGATATCGTTATCAAGACCAAAACGGATATCTTCTGCATCTTTTTCAGTAATACCAGGTAAGCTGATTGATACACCAGGAGCGTTGACCCCTTTACGTGATCCTAACATTCCAGCATTTTTAACAACAACCACTAATTCGCGGGTTGCTTCGTCTTTTTCTTTGATTTCCATGTCGATCAAACCATCATCAAACAAGATGTGTCCGCCCACATGAACATCTTCAAATAAACCAGGATAAGTTACAGCAATTTTTTCTTTTGTTCCTTTGTGTTCTGGATCCATTGAAATGCGTGTTTCATCGCCAACGTTAAATTGGATGTATCCAGCACGACCAAAGTCAGCTTCTGTCGTATTTTGTACAGTTGTACGGATTTCAGCACCTTTTGTATCTAAAAGGATACCGACATCTTTACCAGTTTTCTTCACGGCTTCACGAACCATTGTCATACGCGCTAATTGTTCTTCATGATCTCCATGAGAGAAGTTAAAGCGGAAGACATTCGCACCGGCTTCAATCAGTTGAGAAATAATTTCCACACTGTTACTTGCTGGTCCTAATGTACTTACGATCTTTGTTTTTTTCATTACTAAACGCTCCTATTCATTTATTTAAAATAGCTAATAAGCTTTTTTTACAAAATTACTGTTGCGTTGCTCTAAAAAATCTCTTTAGAATGAGATTTCTTTGTTCAAGTTATACAAGCTAAGATCTGGTTTGTGACGATTGTTTTCAAGGGTTTCGATAATATCAGAAGCAATCATTTCATTGTTTTCGATACCGATACATAGACCGCCTTTGCCTTGTTGCAATAATTCAACGGCATATGAACCAAATTTACTTGCTAACACACGGTCACGAGCGCTTGGTGAACCACCACGGACAACGTGTCCTAGAATTGATACACGGGTATGGAAATCGCCGTATTCAGAAAGTTTGTCAGCAAAATCATTTCCGCCCATCACGCCTTCGGCTAAAACGATCAAGCAATGTTTTTTCCCGCGGTCGCGTCCTTCACGGATACGATCAGCAACAACTTGCATGTCAAAATCATGTTCTGGGATGATGATTTCATCCGCACCACCGGCCACACCTGACCATAAAGCGATATCGCCAGCACCACGTCCCATTACTTCGATCACAAATGTGCGGACATGTGATGTCGCTGTATCACGGATACGGTCAATCGATTCTAAGACAGTATTGATCGCTGTATCAAAACCAATCGTGAAATCTGTTCCTGGAATGTCGTTATCGATCGTTCCTGGAATCCCGATTGCTGGGAAACCGTGGCGAGTAAGTGCCATCGCACCATGGTAAGATCCATCTCCACCAATCACGACTAGCCCTTCGATGCCAAATTTCTTTAATTGCTCGATTCCTTTTAATTGCCCTTCTTGTGTCGCAAATTCTGGATAACGTGCTGAATATAAGAATGTTCCACCACGTTGAATTTTGTCACCAACATCAGCAACATCTAAGCGACGAATGTCGCCTGCGACTAGTCCGGCATAGCCATAGTTGATTCCGTATACTTCAAGTCCGTCAAAAATACCCTTTCTGACAACTGCGCGAATCGCTGCGTTCATTCCTGGTGCATCGCCGCCACTGGTTAGAATTCCAATGCGTTTCATTATTCTTTCACCTCATCAAAAGATTTTGTTTAGGGAAGCCCCTGTTTGCTAGTTTTCAAGTAATAACCACGAGACATATTCTACCATTATTCCATGAAAATGTCTTGAAATAGTGGGAAAAAGTTGAAAAAAGTGTAAGTTGAATTATCGTTTTCGGAAAATTACTTGAAAATTACATTTCCATTTCCTAATAATGCCTTCAGTTGTGTGACAAAGTTCGGCTCATCCGTTACCCAGTTTTCTTCTGCTAATAACACTTTTTTGCCACTACTTTCATAAAACATCACCACTGGAATATTTCCTTGATGCTGCTTCATTTCCTTCGACAATGCTTGCAGGTGCGACGTTTCGGCTTCAGCAGAAATCTTTAAGTAGCAAGTTTGTGGCGCAATTTTATTTTGAACGTTTTCTGCTAAGTCTATTTTATCAGCAATGAGTTGGATTTCACCATTGTAACGACTTACCTCGACCTTTCCTTCAATATAGAGAACAGCATTTTCTTCGATCAAGGAACGCACTTGTCGATAAACGATGGGAAAAATCGTTACTGAAACTTCTTTGCTAGCATCCGTTCCTTCAACAAATGCCATCTGTTCGCCTTTTTTTGTACGTATCTCCCGAATCTTGCGGACATACAAAAGGATGCGGACCCGTTCATTGGGAACCAGATCGGCAATATCGGTGATTTGTTTTAATTGATGCAATTTTTGAAACTGTTCTACGGGATGGCCAGACAAATAAACACCTAAGTATTCTTCTTCCAAAGCCAGTTTCTCTTCCAGTTTGTAATCGGCAACGGCTTCTTCTTTTAAAGCCATGGTTTCTAAGAGATCCAAACTGCCGCCACTATAAGTAATATTTTGGATTTTCCCTTCTAGTTGGATCAATGCTTGTTTTCGATTAGGCGCAATCACATCGAATACACCGATGCTCAAAAGCGGCAATAAATAGTCCAACTTTAACCACTTGCTGTTCCGCTGATTCAAGCGAAGTAAAAATTGATCCATGGACGTGAAATTGCCATGCTCTTTTCGTTCTGTCAAAATGTCTTGGATCATGTCGCGCCGAATCCCTTTGATACTGCTGAACCCAAAGCGGATTTGTTTCTCATTTTGCAGTTGAAAACTAAACCCACTGGTATTGATCGATGGTGGCAATACTTCTACGCCATAACGTGCGGCTTCATTTAAGTATTCTTTCATTTTGCTTGCAGTATTGCGTACCGAGTGCAAGATCGAAGCAAAAAAAGGTGCCGGATAGTGCACTTTCAAGTACGCCATTTGAAAGCCGATAAAGGAATAGGCAAACGCATGGGAACGGTTAAACCCATAGTTGGCGAAGCGCTCAATATAGTCATAGACCAAATTGGCGGTCTTCTCGTCATAATGATTGGCCAACGCACCTTGCACAAAATGGCGACGTTCTTCATCCAACACGTCTTTTTTCTTTTTACTGATTGCTCGCCGCAAAATATCTGCCTGTCCTAGGCTAAAACCAGCCATTTTGGAAGCTACTTGCATGATCTGTTCTTGATAAACAATGATTCCGTAAGTGTTTTGCAAGATTGGAATCAAGCTATCATCCGGATAAGAGACCCGCTCTTGTCCTTTTTTCCGCTTGATAAAAGTATCAATATTTTGCATCGGTCCCGGGCGATACAAGGCATTGACTGCAGCAATGTCTTCGATACTTTCTGGCCCTAGCTTGCGCAAGACATTGCGTATTCCCGCTGATTCAAATTGGAAGATCCCTGCCGTCTCCCCTTTTTGAAACAAACGCAATGTTGCTGGATCATCAAGAGGAATCTCTTTTTGGGTTACGATTTGTTGGCTGATTCGTTTGATACCTTTCAAGGTATTATCAATGATCGACAAGTTTCTCAAACCTAAAAAATCCATCTTCAATAGGCCAATGGCTTCCACGTCATTCATGGTAAACTGGGTCAGCCAAATCCCATCGCTGCCTTCTTGCAAAGGCACCAAATCAAGCAGATTCTTGTCACTGATCACCACACCGGCGGCATGGGTCGATACGTGACGGGGCAGTCCTTCTAAGATTTTGGCGACTTGAAACATTACTTGATTCCGCTCATTGAACGAAACCAGCTCTCGCAGCTGATTGGATTGTTCATAAGCAAGATCTAAGGTCATTTTCAAGGCATTGGGGATGGCTTTTGACCAGCGATTAGCTTCACTTTGCGAGAGACCAAAGACCCGAGAAACATCTCGCAAAACCATTTTGGCCGCCATGGTACCAAACGTGGCAATCTGTGCCATATATTCTTGCCCATATTTTTGGCGCACATACTGTAAAATCTCGTCTCTGCGATTGTCAGGAATATCTAAATCAATATCAGGCATCGTGTAACGTTCTGGATTCAAGAATCGTTCAAACAAAAGATCGTATTTGATTGGATCCACGTCGGTGATAGATAAAACATACGCCACCAGTGCTCCGGCAGCGGATCCCCGTCCAGCTCCGGTAACGATTTCTTGTTGGTGGGCAAAGTCCATGACGTCCCAAATAATCAAGAAGTAATCATCAAAGCCCATCTTATGGATGACAGACAACTCATAATCCAAACGCTGTTCGTACGCCGATGTAACGTGAGCAACACGCTGAGGCAGACGTTCAAAACAAATTTTGCGCAAATAGTCCGCGGCGCTTTCTTCTTGTGCTAATGGGTAATGAGGCAATAGCCGCTGATGCAGCGGCAGATCGACAGCGCATTCAGCTGCAATCCGCTGATTATTCATCAATGCCTGAGACGCTTCGCCAAATACAGCCGCAAGTTGGTCTGCCGGTTGTAGAAAAAACTGCGTAGTCGCTTGCTCTTTTGCCTGACGAAAGTCTTCAATTTGCGAGCCCTCTTTGATATGGGTCATCACTTTGACTGCAAAGGCTTCTTCTTGTGCTAAAGCCGCGATTGGTTGATACGCGCATGGTGCAATGTTTTGCTCGTTAAACCAAGTGATCGTTTCTGGATCTAGCCCCTTGCTAGTTATGCCTAAAAACAAGCTCTCAGAATCAAATTTATGGCTAATTGCTTGCAGTACTTTTTGATTAGCTTCTAAATCATCGTGCTGAGACGGCAAAAAGCCTTCACCTTCAGGTAGCAAACCAAAGAGGTCCTGCAAAGAATCACAAGCAGCTAAATTCAACTGCTCGGTGATCATTTTTTCACTTGATAAACGCATCAAGGTTTGATAGCCCTTGAGGTTTTTGGCAAATACGTACAACGGAAAGGACATTGATCCCTCTCCGAAGGTACAGTCGAACAAAGCGCCAAAAATCGGCTTGATGCCCTGTGCTAGGCATTGCTGATAAAACTCGACCGCGCCATAGAGAACATTATGATCGGTCAGACCCAACGTCTGATAGCCCATCTTTTTGGCTTGCTCTATATAGTGAGGAATTTTGATCGTACTTTGCAGCAACGAATAGGCGCTTAAGGTGGTGAGCTGTGAATACATTGAAATCCCTCCAAAAATGAAAATTCTCTTTCTTTCTGCTAGTAAATAGATTTGAAAAACAAAATGAAAAAGTGAAAATCTTTACAATAAATATTTTTGTGATAAACTAAAGTCGAAATGGAAGATACGCAGAAAAGAGGTGTCGTCATGCGTTACCTAGTCACTTTATTTTGGACTTTTGTATTAGGTCAAGTCGTTGGCTATCTAGGCAGCTCACTTGCTGGAGCAACTTATGATTTTCAATTAACTTCAATCATCTCTTTGGTCACAGGTGTGGTGATCATTCTTGTTGGTATTATCGCACCAGCGCCTGAAAAGACAAGCCATTAAAAAAAAACCAGTTACCTTTATTGTAACTGGTTTTTTTTTCTTTTCAACTATTCACTGATGTCCGTTTTACGCAAGCTTTTACGGAAATTAAATCCTGAGATAAAAATATTGATCAGTACAAACCCGCTAGTTACCCAAAAGACGGCGGGATAACCAAAGCCAGCTGCCACCGTTGAGCCCACCATCGGACCTAACACTTGCCCAAAGTTAGAGAACATTTGGTTGTAGCTGTAAATGCGGCTGACCCCTTCCATCGGGGTGATCTTGCTGATCAGTGTATTGATCGACGGCATCAACGCACCCGTCGAAAAACCAAGCAAGAAGCGCAGCACGCCCAACTGAAACGGTGTGGAGACAAAGCCCATCGGAATGAAACAGAAAAATGACAGCAATAAACCGCCTAACAATACCTTGTGATTGCCGTAACGATCACCGATTTTGCCTAAAAATGGCGAAGAGATGATTGCCGAAACACCAGCAACAGAGACGATCAATCCGCTGACAAACAAAATATTGCCACTATTCCCGCTTAGATCACGAATATATAACGTGAGGATCGGGCTGATACTCGTTACACCTAGCTGTAAAATCAGGGAAGTAATAAACAAACCGACAAGTAGCTGCATATTTTTGATTTGACCAAAAATTTCTTTGATGGACAGCAAATCGCCCTTTTCAACCGGCTCAAAATCTTCTTGAACGAGAAAAATCGTAAGCAAGAGCGTAATTAGCAGCACAACACCAGTAATGATAAAAACATTTTTCATACCGAACCATTGCGCCAACGCCCCACCCATCGATGGACCGATCAAATTCCCTGCGATGGCTCCTGTAGCCAATGTCCCAAGCGCCCAACCGCTTTTTTCTCGAGGCGCCTGCGAAGCGATCAACGCAGTCGCATTTGGAATATACCCCGATAAAATTCCGGTAAAGAAACGCATGATCAATAACCAATAGACATTCGGTACAAAAGCCAAAGAACCCATCGTCACTGTCATCCCCGCAGCCGCGCGAATCATCATTAAACGACGACCTTTTTGGTCTGCTAGATTTCCCCAAACTGGAGCAATGATAGCCGCCGCAAACGCCGTTACTGAGATTGCTAATCCAGAAAACAACTCAATTTGACTCTCTGGAGCGCCTAACTCTTCTATATATAAGGGAATGAATGGCATGACAAGACTAAAACTGGCACCCGTAAAAAAACAACCTACCCATGAAATCAGTAGATTTCGTTTCCAATCAATCTTCATTTACAAACCTTCTTTCACAAATACTATACCGTATCGTGAGTAATAATCAAATAAAAAATCTTTCTGCATTTAAAATACAGAAAGATTTTCATCATTAAACTTAACTGATCAAAGCCAAAATGACAAAGTTCAGGATAAACAACGCATTGACGACCCAGATGATCGGAGACACTTCGTTGGCTTTTCCTTTCACTACTTTCACTAATGCATAGAAAATGAAACCAACAGCGATCCCATTTGAAATACTGTAAGACAAGCCCATAAAAATGGACGCGAAGAAGGCTGGAACTGCTTCTTCTAGATCAGTCCACTTGATGTCCGCAAAAGAAGCCATCATCATTACCCCAACCAAGATCAATGCCGGTGCTGTCGCTTGTGCGGGAACGATTGAGATCAGTGGAGAAAAGATACTGCTGATCGCAAAGAGTGCTGCCACCACAACGGAAGTCAAGCCCGTGCGTCCACCAGCACCGATGCCAGCTGCTGATTCCACATAAGTCGTTGTATTTGAGGTCCCTACGATGGCCCCTACAGAAGTGGCTACGGCATCTGCAAAAAGAGCCTTATCCATCTTCGTATTCAACCCATTACTGTTTTCAACCGCTTCTTCATCTTTTTTCGAAAAGATCCCTGTACGACGTCCGGTTCCGATAAATGTACCGATCGTATCGAAGACATCTGATAAACTAAACGCTAAAATCGTCATGATTACTTGAGGGATTTTGGCAGAATCACTGAATAGTGAGCCCATTCCTTCAGAGCCAAACGCAGCGCCAAATGTGATTCCTAGTTCGCTGATGGAACTTCCTAATGAATTCCCGTGCCAATCAATGGCACTTAAATCCACCACACCCATCAAAATACCGATGATCGTCGTTCCTAAAATACCAAAAATAATTGCCCCACGAACATTTTTCACCACTAATAAAGTAGTCACTACTAAACCAATCACTGCTAACAAAACAGGTGCATTATTGAAATTCGCCAAAGCTGGGACGATCCCTCCATTAAAATTGGCACTCACGATCGTCTCACCGTCGACAACTGAACCAGTCACTGCGGCAGTGTCTGCACTGAAGTTTAGCAAGTTGGCATTTTTGATCCCTACATAAGCCACAAAGATCCCGATCCCGCCGCCAATTGCATGCTGCATGCTTTCTGGAATCGCATGGATGATCATTTTTCTGATACGAGTGACCGTGATAAAAATGTTGATCAAGCCGCAGATGAAAACCATCGCTAATGCTTGCTGCCACGTATACCCCAAACCAAAAACGACGGTAAAGGTGAAGAATGCATTAAGTCCCATTCCAGGTGCTTGCGCGTAAGGCACATTTGCAAATAAGCCCATGATCAGGGTACCAATCACTGAAGCGATGATCGTTGCTAAGAAAACAGCTTGAAACGGCATGCCTGCAGCAGATAAAATCGTCGGATTCACAAACAAAATATAACTCATCGCGAAGAAGGTGGTGACCCCAGCCATCACTTCTGTGGAAACCGTCGTTTTATTCTCCTTTAATTTGAAAAACTTTTCCATGTTATGTTTCACTCCTGAACGTTAATCGTTTCTATGAAAAGAAAAAATGAATAATTGCGCTTTTCATCGAACAATTACAAATTATAAGGGAATAATTTTCGCTTTTCAAACCTTTTTCCGAATAAAACGAACCAAAAACGTTTAATGTTCGTGTTTTGCTTTATAACTATTATGAAAACTTATCGAAAACTTACTTGTATTGTGAAATGACAGAAATATGTTACACTTAAGCCACTACCATAAGAGAATGGAGCGAGTCTTTTGAAACCAAAAATCATCGCCATTGATTTAGATGGCACAACCTTAAATACTGAATCCCAACTTTCCCCTCGCACACGTGAGGTACTGGTTCGCGCCACCAAAGCGGGACACTTTGTTACCATCGCTACAGGAAGACCTTTTCGTATGAGCGATCAATTCTATAAAGAATTGGCGCTCACAACACCAATGGTCAATTTTAACGGTGGGTTGGTCCATAAACCTCGACAAGTATGGGCAAATGAAATGGAGCACTCGATCTCTCGAGAAATTGCGTTTGAGCTCATGGCACAAAAAGAGCAATTGGGGCTGACATTTGTCGCAGCAGAAAATCGCGAAACCTTTTTCATTGATGATTTAAGCGGATTTGATCAACACTTTTTCTTTTCGGGTAATGCTTCCGAAAAAAATCTATTAGCAAATTTAAAAACGGATCCCACTTCATTACTGGTGAAAACCGAAAATGAATTAGCAGAATCTGTTTCTTTACGTATCAAGGATCAATTTGACGATGCAGTCGATGTTCGCACGTGGGGCGGGCCTCAAGCCATCTTAGAGATCGTACCAAAAGGGGTCCATAAAGCACTTGGTCTTTCGGTGATCGCGGATTCTTTGTCTTTGGATCGGCAAGATATCATCGCTTTTGGTGATGAACACAATGATTTGGAGATGCTGGATTATGCGGGTTGGGGCGTTGCTATGGCAAATGGCACGCAACAATTAAAATCAATCGCCAATGATGTTACTGACAAAACCAATGCGGAAGATGGAATGGTCGATTACTTGGAAAAATATTTAGGTCTATAAAAAAAGCCGATGCGGGATTGTCCGCATCAGCTTTTTTTTGCTTCCATATTCAAATCAAAGTGTTTCATAAACGATTTCTTTGGCTTCGGGAATCGATTCATCAATAAAGAATACTTTGTACCAGGTCAAGAATGTAAAGATCGTCCAGATTTTTCGCTGAAGATTCGGTTTTCCTTGGCGATGGTCTTCTAGCATTTGCAAAATCGCTGTTTGATCAAAGAAGGTTGCTGCAAAGTCTGACTCAAAAAGGGCTTTAACTGCTTCATACCCTGTTCCTTCTTTCAGCCATGCCTTGATTGGTACAGGAAAGCCTAGCTTTTCACGGTTTGCCCATTCTTTTGGCAAATGACGGTTTGACGCTTGTCGAAACACATCTTTCGTATTGTTTTGATTGATCAAATATTTCGTCGGGATCGTTTGCGCCAGTTTTTGCATCTCGATATCCAGTAACGGAACCCGTAATTCTAAAGAACTCGCCATGGACATTTTGTCTGCTTTTAACAAAATATCCTTCGGCATCCATTGATGAAGATCCAAATATTGCATCTTGTTGACCTCGTCTTTGAGACCATTGACTTTCTCATAATGAGGCGCAACGATTTCAGCAACAGATGGTCCTTTTTGATACGTTGGTTTTAAAAGCTGTAGTGCTTCCTCTTCTTCAAAAACCAGGGCTTGCCCGATAAAGAAGTCTTGGGCAGGTGCCGTTGCTTCATAAAGATGAATTCGACCATGGAAGTTTTTCATTTTGCCGATTTGACGCCCTAAACGAAAGCGGATGTTTTGCGGCAGTTTTTTCAAGCCTTGGGCAAAAACGCGAACCGCTTTAGAGTTTGTGTGGAAGCCATAGGCAGCATAACCGGCAAATAATTCATCTGCCCCTTCCCCAGATTGAACGACCCGCACTTGCTGTGCTGCTAGGTTGGCTAAAAAGTACAAAGGGACACAGCTTGGGTTAGAATCCGGTTCGTCCAAGTGATACTGAATCAGCGGAAATGCCTCAAAGGACATTTCACCATCGATGACCGCTGCTGTGTTGTTCAAGCCGAGCTTTTCCGTCAATTTGCGGGCTTCGATCGCTTCGTTGTAGGTTTTGTCATCAAACCCAATTGAAAATGAGTGATCTGGGCGCAAGACCGAGGCCACATAACTTGAATCGACACCACTGGATAAAAATGAGCCGACTTCAACATCACTGATTTGATGAGCGGCAATTGATTCTTGGACTGCTTGATCGATTTTATCGACCCATTCTTCTCTTGAATGATTTTCTTTCACTGAAAAATCTGCATCCCAGTACTGCTTGATCGTCAATCCCTGTTCATTAAACAGATAATAATGCCCTTCTTGCAAACGATGAACGCCTTTAAAGAAGGTTTCTCCGTTCAAAGGCGAGTATTGGAACGTCAAATAAGGTTTCAACGCCTCCTGGTTTAGTTCTTTCTTGAAATCTGGATGAGGCAAAAAGCTTTTGATTTCAGAGCCAAACATGAAACTGCCGTTCATTTGCGCATAGTAATACGGTTTGATGCCAAAGTGATCCCGCGCGCCGAAAAGCTCTTGTTTTTGAGTATCCCAGATGGCAAAAGCAAACATTCCCCGCAGGCGCTGCAACACATCAATGCCCCACTCTTCATAGCCATGTAAGACTACTTCGGTATCCGCATGGGTAGAAAAGACATGACCTGCTTGGATCAATTCCTCACGCAATACTTGAAAGTTGTAAATTTCACCATTAAAAATGATTACTTTTGTTCGATCCTCATTAAAAATTGGTTGTGAGCCACCTTCTAAGTCGATGATCGATAAACGACGAAACCCTAATGATACTCGGTCGTCGGTAAATTTCCCTGAACTGTTTGGTCCGCGATGAACGATCCGGTCCATCATGCGTTCAATAATGATTTCTTTTTGGTCTTTTGAATTGACAAAGCCGACAATTCCGCACATATTTTCACATCCGTTTTCATAATCCATTTTCATTTTTCTAAAGTAAATAATACCATAGAATTCAAGAGATACGATCTCTTTTTCAAAAAAATACAATCAATATATTTTTGCACAAAACACAATTTGAAGATAAACCTTATGGTATCAAGGTTTCCAATCATCTCATACTCTCAATCTTACAAATTTGTTATCTAAGAAAATAGCTATCCTCAAAATTCTTAAGAAATTTTTTATGAATTCTATTTTTCTGAAAATATACAAAGATACTTTTCCCGAATTTACTGACTCCAGCAAACTTCTTTTGCTGCCATTCTCAGCATTGATTTCCTGAAAATAATCAGTCAGATTTGTTCGTTTGATAGTTTTATTGGACTATTGTGAAAAAAAGTGTTATTCTAACTATGGAATTTCGTTATCAACTAACCGTTGCCTTTCAATGACAAGTTTTAAGAAAGGAGAATGACTATGACATTCTATAACACAGATCTACAATATCGTGTAACTCTGGATACCAAATTGAATTTATTTATCGTTTTCGATAAAAAAGATGCGAATCATTTTGCGACTGGAATTACGATCGAGCAAGCTGTACAAGAATTGAAAAAAACTGCATAAGGAGTTTATCCAAATGAAGGATACCGATTCGTACTGAAAGCACCTCGCTAAGGAAATAATTAGCTAGGTGCTTTCTTGTTTTTTGGCTCGCTTTTGTCTTTTGCAGCATCCACTTCTTGCTTCTGTCCACTTTGCTGTTCATCTAGCTGTAAGATTTCATCAACAGATCCTTGCGTAATAAACTTACTCAATCCCTGTGCCGCAACTTTTGTATAACGCATAAAATAATCTTTTTCTTCAAAATCCATCTTCTTGCCTCCTACTGATACAACTGTGCTTTTATTAAGTTTACCATCTATTTCACTAGTCATTCTTGAGCGTCATTCCTTTAATACTTATGAATGATCCATTAATAGCATACACGTTACATTTGTCAAATCATCCTTTTCCTCTATTCATGAAAAGACAAATCTGTTTTCTGGTACAGAACATAGTACTATTGTCTTTTCAGGAGACTTTTATTTAGGAGGAATTTTTATGGCTACGTTTTTCGCCATTTTGTTTTTCATTGGATTGTTCTGTTTTGTTTTTGGCATTGTCTTATTTTATATTGGGCTTGTAAAACAAAATGCAAAACGAGATCGAAACGTTTTGATCATTGTCGCTTCCGCTTTTATTGCCTTGTTTTCTTATGGTGGCTTGTCCTTCTACCAAGATGTGACATCTTTCGATAGCATCACTGCGCAATTAAGCCTTTCTTTACGTAACGAATCAAGGCAAAGCGAATCCTTTGGCGATGCCGCTGCTTCCATGGAACAACCACAAGGAGAACAAAAAGCTGGCAACAACGAAGCAAGTAGCGCACAACAAGAAGAACCCGCGAACAACGAGCAACATACACCTGAACTTTCTCGTGAAGAAAGAAATGCACTGAATCGTGCAGAAAGATACTTATCCAGCAATGCGTTTTCTCAGTCGAGCTTAAAACGCCAACTACTCTATGAAGATTTTTCTGAGAGCGCAGCAGACTTTGCCGTAGCCACCGTGGATGCCGATTGGAACGAGCAAGCATTGAAAAAAGCGATTCGCTACTCGCAAAATTTATCCTTATCGGATGAGCGTGTGGCGAGCCAACTTTCCTTTGAAGGCTTTACTTCTGAACAAATTGAATACGCCTTAGCACGTTTGCCCGATTGATTCTTTTCGTTTGTTGCAGGACCACAAGCAAAAAAGATATCGGCAAGTTGACGGAACAATTATGCTGTTTTCTAGACCGAGTGTAGGTTAATCGCTTTTCAGATGGTTATCGATCAACCTCGGCAGTCATTTATATTCTTCTGCCCACAACAAACAAAAAAGCCTATCTCGAAAGATAGGCTAAACGCTCCAAAGCGTTGGTATAAGGAGAGTACAGGATTTGAACCTGCGCGCCGGGATGAACCGGGTCGGCGGATTTCGAGTCCGCTGCATTACCACTCTGCCAACTCTCCATAACAGTTATTTTCGCTAGTTTTACAAAAAATGTCAAGAAAAATCTGCATCCAAAGTGGAAATGGATACAGATTTTTTGTTCTTTAATCGAAAATATAGTTTTCTTTCTTTTCGATTACGCCTTCGATCGTCTCGTTGATGATTTTGATGATCTGATCATCGGTGGGTGTGATGATACCCGCCGACATTAAGGAAGCCAAACCAGTCACAACGATCCATGCGCCATTATGTAGTGCATTTATCGCATCTTCGGATAGATCTGCATATTTTTCTTCTGATTTGATCAAGGATTTGAAATAGGTGGATGAAAAATCATGCATCAATTTCCCACCGCCGTAGTCGTCGATAAAAAGGGCGATGTAGAGATTGTGCTGCTCTTGCGCGAAGCGTATATAATTCAGGCCTAAATCAACAAGTTTGTCTCCTGTTCGAACGACTGGAAAAACATTTTCCGATAAATCTTTGAAAACAGCCTCCACCAAGGTATTTTTTAAGTCCTGCATATTTTCGAACTCAAGATAAATTGGTTGAGTAGAAATTCCCATGTGCTTAGCGATATTCCGGGCCGTAAAGTTGCCAAAACCTTCTCTATTGATCAGTTCATAAGCGGCCTTCAAAATGTGTTCTCTTGTATAGACCTTCCTTCGCATCAATAAATCCCCCTTTTTATATTTATTTAATTGTAACCGAGATATTCATTTTTTAAAAATAAAACACTCCTTCCGTTATCTTATTTCTATTCACTTTGTTCACTAAAAACGAATGTTTAGTAATAGGAAATGTTCTGCTTTTTTCATTTATCACAAAAAATCCAACGGATGGCGTTCTAGTTATTTTTCAAATCTACTTTTCTTTCTTGTTGAAAACTCGCTGAAATTGTACACTAGGAGTGTAGCACGCAAATTCGATTGAAAAAGGGGTTTGGAAATGGCTGAATCAAAAGAGCTATTATTGGAGACCTGCTTATTAGCAGGGAAAATCATGATGGAAAACGGCTCAGAAGTGTATCGCGTGGAAGATACGATGAATCGAATTGCGGCAAACGCTGGAGAGCAAGGGAGTATTAGTTATGTAACAGCAACTGGACTTTTTATGGGCTTACGCAGTAGCCACTATGCACAAGTAGAAAATGTTCATGATCGAGTCATCAATCTCGAAAAAATCGTTGCCGTCAATGGGCTCTCTCGCGCCTATGCGGAAAAGAAACTTTCCTTAGCGGAACTGCATGAGGCATTAAAAAAGGTCAATCAGACAACACCAAGTTTTCCTTACTGGCTACAGGTTCTTAGTGCTGGCGTGGTCAGCAGTACCTTAATGATTATTTTTGGCGGTGCTTGGTTTGACTTTCTAGCGACCTTCGGCATTGGCTGCCTTGGCTTTTTGTGTGCGTATTGGGTCAAGAAACTGATCGACATTCGCTTTTTGGATATGTTTTGTGCCTCCTTACTGATCGGTACTTTGTCTGTCTTAGCGGTCTCTCTTCATATCGCACAAAACGTCGATAATTTGATTATCGGTGCCGTCATGCCCTTAGTTCCTGGTGTAGCAATCACCAATTCCTTTCGGGATATCTTGGCGGGCCATCTCATTAGTGGCACAGCTCGGGGAACAGAGGCCATCTTTACTGCTGCCGCGATCGGTGTCGGCATCGCCACGGTCTTCACATTATTTGGAGGGATCTCATGACGATTTTTATTCACCTTTCCTTCAGCTTCTTAAGCACTGTAACCTTCGGCATCTTGACCAATATTCCTAAAAGAGCCTTAGTTGCCACAGGCATTGCTGGAACGGTTGGCTGGATGATCTATTGGTCATTGCAAACGATTGGCTACGGTCTAGGCAGTGCCAACTTCTTAGCCGCATTTGCCGTCGGTTGCGTCAGCATCTTTTTTTCCCGCAGAAAAAAAATGCCCATGATCATTTTTAACATTCCCAGCCTCGTTCCCCTCGTACCGGGTGGGCCTGCCTACAAAGCCGTTCGAGAATTCGCTTTGGGCGACAACTTTGTCGGTTTTGAAAATCTGATGATCGTTGTCATCACCGCTGGGGCGATTGCCGGCGGGTTCATGATGACGAGTGTGGTTGAAAAGATCGTCAATCGCTGGCAAGTGAAACGCACAAAAAAACGTCATCCAGATAAAAAAATCTCCTGAAACTATTGGCGCGCAGAAACTATAAATTTTTCTTATTTCAGACTTTAGTACAATGTTTTCTTTTCGGACTTCTTTTATAATAAGGGCATACCTTACAAAACTGTTTGACGTTTGTCATTTGTTTTACTGGATTTTTCTGGTCCCACCCCGTATAGTGAGATTATGAAACATAAAGGAGATGAAGTCCTGTGAGCATAGCAACTTCTCGTCGTATCATTAATACGATTTCTATTATTGGCTTAGGTTTATCGATCGCGTTAACCATCTATTTTATCAATCTAGGTGTTTTCAAAGACATTAATGCACTGCGAGGTCTAGTTGGAAATTCCGTTATCTTAGGACCAATCGTCTTTATCCTATTGCAGATCTTGCAAGTAGTAATCCCGATTATTCCCGGTGGTGTCTCCAGCGCTGCAGGTGTCTTGATTTTCGGTCCTTATCTAGGATTCGTTTATAACTATGTAGGAATCAGTATTGGTTCTGTCATTATTTTCCTGCTTGGCCGACGATACGGTAAACCATTCATTTTAAGTATGATCAGTGACAAAACTTACGATAAATATATCGGCTGGTTAGACAACCAAAGCCGATTTGAAAAACTTTTCGCCCTTGCAATCTTTCTACCGGTTGCCCCAGATGATGCCCTTTGTCTAATGGCTGGCTTGACCAACATGACAGTGAAGAAATTTACGTTGATTATTTTGTTGGCAAAACCTGCTTCAATTTTCTTGTACAGTATGGCATTGATTTACGGTGGAACATTCTTAACTGGTTTGTTAGGCGGATAAGAATCATATGTAAGAAAAACGATCAATTCAGCGAGCCGAACGTAAAGAAGCTGCTTTTCAAACAGGGAACTATGCCTGTGGCAAATGTGCTTCTAAAACTGTTCGGCTCTTTTTTACCGCCTTTCTAGAATAAATTGAACCACAATACTTACTTTGTTAGGATGACGACCATGAATTATTTAAAAAACAGCTTAGTCAACACGTGGGATTTTTTGAAAGACAGCAATGCCTACTTCCGTGATGTTTTATTGATGCACGGTGCCTTGTTGTTCTTAGTGATCCCGATATTATCGGCTTCCACCAAGTTCGTCTTAAAGCGCGGCGGCTTGCCTTACCTTTCTTTCGATAATATCGGTAGTATCTTTACAGATCACCCTGTTGTGTTGCTCTCATTAACCCTGATTTTGCTTTTGATCTTATTAGCCGTCTTTTTTGAATTTACTTTCTTGCTGCTGAGTGTCTATTTTATCAAAAAGAAGCAGCCCATCAGCTTGCGGCAATTGTTACGAATGACTATTTTGCAATTGCGCAAATTACGGCCGATGACCTTTTTATTTTTCCTTTTTTACTTCTTACTGATTTTACCCATCGGTGGATTGAGTTTTAATTCGGATTTACTCGCAAAAATCAAAATCCCTGCTTTTATCATGGACTTTATTTTTGCCAATCGTGTCTTGATCATTGGGGCAGTGCTTTTGGTTTATGTTTTGTTGATTTACTTGGGGATTCGCGTGATCTTTGCCTTACCGGAAATGATTTTACGTGATCTGCCCTTTCGAAAAGCGATCAAAGAAAGCCTCCAAGTAACAAAACGCCGTTTTTTTGCCATCGTTGGTCAATTTGTCTTTATCGGTGGTAGTATCTTGTTGATCACAACACTGGGCTTCACGCTGCTGATTACCCTTCAAGCGGTGATTGAAGTTGTTACACCGGACTATGCGTTGTATAGTGCTGTTTTTATTATGACTTTCTTGCAGTTTATTTTGTTACTGAATGTCATTTTATCGACCGTGGCTATTTTTTACATCATCGTTGATTTCATGGATGATGAAGGCTTTTTACCAGAGATCCCTTCGTGGTTCCACCAAGAACCATTGAACCAGCGACATTTTCTAGGACTGAAAAGTTCCTTGTTTACCTTGGTCACGGTACTTTTTGGTGTTGGGGTTAGTCTGTATAATATGAACTATCTGACCTCAGCTGCTTCGATCCATCCGGTAACGATCTCCCATCGAGGGGTAAGCGACGGACAAGGGGTCCAAAATTCCCTTGAAGCGTTACGTTTTACTAGTGAGAAATATCAGCCGGACTACGTGGAAATGGACGTCCAGCAAACAAGTGATGGTCATTTTATTGTCTACCATGATTTTTCTTACCGGCCTTTGACAGGCGGCAAAGGAAAACCCGAGCAATTGCCCTTGAGTTACGCCGAATCACTGACGGTTTCAGAAAACAACCAGACAGCCCGTATTCCAACTTTTGACGAGTACTTGGCGCTTGCCAATCAGTTGGACCAAAAATTACTGGTGGAGATCAAAACCCAACAAAAAGATACTGCGGCACTCGTAGATGCCTTCTTAGACCGATACCAAGAGGATTTAGTTGCAAATGGGCATATCATGCAAAGTCTCTCCTATACAGTTGTTGAAGAATTAAAAGAGAAGGCGCCTGACTTGACGTCGGGATACATCATGCCTTTCAATGTCGTAGGGCCGCCACTGACCAGTGCCGACTTTCTGACAATGGAATACAGTACGATCAACCGCAACTTCATCGCTTCTGCCCGGACCGATGGAAAGGAAGTGTTCGTTTGGACCCCCAATGATGCGGATACTATCAGCCGAATGCGTTTTTACGGTGTAGACGGGATCATTACTGACCAAATGGGGATTTTAAATGAAGAGTTGAGTTTGTCGGAAGAAGACATGACTTATTCAGACAAACTATTGAATTTCGTGATTGGCGTTGGCTGATCTCACACAAAGAAAAATACTGCTCACGGTGATCCGTTGAGCAGCATTTTTTGCTAGTTGGTTAGGCAACGTTCGTTTGCGTACAAATTTTATTGAAACTGACGATCATCCGACGATTACAAGCTTCTACTTGTGCTTGATCTTCTTCTTCATAACTTGAAACGACGATCAACGCCGTATGTACGTATAATTTTTCCACCACACCGATCACAGGCTTGCTCGCCCCGACAGGTTGGCAGACATATTTTTCACCGATCGTAATATTCTCCATATCCTCACCTCAACCGTTTTCTTTCATAAAGATATAATAACAAAAAAGCATCAAATTGAAAACGTTTTATTTCGATTTATCACGTATTTGTCACCAAGAAATGACAGTTTCGTTCGTTCAAACGCACTGGTTTGTTCGTGCCACTTCTTAAAAAGCATTTTATACTAAAGGAAATCAAAAGGAGATGAGTCAAATGCCAATTATTCAAACCTGTATCTTTGGACTATTGTCTGCTGCGTTGCTTTGGGGATTAAAAGAAGACCGCTGATTTTTTGGATCAACTATCGAGTAACACAACAAACGCGAAAATAAAACAACGCCTTGAGCCAATCAGAACTGGCACAAGGCGTTTCTTTGTCGATTTATAAACGTTC
Organism: Enterococcus sp. AZ015; assembly: GCF_050499225.1. Lineage (NCBI taxonomy): Bacteria > Bacillati > Bacillota > Bacilli > Lactobacillales > Enterococcaceae > Enterococcus > Enterococcus sp. AZ015. The sequence goes on along the minus strand of NZ_JBMHEX010000001.1, from coordinate 1,033,525 downwards.
GTTCAATTCTTTTGCAAGATCTTCAAAACCTGGTTTGCCAAGTAAGGCGAACATGTTTTTCTTGTACCTCTTCCCCATTTCCTATTGTTCCCCATTTACCAAAACCCTTTAATATCAGTACTTTTACTAGTATTTTTTGTTTCTAACTTTTCTTATATTTAGATTCACTATCACCAAAACTATCACCAAAAATTTTTGATGTTTCTATCCATTCTAATTTTTAAATTTATAATTCTGTTCGCTTTACAAAGAGAACAAACGTTCGTATACTTTTTCGTAAGGAGTGATAATTATGGGAATGATTAAACCTTATGAGGATCGTAAAAAATTAAAGTGGATAGGATTCTTCTTGTCTGAACATACAACTGATATTGATAGAGTTGAAAAAGAGTTAGCTTATGTATGCCCTCCTAAACCAGAAATGGATGAAGAAGAAATAGGAAAGTTTCTTCAGGAAGCGCTTATGAAACACAAAAAGTTAGCCGTGCAACTAAATTACACTCAGTTGGGAAAATTTATGCCTGATATAACCGGGTTTCTGTCTGGTCATAATGATTTGGGAATCTACATCGGATCCACCCTCATAGAATATGGTGAAATTCGAAATATAGATTTCTTTTCTGAGAAAAAGTGGTTTGATTTGTGATGAATATCATCACCCAATACGAGCAAGGCTATTTATCCTATTCCGAGTTTATAAATGAATTCCCGGACAGTATTTCTGAATCTCAGGAAGTTTTGTTCGGCGCAAGATGTGTCGAGTTTTATGTTGCTGTCACTTTAGGCAAAACAGATTGTTGCTATTATGTTCAAGCTTATGGAGGCGATCAATGTGAAAACGATGAAAGGTGTAGTTTCGAAGATACGAGTGTTGAAAATGAGCAAGACCCCTTTGGTGCGGTTCTCTTTGAGTAATGAGAATTGCTTGATTGCTGCACATAGTTTGAACTTCCTAGCCGATGTGGATGAGGGAATGAAGATTGTGGTTGCTGGAGATTATAACGATCGTAAACAGTTTGTTGTGAAGAAGTATTCGGTGATTGGTAAAACGAAGATTATGATTGAATTTGAAAATATCAATGTTTGATAAGCGTATTACTTTTCCTATTCAGTAAATTACTATATGATGATTGTTATGATGACGGAACATAGTTCCACTTGCACGGCATATGAAAATATGCTGTGCTTTTTTTACAAAAAACAACCACTCCCGGGTAGGAGTGGCTCAATTAGATAAAAAAGTTTTTTTATATGGTAAATTAATTATATGAGCAATCTAAAATTTATTCAAAACTTTTGCTCAAAAATAACCCACCCTCAAGGAGAGTGGCCTGAAAAAAGATATAAAATGAAATAGCCCCGGTTAAGGCTATGATTTCATTCTACAAGAACATGGTTTTTATTTCAACAAAAAGTCCACCCTATTCTGCCTAGAGTGGACCAAAAGAAAAGTAAACAAATGAAAAATTGGATTGGTTGGTATGATTCTACATTACATCCATTATTAATTAAATTCAACAAATTTATGACGATTTTCTAATCAATAATATCTATTACATTGAAATAATGCTAAAATAAAAAAATCGAAGAGTACTAGGCACACTTCCCCAAGCATTACCGCCTAATACTCCTCGTAGAGTATTGCACGCACCTACTAATCTATAGGATAAACTTGGTTACTGCAAGTATATTAACTTTTGAAGGAAATAAACAAAGGCTCCCTACTCTAATTTGAGTAAGGAGCTTTTTATCTGGAACGAATCAGCTGTTAAAAATCAGGTTTACGATTCAAAACATTCGCAAGACGGTTATAATAAGGCGCAGCGTCTGTCCAGTTTGTTAAGAATGGGACTTCTTTTCCTGTATTCGCATGATACACTTGTCGAATTGCTCTCATTTCATCTTCGTGTCCAATTGCATATGCATGCTGACCATTAAACCAACGCACAGGCGCATTTTTATTTGCTTGATAAAATACCCACATCAATATTTCCTCACTTTCATTTACTGTATTGTCATTTATTGGTGTTAAAAATAAATCAGTTTCAAGTTGTCTTCGTGTCACAAGCCCCGGTATAACAGAGCCATTTCCATTTACATATTTTTTCATTTCGTTAGCTGCTGCTTGCCAATTTTTTGAATTAATATAAGTTAGCAGTGTAGAGCCCTGTAAAATATTTACACCCAAATTAAAGTGAAAACTTGCTAGGGCATCAAACTGGTTTTGGTTCAATTCTACCGTAACGTATTTATAAATACCGGGTAAATGGTTGTCTATATCCTGTTTCAAAAAATTGTTTGCTTGTTCTAAAGTAATAGTCATTCCAGCATATACACCTTGTGTATGACCATATCCTATTGTCCAAACGCCGACAACATCTTGGTACGCAGTCAAACTTAACCCTTCAAAACTTTTAATCAACTCAAAACCATTCTGAGATAGTTTCATATTTTCATTAGCCATTCTTTCTCCTCCTCCTGATGATTTTAGAAATCAGGTGTTCGATTCAAGACATTGGCCAAACGATTATGATAAGGAGTTGCATCAGTCCAATTTGTCAAAAATGGAACATCTTTACCTGTGTTCGCTTTATAAATTTGCTGAATTGCTTTCATCTCATCAGCGTGACCGATAGCATATGCATGCTCTCCATTGAACCAACGAACTGGTACATTTTTGTTTGCTTGGTAAAATACCCACATTAACATTTCCTCACTTTCTGTATCTGGCATATTTTCATCATCTGCATTATTCAATCTATAATATTCAGTTGGTGCTGGGCCCATTCGTCCATCTGCTACAGTTGTTCGAATGTTATCATCATATGCATTACAATGAATGATTGTGCCGTTATCTAAAAAGACTCCCGTATGCCCATCATTTGCCCAATACTTTGATAGGAAAATGTCACCTCTGCGACATTCCGCTCGTGAAATTTTTTTTGCGATAGGCGGTAAAGTTGTATCGTGTAACGATCCGGTCCACCCCATACTTCCCACTGGGATAAATCCACCAGCAATCAAAGCGAAATACACTGCGGAACTACAGTCATAACTATTAGGTCCCAAACGTCCATCTTGGCTGTAGTTTACTTTACCTTCTCGGTCTTTAAACCATTGAATCATATTATTTATACTACCCAAATTTAAAGCCTCCTTTGGAAATATATTTCGTGCGTCCACGAGTTCGAAACATGTTCCCTATTTCCACTTACAGTATAAATCGAAGTATGAATCAAAAGAGGTCAAACCGATAACCAACCTAATCTTTTTGCGATTTCATTAATAAATTCTGCATCTCTTCTCTTTATAGTAGACTCGCTTAGAAAAGTTTCCGCAGATACAACCGCTATACATTTTTTCGAATGACCATTGTAGTACTTCACATAAAATATATCTCTAACATCAAGTGTTGAATCTTCTAGAACCCCATTGACCACTCTTAAAAATGATTTGTAAAATAAAATTTGATTCATTGTCCAACTTGGATTTTCTTCACCTAATGGGTATTCCATATAAGGATTTCTATCTGTTGCAATAATATCTGAGAACTCTTTAAATGTTTTTTCGATCTTTTTATATTGCCATAGTATGCTGCGAATATGTGCCCTGGTTTCATTAGTCATGTTGACAACTCCTATCAATGGTTTGCAATTATTTGCGAAATTGGTTTAAGGTAATTTGTTGTTGTTCAATGCTTTCTGTAATGCAGAAACCATGCTCGAAACAGGACTAATAATACCGTCTGGCATAGTACCCAATCGTTTTTGGAATGCTTTGATAGTCGCTTGGCCCATTAGACCATCTTGTGTTACACCCAAATACTTTTGCAATGCCACAACAACATTGGATCCGATCAAAGAATTATCGAATTCAGCAGCATAAACGTTCTGATTAAATTTCTGCTTGTATTGGTGGCTTATAATGCCATCTTTACCAGCAGTATCAAAGTATTCTTGCAAGCGTCTCGCCGTAGCATTGCCGAATTGTCCATCGATTGCTAATTGAATCATCTGAGGATTGTTTTCGCTAGGTTTAACACCACCAGTTGCAACAATTCGATAAAAATGATGCGTTAACCGGGTACTCATGTATGAATCATGGCTATCAGTATGGATTCCGTTCCAATAATATGAGCAATGAATGAAACTCTTATTGCTTAGGAAAATACCTGTATGGCCTCCTGATCCGTTGGATTGACCAGGAGTACCAGCAACAAAAATATCACCACGTTTCACTTCTGATCGGCTGATTTTTTTCAGTTTAGTACCTGACATTGCAAACAATGTTTCAGTGTTCCCCATTGATCCACTAGGCAGAAATCCACCCGCTATCATGGAAAAGAACACTGCAGAAGAACAGTCGTAGCTTTTAGGTCCTAAGCGACTTGTCATTGAGTATATTACTTTACCTTCACGATCAGTCATCCATTTAATCATTTGTTCAATGTTCATGTTGATCATCCTTTCAAATTAAAAAGAGTAGCTAATAGCTACTCCTTCTTGTTGGTAAACTCCTGTCCATCACCATAGTCTGGTTTTTGTTCATCTTGATACTGGCTGCTAGCGATATTCAAGAACACACCAGCTAAAGTTGCAGCAGCCGTGATCGTTCCAACAATGATTTCTGTTGAGAATCCATATAAACCGCCTAAAGTTACGATAAATGCCGTGATTCCTGGCACCCCAACGGTTAAAACTTTTTTTGCTAAATCATATTGCTTGTTCGTCAATTTCATATTACTTCCCTCTTTCTTTCCATAAAGATTTTAATTGTTCACCATGTTCAATCAATCGATCGTTGTGCTTATCCAAGCGCTCATCATGTCGCTTTAATTCATCATGAATTGCTACACGATCAGATTTACTTGCTTCTAAATCTCTGGTTAATAGATCAAGATTATGCGCAAGCTTAGTCAGATTATCTGCAATTTTTGTGAAATTAGACATTACCGGTTTGATTACAAATGCCAGCATTCCAACAATCGTCATTATCCAACCCGCCCAAGTTGCTAACTCTCCTACGTTTAACATATGCCACCTACTTTCCTAAAATAAAAGCAACCGACTAATAAGCCGATTGCTCCTGCTGCTACATATCCTATTCTTTGGTTCCTTCTGGCTTTTTTGCTTCATCAACAATTTTTGCAACATCTTCACGTAACATTTCAGGAACGCTTTCAATCGTGCGTTTTCCTTCAATCACATGTGTTGCGTATAACATCTTCACCGCTGAAAATTCCATGTGTCATCCCTCCTTTATTTTGAAAAAACATAGTCTGATAGTTCCATAAAAGCTGTTTGGATCATTTCTGAGTCTTCTTGCAGTTGTTTGTTCTCCTGCTTTAATAATTCTAATTCAGTGGGTTCCTTTTCCGTTATCTCGCTATATAGTGAGTAAATAAACCCATCCATTAATAGAGGATCGTTTTTGAAGTCATCTACCAGGATTTTGTTAAAAAGTTCTTGCATTTCTTCATTAAACTCACCTTCTCGTGATTTATACAACTCAGAAAATCTTTTTTGATTGTCGGACATACTGCTCACCTCCTACAAATTTTTCGCAGCATAGACAATTGCTATATTTAACCACGAACCTGAAGGAACTGCTACATTGCTAGCTCCGGCTGCATGTCGACTCATAGTTATTGTTCCATCCGTATTTACGGTCAACAGGTAAGTATTGTTATAAGATGCTTGAACACGCATAAGTACAGCTCTTTCAGGTCTCGCCCAGTCAGGCAGTATCCCCATTGTTCCACTAACCCCGCTCGCTAACTCAGTATTATTTTTAAATGCTCCAGACAATTGAACGATTCGACCTGATCGTGAAGCAAATGGTGCATTATCCCCAGAGGTAGCGTATTGGCTATAACCACTAGAAGCCGGAATCAGAGTTTTTGGTATTTGGACAATATCTTCTATAGTCAGTAAGGATGCTGGTAATTGAGGGAGATTTCCGTCACTTATTTGAATACCGTCAGCACCATAATAAGAAGATCTGATAATCGACCCAGTTTTTTTCATTGTCGAAATTCCGTCAGGATAAAACCTATTTGTTCCTGTGGATATAGTAGCACCAGAGGATTTATTATACTCTGCCCATTCAAGGACACTCATACCGTCAGCATTCGTTAGTGTTCCTCTGATCCAGTTCGTTCCTCCTGCGATCTTTTCTTTGTCAAATGGGCTAATAAACTGAGAACCAATAATTTGAACACCTTCTAACGTCTCAAACTTACCGTCTTTGAACACCGCATTTTCCGCAATCAGATTATCAATGGAGATACCCCAATCAACCCATTTGGTGCCGTCCCACTGTTTAACGTTTGGATCACTCGGAATTTGCCATAGCGTTCCTGTGGACGGATTACTTGGTGCCGTAGCGTTAATTACAATTGCTTCACGACCGATTAAAGTTGGAACTGTTACCCATGATCCGTATGTCCCGTCTGATAAAATACTTCTTGAGCGAATCCACAACCATTGACCGGGTACTGGCGTGGGACGTGTATTTGACCATCCTGTTGTCGGCTCCGTCGTTCCGGATGACTGGACATACTGAACTTGGGTTCCTGTGACGCTGACGCCATTTTGACCTGGCTCTCCTTTTCCGCCTTGAAATGAGATAGCGAAAGCAAACTGCTTCGTAAATGTTTTGCCGTCCGCTGTGATCGTGAGAGGAATAGTACCACTCTTTGTGACTAATGTTGTCGCAGCTGTGAAGGATACGACAGAACCACTGACACTCGATGATAGCCCTGTGGGCTTAGTTCCAACTTCAACACTAGTTGGTGTGATTTTGTTGATCCCTTTGTAAACAACGACTTCCGTTGTCGTTGACCCAGCCAATGCGGCACTTGTTGATCCGGCAAAGGTGTACGATTCATTCGTCAGAAAAACGGTGTAAGCGTCGGCACCTGGTGTTCCGTCTCCACCATCTTTAATTCTAGAAATAGTGAATTCGTCTCTCACGGTTGCATCAGCAGCCCGAATAGTGAGTTGGTTAAATGTCGCTGTTGCTGGATTGATGGTTACTGTGTTCCCTGAACGAGTGACTCCTGTTGGAACTGCCGAACCAAAATTGCCACCGTTTAAGCTATATGTCCAATTGGAAATAGACGTGTTCACTGCCGTCCCGATCACTGTGAAACTAGAAGCCGGTGTGATCTTCCCATCTTTATCAATTGTGATTGCTTGTGTTGCCCCTGATAAAGAAATCAGTGGCGCTGAATCACCCTTATCCCCTTTTGGACCTTTCGCCAATGACCACGTATAGTCACTCGGCTTCGTACTGTCAGCTTCTGTAAAGTCAACATACTGGCCAATGTAATCCCCGCCGTCTTCTCCACCATTTCCAGTAAAAGTAAGTCCACCATCATTCGAGTATTTCATATGCAGATATGACGTCTTTCCGTCTGGTCCGGGTTCTCCCGGAATGCCTATGCCGGGATCGCCTTTCGTTTGTTGCCACCTATAAGCACTTGGACTGGTAGGCGCAACGTTCGTTTCCGTGGTAGCATAACCAGTATATTTAGAATTTGCTGGATCCGTAGTCATGCCAGATCCATCTGCGTTCTGAGAATATCTTATCCATAGATACGCACTTTTCCCATTTTGACCTGGTTGTCCGTCAAAGTAATCAACATTTTTTATCGGTGTATAGCCGTCTTTCCCCTGAGGTCCCATGAATGGTTTCCATGGTTTGTAATCGTCAGGATTATCAGACCCAACTTGATTCGTATCTGAATAGAATCCTTCATATTTTGGATAGGCTTCGCTATAATTCTCATTCGGTGAAGGTATGTCCAAAGTAGAAAGATTACCCAATTCAACCTTAACATTCTTGATGCTTGGTATCCGTCCACTGTCATATACCCCATAAAACGCTAAAAGAGCTTGGGTCATAGTTGATCCAGTTTGTAGTTGAGGAATAACAGTCACCCTATAACGCTTATATTCTATAGTTGCTTGAACCGCAGTTGTTCCGATATTGTACTTAGTTCCGGAACCATTTTGGGAATAAACTTGAATGGGACCAGCAACAGCAGATTTTAAATCAAAAGATATTGTATATTCAATACCCACACCATATTTATCAAATATCGGAGCCAAATCCCATCTTGAATCATTTACAAACTCTCTAGAAGCTGTTTTTTCAAATCTAGAAATTGGAAGTAAATTCTCATTTGGATAAATCTTAGTAAATGTACCATCTGCCATCTTCCATGCACGGTGAGGGTAGTATGTTTCGCCAGATAGTCCATCCTTGACTTTCACTAAACTTATTTCATCTTGTATTACCGGCACCTTCCCACCCCCTTAGTAATCAAATTGCCGATTTTTATCACTGTAGCCATATCGCAATACATCCACATGCTTTGTCTTCGTATTGATCAAAAAAACATCCCATAAATCTTGAGTCAAAGTGAACCAAGTTTGAGGACGTCCTTCAGGGTTACATATGGCCGTTGTGATGTTCATGACATTATTGACAACTTTCATTCGATCGACATGATGGTGTCCATTTGCTACAAAGGCTACTTTATGCGGTTGATCAAACGTCACATTAACGCTGACTAGAAAATCTCTATCAGTTTTATTTTCTCCAATGTAGGTTGTGCCATTTCGAAATGCGCCTACGATGCCCTCAACGATCAATGCATTGAACAAGTATTCCGGATTCGTGTCATTGTAACCCGTCCCCATTGAGCAATGCTGTGAAAGAGACACGGTGTAATCTGATGGCGTATTTTTCAACACATCGATCAACCAATTGATTTGCTTTTCTCTATAGCCACCATTATTGATATAATTCAAATCCTGATTCGCCCCAGATGTATAAGGATGGTCAAAAGTATTTAACATGATGTGCCGGTATTTTTTATCGGGTACATCATAATAGTAATAACTATTCCGATCGGAAGGATTCTCCACCACTCCAAAAGCTCTTGCTGTTGTAGTGACTAACTGATACATTTCTTGCGGATAAATGACTTGGTTCATCACATTTCCGCTTGCTCGATTCCCATACCGATTGTCATCATGATTCCCTAAAGCAATAAAATAAGGACAGTCTACTTGCCCGAAAAGGCCCATAAACTCTCCAATATTTTTGACATTCTCTTTTTTGGTTGTTCGCCCATCTACAAAATCCCCGTTGTGTAAAACGAAATCACACTCAACCATATTTGTAAATTCCACGAAATTTTTGAGGTGATCAAATACCATCAGATTGCCTCGTATGTCTTCTTTATTCATGACATCCGTTGCGTAATGCGTATCTGTGATTACAGGAACGACCAAGGTGTCTTCTGTTCGTAATTGCTCTACTCTGTACGCTAATGCCTTCAATCCGTTGATGAAGTAGATTGCTTGGACCCATTTGTTTTTATGAACATTGACTCGACAGGTGATTTTTGCGATATCTTCCAGATCTAAATCAGACACGCTGACCATTTTCCCTTTACCATACGTATTTTGTTCCCAATTGGTATCATGAACGCCGTTTTTATCAACTTTATACCAGAAGAAATCCAAATTTGATAACGTATCTGTTATTTCTTCGTTTTCCCTGTAAACCGTTGCTGTTAATGTCGTTGTTTTCGATACACCATCAATAAACCCAGTACCGTTGTCACTGAGCAGCTTGACGGAATACCTTGCCTCGATCTCATCAAGTTGCTTTTGCAAAGCCTTTAATCGGGCGGATATTCCGCTAGCCAATGTGACGAAGTTGCCAAAGACCGCTTTGTTTTTGCTTGGATCAGTCCGACTGATCGTTTTTTCTAAAACTCTTGCTTTTACTCGAATAGCTGGATTGTATTCATTATCAATAATTTTTACATAGTCAAAGACATGATAATCATCCATTCCACGGATAACAGATACTTCATAATTGACTTTGACTTCATCATTATCTTTTAGATAGGATAGTCCTTCGGCGAAAATAGTTGATGGAGTAGCACTGCTAGAAGAATAATAACCCATCACCTTTTTCCCGCCACGATCCGTTTTGGCTTCACGATTGTAAATGATATTGGAACCATCCGTTGTATAATAGATGCCATCATCATACTTGATCGAAGAGATATCCGCCTTTGAACCTAACACTTTTACCTCAGTAAATGTTGTATAGATATCTGTTGTTTTATGAATCGTTTCGACATCATCGCCAGTCCTAAGTACTACACTATTACTGAGATCCGTTCCTCTTTGTTGATAAATATCAATGTAGGCACGTTTCAGTTTTGAGTTATTGAATTCTATGACGAAATCCAATTCAGCTTCAAATGACTCTGCGATCGCAAAAATACGAGATTTTTTCGTATTGCCCGTTCCGCTACAATCCGGCAATGCTGTTTTGTGAGGCAATTCATTGAGTCTTATTTCCCAAACGGTGTTATACAATTCTCGATTCAAGTAGTAATCAATGGTCTGTGGCTTGTTGGACACATAACTATTGGCAATATCGCCGATCAGAGCTGTATCAAAGCTTTCACATTTAATTGTACGCGTATACTCATCTTCTGCGGAAATACTCATAATCGTGAATAGATTATTTTTGCCTGCTTCATCGACAAAAGCAATCATATTGTCTTCGATCACGAACTCGCTTCCAGACATTTCCTTAGAAATCGTTAATGAAAGAGTACTGCCTTGTTGGGAATACCATTGCTCATCATCAAGAAGGTCTTCATCTAGAAAAGAGGTGAGTGTATTGAACTGTTCATCTATTACTCTAAAATACATTCTATCCCTCCTATAAATACCGTTCTCTCAGCGTTGCGGTCACAGATGGAGACTTATCTGAAGCAATCAAGACTTCTGTTGTCCCCGGCTCAAAATAAAGCTTATCCGAACCGTTTGCAAGATAGTCATCAGCTGGCGTGCCGTTTAAAAAGACTTTCAAATTTTCCGTAATTTCTAGATGGTCACCAGTCAAAAATTTGAGTGATTCTTCTTCTGGATTATTCGTATTTATTTTGGTAAATTTGGCATAACTCATACCCAACGACATGCTTGGCCGCCAATTCCAAGAACCGAAAAAAGCGCTTATTGACTTAGCACGTAAGTTGGCTACATCATCATTCGTAAAACTTTTACTATAACTCCAGTTGAACTTCCAATTGTCACCAAAACCGCCAATCGAAAAGACGAATTTACTACCGATTTTCTTGATAACTACATTTCCAAAGAAATCCCGAAAATTGTATGGAATGTCACCTAGAAATACACGATTATCTCCAATGTAAAAGGCATACTCTACTCGTTCATCCGTTGCCCGAGGTTTCTTAATATTGAACCCGGCTATAAAGTTGTTATCTGCATCTAAAATATTCCCCTCAAGCAGCCCTACTTGTTCTCTTTTGGGATTGCTTGATGCACGTTTTAAACCTACACGAAATGTCGCCTCCCAGTTCTCAATGGCATCATCGCCCAAAAATCTTGTAACACTTGGTCCATGCCAACCCTCTCCTGAACCGAAATCACCGACCTCCACAGAGTTTGACTTCCATGATACACGCCCAGAAAGTGCAGAAGTGTCTGGTGTATGGCGAATACGTGCAACGTTCTCTGACCAATTTCTATTCGATGTTCCCGTGATACTTTCGTTAAATATGACTGTGCTTTCTGCCATTGTAGAAGCATCTGTGTCTTCTACTGTCCCCAACTGGATGATTTTTTTATCAGTTAAAAGACCCAAATAATCTGTATCTTCCGTAAAATCGGCAGTAAAACTTGCAGGAGATTTGTGAGATCCATTATTTTCGATAGATAATGTGTTGTCTAAAGCATGGAACTGCCTCTCCTCTGTCGAATAAGCTACTCCATCAGGCACAATCCAATCAATCTGTCCCTTCCCAAGGAAAACAATTTCCTCTAAATCTATTCGATTGTCAGGAATAGCCATGTAGTACTTATCTGGTTCATCACTAAAGACTAGTCTTTGCGGTGTTAGAGTTCCAAGAATTTTAGCCAGTTCTCGTCTTTTTACATTTAGATCGTAACGTAATATAAAAGGCATTGTGATGATATTTTCTTCATGTGAAGAACGTAAAAAAAGTTTGCCCGTCTCTTTCTTGTCTTTTAAGTAGTTAGAGCGGTTCAAACCAATTCCCCGATTGAACTTAGAAGTAACAGCCATGTAATCTGTTAGTTTATAATCACCATAAGTCACTTCCAGCATTGTCTATTTCACCTCTCAATCTGCCTTTTGTAAATTGCATTTGCTTAATTTGTTGATATGTCAATTTGAATGTTTTCTTCACTATCGTCTCGCTATCTATTTGCACATGTGTTGGAATTTGGAACACTGTGCCATCTGAGATATTTGATCCTGATGCTAATTCTTTACTTCTGTACACCTCAGCAGCTCTATTGGATGCATTGGAATATCTGTCGACTCCAGACACTAATTCTGGAGACAGTACTCCGTTCATCAAAGCGTTCATCGCTGGTATTTCAGTTGGAATTGACTTAACTAAATCATTAAAATAGTTTGAATCAATTTCAGATTCGATTCCTTCTTGCAATTCATTTGCCCAAGTAGCCACATTCGATTTGACTTCTGAAAATCCATTCAATAGTCCTTCTCTAAGCCCTGATACCAAAGCCAAACCATTTTCTATTAATACTTTTTTATCGTATGGAATCGGCCCTTTTAAACTTGCGATTGTATCTGCCCAACCCGAAACCGTCCTTTTAACATTTTCAAATCCTGACATAAGCCCACTTAACAAACCGTCTACTAGCGCAATACCATTATTGATAAGTGCTCCACCAGGCAAGGCTCCTATTAATGCATTAAGTAGATTTGCCCCTGCATCGCTCATGGCTCCTTGATTTCCTCGAATATTATCAGCTAGACCATTAACTAAAGTTATCCCCGCTTGAAACAATCTATCTTGTGCCCTAAGAATTCCAGCAACAGTTTGATCTACGAGATTCATACCTGCTTCAATAATACGTCCGATATTATTTGCAATCCCGTCGATAACCGCAATGACTATACTGACACCGGCAGTTATTACCCTTCCTAAGTTAGCAGAGACTCCGCCAAGAAACTGAACAACTAAGTTTATTGCTGCAGCTACAATACTTGGCATCATAGTAGCTAATCCATTTATAAAATTAACTATTAAGGTGGCACCAGCAACAACGATTTGCGGTAGTTGAGACGAAAGTGCGGTTAAAAAGGTTACTATCATTTGCCCAACAGCAATTATCAAATCGGGTAATTTTTGGGTTATCCCTTGTATCACTGCGATTAATAAAGACATACCCGCAGTTATAATTTCTGGTAAGTGCGATGTAAGAGAAGTCAGCCAAGTGACGATTAAAGTTGCTGCAGACTCGATCAACGCTGGTAGTTGCTGTGTAATTCCTTCTAACAAAGCTAATATCAGCGAGCCACCAGCAACAATAATTTGTGGCATCCCTGCTGTTAAAGCTGCTAATAAAGCCACAATGATTGCTGTTGCTGATAAGGCGATTTGCGGTACTAGAATAAGCATAGCTCCTGTGAAAGCCATAATTAGTTGACTGGCAGACATTGCTAATGAAGGTAGGCCTTGTGCGATTCCAGATACAATAGCAGCTACTATTTGCAATCCTCCTGAAATAATACCAGGTAATGCACCTGCGATAGCCGTTAGAATGCCCTCAATTGCCTTTCCAACAGATCTTCCTACTTTCGGTCCATTGCTCTGTAAACCAGATGCAAGCAAATCAAAGGCATCGATAATTTTATCTATACCTTTTGAAACGTCCCCGCCTCCTAGAGCCTTTGCAATCAGTTCAAACCCTTTAATGAACAATCCTATAGGTCCAAGCAATCCAAGAAAAACTGACTGCAGTATTTTTAGAGCAATTCCAAACGGATCTATTGATTTTTCACCACTTTTGAATCCGTTAATCAATGATCGAATTCCTAAAGCGATTTTGGTCATTCCGTTCCATAAGCTTTCAGGAAATACCTCTAAAAAATCTGCCTTTAAATTGGTTACACTTACCGAGAAATCATCAAGCGCTATTGCTTTGAAAGCTTTTGCCAGAGTTGAAATCCCTTGTACTATTCCTTTAGTACTTTGTGCGAACGATGTCATACCGTTCCACAGAGATTCAGGGAATAGTTTGACGAACTGATCATGTAAATCAGAAAGACTTACACTGAAGTCGTTGAAAACAATCGCTTTAAAAGCTTGTGCCAGCAACTTAATGCCTTCGATAACATCTCCAACAGGAGCCATAAAAGATTGTAAGGTCTTGACCGCCCCATTAACCTTCTCTCTAAAGGTATCACTCGTGTTGTAAAAATAGATAAAAGCAGTTACCAATGCTCCTATTGCTAGAACAACTAGAGAAACCGGACTTGTGAGTGCCATAAAGCCAGCTTTTACACCAGAAATGATTGCCTTCAATTTTGCGAAATTATTTGCTGCAAGATATGCTGCTCCTAATGCTGCAGCTAAGGTAGTTACTGCACCTACAACAACGTATACAAGCGCAGGATTTTCCCTAAAAACCTCTGCTAGTTTTGCCATCGCTCCACTAATTTTTTGAACAATTGCGAGAAATGGATCAAGCAATGGAGCACCAAAAGCTGCCCCTAAATCAGTGATGGCTTGTTTCATGTTTCCAATAACGTTCTCAAGACCACCGCCTTCACGTGCAGCTTGTCCTAATGCTCCTGATAACTTGTTACCATCCTCAACCATTTGTAAAAGTGTCAACTGCTTCTGGGATTCGGATAAGTCGTTAAATGATTTGCCGTAAAGCTTATTTGCAGCTGCATTTCGAGTGGTTTCAGTGGAAGAAATCCCAAGTGCTGCATCGTTTTCGTAGTTTCCTTTTAAATACGACTGTAAACTCTCAGAGACTTCGCCAATTGATTTATCATAAAAAGCAGCACTGTCGGCAGCTGCTTTAGTTGCTCGACTAGTTAAGTCTAATGCGTCAGCTGTATCCATACCGGTCGTTTTTGCAAATGCAGCCATAGAAGTGAAGGCTGGCTTCAAACGATTAGGCAGGATATTGGTTTCTTTCGAGATTGAATCAATACTACTTTGCGCATTCTTTTCTAAATTGCCGAACACTTGAGAAAATTGAGCATCCATTGCTTGCATGTCAGCTGCAGCTTTTATTGAAAAACCTGCAACTGCAGTTCCTACTGCTAAAATACTCAAACTAGCTTTTTTCGCAAACTCAGTGGACTGTTCAGACAGTGAGTTGAAGGCTTTAGATTTGCCGATTTTATTATCCAATTGTTGTGCAGCTTCATTACCAAAATCTTGATACTGCTTTCGCGCTTTGTCGGTATTAAATTCGACATCAATGATTACGGAACCATCATTCATCCTTCACCTCACCTCTTTCTTCTTGTTTTTTCAACATGTATTCTCGTTTTTGCTTAAGGTCCATCATTTCAAATTCCAAGTTTGCTCGATCTTCTTTCAAAGCCACCGCTAATTTTGCTTTTCTTATTTCTTTAATTTCATCTGGTGTGGCTTTTTCTGGGTACTCCATCATGCGAATCTTGATGACATTTTTAAACTTGGTATTCTCAGACAAACCAGCTAATAAATGGTTGAACTTATCCCAATGCAGTGTTCCCTTGCTTCTTTCCACCATCAAATCCATCCCATAATCCATCAAAAAAGAGGAATAGATGTAGCCAGAATCCTGTTCGAATTCATACCACTTCTTTTCCTCGTCCTCTAAAATATTTCCTTTTAAGTCACGTTTGACGGTTGTGCTTTCAAATTGATCCCCGGCAATCCTTTTGATGATAGCGTTTGATAATGGAATTAAATCATCCTGTGGAATTATATCTGCTAGTTCTTCGATCGTTTCGGGAAGTACTTCCGCCCAATCATGGGATAAAATTAGGATAATGGAATATAGTACTTTTCCTTCTTTAGATAATTCGGGATCTTTCCACATTTCGTACCATCGGAGAACACGAGAAAATTCTAGATTTAATTCATAAGTGTTTTCATTGATTACGACCGAATCATCAATACCCCAAGCAAGAGATAATGCCATAAAGCATCACCTCTATTTCTTTTTACCGTCGATATAGGATTGTGCTTTTTGTTTTGTTTGAAGCTTTTTATACTGATCAGCAACTTCAAGGAATGCTCCGACAACCAAATCAATTTCATCATCTGCAGCATCCATCAGTTTATCGAACGATCCTTCACCCAGCACTAAATCAATAACGTCTTTGACAACGGATTCAACCTTATCATTAGCTCCAACGATTGCTTTGTAATCACCTGATTCAGAAGCTGTTTTAATAACCTTTTCTTGCTCTTGAATAACTTCAAGCATTTTGGGTAATTCTGACAAATACTGATCACGATATTTCTTACCTGTTTTTATACCGAAATCTAAACCCGCAATTCTTACTGGTTGAACCTGCTTCTTAAAACCTACCTCGATTAAATTGTTTTTTGACATTTGTAATTCCTCCTAATTTTTTATGTAAAAGAAAAAGGCTAGTACAATGACTAGCCTTCTGGGGTTGTATCTGGTTTGGTATCTTCTGGAACACCATTGAAAGATACTTGCATTTCAAAGTTACCACGGTTGTTTGGTCCCCCGCCGGTATGAACGATACCTGACAAGGTAGCATTACCTTGAATTACACGACCATCTGGCTCAGTATGACGGAAGAAAACAATTCGATCTTGTCCAGCTTTGTTTAAGCGATCGCGTACAAATTCTTGCGCTGCATCAGTAGCATATTTTCGATGACCTGTAAAAGCATAAACACCAGTAACACGTGTGATATCGGTGTTTGATCCACCCTTATCACCGTAATATTCATATGTTTCAGATGATTCATCTTGGGAAGGTGTTGCTTCCTGAATACCATCTGCTAGTTCGTGAACAGTCGTTGGAGGCACAAGTTTTCCGTTTTCTCCGACCGTTGCAGCTACACCGATTTCATATTTGTTCATCCAGTTAGGTGAATAGCCTTCACCAGCTGCAAAATACTGTAAATTCATTTTCATGAAATTTCCTCCTATTTACTTATATTTAATCGAACAGTGAGTACATAAAGATATGCATCATGCTCTTGTATACCTAAATTTCTAGGTTGTGTGTAAACTTCGCTCGAATCAAACAAAAATGAGCCATCACTCGAGCAAAGTGTGACCCATTCACCATTTTCTTTTCTTGGCAACTTATCAAAACTGTCAGCAATCTTCCAAGCATCGTTAAAAGCTTGTGATTGATTTGTGTTTTTGATAATGATTTGAACCATGAACGGAATTTGCCTGTTTCTAGCCAAGTCCTGCTGTCCTTGTCCGGATGCGATCCCTTGTATAGATAAATCTCGTTCATTGTCCTGAGGAGGTTTGTCTTCTTGAATGATTTGCTTCCCAGTGCTTGTTACTCTTGGTGTTTCAAGTTCTAATAAGCGTAAGTGATCAGCAATTCGTGCAAATAAATCCATCACAGAGCCTCCTTAATTGCTTTTTCTGCCACATCCAGTACTTCATCCATATCTTGAGCTTTCGCAACCTCAGCCCACCGTATAGATGCTTGAGGATTGTGGTTTTTAGATGGAGTTCCCCTATAATATGCGTACCCAGCATACTCTGTACCCCATACCAGTTTTCCTTTTGGGAAATCACTATCAACCCAAACACTAGCTTCGGTTGCACCAGTGTCTTTCTTAACATACTGATTAGCCGCTTTAGCAAATGCGATTGATGTCGGATTCAGAGCGGATTCGATACCTCTCTCAATACGATCGAAATTACCTTCAAATCTCCCGCTCATTGCAACATCACCTCAATATGATGTGGATTTAATTGGTCAGTGAACACCTCGTAGCATTCAACGATTTTTAGTTTGCGGTTTTGAAATGTAATTGTTCCGTCCTCGCTAGGATTTACAAAAGGTTTTGAATTAACAGCATCGACGTACAAAATGCCGTTAGTCAAAACCTCTGTATTATCCGTTTTTACAATTCTTTTTCGCTTAGGAGTAAACCTTACATGTTCAATCTTTTGTGGTTTAGGCAGTTCACCACTTCCCATTGAGCCATCATCATCAGGCTTTGGAGCTTGATAGATAACCTCATGGATCAACAAGTGTTTAGGTATTGGCTTAAATGACACCGATCCTCACACTCCTTTTTCTCAAAAGACCGGTTCCTTCTAAATATGAAAGACAACTCGGAGCGACCCGATTAACTTGCTTACTCGTTGACGTTGTTGCGCCAGAATAGCTAAACCCACCAATAGAAGCGCTCTGACCGCTCAAAGTATTTCCTGTAACATCAAGATCTATACCTTCAACTTGATAGTATTCAATTTGAGCACAACATGCTTTTTTAATCAGCAGCTGTACACGTTCGGAAAATTTATCCAAACCAATTTTAGGCACTTGATAGCTTGTCAAAGAATCAATAATGTCCGAAGCCCTTTTGGATAGACGAGAAAAGTCCTTATCATCAACAGGGGTTCCCTCGTAATCATCCTTATAAAAGACTTCATCAACATAAGGTTCAGACATGATCTTCACCTACTTTTCTTTTTTGTCTTCCTTCTGATCGTCTTTGCCGGCTGTCTTGTCATCTTTTTTTTCTTCAACACGTTCTAAGAAAGAATCATCTAGATTTACAGCAACTTCTTCAGCACGTTTAACGGTCATATCAATGACCGTTCCTGCTTCATACACTTCTTTAGTTTCTTTATCACGGAATTTTTTTAAAACGTTGTATTTTGCCATGTTTTTCACCGATCCCTTTCTTATCCTTCTGGAGTAGCATCAATACCGAAGTAAGCTAGTGCTTTAGGTTCACGAATGATGAAGTCAACATCATCAAGCATGAAGTGATATGTTGCCTGTTTTGCAACGGCACGGCTGTCTTGAGCAGCGGTTGTCAATGTAACAGTCAAACCAGAAACAACAGCGAGGTTTTCATAAGGAGTGAACAGAATTACATTGTTTTCCATAGACTCAACAACTTCGACTCCAAATCCACCAATATTGCGGAGGGCACCATCCACGAGTACTGCATCACCCAAAGCAGTATTTCGATTTTGTAATTCAACAACATAGTTTGTTGCTGTCGCTTGAGACATAAAGAACTTAAATGTTCCTTGACGCAAATATTTTGGTTCAATTCTAGCAGTTGCAGCTGTTAGCTCTTGAATCGTTGGCAATTTAGCACCTTCTACTTTTACTTCAGCAGATGCTTTGGCCATTTTGATGTAACCGTCATTTAATTTCACGAATGCATCAGATGAAGATTCATCCCCATTAAATGCTAGATCTTGCAAATCCGCTGCATACTGAGCTTGCATTAGTGAAAGTAACGCTTGACGGACATCTTGCCCACGAGTACGAGCGGTATAAAATGTATTGCTGTTCTCGATCCATGTATCCAAGTAAACCGGAACAAGAGAGAATGGTACTGTGTCTTCTTCTTTGATATCCGTGCCAGTATCTTCAGTGTTAATACCTAGGTGTTTTTTCAATGTACGCTTTTTAACACCTAATTTATCCAAAGATCCTGTCCCTGATTTGGCAAAATGGACAAATAATTTCCCGATAGTTCCTGCAGTTGCAACTGCATCTAAGAAGAACGCTCGAGCATTGTCTTCACGTAAGGTAACATTGTTACCAGCTTTCAAGATTGCGTTCATTTGTTTGATCAATGTTTCGTTCGATAAAACGTTTGTCATTTGTGTTTCCCCCTTTATTCAGAAATCGGGAAAGCAGCGTCCACATAAGATGGTACAACCGATTTCTCAACTGTTTCTGTGTAATTTTGTTCTGCATTGTTGCTGATTCGAGATTTTTCAAGATTCTCAATCTTCGCATTCAAAGGTGCCACGGCTTCTGATACAGCCTTAGCAATAGCATCAGCATCTAATTCAATGCTAGCTTCTGAATTCGCTGTTTCTGGTTTTTCATCTGATTTATCGCCTTTTTCCAAAGCTGATAAACGATCGTTTACTGGTTTCAGCGCTTCGCCGAGCGCTTTTTTTAACTGTTCTTCTGTCATTTCTTCATCCTCCTCGGATTTACTTGTACTAAAAAAGGACTTAACCGTTTCGATTAGTCCTTGTTTGGTAATTGATTTAGTTGTATTTATTGTGTTGATAAGTGTGGATAACTCGCCGATTTCCGACTGAATGCTGGCGACTTTATCCGCATCGCTGTCTGTGTAGTTGTCCAAAATTGACCAAGTGGCCGATCTGAATGCATCAATCGCCGCATTAACATCCCGATAAGTTTTACCTCTTTCAAAGTTATCGGCAGTCTGCTTCTGAACATCTTCGACCTGAGCGGTTCCTGCTAATGAATAGCCTGTGAAATCACCTTTCTGGATTGACTCCCACATTTCGTCAGTAGCTTTAGTGACAAGCACCCAAGTTCCTTTTGTGATTGTGGTTTCGCCGATAGTCATATCAACAGGGGCAACATAACTCTCTACTACTTTTCCAGCATTCGTGGTGAAATCGTGCTGTTTGTCAATCTGTTGATAATCCGCCATGAATCCATGTGCAGCCTTCTCGATTGTGTCAGCATCCATGAAATCTCCATGAACATCTTCCACATCAGGCTCATAAACAACACCATATACAAGTTTTTGTGGATCATCTGATTTAGTAACCAACTTAACTTCGGTTTCAAAATTTGGTTTTAGGTCTTCGGCAGACTTAGTAAGAAAGAATGATTTCTTATTGGCCGCCTTATCCACATATGAAACATGTGTTACAAGAACGTTTTCTAGTTTTCGCATTTTCTCACCACCTTTCAAATATCATTTGAAAACATTTACACATACTATATAATTAGTTTGTCGGTACAATAACCGAACAAAATCAGAGAGTAGGTTTAAACATGGATTTTATTAAATTACAAGCTATAGAATATGCCCTAAGGATCTTTGATCAATTATTATTTGAACAAAGAAGTATAGAAGTAGACAAAAGAGAACTAGTCTTTAGTTATGATAATAAACTTTTTACTGCCACAACATTCTTGAGCGATGAAAACTTTGATCCAATGACTATTTTTTGGGAAGAAAACATGGTTGAATATAGACGCTCTTCCCCTAACCTTCGTAATGAAAATTCTTTATACAGTATTGTCTTAAGACAAATGAAGGATAAATATAATTTTTATCCTGTGAGTAAGGAACTGTTAAAGTATGATCAGCAGTTATTGTTACAATCAATCAAAGAATTTGTGAATGGACTAAATCTGCCGGATACACTTGAAAGCCCGGCTGTTTTTAGAAACGTTAAATTTTTGGAATCAAATGTGAATCTGCCATTTCTTGACCTTGGAATTAAAACAAATGAAGTTGAGCTTGTGAGTCTTATGGTAGTTTCTCAAAATGATTGAATAGTAGGAACAACAAAGCAATGACAATGAATCGACTCTTTAGCAGATAACATAGGGTCACGAGGATAACGGCAACTTTCGCCATTGACGATGAAGTACTCGCCTTTAGCGATTGTTTGACCGTCCATTGCCTCGTGACCTTTTCTCGGTTCTTTTATTCCATGAGTGTGGTGCCAAGTCATACCTATAACAGCATCGTTTTGCATGAACGCTTCATACTGGCTGCCAGAGTACATCCTTAATCCCTCAGTGATCGCAGTTGTTCTGGCACGATTGCGAGAGAATTCAGGGAGTGAAGACAGCTTACTTTCTAACCATCGGATGCCTTTACCTTCATTAAAAGATTCTTGAATCACTCCTACAAGAGCGTTCTCTGTAGTGACATTCATTAACTTTGGCAGCTTCCTGAGCCATTTTTCGATGTCTCGGTAGTGTTTGGTTTGATAATCAAAGTCCTCAGATCCGTCATACTTGGCATTAAATTCATCAAACAACCCAAAAAAAGCTTTTCTCAGTTCTGGGATAACACTTTCTTCCATGTTTGATTTGAATGATCGTCCACGGAGCATAACTTTTATAGATAATTTAGTAGGTTTCTTTTTTCGATTTTCTACGAATTTCTTTACTTTTTCCCATACTTCCTCGTAATCAATTTGCAAGGTATCATCCATCTTATCCTCTGAATTTAAGATGAACGTAAGCAATATTGGGACAAATAAAAAGCCTGCTTTTTCTAGAAGCTTAGACAGTTCATCATCTTCTTCTTTTTTCAGCTGTAAAGCGGCTTTGATTAACTCTTCATCATTCATTGGACTTCACACTCCGGATCATACGCCGAATACTTGCTGCAACTTCACTTACTTCTCCTTCACCATATGCCTTAGCCACGTCCAAATCACCAAGATTAAACGCTGATGACGATGATTGTCTATTAAGCGGATAATTATACTCTTCTCCATCAAAAGCTTCTAGTGGCTTATTGAGGGCTTTTGAAAGAATATCCCTCAAATCATTTGGAGCGACTGCATTCGCTTGGATAGCTGGTGTGAGAATCGCTTTAACATCCTCCATATTTACAAGATTGGATGATTTCAGAAACACTTCTACATACTTGAATTCATATTCCCTGAAAAGCGAATTAATACGCCAATCGTAAGATTCACGCATGGGTTGGAACACTTGTTCTTCCGTCAGTTCTTTAGCAGTCTCAGCAGTAGCTCTTGTATAGTCGCTTGATCTAGCTACATAAATCGGGGGCAAACGGAATGCTCCAAGGACTGATTCAATGACGTTCTCATCATACTCAAGAAATAGAGCATCTTTTTGTAAGATGTCTGCTAACTTCTCAATGTTAATTGCTGGTTTGAATTTATCTTCCCCATATCCTAGCCCTTCTTCTGCAGGACTTACTTTTTCAGCTTCTAGCAATAAAAACTTATGCTGATTTTCTTCCCCGCCAATTGCATTAGCATATGCCTGTAACGTGGCTTCGGATTGTTCAGTCAGCTGCGCATTCTCTAAAGTGATGGCAAGAGGAATATGTCTTCCCTGAGTAAAATATCGATAGTTCAATTCGTCAGCTTTGCGATTTCCGAGTATTTTAATCAATGGTCCTACCCAGCGGGGCTTGCCATAAGGATCTTGAAAATCTCCATTTTTAAGATGAATGATTTCAGTAGCTGTGCCTTGTCCCTCAGAACCCACACTTCCATTTGAATTAAACGGAGTAGGATCCCCATAGGTTTTATACCACGTTCCAGATTCTTTAACAGAATCATCCATAGAATCACGAAAGACAAAATAGCGGACCTTAATTTCTGATCCGTCCGCATTTATCACTCTATTTAGTTTGGTAACAGTCATGTACTCAGGTTTGACAGAATCAATCCCTACAACATCACCTTTAAGATTACGAATAACTTCAATATAGCCATTCCCACATTCTTCAACATGTCGAATGACTTCTTCAATCACTTCTTTTGGCGGACGTTCAAAGGATAATTCTTTCAGAAGGATATCCAATTGATTCCATTCTGCCTTCATTTCTGCTGTTTCTTCGGTGTCGTCAACCTTGTAACGTATACCAAAACCAAATCCAGCCACATTCGTTACATAAGCTTCAATCGATTGATTAAGAATGTCAGATATATCGGTGATTGATCGTAATGTAGCAATATCATACGGTGGAGATAATTGGGTTAAATCTCTTCTTTGATCAAAACCACCTGCAGACTTGAACTTTAGAGTTCTTTTATTCTCAATGCTCACGTTCTTTTTGATATATTCTTTAGGAACAGATCCCGACGATCCGCCACTAATAATTTTCGATGTCAAGAAACCACCTCCTAAAATGCTGTCTTTCTATTTGTACGTCTTTTCTTGGCTTGCTGACCTTTACGCCTTTCCAGTTCAATAGAGTACCGCAACATAGCCATTGCATCATCAAAGAAATTCACCGGAACATCTGTAAAAGTATTGGATTTCTCGTCCTTTCTCCACTTCCATTGTTGTATTTCTTTGATTGTATTTGTACAACTTGGATGGATATGGATGCGCATCTGCTTCAAATAATCGATCTGCGCTGACACGCTTCCGGGTTCTTTTACAACTGGTTCAGCATGATAGCCAGCTTTGCGCCACATTTTAATTCGATCCGGCTCGGCAGAATCACACCACATAACCAGTTTTTTATTGATTCTTTTTTCATTAGCGATCGCAATAAGTTCACTCGTATCTTTTTCGAACTCGTAGATTTCACGGCACAAAAAAAGCTCACCATCTTTAAATCCAATCTCACCAATAGCATTGGCATGATTGAATCCAAAGTCTTGAGCGTTAACCATGTAGTCAAAACGTTCTGGATCTATGTTAAAGTCTTCTACAATGTAATTAGTAAGGATAAGTCCACCAGACTCACCCCATTCGCCGAGCCCATAGATTTGATATCCATCAGGATCACGCTCTTTCCGCATCATCATCCGCTGATGATAGGCTTCATCTATGAATCGATTCTGTAGATATGTGGATTGATGAGTAAAAATGTCTAGATGTGTTACATCAAAATACTTTGCCTTAATCCAGTGAGTAGCAGATACCGGGTTAAAAGTAAAAGTCATTTGATAGTAAAGATATGGGTTAAAATCCAAATTACCACGTAAACGGTCATCAAGAATATCTACATCGGCTTCATAAAGTTCTGTCGCTTCCTCAATCCATATCCAGGTGAGTTTACCACGGTCAAAAGTAATAGATTTTACTTTTTCTCGTTGTCCGTCATCTTTCATCCCACGAAATATCACTTGATTACCAGTAATCTTTGATTCGAGCATCATAGGCGATGATTTAATGGACCAATATTTGTGGTAGTCAGATCCGTAAATCTTATAAATAGCAGACTTCAATTCAGCATACGTACTATCTTTATTTGACTCGGCGACTTTACGAACACAAAGAAGATTTGCTCCTTTATATTTCGGATCTCCAAGTTTTATGATAAAGTCTTGCGCAGTATTTACGGATTTACCAGAACCAGCTGATCCTTTAGCTAATCGATATCTTTTCCTAGTGGTATTGTATGTTTGGAAATTTCGGTTAAATTGTACCTTAACTATCATTTGGCGCTTCGTTTTCGCCATCGCCATAATCAACCACCACTTTCAGATCCATATTGCCATCTAGCTCCACTTTATCAGTCCATAGGCTATACCTCTTGCCAAGGAGTTCAGCTGCTCTTAGACGATCTTTATTAGCTACCTGTATATCTTCAATTGAAGAGCCATAATCAGCACCTTGGAACACGACTGTCTGATCAGTCTCTTCTCCTCGCATAACTTTACTAAGATACTCCAACACCTCTTCTTGACTAGCAATCTTTTCAGACTGCAGCTGCTCGAGTCTTTCGTCTATATATTGCCTAATGTCAGGTTTTGTCAGGTTCTCACTGCCTACAGACTTAGCCGTTCGTTTACTATACCCAGCAGAAATAGCGGCTTGAGTTGCATTACCGCTGATAATGTACTCATCCGCAAACCTACGTTGTTTTTCAGTTAATTTCACTACTCTCACCCCGCAATCTGTGTTTGTTTTGTAATTCTATGTATAAAAAAAGACCTCAAGTGAGATCTTTAGACAATTACTTATTTAAAAAGATTAGCATTCTTAAAATTTTCAATTTTAAATGACTTTTGATTCAAGCTACTCTCAATTACAGATAATTTATCGTACACAAGTTTTAAACGTGGGATATTACCTTCGTCTGATAAATTGATATCCGAATTATTAACTAGTTTTTCTATTTTGGAAACGAAATAGTTTAAATTACCTATATCCCTTCTCAAATAAGGCGTGTAAACATCTATAACAACCATTAAATCAGCTATGGGATACGGACTTCTATTCAAATTTAAAAAAATTAAATCTAACGAAAGATGCTCGTAATCTAAAAATCCATTAGCCGATTGAGTTGCTGTTTCAATACTATTTATCAAAGGCTTCCTTATATCGTCTTTTAATGTATGTAAATCAGATAAATTAAGTATTTTCTCAATATCAGCAATTGTCTCCGCCCTTGTTTCTTCTTTGATTTGTTGAATTTGTTTATTACTTAATCTCCATTGTAATATTCCAGCAAATGTAAGTACAATCGCTAAAATAGCAAGAAATATTGCAAAAAAGTTATTTTGTTGGGACATCATCTGCTTAACAGATTCTACGTATTGTTCACTATTCACTTATGAATCACTCCTTTTCTATATAATATCAAGAAATCGAGTAATACCCAATAAAAATAAACAGCCCTAAAGGACTGCCTAGTAGGAAGTAGCAAAGATCATGTGAGTAATCTAACCGACAACTCCCAAATCCACTGGTGAGGACTTGAACCTCACTTACGAGTCGTACACATTATATGCATAGCCTCTGCATTTCCCCGGTCTGCCACAGTGACATAATAAAAAGACGGCTAGCGAATGAAGATAAGGAGTGTGTTCAACTCCATTCATAATATATTTTTTTTGCCTTCTTAGTTAAATACAGGGCGCTGGGAATAATTTTCAGAAAGGAGGTCTGCCAACGCATCTTAAAGGAGTGCGCCCTGTTATTTACAATAATTGATAATACTATCTTACTATGGATTATTGGCATTAAACCGCCATTATACCGCCAAAAAAGCGCCATTTTTCAACGATAAGCGACAAGCTTGCCACGACGATAACTTTCAGCAAATTCAACCAATGCATCTGACTTCATTCGCTCAATTTGCCGAACTGAATAGCCCATCTCATCTGCGATCCTTAGATTAGAATACTGCTCTTGTAAGCAGAAGCTATAATGAAGTATCTGTCTGCTTGTTAGCTTCAAAGCCATAAGCGCCACGATTATTGCATCTCTTTCTGTTTCTGCATCCAATCTTTGAATGTAAGCATCCTCGGACTTATTTCCATTACTAGGTGTTCTAGGCATATCAGTAATAATTGGTGAGCGGACATCGATCTTTGAACGACCTGCAATCCGCTCCAACCGACGGTAGTTCTTCAAAACATATCGTGCATTCTTTCTCGTTTGAGAGAAATCAACTTCTCTTAGTAATAGCATCATTGCTCAATCGCCCCTTTGTTTGGTATAATGAAGTTACCTTGGCGGGGACAAAATCATTATTTTTGAGGCATTGGGCGATTGCTTAATGCTTTTTATTTTGCTTTACTTTCGATCTTTTTTAACTGCTCCGTGACGATTACTTCGACGATCAACACCATCTTGTTCCATAAAATAGCTTCCTCCATAATCTTGCTCCTTTTCGTCTGTAGCCTTGCCTATCACAACACATAGAAACATAATCACGACAAAAGCCGTTATACCTAGTACTGCAAAAGTCATTTTCATCCCCCTGCTTCCATCGCATCCCTGACTAACGGATCATTGATAATAACCTTGTACTTCATCTGCTCATTCTGCAGTTGTTCTTGTAGCTTCACGATTTGTTTTGCTTGGGACAAAATCACATAAGCAGAAATCCAAGATGATACTGCGATTAATCCCAAGAATGCAAAGATTACAAATTTATTTTTCATAAACATATCCTTTCTGCTATTTCGTCTGATAGCTGACTAACCAAATAATGACAGCTGACCGTTTGGCTCAAAATTGCACCAAAGTGTTTCTAGCCTACTTTGACCGGCTTCTGCATTCGCTTGAAATTGTACTTTGTACCATGAACTTAATATGTCATCGTACATTTCACATTGATACCCGCTTAATATCGCTTTGCCTTTAAAATCAGATGAAAGGAAATCCAACAGCTGTTCATGTTGTTTATCTTCAAACTCCGTTTGATAAAGCCTGCCATTTCTGGTCGCCATCACATACGGTGGATCGATATAGGCAAATACAGTTTTGCGATTGTATCTTTGAAGTAATTCAATTGCATCTTGATTTTCTATCTGAACTTGTTTAAGCCGTTCTGCGACTTCAAGTATCCGCTCTGGTATTTCATTCCATTCATGAATCTTGCCGCCTATCTTATCGATATTACTTCTCCATCCAGTTTTATGTTTCTGAATCCCACCAATAGATTGCCAACTCTGAATTAAAAATGTTCTGGCATCTTCTATACTATCGCCCACAGTCTGTCCGCTCAGCTGGTGCTCCAATCTGCTATGAGGTGTTAAATAGACAACCTTTGCTAACTCTTTTGGTTCATCTCTGCACACTTTAAAAAAATTATAAACACGTTGGTCCAAGTCATTTATTGTCTCTACTGCTGACATTTTTTTGTTAAACAAGACAGCTCCGCTACCGAAAAATGGTTCCACATAAGTCGTATGCTCTGGAATCATATCGACAATTAAGTCCGCCATGCGCCATTTACTACCAGGATAATTTAATATTCTTTTCAACTTTCTATCATCCTCTCTATCTCCATAATCGCTTTGAAAATTGGATAGATTTGTTGTGGAACTACTGCGTTTCCGAGTGATTTAAGTCGGTCCATCCCTTCGGTAATCCCATCATCGTCTCTATGAATTCTGATGCTTGTATCGGCGAGTATTCCAGAAGCGCGAGATAATATACTACTCGCTTCTGCCCTCTCCTGATCCCAGGCTTGTTTGTCAAAGCCATTCTGACAGAACGACCTACATCCGCTTTCCCGAGGTACTTCCAAGCTATCCCATCGCTTGCTATCGGCGTTGGCCACAATAAATGTTCTTGATCGCTGGTGCCACGCCCCCACGGCTGAAGCTGGTAATATAAATGTGCTTGTTTCGTACCCAAGATTTTCCAAGTCGAATAATGTGCGGTCGAGTTCCATATTGGCGAAGTTAGCAACATTTTCTCCAACAACCCAATCGGGCCTAAGTTCGTTGATAATTCTAAACATTTCCGGCCAGAGATCACGGTCATCATCCTTGCCTTTTCGCTTCCCAACTGAACTGTAAGGTTGGCAAGGGAATCCTCCGTGAATAAGCTTAATTGTCTTGTCTCGATCGATAACACCTGCTTTCTCTAATTCCGATTTACTGAGTCTCTTTACATCCTTAAAAATTGGCACATTTGGCCAATGCTTATTTAAAACTTTCCTGGGGAAATCAGCATATTCGCAGAATGCTATTGTTTCAATTCCGGCCCATTCTGCTGCTAAATCAATGCCGCCAATCCCCGAAAAAAGAGATAATGCTCTCACTTAACTCCCTCCTTTCAATGCTTCGTTTTGTTTAGATATGCTGCTAGTTTCGCATCAAGCTCTGCTTGGCGCTCAGGCGACAACTGTTCTTCCCCCTGTTCGTTTACAGCCCAATTAGGTAGTTTTTCCTCACGTAGTGGCTTTTGATTATAGCCTTGTTTCTTAGTGCCTCTAGTTCGCTGATAATCTCTTGCTTGATCGATTGTTTTAACGTTAGCATCTGCCCATTCCTGCAAAGATGCCGTTAAAAAGCTAATAGCTCGATTCTTAGGGACGTCTTTACTACCAGCAAGTTTAATAGCAGCCTCTACAAGTTCATCGCCATAGATATCAACCAGATTAAGCAGATCTTCGACCTGTACAACATTTGGAAAGAGCCATAATCTTTGGAAAGTTTCTAGGGACGCACTCTCGCTCGCAGTAGCATCTTCTTTTATTTCCTTTTCTTTACTTTCCTTTACTTTACTTTGTTGATTATTCCCCTGATTAACTGAGTTATTCCGCCCATTAATCGAAATATTCGACCGATTAACTTCATTTGTCAGCAAATACTTAAATTCAAGCTCAACTTTTTTACGTTCCTTAGTGGCTAGAATGTATCTGTTTTGAATTCCTTTAGAAGTTAATACGGAGTATTTATCAAAAATATCTTTATCAAAGAATTTTACTTGCACGGCTTTTCTAACCAGTTCTTCAACTGTGCCCTCCTTCGTACCAACTTCGTCAGCCACTAAGAACGCAAGGTCGTCATCCCACAAAACGCAATACCCCTCATCACGATAAATATTACCCAGCAGGGCGACCAGTATATGAACGGCTTCTTTACCGCATGCTTTAATAATTCTTCGAACTTTTAAATCTGATAAAAAATCGACATCCAGAGGAAAATAATCAAGACCTTTCTTCGTTGGTCTTGCCACGCTTATTCCTCCTAATCAGAGGGAGTTAAACTCCCTCATTATTTTTCTATCGGTGGATTTGATGTATCGAACAATGTTTCGATGTTTTCAGATTCTTCAACTCGTTCAGCTTCCTTTAGATCTTGCTTCAATGGCTCCATATCTGATAAATCAGTTTCTTCAATCAAATCGTTGTTTTCGTCTACTCGAAAAACTTTTTCATCTGAAGCTATTGCTGATTGCATTTCAACAGATAAAAGGCCCCATTTGGATAACATATTCCTAAGAACTGTTTTAATGGCCATTGAGTCGTAATTATCGACCCAAGCGCCACTTAATTTTTCTTTGTCATATCCCTTAGCATTCTTGATGCGGTGACTTTCGATTTCTTGCTTGGTCCAGTAAACTGTTTTCTTAAAGCCGTTCAGTAATTCAAAAAATCCGACATAACCAATCACTTCATCTGATACTTTAGATTTGTAGTCAAACGTAAATTCTTCGGTCAATGGATTCCAATCGATCAATTGTCCATCGTAGACTGCCAAAGCGTTAAGAGCTTTGTATTGACCACTTCGTTGAGCAAGTTGAATATAACCCTTGTATCCTAGAATGAATTGAGCTTCGTTATGCTTGACCCATTTGTTCCCAACCTTTTCTGATCGATTAAAGGGAACCACATAAGCATAACCAAGGTTCTTATCAATCGGCAGATCCATTGTCGCTGCTTTTAAAGCTGATGCAATGATCGTCATTGGCTCGGCTTGAGATAGGTAATTATCACCACCAACTAGAGTCATAAGTGATCCCATAAAGGAATCCGACTTCTCGTGAAGAATATCTGTAAATTTCTTTTTCATTGCTGGTGTGTTCATTAAAGCCTTGAATCCTAATTTAGATGGATCAACAACCTGCGTACTCTTTTCAGCTAATTGGTTTTTTAATGCATCATTTGTAGCCATATTATTTTATCTCCTTTTCTGTAAGTCTTCGTGATTCAGTAACGTTATAGATTTCATCATCTTTTGCTACTTCGGGATATTTTTCAGCAAGTTTCTTGCTGTTCATTCTTCTAGTGGATACTAACTTCCAAGAAACAATGTTCTTTGGAGCGATACCGATACTCGCATTTCTTTTGCCAAGTTCGCTTATGATTTCGTTATCCACATGGCGAATGGCTGTTTCGATCTCCTTTTTTGCTTTCTTAAGTTCCCTTTTTTGCTCAACTAAATCATCAAATGAAGATGGCAATGTGGTTTCTGTTTCATCAAGTTCCGAATACCGATCTTTTAAAAAGTCTGACGTTGCTTCGCTACCATCTATTTCTGGTTCTTTGCCAGCTAAAATATTTTCCTCCCAGAAACTAACTAATCGTTCGGTGATCATGTCAATCAGTTCTTGATCACGATCAACTCGTTTCCAAATGAACTTTTGTCCACCAACCAAAACGGCAATGTAACAATATTTTTTATTTAAAACGTTCATATAATGCTGAACCTGGCACAAATAACTTAGAGGAACTTCTTCGCCTTCCCATTCTTTACCAAGGAAAGCATTTGCTGTTTTACATTCCAAAATAGCATTTTCACCAACAACATCTCTGTCAATGTTCGCTCGCAGGAACGGATGTAACGGATGATCGAATACCTGATTTCGTCGGCGAACTTTTTTGCCTGTTCGTTCTTGAAATTCTTTAGCCACAACTTCCTCTAGTACATTTCCCCAATACGCTGGTTCGCTCTCAGTGTGTTCTAAATCGATTTGACCAGTCTTTTCTAGCCATAATTGATAAGGCGACTTCCATTTGTTTAACCCAAGGATTGTAGCGACATCTGAGCCACCTATACCCTTTCGACGATCTAATAACCACTCGTCATGAGTCATTTCAAGAGTTGATTTACTCATCATCTGTCATCTCCTCAATTGAAATTGGTTGACCCCATCCGGGAGTTGTTAAATACTCGTCTAATGCTTGTTCAAAAGAATTCATTGTCATTTCCCCTTTTCTGTTTTAAAATGGAGACAAAGATATTTATCAAAATATTCGATGGACTTGCTATTGCTTTGGTCGGCTAGCAAGTCTTTTTTCTTTGTCTTGGTAATCTTTAGCAGCTAAATCGTAAACAACATTAGCGAAGCCCCATAAGAAAACTAATACAAGTCCTGCTACAATATGGATTGCTGTGAAAGCTACTACAAAAAACAAAAGTACAGTAACGGTCAAAGTGTCTTTAATTGAACGTTTCATAATTACGCCTCCTTATAGTTAAAAGTTCTATTACGTTCTTCCCATTCCTTAACCTTTTGCAGATCGTATTGAAGAATCCCGCTAAGTTTTGAAAAAGGAATCGGATCAACATCCCGACGTGTTAATTTAGATAACGTTGGTCTTGAAATACCAAGATAATCAGCAATTTCTTTTGCTTTCTTCCACTCAACCTCTAACACTTCATTTCTTCTTTCAAGTGGTACAACATTCTTCATCTGAGATATTTTCATTGTGTTTACCCCCTCATATATCTTTTTTTGATCCAGTGAGGCATTCTTGCTTTAATAGCCTCTTGGATAGTGACGTTCAAAATCTTCAAGATAGAAAAAACGATCGCCATTTCTACAATAATTTCATCCAGAAATTCATCTGTGTAATTTCTAAGTTCAGTTCTTTCAACATCAGTCAGCATTCTTACTTGTGATTCAGCTACGATTCTTTGAACTACTTTCTTCCGTTCTTTTCTTTCATCTGACTCGATTTCTTGAAATATCTCAAGATCATTCGTTGATTTAACATCTGCCAGTTGACCATCCATTGATTTAAAAAATCCTAAGTATTTATAACTGATGTCTCCTGTTAATTCATCAGTGGCTTGATACCCATTTTCTTTCATTGCCTCTAAATACTCGATTGCCTTGTCAATATTGACGTTGGCTCCATTAAAATGATCACTTACTGTTGCATTTGGTGTACTAGCATCGATCGCTAATTCTTTCTGTCTCTTTCCCGAAAGAAATAATGATAGTTTTAAGGTCCGACCGATTTTTGCTGCTTTCGGCATGCTTTCACTCCTTTTATTCGTTATTGTTTTTGGCACAAACGGTCAATTGTCGTTTAAAATGAACTTAAGCAACAAGTTCTGGTGTTGTGGCGAACTGCCATTTTTCGTCAATATAGGAATAAATGTCCTGTGCTACTTCATCGGTAGCTAAAAAACGCATGATGATTTCTTCAACACCGCCAGGATTTATGAACAGTTCGCCTTCAATACCGATTGAAATGCTAAACTTGCGTTTAATTGCAGGAATAATCATTTCTATATAGCGTGGTAAAAATCCCGAATCGACATTAGCCTTAATCATTTGCGGTTTGTCCTTCATTTCGTCACCTCCTCACGTGTCATTTTGCGTAGTTTAGGTTCAAAAAAAAGAGTCCATTCAAAATCTAAAGCACCTGCTATTTTCATAGCTTTTTCAACAGATGGTCTCCGCCTCCCTTGCTCTATAGATGAATATGTTGTTCTTGGAATGTTTGATAACTGAGCAACTTCATCTTGTGTTAGATCTTTTTCCAAACGCAATTTAGTTAACCATTTTTCCATAAAAATAATTCTCCTTTCAATGTGTCGTATTGCGTACTTTTATATTACTACGCATTTTGACACATGTCAACAAATAATTATTCTTTTTGACACATTTTATTTTTTTGTTTTAACATACGCGCATTGCGTAGTATCATTATTACATATTGAAGCATTGGAGGTGCTTAGATGTTTGGTCATAGACTTATGGATTTAAGAAAGCAAAAAAAATTAACCCAAGCTGAAATGGCCGATATTTTGGGAGTCGCACGTACTACATATTCATCATATGAACAAGGTAGACGTACCCCTGATGTTGATATTCAAAATAAAATAGCAGATTTTTTTAAGGTCAGCCTTGATTACTTGCACGGTAGAACCGATTCAACGAATACTAAAAAAGATCCTAATCTCCTCATTGCAACTCACGTTGATGATGATTTGACTGAAAAACAAAAACAAGAAGTACAAGACTTCATCAAATTTATTAAGATGAGAGACCATGACAAAGAGTAGGTGATGTATTTGAATATTTCTGAACGTTTGATGGCTGAATATGATGAACTCACATATAAATTTGAAAAAGGTATGCCAGATCATCAGGATGGGCTAATTATTGGGAAAACAATATATTTGAGACCAGGGCAATCAGCAATTGAATTGGCAGCCACAATTTCTGAAGAAATTGCTCACTACCTTACCTCAGTTGGTGATATAGTGGATCTAGATAACCCTACCAATCAAAAACAAGAGAAAAAAGCTCGTGATATTGGTGCTGTGATGCTAGTGTCACCTTATGACATCATAGATTGTTTTGAGGCGGGATGTGTCTCTATTTGGGAATGTGCTGAACATTTGCAAGTGTCTGAATTAACATTTAAGGATGCAGTAAAATGGTATGCAAGAAAATGGAACGGCATTAAAACAGAAAACAACTACACTCTCCTATTCCAACCGAATGGGACTGTAGCAGTTTTAAAATCATTTAATAATTTTTAGGAGATGGGTAAATGACAGGGTTGTTTAGTTTAATTTTTATTATAAGTTGTGTTGGTATTTGGTATTTTATTAAAAGAAAACCAGATTCAAGTAAAAGAAATATCGCAATTGGGCTAGCTGCAATTTCATTTGCACTGGTGGGTATTCTAGGTTCAGGAGAGGATGAGAAACAAGTAGCGGAAACTGCAACTACTACTACTGAATCGATCAAAGAATCAGAGAGTTCTAGTAGTAATTCTGTAGTTGTTGAACTTAAATTAGATAATGAAGAACTAGAAGTTGACGAAGAAGGTAACGCCGTAATCACTGGAACAACAAATCCTGGTGCATCGGTTTCTGTAGGATTGGGGATAATTGGTGACTCAGTTGAAGCTGATAAAGATGGAAAGTTTTCTTTGAATCATTCTCTAACTGGTGATAAAAAAGAAGAACTTACTATAAATTCTAGACTTGATGGCGGAAACACTAGTGCAAAAATAATTGTAAAACCCAATGCTAAAGTTTTAGCGCAAAAACAGGAAGAAGAAAAAGCTGCTCAAGAAGCTTCGGCATCTAAAGAAAAAGAAGAAACCGAGGCAGCTGAGGCTGAAGCAAGTTTACCTAGAGAATACGCTAATGCTAAACAATCTGCTATTGATTATCTAAATTACACTTCTTTTTCAAAAGAAGGTCTTTATGATCAGCTCATTTATGAACAATACCCTGATGATGCTGCAAGATATGCTGTAGATAATATAGACGTTGATTGGAAATCACAAGCATTTGCCACTGCTCAAGACTACCTTGACTATTCTTCTTTTTCTGACTCTGGCTTATATGATCAGTTAATCTATGAAAAGTTCACACCAGAAGAAGCTCAATATGCAATCGACAATTTAAATTAAAGATTAGCCTTTGGGCTTTTCTTTTTTGCTACTATTTGAATATGCACACCCTTTTATATAAAAATATTAATCGAAAGTTTAAGGAGTCGTTATGCTAGATAAAATGTTCGATTTGCTTTGGCCTTATAAAGCTCCAAATGAAATAGATTTAAGCAGACTATCAGAAGATCATAAAGAATATATAATTTCTCGAGTTAATGATCAAATTAATTGGTATGATAAAAAGAGCATTCGTGCTCAAAAAAAGTATAAGTTATTCACTTTTTTTACCATTTTATGTACCTCATTATCTCCAGTTGCAGCAAATTTAATCCTTTCTAGTCAGAAGGCTAAGTGGATTGTGAGCTTACTGGGAGTAATAGCTACTCTGTCTCAAGGAATAATAAACATGAGCAAATATAATGAAAATTGGGTTGAATACAGAACAGTCTGTGAAACTCTTAAGAAGGAAAAATATATGTATTTAGCTCAAGCTGGTGTATATAGTGATAATGAAGAATCTTTTAAATTTTTTGCTGAAAGAGTAGAATCAATTATTTCACAGGAAAATGTTAATTGGGCAAATATAAAAAAAGAAAAAAAGGAGAATGACTAATGGGACATAAATGTTTTATATCTTTTAAATCAACAGACATGGAATACAAAAAATATATACAAGATAATTTAAATGTGGATATGATTGATAAATCACTTAATGAACCGATAAATTCAGAAGATCAAGATTACATCATGAAAGTAATTAGACGAGACTACTTAAATGATTCAACAGTGACAATCTGTTTAATCGGCTCAAATAGTGCAGAAAATTTACATCCCTTTATAAATCAATATTATATAAAAAAAGAATTACAAGCCTCTCTGTCTAACACTTCAATTAGTACAAAAAATGGAATTCTTGGTATCGTTCTTCCTTCTATGTATGATCCAGTATTTCAGGGTGAATATTTATGTTCCGATTGTGGAAAAACACATAATGCAGTTAAAATTAATGACCAGACAGTTATAAAAGAGTTTAGTTATAACTACTATATCCCGAATGACAAATGTGCATGGTCTTTTGATGACCATTATTGCGTATTGGTCAAGTGGGACGATTTTATTAAAGCCCCTAATAACTATATTGATGATGCGTTCAAAAAACGAAGCGCACCCATAGCTAATAAAACAAAGGTGCGTCCTGTTTAATTCGATTCAGTTATGGTATAGGTTTTTTCAAAAATATCTTTTTTAACTGGCCATTCTTCACCGTCTATCCCAGTGATAATCCAGTCACCAGGCTGTGCAGTCAATTCCCCCTCTATTGTTTTAACAATAGTTTTGCTTCTGACTTGTCTTGCCTTGACTGGTATAGGTTTCTTTATTGCCTTCACTTCTTTTGGACTATGCATTATCAAAACCTCCTTTAGTAGCATTATAGCATAATTAAAAATATATGTTCTGATTGGCCTTCGGGCTTTTCTTTTCAAACCAAAAGAACATACGTTCGTTTATTTTTTAATAAATTTCGAATTAATTAATTATATAAGTGGACATTCGAATGATTTAAACTGATATCTCGGAATTAAATATAATAATTACGAAAGGAGAATTCTCATGGCTTCTATAAAGAAATACTATTTGAAGAAGACAAAACAATATAGATATGAAGTTTTCATTTCTAATGGAATCAATCCCGGAACAGGAAAACAAAACAAAATACACAAAAAAGGTTTTAAGACATTTGATGAAGCAAATAGTTACGCCAAAATAATTGAAGGCAAGATAGCATCAGAAGAATATTTCAAAGAAAATCCACATAACTTAACTATAGAAGAATTTCTTGAAGATTGGGTAAACAATTATAAGCAAGCGGTAAAAGAAGGAACAAGAGTAGTTCATAGATCCAACATGAGGATGTATATCATTCCCTATATTGGAAAATATTCCTTGAACAAATATACTCGAGCTGATCATCAAAAATTCATTAATCTACTACTTACAAAGGCAGGTTTAGGAAGAAGCGGACAAGGTCTGTCTATCACTACTGCCAAGAGCGTAAATGCGACGTTGAGCAATGCCTTCAAAAAAGCAATTCAATTAGGATATATAAAAGATAACCCAACTCAATTCGTTGAATTTCCAAGATTGATTGAGAAAAAAGAATCGATCAGATATTATGATCTGCAGCAAGCTGATAAATTTTTAGAATTTGCGAAAAAAGAATCCGAGGTTTTGTGGTACCCCTTCTTCCTACTAATCTTTGATCAAGGATTGAGGAAATCAGAAGTAATGGGTTTACAGTGGCAGGATATTGATTTCGGTGGGAATATGATCAGTATTGAGAGAGAACGGTTAGGATCAGTTGAAAAAGGCTTGAACATTAATGCTATCATTACTGATGATCCAAAAACACCAGCCGGTATCAGAAGTATGCCTATGACTAAAAGAAGCAAACAGGCGCTCCTTGCTTTTAGAAATCATATCCTGAGTACTTTTGGTACCTTCCCTTCCACTGAAGATGCCGAACAATTTATCTTCTTACAAACCAGTAAGAGATATAAAGGTAAGATAGTTCGTGATCGATCAGTGAATGGTGCATTTAATCGGATTGCTGAAAAAGCTGATTTGCCAAAAATTAGAGTCCACGATGGCAGGCATACATTTGCAGTCAGATCTCGTCAAGCTGGTCTGTCCTTAGAAGATATCAAAGACTTCCTTGGTCACAAAGATATTTCAACAACTCAAATCTATGCCCACATTTCACCAGAAGTCAAAAAGAAGTCTATGGAACAATTCGAAAACTACATCGAAAGCGAAAGAAAAAAGCACTCGCAATGAGTGCTTTTTGATTGTCACTATCACCAAA
The DNA here is from genome assembly GCF_050499225.1 of Enterococcus sp. AZ015. Lineage (NCBI taxonomy): Bacteria > Bacillati > Bacillota > Bacilli > Lactobacillales > Enterococcaceae > Enterococcus > Enterococcus sp. AZ015. The sequence continues at coordinate 995,271 of NZ_JBMHEX010000001.1, read as the reverse complement.
ACTATCACCAGTTACAAACTAAAGCGAACATGTTTCGTTCACCACTAATTTATAAGAGTATTAAAAACGTTGGCTTATAGACGTTCGTTCAATTCTTTTGCAAGATCTTCAAAACCTGGTTTGCCAAGTAAGGCGAACATGTTTTTCTTGTACGCTTCAACCCCTGGTTGGTCAAATGGGTTCACCCCATTTAAGTAACCAGAGATACCTACAGCGATCTCAAAGAAGTACATCGTGTAACCTAACGTGTACGCATCCATTGTAGGAATTTTTACTAACAGATTAGGTACATCCCCATCTGTATGGGCAAGTAACGTTCCTTCAAAAGCTTTCGTATTAACAAAATCAACTTCTTTTCCTTCTAAGTAGCCAAGACCATCAAGATCAGCTTCTTGTGTAGGGATCGCAATTGATTTGCGTGGTTTTTCAACTTTTACGACAGTTTCAAAGATATTGCGACGGCCTTCTTGGATGTATTGACCAAGAGAATGCAAATCTGTTGAGAAGTTTGCACTTGAAGGATAGATCCCTTTTTGGTCTTTTCCTTCAGACTCGCCGAATAATTGTTTCCACCATTCTGAGAAGTATTGCATGCCTGGTTCGTAGTTGATCAGCAATTCGGTTACTTTGCCTTTGCGATAAAGGATGTTACGCATTGCTGCATATTGATACGCTTCATTTTTTTCAAGGTCGTCACTTGCGTAAGCATCGCTAGCATCTGCTGCCCCTTGCATCAAGGCATCGATATCTGCTCCGCTGGCAGCGATTGGCAATAAACCAACAGCAGTCAATACAGAGAAACGGCCGCCGACGTCATCTGGAATCACAAAGGTTTCCCAGTTTTCAGCATCTGCTTCAACTTTTACTGCACCTTTCGCTTTATCCGTTGTTGCGTAGATCCGTTTGTTGGCTTCTTCTTTGCCGTATTTTTCAATCAAACGTTCTTTGAAAACACGGAAAGCGATCGCTGGCTCAGTAGTTGTTCCTGATTTTGAGATCACATTCACAGAGAAGTCACGGTCACCGATGATTTCGATCAAATCTGCTAAGTATGTTGAAGAAATCGAATTACCGGCAAAAAAGATTTGAGGTGCTTTGCGTTCTTCATTTGGTAGCAAGTTAAAGAAAGAATGATTTAAGAAATCAATCGCTGCTTTCGCTCCTAAATAAGATCCGCCGATCCCGATCACGACTAGTACTTCAGAATCAGATTGAATTTTTTCAGCCGCTTTTTTGATACGCGCAAATTCATCTTTGTCATAATTTTTAGGAAGGTCGATCCAACCTAAAAAGTCGCTACCAGCACCTGTTCCTTCGCGTAATTGTTTGTCTGCTGCTGTAACTTGACTTTGCATGTAGCTCAATTCGTATTCGTTTACGAATGGTGCTACTTTCGAATAGTCAAACTTGATGTGTGACATGATTTGTCCTCCTTGAAAAAATAGTTTTTCATACACTACCTACTTTACGTTTTTTTCCAACTTTTTTCAAGTAATTCCTGATAGGTAGCCTGTTGGGTGATTTTAGACAAGTCCTTGAGCAAACATTGCTTTAGCAACTTTTTCAAAGCCTGCGACGTTCGCACCTAACATAAAATTATTTTTTTGATCGAAGGTTTCAGCTGTATCACGGCATGCTTCATAGATCGACTTCATGATATCATCCAATTTGGCATCGACTTCGGCTTTTTCCCATTGCAATCGTTGGGAGTTTTGACTCATTTCTAAAGCAGAAACGGCTACGCCGCCGGCATTGGCTGCTTTTCCTGGGCAGTAGAAAATTCCTTCTTCAATAAAATATTCTGCTGCTTCTAATGAGCTAGGCATATTCGCGCCTTCAGAAACGACCCGGACGCCATTGGCTTTTGCACGTTTGGCTTGCGAGAGATCAATCTCATTTTGGGTCGCACAAGGAAAGGCTAATTCCGCTGGAGTATCAAAATCCCAGACAGTTGCCCCTTCATGATATTCCGCTGTTGGCCGTTCCTTGGCGTAAGCCGTCAACCGTTCGCGTTTCACTTCTTTGATCTCTTTTAATAAGGCCAGATCAATGCCGTCTTTGTCATAAATAAAACCAGAGGAATCAGAACATGTGACAGGGATCGCACCTAATTGTTGCAATTTCTCAATTGCATAGATCGCAACATTGCCGCTTCCAGAAACGATCGCTTTTTTGCCTTCAAATGTTTCATCTAAGTCTGTCAATAAATGCTTAACGAAATAAACAGCGCCATAACCCGTTGCTTCTGTGCGGTTTTTACTGCCCCAGAAGTCTAGTGGCTTACCGGTTAAAATCCCGGCATCGTATTGTTTCAATCGTTTGTAGGCACCAAACAAATAGCCGATTTCCCGACCTCCGACACCAATGTCGCCAGCAGGAACATCTAGGTCAGGTCCGATATGTTTTGACAGCTCCGTCATAAAGCTTTGGCAAAAACGCATCACTTCGGCATCTGATTTGCCTTTTGGATCAAAATCACTTCCGCCTTTGCCGCCGCCGATCGGCAGACCCGTCAAGCTGTTTTTGAAGATTTGCTCAAACGCCAAAAACTTCAAGATACTCAAGTTGACACTTGGGTGAAAACGCAAGCCGCCTTTGTAAGGCCCCATTGCCGAGTTGAATTGAATCCGATAGCCACGGTTTACTTGCCAGTTGCCTTGATCGTCTTGCCACGGGACTCTGAATTGGATAAAACGTTCTGGTTCAGTTAAGAGTGCAAGGATATTTGATTCAATATATTCTGGATGCTCCTCTAAAAAGGGAACGATCGTAGGCAAAAATTCGTCAATTGCTTGAAGAAATTCCGGTTGGTGTTGGTCTTTCTCGTGAATCTTCGCTTGAATTTCTTTCACGTAAGCTGAAGCTTTGGTCATAGTGCATTACCTCCTTTAAGATATTTTCTATTTTAAAGAAATTTTCTGAAATTGCACGCTTTTTTTTAGAATTGTCAGAATTTTTTATCATTCGAAAAAAATCGCCCTCTCCTTTCAGCAGTCATAGGCGATGTGTTACAATCCCAAAGAGGTGAGAAGAATGGAAAAAACCTATGATGTCATCGTTGTTGGTGCAGGTACGAGCGGTATGATGGCTGCGATCACCGCTGCCAAACAAGGTGCTAGGGTCTTATTAATCGAAAAAAACAAAAAAATCGGCAAGAAACTATTGATGACTGGCGGCGGACGCTGCAATGTAACCAATAATCGGCCGGTAGATGATTTAGTTGCTCATATTCCAGGAAACGGCAAGTTTTTGTATAGTACGTTTTCCCAATTCAATAACTATGATGTAATGGCGTTTTTCGCAGACTTAGGTGTCGTCTTAAAAGAAGAAGACCACGGACGGATGTTCCCTGTGACGAACAAATCAAAAACCATCGTCGAAGCGCTGCTTCAAGCAATCAACGATCATCACGTCACCCTGTTGACGAATACGGTCGTAACCAAGCTGATCCATGATGGCAGCCAAATACGCGGCGTACGAACCGAAACCGATGAGTTCTCTGCCCCAAGCGTGATTTTGACGACGGGTGGCCGCACCTATCCTTCCACGGGCGCAACGGGGGACGGCTATAAGATGGCGAAAAAAGTCGGGCATACCATTACGCCGCTTTATCCAACCGAATCGCCGCTTGTTTCAGAAGAATCTTTTATTCAAGAGCGGACCTTGCAGGGCATTTCCTTACAAGACATCACCTTGAGTGTCTTGGATCAAAAAGGAAAGCCCATCGTCGCCCATACCATGGATCTTTTGTTTACCCACTTTGGGTTATCTGGTCCAGCTGCTTTGCGCTGTTCCTCTTTTGTGAACCAAGAATTGAAAAAGCAGCAACCAGTGACGGTTATTCTGGATTGTCTGCCGACGAAATCCCAGGAAGCCTTGACCCAAGAATTGATTCAGTCTGCGGCTTCGAAGAAACAATTGCCGAATGCTTTAGCTGGCTTTTTGCCTGAGCGCTTGATGACCTTCTTTTTGCAGCAGCTAGACCTGCATGAGCTGGTTGCTGAAAAAGCCTCACCGGAACAGTTGACGGCGCTCGCTTCCTTGATTAAAGGCTTTTCAATCACCATTGTCCGTACGTTCCCATTAGAAAAGTCCTTCGTGACGGGCGGCGGGGTCCATCTGAAAGAAATCAACCCTAAGACCATGGAAAGTAAGAAAATCAATGGCTTGTATTTTGCCGGTGAATTGCTGGATATCAATGGTTATACAGGTGGTTTCAACATCACCGCTGCGTTTTGCACGGGTCATGTTTCTGGAAAAAACGCAGCAGAAACAGCTAGTTATTTCAGTTATTGATCGACGACCCAGGTGTTGGCAGCAATATCCTTGCCGTTGCTGCCAACACCTGGGTCTCCTCTCTTTTTGCTTATTAGTTGGGTTTTTCTCAAAGTAGGCGTAGACTAAAGATAGCAAGATCGAGGGAGGTTTTTTTTATGAAACGAATTTCAAGAGGTAAATTTGAACGAATGCAAAAACTTTCAAATGAGGACGGTGTGATTGCCGCACTAGCGATCGACCAACGTGGTTCCATGAAAAAAATGATGAAGGCGGCAACTGGACCGGATGACTTTACGATGGAACACATTTATGAATTCAAACAGTTGGTTTCCCAAGAACTGACCAAATATGTCAGCAGTATTCTGTTAGATGAGGAATATGGCTTCTTAGGGATCGAAGCAAAGAATCCCAATGCTGGCTTGATCCTTTCCTATGAAAAAACAGGCTATGATGTCAACACGCCGGGTCGTTTGCCAGAGATTTTACCCAATGAATCGTTGCAGCGCTTGGTGAAAAAAGGTGCGGATGCTGCAAAAGTCTTGGTTTATTATAATCCAGATGAACCCCAAGAGATTTTAGATACCAAACATGCGTTTTTGGAGCGTTTAGGTACGGAGGCACAGGCGGCCGATATTCCCTTATTTGTGGAACCGATCGTCTATGATGATGAGATCACAGATGACAAATCACCTGCTTTTGCCAAGATCAAACCGAGCAAGGTCATCCGAACCATTCAGGAATTGACGAAAGATCACTACCATATCGATATTTTGAAAGTCGAAGTACCGGTTCAGTTCGACTTAGTGGAAGGCTTCCAAAAAGAAGGCTTAGAGGCCGTCTATACGCAAGAAGAAGCAGCCAATTACTTCAAAGAAGCCAGTGACGCCGCGACTCGGCCATTTATCTATTTGAGTGCGGGAGTTCCAGCGAATGTCTTTCGCGATGAATTGACCTTTGCTGGTCAACACGGTGCTAAATTCTCAGGAATCTTAGGTGGGCGAGCAACTTGGCGCGATAGTGTGGAAATCTATGGGAAGCAAGGCGCCAAAGCATTACTGGAATGGCTGGACACCCAAGGGAAAGAAAATGTTGAAGAATTAAACGCCATTCTAAAACAATATGCCACTCCATGGTTTGACTTTTATGGTGGTTTAGAAAATATTGAGGTTTTCGATATTGAAGTAATGGAATAAAATAGTACAAAATAATCCCCGTGAACGGCATTTCAAGATGGTTCACGGGGATTTTTTATTCGTGTTCAGGTGCCAACAAATCGGCAAAGATCGCCCTAGTCAATTGTTGCAACGCTTGTGGGGCAAGCCCCATCTGCAACCCGCGCTTTCCTGCAGAAACCACGATTTCTTCCAGTGTCTGCGCCCCACGATCAATATAAGTAGGAAAGAGCTTTTTCATCCCGATCGGCGAACAGCCGCCGCGAATATAGCCAGTCGTTTCTTCTAAATCTCTCAGATGCAGCATCTCTACTTTTTTGTTTCCACTGACTTTGGCTAACTTTTTCAGATCCACTTCTCTGTTTCCAGGAATCACAGCCACTAGCGGACCTGTTTTGTTGCCCAGTGCCACCAGCGTTTTGTAGATGGCTTGCGGGCGTGCTAGTTGCACAGCGACGGATTGCGCATCGAGATGGTCTTCCGACCACTCATAGGTGTATTCGTTATAAGCGATTTTCTGTTGTTCTACTTGACGGATCGCATTGGTTTTTTGTTTCTTCTTCGCCATTTTATCCCTCTTTTGTTTTGGTTTCTTTTAAGAGAAGGCCTTGGCTGGTCTTACTCATTGAGTGAAAATTCTTGTAAGTAGTTGGTCATTCGTTCGATCGGTATTTGTCCAGGTGCTGAAGCACCTTGCAACGAAGCAAAAGTAAAGACCGAACCAGTCAATGCCCCACTAATCCGGCTGATTTTCCCCAGCTCCCCCATCGACATGATCGCCAACGGCAGTTGGTTGAAGCCACGCGCTTTAGTAATGATCCCCATCAAACGTAAAACATCTTGGACTTGCTTGGGCATCATCGCTAACTTGCCAACATCGGCACCAAATTGATTCATTACGCCGATCTTTAAAATCAACACAGCATCTTCTGGCGTTTTCTCAAAATCATGATTGCTCAATATCAGCTTTACCTGTGCCTTTTTGATTTCTTGAATAAAGGCTCGACCTAAAAATTCAGCTTTCTCTAATTCGACATCGATCCAATCGATCAAGCCTGAATCAGCAGCAGCTAAACACAATTCTTTGTACTGGGTCAATGTGAACGCCCGCTCGCCCCCTTCTTCCAAGGTTCGAAAAGTGAAGAGCAGCTCTTTGTGCTTTAATGTCGTGCGAATATGTGATAACGCATCTAAGACCGCTTGCTGGTCTTCGACATGTTTGTAATGATCAACACGCCATTCGACGATCTGTGCCTCTGATTCCTCAGCAGCAATGGCTTGTTTCAAGATCTCTTCATTGGTTTTCCCAATCAATGGCACACAAATCAACGGTGTTTTCCCGTCTAACGTTACTGGTTTTGATCGGCTCATCTCCTTCACTCCTTTTTCATTTGATAAAAGAATACTTTCAGATAGTTCCCTTCGGAAAAATGCTTATCTACCGCAAAATCAGCTGGTAGACGATAACTTTGAATACATTCATAAGCAACGTGTGCTTTCTCTAAGGATGCTTCGATCATTTCTTGAAACTTCCTCGGTGAAAGATTGGCCGCATTCGTTGAGGCGATCAACAAGCCATCAGGCGCTAAAATCGCCAAACTATCAGTGACTAAGTCGCCATAATTTTTCGCAACCGAGAAGACCTTTTTCTTGTTGCGGGCAAAACTCGGCGGATCTAAAACGATCACATCAAAGCGCAAGTCTTTTTTGCTGGCATAATTGAAGTAATTGAAAACATCCATGACATGGATACGCTGGGTATCTGGATCAATGCCGTTGACTGCAAATTGTTCGCGGGTCTTTTCTAGACTGCGTTTTGCCAAATCGACGCTCGTTGTTTGAGCAGCGCCACCGACAGCAGCAGCGACAGAAAACGCCCCCGTATAACTGAACATATTTAAAACCGTCTTGCCAGCTGCCAAGCCATCAACAAGTTGCCCACGAACTTCTTTTTGATCCAAAAAGATGCCCGTCATTAGTCCTTCGTTCAAATACGTCGCATACGTGACGCCATTTTCCTTCACCAGTAAGGGTTCAGGTGCCGTTTTTCCATAGACCCATGCTGATTCAGGCAGCTCAGACGTAAAGCGGATTTTTTCATAAGCCCCTTTGATCTCGGGAAATATTTGACGAAAAGCCGCCACGATCGCTTTTTTATGTTGATAAAGGGTGGCATTGTACCAAGAAAAAACGACATACTCGCCATACAAATCTACGGTAAGTCCCCCCAATTGATCCCCCTCGCCATTAAACAGACGAAAGGCATCTGTCAGGTCATCTTGATAGTAAGCAATGCGTTTGCCTTTTGCTTTCGCAAAGCGTTGCGCAAAGAATGCTTGGTCGATCACTGTTTCTTCAAAGGATAAGACCCATCCGATCCCTTTATTTTGTTCCCCAAGATAGCCGACACCTAAGAAATGGTTGGCCTGATCAATAAAGGTGACCCACTCCTTCGTCTCGATTGCTTGTTGAAGATCTTCTCGTTGGATCAACGGATTCTTTTTGCGAAGCTTCGCTGATCCTTGCTTCGTTAGTTTTATTTTCATGTTCATCTGCTCCATTCATTCTCCTTTTTAGTATAGCAAAAAGCGACAGTATTGTCTGTATCCTTGAAAGTAAAGAAATACTTAATTCCGCGTCATGACAAGGAATTCATTTGACACGTCTTTCACAGCCTAGTAAAATGTACTGTGATGTAAAATCGTAATTTACCGGTTATACTGGAAAAAGAGAGGACGATTCCTTTGAAAAAAAATAAAGTATCCACCTTTGTGAATACAAGAATGGGCTTTTTTTTCCTATTAGCCCTATTATTTTGGCTAAAAAATATCTTTGCCTATATGGTGGACTTCCACCTAGGTATTGAAAGCAGCATTCAGTACTTCATCTTATTCATCAATCCGATCGCAACGACTTTGTTGTTGCTGTCGATCGCATTGTACGTAAGAAGAACCAAAGCAGCTTATATCACGATGCTTGTGATCTATTTCTTGATGACTCTGCTGTTGTTCTCTAATGTTTCGTACTATCGAGAATTCACTGACTTTATCACCATCAACACGATGCTCGGTGTAGGAAAAGTAGCAAGTGGTCTAGGAGAAAGCGCAATTCGCTTGTTCCGTCCCTACGATGTGTTGTACTTCATTGACTTTATCGTGTTAATTGCAGCCTTTTCAATGAAGAAAATCAAAATGGACACTCGTCCTGTACGGGCACGGATGGCTTTCGCCATTTCAACATTGGCTGTCATGGTCTTTTCTGCCAACCTTTTCTTAGCAGAGGCGGATCGTCCTGAATTGCTTACTCGAACGTTTTCTCGTGACTATTTAGTCAAATATCTTGGGATCAACGCCTTTACGGTTTATGATGGGGTACAAACTTATCAAGCTTCGCAAGTACGTGCCGAAGCGAGTCCCAACGACATGAACGAAGTAGAGAGCTATGTTAAAGAACATTACGCAGAACCAAATGATGATCTGTTCGGTATCGCAAAAGGCAAGAATGTCATTTATATTCACTTAGAAAGTGTTCAGCAATTCTTGATCGATTATAAATTGAAAGATGAAGATGGCGTGGAACATGAAGTCATGCCGTTTATCAATAGTTTATACCATAGCGATAGTACCTTTAGTTTTGATAATTTCTTCCACCAAGTAAAAGCTGGGAAGACCAGTGATGCCGAAACATTATTCGAAAATTCCCTGTTTGGATTGAATCAAGGAGCGTTATTCACTCAACTGGGTGGGAAAAATACCTTTGAGGCAGCGCCAGATATTTTAGGTCAAACGCAAGGCTATACCAGTGCTGTTTTCCACGGAAATACCGGTACCTTCTGGAACCGAAATGAAACCTACAAACGGTTTGGCTATGATTATTTCTTCGACGCATCGTATTATGATGTCAATGATGAAAATTCATTCCAATACGGTCTACATGACAAACCGTTCTTTGAACAATCCGTACAATACTTAGAACGTCTGCAACAACCGTTCTATTCAAAATTCATTGCGGTTTCTAACCACTACCCATATTCTGAATTTACCAATGAAGAAGGTGGCTTCCCGCTAGCGAACACTTCTGATCAAACGATCAATGGCTATTTCGCAACCGCGAATTATTTGGATAAAGCCGTGGAAGAGTTCTTCAATTACTTGAAAGAAAGTGGCTTATACGAAAACTCAGTCATCGTTTTATATGGTGACCATTACGGAATTTCCAATTCTCGTAACCGTAACTTAGCAGAATTGCTTGGAAAAACAAGTTCTACATGGACAAACTTTGACAATGCCTCGTTACAACGTGTGCCTTATATGATTCATATTCCAGGACAATCAAACGGCGGCATCAATCATACGTATGGTGGCCAAGTCGATGCCTTGCCAACCCTCTTGCACTTACTGGGTGTGGATACATCAAACTATATCCAATTAGGACAAGATTTATTCTCTGATCAAAACGAACAACTGGTTGCTTTCCGCGATGGCGACTTTGTGACACCAGACTACACCTACTACAGCAGTACATTGTATGACAATCGTACCGGCATGCCGATCAACGATCCATCCGATGAATTGCAAGCCAAAGTCGATGAATGGAAAGCCAAAGTCGACAAGCAGCTTTCGGTTTCTGATCAGATCAATAATGGTGACCTTTTACGATTCTACGCGAAAAGCGGTCTAGAAGAAGTTGATCCTTCGACCTATAACTACAAAGACGCCCTTCAGCAAATGATGGACATTGAAAAGAATCTAGGCAGTGATTCAACTAGTGCCTTTTCTCAAAATGGCAATCAATCGACCGTCGATCTGTATCAAACAAAAACCTTCCAAGAATACCAGCAGATGACGGAACAAGATAGCGGCGAGTAAAGTAAGAACAACCAATAATCAATCCAGTAAGGCACCTGCCTTGCTGGATTTTTTTGCACTATTTGATAAGAAAAAGTCGAACTTTCTTGCCACATTTTTAGCTTCGATATTTTACTACAAGAACTTCATACTTTATTCAAACTCCCCTTTTATACTATGTACTAGGATGAGGTGACTTAGATGAAAACTATACATTTTGCGATTGCCAGCATTTTTTATCATAAAAAAGCCATGGTGCTTTATACGCTTGTATCCTTCTTTGCCGTGATTGGCTTGATCGTGACGTTTGCCTTGATCTATTCGATGGATCAAGTGATCGCTCAAACAAGAGATCTCTTGGCGACAGAAGATCTGCAAACGAAAGTAGCCGAAGAGATCCAACCAGTCACGACAATCTATCATCAACTGTTCTATTTGATTTTTAGTGCCTTTACACTGGTCTTTATTGGCTTTCAAGTTTACTATCAATTATATAAACGCTCGGAATACACAGCTTGGTTAGCAAGTGGCGCCACCACCAGACAATGGGTAGCGATGCAGATCATTGAAATGCTCTTGCCGCTCTTAGCAGCCGCTGTGATCGCCTTTGTCTTATTGCTACTCTTCCAGCCTTATTTCCAGCGGGAATTACTTAGTGGGCATATCATTGCCCTTGATCGAGAGCGTGCTTCTGATAACTTTTGGGAGGCTGTACAAAGTCTTCCTGGACAAGAATTCGCCATTACGATTCCGCAGAATAGTCAAATTCTGGTCCAAAATGTCGATTTGAACAGCACCACTTGGCTTGCTATTTTATTTGAAAGCACACGCCACACACTTGTCGTCTTACTTGCCGCTGTTACCAGTTTTACTGGTTTGATTGCCAGCGGACATAGTCTGTATTGGAGGAAAAAACAATGGAAAAACCAACTCAGCTAACGAAACCAATTGGTTTCTATTATGTTTCGAAAGACAATGAAACAAAAACTTCTGAATTAAGTTTGCTGCTTTCACAAAAAAAAGCCATCTTGATTCGTGCTCAATGGCCTTCCGTTCCCTTTTTATCCGTCATGGACAATGTATCTCTTGCAAATAAAAAAGGGGGCGATTTAGAGGGTGTTCTGCCTTATGTTCAGCTTCCCTTATCGGCTTTGAAAAAAGAGCGGACAGAATTAGGCCCCTTTGAGGAGATCAAAATTCAGCTGCTCTTAGCGTTACTTTCAGAAAGAGAAACCCTTTTAATCGAAAATGTCTTGAGCACGTTAACAACAGAAGAGGTCCAAATCCTGCTACCTTTGTGCCAAGAAATCGCCGAACAATTTGCTGTTGCCATCTATTTGATCCATGAAGACGAATGCTTTGCCCATACGCCCTATACCACTTATCTATAGTTTACATAGCCCTCATACAAAAAGGCTTGCTTGCAAAAGCAAGTCTTTTTGTTTGGGCTGCTGCCAATGAACCGCAAAAAAATCGACCGGCTAAGCGAATTGCTGCCGGTCGATTCCTTATTCTTCATTTAAGTCGATATCTGGAAAAGAGATTTTAAAGGTCGTGCCTTTGCCAAGTTCACTTTCTACACTGATCTTTCCTTTGTGCAGGCGTACGAGCTGTTCAACGATTGATAAGCCTAGACCTGATTCGCCAAATTGACGGTTTTTACGGGACGGATCGACTTTGTAGTAACGATCCCAAATATTTTTGACTTGTTCTTCAGACATACCGATCCCCGTATCACTGATTTCGATAATCGTTTCTAAATAGCCTTTTTCTATTCGGACCCGAATTTCTCCATCTTCCGTAAACTGGATCGCATTTTGTAAAATATTGACCATGATCTGGACGAAACGATCATAATCCGCGTAGACATCGATTGGCTCGGTTGTTTCTAAAATCAGCACATCTTTGGCAATTTCTGCCTTGCTCTCCAGTTGCGTCAACAGATTTTTGATGGTTTGCGTCGCATCAAATTTTTTGATGACCATCGAGATTTGATTGGTCCTGATTTTTTCGTAGTCAAGGTTTTCGTTGACTAATCGAATCAAGCGATTGGTTTCATTTTTCATCAAGCGGATCGCATTGTCTTTTTGATTCTCAGGAATTGCGTTGTACTCTAAGCCCTCCAATAAGCCATTGATGGTCGTCAACGGGGTACGCATCTCATGAGAAGCATCCGCCATAAATTGCCGACGACGTTCTTCTTGCCGTTCAATTTCTTCTTGGGATTCTTTTAAGGATTTCGTCATTAAATTAAAATCTTCGGCTAATTCATCAAATTCATCCCGATTATGCACCGGCAAGAAAATATCAAAATTGCCATTAGTAATTTCTTTGGTTGCTCGTTTCATTCGATTGATCCGTCTTACTTGGAACGTAGCGAAAAGGTAACTGATCAATAATGAGACAACGATCGAGATCAAACAAACTTTAAACAAGTTTTGATTAAAAGCACTGACAAGATTCAAAATACTGCTTGCCGATTGCGAAACCACCATTACACCGTAAAAATCCGTGCGATTGACAGAAAAAGGTATCAACACATAGGAAGTCAGTTCTTTTTCCCCGTATAAATTTGTGGCGGAAGTCAGTTGTAGACGCGCCCCATTTTCTAAGGATTGCCAGTCTTTTTCAGAGATCGGAAAATCAACAGCATGAGCGGTATCTAGTGGATAAATAATGTCATCAGGACTTTTAAAGAAAGCAAAGGAGATATCTTGGTTGCTCAAAATATTCTCAGCCAAACGCAAGGAATACTGTAGATAGCCATCCCGGGTCATATTTTGCTGTAAATATTCTGAATCACTGATTTGCGAAATCGTCGCGACCGACGAAGCATACCCCATTAACTGCTCATAATTCCGTTCTTGTAACGTTTGGCGTGTCATTTGAGTAAACGCAATACCAATCGTCATCAAGATCACGAAGATCACCACGAAAAATGCAATCAGCTGTTGATACAGGTAGCGCATTAAGCAGCACCCGCATCATCAAATTTGTACCCAACGCCCCAGACGGTTTGAATGATCTGTGGCCCCACTTTTTCAATTTTTTGTCTTAGTTTTTTGATGTGTGCATCAACGGTCCGTTCATCGCCAAAGTATTGGTAATCCCAAACCAGTTCTAACAGCTGTTCTCTCGAAAACACTTGTCGCGGTTTTTTCGCTAACGTATAAAGCAAATCAAATTCTTTCGGCGTCAACCCATCGATGGGTTTGCCATTTAAATAGGCTTCCCTTGTTTTTGTGTTCATTTTGAAATGATCGGTGACGATATCAAAGGTGGCATCGGAAGCTTCAGGTGTTGTTTTTTCAACCAATTCACTGCGGCGGTGTAATGCCTTGATCCGTGCAATCAAGGTCAATGGACTAAAGGGTTTCGTCACATAGTCGTCCGCCCCCATCTCTAACCCGATGACTTGGTCGCTTTCTGAATCACGGGCCGTCAACATAATAATAGGAACTGTACTAGAGATTTTACGAATTTCGCGCGCCACCATCATGCCGTCCATGGAAGGAAGATTCAAGTCAAGGGTAATCATATCCCACTTGTCTGGTTCAGCAGCAAAGGCCTCTAGTCCTTCTTTGCCATCGTATTTAAATACTGCTTCCCATCCTTCATTCAAGAAAAACATTTGCATCATTTCAGAAACAGATTCATTGTCTTCAATCATTAATATATTCATTTTCTTCACCTCTATGTTCTTTATCAAATCGTTGCAGATTTTCTTCGATCAGGCCAAAGATCGGCACGATGAACCAAGGGATCACGATCATTTCAACTAGAAAAAAATTGGTCCATTCTTGCCATTTCAAGACAAACCCAATGAGCGCCATGATTCCGCCAAAAAGCAGAAAGAATCGGGCAGATAGTTTTTGGGCCTGTCGCCAATTGCGTTCATTTTGTTTTGCTAGATAGGAACGGTATCCATAAATAAGGTTCATTTTTTTTGATGGAAAAAGAAAAAAAGTGAGACCAATCAAGAAAAAAATGCTGCCAATTACTAAAAAAATCATCGTTTCACTCCATTCTTCCTATAGTATACTCGAATTTCTTTCTTCTACCAACAACTTCACCGATTATTCATAAAGGTTTGCCTTTTTTTCAATCTTTGATAAGATTGTGAGTGGACTATGACTATAAACCTTAGGAGTAAGATACATGACCTACAAAGCATTAACTTTTTTTGATCTTGACGGTACACTTTTAGATGAGCACTCGCAAATCACTTCGGAAATTGCTGAGGCGATGGCGAGGTTGCGAAAAAACCAAGTACTGCCGATCATTGCAACAGGCAGAACCGAACCTGAAGTTACCGCTATTCGTGAAGCAGCTGGTATTACCTCGAACATCGTCATGAACGGTGCTTTTATCCGCATTGATGGCAAAGAAGTTTTTTCCGATACCCTTAAGCCTGAGCTTTGCGCAAGGATGTACCAAGCCGTCAAAGACAATGGCGATGAGCTGTGTTATTACAATGAGAAAGGCTATTGGGCGACTGGTCACACCGAGGAAATGGTTGGTGCATATAACTACGTCCGTAGCCCTCTACCAGAAATCGATCCTCTTCATTATGAAACTGATCGGACCAATATGTTGTTGGTTTTAGGTGTCGGCAACGATGCTTATTATCATGAGCGTTTTCCCGAACTAACTTTTTATCGTAATACGCCCTTTTCAATCGATGTCGTAAAATCCGGGACTTCTAAAGGGACTGGCGTAAAAACCTTGGTAGAATTATTGGGTCTAGAAGATGTACCTACCTTTGGCTTTGGTGACGGCAGCAACGATTTCGCCCTTTTAGAAGCTTGTGACCACAAGATTGCAATGGGAAATGGGATTCAAGAGTTAAAAGAGCTGGCAGACTTCGTGACCTTGAAAAATACCGAAGGCGGGATCGTACACGCCCTGAAACATTTTGACTTAATCTGATTCTTTGCACACGCACGAAAATATGGTATACTAGTGAATGGTAGCGATACCCCTTTTATCAAGGGGATGTTACGGATTCGACAGGCATAGTTGAGCCTGAATTGCGCTTCGTAGGTTACGTCTACGTTAAAACGTTACAGTTAAATATAACTGCTAAAAACGAAAACTCTTACGCTTTAGCTGCCTAAAAACAGTTAGCGTAGATCCTCTCGGCATCGCCCATGTGCTCGAGTAAGGGTCCTATTCTAAGTGGGATACGTTTTATCTTTCCGTCTGTAAGATAAAAAAGAGATCATCAGACTAGCGATACAGACTGCCTGTCACTCGGCAAGCTGTAAAGCGAATCTACAAATGAGTTGACTATGAGCGTAGATTTTTAGGTAGCAATATGTTTGGACGCGGGTTCGACTCCCGCCATCTCCATAAGCTTAAATCAATTAGATTTTCGTAGTTTTTCCTAAGTGTTCAAAGCCTTGATTTAAAGAGGTTTTTAACACTTTTTTTGTATTTTCAGTTCCACAATGTTTTTCGTAGTTTTTCATGTTTGGTAGTCAAATGGTGGTTAATTATCAGCTTTAAACCGATGTGCTATTCCTCGCTTTTCTTAGATTGTATTTCTTATACCGATTGAACCTACATTAATTGTTCAAGTGAAGTCAGATGCTTTTTTTAAGCAATCAATGCTCTTCAATGGTGTACCTTCTCACCAAATTGTATACGAATCTCTTGTTTGCGAGTTTTTCTTGGGCTGATTTTTTTACTCTATTTTTGATTTAAGGCTTTTTACTCCTTAGTATCTTTAGATACACTTTTTTCCACTCCTGTTTTGCGTTCTCAACGGCTTTCTTTGCTTCTACAATAGTTATTTTCCCTGCCTCATCGCATGAAATTTTTTGAAGATGTTTCTTTTCATCAAAGCTTGATGTAAGTTTCATAATCTGCTTGATCATCAGCAATCTATGATAGTTCGTTGCTGGCTTGATATGACTCTGCCTCAGTAAAAAAAGTGCTAATTAAATTGTTTTCGATTTCTCTACAATTTCCTTTACTCGTTCACAAAAACTATCTGGATTTATTCCAGGCTCCATTTTCTCAGCCTCATCAGGAAGTAAATCATTCAGATACAATGTAGCTTCCTTGTTTTCGGTATACATTTCCTCGTAGTGATCGACTAAATAATGTTCCAAATCTATGGAAAACATAAAAAAATTAATTTCTTCGGAAAGTCCTTTTTCAATAAAGTTGAAAAATTTATCCATTCATCACACCTCCTTGACTAAAGTTGATCAAAATATTACAAAGCGTTCTTTACCTTCTTCTTGAATCTTGTAAGGTCTTCGTAAAATTTAGCATGTTCCTTCTTCTCTTTATGATCCTCAGTATCAATTTTTCTTCCAATCAAACAATTAGTGATTTATGTTCCATTCCTCTGTCCACCATAATTTTATGTACAATAATAGTACTCAACCATTGATTTATGATTGAGTGCTAGTTATTTTCTATTAACTCGATTGATTTCAAATCTGATTCAGCATAGATTGCGGATCCAATTGATATTTCTTTTTCTCCAGAAACAGAGGTATACCCATCAGTTTTAACCGCTTATTTTCATTTGCATAGAATCTACCCGTCTGTTATGCCTCGCAGAAACGACACAACGCTTAGAATCGTACGTGATCAAATGATAATCGCCTTCCCTTCGTTCTTCCCATTTGATATGATGAAAGCATCAAACGAAGGACGTGATTAGATGAAACTAACCTTACTGGCTCCCTCTTTTTCTGTCATCCAAGTAAAGAGTATTGATCCTTCGATACTGAAGATTGTTCCTCTTTTTTTTGCCCATACGTCAGAAGAACTTTCTTTGGTGTTACCAACTGCAAACGTTCCAGCTGAAACGCTAAACAGAGAAGATGGATGGAAAGCGATGAAAATAATTGGTGTGCTGGATTTTAGCTTGATTGGCATTATTGCAAAAATCTCTTCCCTTCTAGCCGAGGAGTCAATCAGTATTTTTGCTGTTTCTACCTTCAATACTGATTATATTTTAATCAAGGAGCATCAGGTAGAACAAGCTCGTACTGTTTTAACCGCCAATGATTATTCTTTTGTCAATTGAGAAAAAACTTTTTCTTCCTTACTACAAGTTACTCTCGCTCGCTTTATGAAATACAAAAGAACGACTGAACCAAAGAAGTTCAGTCGTTCTTTTGTATTTCACTTGTCGTTGAAGAAAGATAAGAGTACTAGGTATCCCAAATAAAAGACTTCCCCAAGCTTTCATCTGCCCCAGTACTCTTCATTGCTCGTTGTTAAGATAATCATAATACAAAAATGATTTTTATTCAATAAATATGTCTATAAATTACATTAAATACTTTTTTATGACAATTTATAAGGTTTTCAATTCATTTCTAATAACATCTCTCCAATTTCTATTTATATTCTGAAGAGGTCCTTTAGCTTCGCTCCTAAGTGAATGACCTCTTAAAAAGAGACATTCTTGTTTCCTAAGTATTGAATTTGAGCGATTTTTGTCTTGTCAATCTCGCGTTCCCATGCTAACATGATTATGCAAACGTTAACATTAAAATGCACACGTGAACATTAGTTTGAGGAGGATTTTTAATGGCAAAAATTACAGATGTACAAACAGCGTATTATCGGATACCTCTTCCGGAAATCATGGAAGATGCGAAGCACGGCTTACACACCCACTTTGAAGTGCCTATCGTCAAGATCGTTACTGATGAGGGACGTGAAGGTGTGGGCTATACGTATACTGGTGGCTTCGGTGGCGAATCGATTGCCAAACTGATCGACAAAGAACTAAAAGCAATCCTCTTAGGGAAAGATCCAGCATGTGTGGAGGCCTTGTGGGATCAGATGAACTGGGGCATTCACTATGTTACCAGAGGCGGTTTAGCGAGTTTCGCCATTGCGGCTTGTGATATTGCCTTATGGGACTTACGCGCGAAAAAAGCACAAGAACCCCTCTACAAACTTTTAGGCGGCGCAAGTAACAAAGTCAAATGCTATGGTGGTGCGATCGATCTAAACTTTTCTCTTGAAAAACTCTTAGCCAATAATCAAAAATATTTAGACATGGGATTAAAAGCGGTCAAAATCAAATTGGGCCAAAAAACACTTGCCGAAGATATTGCTCGAATAAAAGCGGTCAGAGAATTGATTGGTCCCGATGTTGTCTTTATGGTGGATGCCAACATGAGCTGGTCTGTTGAAAAAGCGATCAAAGCCGCCAAACTGATGGCGCCTTATGACATTTTGTTCCTTGAAGAACCAACAATCCCCGAAGATTACGAAGGCTACGCTCGTATCGCTAAAGAAGGGCAAATTGCGGTCGCAGGCGGGGAAAACTTGCGCACCCCTATTGAGTTTGCTCATATGATCAAATATGGCAATGTCGATTTTCCACAACCCGACGCTTCCAATTGCGGTGGGATCACCGGCTGGTTGAAAATTGCTGCCTTAACACAAACAAGTAACTTATCTGTTTCTACACATGGCATGCAGGAATTACACGTCAGTCTACTGGCGGCGATGCCTAATGCTGGGTATCTTGAAATGCACAGTTTTCCAATCGATCAATACACCACGAGACCATTAGTGATCGATCCATCCGCTGGCCGTGCGATTGCACCAGAAGAACCAGGGATTGGTGTCATATTTGACTGGGAGAAACTTGCTCCTCATAAACAACCCTTTTAACTGAAAACCCACGATTATTTCCTTTAGGATTAGGAAATAATCGTGGGTTTTTATTACAGAATCAATGGCTTTTCTTCAAATGGAAGCCACCGTTCATCAATAAGGGAACGATACCAAGCGGCTGATTTTTTTAATGACCGGGTCCGTTCTTCATTTAACTCAATTCGGACGAGACCATAGCGGTTCTTAAATGCATTCATAGGTGAAACACAATCGGTAAATGCCCAAAGCATATAGCCTTCGCAGTTGGCGCCTTCCTCGACGGCTTTTAGCAGCCAGTAAAGATGTTCGGTAATAAACTGAATCCGATAATCATCTTGGACTTGACCTGTGGCATCCATATACTGTTCTTCATTTTCCCGCCCCATACCATTTTCAGTGATCAGCCATGGAATATTGCCATAATTTTCTTTAAGATAATTAGCCATATCGTACATGACCTTCGGATAGATTTCCCAGCCACGGGAGTTATTCATTTGTTTTCCTGGCAAATCAAATGTCTCATAAAACATTTCTGGATGAAATGGTGTATCCGAATGCCATTGATATCGTGGTGCCCGCACGCGTTTCGGGTAGTACTGATTGACACCTAAGAAATCCACCGTATGGGTGCGGATCGTTTCCAAATCTTCTTCTGTCGGATCAAAGTAGATGTCATAGGTTTGGCAAAGTGTGATAAGTTCCTCTGGATAATGACCTTTGACCATTGGATCAAAAAAGATCCGGTTGAAAAAGAGATCATACATTTTTTGCGCTTTTTGATCCTCCGGTGAGGAAGAGCGTGCGTAAACCATTTCTGGATTTAGCACACAACCGATGCGCCCCTCGTAGCCCTTTTCATGATAGACAGCCACCGCTTGGGCGGACGCCAATACTTTGTGATAGTTCCAAAGCATCCATTTTTTTGTGTTTTGCTCATGGGGCCAGCGGATCGCATCGAGATAGCAACGAGTCTGAATAACGATCGGCTCATTGAAGGTAAACCACTGTTTGACTCGATCACCGTAACGCTCGAAGGCGATTTCGGCATAACGGGTATATAGATCGACCACTTTCCGCGAGCTCCAGCCATCATAGGCATCCATCAAACTAGCTGGCAGTTCATAATGTTCCAAACAAAGCATCGGTTCGACGCCAGCCGCAAGCAATTGGTCGATAAGCTGATCGATATGAGCAGCATAGTCTTCGTCAACGATCAGCTGTTCATGGTCGGTAAAGAAGCGCGCCCAGTTGATCGATGTTCGGTAATGGGTCAAATGAACCTCCTGCATCAGTTCAACATCCTCTGAAAACTTTTCCATAAAATTCGTCGCAACAGCCGGCCCGTAGCCATTATGCCAGACAAAGCGTTCTTCTTTGTACCAGCGGTCGAGATACGAATCTTGCCCTTCTTTCTTTCCTTGCCAGCCTTCTGTCTGCCAAGCAGACGAAGCAGCCCCTAAAATAAATGTTTCAGGTATTTTTACCATTTTTTTAAAACTCCTTTATGCAACTTCATTGGTCGTACGATTCATTACCAAAACAAAAGGTAGATAGATCAAAATCGCCACGACAATACAGATCACTTGCGTGATCACAGCCCCGATATCCCCAGCAGTAGCTAGATAAGCATTGACGATCGGTGGCATCGGCCATGGGACCATTACCACCGCTTTAGCGGCAAAGCCTAGACTTGTCGCCACGTACCCAATCGTTCCTGTTACTAACGGTGTCAGGATAAAGGGAATCGCCAAAATGGGATTCAGCATAATTGGCATTCCGAAGATCACTGGCTCATTGATATTGAAAATCCCAGGTGCTAATGACAATTTAGTGATTTGGCGCATGTCCTCCCGCTTGCCGACGATCAAAATCGCAATCAGCAACCCAATCGTAACCCCAGAGCCGCCCATACTCATATACATATCCCAAAACGGCATCGTAATAATATTGGGTACTTCTTTTCCAGCTTCAAAAGCTTCCGTGTTGACAGCGATCGCTGCCAACAACAATGGTTCGCGAATGGGTTTGACCATCTGGTTCCCATGAATCCCGATGACCCAAAAGACTTGTGCGATAAACATCAACAACAAGATACCTGGTAATCCTTGGACGATCCCTTCCAGTGGTCGTTGGACGACATTGTAGATGATATCGTAAGCATACATCCCTGTGAGTGCTTTGATAGCAAAACCAGCGGTGGCGATGATGGTCACGGTGAAAATCGTTGGAAACAATGCCGAAAAACTTGCCGAAACATTCCCTGGAACACTATCAGGCATCATGATCTGCAGCCGTTTTTGTCTTCCTAACCACGCATAAAGCTCGATGGAAACGATCGCAACGAACATGCCTAAAAATAGACCTTTCGTGTCAGTATATTGCTTAGCCAGCACGTTTTCGGCAACCACCGTCGCATCTTCGTGCAAAAATTCAAAGATCATTGGATTAACAGAAAGATAAGACATCACGGCGATGATTCCTGGAAAGACCCCAGAAATCTTATTTAATTTTGCTAGCTCAATCCCAATCAGAAACACTGCATAGATCGTTAAGAAACTCAACGTCACATAACTGACCGCAGATGAGATCGGTTTTAAACTTTCTAAAAAGCGCAGTGCCTCGATTTGTGCCAATCCATTTTCAGCATCAAAAACCATTGCTGAAAACAATGTACCAAACGCTCCTGTAATGATTACTGGAATCAAAGCAGCAAAAGCATTTTTAATGACCATGATGTAGCGTAAATTGTTGATCCTATTGGCAAACTTTCCTAAAACGTCAGCGAGTCGATCCATAAATCCTTGCATAAAACTCCCTCCTATACCCCTATTCTTCAATTGTTAGAAAACGATTACATTACAAATGTAATTCATTTCCTGAAGAATGTAAACGCAGGAAAAGCCTTCAAAACAGGGTATGTAAAGCTCCAAGTTTACATACTTCGTTTTATCACTTATTATTATTTTGAGGTGAAGCAAATGGCGAACTACCATGACATCGCTGCCGATTTACGGAGCAAAATCAATCACGGGTTTTACGAAGAAGAGAAAAAATTGCCGAAGCAATCCGAACTGGCTGCGGATTATCAAACGAGCCGCGTGACGATTCAAAAAGCATTGAATATTTTACAAATGGAAGGCATTATTTACGGTAAAAAAGGCACGGGTACGTTTATCAGCGATTCCTATTCAACCTTCGATTACAACGCCAAGATCAATCGCGGGCTGACCAAGCGCCTTGGAGAAACAGGAAAGATCACCAGCAAGATCATTTCTTTTGCCATTCTTTTTCCCGATGAGAAAGAACAAGAAAAACTAAACATTCGCAGTGACCAGCAAATTTATGATATCGTTCGTTTGCGTCTATTTGACGATATACCCGTTGTTTTAGAATATACCATCATGCCGCTTCATGTCATTCCTGGCATTACCGAAGAAGTCTTAGCCTCTTCCGTCTATAGCTACATCACGAACCAACTCCACTCCTCGATTGGAACATCTGTCCGTCGTATCAAAGCGGATCGTGCAGACACCTACGACCAGCAATACTTAGCTTGTGCTGCCACCGATCCCATTTTAGAAGTGGAACAAACGGTTTACCTCGGCGATGGGACGCCTTTTGAATTTTCCCAATCACGGCACCGCTATGATATGGGGGATTTTATTGTTGTAAATAATTAATACGCTGCGTATCGATCCTCACTCAGAGGCACTCGATACGCAGCGTATTTTACTTAAAATACTGCTGATAGACTGTTTGACCAATTTCTCTTAGCCAACTGATCCCTCGGCCACTACCGGCTTTATCATAGGAAAATGCCGCAATGATGATCGTCGTTTCATTGGCTTGTAAATATGCTACATCGTGTTCGATGCGGTCAAGACGACCTGTCTTATTAAAAATGCGGCAAGAAGGCTGCGCAGTTTCAGCAAAATTCCCCGCTAATCCATCTTGAAATTGCTGCTGATTTAAAGGTGAAAATCCTAGTGCAGCTTCTTCTCGTTCCACACACCTTAGTAGCAGTTTGGCAGCCACCGAGGGTGTCAAGCGGTTCTCTTTGTCTTTGATCGGTCGCATCATATACCGTTCAAATTGGATCTCCGGCTCCTGAATCCATGCCTGAAGCGTGGGCAACCCTACTAAGTCCAATAGTACATTGGTCGCAGTATTATCAGATACGGCGATCATTGCCATGAGAAGTTCACTGATGGTCCAACCTTTCTTCTGAGGAAAAAGACGGATCACCCCAGCCCCCCCTGTCAGATCAACAGGGCTCACACAAATTACCTGTTGGGGATCGATCTTTTTTTCGATGATTTGTTCAAGATAATACGCGTACAAAACAAGCTTACTAATACTCGCTGCCGAAAACGACTTTTGACCCTGATAGTCAACAAGACATTCCGTTGGCGTACCGATCCATACCCCCATTTCCAACGTTGCCTGGTAGTTTTTTAGAATAGGATCAATTGCTACACGCAAGTCATCTTTTCCCATCAAATGCCCCTTTCCTTACGATCATGAAAAGAATGTTCATGAGTATTCCTGTGATTCATTCGGCTGGTTTTGCCAATAACGCGCCACAACTGCGAGTTCTGGTTCATAATTAGAGCCAGTGATTTTGGTTTTCATGACCCGTGACCCAGGTGTTCTTGAATGAATCATTTCGTCATCCCCCAAATATAGACCGACATGATGGACTTCGCCTTTTCCTTCTTCATAAGCAAACAACAGCAGATCCCCTGGTTGTGCCTGACTGTAAGGTACGATGTTTGCTTGTTGTGCTTGCTCGATCGTATCTCGGGGGATTAAAATACCATGAAGTCGATGCAGCGAATACATGAATCCAGAACAGTCAAAGCCACTGCCGCTAATGCCTGCCCAGACATAGGGCTGGTTTATAAATTGTTCTGCCAAGGCTATTATTTTTTCTGGGAGCTTTGCCCATGTGTCCGATAGGACGTGAGCAAAAGCTTTAGCGATCGTTGCTGGTCCATTAGGCGTAGCCACTTGATAGGAATCTGCGGTTTCCCCAACAAGTGGTAAAACTGTTCCAAAAGAAACAAGTCGTGTGGTCGAGTCAAAAACAAGCACGGCTTCTTTTGCAATCACACCAATCCTTCTTTTGGCTGTTGCATAGTCTGGTGACAATGGCTTCAATACCTCGTTCGGCAGATAACCCGGATACCCGAGTGGATGTTTATTGCTTATTTGATCCAAGACGATCACATGGGACCAACCATCCGTTTGGGCGATGACTTCTACAATCGTCCCATATAATACTTCGGAGTCCACTAAGCTTTCCTGATAAAGCCGCATCGTATCTTCATCAGTCAAAAAAGTGTGCAGTGCTTCTAAAGGAAATGCTTTGATTTTTGCTAGTACTTTGTTTTCTTTGGGTTCCTTCCATAAGAAGGAAGAGCCAGCCTGAACAATTTGTTTCATCTTTGCTCCTCTCATAACTGTTTATTCGTTGATTCCTAGTCCGATGCGTTCGGTGACGCTCAAGCTTCCTGGACGCTGAAGAATCCCTTGCATTTCAGGGGAAGTCGTTTGGGTCTCCCACATAAAAGGAACATCCAGATCATAAAATTGGACATCCGCCATCCCCAAGGCAAAATGGGCGGCTGCAGCCATTCCCCCATACCCTTCAATCATCGAACCGACCATCACCGGCATTTGATGCTCTTTTGCCAATTGATAAATTTTTTGTCCCTCTTTGATCCCGCCGCTTTTCATCAATTTAATGTTCATATAATCGCAGCAGTTTTCAGCAATCAAACGTTTGGCATCCTCATAGGAAAAAAGACTTTCGTCTGCCATGATCGGAATCGTCGTCCGAGCAGTCACATAGCTGAGTCCAGCAAAATCATTGGCTTTGACGGGTTGCTCAACAAACTCGATCGGAATGTCTTGCCATTGGTCTAAAATCTGCACCGCTTCTTCTTTGGTCCAGCCTTGATTGGCATCAATTCGAAAGGGGATCTTTCCTGCCAAGCGTTCATTGATGCAGCGAATTTTCGCAACCTCCTCTTCGATCACACCTACCCCTAGTTTGATTTTCAAGGAGCGAAATCCCGCCTGGACTTTCGCTTTGGCATCATGCAGCATCTGCTCCTGTGAACCAACACTGATCGTATAGTCGGTTGTCAGTGTATTGGCAGAACCACCTAAATAGCGGTAAAGAGGCAAGTTTGCCGCTTTTGCCAGTGCATCATGCAACGCGATATCAATCGCCGCTTTAGGGCTCGTATGATGCTGGATTAACGCATGAAGCTCATCCATTACCAGCAATTGGGCATCTACCTTTCTGCCTAACAGGAACGGGGCAAAGACAGTTTCGATATCTGTTAAAATACTTTCTTTTGTATCACCGGTGATCACTTCGGTAGGTGCTGCTTCTCCGATGCCAACGATCCCATTGTCAAAAGAAAGCAACACTCGAATCACTTCGACGGCGTGCACTTCTCTGAGCGCCGTTTTAAACGGTGCATTCAGCTGGATCGGAATTCGTTTGGTTTCAACTGCTGTGATTATCATTCATGTTCCCCCTAAAAAGAAAAGCCGTTCTTATCTAGCTGGAATGAATGATTCCTCTTCACTGCTAGATAAAGAACGGCTTTATTCCTTGTTCTCAAGTTGCTGAACGCTCGAATCGCGTTCTTCTTTTCTGCAGTACTGTTTGACTACGTCAGTCGGTAGATGTATGAAAAAATTGTTTTTTTACTTATTCTTCGACAAATACATTTTTATAATCATAGGCAGCACCGACACTATGAACGATAAGTCCTTTGATCTTTGATGACCGCAGATGTGCTTCTGCACTTTGGAAAAGCGGTATAACACCCAAATCTTCATTTAAGATTTTTTCTGCTTCCACCATATTTTCCCAACGGGCTTCTGGGTCGTTGGCATTTTCATTGGATGCTTGTTCGATCAATTGGTCGTAGTCATCATTTAGCCATTTCCCACGATTGTAGGAACTGTCTTTTTTGAACAATTCCAAAAAGTTGATTGGATCTGCATAGTCTCCGATCCAGTTGTTCATGACCATCTCAAAATCGCCGCTATTTGAACGATCCAAGCGCACAGAAAAAGGAACGTTTGTGACTTCGACAGTCAATCCATCCAATGTTTGCTGCAAGGTTCCTTGAATGTATTCCGCCATTTTTTTCGATTGGTCGGTATCTGAGGTCAGCAACTCGAAAGACAACGTATCGATCCCCAGCTCAGCTTTGGCCTTTTCCCAATACTCTTGGGCTTTTTCTTCGTCATAGTCTAACGTCGTTGCCGCATCCTTAACAAAGTCAGCTTTTGTCTCTGGATTGAAGGCTAGGTCAGAAGGAACAAAACCGACAGCCGGTAACGAGCCGTTGCCTAAAATATTGTCAACGATTTGTTGTCGATTCATACTATACGAAATGGCTTGCCGCAGATTCGTATTTCGAAAAGGCGAATCTTCTGGTGCTTGATTCATTTCTAAATACTGAGTGGTTGCACTAGGCTGAACAATGTAATCAGCATGGTTCACATTCTGCATCGCCAATTCACCGCTCAAGATAATGTCATCGGCTTGTCCGCTTTCGTACAAGTTATAAGCAGTCGATGAGTCTTTCACGACATCAAAATTAACTTTTTCAAGTTTAACTGAATCGGCATCCCAATAATCCGGATTTTTTTCCAATGACCACTGGATGTCGGTGCCTGGGCCTGCATAATTGGTCAATAGGAATGGTCCATTGTACGCCGCGTTTTCACTTGTTAAGGCGTATTGATCACCAAATTCCTCCACGACACGTTCATTTTGTGGGAAAAAGGTTGGAAAAGCCAGTAAAGATAAAAAGTAAGGCGTCGGTTTTTCTAACGTGATTGTCAATTCATGGTCATTGACTGCTTCGATTCCTAACTCGCTTTTATCCAGCGTGCCATCTGAAATAGCCGACGCATTTTTAATGGGTGCCAGCATATAGGCATAATTAGAAGCTGTAGCTGGATCAACCGTTCGCTGCCAACTGAAAACATAATCAGCCGCTGTAACTGGATCACCATTCGACCATTTTGCCTCTTCTCGCAGTGAAATGGTGTAGGTCAGCCCATCTTCACTAACTTCAGCGTCTTCACTTGCCCCAGCAATCATGGGAACATTTTTCTCATCCAAGCGATAAAGGCCTTCATAGGCATTGTTCAGAGTAATAAAGCTATAAGAGTCGGTGGCTAAAGAAATATCGGCACTGCCCATCTCTGCTGAAAATTGCACATTGATCACTTGCTCTGCGGAAGAAGCTGCTGATGAATCCGTCTCGTTTTCTTGATTGCCATTTTGACAAGCTGCTAAAAAAAAGCTGCTTAGTAACACAAGCGATACTGCATATTTGCTGCGTTTCCCCATTTCTACTCATCCCCTTCTAACATTCAGATAATTCAAAATATTCTGTTTGTTGTACCGAGTTTACCGCATGTTTATGCAGCCTGTCAATTTAACACGATCAAAAATGTAAGAGGTTACATAGTTGTGTCAGAAGTTCTCTTCTGAATGTAAAAATTAGAAAAGAGCGACTTTATGCTAAATATCGTTGAAAGGAGTAGTTCCAAGAAAGCATACAAAAAAGTTCTGATCTCCTAGCGATCAGAACTTTGGCTGCTCTCTTATACATCATTTCGAAGAAAAATGGATAAAAAAACTCCCACTATTTTCCTAACATTTCGCAAAAAAAAAGAAGACACAAATTTTGTCTTCATAGTGCTTTCTCAGAACCTTCCCACTTTTTCGGCTTTCACCTCAAGGAACAAAAGAAATCTCCTCAGAAAGTAAAATAAACGTATCTATTTTAAAATGAGAGTGGTACACTAAACAAACGAAGAGTACTGCACGTGAGAAAAGAAAGACTTCCCCAAGTATCCATTTTCTCCAATACTCTTCGGACTCTTCAGTACGTATATTAATTATACGTACTTTTTTCATTTGTTCAAGGCTTTTGAGGAATTTGATCAAAAAATGACTATCGATAAAAAGCTTACAAGATTCCATAGCTAATTGACAATCATTCTCAATTAGCGCTATACTAAACCAAATCGTCCCGAGTCAAAGGAGGAATTTCATGTATATCCGTACCGTCGCATTTGAAGTCATTCCAGAAGGCAAAGACATCTTTCTTGCTAAAATGAAAAAAGATACCGCCTCAATGAAAACATTTGCTGGCTGTCACTCTGCTGAAGCTTGGTTTTCAGAATCAAAAGACCGCCTCGTTTTCCAGTTGGTGTCAAAATGGACTGAGAAAAAAGCATTTCAAGCTTGGTTAAAACGCCCCGAACATATGCAAAAGCACCGAGAGGCGTATCGAGCAGAAAAGGAAGGAACTGCAAAACCGAGCCTTGTTTTGTCCAAAACAGGTCAAGAATTTGTCTTGATCGATGAAGAGCCTACTACTCCTATTTAATGAAAAGGACACCTCTCAAACGCTCAAAGATTGATCGAGCATTTTGAGAGGCGCTTTTTTCTTCTGTGCTTCTTGGCAATTCTACTCGACCGTTCGCTCGTTCAAGGTTCTTCCTTGCTGATCTTTTAATTGTAGCCAACCATTGGTGCCCCCATAGTAAAGAAACATTCCTACCTCGTTGACACTTTTTAATACAACGTCTTCAATCGTGTGTCCCTCTTTGATCGCCGCTTGGTTTTCTTGCCGAATTTTTTCCGCTAAACGAGCAGAAAAACCAACCGATCCGTCTTTATTCAAGGGAATCTCTTGACTCAAAATTGCGCCTTTTTCAATTCGAACCTCGTTGCGTTTTTGCCAATAGACCCTTGCTTTACTTCCTTGATAGTCAACCATGAAGGGTTCATCTTGTAATTCTTTTGACCATTTGTGTCTTGGTTTGCCCCCTTTTTTAGCCTCTTTTGTCGTCTTTTTGCTCGTAGATCCATAGCCAAGAAAATCGATAAAGCGATCAAATGGTTTTGCGCTAGCAGCAATGGTTTGCTGCAACTCTTGTGGGATGCCGATGGATGCTTTGGACCCACTAGTTAACTGATATTGCTCTTGATAATAGGCTGCTAAATAAGGAGCCATGATCTCCCAAGATGGTGTGAGGATCATCAAGCGGTCGTATTCTAGCTTGTCGTCAAAGGCTTTATCGTCTGCTACTGAGAAAATTTGGCCGTCTTTGATAAAAAATAGCACAGTATTTTCTTTGACTTGCGCTAGACTTCCCTTAACAATTTGCAGTTGGCCTGCTTCATTCGGCCATTCAAAAAGCAACTGCTGCTCCTCAACGATCGTCTTTTTTAGTTCCATCCTAATCCCTGCTTTCTGTTGTTTTCTCGCCTATTATAGCACTTCTTTTGCTAGATACCTGAGTTTAAGAATCAAAAAAGAGACTGCTTCTGAGAAACAGTCTCTTTTTAAGGGAATTAGTTTACATGCATGGTTTCATTTTATTTTGATTGGTTGATTACCAATGGATCAGCTAAAAAAGCACTCAACTAGCGCTGGTTGATAGATCTCATTGTATTTTGCAACTACTCGTCCGCAACGTTCTTCGATATCTTCATGATCGATCCCATCGTAGCGGATCACATTTAATACGACACACCGTTCCATTTTTCTGACCACTTCACCAATCACGCGGCTTTGTAAGCCGACTGGTTTACATTCATATGCTTTACCTAATACAATTGTTTCTGCTTCCATAATTCTCTCCTTAAAAACTCATTTTTCTAATTGTATTATCATATTATCATCTAATTTTAATTAAATAAAGTAATATGCCCGACATTTTTAAATAATAACTAAAAAAAGCGTTCATTATTCAATGAACGCCCCACTTAAAAACATTATGTTGTTTTATAGTTAAAATTAAAAAACAAGTACTTTATTGACGGCTTGCTACCAATAAAGCAGCAAATTCTTCCAGATATTTCTGATCGATCGCATCATAGCTGTTCGTTTTTCCACTATCGATATCCAGCACTCCAAGCAACTGATCATCAACCACCATGGGAACTACGATTTCAGACATCGCTGCTGAGTCACAAGAAATATAATTTTCATGTTCTTTGACATTGGGTACGATCAATGTGGTTTTTTTCTCTGCTGATTCCCCACAAACCCCTTTGCCTAATGTGATTCTGGTGCAAGAGACTCTTCCTTGGAATGGACCTAAAATCAGCTCGCCTTCTTCAAACAAATAATAGCCGGCAAACACTGTATCTTCCAATGTTTCATTCAGTAAAGCAGAAGAGTTGGCTAGGTTGGCGATCCAATTACTCTCCGCTTCTAGCAACCCTTTTAATTGTAGAAGCATCAATTCATACGCTTCGATTTTTTTATTCATTTTATCACCTCTGTCCTTGATTATAAGCAAAGACAGAGGATTTGTCTTGTCTAAATTATTGGGTATTGGAAACAAAAATTGTGAAAAAAGAAGTTGCCTGAAACAGTCTACTTGCCAACCTATGCAGCTATCGATTCTGATCGATTGGGTCAATCATTTGTTGAACCTACTCTGCATCAATCACAGTAAAACGAGTATTTTCATGTTGCACTGTTTCAATTTCATCAAGAATTGCTTTGGCTAACGTACCGCTGGAAGTTACTGATTTCTTTTGGTCGTTGAAAAGCAAGTGATCTTTGCCTAAAATCGCTGGTTTAGCTGGTCCCTCTTGAAATAGATTTCCTGGAGAAATCCCGACCCAATGAACATTTTTGACGGTTTCTAAAAAGAGATATTCATCTAACTGATTTTCTGGGATCGCGATCCAGCTTTCACTTCCTGAGGCTTTTTTCAATTCGGTAAGATTGCGTTCACCCGCTTCATTGAACAAGCTGCCAGCTCCTAAAATGAAGAACAAGCGCGTGTTCTTTTCTCGAAACAAATGAACCAATTTTGCTGCCAGATCCACATGCAAGTACGCTTGGTCAGGACTTGTCGCAAACGCATCGACCAACACATCAAATCCGTCGAGGTCTTCTTCTGTTAACGAAAAAGCATCTTTTTTAAGTGTTTTGACTGTATCACCAAATTGTTCTTTGGCTTTAACTTCATTTCTAACAATAGCAGTCACTTCATGTCCTCGCTGTACTGCTTCTTGATAAATAGCTGAACCTGCATTTCCTGTTGCGCCAATAACACCGATTTTCATGATAATCATCCTTCCTCATCTTTTGTTTGACTAAAATAGTTGTTACTAATCAAGTTACAACTAGAGTATAAAAGAAACTTTCTTTCCTGTCAAGAAATTGCTTAGCAGGTGAAAGTTCTTTTTACTGTGTTGTGTCCGTTCAATCTACTTGATCGGCCTCTCCTTGAATGCCTTCAATGATTGATTGCAGCGAGATGGCGCTCATCTCTTGCTCGATTTTCTTTTGCAGCACATCATAGGTTTCTTCTAATACCGCTTGGATATTCCCCCCAATCAAGCAGTTGGGATTGGTTTTTTTGTCTGCATGTAAAAGATGGTGGTCTTTTTCAACACTCGCATAAATGTCCAACAAAGAAATCTCGTTTGGTTCCTTCGTTAGTTTAGGGTTTGGTTTTCCTCTTTGGCTTTCGATCAATCCAGCAACCCGTAAATCACT
Organism: Enterococcus sp. AZ015; assembly: GCF_050499225.1. Lineage (NCBI taxonomy): Bacteria > Bacillati > Bacillota > Bacilli > Lactobacillales > Enterococcaceae > Enterococcus > Enterococcus sp. AZ015. The sequence continues at coordinate 963,759 of NZ_JBMHEX010000001.1, read as the reverse complement.
CATAATCCGGCGAACATAAGCCGGATTCGTTTCAACGCTCTGGGCGATCCGATCACTTGATAAATCAGTTCCTTTAAAGAGGTGGATGTAAGCGAGGATGTGAATGGCGTCGCTGTATTTGGTTGAATATTTCACTTCGTCTCCACTCCTTTTTCTTGTATCATACCTCTTTTTTAGCATTTAGACAAAGGGGACTGATCAATCTTACAAAACTCAAGAATCCCGTCAAAAAAAACAGCCCTCAAAAAGTTAGCACAAAAGCCTAACTTCTTGAAGGAACTGCATACTGAACCACTTTTTTACTTTTTATTTAAACGATCACTTTGCTAATAGCCATTCATCCATGCTGATTCAAGCTGATTGCCGTCGGGATCAACGATTTCATAGCCGACCATCATATCCTCTGGAATCCCCATATCAACTTGGAACGATTGGCCACCATTTGCTTCTGCAATCTTTGCAAAATTCTTCGCTTCTTCTGGCGTATCAAAGCTAAACGCGATCAATGCACTACTCGTGTTCTTCGTATCCCCAATACGTCTGCCATTCAGAAACTGTTGATAAAACTCATGTTCTAACAACATTATCCAAATCGATTCACTCCAAACCATTCCGCTGCTAGTCTCGTTTGAGAACTCTTCATTTTTGACAAATCCCAACGCTTCATAAAAGGAGGTTGCGCGTTTGATATCAGTGACAGGCAAATTTATAAACACCATTTTATTCGCCATTTTCTTGCCTCTTTTCTTTGATAAGTTGTATTGATGAATCCGCTCTCATTATAGCATCTATCGTTGGATTCACAAAAACATCAGACCTTATCCTACGCCGTTGGTTTCTATCAGCTCATTCAAAACTCGTTTTTCCAAGCAAAAAAACCTTTGCATGAAAGGCCTTTTGCTTTTATCATCTATGGAAAAGTAACCAGATACGCATCGCATAGAAGCCATTTTTTCGCTAATCAATTCAACTGCAAGCTGATCTGTTTTTTTCAATACTTAAAGCTCAAGTCTTGAATCGATCACGGTAGCTTTCCCACGATAAATTTTTCGATACTCTTTTGGAGTATAAGTAGTTGCTTTTTTAAATTTCTTACTAAAATAATTTGGATCATTGAATCCTGCTCTGACAGAGATTTCACTGATTGATCGATCACTTGTTGATAGTTCTTTTTTGGCAACTTCAATACGATAAATCATCAAGTACAATGAAAAGGTCATTCCTAATGTATTCTTGATCAAACGACTGGTGTGATACCGGCTTAAATGCAGGTGATCTGCTAAAGTATCTAACGTAATATGTTCTCTATAATTTTCATGAATATAGCGCAATATCTTATGTCTTAAAGAAAGCGAAGGAGAAGCCTCATTATTTTTCTCGATGTGTAGCAAGGAAATCTGATTGATGGATTGAATTCCCCGATCCAATGCATAAACAAAATCATTTGTGATCGGTTCGACCAAGTAATCAATCAAGCCGTAACGCAACGCTTTTTGAGCGGTAGCAAAACTTTCTACAGCAGAATACAAAATTGCTTTTGCATTAGGGCAAAATGAAAGCAATACTTTATATAATTCAAAAGAGTCCTCTTCGCCATCCGCATTAATCACTGCAATTTCAACCGGCTGCTCAAGACAGGTACGCTGAAGCGCTTTTTTTGAACAAACAGTCGGAAGCAAGATGACATTTGGAAAATGACGATCGATCAAACGAATCATATCGTTAACTGCTCCATGCTCTTTGCTATCAATGATCAATAAGTTACACACGAAATCTTCTCCTTCGTTTAATATTCACCCGTTGGTTTTTCTATTTCTATTTATTTCTCTTGAAAATCAATGACCATTCGCCCTTTGATTTTTCCTGAAAGCATTTCATCAAAAATATCATTGATCTCTTCTAACTGACGCATGACAACTTTTGGAACGACTTTTCCTTCGGCTGCGAATTGGAAAGCTTCTGCTAAATCAGTCCGTGTTCCAACAAGGGAACCGACGATTTTAATACCGTCCAATACAAGTCGAGGAATGTTCAAGTCCATGCTTTCTGGTGGAAGACCAACCGCTACAATCGTACCACCCGCACGAACGGCATCGACAGCAGAATTGAAGGCTGCTTTTGAAACAGCTGTTACTACAGCTGCATGTGCGCCGCCGGTTGCTTCTTGAATAATTTTTGCCGCATCTTCTTTCGCAGGATTGATCACAAGGTCAGCGCCATGATCTCTTGCAAAGTCCAATTGTTTCTCGTTGATATCAATCCCAATCACTTTTGCATTAAAGACATTTTTTGCATATTGCAAGGCTAGGTTTCCTAATCCTCCTAAACCATAAATCGCGATCCATTGACCTGGTTTAATGTCAGAAACTTTTACCGCTTTATATGTGGTTACACCTGCACAAGTAATGCTGCTGGCTTCAGCAGAACCTAAGCCCTCTGGTACCTTCACTGCATAGTCAGCTACAACGATACACTCTTCAGCCATACCGCCATCTACAGAATATCCGGCGTTTCTAACGGAACGGCATAATGATTCATTCCCGTTCACACAGTATTCGCATGATCCACAGCTTTCATATAACCAAGCGACACTTGCACGGTCACCGATTGCTAGAGAAGTAACATCATCACCGATCGCGACCACTCTACCGATTCCCTCGTGTCCAAGTACGATTCCAGATGCATCTCCGAAGTCACCATCTTTTACATGCAAGTCCGTATGGCAGACACCACAACACTCCATTTTCAATAATGCTTCATTCGGACGAAGCGCTCTCAATTCTTTTTCCTCAATTTTTACAACCTTATCGTTTGATACTACAGCTGCTTTCATAAAGACACCTCTTTCAGTTCATTTAAATAAAGAACTTTCTTTTATTTGTGAAGTAATTAACTAACACGAAGAGGTCAGTAATAGCTAGATAAAAGAAAGTTCCCTATCGAGAAGGTTACCATAGAAACCATCAAAAAAAGGGGAATATATTGCTTTTTTTCTGTAATCATTTATGAGAAAAAAATAATGAAATAATTCAAGTTTTTTTCTTAGATTTCAAATTCCATAAACTACAAGGACTAAAAAAACGAAAAAAATCATCAGATAAATAACAAAAGTTTTAATAAAACCTATCAAGAGGAAATTACATAAACATGTAATCTTGGTCTTCACCGTTATTCTCTAATCCTTTTTTTATCAATTTGGTGATTTGCGATTTATTTTCTTTCAGCGCTGAATGTCATATTGGTATTTAACGTGATGTCCCTCATCAGTGTTTTTCTAACAATTTTCACTCCCTTTTTCTCCTTCTCTACACATAAAAGCAACTAGTGCTGAAAGGTGATCGATCAAACAATCGACAACCTGCAATCTGTCACTATCGGATAGCGGATAAATGTCCACAAAAAGTTTCAGTCGATGGCATTGTGTTTCACTCAGACGACTGTTCCCATCAAAATACAAGGGTACCCAGCGGTATGCAGCAATGATCCCCTCCTGTTCTTATAGTCGTTTCATGATTTTATCACAACGAATAGAAAGTTTTTTTCACCTCAGACAAAAGAAAAAAGCCCTTGAAAACAAGGGCTTTTGCTTCATCTGATAATAAATGATTAACGACGAATTTCTTTGATACGAGCTGCTTTTCCGTGTAATGCACGTAAGTAGTACAATTTTGCACGACGTACTTTACCGTAACGAACAACTTCGATTTGTGCAACACGTGGTGTGTGCAATGGGAAGGTACGTTCAACACCTACACCGTTTGATACTTTACGAACTGTATAAGTTTCGCTGATACCAGCACCGCGGCGTTTGATGACAACACCTTCAAATAACTGGATACGTTCGCGAGTTCCTTCGACAACTTTCGCGTGAACGCGAACAGTGTCCCCAGGACGGAAAGCTGGGATGTCAGTACGTAATTGTTCTTGAGTTAGTTCTTGAATCAATGGATTCATGTTTATCATTCTCCTTATTCCCAAACATTCTTAAAGCATGAAAGCTCCAGCGGAACATCGTAATAGTTGAGTTTACACTCACTGAAACATCTTACCACAGTCGACCACAGGCTGTAAAGAGAATTTTCTTGTCATCGCGCAGAATATCAAAAAAACTGGCACTATTTTAGTTGCCAGCTTTCGCTTCTTCTTCAATTTCTTTTAAAAGCTTCTGCATTTCTTCCGTCAACGGATAATTTTCTAGCATATCAGGTCGGCGCTGAAAGGTGCGGCGCAATGATTCTTTTAATTGCCACTGCTCGATCAATTTATGATTGCCATTCATCAAAACTTCTGGTACTTTCATGCCTTTAAACTCTGCTGGGCGTGTATATTGCGGATGTTCTAATAAACCAGTGGAATGAGAATCGGTTTGTGCGGAGGTTTGATTGCCTAAAACTTCTGGTAATAGTCTGACCGTCGCATCGATCATGACCATTGCACCCAATTCGCCGCCAGTCAAGACGTAATCTCCCAGTGACACTTCATCAGTGACCAATGAACGGATTCGTTCATCGTATCCTTCATAATGACCACAAATGAAGACGAGGTGCTCTTCGGTAGAAAATTCTTCTGCCATCTTTTGATCAAAAGGTTTCCCCGCTGGGTCTAAAAGGATCACGCGTTTCTTCGTTTCTGGTGCTGCTTCTTCGATCGCTTTGATATTGTCATAGACAGGTTGGACTTTTAATAACATTCCTGCTCCGCCACCATAAGGATAGTCGTCCACTGTTTGATGTTTGTTGTCGGAATAGTCACGGAAATTTGAGACGTTGATTTCTAACAGTCCCTTTTCCCTTGCTTTGCCAATGATCGATTCTCCTAGAGGACCTTCGAACATTCGCGGAAATAGTGTCAATACATCAATTCTCATCGTCTAACAACCCCTCTGGGATTTCCACAATGACCTGACCATTTTCAAGATCGATCGTGTGGACAACCGACTCGATATAAGGAATCAAGGCATCCTTCTTCCCTTTTCGTTGAACGACCCAAACGTCATTGGCACCTGGTGAAAGGATCTCTTTGACTTTACCAATGATTGTGCCATCTTCTTCGACGACTTCCAGACCAATAATTTCATGGTAGTAAAACTCATTTTCTGCTAAATCCACCAAATCATCCTTGGTAACTTTTAAAATGCCGTTACGAAACGGTTCAACATCGTTAATATTGGAATAGCCCTCAAACGTCACTAAATCAAAGTTTTTGTGTTTGCGATGACCTGAAACAATCAATGTTATTGGCTCTTTATTTTCACGAAAAAGTGTCAATTCGGCCCCTTTACGGTAGCGTTCTTCTGGAAAATCCGTTTGTGATATCACACGTACTTCTCCACGGATTCCATGTGTATTGACGATTTTTCCTACGTTTAAATATTCTGTCACGTTCGTTCCCCATTTCTTCTAACTTCTGTTCTATTTTAGCATAGCAAAGTAGCGAATTCTAGCCGTTTCCTAGCGCCCCATGTTTTCCTCAAAATCATCGCGCGAAAAATGCCCCTTCGACGCTTGATCAAAGGGGCATTGTCCTAATATGAACCTTATTGATTCATAGAAACGGCCATTTTCAATGCTGAACGTGCATCTTGATGTTGCACCGTTCGAAGGGTCTTTTCTTGTTGCCAAACCACTGTAGTTGCTGTATGGTCATTTTTTCCCATATCGATAGTGATTTGACCGACCTCAGGCGCTGGGAGCATAGCTTCTTCCAGATACGCTACCACTTCTTTGGCAACCGGAACTGGATCTTGTTCCTCTTGATTGACTGCTCGAACAGTCAATGACCAATTTCCTTCTTGCCAGCTCAAATAACTGGAGCCAGCAGCTCCTTGCATATGCCCAGTAATGCCATATCCGAGATCAACGGCTTGTCCGCCATCATCAGCTGTTACATTGACCGCTGCAGCAGCTTCATCCGCTGATTGATAGTCTTTTGATTGAAAAGCAGCAATCGGTGTTTCCTCGTTCAAAGCCTTGTCATTGAGAGGCAGCTGCTTATCAAGTCCATAATAAAGAATCGAAGCATCGGACTGACTGCCAGCTGTGGCCGCATTCAACACTTTACCTGAAGCAAGTGGAATGTCCTTGGGCAAGACAAGATCAGGGAATGCCGCTTGTATTTGAGCGTAGATATCTGCAGTACTATTCGCGTTTGAAGAATCCCTAGAAGCCGCCTGACTAGAAGACGTACTTGATTGACTGGTTTCTGATTGACTACTTGCTTGCGTTTGGGTACTTTCCACCATACTCGTGGCTGTTGTTTCGGCACTACTGGCTTGACTGGTTTCTGGTTCCTGTTGATTATTGCAGCCAGTTAAGGCGCCCATCGTCAGCAGCGTAACGAATAATCCTAGTTCTTTTTTCATGATGTTCCCCTCCTTATACAAAGAATACCCCTCAATAAAAAAAATGACAAACAAGTCAGATTGTCTGTCATTTTTTTGTTGATTTTTTAAAGATTTGTCACCCAATTTTGCAGTGATTGAAAGCCATCCTTGATCCATTGCCAAACTTGATTGGCGATCGTCGATAGGTCGCCCCAACGAAAGTTTTGTGTCCATTGGTTCAATTGCGTCATGATCTCCTCACGATAGACCCAAATTAAAAAGAGCAACAACAAGATCCCTAGCGTTCGCCAAAGAAAAGAACCAATTTTATAAATAAAGACGAGGATCAAAAGAACGACGATCCATGCGATTAGTTGAGACATACAAGCACCTCCTCCTTTTGATTATCTCAAAACCACCTTTTTTTGTCCTCCATCTTAAGCATGAATTTTACAAAAAAAGCATTCCTCAAAGAGAAATGCTTTTCATTCTTGCTTATTTACCATCAATGATATTCAAACGAACTTTTTTTGGTCCATTTGTCCGTACACTGTAAACGATTGTTCGAATTGCTTTGGCAACCCGACCTTGTTTACCGATGATACGACCAATATCCTCTGGTGCCACAGTAAGATTATATTCCAAGAAATCATCTGACTCTACTAGCTCAAGCTTGATATCCTCAGGTTTGGTAACAAGTGGTGAAACGATCGTTAAGACTAATTCTTGCAAATCTTTCATCCAAAGTCACCTTATTTCTTAGTGAATTTTGCTTCGTGGTGTTTTTTCATAACGCCTTCTTTAGAAAGGATGTTACGAACTGTATCTGAAGGTTGCGCACCTTTAGATAACCAATCAAGAACTAAATCTTCTTTGATTGTCACTTCAGCTGGGTCTAGTAAAGGATTGTAAGTACCAACTGTTTCGATGAAACGTCCGTCACGAGGAGAACGTGAATCTGCTACGACGATACGGTAAAAAGGTTTCTTTTTAGAACCCATGCGTTTTAAACGAATTTTTACTGCCATTATTTACACCTCCATTGATTTAATCACAAGAACTAGTTTAACAGGTTTTTTCGATGGTGTAAAGAGTTTTTTCTTTACAGCTAAAAAAAGTTTCTTCTTTCTTATTTTCTAAGCATGGTTATCTTTTGCCAGAATGAATCAGGACGCGTATCATTAGTAATAGAGAAACTTTTTAAAGTCAAATCGTTTTATTTGCACCATCCACTTACTTTTGGTAAGCTTAATGAGTAGAAAACAACAAGGAGGAAATTTACATGACAAAAAAAATTGGTTTTATCGTCGGCAGTTTACGGGAAGGATCATTTAATAAACTCGTAGCGAAAAAATTCGCATCATTATTACCAGAAGGTTTTGAAGCATCTTTCATCGAAATCGGCAACTTGCCTTTTTACAATGAAGATTTGGAAGTTGAAGGAAAAGTTCCTGCTGAATGGACAGCATTTCGGGAAGCATTAAGCGCCGTTGACGGGGTCTTCTTCTTTACACCAGAATACAATCGTTCTGTTCCTGCAGCATTGAAAAATGCATTAGATGTTGGTTCTCGTCCTTACGGTGCTAGCAGTTGGGGTGGCAAACCAGCTTTGGTTGTCAGCGTTTCTCCAGGAGCGATCGCTGGGTTTGGTGCAAACCATCACCTACGTCAATCATTAGTCTTTTTGGATATGCCTACTCTACAACAACCAGAAGCCTATATCGGTGGAATCACCAACTTGATTGATGAAAACAACGAAATCAACCCAGATACAGTAAGCTTCTTTGAAACGATCATTGCAAAATATGTTGAACTCTTTCAACGATTCAACTAATTAAGAATCCAAACAAAAAGACCAAGAAACTCGGCACTGAGTTTCTTGGTCTTTTTACTGTGAAGAATAATCGTTTGCGCTTTTTACTCGCTGCCTGACACAGACTTTCGGACAAAATGAAGTTCTGTCAGTTCCCCCATCTGTTTTGTTTCAACAAACGTCAAGCGTCTCGCATAATCCCCCGGTTCAAACAGTCGCTTGCCCTCTCCTAAAAACACCGGCGCGATTTGAATAAACCATTCATCGATCAAATCAGCTTCCAGCAATGGTTTTAATAAGGAACCCCCACCTACTACCCATACGTTTTCCTCTTGTTTTAATGCTGAAACAAATGCAACTGGATCCGTTGACACTAGGGTTGCATCCGGCAGCGGCTCTTTTCGGGTACGAGAAAAAACATAGTTGGTCTTTTCAGGATATAGCAGTCCATCATCCATCAGTTTTTTTGCTTCTTGATAGGTCTTTCTTCCCATCACGGTCGCGTCGATGGTTGCAAAAAATGCTTCATAGGTCGTTGCAACACCGGTATCAGTTTGAAACAGCCAGTCCAATTGATCCTCCATACCTGCTAAATAGCCATCGAGGCTGATTGCACCATAAAATACCACTTTTCCCAATTAGGCTCACTCCTTTATTTTTACGATTGCTTCTGACCTTCGACAAACACAAGTGACTAAGTGATCATTAACCATGCCGACCGCTTCCATAAACGCGTAAATAGTTGTCGTTCCGACAAATTTAAAGCCTCGCTTTTTCAAGTCTTTTGCTAGCTGATCGGAAATTTCCGAATGGGTCGGTACATCGGATTGCTGCTGAAATTCATTGATGACTGGCTCATGATTGATATATCGCCACAAGAATGCGGAGAAACTGCCGTATTCTTGTTGGATTTTTAAAACTTCTTGGGCATTGATGATCGCTGCTTCAATCTTTCGTCGATTGCGAATGATTCCTGGATTCATCATCAGTTCTTCCACTTTTTCTTCCGTATAGTTCGCTACTTTTATGATATTAAACTGATCGTATGCTGCATCGAAATTCGCCATCTTGTTTAAAATCGTTTGCCAGCTCAATCCTGCTTGATTCATATCTAACACCAGTTTTCGAAACAATTGCTGATCCTCATACTCAGGTTTTCCCCATACCGTATCATGATACTCCTGCATTGCTGGTGTACTGTTGGCCCATTCACATCGCTCCATTGTCCTCATCAGCTCCTTTTTGTTTATTTTATCATAAATGACTTTACTTCCACCAGTGTACTACGTATACTAGTACACATAAATGAAAGGAGCTGATTTTGTGGTTCGCATTAACAAAGCCAGCAGCAAACCTTACTATGAGCAATTGGTTTTAAGTATCAAAGAAGATATTCTGAACGGTGTTCTAACCGCCGGAGACCAAGTACCTTCGGTTCGTGAAATGGCCAAGCGCCTGTTGATGAATCCAAATACCGTCAGCAAAGCCTACAAAGTATTGGAAAATGAGCAAGTACTTGTCACCATCAAAGGAAAAGGCACCTTTGTGAAAGTTACTGAGGATCTGCCACGCGATGAGATTCGGATCTTACAAGTGAAAGAACGTTTGAAAGAATTGGTGATCGAAGCACGCCATTTACAGATCAGCATGCGTGAGCTGAGCGATTGGATGAATGGCTTTGAACAAGAGTTAGGAGGCGATCCACAGTGAAGATCGAGCATGTGACCAAGAAAATGGAACAAACAATTGTCTTAGAAAACGTGAACTTCTCTTTGGAAAAAGGAGAGCTCGTAGGATTAATCGGCCGCAATGGTTCTGGGAAAACCACGTTGTTTCGGACGATTGCTGGGCATTATTTACTAGATGATGGGGAGATTTCCATCGATAACCAACGCCTGGATCAGCATCCGCAATTAAAAGAACAACTTTTTTATATTGATGAAAAAGAAAACTTTCTTTCGGCCTACTCTTTGAAAAAGCTCAATCAATTTTATCGGCTTGCTTATCCAAATTTCGATCAGAATCTTTACTTAGAATTGATGCAAAGTCACGGTCTTCCTCTGACGCTTTCCTACCGACGGATGTCAAAAGGTATGCAAGGTCTTTATAAAATGATTCTTGCGATCGCCTCAAATGCGACGTTCTTACTGTTAGACGAACCTTTTGATGGGCTTGATGTGATCGTCCGTAAAAAAGTGATTGGATTATTGCTGGAAAGCCTCAGCGAGTCGAATCGTACCGCCTTAATCGCTTCTCATAATCTAAATGAATTAGAACATATTATTGATCGTGCCTTGTTGATCAAAGGGAAAACGATTGAAGGAGACTACCGTTTGGAAACGATTCGCGAACAATCTCGCAAACTCCAACTCGTCTTTCGCAGCAAACAGATTCCTCCCCTTATCAAGCAGCACTCCAAGCTGATTCAAAAACAAGGTCGAGTCTTGACTGCTTTGTTTGACAATTACACAGAGGAGCTGGCGGCTGAGATCCAGCAACTTGATCCTTTGGTTTTCGAAGAATTACCTTTGACTTTGGAAGATCTGTTTGAAGCAAATTTACGACAAGAAGCATTGGTGGAAGGATAGAGGTGGAAAACGATGTTAAGCAATATATTTAAAGAACGCTACGGTAAGCTGTTGATCGGTTTTTGTTTTGTCGTGCTCTTCATGTATCTTAGTGCTGGCTGGCAATCACAAAATTCTTGGCACCAGCAAGAACGTTATTTGGCATCTGAGGAATTTATCAAAGATTTTAACGAAAATCGAGAATACTATGTCAAAAGCTACAACGGTGAAACCCCGGTTTACTTTGATTCGGCAGCAGAGTACCGCGATGCGGTATTGACAATCAACAAAGAGTACTCAGATGATTTTTATTACAATCGCCCGTATATGACCACCATGAATCAATTTGTGATTGTCTTCCTGTTTATTTGGGGCTTTTTGTCCTTTTTTGTCGATGGCCGCACCAATTTCAATCGCTTTTTATTTGCTTTACCCTTTAGCAGAAAGCACGTCTTTCGCAAGAAACTGCTTTTTATCGGCTTACCCTTGACCGCTTGTTTAGTGTTGGGCCTGTTAGGTCATATCCTGATCGAATACACAATGATCCCGGCTCGCTATCTCGCTGTGTCGCTTCAAGACGTGCTGCTTTCCGCCCTTAGTACTTTGGCAACGAATCTACTAGTATTTGCTGTCGGCATCTTGTTGGGCGTTTTACTGGGGAATCTGTTTACTGGCGTGCTGTCGGTGTTCTTCACTCTTTCTCTAGGAACAATGGGGTATAGCTTTTTCCAATGTACCCGCGAGTTTTTTAGTTTTGTATTTCTTGGTCATGGGGATTTTCTGCTTCCTTTTCAAACGTGGATCGATTGGCCGCAAGGATATGTCTATCCTTGGTGGCTACTGCTCCTTTACCTCGGTTTGAGCGGCTTGCTGATTCTTGCTGCCGAAAAAGTGTTCTCGAAAATTTCTTTAGAAAATGACGGTGATTATTTAACGATCCCTAAATTGCGCGCCCCGGTTTATTGGCTGCTTTCTTTGGGAACCTGGTTCTATCTATCCATGATTTCTTATTACCCGCTAGAAATTTTTTACCGTGATCTCTATGAGGGGTATGATGTCAGTCTTTGGAACATCATCCTTCGGCTTGGCTTGTTGCTGGTTGCTTGCTTATTCATCAGTTTATTGCTTGTCTATCCTAAAGCACTGATGAATTGGTGGTACAAACGAAAAAACAAACAGGTCAGCAATATTTAAAAAAGCGTCCCTACAACAAGAAATTGTTGCCGGGACGCTTTTATGTTTAATGTTTAGGTTTGTCGTCGTCTTTTTTGTCAAAGAAGTCATTTACTTTGCGAGAAACATCATCCGCAAAATCTTCAACCTTATCTTTGGCTTTCCCATATTTATTTTGGGTTTTCCCTTTTAACTCCTCGGAGTCATCTCCTGTAAGTTTCCCTTTTGTTTCGGTTACTTTTCCTTCAATGCGATCTTTGTTTGTCATCGTAAAAACTCCTTTCATACTTGCTATAAATTAATAGTAGCATCATTTGCCAGAAAGCACGAATGTTCTGCTTCTATCTTATCCTTTGAGTTGTCCGCAACGATAGTTCTTCGCTATTTTTGACTCTTGGACGATTTAGGATATTCAGTAGAAAGCTGGCTTTCTCTATAAAAAGGGATGTTCTTTAGATGTTCTTTGAAGGAGTTCATTTAAAGAGGACACTGTGAACATAAAAAAACCATGACCTAAAAGAAGGCAATCTGAGGAGCTGCAGCTGCTAGAATCAGGAGGTACAGATTCTCGATTTGGTGTCTTTTCAGGTCATGTTTTTTTTAATTGTACCCTAAGAGAAGGTTCGGTTCTTAGTTCCTATCAGTGTTAAACGATTATTTGCGTTTTTTCTTTTTCTTCTTTTGTTTTTTGACCATACGATTCATGGCCATTTTTCCAAGTTTCCCTTTGACACCGCCGCCAAACATTTGATCCATGCCAGGAATGTTCATATTCCCTTTGCTCATTTGCTGCATCATTTTGCGGGATTCTTTAAATTGTTTGATCATGCGGTTGACTTCGACGACACTGTTGCCAGAACCGGCGGCAATCCGGCGACGACGGCTTGGATTTAACAAATCAGGATTTTCACGTTCTGCTGGTGTCATGGAATAAACCATGGCTTTTTGACGGGCAATTTGTTTTGGATCAACTTTGACGTTCTCGATGCCAGGCATTTGGCTCATTCCCGGAATCATTTTCAAAAGATCTTCAATGGGGCCCATGCCCATGACTTGATCGATCTGTTCAACAAAGTCATTGAAGTCGAAGGAGTTTTCCTTCATTTTTTGAGCAAGTTCTTCTGCTTTTTTCTCGTCGTAATCTTGCTGTGCTTTTTCGATCAAAGTCAGCATATCACCCATACCGAGAATCCGACTAGACATCCGATCAGGATGGAATACTTCAAGGTCGGTCAATTTTTCACCGGTACCAGTGAACTTGATTGGAGCGCCTGTAACTTGACGAATTGACAATGCCGCACCGCCACGTGTATCGCCATCTAGTTTGGTGATGACTACCCCTGTGATCCCCAATTGTTGATTGAAGCTTTCTGCCACGTTGACAGCATCTTGTCCTGTCATCGCATCCACTACCAGTAAAATTTCATTTGGCTGTGCCAAGTCCTTGATTTGTTTTAGCTCTTCCATCAAGTTTTCATCGATATGCAAACGACCTGCTGTATCGATCAAGACATAGTCATTTTTCTTTTCCCGAGCCAAAGCCAATCCTTGGCGTACGATTTCAACTGGACTGACATCAGTTCCCATATCGAAAACAGGTACATCCAATTGCTGACCTAATACTTTCAATTGGTCGATCGCGGCTGGACGGTACACGTCACCGGCAATCATTAATGGACGTGCGTTTTCGGTTTTGATCAAGTGATTGGCTAATTTCCCAGCAAAGGTGGTTTTCCCTGCCCCTTGCAGACCAGCCATCATGATAATCGTTGGGATCTTTGGTGATTTTTCAATCCCAACTGTTTCTGATCCTAACGTTTTGGTTAATTCTTCGTCAACGATTTTAACGATCTGTTGCGCTGGAGATAAGCTTTCTAATACTTCTACCCCAACTGCCCGTTCACGGACATTTTTGGTAAACTCTTTCACAACTTGCAGATTGACGTCGGCTTCTAATAAAGCTAGACGAATCTCACGCATCATTTCTTTTACATCTGCTTCAGATACTTTTCCTTTTCTGCGCAGTTTGCTCATTGCCTGCTGGAGGCGTTCAGTTAAACTTTCAAATGCCATTTTTTTTCATTCCTTTATTCTTCAATTTCTTGGAGCTGTTGAATAAACCCCTGTAAGGTTTCGTCTTTTGGATAGTGAGTTTTCGTATACTCGCTTAGCTGATCCAGCAAGTCTTCCCGCATGATATAGTCCGAAAACATATGTAGTTTTTTTTCATAGTCTTCTAAAATACGTTCGGTGCGTTTGATGTTGTCATAGACTGCTTGACGGCTTACTTGATACTCTTCAGCGATTTCTCCTAGAGAAAAATCATCTGCGTAATACAATTCCATGTAATTCATCTGTTTTTCTGTCAATAACGTGGAATAAAACTCAAACAACGCATTCATGCGATTGGTCTTTTCAATTTCCATTTGCTTCCTCCTGTTTTGCAAGCCATTCGACATCGGACAAAACAGTCATGCCTTGTTGCCGAAAATACGCACAAGCGACACCGATCCCTCTTCTTTTGATTCCAGAAAAATTGCCATCATAAATCATCTGACTGCCACAAGAGGGACTTTTCTCTTTTAGGATCAGTTGGGTGATGCCTTGCTCTTGTAATTTTTGATAAGCAATTTTCGCGCCGGTAGTAAACTGTTCGGTCACGTCTTCCCCTGAGATGGTGACGACCTTCGCTCGTTGCGCCCAAACGTCCACCCCATCGCCACCAACGATTTCGGCCGGTTCCCGTGGGATCGGCAAGCCGCCAAGAACTTCTGGACAAACCATCATTGCTTGACCTGCTCTTACCAGTTCGATCAATGGTGGCACTGCTTGGTGTTTTCCATCATAACGGCAAAGTACACCGCCTAGACACGCACTGATTCCGATCATATAGCACCCTCAGCTTTCCTATGAAATCGTCCTTTATTATAGCATTTATTTAGTGGTTGCAATAGTACCAATTGTCTATTCATGCTAAAATAGGACTTGTTCGTTGAAATTTAATCGTTTCTTGAAAAAAAGAAGCTAAAGGAGTTTGCCATGAAAAAAATACTCGTTGTCGATGATGAACCTTCCATCGTCACACTTTTAACCTTTAATCTAGAAAAAGAGGGCTATCAAGTCGTTTCCGCCTCAGATGGTCAAAAAGCCTACGAATTAGCCTTGTCTAAGCCTTTTGACTTTATCATCTTAGATGTCATGCTGCCGAATATGGACGGCATCGAGATCACGAAGAAATTGCGTCAAGAAAAAATCGAGACCCCGATCCTCGTCTTGACCGCAAAAGATGATCCAATCGATCGGATCTTAGGCTTAGAGATCGGCGCCGATGACTATTTGACGAAGCCTTTCAGTCCTAGAGAGGTATTAGCTAGAATGAAAGCCATCTTCCGTCGTTTAGAACCCCGTCAACAAACACGAGAAGAAGATCAACCTGCAGAGATTCTGCAAGTCGGTGGGATCCAAGCAGACCTGACGAATTTCCAAGTCAGTGTGGATGGTGAGAAAATCTTCCTAACGCCAAAAGAATTCGAGCTGCTAGTTTACTTTATGAAACGAAAAGGCCGCGTAATCGATCGCGATACCTTGCTCAATCGCATTTGGAACTTCGACTTTGATGGACAAAGTCGAATCGTGGATGTTCACATCAGTCATTTAAGAGAAAAATTGGAAGCTGATCCAAAACGGCCGGAATACTTAGTAACGGTTCGGGGATTCGGGTATAAATTTCAGGAGCCAGTCTAATGAAAAAACGCTATGGCTATGGTTTATGGTCGATCGGTCTATTGCTGATTTTTTTCCTGTGCTGGCAAGTTCTAAGCAGTTTTTACCGTCAGCAAGTCATTGCCCAGCAAGTGGCTTTTCTCCAAGAGAAAGCCACCGTATTTTTGAATCTATCAGATAATCAAACCGCGGCCTTAGAACAGTTTGCGGATACCTATGTTGAAGATAGCAATAGTCGCATCACTTTGTTAGATGACCAAGGTCAGATCATTTTCGATACCTATGATCATACACTGCATGAAAACCGCTCCAATCGTCCAGAAGTCCAAGCCGTTTTGCGCGGAAGCTCCGTCGGTCAATCGCTGCGGGAAAGCGACACCTTGCATGAAGAATTGCTTTACGTGGCGATTCCTGTCAAAGAGGATGGAAACTTGACTCAAATCTTGCGAATCGCCGAACCGACCGCGGCTTTTTTTGCAAAAAATGAAGGAATCAAGCAGTCGATCTTGATTGTCTATCTTGTTTTTTGCTTTTTGATCAGCCTATTGATTTTCCATACCTTGCGCCAGCGAAATCGGCCGATCCAAACGATTCTGCCCGTCGTAAAAAAAATGATCACCTCGCCCGATCAACAAGCAATCATTATGCAAGAAACCCCTGAACATGATGAGTTGTATCAACTGATTAATCAGCTGAGCGAGCAAATGAGCCAGACCTATCGTGCCTATGCGGCTTCTGAACAGCAACTGTACGGCTTGCTCAGTGAACTGATGATCGGTGTCTTTATCATCAATGAAGAAAATCAACTGCTGCTGTTGAATCCGACGATGCAAGAACAGCTAGGGATGGGAACCGCACCGATCTTACCGCAACCTTTTACTGAAGTGATCCATGACACACAATTGATCCAGTTGATCTATCAATTTAATGACGAGACCCCTATTTTCCATGCGGAAACCACCCTTAGCGGGGAACGTTCAAAAGTCTTAGATGTTACCTTGCGAAGCTTCCAAGAAAACCAGTTGATTGGTATTTCTTATGACTTGACACGCATCCGACAATTAGAAAAGATGCAAAAAGATTTTGTCGGCAATGTTTCCCATGAATTAAAAACGCCGGTAACTTCCTTGATTGGGTTTACTGAAACACTGCTGGATGGCGCCAAAGAAGACCCTGAAACGTTGCAGACCTTCTTAGAGATCATACAAAAAGATGCTTATCGCTTGAAAAATCTAATACAAGATATCATCCAATTGTCTCAAGACAGTGATTCTTTCCAGTATGTCGACCAACCGATCAACTTTTCTGAGCTGCTGCAACAAGTCGTTCAAACCTATGGTCCCGCAGCTGTTAAGAAGCAATTGACCTTTCAATTTGAAGGACCCGAACCCTTCATTTTATCTACCAAAAAAGAGCTGCTGCAGCCCATCGTAAAAAATCTAGTTGAAAATGCGGTCACCTATTCAAAACCTGGTGGTGTCATCACATTTTCCTATTCCGAGCAAGATGACCAGCTGCTTTTTCAAGTGCAGGATCAAGGCATCGGCATCGATGAAGAAGATCAAGAACGGATTTTTGAGCGGTTTTATCGGGTGGACAAAGCCCGTGCTCGCAATTCTGGTGGCACTGGACTTGGGCTGGCTATCGTCAAAGACTATACCAAATTATTAGGCGGCAGCATCAAGGTTGACAGTTTCCCTAAAATTGGTTCTACCTTTACGGTGACTTTGCCGCTTCATGAAAAAAGATGATTATTGATAAAAAACAGCCGATAACAGGTGAATAAAGGTTATCGGCTGTTTTTGTAATCATTTTTAGTTGGTATTCCCCACTAGATGAAGTGCCATCAGATAGTATCTTCTTGATTGTTTAAACAAAAAAAGAAGGAGATTCCTCCTTCTTCGTCCATTCATTTCACTATTCAACATTCGTTACTTCGCCGTCTACACTGCGTTCTACTTTCATATCAGTGATTGGCAAGTATCCTAATTCGATAACGATTCCTTGTTGGACATCGTCTGTCATGATGTAATCAAGAAAGGCTTTGACGTTAGCATCTGGTTCACCATTCGTGTACATATGCTCGTAAGACCAGATTGGCCATTTGTTATCTGCAATATTTTCAGGGGTCGCTTCTACCCCATCAAGAGATAGCGCTTGGATTGAATCATCTAAATAAGATAAAGCAAGGTAGCTGATTGCTCCTGGTGTTTCAGCAACGATTTTACGGACTGTTCCAGAAGAATCTTGCTCTTGTGTTTGGATCGTCTCTGCACCATCTAAGCCCCATTTTTCAAAGGTCGCTCTCGTACCGCTGCCTGACGCACGGTTGATTACAGAGATTTCTTGATCTGCTCCACCGAGTTCAGACCAATTCTTCACTTTGCCTGTAAAGATATCGATTAAATCTTGTTGGCTAAGATCCGTAACGCCTGCGTCTTTATTCACTACTGGTGCCATACCAACTACGGCTACTTTATGGTCAACTAATTTGCTGGCGTCCACACCATCTTTTTCATCCGCAAAAACATCGGAATTGCCGATCGTCACAGCGCCTGTTTCTACTTGACTTAAGCCAGTTCCGCTACCGCCACCTTGAACAGTAATTGTATAATTGGGATTGTCCGCTGAGAAGCTTTCACCTGCTGCTTCAACCAAGGGTTGCAAAGCAGTTGAGCCTACCGCTAAAATTTCTACATTTTCATTTGATGCGGCACCTGATGAAGATCCGCCTGATGCTTGACTGCTATCAGTGCTTGTACCACCGCTCCCACAGCCAGCTAATAATAATCCAGTTACAAAAAATAAAAGTCCCAATTTTTTCATTTAGTAAATCTCCTTTCGTTATATGCTTAGTTTAGCAAGGCGGTGTAAACCCTTGATGGATTTCATGTAAAGAATCGATAAAGCGATGTAAATCTTTTGTAAAGTTTGTCGATTGCCCAAAAAGCCCCCGCTGAATCCATCAGAGGGGGCTTACTTTATCTAAAAACGAAAGAAATTTCTGTAGAATCAATTGCTTTGCATATAGCGTGTCAAGCGATCCATCGCTTCCACCAAGTTTTCCATACTTGCCGCATAGCTTAAACGAACATAGCCTTCTGCTTCGGGACCAAAGGCGATACCCGGGATGATTGCTAATTGATTCTTTTCCGCTAAGTCGACACAAAAAGCCATTGAATCTTGGTTGAAACCTGCTGGTATTTTGGCAAAAATGTAGAATGCACCAGAGGGCTTCGCCATGTCAAAACCAAGGGCAGTCATCTTTTCAAACAAGTAATCTCGACGTTCACGGTAATCGGCTTTCATGACTTCTGCATCATTGATGCCTTCGATCAATGCCCGCACAGCTGCTTTTTGAGAAATCGTTGATGCCGCAGTCACTAAGTATTGGTGGACCTTAATGATCTGAGCAGTCAACGCTTTTGGTGCAAAAATGAAGCCGACGCGCCACCCAGTCATCGCGTGAGATTTCGACAAGCCATTGATCACGATCGTTTGATCCCGCAAGTATTCGGCAATGGACACATGGGTTTCATCATAAGTCAACTCACTATAAATTTCATCGCTAATAACAAAAACGGGGTATTTTTCTAAAACCTCCGCCAATGCTTTGACTTGTTCTCGGGTATAAACGACCCCTGTTGGATTGCTAGGATAATTCAAAATGACTGCCTTGACTTGCTCCCCATGCTCTTTTAAGGCTGCTTCCAAAACTTCTGGCGCTAAAACAAAGTCATTGTCCGTCGTATCAAGATAGATCGGTTGGGCATGGGCTAAATGGATGACTGGTTCATAGCCTGGATAAATTGGTGCCGGTAGGAGAACTTTATCGCCAGGTTCCAACGTGGCTAATAAAGAAGCTGAGATTGCTTCCGTTGCACCGATCGTCACTAATACTTCTGATTGAAAGTCGTAATCAAGCTGATATTTATTTTTCAAAAAGAGGCTGGCTGCTTGCCGAACATCTGCTAAGCCGGCCATTCCAGAATAGTGGCTAAAATTTTGTTCGATTGCTTGGACACCCGATTTTTTCACGTGCTCTGGTGTGTTAAAATCCGGCTCGCCTAACGTTAACTTTAAAATATCAGGAATTGAAGAAACCCGTTCATCAAATTTACGAATCAATGAAACAGCTATATTGTACACTTCGTGATTGAAGCGTTGGCTTACGTCTGCCATAGTATCACTCCTTTGAATTAAGCAAATTCATTCGCTATTGTTGTTAATCCTAACACAAAAAGGCGACAATTTTAAGCAACGGATGAAATTAATCTAATAACCACAATTCCGTTTGCTTATTTACAAACAAAAACATTTTATGTTAGTATATAATCAAACAAAAAAGGAGAACCCAAAATGAAACTTTATCAAGAGTTTACCATTTCTGATTATCAGCAAGGATATGTCGAAACAACAACGGATTATTGTTGCGTATTTTGTCAGGAGACCTTCGACAAAGAAGAAATCTATCCCGTTGATGGCGCCTTTTTTACGGCAAAAAAACGAATGATACAGCATATCACTGAGCATCACGGAACCGTTTTATCCGCATTATTGGCTTTACCCAAAGAACAAACAGGCTTATCAGAAAGCCAACAGGAGATTTTACAACTGTTTGCCCAAGATGTTAGCGATACTGTGATTGCCCAGCGCTTAGGTATCTCTTCTTCGACTGTCAGGAATCATCGCTTTAAGCTAAAAGAAAAGCAGCGACAAGCGACTGTTTTTATAAGTATCATGTCCTTGTTGCAAGAAACCCCGTTGCTGCCGCCTCACAAAGGGGCGACGATGCTTGATGATCGCTATGCCATTACGGCTAGTGAAAGAGAAAAGATCATTGCTACTTATTTTGATGAAGCGGGGTTTATCAAACAGTTTCCGAGCAAAGAAAAGCGCAAGATCGTTGTCTTAAGTGTGCTGGCACAAAAATTTGATCCGAAGAAAAATTATTCAGAAGCTGCCGTAAACGATGTATTAAAACAAGCGATCACCGATTATGTCACTGTCCGACGATATTTGATCGAGTATGGATTTATGCAACGGACGAAAGACGGAAAAACTTACTGGCTGACTTAAAACCCAGTCTGTAGTTGGATGGAATTATTGTTGGTTGGATGGACAGTATCTTTCACAGTTTTGAAAAGTTAACAAGCTCCAGTTTTTTACAAAAAAAGACAAAGTACGAAAACACCCGTACTTTGTCTACTGTCTGAAACGCTGGGACAAGTTCCAGCGTTTATTTTTCTTTTAGAAAGATTTTTTTGATGATCAATTTATCAAATAATTGCGTTTGATTGTCTTGTTCCCCAATGACTTCAGCAGTCACTGATTTGCCGTCTTGTTTTTTGCGCAACTGATAAACAATCTTACCTGTTTCTTTCAATTCGTTCACCATGTCGACGACACCGCCAAAACCTGTTTTACGAGTGATGAAGCCTAACGCCACCATCCGCTCATCTAAATTTTTTGCCGAGATGCTGGCACCGGTGATCAGTGCTTGCCGCATGATTTGTAAGAATTCTTCTAGCCCTGCCACTGGCGGCTGTTCAGGCTCTTCTTCCATCAGCGGTCGCTGACGCAAATAATCTAATTCCTGCAATAACGTTTCGTACTGCTCTTGTGTCAACATGACCCCCGCCACTTTTTCACGATTGAATACATATACTGCTGTTCCTGCTTCTCGCGCTTGATTAAATACATCCATCGGAGATTTTTTTACTTCAGTAATTGAAGTAGTGGGAACATCCAACTTCTTCAGTTCCATAATCAACGTCCTCCTTGTCTCAACGAACACATTATAGCATAAATCCAGAAGCAGATTATAGAGGTATTTCACTGCTCCTAGGAAAAGAAACAAAAAAGCGGCTAATCGCCGCTTTTTTCGATTGATAAGGTCATTGCATTGATGGCAACGATGATCGTACTCATAGACATCAAGACAGCTCCGACTGCTGGGTTCAAAATGATCCCGATTGGTGCGAGCACGCCAGCTGCCAAAGGAATAGCAAAAATATTGTATCCTGCGCCCCACCAGAGATTTTGAATCATCTTGCGCCTTGTTTTTTTCGCCAAAGTCAAGAAGTGCAAGATGTCTTGAGGTTCGCTATTCGTCAAAACGACATCGGCTGAATCGATCGCTACATCGGTTCCAGCTCCGATCGCAATCCCGATCGTCGCTCTTGCAAGACTTGGGGCGTCATTGATCCCATCGCCTACCATTACGACGCGCTTGCCCTCTTTGACATAGTCACTGACTAGACGTTCTTTATCGTCTGGTAACATTGCCGCATGGAAGGCTTCGATTCCTAGGTAATCGGCTACGGCTTGCGCCGCTTCTTGGTTGTCCCCAGTAGCCATAACTGGCGTGATGCCTAAGTCTTTCACTTTTTGAATAAATTGACTCGCTTCTGGTTTCACCTTATCCCCTAATGCGACGATTCCTTCCACTTTGCCGTCATGAACCAAATAACTAATGGTATTGCCCTGCTCTTGATAATTTTTCAAGGATTTCCCTTGATACTGGATGGTAAATTGCTCCAATCCTTTTTGATTGACGATCAACCACTTCTGTCCATCGATTACGCCTTCCAGACCAATACCCGTCCTTGTTTGAACATCAGTCGCCTTTTTGGCTGTGATGTTTTCCTTTTCTGCTTGGGCCAAAATGCCTTCTGCGATCGGATGATTGGCGGTTTTCTCAAGACCTGCTAGGTAAGCTAGTACTTCTGATGCAGAAAGGCTGCCCGTCGCCTCGATGCCAGTTACGGTAAACGTTCCTTCTGTTAACGTACCGGTCTTATCGAGGATCAGATAATCAACATGATGCGCATTCTCCAATGCGTTGCGATTTTTTAAGAGCAAGCCGTTTTTGGCAGCGATCGATGTTGAACGAGCCACGACGAGGGGAATTGCTAGGCCTAACGCATGGGGACAGGCAATGACGAATACCGTGACCATTCGATCAAGAGCAGTCGGTAGGTCAGCAACAAACAGCCATACAGCAAAGGCCAAAACACCAGCAACTAAGGCGATATAGAACAACCATTTCGCCACTTTGTCCGAAAGTGCTTCTAAGCGGGATTTATCAGCTTGGGCTTTTCGTACCATTTCCATGACTTTTGCCAAATAGCTGTCTTCGCCAGTCCCTGTGACTTCCATCGTAATAGTACCATTGCCGTTGACAGATCCTCCAATGACAGTACTGCCGATGGTTTTAGGTACCCGTCTGGATTCACCGGTAACTGCCGACTCATCGATCGTTGTTTCCCCTTCAAGAATCGTTCCGTCTGTAGGAATCTTATCTCCTGAGCGAACGATCAGCTGTGTTTTGTTGGTCACTTCTTCTAATGGAATCTGTTCTTCTGATCCATCTGCATTTTTCCGAATCACTTCTTTTGGCAACAGTTCTGCTAATTTCTGTAATGCATTGCCGGCATTAGAAACTGCATTCATCTCGATCCAATGCCCCAACAACATGATCACGATCAGAGTCGCTAGTTCCCAGAAGAAATCCATTACATGAGGAACAGCAAGAAAATGATTGGCGATAAACGCGTAAAGACTATAAAAATAAGAAACCGTAATCCCCATAGCAATCAAAGTCATCATGGCTGGGCTTTTTTGTTTCAATTCCATTTTTGCACCACTTAAAAACGGCTGCCCCCCATAGAAAAACAGGATCGTTCCTAAAATCAATACAACCCAATCTGAGCCGGGAAACGTGAACTGAAAGGGCAATTCGATACCCATCATTGGTGATAAAATGACGATTGGAATCGCCAAAACCAAGGATAGCCAAAACTTTTGCTTAAAATTTCCCATATGCATACTATGATCCATACCAGACATCTCATGATCCATATGACTGTGATCCATGCCAGACATCTCATGATCCATGTGGCTATGATCCATGCCAGACATCTCATGATCCATGTGGCTATGGTCCATACTGGAAACCTCATGATCCATGTGAGCATGGTTACTATCGGCGCTTTCATGCTCCTGCAGTTTTGATGTCGCCCCTTGATGATCCACCCCATTCATCTCATGGCTTCGGGGCTCAGGGACTTCCTCCGCCTGTGGGTGTGTGAGTCCTTCTTGCCCTTTATTATCCTGCTCATTCCTAGGTTCATGCCTATGATGGCTTGACGTCTGACGATTGTCTGCAGGTGACGTTTTTTTCTGATTCATCCTAGTATTCCCCTTCCTATTTCACTGAATATCCGTACAGTCTTGCGCCTTCATACAAAAGCTTCAAGCGGCTGGACTTTCTAGATTTTTCTCCTTATCACTTTAGCGTTTGCATCGCTTATTCAAAAACACCTTGATAACCAGCTTCAGTTATTGCACTGATTAAGGCTGTTTCTGTCACTTGCGACTCGTCAAATTTGACCGTCCCACGAGCTTTTTTCAAGTCGACTTTAGCTTTTTTCACACCCGGTACTTCATTTAAGGCTTTTTCAACTTTTGCGGCACAATGGGCGCAATTCATTCCGCTGATTTGCATATTTTTTTTCATTACTATTCCTCATTTCTTTTAACAGTTTGTTGGCTACTTATTTTGTTGCATGGGTTTTGCATTGGCACTGACCAGGAATACAATTACACGAAATCGCTGCTACTGGCACTTTTTGGTCGACTGCTGCTTGGAGCATCGCCAAATCTTCTGCCGTCAATGCTGCTTCTTGGATCATTTCTGCTAATGTTTGTCCGACTTTTTTGGCACAAATATGAGAAAAAAGATTCTCAGCTGCACTGCGAACAGTGGCTTCTTCTGAAACAAGTGGCGAGTAAACAAACTTTTTCCCTTGGCTTTCTGTTTTCAATACGCCTTTTTTAACAAGTCGTCCTAAAAGCGTTTTGACTGTCGCTGCTTTCCAATTTTTATTTTCGCTTAACAAAGCGGTGATCTCTTTCGCATCGGATTGTCCCAATGTCCAAATCACACGCATGACTTCCCATTCAGAATCGCTGATTTTGATTGGTTCGACCACTGATTGCATTTGTCCACTTCCTTTCATAACTGATTCACATTTTTAAGTTTACATCTGTAATCGTATTTTGTCAAAAAAAAGCATCGCCAAACTTTCTGCATTTTGGCAATGCTTTTTTCTATTTCGTTAAAAATGGTTTGGTTCCAACGTTTAAAAGTGGACCTGATACGTCGTCACAGAGTGGAAGGGTTCTTCTGGGCGCAGCACGATCTCACCAAAGTGGGTGAATTTCTCAGAGCCAGGAACACCTTGTGTTTCGATCGCCATCCCGCCATGTTTGGCAAAAGGACCGGTCTTCATTGGGGCCCCAGCTTCTCCCTCACCTGTTGTGTAAATAACAACAGCAGGACGGTCAGTAGTTACAGTCAGCTGCACTTTTTGATCGGGACTGGTTACTTTCAGATCCCACTCTTGCTCATGATCCAATAAGAATGGATCATCCAACATGGTCGTTCCCATTGGGCGTTCTTGTCTAAAATCAAACTTTGTGCCTGTGACAGGCGTTTTTTCACCGGTGGTCGTCACGTCATCGTTCGTTTCAGCCACATGTTCGGCATTGATTTGAACCAAGTGGTCATCGATCGGCTGTTGGGTATCACCTGTCAAATTGAAATAACCGTGGTTCGTTGGGTTAAATAAAGTCGCTTTGTCTGTGTTAGCGTCATATGCAAGCAATAGTTCATTGTCATTAGTCAACGTATAGGTGACTTGATAACGAACATTTCCTGGAAAGCCGCCGTCGCCATCTTGTCGTGAGGTAGTAAAAATCACGCCGGCTCTGTCTGCTTCCTCAAAAGTTTCAGCGATCCAGATATCCGTGTCAAGCCCCTTTGAACCACCATGAAGCGTATTGCCGCCATCATTGTCCTCCGTTTGGTATTCTTGCCCCTCAACCTCAAAGCGGGTACCTGCGATCCTTCCCGCTACTGGACCGATCGTTGCACCATAATAGCGTGCTTGGCGATGTCCTTCGATCGTATCATAACCGACCACAATGTCGCGGCCTTCTTCTACTGGAACGACCCAATCCAATAAGCGTGCGCCTTCGGGACTCAGCCTTACGATGGTACCGCTATCATTGGAAAGCTCATAAATCGTTCCCATTTTTTCTGAGGTCGTTTGTTTCACATTTGGCATTCGTTCATATCCTTCTTTCTTTGTTTAGTCTGCTACTCTTTTTAAGTATAGCCGTTAAGGGCTAGATCCGTCAATTCAAGACGGACGGATTCAGTAGGCATTCATTTTATGCCGGGCCGTCTTCACACAAATAAAAAGCGGCAAGAATGCCCAACTGGTTGATTGAATCATGGTCAGCTGATCGTGAGAGAAAGTACTAGGAGAAGCGCTGGCTGCTCCTGTCTTTTCTTCAATAATCAATCACATTCGCTTCGCCTGTTGGGCTCCTATGCCGCAATTGTATCGTTTATTTTTTGTGTTTTGCTTGGTAATGTTTTCTCTTTCGTCGCTTTTCTTTGATTTGAGAAGCACTGGAAGCCAAATCCTCGCTTTCCTCTTCTTGCTTGTCTTGTCTTTTTTCCGCACGTGCCATGAGGACTTTTTGCCTGAATCGACGGTTTCCAAGGAATTTCAGTGCGCACATCAATGGTTGACGATTTTCTCCAACCAAACCAATCAATTCGATAAACAATTCAATGCCGAAGCCTGTACTGATGATCAGTAAAATGATTGCTGTGTTGCTGGCATAATTCATCAATAATGCAATAAATGAAAATACCATTGCCAAGGCATAGATCGTCAAAACTGTTCCTCGATGGGTAAACCCTAAGGAAAGTAAGCGGTGATGCAAGTGCATTTTATCCGCTGATGAGATCTTTTGCTTATTGAATTTTCTACGAATCATGGCATAGACGGTATCAGTGATCGGTACCCCTAAAATCAACATCGGGGTGATCACTGTAATGAAGGTCGCATTTTTTAACCCTTGCAACGATAAGACGGAGATCATAAAACCTAGAAAAAGTGCCCCAGTATCCCCTAAAAAAATCGTAGCTGGATAAAAATTGTAAGGAAAAAAACCAACGATTGAGGCAATTAATGTAAAGATCACCATTGGTACTTCAACTGAATTTGGTAAAAAGAAATAACTGATGATCCCAATGGTCGTCAGACTGATAATGGAGACCCCACTCGCTAGACCGTCCAAACCATCAATCAAGTTGACCGCATTTGTGATCGCCAAAATCCACAAGATCGTCATAGGCAATCCAAGCCAGCCCAAATCAAAAACCCCCAGATAAGGGATCGAAACCGTACTGATTTTGATGCCGGCAACAAAATAGATCTCCAAAGCCGCTAACGTCAAGCCTAGCGTTTTTTGCATAGGAGTCAACTCGAAGATATCATCCAATAATCCAGTAACTACGACGATAGCTGCCCCTAAAAGCATCGGCCAGACGTAGTCAAAGGGAATCATTGCGCGAAATTCCCAAAGCAATGCAAAAGAGAAGGAGAGGAAGATGCTTAATCCCCCTGCGGTCGGCATTGTTTTGGTATTGATTCGGCGATCTCCTGGTCGATCGACTGCGCCGATCTTAAAAGAGATCAATTTAATGATCGGTGTTAGGATTAAAGACACGATCATTGTTATAAATAAGCGCATTACAAATTTGAATGCAAAATCCATCGTTTATTCTCGCTTTCCGTTATTTCTCTTTATTGGTAAATGTATCTTCGATTTTCGAAGAAATCCGCTGAACAGGATCTGTTCGTTCTTTGATCTCTTGTCCTGATACATACTCTTCTACCACTGCGTTGATGATTCCACCCAAGATAATAATCGTCGCAGCAAGATTCAACCAGATCATTAAAACAATAAAACTTCCAATAATTTGATAGCCAATGATTTTCGCAGCAAAGTAACGGGCGTATAAGCCAAACACTTGTGACAGCAACATCCAGCCAATCGTTGCAAAGATCGCCCCCGGCAAAGTCGAACGCAACTTGACCTTTGCATTAGGCACTAACCAATAGATCAGCATCATGATAAACAGCAAAGCAACGATCGTGACTGGCCATTTGACTGTTTGGAACGTATCGATCAGATTGTCTTGAAACTTAAAAATCGGCTGCAAAAAATCAAGAATGATTTTTCCAAGCCCAAATACCATCGTAACCCCAACGATCGCAATCATAAAGAGCAGGATGATCACAAATGATACTGCGCGCACCACGATAAAATTGGAACGCTGGTCCACACCGAAGGCTTTGTTCATCGCAATTTGCAAGGCATTGATACTTTGACTCGCGGACCACAACGCCGCTAAAGCGGAGATCGACAACAATCCACCAGAGCTTGTGGTGAGGAGATTTTCGATCGCTGGGCCGATAAAATCATAGATTTGATTCGGGATCAATTCCTGTACATAAGATAAAACCGTGTTCGGATCAATTGATAAATAAGGCAAAAGATTCCCCAGCGCAATCATTAACGGGAAAAGTGAAAGCAATAAATAGTAGGCCACGACGACCGAAGTGGTCCCCATTTCTGAATCAGTTATTCTATTTTGCGTCGTTTCGATGAAACGCATCAGCTTTTGATTGCTTTTTACTTTATCAACGATTTTCATGTTTCTTCCTCCGCCAGCGAATCATCTGCCTTTTTTTTCTTTGTCATACATAACAATCAGAAGTCTCCTACCACCAAAATTTAGTAGGTTCCTTCTTCTCCTTGAGAAGTTAAAATTCTCGGACCATCTTTGGTGATCGCCAAACTATGTTCATATTGGCAGCTTAAGCCGCCATCTAATGTATAGGCGGTCCAGCCATTAGGATCCATTTTCATTTTCCACGTCCCTGTATTGATCATAGGTTCGATGGTAATAACCATTCCTTCTTTTAAACGTAACCCTTTGCCGGCTTCTCCGTAGTGAGGGATCATCGGACTTTCATGGATCGTTGGGCCAATGCCGTGTCCTACGAAATCACGCACAACCCCGTACCCTTCTTTTTCCGCATAGGTTTGAATGGCATGACCGATGTCACCGATTCGGTTGCCCACTTGCGCTTGTTCGATTCCTAGATACAACGCTTTTTTGGTTACTTCCATTAATCGATCAATCTCAGGCGTCGAGTTCCCTACGACATAACTCCAGCAAGAATCAGAAATGGCACCTTTTAAATCAATACACATATCGACTTTGATCAGATCGCCGTCTTTCAATGGTTTTTTTCGAGGAAATCCGTGACAAATCTCATCATTGATACTGCAGCAAGTGGCATATTTGTAATCTTCAAAACCAATTTGGGCAGCGATGCCGCCGTGGCTTTCAATATAATCTCTGACAAACACTTCGATATCCCAACTCGTGATACCTGGTTTGATGAAACTGCGTAATTGTTTGTGGACATCTGCTAACAGCGCGCCGGATTCGGCCATGCGGTCAATTTCTCTGGCAGATTTTAATGTAATCATGTTCTCGTCTCCCTTAATTAAATTCCTCTTATTTTACCATAGAAATCCCTTATTTTACAAAATTCACAGACATTGTAAAGAGTTTTTCAAGTTTTGTTTTCAAACTTTCGTGCATTTGCTATAATCTGTAAGAGAGTTTTCCTTGAGAATAGGAATGAGATTGGAGGAAAAAGCCCATGGCTTTAGCAAAAATCGTCTATGCAAGCATGACGGGGAATACGGAAGAAATTGCGGATATCGTTTCTGAAGCCCTTGAAAATCTTGACATGGAAGTAGAAATGAATGAGTGTACCCAAGTGGATGCAGATGACTTTGAAGATGCCGATATCTGTATCGTCGCAACGTATACATATGGAGACGGGGAGCTACCGGATGAGATCGTCGATTTTTATGAAGATTTGCAAGAACTTGATTTAAGCGGCAAAATCTTTGGAGTCTGCGGCTCCGGTGATACTTTTTATGATGACTTTTGTAAATCGGTTGACGACTTTGAAGCCGCCTTTAGCAAAACTGGTGCGACAAAAGGAGCTGACAGCGTCAAAGTTGACTTGGCTGCAGAAGAAGACGATATTCAAAACTTAGAAGCCTTTGCCAAAAAACTAGCAGAAGCATTCGCTGAATAAAACAAGAGAACCTCTGACAAAATCACTTGATTCTGCCGGAGGTTTATTGTTTGCTTAATGATAACTGATATCGATGGGTGTTTCTCTTGCTAAAATATTATCGGTGGTTTCCGTCATCAGCTTAGCAATCTGATCTTCTGTCGGATGAATGATTCCCGAAGACATCAATGCCGCTAAGCCAGTAGCGACGATCCAGACACCGGTGTGCAAAGATTGTAATTTTACATCAGATAGATCTTGATATTTTGGTTCTTTTTTCACTGATTTCACAAAAAGGTCAAATGAAAACTGTTGCATGGAATCCCCACCACCATGCTCTTCTAAGTATAGCGCTCGGTATAATCGTTTTTCTTTATTTGCAAAGCCAATATAATTTAGCGTTAAGTCAACGATGACATCTCCCCGTCTTTCAACTGGAAAAACTTCTGTCGCTAAGTAGTCGTAAATCTGATTGATCAATGCATTTTTTAAGTCATCCATATTTTTAAATTCTAAGTAGATCGGTTGCGTTGAACATTTCATCTTCGCTGCGATATTGCGTGCGGTAAAACGTGTAAATCCTTCGGTTGCGACAACTTCATAGGCAGCTTTTAAAATCTGGTCTCTAGTAATAGTTTTCTTTCTTGCCATAATTTTTTAATCTCCTTAATTCTGCTATACATCGCTTTCAGAAATACCTTTTACTTATTGTATCATGTTTTTTTAAGTTTGCAAAAAAACTTTTAAATTTATTGCCCTTAGTGTTTCCAGTTTTTCAATTTGAAGGCCACTGTTTTTTTGCTCACTTTTTCGTTTGTTTTCAAAAATACTTAGTGCTATCATGAAGACAGTTATAAATTTAGAATAAATGGAGGAATTTTAATGGTTTTACCAAACTTTAATCAGAACCTTGAAAAATATGCCCAACTGATCACTGAAGTTGGCGTAAATGTCCAAAAAGGGCACACGATCGTCATCCAAATCGCCGTGGACCAAGCACCTTTAGCTCGCCTATTAACGAAAAAAGCGTATGAATTAGGTGCAGACGAAGTAATCGTCCAATGGACCGACGATGAGATCCAAAAAGAATTTCTGACTCATGCGGCCGAAGATCGTTTGTCTACGATTCCTCAGCACAAAATTGATCAAACGGAAGACTGGGTTGAAAAAGGTGCCAGCCGTATCAGTGTCGTTTCTGCCAATCCCGATGCGTTAGCGGGCGTCGACTCAGACCGAGTGGCAACCTTCCAAGCTGCTTCTGGTAAAGCGATGATGAAATTGCGTCAAGCAACACAAGCCAACAAAGTCAGCTGGACTGTGGTTGCGGCGGCTGGTCAAGATTGGGCTCAAAAAGTATTCCCTGATGCTTCCCCTGAAGAAGCACAAGACAAGCTTTGGGATCAAATTTTCAAAACGACGCGTATCTATGAAGAAGATCCTGTCGCAGCTTGGAAAAAACACGATGAAACCTTGCAAGTTAAAGCCGAAGAATTAAACAAAGAACAATTCAGTGCTCTGCACTATACGGCACCTGGTACCGATTTGATCATCGGTTTGCCTAAAAACCACTTGTGGGAAGGTGCTGGCAGTTACAATACCCGCAATGAAAAATTCATGGCGAACATGCCAACAGAAGAAGTCTTTACTGCCCCAGATAATCGTCGCATCGATGGCTATATTTCAAGTACGAAACCATTGAGCTACGCAGGCACCATCATCTCTGGGATGAAGTTCACCTTCAAAGACGGCAAAGTCGTGGACTTTTCTGCGGAACAGGGCGAAGAAGTGTTAGGCAAACTGCTAGCAATCGATGAAGGAGCAAAATCTTTAGGTGAAGTCGCATTAGTTCCTGATCCTTCCCCTATCTCACAATCCGGCATCATCTTCTTCAATACGTTGTTCGATGAAAATGCCTCAAACCACTTAGCGTTAGGCTCCGCTTATGCCTTCAGCTTGCAAGGCGGCACTGAGATGAGTGAAGAAGAACTGGCAGCTGCTGGCTTGAACCGCAGCCAAACCCACGTAGATTTCATGGTTGGCTCTGACCAAATGTCCATCGATGGCATCAAAGAAGATGGCACCACGATTCCTGTCTTTCGCAATGGTGACTGGGCTTAATAAAAAAAGGCTGAGGTGGAGTTGCTCCCCTCGGCCTTCTTTTACATAGAATATTGGAAACCGGCGGGTTTTTTCGTAGTAATCAGCCGGCTTTTTTGATAAAATCTACTTTGATAGTCTTTGATAAGAGAGGATGGATCCGATGACACCAAATCGTGAAGATTATTTAAAGCTCATCTTGGAGCTTGGTGGTGACCAAAAGAAAATCAATAACAAACAAATCGTGTCAGGTCTGGACGTCTCAGCAGCTTCAGTAAGTGAAATGATTTCAAAATTATTAAAAGAAGGCTTAGTGGAACATTCACCTTATCAAGGGGTACAGTTGACTGAAACTGGTTTAGCTTCTGCAAGTGCTCTGATCCGCAAGCATCGTTTATGGGAAGTCTTTCTTGTGGAGCACCTGCATTACTCATGGAATGAAGTTCATGATGACGCAGAAGTTTTAGAACACGTCACCTCGGAAACACTGGCGAGCCGCTTAGAAGCCTACCTTGATCATCCTCGGTATTGCCCACATGGCGGAATGATCCCCGAACAAGGAGAACTCATTCACGAAGGCGAAAAAAACACCATGAGTTCCTACCCGGTAGGAACCAAGATTCGTATCGCCCGTGTCCTTGATGAACGAGAACTGCTGGATTACCTTGTTTCGATCCAATTGAATATTCATGAAGAATACGAGATCATCGATGCGGCAGCATACGAGGGTCCGATTACGATCAAAAATGACACAAAGGAAATTGCTGTCAGCTACAAAGCCGCCAGCACGATTTTTGTTGATAAACTGTAAGGAGTGAAGATGATGGAAAAAAAGGTCCTTTTTACGATTTTTGGCGGTACGGGCGACCTTGCCCAACGCAAACTATACCCTTCTTTGTTTCGGTTGTACAAAAAAGGCGATTTGAAAGAAGATTTTGCAGTCATCGGTACTGCTCGCCGTCCTTGGTCGGATGAACACTATCGTGAAGTAGTAATAGGTACGATCAAAGAATTGAGCGACTCACAAGAGCAAGCAGAGACATTCGCTTCTCATTTCTACTACCAATCACATGATGTAACAGATACGAGTCATTATGATTCATTAAAGGATTTGGCGGAAACCTTAGATCAGAAATACCATTTAGAAGGCAATCAGATCTTTTACTTAGCAATGTCCCCTAATTTCTTTGGGACGATCGTTTCTCACTTGAAATCCCAAGGAATGCTGGATACTGACGGCTACCATCGGGTGATCATCGAAAAACCATTTGGAAGCGACTACGACTCAGCAAAAGAATTGAATGAAGAGATCAATCAAGTCTTTACAGAGCAAGAAATCTACCGGATCGATCATTATTTAGGAAAAGAAATGATCCAAAACATTTCTGCGATTCGTTTTGCCAATAACATTTTTGAGTCGATGTGGAACAATCGCTACATTGACAATGTTCAGATCAATATCGCAGAAAACTTAGGTGTTGAAGAACGCGGTGGGTATTATGATAAGAGCGGCGCCTTGAAAGATATGGTCCAAAACCATATTCTGCAGATCCTTTCCTTATTAGCCATGGAACCGCCAGTGGCTTTTTCTGAAAAAGAATTACGGACGGAAAAAATCAAAGCCTTAAATGCGATCCGTATTTACTCCGAAGAAGAAGTGAAACAACACTTCGTTCGTGGTCAATACGCCAAAGGGCAATTAGAAGATAAGGAATTTGCTGGCTACCGAGAAGAAGCCAATGTCGATGAAGAATCGGCAACTGAAACCTTCGTTGCTGGAAAATTCTTGATCGACAACTTCCGCTGGTCCGGCGTACCTTTCTATGTACGAACCGGGAAACGCTTGACGGAAAAAGGCACTCGCATCAACATTGTCTTTAAACAAGTCCCTGTCAATGTCTTTAAGCAAGACCTAAATGAACAAAAGCAAAACGAGAGTTTGGCACCGAATGTGCTGACAATCTACATTCAACCGACAGAAGGCTTCTCTCTTTCCTTGAATGGAAAAGAAATTGGCCAAGGGTTTGAGACATTGCCAGTGAAGCTAGATTATCGGAATAGTACTGAAATCGTCGAAAACACCCCTGAAGCCTACGAAAAATTGATTTTAGATGCTTTGAACGGGGATGGCACTAACTTTACCCATTGGGATGAAGTTGCCCAATCTTGGCGCATCGTTGATGTGATCCGTCACGCTTGGGACCAAGAAACACCTGATTTTCCAAACTATGCCGCAGGAACGATGGGACCCCAAGCTGCCTATGATCTCTTAGCTGCCGATGGTTTTGAATGGATCTGGCGCCCCGATGAATGGTATCGTGAGCGAGATTTACTAAATGAAAAATAAGCAAATGGTCAATTGGATGAGGAAAAAACATCCAATTGGCCGTTTTTCTTTTTTACCAA
Organism: Enterococcus sp. AZ015; assembly: GCF_050499225.1. Lineage (NCBI taxonomy): Bacteria > Bacillati > Bacillota > Bacilli > Lactobacillales > Enterococcaceae > Enterococcus > Enterococcus sp. AZ015. The sequence goes on along the minus strand of NZ_JBMHEX010000001.1, from coordinate 929,628 downwards.
CTGTTTATAATAGAAAGAAATGAGAAACGAAAGGAGCAGCAGACATGAAACAAGTCTTATCGATCGCCGGTCTCGACAGTTTGGCAGGTGGCGGCATGACGGCTGATTTGAAAACATTTGAGGAATTCGGGGTGTTTGGCCATGCCCTATTAACGTGTGTGGTCGCCATCAATGATGATCTTTTGTTCCATGACCTCCCGGAATTTGTGGTTCAAGCACAATTGGATTCCGTGCGCTCGGTCATTTCCTTGGATGCAATCAAAATCGGGCTGCTTCATCAAACGGCCATCATTGAATTGCTGCGGGATTTTTTACAAACATTTACCGGACCGATCGTGCTCGATCCAGTTCTTGCCTTTAAAGAAGGAGATACTGCCTTTAACCACTCCTATCAAGCAGGATTGATCTCATTGTTTCCTTACACAGCATTAGTAACACCTAATCTACTCGAAGCTCAGCACCTCTCTGGTCAAACCATTACGACGTTGGCGGAAATGAAAACCGCGGCGAAAAAAATCCATGCATTGGGTGCCCCAAATGTCCTGATCAAAGGTGGCAGTCGACTAACTGGAGAAAAAGCCTACGACCTTTTATACCACTCTGGGCAATATACTGTTTTCGAAGCAGAAAAAAGTACCCGAACGACTACCAACGGTGCTGGGTGTACCCTTTCATCGGCGATTGCCGCTTTACTTGCCAAAGGCACTTCATTGGAAACAGCTGTTCAAACTGCAAAAGCATTTGTTTGGGCAGGGATCGAAGACGGTCTGCCTTTAGGAACCTCTGGCAACGTCAATCAGCTCGCCTATTTTAAAAAGGAGGAACACCTATGAAAGTAAGAAACCTAACCATGATCGCTATGCTGACGGCACTTACCTGTGCACTTTCTTTGACCTTTATCATTCCTGTTCCACAAACGAAGGGCTTTGTGACCTTATGTGAAGCAGGGATCTATATCTCGGCCCTTTTGTTCGGACCTAGCGCCGGGGCCTTCGTAGGCGGAATGAGCGGTGGCATCATTGATTTTCTATCAGGCTATCCTGAATGGGCCTTCTTTTCCATTGTGATCCATGGTGTACAAGGCTGGATCGTGGGTAGAATGAACCATCGACCACTAGCAGCCGTTATTGTTGGCAGCTTGATCATGATTGCCGGCTATGCAGCAGCAACAGTTTTACTATTCGGTTTAGGGGCAGGGATCGCCTCAGTTCCAAGTAATTTAATCCAAACGGTCTTTGGCAGCATCGTTGCTTTACCGCTGACCCATGCCTTACGCCGCACGAAAAAGTTTTCTTTAAATGAAAGGTGATTCTCATGACAGATATCAATCAATTAAAAACGGATTTAACTACGATCGTTGAAGAAGTCATTACGACAGCGAACGTTGATGAAAATGATCTTTTTGTTCTCGGCTGTTCAACAAGTGAAGTGGTTGGTGGCTTGATTGGCAAAAATTCCAGTCAAGAAGTAGGCATGGTTATCGTTGAAACACTACGAGCGATCTTGCGTCCCAAAAATATTCATTTAGCCGTTCAAGGCTGTGAACATCTCAATCGGGCTTTAGCCGTTGAGCGTGAAACGGCTCGACTATATCAATTAGAAGAAGTCGCAGTAGTGCCCCAGCTGCATGCAGGCGGTGCTTGCTCAGTTGCGGCTTTCCAGTTGTTCGATGAGCCTATCGAAGTGGAGCACATTGTGGCCAAAGCGGGTATCGATATCGGCGACACAGCGATCGGTATGCATGTCAAACATGTTCAAATCCCGATCCGTCCCTCTATCAAGACCCTTGGCGCTGCCCATGTCACAGCTCTGGGATCACGGCCCAAATATATCGGTGGTCCTCGTGCTCATTACGCATAATAAGCGAATCGTATAATAAGCGAAAAACCATCTTCAAAAGGAAAAAGCATGCTTCGGCGTGCTTTTTTTGTGTCAACGTTCCTGCTATTGCCTCTCCTTTCCTTCCTTAAAAGTGCTCTCCTTTCACTATTTTCTCCGCTCCATCTTATGGCAGCTTTTTCTACTTCAAATTCTGTTTCCTTTCTTGCGTAAAAAGAGCGGCAGCTGTCGCCTTCCTTTTGTCATAAATTCGTCACAATTTCATCACAAAAAGAAAAGAAAGATACCAGTAAGCCCGTAAATTTCTTTTTTCTTTCCTTGATAGACTGAATGTAGCAAGAATCGAAAAGTGGAAGGAAGAAAAATATGAAAAAAATCGCCATTATTTTTGGAGGCAATTCACCGGAGTACGCCGTTTCTTTAGCCTCAGCAACTAGCGCAATCGAAGCACTCCAATCATCTCCCGATGACTATGACCTCTCTTTGATCGGGATCGCCCCAGATGCTATGGATTGGTATTTGTATACAGGAGAACTGGAAAACATCCGACAAGACACGTGGCTGTTGGATACGAAACATAAACAGAAAATCCAGCCACTTTTTGAAGGAAACGGCTTTTGGCTAAGTGAAGCGCAGCAAACGTTGGTACCTGATGTTTTATTTCCCATTATGCATGGCAAATACGGGGAAGATGGCAGTATCCAAGGATTGTTTGAATTGATGAAGCTACCTTATGTAGGCTGCGGGGTGGCAGCCTCTGCCTTATGTATGAACAAATGGCTGCTGCATCAAGCTGCAGCAGCCATTGGCGTACAAAGCGCCCCTACGATTCTCTTGACAAATCAAGACAACCAACAGCAACAAATCGAAGCCTTCATCCAGACCCATGGCTTTCCAGTTTTCTTTAAGCCTAATGAAGCGGGCTCCTCAAAAGGGATCACAAAAGTAACTTGTGTTGAAGAAATCGCTCCTGCCTTGAAGGAAGCATTCGCTTATTGTTCCGCAGTGCTCTTACAAAAAAATATAGCTGGCGTTGAGATTGGTTGCGGTATCTTAGGCAACGACTCTTTGACTGTCGGTGCTTGTGACGCTATTTCATTAGTAGAAGGCTTTTTCGATTTTGAAGAAAAGTACCAGTTGATTAGCGCCAAGATCACCGTTCCTGCACCATTGCCTGAAACGATTGAAACCAAGGTCAAAGAACAAGCTCAGCTGCTCTATCACAGTCTTGGTCTTAAAGGACTTGCTCGCATCGACTTTTTTGTCACGGATCAAGGAGAACTATACTTGAATGAAATCAATACTATGCCGGGCTTTACTAGTCACTCCCGCTATCCTGCCATGATGGCAGCAATCGGCTTATCCTATCAAGAACTACTACAAAAACTGCTTGTCTTAGCAAAGGAGGAAGGCAAATGAATCCCTATCTACAGTTAGTTAGCAAAGAGTTTCCATTAGAAAAAAACCAAGAGCCGCCCCACCTCGTCCTTGCTGCTTTTAGTGAAGAAGAAGTTTACTTGCAGCCTGAAGCAGCCAAACAATGGGAACGCCTCGTCAAAGCCTTAAAACTTGAAAACGAGATCTGCTTATTAGACGGCTATCGAACCGAAAAGCAGCAACGGCATTTATGGGAATATTCCTTAAAAGAAAATGGATTAGCCTATACGAAACAATTTGTGGCGTTGCCCGGCTGCAGCGAGCATCAGTTAGGCTTAGCGATCGATGTTGGTTTAAAAGGCCAGCAAGGTGATTTGATCTGCCCACGGTTTCGTGACAGCGCAGCGGCGGATTTATTTACACAGGAAATGATGAACTACGGATTTATTTTACGCTATCCCGCAGACAAACAGGAGATTACAGGGATTGGCTATGAACCATGGCATTTTCGTTATGTCGGTCTGCCTCATAGTCAAATCATCGCCAGTCAACAGTGGACATTGGAAGAATACTATCAATATCTTGAACAAACCGCGAGGCAGTTCGCATGAAGAAGAATCAAGGAATTGAGCAGTTTCGGGTGATTTTAGCGATGATGGTGGTGGCGATCCACTGTCTGCCCCTTCATCGATTGTGGCCCAATGGTGATATCCTGATCACATTGACTCTTTTCAGAATCGCCGTCCCCTTCTTTTTTATGATCAGCGGGTATTATGTGTTCAGTGATTTAGCCACCCAAAACAGCTATCCTGCCAGACAACGTATCTGGTTATTTATCAAAAAACAGCTGCAAGTCTATCTCATTGCCACACTGCTCTTTTTGCCGCTTGCTTGGTACAGCGGCATACTAGGATTGAACATGCCACTAGACACTTTTATTCAAACTTTGCTAGTCAACGGCATTCTTTACCATCTTTGGTATTTTCCTGCGATCATTACCGGCGGTCTACTAGTGATGGGCCTCTTGACACGGCTTTCTTTCAAGCAGGTGTTTTTCATTGCTGTCGGTTTGTATGTGGTTGGTTTAGGTGGGGACAGTTGGTCTGGCCTGGCTGCACAAACACCCATCACGCCACTCTATTCACTGATTTTCCAACTATTGGATGGAACTCGCAACGGCATTTTTTTTGCTCCCTTATTTTTGATCTTAGGGGTACTAGCCAGAAGATTTGCCAAAAAACCTGCTTCTCCCCATCGCTATAGTTATCTGATGATTAGTCTTATTTGCTTGCTTTTGGAAAGTTATCTCTTGCATCACTTTACTACACCTAAACATGACAGCATGTATGTCTTTTTGCCCTTCGTTCTCTTGTTTTTATTTCCGATCATTCAGCAATGGCAAGCACCCATGATCTGGAAACAAGCGGGTCGTCTGTCCCTTTGGCTCTATTTGCTCCATCCTTATACCATTGCAGTAACCCATTTTCTTAGTCAAAAGCTACCCTTGCTGCAAAACAATCTGATCAATTTCTTGGTGGTCTTAGGACTGACCATTGGGGTGGTGCATGGTCTCTTTGCTTTGCAAAAGCTGTTGCCGTTTCCGAAAAAAACGCCGCTCCACTTGCAGCGGGCAGCCAAAGAATTCTCAGCCCCCGCCCTGTTGCACAACTTGCAGGAAATCAAACGAGTGATTCCATCCACAACAAAAGTGATGGCGGTGGTTAAAGCAGATGCCTATGGTTGCGATGCGCAATTGGTCGCTCGTACCTTGGAAAGAGTAGGCGTCGATTTTTTTGCTGTTGCCACCATAGAAGAAGCCATCGAATTACGGCGAGCTGGCATTAAAAGTCGCTTACTGATTTTAGGGTACACTTCTGCCCAACGTGCCAAAGAGCTGAAACATTATTCCTTGATTCCAACCATCGTTAGTGAGGCCCATGGGCATGCTTTAGCCCAAACAAGCATTCCGATCGAATGCCATTTAGCGGTAGATACTGGTATGCACCGCTTAGGCGTTGCACCTGATGTTGAGACAGTTACTGGACTTTACGCCTTGCCATCTCTCAAGATCACGGGCATTTTTTCCCATCTAGGCTCTTCAGATCAGCTGGATACGGCAAGTATCTTGCGGACACAAGCCCAAATCACTTGTTTTGATGATCTGTTGGCTGGCTTATCCGCTAAAAATATCGCCTATGGACTGACACATCTGCAAAGCAGCTACGGAATATTGAATTACCCAGAGAAACACTATGATTATGTACGTCCAGGTATTCTTCTAACTGGTTCATTGAGCGTCCCGAACGAACCAACGAAGCAGAAGATAAACATACAGCCGATTTTGACACTCAAAGCCTTACTGGTAGACAAAAAAACAGTTGCCGCTGGTGAAGCGATCGGCTATGGATTAGGCACTGTTTTTGATCGACCAGCCACGATCGGGATCGTTAGCATCGGCTACTGCGACGGGGTTCCACGTGCCCTATCAAACCAAGGGTTCCAGCTTTCTTATCAAGGTGCTTTACTCCCGCAGATTGGGTTGGTTTGTATGGATATGCTCTTGATCGATTTAACGGACTATCCAGAACTGGCGGTCGAAAGTTCGCTCGAAGTAATCAGCGATTGGACGACTACCGCTGATCAAGCACAAACCATTACCAATGAATTGATCAGCCGCCTAGGTTCCCGCATCACCTCTAGTTCAAAGTAGAAAACGAATGCATTCGCTTACCGATTACGGTATGATGGGTGTAGAGTAAATGGTAGTGTAAATGAAAATGATCGTAGATAGTTGGAGTGAATCAAGGATGGCAGAAAAAATAATTGTTGTTGATGATGAAAAAGAAATCGCCGAGTTAGTCACGACGTTTCTAAGGAATGAAGGCTTTCAAGTGGAACCTTTTTATGATGGAACGAGTGCTTTGGCTTATCTCGAAAAAGAAACAGTCGATGTGGCAGTTTTAGATGTGATGCTGCCGGATATCGACGGCTTTCAGCTGTTACAGACCATTCGCAAAACCCACTTTTTTCCAGTACTGATGCTCACTGCCAAAGGAGAAGATCTGGATAAAATTACCGGTCTAAGTCTAGGTGCAGATGATTATGTGACTAAACCCTTCAATCCATTAGAAGTTGTTGCTCGGGTCAAAACGCAACTACGGCGATACCAACGATACAATCAGTCAGCTGTTCCGCAGAAGATTGAAGAATACGAAAAGGAAGGCTTACTGTTGAAAATCAACAGTCACCAATGTTTTCTTTATGGCAAAGAGGTTTTCTTGACCCCCATCGAATTTAAAATCCTGCTTAACTTATTTGAACACCAAGGATCGGTCGTTGCCTCGGAAACTCTTTTTGAAGCAGTCTGGAAAGAAAAATATTTAGATAACAATAACACAGTGATGGCACACATTGCCCGTCTGCGGGAAAAGCTAAACGAACAACCCCGCAAACCGAAATTAATCAAAACTGTATGGGGGGTCGGCTATATCATTGAAAAATAGAAGTCCATTGATCCGGAAACTTTTGACTCAATACTTTATCACCACAGGTGTTTTAATGCTCCTTTTGATTCTGATCCCTTTAACTGTTCGCTTTGTAGCAGGATTGAGGGTTTGGTACGGCTATGAGCCCATTTATCTAATATTACGGCTTTTTGCTGATTATTGGCTCGTCTGTCTAGCGATCGGTGCCTTGCTGATTTGGGTGAGCACAACGATTTATTATATGAGTAAAGCCATCAGCTATTTGAATGAAACGATTCAAGCCACGAATCAATTGATTGCTGAACCTACGAAGCGAATCGTTCTTTCCAGTAATCTGATCGACGTGCAAGAAGAAATGAACCAGTTGCGGGAAAAAAATCTACAGGATCAACGAGCTGCCAAAGAAGCAGAGCAGCGGAAAAATGATTTGATCGTCTATCTCGCACATGATTTACGCACACCTTTGACCAGTGTGATCGGCTATTTGACACTTCTAGAAGAAGAACCGCAGCTTTCTTCCGAACTACGCGCACGCTATACCAAGATCGCCTTGCAAAAAGCCCAGCGGCTAGAATTATTGATCAGCGAATTTTTCGAAATCACTCGTTTTAATCTTACAACGATCGCCTTACAGACCGAAACCACGGATCTTAGCTTGATGCTAGAACAGTTGACGTTCGAATTTTTACCGCTGCTAGAAGAAAAGAACCTTCATTGGCAACTGCAGCTACAGAAAAAAGTCTATGCGACTGTCGATACAGAGAAGATGGAACGCGTCTTTGATAACTTGATTCGCAATGCCATCAATTATAGTTATGCCGATTCCCCCTTGCATTTAGCCATCAGTGCCTCTGATGATATCCTGATTCGTTTGACCAATCATGGAAAAACGATCCCTGCTGAAAAGATTGGCTTGATTTTTGAGCCTTTTTATCGGATGGACGCTTCACGAGCGACTGCGACTGGTGGAACCGGTCTGGGGCTGCCGATCGCCAAAGAAATCGTTGAAGCATTAGGTGGAAAAATCTGGGCGGAAAGCCGTGACGAAACCATCGTCTTTTCGATTCGCCTACCGAAGGCAGCAATGGAAAAAAATGAACAGCGGTCAAAGCCCCATCCATCTGAACCAACTGCTTAACAGGCAAACAACCTGAGCATTTCGCTGTTCCCCTTCTAATTCAGAGGGAGGAAGAGCTGCTCAGGTTGTTTTTTATTGTTTGCTTATTGATACACCAATGATCGTAACGCTTGGTCGACTTTTTCTGCCGCTAGGCGTCCTTCACGAATCCCCCAGATCACTAAGCTTGGTCCTCTTTTAGCATCTCCTGCGACTAACACTCGTTCATTGTTCGTCGTGTAATCATCGTACACTTCTCGCACACCAAAGGCATCGAAGAGTTGGGTCTCTGCACCAACAAAGCCCATTGCCAACAAAACCAAATCCGCCTTGATCACTTGCTCTGTGCCAGGGATTGGCTGAAACTGTTGATCTACTGAGACCGTTTCGATGGCGATCAACTGGCCGCGTTCGGCGCCGATAAAGGCTGTTGTGGACACCCCATGATACGTCACTTGTGTTTGCAGGACTTCAGCCGCTTCTTCTTGCCCATATCCTGTGCGGGCTGTCATTGGGTATTCAGGCCAGGGATTGCTGTCGGTACGTGTCAATGGCAGTTGGGGCGTGATCTCCAATTGACGCACAGAAGCGGCTCCTTGCCGAATCGCTGAACCAATACAGTCATTTCCAGTGTCGCCGCCGCCAATCACGACGACGTGCTTGCCAGCAAGTTTTTTACTTGTTGCCGCTTTGCCATGCTTTAAGACATCTTTGGTTGCTTCCGTCAGATAATCGACTGCAAATTGCACCCCAGTCAATTCACGACCTGGAATCTTCAAGTCACGAGGAACACTAGCTCCTGTTGCCAAAATGACCCGATCATACTGAGCGGACAATTCTTCTGCTGACAAGTCACGACCGATCTCCGTATTTGCGACAAAGGTCACGCCTAGCTCTGCCATCAAGTCAATACGTCGCTGCACAACATCTTTATCTAATTTCATATTTGGAATACCATACATCAGTAAACCGCCAAAGCGATCACTGCGTTCATAGACCGTCACTTGATGTCCTAGTTGATTCAAGCGCCAAGCAGCAGATAAACCAGCCGGTCCGCTACCAACGATCGCCACCTTGAAACCAGTCGCTTCTTGAGGCAACCCGGAGGCTTTGACCCAATCGTTTTCAAAAGCAGTATCGATAATAAAGCGTTCATTGTCGTGGATCGTGACGCCCGAGCCATTCAGTGCCTCGGTACAGCCTTTTTCACATGGAGCTGGACAAACACGTCCAGTCATTTCCGGTAATGGATTGGTTTTGGCAAGACGCTCAAAGGCGGCTTGGAAACGCCCTTGATAAACCAGATCATTCCATTCAGGAATCAGGTTGTCATTGGGACAACCGGAAACCGCCCGTTGACCGCCGTAAAAAGAACCCGTATGACAAAATGGGATCCCGCAATTCATACAGCGTGCCGCTTGCTCTTGACGCTCATTTTCAGGCAATGGCATCTGTAATTCTTGCCAGTCTTCGATACGTTCTGAAACCGGTCGGGTAGGATTTTCTACTCTTGGGTACTTTAAAAAACCAAATGGATCTGCCATATTAGTCACGCTCCTTTCCTGGGATGGTCAATTGTGGACCGACGACAGCTTCGAAGGCTTTCGTCACAAGTTCCTCCCCGATAAATCCTTGCTCAGCCAAGGTCTCCGTCGCTTGGATCATCTGATGGTATTCTGTCGGATAGACTTTGATGAAATGTTGTTGCTGATTTTCCCAATCTTCTAAAATCTCAGCCGCCTTCAATGAATCCGTATAGGCAAAATGTTGCTGGATCATCTCCTTCAACTGGTGGTCATCACCGCTTTCACCAATCCGGTACAAATCAACCATTTCCCGATTGCATTTATCAGCAAAGGTTTGATCGGGATCGTAAACATACGCCACGCCGCCGGACATTCCAGCACCGAAGTTGCGACCGGTTTTTCCTAAAATCACCACGACACCGCCAGTCATGTACTCACAGCCATGGTCACCAACGCCTTCGACAACGACTTTGGCTCCACTGTTACGGACACAAAAGCGTTCGCCAGCAATGCCGCGGAAATAGCCTTCACCACGATTCGCCCCGAAACAAGCAACATTACCGACAATCGGTGAATGCTCTGCATCGTAAGCAGCATCTTCAGGCGGCACAATGATCAAACGGGCACCACTCAATCCTTTGGCTACATAATCGTTGGCCTCGCCAATCAGTTTCAACTGGATGCCCTGGGTGGCAAACGCCCCAAAACTTTGACCAGCAATGCCGCGGTACGTAAACTGCAACAAGCCTGGTGTTACTTCGTAATTGCCAAAGCGTTCTGCGATCCAGCCCCCTAAACGAGCGCCGACTGAACGTTGAACATTATTGATCGTATGATTCATAACGATTTCTTGATTATTGTCGATAGCTGCTTGGGCAAAAGCGTCTAATTCTGGCCATTGTCGTTTTTCAAGGAATGGGTCGGTCACTTTGCGCTCGATTGGGATCGTCGTCCCAATCATTCTAGAAAAGTCTAACGACTTTGCTTTGCCTTTGGCAACGAAGCGTGGTGTCAACACTTCCGCGTGTCCTACCATCTCATCAATCGTGCGAAACCCTAGCTCGGCCATCGTTTCCCGTAAATCTTCTGCTAAAAAGTACATCGTATTGATGATGTGCTCAGGTTTCCCTGCGAAAAATTTGCGCAACGCTGGGTTCTGTGTAGCAATGCCGACAGGACATGTATTGATACTGCAAACTCGCATCATGACACAACCAATCGCAACTAGCGCTAAAGAGGCAAAGCTATATTCTTCTGCTCCTAAAAGAGCAGCAATGGCGATGTCACGCCCCGTCATCAATTTTCCATCTGTCTCTAAGGTCATTCGCTGCCGCAAATGATTCATAGCTAACGTTTGATGGGCTTCTGCAAGCCCCATCTCCCAAGGCAAGCCAGCATCCCGAATCGAATTTCTCGGAGAAGCACCGGTCCCACCGTCATAGCCTGAGATCACGACTACGTCTGCGCCGGCTTTGACGACACCGGTAGCGATCGTACCCACACCTGTACTAGAAACCAATTTGACATTGATGCGGGCATACGGGTTGATTGCTTTTAAGTCATAGATCAGCTGGGCTAGATCTTCAATCGAATAAATGTCGTGATGTGGTGGCGGCGAAATCAGTCGGACACCAGGTGTTGAGCCACGAATCTCCGCTACCCATGGGAAGACTTTGTTGCCTGGCAATTGACCACCTTCACCAGGTTTTGCCCCTTGGGCCATTTTGATTTGGAGTTCGTCCGCACTCATTAAATATTCGGCATTGACACCAAAACGGCCAGAAGCAACTTGTTTGATACGACTGTTATAGTTAATGCCCTTCACTGGTTTGAAACGATTCCGATTTTCTCCACCTTCTCCACTGTTGGATTTTGCACCGATCGCATTCATCCCTTCAGCAATACAGCGATGCGCCTCTTCACTTAGAGAGCCGTAAGACATCGCACCGACTTTAAACCGTTTGACGATCGTTTCAACAGGTTCCACCTCAGCTAAAGGAATACTGCGTCTCGTGTTCCCAAAAGTCCACATAGAACGGAGGGTCGTTGGATTCTCTAACGCGTCTTGGTTCATCTCCGCCGCATATTCTTTATAAAGCGCATAGCTGCCTGTACGAACAGCTTTTTGAAACCCATAGATCGTTTTTGGATTGAACAGATGATGTTCCCCGTCGGCTTTATATTGGAAACTACCACCCGAATCAAGATAATCCACGCGTTTCTCGCCATACGCCGCTTCATAACGCATTAAGTATTCTTGCTCGATTTGCGCTAATGAAAGTCCACCGATACGAGTAACCGTGCCGGTAAAGTATTCGGAGATGACTTTCTCAGAGATACCAACAGCTTCAAACAATTGCGCCCCATGGTAACCGGCGATCGTTGAAATCCCCATTCGTGACATGATTTTGACAATGCCCTTTTCACATGCTTTACGGTAACTTTCGATCTTCTCTGAAAGCTCAAAATGCGCCAATGTCTGGTAAGCCCCATAAGGGTGGACCCCACTTACTCCGTAGCCGACTAACATGGCATAATGATGGACCTCACAGACTTCCGCAGTATCCGCAACGATTGATGCCAAGGAACGTTTGCCTTTTCGCACCAAGTAATTGTGCAGACCTGATACCGCCAAGAGAATCGGAATCGCCACTTTTCCTTCTTGCGCTTGGATGACTTCCCGATCACTTAAAATGACGATCGTTGCCCCAGAATCGATTTTTTGCTCCGTCTCTTTAAAAAGCGCTTCTAACGCTTGTTGCAAAGCTGCCCCGTTTTCTGGTACATAATCATAAAGAATCGACTGTAAAGCCGCTTTTTGACCATTTTGATCTAACTGTTTGATTTTTTCATATTCACTCGTTTTTAACACCGGACTAGCAATCTTCAGCTTATTACAATTGATTCGAATGTCCTTTGAAACATCCCCATCTCTACCTAAAAACAGCTCGGTACCGATCACCAATTTTTCGCGAATCGCATCGATTGGCGGATTGGTCACTTGGGCGAATTGTTGCTTGAAGTACGTAAACAAGGATTGGGGACGTTCGCTCAAAATAGCTAAGGGTGAATCAAACCCCATGGAGATCACTGGTTCTTCTCCCGTTTGAGCCATTGGTAAAATCAACGTGCGAATGATCTCATCCGTGTAACCATTTCGTTTCCAAAGGGTCTGGATCGCATCATCTGCTGTTTCCTCCTGCTTCTCAGTCTCAGGAAGCAGCTCTGGTATCAATAAGTGATCCGCTAGCCACTCCTGGTAAGGATGGGCATTCGCATAATGAGCTTTGATTTCTTGATTGCGTAAGATCACTCCTTTTTTGGTATCCACCAAAAACATATTTGCTGGTCCAAGCACCCCTTTTTCAATCACTTCCGATGCTGGAAGATCCACAACGCCTGACTCAGATGCCACGACCACAAAACCAGTTTTCGTGATCGAGTAGCGAGATGGCCGTAACCCATTTCGATCGAGTGCAGCCCCTACCAAATCCCCATCTGTAAAACATAAAGCTGCCGGTCCATCCCAAGGAGCCATAAAGCTTGCGTTGTACTCATTAAAAGCCGTCAGCTCCGGTGACAATCCAGCTTCTTTGGACCACGCTTCTGGCACCATCATCAACAGTGCTTGAGGAATATCTCGCCCTTGACGGTACAAATATTCCATACAATTTTCTAGTTTCGCCGAATCAGAATTTTCATCATCATAGACTTCGATTTGATGTCCATGCATCCAATTTTCTGCCCCGCGTAACGTGTTGATTTCGCCATTATGGGCTAAGAAACGAAAAGGTTGCGCCCGACTCCAGCTTGGAAAGGTATTCGTTGAAAAGCGAGAATGGGTCAAAGCAATACTCGAAGTCATTTCTGCACTTTGAAGATCTTTGAAAAATAAGCCAACTTGATAGGCATGCAGCATTCCTTTATAAACAACTGTCTTACTGGACAAGCTGCAGATAGACAACTCATCGGTATGATACGTTTTTTCCAGTTTACGTCGTAGCCGGTAAAGCTGATCTTCAAAGAGACGGCCAGCAGCTACATCGACAGGTTTTTCAATAAAGATTTGCACAAATGAGGGCATGAGTTTTTGCGCCCCCGGTCCACACTGATAATAATCATAAGGCACATCCCGTTGCCATAAAACGGTAAAACCCATTTGTTGAATATCTTTGACTACTTCTTCTTGGACCTGTGCTGCTCGGAGCTTTTCTTTCGGTAAAAAAAACATCCCAACAGCATAGGCGCCTTTTTCAGGCAATGAGATTTCGGCCTCTTTTGCTCGCTGTTGAAAAAATGGGTCAGGCATCGCCATCAAAATTCCAGCTCCGTCACCTGTGTCAGGTTCAGCGCCAGTTCCCCCTCGGTGGTTCATCCGTTCTAACATTGTTAAGGCATTTTGCACAAGTTCTCGGGAATAGCGACCATCTTTTTGTGCAATAAACCCCATCCCACAAGCATCTTTTTCAAAAGCGGCATCGTACATCGTTTGGTTCGTTTTCCTCATCATCTCTAAATCACTCATGGAATCACACTTTCTTTCAATATTCTGAATATTCCGATTTTTAACAGTTTACAACCTGTTTTTCTATCTGGCAAGTTTTTTTTACTTGATCCGAGCTCGTTGGTTTCTTCTGTTGACAGTGAAATACTCTATCTCGAACAAACAATTGCCTACAGACCTTAAGGAAGAAACTTCGTCTAGTAAGGTTTTTTTATTATACAATAAACTGTCGAAAAATTATTGCAAACAAATGAGAATCGTTATCAATTGCCACCTATTTTCTCATATTCATGTCAGAAACGTGCGTTTTTCTCCCATTCTCAAGGAATAAGAATGAGCAAGCGCAAAAAAGATGACCCGCAATGGGGTCATCTTTTTTCGTTCTTTTATTTTTCAAAGCCTTCTGCAACTGCTTCGGGATAGTTTTCTTTGACGATGGTTGCACAATGCCCACAAAGTGTTGGCAGTTGCTCTTCTACACCAACATCTACCCGGACTTGGCGACAACGTTCACATACTTCACCTTCGGCTTTTTCAACTAAGATCGCCACATCCTCAAATTGATATGCCATTTCAGGAGCTGCTTCACCGGCTTCTTTGATCGTTAAGAAATCTGGTGAAATGATCAGCAGTTGTGCAATATCTGAATCGATAGCTTTTAGCAATGCCGCAACTGGCTCAGTTGGATAAACAGTGACTTTCGCTTCAAAGGACTTTCCGATCAATTTTGCATTACGCGCTTCTTCTAATGCTTTTAAGACATTGTCACGGAAATCAAGGAAGGCCCGCCAAAGATCGAGCAGTTCTTCTTGGTTAGCAAATGTATCATAGCCAGGGAACTCCGCTAACTGTACGTATTCCTCTTCTTCTTTCAAGTGTGACCAGATTTCTTCTGCGGTATGCGGAATGATCGGTGTCAATAATTTCGTCAATGCAACCGCTGTTTGATAAAAGACAGTTTGCATAGCACGGCGTTGGAAATCATTTTCAGCTTCGATATAAACGACATCTTTTGCAAAATCCAAATAGAAGGAAGACATATCGACTGTCAAGAAGTTGATGACTGTCCGGTAAATATGCAAGAAGTTATATTTTTCATAGCCATCTTCCCGAATCGTTTTGATCGTTTGATTCAAACGAACCATCATGTATTTATCGACAGAACGCAAGTTTTCAAAAGGTACGCTGTCTTTTGCTGGATCAAAATCACTCGTGTTCGCTAATAAGAAACGCATGGTATTGCGAATCTTCCGATAGACTTCTGACACTTGATTCAAGATATCCATAGACACTCGGACATCCGCTTCGTAGTCAACACTGCTGACCCAAAGTCGCAAAATATCCGCACCCATTTGATTGATCACTTTTTCTGGTGCAATGGTATTACCAAGAGATTTACTCATCTTGCGACCTTCGCCATCTAAGGTGAAACCTTGAGACAAGACGGCTTTATATGGTGCGACTTCATTGATCGCAACACTAGTCGTGATACTTGAGTTGAACCACCCACGATATTGGTCAGAACCTTCCAAGTACATGTCAGCTGGGAACGTCAATTCTGGACGTTGACGTAACACGGCTTCGTGAGAAGAACCTGAATCAAACCAAACATCCATGATGTCAGTCTCTTTCGAGAATTTGCCATTTGGTGAGCCCGGATGCGTGAAGCCAGCTGGCAGTAATTCTTCTGCTTCTTTTTCAAACCAAATCGTTGAACCATGTTCAGCAAACAAGTTTGCCACATGCTCGATCGTTTCAGGCGTAATGATGGCTTCGCCGTTTTCTGCATAAAAGATTGGCAACGGAACGCCCCACGCACGTTGACGAGAGATCACCCAGTCGCCGCGGTCGCGAATCATATTGTATAAACGAGTTTTGCCCCATGGAATGATCCAATCTACTTTTTCGATTTCATCCAAAATATTTTGACGGAACTTATCAATAGACGCAAACCATTGTGGTGTTGCCCGATAGATGACTGGTTTTTTCGTCCGCCAATCATGTGGATAGCTGTGAGTAAAGAAGTTTAGTTTTAGTAGGGCTCCTTTTTCTTCTAAAAGCTCAGTGATCATTGGATTGGCTTTGTCATAAAAGACCCCTTCAAATCCTGGTGCTTCTTCTGTGAAGACCCCACGGCTATCGACTGGTGATAAGACATCTAGACCATATTTTTTGCTGACGATGTAGTCATCTTCCCCGTGTCCTGGTGCAGTGTGGACCAAACCAGTACCGGCATCCAATGTCACATGGTCCCCTAACATCAATAGAGACGTACGATCATAAAAAGGATGTTTTGCCGTCATTTTTTCCAATTGATCGCCAGCCAATTCTTGTAATACTTCGACAGATTCCCAACCGATCTCATTCGTCACGGTTTCTAATAAATCTTTTGCCACGACGAATTTGCGGCCATCGGCCAAGATTTGAACATAGGCAAAGGTTGGATTCACAGAGATTCCTAGATTCGCTGGTAAGGTCCATGGCGTCGTCGTCCAGATAACAAAAGATGTATCTGAATCAAGCAAATCTTTGCCATCTGCTACTGGGAAAGCCACATAGATCGATGGTGATTTCACATCTTTGTATTCGATCTCAGCTTCTGCTAATGATGATTCACTAGATGGTGACCAGTAAATTGGTTTCAATCCTTTGTAGATGTAGCCTTTTTCTGCCATTTTTCCGAACACGCGGATTTCTGCTGCTTCATAGTCTGGTGTCAATGTGATATATGGATGATCCCAGTCACCAGAAACGCCTAAACGTTTGAAATCAGCTCTTTGTGTATCCACTTGTGTCAAAGCATATTCTTCACATTTTTTCCGATATTCTGCCAAGCTCATTTCTTTGCGCTTGATCCCTTTATTGGTCAGTACTTGTTCGATCGGCAAACCATGAGTATCCCAACCAGGTACATAAGGTGAACGGAAACCTGACATCGATTTGGAACGTACGATGATGTCTTTACTGATTTTGTTCAATGAGTGTCCAATATGGATGTTTCCATTCGCGTAGGGAGGGCCATCGTGTAAGACAAAGGTTGGCTTGCCTTCATTTAATTCTTGACGACGTTGATACAATTGATTTTCTTCCCATTCTTTTTGCCAATCCACTTCGCGGTTCGGCAAGTTGCCTCGCATTGGAAAAGCGGTTTTTCCAAGATGCAGTGTTTCTTTCATTTTCATTCTTGTTTCGCTCCTTTTCGTCTCTCAACGTTTTGGTATAGTTTCAAAATCCATCGACTCGATCAACCGATTGCTTCTATTGAACCTGTCAAATGGATTGGTTGCCATAAACTCAATGCATTTAGGATTCACTGATTGTTAACAGTTGATCAGCGTGATTCCTAATTTGGTTACTACGCTCCCTACGGTCGCCTAGTACTGTTCATCATCTATTCTGTCTTCCTTCGTAAGCCAATCATAGTGATTCTTAGTACGGTTACTACGCTCCCTATGGTCGCCTAGTACTGTTCATCATCTATTCTGTCTTGCTTCGCAAGCCAATCATAGTGATTCTTAGTACGGTTACTACGCTCCCTATGGTCGCCTAGTACTGTTCATCATCTGCTCTGTTCCGCTTTGCGGACCAATCGCAGTGATTCACAGCAAAAAACACGTCCGTCCCTGGTAAGGGACGAACGTGTTCGTGGTACCACCCAAATTTTATTGTCGGTTGACAATTCTTTGATGATCGGTAACGGGATCAGGCGTCGTTCTCTACTCGAGTCTTTGAAAAGTCAGCTCTTTCAAGAACGAAACTCACAGATGATCTGATTTCTTACAGGGTTTTATTTGGCTTCCACTCTCCCAAACTCGCTTGAAAAATATAAGAAATTTTTCTGTTCTGTGTCTTAGTTATTATCTGTCTTGTTCAATTCGTCTAATAAGTTTCTCGCATCATCTAATGTTTTCACTTCAGGGCTTTCACTTACATCAACGATTTTTTCATCTGATTCAACAATGTCCACATCAAATGTTTCCACTGCTTCTGAGTTTACTCCAGAACCATTTTCACTGTCAAGTTCTTTTGACAAAACTTCTCTGATCACTTGGTGGGAATCTTGTACATAGCTTGAAAATGGCGCCAAAATTTCTTCCCACTCAGGACTCTTCACTTGTTCTAATTGCGTTTGCAACATAACTAATAAGTTGTTATGGAAGACTCTGGTTTTCTTCTTCAAGTCATTTGTTTCTGTCGCCAATTGACGGGCATTGTCGGTTGCATCCGTCAAAATCTCTTTGGCTTTTTCTTCCGCTGAGGTCATCAAGGCATGCGCATGTTTTTCTGCAGTAGCAACCATTTCATCCGCACGGTTTTGAGCAGAAGTAACGATTACTTCTGATTCTTTGCTTGCGCTTGTTTTTACTTTATCCGCCGTATCTTGAGCCACGATAATGGATTGATTCAAGGCATCTTTCAATTCATTGAAATATTCAAGTTTTTCTTCTGCGTGTTTCAACGATTTTTCTAACTCACGATTGCGTTGAACGGCTTCTTCATAATCACGAACGATCATATC
Source organism: Enterococcus sp. AZ015 (assembly GCF_050499225.1). Taxonomy (NCBI): domain Bacteria; kingdom Bacillati; phylum Bacillota; class Bacilli; order Lactobacillales; family Enterococcaceae; genus Enterococcus; species Enterococcus sp. AZ015. Next base: position 911,261 of record NZ_JBMHEX010000001.1, on the reverse strand, counting down.
CAAGAAGTCATCGACTTCATCTTGGTTGTAGCCTCTCATTTTTACTGAAAAGTTTTTATTTTGAATGTCTAATGGAGTTAATGCCATATTCTATACACCTCTTTGATTTATTTACGTAATACACCTAATAACAATCTAACTTTTTCTTTTTTCGTGGTTCCTTCTAACCCCTGTATTTGAATCCGACCAAATCCTCTTACCGAAATGATATCCAGTAAATCCAGAACAAAATCTGGTCGTAATGCTTCTGTCCAGTTTACTTTTACTTTTCCTGATTCGATCAACTGTTTCGAACGCTGGCGTGAGATGTTGTATACGGCAGAGATCACTGTATCAAGACGCAATGAGCTAACCGTTTCTCTTTCCTCGGTCCAGCCATCTTTAGGCACGATCAAATCGGTATATTTTGTTTCTTCCAATCGAACGGATACGTTGCCGATTTTATCCACTTGGAGTTGAATAAAATGACTGACTTCAGTGGCAACGAATACTTGCCATATTTCACCATCGGAAAGAATGTCTCCAAAGTATTCCCTCTTGACTCCAGTCCCCATTAATGTGCCTAAAACTTTTCCATGACTCAACACCGTAAATTTTTTCGGGTATTGAATCGTAAATAAAGTCATGTCAAACTCATCGGTGGTGGGCTCATAGTAATCGGGATAAATCAAACAACGTCGTCTCTCAGCAGCTTCATATCCACCAAAAAAGCGGAAACTTAAATCCGTTGATTGACGAATCAAGCTTTCTAAGATATACGCTTGTCTCGGATCTAAAAAATCAGTCAAGTAAGGCGCATACTGCATTTGCACTTGTTCGATCCATCCTTGAGCGGAATCAATAAAAGGGCGTTCATCGTTTCGAAAATGTTGATAGACATTTGCGTTCACCGATAACCACCCCTTACGTTAAAATAAAATTGATTGTAGGATCAATATCAATGCTTGTGATGCTAGCTGTAAGACAATAATTGCAAATGCAATCGTAAAATCGATACCAGCAAAACTTAATTTCAATCGATCAAATAAACTCAAATACGGTTCACACACTTTTGCTAAGAAACGGCCAAAAGCGGACTGATACCCTCCTGGAAACCAAGACAAAAGTGCATAGATCACTAATAAAATGGTATACAGATAAACAGCATCACTCAGTAATTTAACGAATCTCAAGAATAAAATTGGCGTTCCTCCTCACTTTAGATATCAAAAAAATTGGTATCTGCTAATGTTTGGGCAGTGCCTTCAATTTCCATACCCTTAGGCGTGCAAAGAAAAATTTCATCGCCAACACGCTTGATATCACCATCTTCAGCGTACACTGTTCCTGTTAAAAAATCAACTATTCGACGAGCTTGGTACTCTTCAATTAAATGAAAATTAACAAGTACAGCATCTCCATTGATGACTTGCTTCGCAATCCCCATAGCTTCTGAATAAACGCGTGGTTCTACGATCGTTATTTTTCCAGCCATTTGTGGAGAGGTTTCTTTTGCTTTTGTGTCTTTGACTCTCGTATTAGTTCTTTGTTGCGCCATTGGAACGACTTTTTCTTCCGTCTTAGGCACCGATCTTACTCGTTCAGCCGCCGCTGAGGATTGTTGATAGGTAGCAGTTTGAGGCTGCTGTCTGTATTGATAGGCTTGATTTTGTGGTTGACTTGTTGTATAAGAAGCCGCTTGGCTAGAAGCACGCGTACTCGCTGTTGTTCTAGGGGCGGTAAAAGCTCCTCCTTGGTTCACAGCTGGTTTCGCTGCCGTGCGTGCAGGTTCTTCAGTGGCAAATGTTTCTTCATAATAATCTTCTTCGTCAGTCAATCCAAAAAAATTGGTCAGTTTCTCTTTGAGCGACATCGGTCAACCTCCTTTTTTATTGAAATAATGCTGTTCCTACACGAATAAATGTTGCGCCTTCTTGAATCGCAATGGGAAAGTCATTACTCATTCCCATACTCGTTTCTAAGCAAGGGGCATGTGTAAGATGCAGGTCAGCGATCTGTTGTTGAATCCTTTTTAATTCTTTGAAAATCTGATGCTGCTCGTCTTTGGAAGCAGTGAGCGGGGCCATCGTCATCAATCCAACAACACGAATTTTGTCGAACGAAGCGAGTGCTTCAATAAAAGCCACCACCTCTTCTACGAAAATCCCTTGTTTCGTTGCTTCCTGCGAAACATTCACTTCCACAAAGCAGTTGATCGGATGCTCTGCTCGTTTTTGAATTTCTTGTGCCAGTTTGATTGAATCCAACGCATGGAAAAAATCAATCTCATTTATAACTGATTTTACCTTTCTGCGCTGTAAATTACCAATAAAATGCCAACGGACATCTGGGTAATCAGTTAATGCTGCCTTTTTTTCAAGTAGCTTTTCTACTCGATTTTCTGCACAATCACGCACACCATTTTCTAGAAGTTCTCTTGTCGTTTCTGTATCGACGGATTTTGTCACAGCTGTCAAACAGACCTCACTGGCATTTCTAGAAACAAGAGCACAGGAGTCCTGTATCTCTTGCTGGATCTTGTGCAAGTTCTCAGAAATCATGTGCTCTGCCCCCTAGCGTTTACGACGGAAAAATGGTGGTGTGCTTAATTCGTCGTCATCATTCGAGCGTACTTCATCACGGCTGAAGGTGTCGAATTCTTTCTTTTCTACATTTTCAAATGTGTTTTCTTCTACTTTAGGTCGTACATTTTGTTCTTTACGGATATCCCAATCACCAAAACCATTGCTTTCTTCTGCTTGTGCAGGACGCGCTTGGTCCATATCTAAGGTTGGTTTTTGTGGGATAGAATGAATTTGGCTTTGACTTTGTCTGCTAGAGCGAGACCCACGTTCTTTTTTAGAAGGGTCAATGCCAGTTGCAATGACAGTCACACGGATTTCATCGCCTAAGTCTTCATTGATTGATGTACCTAAAATAATATTTACATCACCTGTTGCCGCATGAGCGACGATATCAGAAGCATCTTGTGCTTCAAATAAAGTCATGTCCAATCCGCCAGTGATGTTCAATAGCACTTGTTCAGCACCATCGATCGATGTTTCTAGCAATGGTGAAGAGATTGCTTTTTTCGTTGCTTCGATCACGCGTTCTTCGCCGCTAGCAACACCGATTCCCATCAAAGCGGTGCCTTGATTTTCCATCACTGTTTTCACATCAGCGAAGTCTAAGTTGACATAGCCAGGTGCAGTGATCAAGTCTGAGATCCCTTGAACCCCTTGACGCAAGACATTGTCTGCTTCACGGAATGCTTCAAGCATTGGCGTTTTCTTGTCAACAACTTCTAACAAACGGTTGTTTGAGATGATCAATAAGGTATCGACATTCTCTTTTAATTTAGCGATTCCTTCAGCAGCAAAACGGCCGCGTTTTGGTCCTTCAAATGTAAACGGACGAGTAACGACGCCGACTGTCAATGCCCCGATTTCTTTGGCAATTTTAGCTACGATCGGTGCAGCACCGGTCCCGGTTCCGCCACCCATACCAGCGGTAATGAAAATCATATCTGCGCCTTCTAATGATTCACGAATAGAATCTTCACTTTCTTCTGCTGCTTTTTGACCAACTTCTGGTTGTGAACCAGCACCAAGACCACGGGTATATTTAGGGCCTAATTGAATGACTGTTTCTGCTTTTGAATTTTTTAATGCTTGAACGTCAGTGTTGGCTGCAATAAATTCTACGCCTTTGACATTTTCTTCGATCATACGATTGACTGCGTTGCCGCCACCACCGCCGACTCCGATGACTTTGATCACAGCGCCGTCATTGATGTTATTATCAATTGAAAATTCCATAGTTTATCTTCCTCCTGAGAATCGTTTTAGATTATTCAAAGATATTTGAGAAGAAATCTTTTACTCGGTTTGTGATCGACTCACCTTTTTTCTCTTCTTCTGTTTCTTCATAAGTTTCTTCTGGAGCTTCATATTGTTCGTAATGCACTTCTTGTTGTTGAATGGCAACGGGCTGTTGCGCGACTGTTTTTTCACCAGTGATCGCACTTTTGGCAAGCTGATAGACTTCGCTTAAGTTTGCTGAATAGTCAACGATACTGATTACATTGGTGAATACAGGATTTCTAAGTCCCATATGATTAGGAACGTAAAGCTTAACGTTTGTTTCGAATACTTCTTGAGCCAAATCTACGACACCCGGCAGGCTTGCAGCACCACCAGTCAAAATCACGCCACCTGGCAAATCAAGTCCATCAATTTCATCTAAGACTTCTTTTGATTTGGTAAAAATCTGTTCCATACGTGCTTCGATGATTTCTGACAAATAGCGTTCATCGATCTTCACAGGTTCTGATTTCCCAATCACATCCACTGGAAATTCTTCACTAGCGGACGTCCGTTCAGGATACGCATCCCCATAATTGATTTTTAATGCTTCTGCATTGTTGAAGGAGGTATTTAAAACTGTCGAAATGTCTTTTGTGACAAATTCGCCACCCTCTTGGTTCACATGGGTAAATTTCAATTGCTTGTCGTGCATCGCTGATGTCGTCGTTTGGCCGCCGCCGATGTCGATAACGATCGTACCAAAATCTTTTTCACCATCAGATAAAATCGATTCTGTCAGTGCTAATGGCGTAATGACTACTTCATTAACGATCAGACCAGATTTTTCCACACATTTACGAATGTTGTGAATGATGGTTTTTGGTCCTGTATAAACCACACCAAACATCTCTAGGCGAACACCGATCATGCCACGAGGATCTTTGATCCCTTCAAAACCATCCACTGTAAATTCTTGCGGTAAGATAGCAATGATCTGTCTTTCAGGAGGGGTTGAACGTACAAGTGCTGCGGAAGCAACATTGCGGACGTCTTCGTCGGTGATCTCTTTTGATTCACTGTTGACAGCGATCATCCCTTGACAATTTTCCACTTCAAGAAGATTGGCTGGTACACCAACACTCACACTGCGAATTTGAATTCCTGCTTTTTCTTCTGCTTGTCTTACTGCTCTTTGAATGGCTTGTACCGTTTTATCGATATCTACAATGATGCCACGGTTGATTCCTTCTGATTTTGCATTTCCTACACCAATGATATTCATTTGGCTGTCAACGTATTCGGCTACTACAACTTTTACAGATGTCGTACCGATATCAAGGCCAACATACATTCCCGTTTTTGCCATGGATGGGGTTCCCTCCTACTTAAATTGGATATATAGCGAACCATCACAGTCCGTTTTTAGAGTTCATTCGAATAATTTGTTCACTGCTACCAATTCTACCATATAATGGCGCTTTTTAGAAACAAGTTAATGAAAAAAACTCTTGAATTTTTCCTAAGAATCACTATCAGCTGTTTGATTTTCGTCTGCATCGTCTTCTTGTGTATTTGAAATTGGATAAGTAAAGATCCCAACTTCCATATCCACAATACTGTCCTCGGTCAAATCTTTGGCAATTTGCGGATAATACTGCATTTGACTCACCATATTTGAGATATTGACAATCACTTGATTGCCATCATTCATAAAGAGAGTTAACAGTTCATCATTGCTGTCACGGGGGGTGTATTTGATTTGAGAAATGCCATCTCGAATTTCTGAACTTAATTCTTGATAGGCACTGAGTGTCGCCTTGATTTTGTCTTCAGCCGAAAAATTTTCTAAAACCGGCAATCCTTCCTCTGGCTGCTCACTGATATCATCCAAAACAGCGCCATTTTCCAAAACTGGTGCATAGCCGCCATCTTTGGCTAATAAAGCCACTTCCTGGAATTCAGTGACAGTGATATCAAAACGATTAATACCAGATAAAGAAATAGAAGCATTTTTTATGCGCGGCAATTCTTTTTTGATTGCTGCTACACTCTGATTCCGTTCAAAAAATTGCGGCCACATCTCTTCATTGACGGCTAGGTCAGAATTTTTGAGAATCGCTTCTGCGGATACTTCTTGATTGCCTTTGACCACCACATTAGCCAAACGACTAAGCGGCGAAACAAAATACAAAACAATCAGCAAAGGAATCATCAGTAAACCGATAATCAGCGCTAAACGGCGAATCAATACTTGATTGCGGTACGCCTTTAGATTAGGTAGCCGGTCAGCAAAGGAGCGAGCCTTTTTTTCTGGCTCAGGCAGCTCTTCTTTCCCAGCGTCGGTTTCTTCTATCGCTTGTTCTGCTTCAAAAAGTGCTTCTTCTGCCAACTCCTCTTCATCTTCATGCGCTTCTTTCATGTCTTCTGTTTCTTCAGAAGCGGGTGAAGACCAAGCTGGCTGATTGCCTTTTTCTTGCAAATATTTTAGATTTTCTTTTTGCCAAGGGGTCAACTCTTCCGTTGACGAGGGGGTTTGATCATCATGAGGTGTTTTGTCTTTACTAATGATAATCGCTCCTTTCTATCCCACACATTGTACTATTTGATTACCTCTTGCACAAGTCGAAATAATCGTTCCGAGGCATCGCTGATCCCTTGTTCTTTTGAGGCTTTGGCCATCTTACTACGAAGGGCTTCATCTTGCATGATACTATCTACTGCTTCCACGAGGTTTTGGCTGTTTAGTTCATGATCGGCAATCATTTTGACTGCTCCTGCATTGGCTAAACTTTGGGCGTTCTTAGTTTGGTGGTCATTAGTCACATAAGGGCTAGGAATCAGAATTGCTGGAATCCCTAATGCCGTAAATTCGGCAATCGATGTGGCGCCTGCTCGTCCAATCAACAAATCACTATTTGCCATCACTTCTGCCATTTGATCGATATAGGGACGAATACTGATATTAGGGAAAGCATCTTTTGACATCCCGATTTTTTCTTCGATCTCTTTGTAATACCTTTCCCCAGATGCATAAAGTAACTGATACTCTTTTTGAGCAAAAAGCGGCAGCGCATCAATGATCGCTTGGTTGATTTTCAGAGCTCCTTGACTCCCACCAAAAACCAAAACCGTTTTTTTCGCCGGATTTAAATCGTAAGAAGACAAAATCGTCGACTTTTGACTATTCCGTACTTCTTGACCCCTGGGATTGCCCACAAGCACCGTTTTCTTCGCTGGAAAGTATTGAGAAGCATCGTGAAAAGCAATGGCGATTTTATCCACATACTTGGTTAGAAACTTATTGGTGATTCCAGGAACACTATTTTGTTCATGAATAATGGTAGGTATTTTCAACTTCGCTGCAGCAAAGACCACGGCGCCAGAAACATAGCCGCCGGTGCCAATCACCACATCCGGTTGAAACTCCTTGATGATTTTCTTTGCTGCATAATAGCTTTTCATGAAAAGCTGGATCGTTTTTACGTTATCAAAAGACAGCTTACGCTTAAAGCCTTGAATCTCTAACGTTTTAAAAGGAATACCTGTTGGAGGGACGATTTTATTCTCCAAGCCCCTTGTTGCACCAATGTATAAAAATTCGGCTGTCGGGTCAATCTCTTTTACGTAATCGACAAAAGACAACGCTGGATAGATGTGGCCGCCAGTACCGCCGCCAGTCACAAGTATTTTCATGTCCTTCACTCATTTCTATTTAAGTTCTGCTACTGCCGCCATAAATTTGTCGCCTCGAACTTCAAAATTAGGGTATTGATCCCAACTTGCATTCGCCGGTGACAATAGAATCGTATCTCCAGCAGCACTTAAAGAAAAGGCAACTGGGACGGCTGTTTCAACATTGTCTGTCATTTCAATCGTTTTTACGCCAGCTGCTTGAGCGGCTGAGGCTAATTTTTCTTTTGTTTCTCCAAACACTACGATAGCTTTGAGTCCTTTTAGTGCTGGAACCAACTCATCAAAACTGTTGCCACGGTCCAAGCCGCCTGCCAATAAGACCAATTTCTCATTGTCAAAACCGCCTAAGGCCATTTCTGTTGCTAAGATGTTGGTTGCTTTGGAATCATTGAAAAATTTCACCTGATTGATGGTGGTGACATACTGGGTCCGATGAGGTACCCCAGTGAAGGTTTGCAACGCTTGTTTGATTGCTTCGTTTGGCATATTGCAAAGTTTTCCAACAGCGATCGCCGCTAAGGCATTTTCAATATTGTGTGCCCCTGGTACGCCAAGTTCCTCCGCTGCCATAATTGCTTCTTCTTTATAGTAGAGCATCCCATCAAGCATATATGCTCCTGCTACTTTTTCCTTGGTGGAAAAAGGAATGATTTTCGCCTTTGATTTGGCCGACAGTGCTTCTAGTTCCGGTTGGTTCCAGTTGATCACTAAATAATCGTCAGCGGTCATTCGTTGTTGCAAGCGCCATTTTGCTAAGACATATTCCGGGCGACTACCATGGTAATCGATATGGGCTTCATATATATTCGTGATGACAGCGATTTTCGGCCGTAAGGTATCGATTCCCATCAATTGGAAACTTGAAAGCTCCATCACCAAGCGATCTTCAGGCTTAGCTGTTTGAGCAACGGAACTTGCAGGAAACCCGATATTTCCAGAAAGCAATGCCTGTCCTTTTTCCATTCCAGCATTCAAGACATTGGCGATCATAGTCGTTGTGGTGGTTTTTCCATTCGTACCAGTAATACCGATAATCGGCGCTTCAGAGATTTGATACGCTAGTTCCACTTCCGTGATCACAGGAATTTTTTTCTCTAAAGCTTTTTGAACAAGAGGTTGTGAATAGGGGATCCCTGGATTTTTAACGACTAGCGAAAATCCTTCATCCAATAATTCAATCGGGTGGCTGCCAGTGATCACTTTGACCCCTAAAGCCAAAAGATCTTGTGCTTCTGGATTTTCAGCAAATGGCTTTCCGTCATTAACGGTCACAAGTGCGCCCAAATCATGTAACAATTTGGCCGCACTGAATCCACTACGCGCTAATCCTAGCACAAGAACTTTTTTATTTTGATATGTTATAATTTTTTTCATTTTCTTCATCTCCTACCATACAAGGGCTATTGTGAGCAACGAGCAACCTAACGCGATACACCAAAACACAGTGTCGATCTTCCACTCAGACCATCCGCTCATTTCAAAATGATGATGGATGGGTGACATCTTGAAGATTCGTTTGCCTGTTAATTTGAATGAGGCAACTTGCAGCATCACGCTTGCTGTTTCACAAACATAGACCAGTCCGACAAGCAATAGGGTCCATTCTTGGTGTAAAAGAATCGAGATAGCTGCCAGCAGACCGCCTAAAGCCAGTGAGCCGACATCCCCCATAAAGATTTTTGCCGGTTTGCGATTGTAGGGAAAGAAGCCGATCAATCCGCCGATGATCGCAAGACAAACGATTAACACATCGATTTGATCTTGTCGCCAAGCAATCAGTGCGTAAGTTGAAAAAGAAATCGTGCCCAGTCCTGCGACTAGCCCATCGATACCGTCCGTCAAGTTGACTGCATTTGAAAAACCAACAAGCCAAAAAATGACGAACAAGCCATAAAAAATCGATAGCGACACGTCTATCCCAAAGAAATTCAGTACATCCGCATTGCCTTCGGATCGAAAAACAAAGTAAAAGACGAGTCCGCCTAAAATCTGTCCAATCAGCTTTTGCAACGAGTTCAGCCCCATATTTCGTTTGCGGAAAATCTTGATGAAGTCATCAAGAAATCCTAATGCACCATAAACCAAGGTAATGAACAAAAGAATGAACAATGAAGCAGTCAATTGATTTTGCCATGCTCCTACCCAGATGGCAGTGATCATTGCAGAAATCAAAAATACAAACCCACCCATCGTTGGTGTACCGGCCTTTACATTGTGCCATTTGGGGCCGTCACCACGTATTTCCTGTCCGTATTTCTTCATTTGAAAATAGCCGATAAACAAAGGCATTGTGGCTGTTACGATCGCAAAGCCACTTGCCAAAGGTAATATCATCTCTGTCCATTCCATATTGTTCTCTCCTATTTATTCGTTTTCACTTAGTGTAAACTTGATCGATTGTCCTGATAATTCGGTGTATGGTTCCACGCTTTGTTTGGTACAATAGCCGTTTCCTTCAAAACTGACGTCTACATTCAGCAGACTACCAAATTTGATTAAGTCTGCTTTTGACCAGGAAGTCGTATCCGGCATATAGTACTTATCGCTGTCGGTAACGAGCAGTACCCGTCCGCCAGGCATGATCGAAGTCCCACTGTCAACCGATTGGGCAATGACTTTTTCACCATCCCCGATGACTACCGGGATCAATCCAGCTTTTTGAACATCCGTTGCAGCCGATTCTGTATCGAGATTGCGATAATCCCCCACAGTTGTTTCGCTACCAGATGTTGTGCTTTCTTCTAATGCAGAGTTTTTCAGATCCATGACCCGTTTCATCAATGGATTGGCAATTTCACCCAACACGGTGCTTTCGTGCTTCTCTGGTAATTTAATCGTCAAATACAAAATGTATTCTGGTTCTTCTGAAGGAAACATCAAAACAACGGAATATAGATAATTGGTGCCACCAGACAAATACTTACCGGTTGTTGGATCGGCTACTTGGGCCGTCCCTGTTTTTGCAGAAATGTTGTAGCCAGGTAATTCATAAACGCCATAGGCACTTCCATAATTTTCACTCTCGACAACATCACGCATATATTCACGGACCTCTGTTGCAGCCTCTTTTGTGATCGGATGGCCGACCTCTTCTGGTTGCGTGACCGTTTCTTCTCCAGTATTGCCATCAACGATTTTACTAATAAATTGTGGTTTCAGCATCGTTCCATTATTTGCGACCGATGTGAAAGCCTGCATCATTTGGAAATTCGTCACACCAATCGCTTGACCAAAGGAAGTCATCGCTTGGCTGACAGGATTATCTTCTGGGGTGATTCCAGTATTTTCGTTAGGCAATCCTGAATAGGTGCTACGGCCAAAGCCAAATTCTTTTAAGTATTGTTGCCAACGATCAGCCATCCGCTGCTCCAAGGTCACCATTCCGATATTACTGGACCATGAAAGAGCTTGGCGCATCGTCAGTGTTCCTTTTTGACCAAAGTCCCAGTCATTGATGGTTGCATCGTAAAGTTTTAATCCATCAGGACTTGGGGTAAAGGTTTCGTTCTCATTGAAGATGCCTTGATCGATGGCAGCTGCTGTCGTCAAAATCTTCATGGTTGATCCTGGCTCATAGTTGTCTTCAACTAACAGATTTTGCCAATCATTGATCGAATCCAAATTTTCTGGATTGTAGGTTGGTCGTTGCGCCATCGCTATGATTTCGCCGGTTTTGGCATCCATTAAGTTCGCTGTTAAGTTTTCTGGTTTGTTTTCTTTAAAGACGCTGTCCATCAGCGTTTCCAAATAGCTTTGGATTCGACTATCGATGGTGGTATAAACGTCTTTCCCGTCAACGGCTGCGACGGTCTCTGCTACTGTTCCGGGCAGCGGGTTTTGATTGTTATCTTTTTGATAAACGATCTCACCATCAGTTCCCGATAATACATCATTGTAAGCAGCTTCCAACCCAGTTTTGCCGACTAGACCAGTATCGTCATCATTGGCAACAGCATACCCGATAAAGTGAGAAGAAAAGACCCCATTCGGATAAAGGCGAGCTGGATGGCTATCAAAATGGAAGCCGGCAATATCTTCTTTTTCCATTGCATCTTCGATCGCATTTTTTTGTTCTAATGTAATATTATTTCCCTTGCTCCCAAAAGAGACCCGCCACAATTGTTGCTCAAGGCCATCCTCTAACGTATTGACTGCTGTTTCTTGATCAATGGACAATACATCTGACAAAATTTTGGCCAACTTATTGAAGTTTGCTTTTTCTGCAAAGAGATTTTTGTTGCCATCTTTGTAATTCTGATTCAAAACAGCATAAATGGAATACGAGGTCACATCTTCGGCGATCGGAATCCCATTACGGTCATAGATTGTTCCACGTTTCGCTTTGATCACTTCGCTGCCTTCATAAAGATTTTTGGTCTTTTCTGCTAATGAAGTTCCCGCGACATCCCCGACAATGACGATATAGCTCAAACGCGTGACAAACAAAAAGAACAATCCAATACTCGTAGCAAAGAGAATAATACCTACTTTTTTGCGATTGTTCGTTGTAGTTTGATTGTTCTTTTTTAAGTATTGCTTGAATTTATCTGTTAACTTCATTTAGTCCACTTTCCTTAAATTGCCATCATCGATCGACAATCCATTATCCTCAGCAATCTTTTGGATGCGCTCGGTTTTAGAAAGTTCATTTTTCTCTTGTTCCAACTGTTCTGCTTGTGTTGTTTTCTCAGTGATATCCGATTGGATCAAGGAAATATCATGCTCAACTTGGCTGATATTGGTCCGAATATTGATGGTCAAGATTGCCAACGTCAATACAGCGATAATCACAAAGGCAGCAATCAGTTTTTCTAGAGTAGAAATACTTTTTAACCGACGAGCCGGAGATGCTGGTACACGGATGACCTCAGGACGCTGGGGATCAGTAGGCAGTTTTTCAGTTGTCGGTTCAGAGTGATCCAAAGGTTGTGATTCAAGAGGTTCTCTGAATTCATAGTCATGAACTTTTAGTTCTGCCATAGTTGTTACCCTTCGCTTTCCTTGATTTTTTCCGCGATTCGTAGTTTCGCACTACGAGAACGATTATTTTCAGCTACTTCTTCCTCAGTAGGAAGCAGTGGTTTTCTTGTTATAAGTTTTAATGTTGGTTGAAATTCTTCTGGTATCATCGGCAGACCTGGTGGCATATCCTTTGGTGTACTGTATTCCTTGAACATCGATTTCACAATGCGATCTTCTAATGAGTGGAACGTGATCACACTGACACGTCCGTTGACTGCTAAAAGATGAATGGCTTGTTCAAGTGATTCTTCAATTACACCTAGCTCATCATTGACTGCAATTCGAATGGCTTGGAAAACCCGTTTTGCTGGGTGACCGCCCTTTCTTCTTGCTGGAGCTGGAATGGCTGTTTTGATGATATCGACCAATTCCCCCGTTGTTTCGATGGGATGATCTTGTCTCACCCGCTCGATTTCCCGAGCGATTTGTTTTGAGAATTTTTCTTCTCCATAACGGAAGAAGATTTTGACTAATTGATGGTAGTCGAATTGATTGACCACTTCATAGGCAGTCAATGCTGCAGTTTGATCCATCCGCATATCCAGCGGTGCATCTTGGTGGTAGCTAAAGCCACGTTCGGCTTCATCTAATTGGGGTGAGGAAACACCTAAATCATACAAAATACCATCGACTCGGCTTACGCCGTGTTGATTCAATGCTTCCTTTAAATAGCGGAAATTACTTTTAATAAACGTGACCATCCCTTTAGCAACATAAGGTGCTAAACGTTCTTTTGCATGGTCGATGGCGGTTTGGTCTTGATCAAAAGCAAAGAGATGTCCTTCTTCAGACAGTTGTGACAATAAATATTCACTATGACCAGCTCCACCTAATGTACAATCGACATAGACGCCTTCTGGACGAATTGATAATCCATCAACGGTCTCCTGTAGCATAACGGTGTAGTGTTGAAAATCTGCCATGTGTTTTTTCCTCTTCCTATCAAGCCTATAAGCCAAAGTCGATCATTGTTTCAGCAATTTCATCAAAGTTTTCTTCTGCTTCTTCAGAGAATGCTTGCCAACGCGTTTCATCCCAAATCTCGATTCGATTTGAAACCCCGATGATCACGCAGCTTTTAGTAAGGTCTGCATGATTTCTCAATGTAACAGGGATATTGATTCGTCCTTGTTTATCGATCTCGCACTCTGTTGCAGCAGAATAAAAGAAGCGGACAAATGTCCGAGCATCCTTTTTCGCTAAAGGCATTTCGTTTAGTTTTTCTTCAAGTTTTTCCCATTCAGATAAGGGGTAGCCAAATAAACAGCCATCTAATCCACGTGTCACAACAAATTTTTCTCCGAGTTTTTCTCGTAGTTTTGAAGGGACGATTAGTCGGCCTTTTGCATCTATCGAATGTTGAAATTCACCCATAAACATCGATAAATAACCCCCGATCTCCACCTGATATTCACAGTCTACCACAATCCCCCACTTTCTACCACAAATTATATGAAATTTGAAAGGGAAGTTGTTTGACTTTTCTTTACCAAATGAACAAAAAGAGGAAATCAGACTCCTTAAAGTCTTTAAAAAAACTTTAAGTGAAAAAATGGACGTTTATCAAGGGGCAAAACACTATAAGTAACTTACGATATTTAGAATGATCAAAACGACATGAAAAATGATCGTAAATAGAAAAATACTGCGCCAATACATCTTAAAATAGCGACCATATTGGATCTCTTCATAGTAGTACGCCTGAAAGACGGCCAGTAGAATGCCTAATAAAAAAATGGAGATCAAATAATACAATGTGATTGCTTGATCAAAAGTATATTTTGATAATTGATGAATCCCCACCATTAAAAATGGTACCGCTAAATCCGGTGCCTTCACATGGAAACGATCATTCAACGAAAGTGCAGAAACGATAAAACGACAAGCAAAATAAACGAGCACAGGAAAAATATACCAAAACAAAACGATTGGATTAAATCCAGACATACAGCAAAATCCTTTCTAACAACTAGTGTCACTATACTTTATTTTCTTTACATCCATGTTTCAGTTCTTTTAAAAATTTAAGCCGGAATAAGACAGCCATGAAATTTTTTAAGGAGGCTCTTATTTCAACAACTAACTTTTGAAAGTTTTAAAGAATGTATTTCTTTACCTATTAAAACAGAAGGGAGTAGCTTCAACAAGCCTATCTTGCCATTCTAACGAATTTTTTTATAGTGAAATTGAAATTTTCTTAATTTCTCCTTGGATCAACTTGAGTTCTTGAGAAATTGAGGGTAAACTGTCACTAGAATAACTCTAAAAGGTGGATTAGAATGAACGAGAAAAAACCAAAAAGTACCTTTGCAAAAATCACGCAAGTCGTGATCTGGACCATGCTTATTCTCACTGTCGGCTCGATTTTCTTAGCAGCGTACACAAGTATTATGGGTTAATCCTATTAAAAAATGCCCTTTTCCAAAATGATGGCTTCCATCTTTTGGAAAAGGGCATTTTTTTACAGTAACGGTGACACAAGACGTGCCAGGCCTTCCTTGATCTTGATCGTCAATTTTCTTTGTTGATACGCTTCGATCGTTAACGGTTTGGAATCGATCGAATCCGCCAGAAACGCTTCTTTTGTTTGAGTCGCAAGTTGCGCATCATAGATAATCGTATTGACTTCAAAATCTAAGCGAAAGGATCGAACATCGATATTTGCTGAACCAATCGATACAAGTCCACTATCTATAATCATCGTTTTCGCATGCATAAACCCTTTCTCATAGGTTTCAATGATTGCACCAAAATGAAGCAGCTCAGCCGCAAAGGAATAGGTCGCCCAATATACCAAGGGATGATCCGGTTTATTAGGGATTTGGATATGGACTTTCACCCCAGAAAGCAGTGCCAACTTTAAGGCATTGTGAATAGCTTCATCCGGAATATAGTAGGGCGTTTGGATTAGAATTTCTTTTTTGGCTAAATTGATCATTTTCAAATACGTCATTTTTATTTCTTCATGTTCCGTATCAGGACCACTAGTGATAACTTGGGCTGCGACTGTCCCCGCTTGTTTGATTTCAGGAAACAAAGAAGGATCATATTTGATCTCCAAGGCATGTTGTGAATTCCAATCCATCAAAAACCGATTTTGCAGCGAATAGACAGCTGAACCGGCAATTCGCAAGTGATTGTCTCGCCAATAGCCAAATTTTTCCACTTGTCCTAGATATTCATCTCCCACATTAAAACCGCCTGTATAACCAATCTCACCATCAATCACCACGATTTTACGATGATTCCGATAATTGATTCGCGGATTGACATAAGGAACGAACAAAGGAAAGAAAAAGGCAATTTGCCCGCCATGCAGACGCAATTCATCAAAAAACTTCAATGATACCTGGGTACTGCCCCAAGCATCTAACAAGACTCTTACTTTTACGCCTCGCTTTGCGGCTCGTACCAATGCTTCTTTGACCTCATTTCCCAATGCATCACTGCGATAAATATAATATTCCATATGAATGTGATTTTTTGCCTGTTCGATATCCGCGATCAAGGCATCAAATTTCTGCCGCCCATCGGTATAAAGTGTCATGCTATTGGCTGTCGTATAGAGGGATTGACCAAAGACCGTCAACAGATAGACTAACTGCTGGACTTCTACTTGAGCAGTCGGCGGATGCGGAAACAAATGACGCGCGAGCGCTTGTTTTTGTTCGTCTAATTCAACGTTTAGACCAATCTTTGCTTGTGAGCGCATATCGAAAATCTTTTCCTTGGAAATTCCTCTACCAAAGAAAAAGTAAAGCACAAAACCAACGATTGGAATAAACATCAAGACCAAAAGCCAGGCCCATGTCTGAGCAGTCTGACGTCTCTCTCTGAAAATGATAATGATTGATAACAAAATATTAACTATAAATAAAATGGTTACCAAATTATCCATTACAACCATTTTTCCACCTCTTCCCCGATTTCCCGCTACTAAAGCATATCAAAAAATAGTACCTAAAGTAAAGAAACACTGTGATGAAACAAAAAAAGCCGATCTGACGATCGACTTTAATAAAACATACGTTTAGAATTTTAAAAATCGGCGCATTGATAAGACGGAACCAAGCGAACCAATCACGATACCAATCAGTGCCATCACACCGCACACTTGTATTAGAAACATATTTGGTGCAATTAAGCTGTAATTTGAACGTAGCAAGGATGGATTGACCATTGCATAAACTTGATGATACCCGAAGTACATCAACGCAATTGGGACAATTGATCCTAAGAGTCCGATCCAGCCTCCTTCAAGGAAGAATGGCCAACGAATGTAGCCGTTTTTCGCCCCAACCAGACGCATGATTTGAATTTCTCTTTGACGGGACAAAATCGTGATCCGAATCGTATTAGAGATTAGGAACATTGCCACAAAAATCAGTAAGACAGCAGCAGCTAAGCCCCAAGTCCGCACAGCCGCAGACAATTCAAAGATTCGGTCAGAAGAGTCTCCACCGTAATCGGCTTTAAAGACATTCGGCAAATCCCCAGCTTGTTCTGCGATCTCTGTCGTATACTCTGGATCTGTGGCACTTACAACAAATACGTTATACAGTGGATTACTGTCGCCTTCGAACAAGTTCCATGAATCCCCCATGGCATCCTGGATCTTCTGCAATTCTTCGTCTCGACTAGAAAATGTCACTTCTGAAACGTTCGGCAGATCATTTAAGGCCTGTTCTAAAGCATCCATGTCTTCTTGTTCTGTACCAATATCAACGAAAACCGACACGTCCACATTCTCACGAATATCTTCGGCTAGTTTTGTTGCATTTAAGATTACACCTAGAAAAATACCGACTAATGTTAATGTGATCGTCACGGCACTCAATGACGCGATAGTCATCCAGCCGTTACGCTTTAAACTTTTAATACTCTCCAGGAGATGACGGAAAAATGTTCTAATCATCGTAACCATATTCTCCTTCCGCTTGGTCGCGAATAATGCGGCCATTCTCAATCGCGATCACGCGATGACGAATCGTATTTACGATCGTACTATTATGGGTCGCCATAACGACCGTTGTTCCTTGTGCATTGATTCGATCAAGCAATTTCATGATTTCCCATGAGTTTTCAGGATCTAGATTTCCGGTTGGTTCATCCGCAATCAATACCTTCGGTGTATTTACGATGGCACGAGCGATCGACACCCGTTGTTGTTCCCCACCGGAAAGTTCACTTGGAAAGACCCGAACTTTATGTTTCAGTCCGACCAAATCCAAAACTTCCATCACCCGTTTTTTGATATCACGGGGTTTGCGTCCGATAACTTGCATTGCATAAGCAACATTTTCAAAGACCGTTTTCCGCGGTAAAAGTTTGTAGTCTTGGAAGACCACGCCGATTTCCCGGCGCATCAAAGGGATCTCACGGTTTTTCATGCCGACCAAATCATATCCTGCGACATTCAAAACGCCTTTTGTTGCTCTTTCTTCTCGATACATCAATTTGATAAAGGTTGATTTTCCGGCGCCGGATGGTCCAACGACATAGACAAACTCCCCTTGATCAATTGAAATCGAAAGGTTACGGATAGCAGTCGTACCATTAGAGTACTTTTTCATTATATCTTTCATTTCTATCATACAGCTATCTCTCCATCTCAAATTTTCATTCTGGCTTATTATAGCATGAATATATTTCACCTTGCTTGCAACAGATTACAATTGTGTTTCAATCTGTTTAAGTCATACCAGGTTATTTTTGATTCAGTTTCAGCTTCAAATAGGCATCGATAAAGCCGTCCAAATCGCCATCCATGACTGCCTGTACATTCCCAGTTTCGAAATTCGTTCGGTGATCTTTGACCATTGAATAGGGATGGAAGACATAAGAACGAATTTGCGAGCCCCAGCCGATCTCTAATTGCTCGCCTCGCAAGGCTGCTGCTTCTTGTTCTTTCTTTTCGACTTCTAATTGATACAGCTTAGCTTTCAACATCCCCATCGCTTGCTCACGGTTTTTCAGCTGTGAACGCTGGGCTTGGCTAGCGACCACTGTACCTGTTGGAATGTGAGTGATCCGCACAGCAGATTCGGTTTTGTTGATGTGCTGTCCACCAGCGCCGCTTGCGCGGTACGTATCGATCTTCAAATCATCTGAGTTGATCTCCACATCGATCGCCCCATCTAATTCTGGCATCACATCCACCGAGCAAAATGACGTATGCCGTCTCTTAGCAGAATCAAAAGGTGAAATACGGACCAAGCGATGCACGCCTTTTTCCGACTTCAAATAGCCATAGGCGTTGTGGCCTTTCACAAGTAATGTGACACTTTTGATCCCCGCTTCATCACCGGCTTGATAGTCCAAAGTTTCCACCTGATACCCATGTTGTTCACAAAAACGAGTATACATCCGTAACAGCATGCTGCCCCAGTCTTGCGACTCGGTACCGCCTGCTCCCGGGTGCAGCTCGATGATGGCATTGTTTCGATCATAGGGTTCATCTAACAACATCGACAATTCATAAGAAGCCATTTTCTCATTTAACTTACCGATTCGCGCATCAAGTTCTGCTTCCATTTCCGGATCGGCTTCTTCTTGAATCATTTCCAACATCACTTCGAGTTCTTCCAATTCTTCTGCTAGCTGATTGAATTGATCGTAAGTCTCTTTGTTGGCATTGTTGGCGTTAATGACTTGTTGAGCTTTTTCTGAATCATCCCAAAAGGTAGGATCTGCCATTTGGTGTTCCGCTTCCGCAATGTCCTCTTCTAACTGATCTAAGTCAAAGAGACCCCCTAAAACTGATTATTTTTTCATTCATCTGGGTCAATTGATTCCGAATATCTGCGATTTCCATTAAAATTCCTTCTTTCTTTTTTTCTTACAAACGAAAGTAGACTGGACAAAAACGTCTGCCAGCCTACTTCACCTTTTTCAAAACTTGTTACATATTTTTCCCGTGGCAATTCTTGAATTTTTTCCCGCTTCCGCAAGGACAAGGATCATTGCGGCCCACGTTTTTGAAACTTGGCGCTTGGGCAGCCGGTGCTTCTTCTACCCCTTGTGCTTCTCCTTGGGCTACTTGTTCCCGTTGAACGTTTTGGCGGATTTCTGCCTTCATAAACAGACGAGTTACTTCATACTCGATGGCTCCAACCATGTTTTCAAACATATTGAATCCTTCTGTTTGGTATTCAACTAACGGATTGTTTTGTCCATAAGCCCGTAACCCAACCGATTGGCGCAATTGATCCATGGCATCGATGTGGTCGGTCCACTTCGTATCAACGACTCGTAAAATCACTACTTTTTCAAATTCCAGTAATTGTTCTGGACTATTAAGTTGTGTTTTCTTTTGTTCAAAGACTTCTTCTGCCCGTTGGTTTAGATAATCTTTAATCTCTTGAGCTGATTTGCCCTTGATGTCTTCAATACTGATGGTATCTTCATGAACAAGTGCATTGGCAGCAAAATCAACGATTCCTTCATAATTCCAATTGCTTTCTTCTAATTGCGTATGACTGTCAACGACACGGCTGATGGAACGTTTCACCATATTCATTAATTGTGGTGAAAGATCCGTTTCTTCCATGATTACTTCTTGACGTTGTCCGTAAATAACTTCCCGCTGTTCTCGCATTACGTCATCGTATTGCAAGACGTTTTTCCGGGTATCGTAGTTATTCCCTTCCACTCGTCTTTGGGCAGATTCTACTTGTTTTGAAAGCATCTTGCTTTGGATCACGGCATCGCCTTCATCGATTTTCATCCGATCTAAGAACACTTTGATTCGTTCAGAACCAAAACGTTTCATTAAATCATCTTCTAGCGACAGGTAAAATTGCGACATCCCTGGATCTCCTTGACGTCCCGCACGTCCCCGCAACTGGTTGTCGATCCGTCGTGATTCGTGACGCTCGGTACCAATAACTGCCAATCCGCCTAGTTCTGCAACACCAAGACCCAACTTGATATCCGTTCCCCGACCAGCCATATTGGTCGCGATCGTTACAGCACCTTTTTGCCCAGCATTCAAAATGATTTCCGCTTCTTTAAAGTGATTCTTGGCATTCAATACTTCATGAGGAACTTTCTCCCGATCAAGCATTGATGATAGTAATTCAGAAGTCTCAACAGCGACCGTCCCTACAAGGACTGGTTGCCCTTTGCGGTGGCGTTCTTTGATGTCTTGAACGACTGCTTGGAATTTGCTGGTAAGTGTTGGATAAAGCAAGTCCGCACGATCATCCCGTAAGATCGGTTTGTTCGTAGGAATCTGAATGACTTGCATGTTATAGATTTCTCTAAACTCTTCTTCTTCCGTTTTCGCAGTACCGGTCATCCCAGACAGTTTTTTGTACATCCGGAAGTAGTTCTGGAATGTGATCGTCGCCATCGTTTTGGTTTCATCTTCGATCTCGACACTTTCTTTTGCTTCGATCGCTTGATGCAGCCCGTCAGAATAGCGGCGGCCATCCATGATCCGACCTGTAAATTGGTCAACAATCATTACTTTGCCATCTTGCACCACGTAATCAATGTCACGAATCATGATGTAATTCGCCCGCAACGCTTGGTCCAAGTGATGGGTCAATGCGGTGTTTTCGATATCATACAAATTTTCTAAGCCGAAGGTCTCTTCCGCTTTTTCGATCCCGCGTTCTGTCAAGCCGATCGTTTTTGATTGAATATCGATTTTGTAGTCTTCTTCTTCCGTCAAGCGTTTGACGAAATTGTCGACCCGATTGTATAGCGCGGTCGATTTTTCTGCTTGTCCTGAAATGATCAATGGCGTTCTCGCTTCATCGATCAAGATCGAATCGACTTCATCGACAATGGCATAGTTTAATGGACGTTGTACCATTTGATGACGATAAACCACCATGTTGTCCCGCAAATAGTCAAACCCTAATTCATTGTTTGTACTATAAGTGATGTCACAAGCATACGCCGCACGTTTTTCTTCTGCTGATTTTGAGTTGATGTTCAAACCTACTGTCAATCCTAAAAAGTTGTACAGCTCTCCCATCTCAGTCGAGTCACGAGTTGCCAAGTATTCATTGACGGTTACGACATGGACGCCTTGACCACTCAAGGCATTCAAATAAACAGGTAATGTCGCCGTCAAGGTTTTCCCTTCACCGGTACGCATCTCTGGAATATTCCCATCATGCAAGACGATCCCACCCATTAATTGGACGTGGTAAGGATAAAGACCCAAAACGCGTTTTGCAG
Organism: Enterococcus sp. AZ015; assembly: GCF_050499225.1. NCBI lineage: Bacteria > Bacillati > Bacillota > Bacilli > Lactobacillales > Enterococcaceae > Enterococcus > Enterococcus sp. AZ015. The sequence continues at coordinate 889,569 of NZ_JBMHEX010000001.1, read as the reverse complement.
CTTCACGTACTACTGCAAAAGCTTCAGGTAATAATTTATCCAAAGTCTCTCCCTCTTGGAAACGACGACGAAATTCATCGGTTTTCCCGCGTAATTGTTCATCAGATAAAGCGGCCATTTCATCCGCATGTGATTCAACTTGATTCGCAATATGGTCAAGACGTTTTAATTCTTTTTTGTCGTTTTCGATTAATTTTCTAAAAAAATTGGCCATACCTTAATAATTCTCCTTTTACTTCTACATTATCCTAGCTGGAAACTCTCCTAACTATTTTAGCACTAGTTCACCATAAATGAAATATTTTTCGATAGAACTATCGCATCAATCTTGCGTGATAAACGGATTCTTAACCTTTTTTCACAGATTTTAAAGAAACGAAGGGAAAAAATACGCAACAAGCCATCGATCGGTGCCCAAAGTCCAGCGCACGTCCAAATGACTTGTTGCGAATATTTGCAAATTAGGCCGTTTTAAAACGGGTTTTTAAGAAAGCTAAGAAGAGCATCAGCAGCATGCCTAAAGATTGGATCCCAATCATCAAGATGATGTCCGCGCCAATAAATCCTGCCAACATCGCCACCAGAGAGCCTGCCCCCAGTGCATTTAAAATCACGTTGGTACTTTCTTTGAAACTGCTGATCGTCGACAGTCGCGACTTTTTCGTCAGCCAGAGGAAAAACGCTGCGCCCATGACGAGGATACTATTCATTGCCACCAATAAAAATGCCACCGTGATCGTCTGGCTGAAGAAAATCGCCGTCTCGTTGTTGCGATAAAAGCCGTCTTCGATCACTTTCTGAAACGAAGCCGCATCATGCACTTGATCAGGCATCATTTCCGCCGTGTAACGCATCTCATAATGATAGGTTTGTCCATCGATTTCCTCTTTGATGGTCCAGTCTGTCTCACGAAAATTGATGGCATATTTTGCTTCCTCAAGGTCCGCTTCTGAAAGCGCAACACCTATAATGCCCGCTTCTGTTTGCGAAAAGACTTGTGACTCATCCGTTAAAAGTTTGCCATCTTCCAGCTGCAGTTCACTGTATTCGGCTGCTGTCTCAGCAGTCATGAGTGTTTTTGCATGGGGGAAAAATGCTGCAAATGCTTGATCCGTTTGCTTGCTGATCATCAAGGTCAGCGGGATCATCAGCAAGGACATCAAGAAAATATAGACAAACACTTGCTGCCAGCGATTTAATTTTTTACGCCATGCATAGACTTTTGTTGGAGAAAATATGGCCCCAAAGTATGTTAAGGGAAATCGTTGTTCAGACATCCTATCATTCCTATCCTTTTGTTCCGCCCGAGGTCAAACCTGAAACAAAGTATTTTTGTAAGAAGAAAAACAGTGCAGCAATCGGTACGGCGATCAAAATCGCACCAGCCGCAAAGAGTGCGACCCGTTGATTACGGGCATCGTTGATAAAGGTCTGCAGCCCGACTGCGACGGTCAAACGCTCTTGTGAGCGAAGCAAGAACCGCGCCAGCAAGAATTCGCCGAATGGCCCCATAAAGGCCCACAATGCTTGGACGGCAACCATTGGTTTTACGAGGGGCAAAACGATTTGCCAAAAGATGCGGAAATGCCCTGCACCGTCAAGTTTTGCTGATTCATCCAAGTCGATCGGTACCGTATCAAAGTACCCTTTCATCAGCCAAGTATTCATGGGAATCCCACCACCGATATAGATCAGTGTCAAGAACCAGAAACTATCTAGACCGTTTGCTAATAAGCCCATGACATAAAAAGCGGTCAACGCCGACATCGTTGGCACCATCTGAACGATCAAGAACACCATCAAACTGCTCTTACGACCGGCAAAGCGATAACGACTGTAAGTATACCCTGCCAGTGTTACGATCATTACTTGGATCACCATCGTGGAAACAGCCACGATCAAGGTGTTTTTATACCATGTCAAATAGGGGGTTTCATTGAACAATCGTCGAAAGTTGTTCAATGTCCAATCCGCATCAAAATCCAAGCGAAAGGCGATCATATTCCCTGCCTTGAAGGCTGAGGTTGCGGTAATCAACAAGGGATAGATGATAACGATCGATAAAGCGATCATAAACAAGTAGGTAAATAATTTGCTGAAAGAAAACTTTTTCTTTTTCATCCTCAATCCTCCATATTAAATGCATTCGTCTTTTTAAACACCAGTAATGAAATGGAAATCACCACAAAGGAAATGATCAAGGTCAATGCAGAAGCAATCGAGTATTGTGGCGAGCCGCCCGTCGTCAATTTGTAGATCCATGAAATCAAAATATCCGTCGAACCGGCATTTCCACCTAAACTTCCTGGACCACCTTCGTTAAAGAGATAGATCATGGAGAAGTTATTAAAGTTCCCTGTATATTGCGTAACGAAGGTTGGTGCTGCCACCAAAAAGATCGCCGGTAACGTAATATTGCGAAAACGCTGAATCGCATTTGCTCCATCCATTTTGGCTGCTTCATACAAATCTTCAGAAATGGATTGTAAAATCCCTGAGACCATAACATAAATATATGGAAACCCTAACCAACCTTGAATCAAAATAATCGCGGTCTTTGTCCAAAACGGGTCGGTTTTCCAAGCAATGTTCCCAATATCCACAAAGGGCAGATTGTTCAATAGCGGGATCACCTGCGTATTGATCGCTCCTGCGGTATCATTAAACATATTTGAAAAACTCATGATTGTGATAAACGCTGGCACCGCCCAAGGAAGCAAGAAAATCACCCCGAAGACCCGACGGAACTTCACAAATTTTTGATTGGCAACAACAGCTGTCAGTATTCCTAAGGTAATTTGCAAAGTAGTTGCTAAAACGGTCCAAATCACCGTCCAACTAAACACTTTTACAAAGGTGTCGCGGTAAGAACTTAAGGTGAAGATATTCGTAAAATTCGAAAAACCGATCCAGTCGATTAAGTTTGCTGGCGGAATATGTCGAAAATCATAGTTGGTAAACGCCATGAAGAGTGTCACCATTACCGGAAAAATAATTGCTACGATCATCACCAGATAGGCTGGGATCGTCAATAGATAAGCGAAACCATCCTCATACAATTTATTGAAAAACTCTTTTCTCGTAACTGCCACCGGGAACCCTTTTTCAATACTTTGGCGAACTTGATAGGCATCTTTGATATTTAAAACCCAAAAGATAATGAAAATAACGGTAACAATGACCTGTAGCGTTCCTTCGATCAACAAGAACAAAGAATTGTGTTCCATCGGTACTGATCCCAGTGTGACAAAGTTATATAATGCTTGTCCACCGAACAAAAGCATTTCGCCTAGAAAAATTAGAAAGACCGCAAAAAAGAGTCCCGCTTTAAATTTCTGACCATTTTTGAATTGTCCCACCCCAGGGATGATTGAAAGAAGCGCTGTCTGCGTGGCTTTTGAATTCGTCCTCATATGTATCCTCCTTAAAATCGAAAGTCTGCCAAGCGGCCGACGATCCATAGAAATCAATCTCATCAAGCAATTTCTTGCGTGCTACGTTGCAAGGAATCCTTTTGACAAACATCCTCTATAGAATCGTCGACATGAATGACAGACCGTAATCGGCTATTTATTAATATTTCTGCTCAATCGCTTCTTCGATTGTTTTGGCAGCATTATCCGCTGCTTCTTGAGGAGTCATATTGCCTGAACCTGCATCAAACAGCATATTTTCAGCCCCTACCCAAACCTCAGACATTTCAGGGATATTTGGCATTGGTTGTGAAACACTGTATTGCTCGATCACTGCTTTTGCTACTGGATCATCAGAAGCAGCAACTGTTTCTTGAGCCATAATGTTTGCTGGAATATCATGACGCATTTCATACAATTTCTCTTGATTAGCTTCGTTTGTTAAATATTCGACAAATTGTTGAGAAATGTCTTTGTTTTGTGAGTAGTTGGAAACAACCCATGCTTTTCCACCACCAAACGTTTCATAATCATTGCCATTGCTCAGCGTTGGGATTTTCGCTACGCCATAGTTAATCCCTGCTTCTTCAAAGCCGTTCACGCCCCATGGTCCGTAAATGATGGCTGCTGTTTTGCCTTGGTTAAAGTAATCTAACATCAAGTTTTCGTTGGCTGATACATCCAGCATTCCTTGCGGCCAGACATTTTGGAACCAATCAGTTGCGTACGTGATTGCTTCAACAGAACCTTCATTGTTGATCCCTAAATCAGATGGATCTGTCCCTTCATCCCCAAAGACATAACCACCATAACCAGCTAATAGACCATACGTATAATAAAAGTCTGTCCAACGAGCTAAGAAACCAACATTGTCATCGCCTTCTGCAAAACGATCATCTTTTGCTAGCTCTTCTAAATCAGAAAAAGTTGCTGGCGCTTCATCGATCAAATCTTTGTTATAGAACATGACAACTGCTTCAATCATTGCTGGTGCGCCATAGATTTTATCATCGATCGTCACTTGTTGCTTGTCTGTATCGCTGTACCGTCCATCATCTGGCAAAGTCATTTCTGCCAAATGCCCTTGCGAGCCTACTTGACCTACACGATCGTAAGGAGACATCGTAACATCTGGACCTTTCCCAGCAGGACCGTCTAGTTGAAGCGCATCCATTTGATCGAACATATCCATTTCTACAACGTTGATGGTAACATCATTTTCAGATTCAAAGTCAGATTTCACTTCATTGATATAATCAATATAGTCTGCGCCTACAGAGACCGTGAGCGTTTTTTCATCGCTACCTGAACCTGCATCTGCATTACTACCATCGGTACTACCGCCGTTGCCGCCACACGCCGCAAGCGCTAACAACGCACTTCCTGAAACTAATCCTAGAGCTGCCTTTTTCCAATTCACTTTCATCCTGTTTACCTCCTGCAATTTGTAACTCCATTATGCAACCGGTTTCTTAAAATGGCAAACCTTTTCTAAATGTTAGCGATAACAAAAATAGAAAAAGCCTTTAAATTAAGATGTCGAGGAATCGAAAAGAAATTGCGCAACCATTTGCTTAATTTTTCATTTTGTGGATTCACGAACCACGAGTTGAGGTAAAAAGCGCTGTTGTCGCTGGCTCGTATCATTATGTTCGATTTTTTGGATCAATAATTCGCCGCAAACTTCCCCCATTTCCACGATGGCTTGCTTCATCGTTGTCAATTTTGGCGAACTTACCTGATCAAGGAATACGCCATCGTAGCCGATGATCCCAAAATCATCTGGCACCTCCGCTCCGATCGACTGTAAGCCTTGATTGATGCCTAACGCTAAACGATCTGTGGCACAGATAAAACAAGTGTTTTTCATTAAATGCTCATTCTGCGATTGGATAAACTTGCGGGCGGCGGAAGATCGGTTGTCAAAACGATAGACTTTTGGTGATATTCCCGCTTTTGTGACTGTATCTATGTACCCTTTTTCTCGGCTTTTCGTAAACGCTTCTTCCAACTCTAAACCAATATAGACCAATTGTTGATAGCCGGTGTCGATAGCATGTTTGCATGCAGAAACGATTCCTTGGTAGTTGTCACTGTCAACAAAACTGAACCCAGCTTCATTTTCGCCAAACAACACCACAGGCTTTCTTAAATTTCTTATCCAGTCCATGTCAGCCTGGCGAAAGCCCGTAATGATGCAGCCATCTGCTGGACCACGATCCACCCCGTCAGTCGTAACTAGCTGCAAAGAATAGTGTGCTTTACCAATAGAACGAGCGATCCCAACCAATAAGTTCATATAGTAAGGTTCCGTCGTATCCATCTCCTCTAAAATATACACTTTGATGATATGGGAACGCTTGGAAACTAATGATTTGGCAGCAATATTCGGCTGATAATCCAATTCAAGCATCGCTTGATGAACCAGCTGCTTTAACTCTTCAGTTACTTTGTCCGGATGATTGATCACTCGAGAAACGGTCATTGCGGAAACATTTGCTTTTTTAGCAACATCTGCTAGCGTAGTCATGATTCACTCTCCTTGTATTATTTCATCTATAGTATAACATAATAAACCAAAAGAAGAACCAAGACACTCTCTATATAAAAAAGATTTCCAGCCAATTTAACGAGTATAAAAAAACAGAGTAGCTTCTCAGCTACTCTGTCAAAAAAGACTATTTTTTTGGGGTGTCGAGAAAAAGGTATCAACACTTGTTAATCGGTTTCGATCAACCCGTATTTGCCATCTTTTCGACGATACACAATGCTCGTTCCATTCGTTTCCGCATCTTCAAAGATAAAGAAGTTGTGTCCAAGCATGTTCATTTGTAAAACAGCTTCTTCACTGTCCATTGGTTTTAAAGACAAACGTTTTGTACGTACGATGTCTAATTCAGAACCATTGTTTTCTTCATCGTTTGCTTCAGTTGTGAACAAATCACCATCTGTTGGCGGAACCAATGCTGTCTCGCGAGATTTGCGGTTGATTTTTGTTTTAAATTTGCGGATTTGGCGTTCCAATTTGTCAACAACCAAATCGATACTAGCATATAGATCAGGTGAGGTTTCTTCCGCACGCAGAACTAAGAATGGTAAAGGAATCGTTACTTCTACTTTTGCTGTTTTTTCAGTATAAACTTTCAAATTAACATGTGCTGTTGCTTCCGGCACATCGTTAAAATAACGTTCTAATTTACCTACTTTTTTCTCGACGTAATCACGGATCGCTTCTGTTACCTCGATATTTTCGCCGCGCACATTATATCTAAACATAAAAATTACCCCTTTCGTCTACCAGTAAAGAAGGAAAAGGACCACTCTTTTCTTCTTCTTAACTCTATTATATCGAACTCTTGCTCATTTGCCTAGTAAATCGAACAAATTTCTTTAAGCGTTTTCAAAATAACGATTCAACGGGCAAAGGAAAAGGATCGAATCGACTGGGGGCCAAAGGTCTGCAATGCTTCAGCTGCGTGATATAACGTTCTACCGGTAGTGTAAACATCATCGATCAACAACAGTTTCTTGTTTTTTATTTCAACCGTTGCCTCTGGCTTCACCGCAAAAGGTTGCGCCTCCTCTAATCGTTGCTTGCGAGAACGTTGAGCTTGTGGTGCGGTATCAACCACTTTATCCAGCCATTCTTTCGACTTAACTCCGCCTGCGTCCAGCACAGCGGTCACTTGATTAAACCCTCGCTCCTGGTAACGTTCTGCCGATAGCGGGATGGGTATCAAACAATCGTAATCAAAGTTGTTGATCTTTTGTCTGATGGCAGCAGCAAAGGTCTCTCGCAACTGATAGTTTCCCATTAATTTGTATTCGTGAATCCACTCCTTCATCCCTTGATCGTAAGCAAACAGTGCCCGATGCTGCAAATGGATCATGGGACAGGTTTTCGCCCAAAAGAGACAGTCACTGCAGGAAATGGTATCCTTTTTGCCACATGTTGGGCAGCAGCTTTGCCAATCGATCACTGTAAATCGCTGAGCGCATTGTGGACATAATTCTTTTTCGGGGATGCGCCAAGGAGCCAACAGCTCAATGATCGTTACCTCTCTTGAAAAAAATATTTGGCACCAACTACACTCCATCGGTCAACCAGCTCCTTGCTAATTGGTTCATCTCATTGATTTCTTTGATTGCTTGACGGATTGCTTCCGTCATTTGGTCGTAGAAAAAAATGACCTCCCCTTCCGTATAGGCCCCTTTACGATCGACACGACCAGCAATTTGCACGAGCGCCGATTTTGTAAAGACTGGATGATTAGCACCCAATACGATGACTGAGACGTTTTCAAACGTCACCCCACGCTCTAAAATCATCGTTGTAAACAACACCTTGTAAATCTGTCGACGAGCAGACGCTACTTTTTCGCTCCGTTTTTGATCTTGCGACGAAACGCTAGTCAAAGACCATGACGTGCCTTGTCGGCGGACAGCCGCTTCTACTTCCTTCATCAGCGCAATGCTTGGACAAAACACCAAGACAAAGTTTTTTTGAAGCAGCCGCTGCAACTGCTGCAGCAATGGTCGCAGCCAACGTTTTCTGCGATAAGCCTGCGCCCAGTGACTATAATGAACAGGCTTTGGAACGATCAATGGACGCTGATGAAACCGCAGCGGCATTCTCAAGACAGCGAATTTTCCACGAATTTCTTGCAGCAGTCGTTCTGAAGGCGTCGCACTTAAATAGATCAGACACCCGTTTTCTGCCAAGGCATTGTATAATCCGTAACGCAGCTGCGCATCGCCCTCGTAGGGAAATGCATCTATCTCATCCACCACGATCAGTTGAAAGCTGCGATAAAAATGCAGTAGCTGATGAGTGGTGGCAATAAGGATCGTTGTATAACGATAAGGTTCTTCTGATTTCCCATAAAGGAGCAGGCTTGCCTCTTGTGGGAACGCTTGTTGAATCCGGGGGAACAGTTCACGGCAGACATCGATCCGTGGCGAGACGATCGCCACACGACCACCTTCTTGCCGTATGTGGCGGATCGTTTCAAAGATCATCTCGGTCTTCCCTGAACCCGTGACTGACCAAACAAGAGACGATTTCTTTTGTCGACAATTTGCCACTAGTTGCTGAGAAATTTTTTGCTGAAACGAAGTCAACACTCCTGGCCAAACGATCTTGTGATCAAAGGCTGGAAGATCCGTTTGTTGAATTACGAGTTGGCCATCTGATGTGATCCGACCATAGCGAATACAAGTTGGACAGTAATAGCAGCCTATCGGCAATAGAACCGACGGCTTGTGGTGGGAAGAACCGCAACGCTGACAAACGATTCTCTTCCCCTGCTCGAGCATTGCCGGTCGAGAATCAAAAGTTTTTCCTACACTCATTGTTTCATCTAAAACAAAAAATTGTCTTCCTTTTTGATTGGTCATAACATACACCTCAGTTTTAACTACGCAAAAAAATCGGTTCAAGTACTTTTTGAAAAGTACTTGAACCGATTACAGGTTTCTTGTTTGCTTCAACAGCAGGTCTTGCTTATTCGCCGATCAATGTCAAAGCTTGATCTAAGACTTTTTCGCCGTTCATCATGCCGTAATCTGCCATGTTGATTACTTCTAATGGAATTCCTTTTGGCGCTAGACGTTTCTCGAAATCGCCTTTCATGAAACGAACTTGTGGTCCTAATAGTAAAACGTTTACGTCTTTGCTTTCTAAATGTTGATCTGCTTCTGATGCGGAAACTGCAAAAATATCTGCTTCTAATCCTTTTGCTTCAGCTGCTTTTTGCATTTTTGTTACTAATAAGCTTGTACTCATCCCTGCAGAACAAACTAACATAATTGTTTTTTTCGCCATATCGAACACTCCTTGAATTTTAAGAATAAGATAACATTTCCTATCTCTAGTATAGAACAAGTTTGAAATTTGTCAACGCTTTCTATCCAGCAACCAGTTTGATTTTACTAAACGATTAAAAACGACGTACTCTTTTTTTAAATTGACTAGGACTACCTCGTAGCCGGCATTCAGCCACGCATAAGCCCCATTTTCTGGATGTCGGTAATCATTCGCCCACCAATCGCTACTGGTGCGGGCACTTTTGGGCAAACCGGATGCTGGGAAAAGAAATTCATCAAACTGCGTAAACGTTAAGGTGATTTGCGAACCACCGTTGTTTTTTAAATAGTGAGTGATCGTATCGTACTTTTTGCGTCTACCCAAAGCAACTGCCTCCTCTTTTTAGAGTCTATGTTCGTACCTGTTTCTTTCTTCTATTTGTAACTTTCCTTCCGATTGCCTATACTAGAAACATAAAGGAGGCGATCGTGCGCGTGACTTATCGAACGATTCGACAAGACGGAGAAACAGAAATAGAAATCAAAAAATCGCGTTTCCTCTGTTCATTAAAACGAATTCAATCAGAAGACGAAGCCAAAGCGTTTATTCAAGCCCTCAAGAAAGAGCATTGGAAGGCAAATCATCATTGCAGCGCCTATGTATTAGGTGAAAACCATGAGATCCAGCGCAGCAGTGATGATGGTGAACCGAGCGGCACCGCTGGGGTACCGATTTTAGAAGTGTTAAAGAAAAACGAACTGATCAATGTGATCGCCGTTGTTACCCGCTACTTCGGTGGAACGAAACTGGGTGCTGGTGGATTGATTCGCGCTTATTCAAGTTCGGCCTCTGCTGGAATCAAAGAGGTAGGAATCGTCGAGGGTATTTTGCATCAAGAACTTGCCTTGACCATCGATTATCCCCTTTTAGGCAAGCTCCAAAACTACTTAGAACTGCAGAATATCTATATAAAAGATATTGCTTATACGGAGAAAATCGTTGTCACCTCAATGATTCCTGAAGCAGTACTTGCCGACCAAGAAGCCGCTCTGATTGACTTGCTGCAAGGGCAAGTGCAGCTAAACAAAGGCAAGACCGAATATGTAGAGCGCCTCATTGAGGAGCCAACCGAGTAACTACGCATGGCAAGCACCATGTCGGGTTTGCTCTTTTCCTCAAAGCGTGGACACTTATGCCGTTTGCTGCAGCGAATGCAGGAACGGCCCTATCGTTGAAAACCCGAAATGACCGATGCGGAGCAACAGCAAGTATGCTCGCAGTGTCCTTTCGGCTTTTCGCGTCTTTTTTGTTTCCAGCCGTCTCAAGACAGGTTATTTTTCCATATAAAATTCAAAACGATTACCAACATATTGGGTGCGCACGTATTCAAATGGTTGACCATCTTCAAATGAAGTGATTTGCCGCATACGTAAAATCGCATCGCCGCGTTTGATTTGTAAGTAATCAGCAATTTGCTCGGAAGCGACCATAGCTGAGATCGTTTGCGAAGCGCCGCCAATTTTCCGCTGTCCTTTTTCTTCCAACACTTTATAGAGGGAAGAGATGATCTCCTCCTTGCTAAAGTCATGAATAAACTTTTCAGGGATACTCGCTACTTCAAAACAGATCGGCACATCATCTGCATACCGAATCCGCTCCATCCGTAAAATCGTTTCGTGACCTTCTAATTGCAGCTTTTCCATCTCACTGGAGCTAGGTGCCGTCAAGAAATAAGCGACCGCTTTGCTGGAAGGCTTACGACCAAGAGAATTCATGATTTCGGTAAAACTCGTCGTGCCCGTCATTTTCTCTTGTACTTTTTGGCGAGCCACATAAGTGCCGGAACCGATTTTACGCTCAAGAATCCCCTCATCTGCTAAGGTTTGGATCGCTTGTCGCAACGTCATGCGACTCACGCCGAATTGTTTCGACAACTCGCGCTCTGAGGGCAGACGATCCCCGATTTTGTATGTATTGTTTTCAATATTGGCTTTAATTTGATCATGAATTTGGATATAAACAGGTAATTTTTCCACCACTACACATTCCTCCGTTCCCCTCCTATTATAACTGGTATATACCTAAATAGCTAATAAAAAAAGCAAAAACTGCTCTGTTTTTCTCAATTTGTGCGAATTCTTTCCCTATTTTATAGGCAGAAGAAAGAAGTTATCACAAAATGTCCAAACAAGAGCAGTCGCTTTTCTTTTAAATTGGTTCGGTCGCTGGCTTGAGAATTTATTCAGCCAACGCTTTATTGGCAGTGGCCATCAACAATCGGATACGATTCAATTGATTGACGATTGAGACACCTGGATCATAATCAATGGCCGCAATGTTCGCCTGCGGGTATTGACGACGTAATTCTTTCATAACACCTTTTCCTACCACATGATTGGGCAGACAGCCAAATGGTTGCAGACAAATGATATTGTTGACATTATTTTCCAATAGATCAATCATCTCACCGGTCAAGAACCAGCCTTCTCCCGTATGATTACCAATGGAAACAATCTCGCTCGCTTGCTCCGCAAGCTGATGGATCGAATGGATACCATCAAAACGCGTTGACGCCCTCAGTGCTTTATCCATCGGTTTTTGGAGCCTTTCAATCGCCATGATCGCAAAATCAGCGATCATTTTACTTTTCTTCGCCATCCCCAAATGCTCGTAGCGCCAAATCTGATTGTAGAGGGAATAATTCATGAAGCCGACAATATCTGGTACGACCGCTTCCGCTCCTTCTGCTTCTAACAGGCGAACGACATCGTTATTGGCAGTCGGTGAATACTTCACTAAAATCTCTCCCACGACACCGACACGCGGCTTCTTGATATCTCTTATCGGCACTTGATCAAAGGCTTGAATGATTTTTTTCATATTTCGATTAAACAGACTGAAGGAGCCATTACGAACGTTTTTGGCAATTTTTTCCAGCCATTCTTGATGGAGCCGATCGACAGCCCCTGCTTCTTGCTCATACGGACGGGTGCGATAAACGACCCGTTCAAAGAGATCTCCGTATAAAAATGCCACCGCCAAACGCTTCATCATCGGTAAGGTAAAGCGAAAGCCCGGATTTGATTCAACCCCGGTGTTACCCATCGAAATAGATACCACCGGCACTTGTGGAAATCCTGCATCGTTCAGTGCTTTACGTAACAAAGGAATATAGTTCGTTGCACGACATCCGCCGCCCGTCTGAGTCATCAAAACACTGGTATTTTCAACATCATATTTTCCGCTTTGCAATGCTTCTACTAGCTGTCCAATGGAAATGATCGCCGGATAGCACGCATCATTATTGACAAAGCGTAAACCGACATTAACCGCCTCACGATCTTCACTAGGTAGACAGACCACTTGATACCCAGAAGCTTGCAAAGCAACATCGACTAACCCGCTTTGATGGATGGGACTCAACATCGGCAATAAGAGCGTGTGCTGCTTGCGCATCTCTTTGGTAAAAATGATCTTTGCCGGTTCCTCGTATTGCTTTTTAGGTACAAAGTGCTGTTTGTCCCGTTCGTTGACTGCTGCTTTCAAGGAACGCAACCGAATCCGAATTGCCCCAAGGTTCGCTCCCTCATCGATTTTCAACACCGTATATAACTTCCCATACTGCGCCATAATCTCTTCGACTTGATCAGTAGTGACTGCGTCGATCCCGCAACCGAATGAGTTTAATTGAACCAGTTCTAATTGTTTGTTTTTCGCGACCACTCGAGCTGCCGCATACAATCGCGAATGATAGACCCATTGATCCACAACCCTCAGATCGCCGACATTTGCTAAATGAGCAATACTGTCCTCAGTCAATACATGGAAGCCTTCTTGGGTAATGACTTCTGCAATCCCATGGTTGATTTCAGGATCCAAATGATATGGTCTTCCAGATAAAACGATCCCTTTTTGATTGGTCGTCATCAGCATACGTAGCGTTTCTTCTCCCCGTTGCGCAATATCTGTCTTGAACTGATCCAGCTCCTCGAAACCGCTGCGTAGGGCTTGGGCAATTTCTTCTTCTACAAAACCAAAATCTTGAAAAGTACTCGTTAAAGTTTTGACCATTGAGGCTTCATCCGCCAAATTCAAAAACGGACAGCGGTAGTCAACCGCCCCTTCACGAATCGCATCGACGTTATTACGAATCACTTCTGGATAGCTTTGCACAATTGGACAGTTAAAATGATTCTCAGCGGCAGTGTTCTCTAGTCGCTCAAAAATAACACCTGGATAAAAAATCAACGGTACGTTTTGATCAATCAGTGCTTGGATGTGTCCATGGGCTAGTTTGGCTGGGTAACAAACCGTATCACTAGGAATCGTTTCAATCCCTTGCTCATATAGTTCTTTGTTGGAACGTGGCGACAAGGTTACTCGAAACCCTAACTTGGTGAAAAAGGTATGCCAAAGCGGATAATTTTCATAAAGATTCAATACTCTTGGCAGGCCGATTTCGCCATGGACGGCCTCTTTTTTACGTAAGGAACGGTACTTAAACAAGCGGCGATATTTTTCATCCACAAGATTGATTTTGCGGTCTTCTTTCTTGATTTTGATTCGCGCACCACGTTCGCAGCGATTCCCGGTAATAAATTTTCGACCGTCAGAAAAAAGGGTCACCGTCAACAAGCAATTGTTTTCGCATAGACCGCAATTCGTAAATTCTTTTTCTGCTTGGAAATCGGCCATTTCTGCTGGAGACAACAACGTACTAACATCGTCAAGGGCTGCTTCTTCTAAAGCGATCAAGGCGGCACCATACGCCCCCATCAAACCGGCGATCGATGGTCGAACGACTTCACGGCCGCTGATCAATTCAAAAGCGCGCAGAACCGCTTCGTTATAGAAAGTCCCTCCTTGGCAGACGATTTTCTCGCCGAGGTCTTCAGGTCGCCGAACCTTGATGACTTTATAGATAGCATTTTTTATGACCGAGTAAGACAAGCCGGCTGAAATGTCGCCAACAGAAGCCCCTTCTTTTTGGACCTGTTTCACTTTTGAGTTCATAAAGACGGTACAACGCGAACCAAGGTCAACCGGTGCTTGGGCTTTTGTAGCTGCCAACGCAAATTCTTTGACATCCTGATTCATAGATTTGGCAAAAGTCTCAATGAAGGAGCCGCATCCTGAGGAACAGGCTTCATTCAATTGAATCGAAGATAACGCGCCATCTTTAACCGTCATCGCCTTCATGTCTTGTCCACCGATATCTAGGATAAAATCAACCCCCGGCTGGAAATGTTCGGCAGCTTTGTAATGGGCCATCGTTTCCACTTCACCGATATCGACTTTCAGTGCATGTTTGATCAAATGCTCGCCGTAACCTGTGATCGTTGACTTTGCGATGTAAACGTCAGAAGGCATCTGACGATAAAGCTCTTGTAAAACCGCCATCGTTGTCGCTAACGGTTCACCTTCATTATTGCCATAGAAAGAAAACAATAATTCCCCTGCATCATTGATCAAAACCACTTTCGTTGTGGTTGATCCTGCATCGATGCCTAGATAAGCAGCGCCTGTATGCTCAGACAACGCTTTTTCTGTGGCCACCGCTTGAGCATGGCGAGCACGAAAAGCAGTCAATTCCTCCTCGTCTTTAAACAATGGGGCTAATGTATCAGTTGGCGCGAGTTTGCCATCTTCTCCGTTGGCTAAGCGGGCTAATAGCACGGAAAGCTGTTGCTCTTCTTCTGCATATAGTGCAGCCCCCATCGCCACAAACAGTTCTGGGTTCTCGGGAAAAATGATATCTGCTTCTTGCAGGTTCAACGTATCGATAAATCGTTGACGCAATTCCGACATAAACGTCAACGGTCCACCTAGAAAGGCTACCTTGCCTTTGATTTTACGACCAGCAGCCAAGCCAGCAATCGTTTGATTGACCACCGCTTGAAAGATACTCGCCGCAATGTCTGCTTTTGCTGCTCCTTCATTGATCAGCGGCTGCACATCGGTTTTGGCAAAGACCCCGCAGCGTGAGGCAATCGGATAAAGGGTTTGATAATCTTTGGCTAGTTCATTGACCCCATTGGCATCCGTTTTCAATAAAACCGCCATCTGATCAATAAACGCACCCGTTCCACCGGCACAACTGCCGTTCATTCGCTGCTCCAATGCCCCTTCAAAAAAGGTGATCTTCGCATCTTCGCCGCCTAACTCGATGGCCACATCGGTTTCGGGAATCACTGTCTCAACTGTTTTGGTACAAGCGATGACCTCTTGGACAAATGGGATCCGCAAAACTTCCGCCAGACCCATCCCACCTGATCCGGTAATCGCCAGCGCAAGCGGCTGATCTTCGATCACTTCTTGCGCTTCTCTAATGATTTTTTCCGCTGCTTTCTGGATATCTGCATAGTGCCGTTCATATCTTGAAAAACACGTTTGATTGCCTTCATCTAACAGAACCATCTTGACTGTTGTCGACCCGACATCGATGCCCGCTTTATATTTTTTCATTTGTTGCCTCCATCTAAACAACACTTTGTTGATTATCTAACAAGCCGTTTGTTATAATACTTATGTTCATTGTAATTCTTTTGATTGATAATTCAACAAACAATTCTAAGGAAGGTGTGGGATAAACAACAATTACCCGTTTTTTGTTGTTTATTTTGAAAGGAAATTCACAATATGAAAAAATTGGATTTACGTGTCAAACGAACCAATAAGTACATTATTGAAGCTTTTATCCGCTTAGTGGAAGAAAAAGGCTTCGAGCAAGTGACTGTCCAAAATATCGCCGATGAAGCCATGATCAACCGTGCAACCTTTTATGCCCATTACAAAGACAAACAAGACTTGTATGAAAAGATATTTGACTTGGCTGTCGAATCATTTACCGCGATTCTTGATTTTGAAGATTTTGTTCAAGGAAATCGCATCAAAATCCGCAAAATCGAAGCGGCCATGACCGAACTTTTTTTACACATTCAAAACAATCGTTCCTTTTATTTGACGATCATGGATGCCTCTGCCATTGAGATCATCCGTAAAAAGTTGGGCCTGATTTTGACTGAACGTTACCAAGAGATCTTTTCAACGTTAAGAATCACCGAAGGAGACATTGAAGTGCCCTTAGACTTCATCATTGACTATATGACCTCGATATTTGTTGGTACCTTGCATTGGTGGCTAACGGCAGAAACAACGATGACACCCGACCATCTAGCAAAACTTGTCATCAAACTGGTGGCAAACGGCCACCTGACTGTCTTGGGGATTGAGATTGAGGAATAAAAAAAAGAAGCTGCGAATGTGCAGTTTCTTTTTTATTCCTCAATTAGTGATTCTTTGAACGCCATTTGATCGTGTCTTTCGTCTTGCGCTGTTTCGTTACTTTGATTCCTTTTGGAGCCACACGAATCGCATAATCTTCCTTTTTCACCACATCATAGACATGCTCTGCAACTTCCGTTACTTTTTCTTTTAGATTCAATTTAAATTTCATGTGTTTTCATCTCCCGAATGCTTTACTAATAGCCTATCGCAAATAAAAAAAATCTTCAACTTATAGCCCTTCATAAAAAAGGATTTTTAGGGTTTTCGTTCCTCTTTATTGGACAAGCGATTTAGACGCAACCAATGCTTCGTAATGCTGAACTGTTTTTCTAGGTTTAGAAGAAAATTTGTTGAACAAACGGAACGATCCTTTCTTCTCCCCTTCACCGTTCCCCATTTCTGGCAATACAGCATTATTGACATAGCTTTGGTTTGAAGGATGTTTGCAGAAACTTATCTTTTTCATATGCTCCTCGTTTCTTATCAAATGAGACTGAGTTTGATCGACAGATTGTCTCCAGTTAGACGCACTTATTTTCTATTTTCAATAAAAAAGTGTCAGTAGAAAATCCAACGATTTCCCACCAACACAAAATAGTGTAGTTTCCAACTACCACGAAGTTCGATTAATAAATTAAATAGTCAGAAGCACCAGCTTGCTTGATCTCGATCACTAGCTTATGAGGCAGGCAAATGCTCGTCTGTCCATTGCGATAGATCCAGCTGGTTTTGACAGCAATTTGGTCCGGGCTATTGTCTTCACGCACTCGGATCGCACCATCTTTGATCTCGACGATATTGTACTGACCTTCTGCTGGATAATACGTTTTTTCCATCGCATCGATTTCTTCCAAGTTGAAACGGTCAACTTCTTCCCCATTGATTCGCACAATCGCATAACGATCCCCAGTATCACTTTGGGCTTGCGCTTCAAATAGAAAAAGCGGTAAAAAAGAGCCAACAACTAATAGAACAAACAATAGATAATCATAGGGCTTTAATAGTTTTAAAAATGGCTGGATCGTCTTTTTCATCACATGTACGCCTTTCACTGTTCATTTTCGGAAGGTAATCGCTCTTCAAAAAAGGCAGTCAGATCAATGATCTCTTCCTCTGTGAAGGTTTCTCGTTCCCATTGGTCAAGAATTTGTTCTTGCAAAGCCAAATCCATTTCCCAAAAATGATCGATCTTCTTGAAATGCTTTGGGTCAAAGGAACGAAACACGGGGTAGATCATCAAAAATTCTTCAAAGGTAAGATCCCAGTCCTCAGTATAATCTTTAACGACCCCTTCTGACAAGGCTTTTTCCGTTGGATCGCCATTTTCTTTGATTAAACCAGCTTCGTAAAAATGGCGATAGATGGCCTCTTTGGTGATCTCTGGATGAAATTTTTTACTGTGACGGTAGGCTTCTTCAATCAATGACGGATAGATGATCTCCATTTTCCCCCTGCTTTCTGGACGGCGTCATAAGACGGCGTTAATTCTTTTCGATTGGGTGCTGTGCTTTGTATTCTGCTAAAGATACATGGTGGCTGCGCTTGAAGGTTCCTGTTGTCCCATCAAACGAAATCGCTGGGGATTTGACGCCATGGTGGGTCCGGCGCTTATTCTTTTTTGCTTTTGATGTTTTTCTTGCAGGTACTGCCATGTCATTTCCAACTTTCTTTCACTTTTTCATTATGCACGCAGCTGCAATGCATTTTTTCGTTTGTTTCGTTTAAATTCATGAATGATTTTTAATGCGCGTTTCCTTGTTTTGATGTTCGGGCTCTTTAAACGTCGATACGCACTAGACAAGTCCGTTTTTTCCATGTTGACTCCTTTCTGTTACCAGCTTGCTTTTGTAACGCCGGGAATTTCTCCGAGGTGTGCATGCTTACGGAAATTGATCCGTGACATTCCGAATTTATTCATGTAGCCCCGAGGACGACCATCGATCATATCCCGTTTCTTCAAACGAGTCGGATTCGAATCCTTCGGTAGTTTGGCCAATGCTTGAGTATCTCCTTGCGCTTTTAATTCTTGACGCACTGCTCGGTATTGTTCGATCAGTTGTACTTGCTTGTTGTATTTTGCCATTTTTGATTTTTTTGCCATTCAGTTATTGTCCTTCCTATTTCTTGATTTCACGAAAAATCGCTCTGCGCCGCAACTTTGGTGAATATTTTTTTAATTCTAAACGTTCCGGCGTATTGCGCTGGTTCTTATTGGTCAAATAAAGTCTTTCCCCTGTCTCCACACATGCCAAAATAATATTGTTTCTCATAATAACCAGCTCCTTTCTCTTGCGTCACACCAAAAAAGGTTAAAGTGTAACGATTACGTTTTGTATCATATCACACTCAAACATAGGAAGCAAGCAAAACTATTTCTTCTTTTTGTTATTTAACACGTGAAGAAAACGTCATATGAATTTGTTTTCAATCGTTGCTGTCATTGGCGGCAAGGTAACAGGAACCTGTAGCTTTTGATCGCGCAAAAAAACCACCTGATCTTTAAGGAATCACTGGTCGGGCTTTTCAAGCAGCCCACGTCGTGATCCTTTATCAGGTGATTTCTTTCGGTTAATTTACTGATTTGTTCTCATGTGATGCAAGCCATTCACTGATCGCTTGCAAGCGTTCTATCCGCAAGTTCGGCAAGCCATTGCGTGATAAACCATGAGAGGATTGAGGAAACAGCATCAGCTTCGTATCGACGCCTTTACGCTGCAACGCCATGTAAAACTGCTGTCCTTGTTCTTGCGGACATCGCAAATCATTTTCCCCATGGAGTACTAGCGTAGGTGTCTTGACTTGGCTGGCATAGGCCAAAGGCGACATCTTCCAAAGTCCTTCGGTCTCATCAAGTTCCCGCAACAATTGGAATTTGACAAAGGCAGGTCCAATGTCGCTCGTCCCATAAAAGCTGATCCAATTTGAGATCGAGCGTTGCGTAACTGCCGCACAAAAACGATCGGTATGACCAACGATCCAGTTGGTCATAAAGCCACCATAGCTGCCACCAGCTACATGGATCGTGTTCGTATCGATTTCTGGATGGTTTGCCACCAAGGCATCAACCCCCAACAGCAAGTCTTGATAATCTTTATTGCCATAATCACCTAAAATCGATTTGACAAACGCCTGACCGTACCCTTGCCCGCCACGAGGGTTCAACAAGATGACCCCATAGCCGTTAGCGGCATGGACTTGCATCTCGTGGAAAAATGTTTCGCCGTAGCAGACTTGCGGACCGCCATGGATGTACAAAATTGCTGGATGACTTTCTTGTGTTTCGGTCGGGGGCAAATACCAGCCTTGAATTTGCCAACCATCTGCTCCTTCGTACCAAAACGCTTCGGGTTTACTGATCGCTAACTGTGACATAATTGCTTGGTTGGGATCGTATAGATCAGTTACTTCGCCACTTGTTAAGTCAATCAAGCCTAAGCGACTAGGGATCGATGGCGTCGCATAAGCAACAGCAAGTTTGGCTTCCGAATAGATCGCCGCATCAAGGATATCCATTTTTTCATCAAGCAGTTTGGTCCATTCTCCTTGGATCGAGGCGCGGTACAATTGTAGCTTGCCATGCTCCGTTACGGGTACAAGGAATGTGTCATCCGTCAACCAGGTGATCGCTACGCCGCGATTTTTTTGTTGAAAATCACTGATGATCGCATTGCCAAAAGCGATGTCAAGATCTTGGGAAAGATTTTTGACCGCTTTTGTTTTTAAGTCGACCAAAAACAAATCATCCAAGGTCACAAAACCATAGGAAAGATCATTGCCTAATAGTAATAGCTGATCATTGCGCGCTGCAGCAAAAGTATACGTTCCTTCTGGCAGAATGTTTTCTAAACTTTCTGTCTTTTTCGTCTGGCTATTTAGGAGACAAACCTTCGATCCATAGTCCCACTCGTCTTCTTCCTCTTTGTCAAAAGTGAGAAACAAAGTCTCTTGATCATCCGCTAAGCCAGAGAACACAAAGGGATACTTATGCTCAAAAATCAGTTCCGTTTCTTGTGTCGCGATCGTTTTTTTGATGATCGAATGTTTTTTTTCTTTTAAAAAGCCGACGCCATCCGCCAAATAATTGACTTTCGTAGTAGCTTTTACTTGTGGAAATTCCTTCTGCTTGTCCGTCTTTTCTTTGTCGTCTTGATCCTCTGAAACTGTCTCCTCTTGTGCCAGCTGGTAATAGATAGCCGTTGCGTCTTGCTCCCAAAAATAGTCGCCCAGACCTTTTTCAGTGACAAGTGCTTGGGGCTTGCCGCCGGATATCGGCATCGTCCATAACGTACTTTCACCTTTCTTTGGATCGGTCGTCACAAAACTGAGCCATTGCTCATCTGGCGAGACCTTTAGACTGTTGTGGGTCGTCGCTTCGGTGCCCCACTCACGCCGTTCATTGGTCTTTGCGTCAATACTATAAATCGCTGAATCATACGTGTTGGTCTCTGGGTTGACTACCGTTTCCAAGTAAAAAACCTGATTTTGCCCCACTGCAGGCTGCGCAATCGTTTTCAGTTCAAACAGTGTCTCATTCGTTATTTTTTTCATCCATTTCCCTCCAAATATACGTGTTTTCGTAGTAACTATCTACTAGTATATCAAAAGAAACGAATTTTTCTGCTTTTTTTAATAGTGAAATCCTCGCAAATTCGCAACTTCTTCAAAACCAGCCGACATCCCTGTCTGCCTTAAGATCTCCTGCCCATTTTCTAAAAGGGTCAAGGCAATTTCCGTACTGGCACTTTCGCGAATGATCCGATTCATTTGCCCAATAGAAGGTGCCCTCAAAGAATGCCCTTCTTTCGTCAAAACTTCGATCGTTAAGGACCATTGTTTTTGTTTGAGATGGATCACTAAACGGTCTTCCGTGCGTTTGACATCATGAATCTTTGCACCATGATAAGTAGCAAAACGATATTCTTGGCTCCCGACTTGCAGAACACAAATCGTTCCCAAAAAAGCAAAACCAGCAAAGGGAATGTCGGCTGCGGAGAAAAAGAACCGAACATCTGGCGCATCAAAGCTGTTGCATTGAACCCAAATATAAGCTGCTGGAAAGGAGGTTCCCCAATCTTTTTCCAAATAACCGATCCCGTTCGTAAAATCGATTGCTTCGTCGTTCCACTGCAGCGTACCTTCTAAGGTATGACTCATGCTCAAGACCCCGTGATAACACTCCATAAATGACAGATACGAAAAAGGACCCATGATACTCGGCGCATAACGTGTCCGCTGAATCGGTTTGTGGTCGTTATACTTTACTGACCCTTGTACTTGAAGTTCGTTATTTTTTAAAGAGACTTGGATGCCTGCTTCACTAAAGATATTGTCACCAATCGTTACTTTACGCTCCTCTTCAGACACTTGAAAGTCAGTTTCTGGAAAGGAAAAGTAATGCGCACCCTCATGATTGATCACTTGAATGAATACTTCTTTGGTCCCGTCTTTTTGAATCGAAAAACCAGGAATAAAAGCATAGACTTCTTCACCGATTTGGTGTTTATGGTACCAGCCTTCAAAAAAAGCGGTCTGCTTGTCGTGGCCGTGAAAGAACTGATCTGTTGTCAACATCTTGATTTCCCTCCGTTTCTTTTTTAGTGTAGCATGAAGCAGAAAGATTCCTCAGGATAATGCTTTTTCTATGTAAAAAAAGCCAGAAACAAGTAAGACACTTGTTTCTGGCTTTGTTTATTGCTCTTTCATCACTCGACGGGTCCACCAGAGAAAAATAAGAAACCCTACAACTAACAGTGTCAAAAGTCCGCCGGTCATCCACGATGGATCCCCAATGTGATAAAATGCCATGGCTTTTTGCAGGCAACCAAGCAACACAAATACCCCCAGTAGAAAAACGATCGGATAAAAAGCTTTTTCTTTGAGTGATACAACAAAAACGATCGCCGCTACCAGCAAACTGCCAACCAATACTACATCAAATGGAAATGCGATCGTCAGGAGCCACCAGTTTGGGGTCAGCAGATTGATCAGCAGTGAAAGACCAATCCAGCCACTCACAACGAGCCACAGGGAGCCGAAACGAATCACTTTGCTTGTGCCCTTCTTTTGATAGATGGTTTTGCTGATGATCGCAAAAATCCCGATGATCGCTAACACAGTTACCAATCCTGTCAAAAGATAATCCAGAAGGTTAAGAACCAGTGGTCCTTGATTTGTAAAATCAGCTATAAATTTGATTCCCCAACTGATGCCAACCGCTAGATACGCCAATTTGAGGCGCTCTTTGAGATTACTCTTTGGCGTGTTTGCCAATAGTTCATCTGCCACCCCTTTCGGATCATTGCCAAAATAGTGTTGCGCCTCTTCCCCATGAGTTTGTGCTTCTAATAAATCCATTGCAATCGCGTATACCTGCTCTGTGACTTTATGCTCATCGTAAAAAAGGCTGGAAAGTAAGAGGTAGCCTCGAAAATCATCAAAAAATTGGCGATTTTTCTCATTGAATTGTTGCTCGATCAGATTGGTTTGCTTTCGCCAATAGGTCGTCTCTTGTTTATTTGCCATGTTTCCTCACTCCTTAAATAATCCTTCGACTTTCTTCATTAGGTTCGTCCATTGTTCTCTAAATTGTGCCAAATAGTCTATGCCTTTCGGGGTGATCGAGAAATACTTGCGATCAGGTCCTTCAGGTGACTTTTTCATCTCAGAGGTAATAAGTTCTTGTTTTTCCAACTTCTGCAGCAAAGGATAGATCGTGCCGCCAACGATCGTTTCAAAGCCTCTTTGCTTCAGTTCCTGTACCAGTTCATAACCATAAATCTCTTTTTGAGCAATCACTTGCAAAACACACCCTTCCAAAACCCCTTTTAGCAATTGCGTCTCTTTCACGATTTCCCTCCTTTGGTTCCCTTTATCTAGTTTGTTATACAAACTAGTGTTGTACCTAGTATACGTGTTTGCCACTAGTTTGTAAAGCATACTAGCAGTGGAAATAAAAACGGCCTTTTAAATAAGACCGTTTTTGACAAACCCGATGCTTTTTTCTAGATGACAATATCGATATCCTCGGGTAAGAGGCTCTTGTAAAAATATACTTTATTCCGCTTTGATTCTAAAACCATTAGAATAATTTTTTCGGTGCAGTCTTTCAATACCTGTTTAAATACTGCTTCCCCTTCAGTATTCTCAGTGGCTCCTTTTTCTTCATCGTATCCTCTACATGAGAGAAGTGCAAGATCAAAATGATAGGTTCTGAGCTGGTTGACTGCTGTAACTGAATTAACGGTAAACTTTTTGTTCGTTACCGTCCCGCCAACGATGGTCACCTCAGCAGCAGTATGTTCCGATAGTAGTGCGGCAGTTAGCACACTATTGGTTACCACTCGTAACCCATGAATTTTTTTCAGGTAAGGGATCAGGTGCAAAGCTGTGCTCGAACTGTCCACGAAAATGGTCATATCGTCCTCAATATACGTCACTGCACGTTCTGCAATTCTGCGTTTTTCTTCATCATTGACATAATTCCCCACTTTTGTCAGATAAGCCGCATCGACCTTCTCTGAATCGATCAGCACAGCACCACCTCGGGTACGTCTGATTTGTTCTTCGTTTTCCAGTTCAATCAGATCGCGTTTGACCGTAGCATCACTATAATGTAAGAATTCAACTAATTCCCCCAGAGAAGCAAATTTCGTTTCATTTAAATACATCATGATTTTCTGCTTACGCTCATCTTTTGCTTTCCCCATACATTAAACTCCTTTAAAAAAGAGATTCCCACCAATTTAATCCTGTACCAATCAATCATTTCATTTATTATCTCTGATAAAAACGTGCTTTGTCAACCGTATTCAGCAGGGTCAACTTATGGCGTACAACAGCTTTCACATCTTTTATTGGTTGTACATATACTTGATTTGGTTCATACATAGCAGGGTTTTCCGTCAATACTTTTCTGACTGAATCAAAAAATACGGATTTCAAATCAGAACTAAGATTTACTTTACATACGCCATATTTTACAGACTCTCGCACTTCATGATCTGGGTTTCCTGACCCACCATGCAATACAAATGGTAAAGCAATACGATCGTTCAACTTTTTCAACAAATCGATGTTCAACTTAGGGGTGATATTTTTTGGATACAACCCATGAGCCGTTCCAATTGCAATGGCAAGGGTGTCAATGCCGGTAGCACGTACAAAGTCTTCGGCTTGGTCGACATCTGTGTAAATAATTTCTGCAGCTCCCCCTTCTGCGGAACCGTTGTTCCCAATCGTACCAATTTCTGCTTCAACGCTGACACCAACCATATGTGCCAGTTCAACAACTTCTTTCGTGATTTTTTTATTTTCTTCGTAATCGGCTAATGATGCATCGATCATCACCGAGGTATAGCCATTACGGATCGCCCGCATGACATCGTAGATTGATCCCCCGTGATCCAAATGAATAACGACTGGTACCTTACTTTTTAATGCGTACTCCCGCACTGTCGCTATGAAACAATCTCCTAAGTATTCGATCTCATCAGGATGAATTTCTAAAATGACTGGTGCATCCTGTGCCTCAACTTCTTCCATGATTGCTTTTAACATATCAAAACTGCAAATATTAAATGCTGGAACAGCAAATTTATATTCTTTTGCTACAGCAAGTAATTCTTTCATTGTCATTAACATTGTGACATTCCTCTTTTCTTTTGATTCGTTTCGCTTCAACTTATAAATAGTTTCTAAATCAGTTTTCCTTCATCGGTTGGTTGGCGTTCCATTTCAGTTCTAGATTTTTTCAAAAACCCTAACATCAATGCTGTAACCACCGTTCCAGAAACGATTGCCACGACATACATCAACGGATTGTTCAATACATTGGGAATCGGTAAGATCCAGATACCACCATGTGGAGCTAATGAAGTTACGCCGACACCCATTGATATTGCAGCAGCGGTTGCTGAACCTGCCATCAAACTAGGTATTACTCGTAATGGGTCAGCGACAGCAAATGGAATCGCACCTTCAGTAATATAAGATAATCCCAAAACCCAGCAAGACTGAGCAGAAGTTCGTTCTTCTTGAGTAAATTTTTGCTTAAACAAGATAGAAGCCAAGGCAATGCCTAGAGGAGGTGTCATCCCGGCAGCCATACAAGCCGCAATTGGTGCATTAACTCCTGCCGACATCAAACCAATACTAAAGGTTGAAATCGATTTATTGATGGGACCGCCCATATCAGCTGCCATCATAATGCCTATCAGTAAGCCGAATACCACACCACTCGTAGAACCAAGTCCATTAAGCCAATTCGTCAAAGCATCCAATACATAAGAGATTGGTTTATCAATGAAATAAAACATGGCAAAGCCAGTCACAGCAACTGAGATCAAAGGAACAATAATCAACTGATATAGTGCCGCAAATGATTTTGCTACTGTTACTTTATTCGCTAAATAATCCGTAGCATACCCAGCGAGTAAACCACCAACCATCCCACCTAAAAAACCAGATCCTCCACTTGCCGCCATCGTTCCCGCAACCAAACCAGCGGCAAAGCCCGGTCTACCGGCAACGGAAGTGGCAATTCCTGCTGCAAGTGCAGGAACCATCAATGCAAAAGCCGTATTCCCACCAATTGTGCTTAAAACTTCGGCAATTTGATTGTATGATGGATCGCTAGGATCAGCTGCATTGATCCCAAAAGCAAAACTAAACGCAATTAAAATTCCACCAGCAATAACCAAAGGCAACATGTAATTAACGCCATTCATGAAATGATTATAAATGCCAGCTTTCTTTCCGGATTCGTTTGAAACATGCTCGCCTTGGGCAATCGTGGTCACTTCTAACCCATCAATTGCCTCTTGGATCACTTTTTCTGGTTCTCTGATTGCTCTTGCGGTTGACACTCTTTTAACTTTTTTTCCAGCAAATCGGTCGGTCTGTACTTCTTTGTCAACCGCTAAAATGACAACCTCTGCCTGTTGAATTTCTTCTGTACTCAAAATGTTTTCGACTTTTACTCCTTGTGTCTCGATTTTGATTGTATATCCCAATGATTTTGCCGTTTTTTCCAGTTTTTCAGCAGCCATATACGTATGCGCAATTCCAGTCGGACAAGCAGAAATACCGACAATTTTCATACAGGTTCCCTCTTTTCTGATTGATTTGATTGAATATTATTAATAATATCTGAGGCGTCTTTTGCCTTCTTTACTGCATTTCGAAATCCTTCGTGCATCAACAATCGTGCGAGATTGCTTAAGATGATTAAATGATCGTCAGTACTCTTTTCAGGTACTGCGATGACAAAAGAATAGGTGACAGCCGTTCCGTCAATTGCTTGATAATCAGTAATTGGACTCGACTTTACGAAGGCGATTGCGGGCCTTAGTACTGCCTTACTTTTTGCATGAGGAATACCAAAATGATCTTCAATCCCAGTAGAGGTTTGTTTCTCGCGACGAAATAAATCTTTTTTGTACTTCTTTATATTACTGATAACTCCTGAGGACTCGAATAAAACAGATGCTTGAGTAAACAATTCTTCTTTTGTCCGAATTTGCTCATCAAATAAAATGAGTCGTTCATCAATCAGTTGACCGATATCCAATTTCAACACCTCCATTTTTTGTAATCGTTTTCGAAAACTTGCCTAAACTATACCATCGTGAACTAAACAGTTCAATGCTATGAGCTATTTAATGCAAATAGACGAAAAAAAGTGGAATACGTTCATAAAAATGATCTATAAAAGTCAAAAAAAAGAACAAAGAACGACAAATCATCGTCCATTGTTCTCTTATTTCGATTAATTCCTAACCTATACTAAAAAAATTTTTAAAAGAAGAACCGTAAGTAAATCTCTACTTTTCTTCCATTCCCGATCTCTACACTTACAAGTCATTCTTTCGAATCAACTCTCATGTAATAAAACATATATCAACGTTTCACCCCACGTTGATAGGAATCATTGTACGCTTGAAAGGACTTATCGTGAAGTTTAGCCGCTGCATCTGCCAACCAGTTGACATTTCTGATCAACGCGCGGCCTTGTAAAACCAAATCCACTTGATTGGTTTGCAAAAGATATTCGCAAAGATCAGGATTATCCAATAAACCGACTGCTGCTACGGGAATATCGACCACTTGCTTGATGGCTGCAGCAAAGGGCACTTGGTAGCCATCATAGATCGGAATATTAGGCTTTTTATCCACCACACCACCGGTTGAGCAATCAAGACAATCAATGCCATCTGCTTGAAGCCATTGGGCTACTTGCTGCCAATCTTCCAACGAATTTTGGCGTCCTGGTTCTTCATAGTCTGTCAGTGACAAGCGCATCCACAATGCCCCAGAAAAGACCGCCCGAACTGCTTGTACCGTTTCTTTTACAAAGCGATACCGATTCTCTAAGGAACCACCATACTGGTCGGTGCGTTGATTGACGAATGGCGAAAGAAATTGATCCATCAAGTAGCCATGAGCCCCATGAAGTTCGATCATCGCGACACCCGCATTAGCTGCTCGTTGGGCAGCCTGAACAAAACTGTCTTGCACCCGTTTGATCTCCGCCAGGGTCATTTCTGACGGTAACGGGTAGCGTTCGTTAAAGGCAACGGCACTTGGTGCCAAAGGATTGGTGGCATCAACTGCTTTTCGTCCTGCATGGCTTAGTTGGATGCATACTTGCGCATTGAAACCATGCAGCAGTTCCACCAATTTCGTCAGTTCTGTTTGCTGTTCTTCATTCCATAACCCTAGATCATTGTTTGTGATTCGTCCGTCTGGTTCAACGGCAGTTGCTTCGATAATGATCAATCCGGCTTTGCTTAATGCTCGTGCCCCATAGTGAACAAAATGAAAGGGCTCCGCAACACCGTCTTCTTTTTTTACTTCATACATACACATCGGCGACATAACGACGCGGTTGGCCAATGTTAAATTCGCTAGCTTCACTGGTGACAATAGTTTGGACATTTTGACACTCCCTCAACGATTTTTCGCTTTGTATTTTTCTCTATATTCAGTATAAACAGCCCCTTCAAAAACACAAGCAATGACCCTTTTTCTCATTTTTAAAACAAAAAAATAGACGCATTCTGCTTGCTCCCATGACATTGGAACAATCAGCTGCCTCTTCCCACTATTATTATACCGCATCCAGAGTCAAAAAAATAGACTAGTATTTTTGGTGGATGCCCGTATAATTGAGTTACTTTGGAGAATGGATGTGAGTCTGAATGAACAACCTAAAGGCTGAAAAGAAGCATCTCGCAGACACGTACCAGCAATTGCTGACACGAAAGACAGTGCTGAACAGTTTCTTGACTGAAGGCAGAAAAAAAGATCGCCTTGCGATGCAAAGCATCGGCGAAGAAATTCGCTTAAACTTTGATAATTTTGCTGACCGTTTAGATACTTTTGCTGCCATCGAAAGTAAGAATCGTGAGATCGACCAAATGAACGCCGCTCTTCAATCTGCTGAACGTGAATTAGCTGCCATCGACCGTCTTCTGGATAGTCCCTACTTTGGTAAAATCTCCCTACAATTTGAAGATGAGGAAACGATAGAAGATTTTTACATTGGGATCAATGGTTTTGTTAATGAAAATAAGGAAGGGCTGATCTATGATTGGCGCTCCCCAATTGCCGAATTGTTCTATGCCAAACGCCTGGGTCCGGTCTCTTATCAAGTGAACAATCAGACGATTTCTGCCGTTCTTGAACAACGCCGTCAATTTATTATCGAAAAAGATCAATTGAAGCAAGCCTTTGATACCTCAGTGGCGATTCAAGATGACGTGTTACTGGCAGCCCTTGAAGCCAATAATAGCCAAAAAATGCAGGATATCACTGCTTCGATCCAACACGAACAAAACGTCATCATCCGTGACTTAGCGCATAAAAACCTACTGGTCAACGGTGTTGCTGGAAGCGGAAAAACTTCTGCTGTCATGCAGCGGATCGCCTTTTTGCTGTACCATTTTCGTGAAGAGATGACCGCAGAGAATGTCTTGATCCTCTCCCCGAATTCGCGGTTTATTGATTATATTTCGCAAGTGCTGCCTTCCCTCGGTGAAAAAAATCCATTGACGTTGACCATGCGGCAGTTTTGCCAAGCATTTCCTAGCGTTGACTTAGAATCGGAAGAGGGTTATTTTGACCGCATCCAGCAAGCACCCAGTGAAGCAATCGAACTTTTACGCAGTGCTGACTTCAGCCGCTTTCTTCAATCCTTGAGCAAACAGCTGCCAGAAGAACTTGTGCTTCAGTTTAAACCAATCAAAAGAAAAAACGTCGTCCTTTTTTCTGAAGAAACGATCGACACTTTCTTCCAAGAAACACCGAAACAGGCACCCTTGCGCGATCGCATCCAAGCTGTCAAAAAGAAATTGGCTTACGCTTGGGAGAAACGATTGCAAAAAAATGCCTTAGCAGCGAATGTTCACGACCAAGTTCGTTCTTTGACTGAAGATGAACAACGATCCCTTTTAGGGACAGTTTTAAAAGATGATTCAGAAAAAACGATTCAGAAAGCAGCCCTTCGCCTCCTAAAGAAAAAATATGAAAAAGTTACGAAACAAATCAACGACCTTACGTGGTTTGATACGAAACAATTGTTAGCAGACAGTGCCGACTATTTTACTCATGGACAGATCGCTTTGACGCAAACAACAGATAGTTTGGATTATACTGTTTGTCTATTGCTGATACGTCATTTGGTGGCCGAAAAACAACCTGTCCCTGCTTTGCGCTATCTCTTTATCGACGAAGTCCAAGATTATACGCCAGCACAACTGCAGTTTCTATTATGTCTTTTTCCTATGACCGCTTTCACCCTCGTGGGGGATCAGCAACAGGCGATTTTTACAAGTGCCATCACCGTATCAGAAATTCAAACGATATTTCAACAACAGGCGAAATCCCTCGAAACGTATCAGCTGACTACGAGTTATCGGTCTAGCGGTGCAATCACACGGTTATTTGCTCAAATGCTACCAAAAGAAACCAATTTAAAAATCTCTGCCGTTCGACCAGCAGGAAAGTTGCCACAGTTTTATGCCAATCTGACTGACGTTGCCTTGGTAGACATAGTAAAGGAACTTAAGCAGCCAGTAACGATCATCACAAAAGATAGTCGATCCAGTGAAGAGCTTAAACAATTCTTCGATAAACAGGCCGTGTCATTTCATGGAACGGTTTTACCGATTCATCTTGCCAAAGGATTGGAATTTAAGCAGGTTCTTTTATATGATGTTTCAGCAGAAAATTATCATACCGATCAAGATCAGCGGATTCTCTATACGGCGATTTCTCGTGCCATGGAAGAACTGATGGTAACTTCAAAAACGACCTTTTCACCGTTTCTCACTATTTGATAGTAGAACGAGAAACCTCCTATTTTCTATAGAATGTTGATAAGATTTGAGAGAACCCTGTCTTGTCTCTCCGGGTAATTCTCTTGTCTGACCGATTTAGAAAGCGGTCGATCAAATAAAAAAGCATCAACGCGATTGCGTTGATGCTTTGCTTTTGATTTGATTAGCGATGGATGTAAGTATATCCAGATGCGCTCAATGTTGCAGTGTTTGGTCCACCAGGACTGTCAAAGCCCATTCCGCCTTGAGAGATCGTGATCGTATTGTTTGATGGGTTGTATGATTCAACATAGGCTACGTGACCATAAGTTGGATCAGCAGTCCAAACGCCACCAACTGATTGACCAGCGGCAAAGACTACAACAGCACCGGCTGCTGGTGTACCATTGACAGTGTACCCATCAGCTGCAGCTGACGCACCCCATTGGGCCCCGTTACCCCAGTAAGTACCTACCCAAGGAGCACGGTTTTTCACGTACCAAGTACATTGACCCCAAGCATACATGTTCCCTGAGCTTGAATGATCTTTTCCGCCGCCTGTAGAAGTATTTCCGGTAGAATCATTGTTTGATGAAGAGTTTGAACCTGAGTTACTTGAACTTGAATTGCTTGAACCAGTGTTCGAAGAGCTTGTGTTCGATGAACTTGAGCTGTTAGAACTGCTAGTATTGCTTGAACTTGAGCTTGTGTTGCTTGAAGAACTACTTGTTGCTGTTTCAGTAGAAGCAACTGTATTTTCTGTCGTGCTCTCTGTTGATTGGGCAGCAGCTTCTTCTTGTGCTTCTTTCAAAGCAGCAGCTTGTCTTTCTTCTTCTGCTTTTTGAGCAGCAGCAGCTTCTTGTTGTTCTTTCAAGATACGGGCTTTTTCAGCTTCCGCTTCTTGTTTTTTCTTGTTCAATGCATCTTTGTCTTTTTCAGCAGTTGCTTGTTCTGCTGCTAAGTTTGCTTTCAAGACATTTAAATCAGCTTGTTTTGCTGCAATGGCATCTTTTTGTTGGCTAAGTTCTGCTTGGTTTGCAGCAACTTCTTGGATCTTGCTTTCGTTTTCTTTGACTTTGTCTTCAACATCTTGTTTGTCTTGTTTTTGTTGTTCAACTAAATCATTGTTTGCATTGACGATCGTTGTCATCGCTTGTACGCGACCGATAACATCCGTTAAAGAATCTGCTTCTAAAACAGCATCAATGAAATTGGTGCTTTGACCGTTAACTTGTACATCACGGGCTTGCTTTTGAATTGCTTCTTCACGTTTGGCAATACGCAATTTCAATGTTGCGATTTTGTCTTGCAATTTCTCAGCTTCTTGACCTAACTCAACTTGTTTTGCTTCTAATGAAGCAACTTTTGCACTCACTGTTTCAATTTCTGCTTCTAGAGAATCGATCTGTGATTGGGCGTCAGCTTGCTGACCTTTAAGAGAATTGATTTTTTGGTCTTGCTGCTCGATTTGATCATCAATGGAATCTGCAAATGCTAATGCAGGTGCTGCAACTGCGGTTAATGTTAGTGAACACACCATTAATGCTGATAACAAACTATTCTTCACTCGTTTTTCCTCCGACTAGCTGGTTGATTTGACAGATGAACTGCCTTTATAAAAACTTAATTTTGTCTAAGAAAGTTTAATGTTCGATTTAACGACAAATGAATTCTACCACAATGATATGACACACAGATAAAGGAAATGTTACAAAAATGTTTCAATCTAACACTTCCTTTATCTCAGCGATAAATAACAGAACAATTAAAGACCGTTAAATCAATGTTTCTGAATAAAACATCGCGTTTTCTTTTCATTTTCAAAAAATGATATTTTTTCTATTTTAGTTATTTTTATCACATAAAAGCACCTAAATAAGAGCACTTATAGTTTTTTCGGAATTATCTTAACAAGAAAAACTATGAAAACAAGAAATCTTTCAAAAAAAGACCCTTTATGTGACAAGATTCCTTTTCCTTCCTATAATAAATAAAACAAGCGAGGAGGGAATCGCGATTCGTACACACAAAAAATGGTTTTGGCCATTGGCACTTCTTACACTTTTTGTCACCTGTTTCCTGTTATTCTTTCAATTTCGTAAGGTGCATGAAGCCGATACACCTTTGCAACAGGCAAGCAACAGTGAGTTTTGGCTCTTAAGTGATATTCATTTTCTTTCCTCCACGCTTCATGATAATGGCGAAGCCTTTCAGACCTTCACGCAAGGAGCTGCTGGCAAAGAGATGATGTATCAAGAACAATCAATCGAAGCCTTCACCGCTCAAGCCTTAAAAGAGAAACCCACGGGAATTATTTTGACCGGTGATATGACGCTCAATGGCGAGAAAGCAAGTGCTCAAGAGTTGGCAAGATTGCTTGAACCATTGCAAGAAGCTGGCATTATGGTTTTAGCATTACCTGGCAACCACGAGATTTACAATGGTTGGGCGCGAGCATTTCAAGGTGAAAAGGAATACTATGCCGATCAAATCAGTCCTGAGGATTTTCAAACGATTTTTGCTGAAGGTTACGAAAAAGCCAACAGTATCGACAAGTCTTCCCTTAGCTACAGCATTCAGTTAAATGACAAGTATCGCCTCTTTTTACTAGATTCATGTATCTACGATTCTGAGGTTAATTGGGATGAGCCCACAACGAATGGTGAGTTGAAACCAGCTACTCTAACCTGGTTGGAGGAGCAATTAACCCTGACAAAAGAAGCAGAGCAAGTACCACTGGTCTTTTTACACCATAACTTGTTCAGTCATAATGAACTCTTACAAGACGGTTATGTTCTCGATAATGCCTCCAAAACTGTCGCTTTGTTGGACCGTTTCAACGTGCCAGCCGTTTTCTCTGGTCATATCCACATTCAAGACATTAACGAAGGGAATGATTCGCTTTATGAAGCAGTCACTGGGTCTTATTCAACAGCAGAATTAGGCTACGGCGTCCTTTCTCTTTCTGACAAAGATATCGACTACGAAGCTCGGCAGATTGATCTCGATGCTTGGGCGGCTGAAACGAAGCAAACTGATGAACAGTTACTGGACTATCAAAACTACCAGAAAAGTATTTTTGAAAATGATACCGACCAACTGGTCCGCGACCAATTGTCCGCCGTGTCTGAACTGTCAGAAGCCCAGATCACACAACTTTGCACGTTTGTCACGAAGCTGAACACGGCCCTTTTTACTGGCAATGATACTTACTCAGTCGAGGAAATAGCTGCCATCAAAGACTCCGAGGAGTATCAGTGGTTAGCGACCTATTCTTACTTTTTGAAGCAATATGTCGATTCAATGCTCGACGATCAAACCGATGATCGCAAGCTGACGATCCCCCTCAAAGCAGAATAAAGCCAAAAAGTGTCTTCTTCCTTTCTTTTAGGAAAAAGACACTTTCTCTTTTCTAATGAACGATAGCCCTCTCGTTTGGGTAAACGAGAAGGCTATCTGACGAGTCAATATTTATTCTTTGAAAGTGCAGCATACTATTACTACTATTATTTATTTCTCATTTAAACGATACAATCCCTAACCTCTATTGTATCCTTGTAACTCTGAAGTTACGCCAGGTTTGAATAAATTTCTTCAAAACAAGTAACGTGTGGTACAAAAATATTTGTCGCTTATCAATAACTATACCACGAGACAGAGTGCAAATGGAAGAAAACGTACTTATTCTTAAACATTACTTAAACAAAAAGCTTTATTTTCATACAGTGTTGCCCTTTAAGAATTTTACGTGAAGCGATTAACCTTCCTGTCATGCATATCTGCTAACCATTCCTATACGGGAATTCCTTTTATTCAATAGGCAAGTCGTGCTGTTTTAAAAAAGATAATTTATCCCAGTAGCCTCTTTGAAATAAAATTTTATCATTTACTATTTGAAAAAAACCGCAGCCTCTCAAACCTAATGGGTCACGCCACTCTAAAATTGCCCATTGTCCATCTTCGAAAATGTTCTCAACGATACAAACCATTTTTGCGTTAGAAAAATCTTGCTCAAACATCTGCTTTATCGCTTCTTTCCCAATAACTGGCTCATTGGCAACCTGATGGTTTATTGCATTGTCATCATATAATTCTGAAATACATTCTACATCTGCTTGATTAAACGCATCAACCCATTGGCAAAGTATTTCTTTTGGCTTCATATAGATTCCCCCTCGATAGGTAATCATCTTTGTTCCCATCTGCAATAAAAAAAGTATCTAATTTGTATCAATATATTCTACTTTTGCAATTGATTCAAGACAATATCGATGAAACGAATAAGAATTATCGATCTTGCACATCAATTACTCTTGTATAAGTACGGGGGACCATACATTGAATCGTGGCATTTTCCACTGTACCTGTCTCTTTATTCTATTCAAATGAGACATGCCATTTGAATCACTAGCGATCATTGATTTTATTGATAGCGATGCTATTAAACCTGTTCAATCACTTTTTCATTTACTGTGAAAAGCATTTATTTATTAAATACGGTATATAGCCTCTCTTTCTGTTTTCCTCTTTTTATACGCTTATCATCGAATGAGAAATCATGGATAAGTAAAACGCAACGCTTAGGGTTAGTTGACTATCGAAAGCAAAGATGTACTATTTACCATGTCAGGCCCTCAAAGCCTGCAACTATTCTCTTGTAACAGATCCTGGAAACCTTATCAATTTCAATATTTACATAAAATAAAACAAAAAAAAGCGAGAACCCAATGGATTCTCGCTTGTTAACGTCAATTAACCTTTAACGATGTTTGTTGCTTGTAAGCCACGTTGGCCTTCTTCAACGTCGAAAGTCACTGCTTGACCTTCTTCTAAAGTTTTGAAGCCGTCGCCTTGGATAGCTGAGAAGTGAGCAAATACATCATTGCCGTCTTCACCTGTAATAAATCCAAAACCTTTATCTGCATTAAACCATTTTACTGTACCGTTATTCATAAACGTATACCTCCATATTACACATCGACTGTGTTTATTTGTTTGTAATAGAAAATGATGTGTAATTGAAGTGTGTATCAATAGAAAAGATAAACAAGTATTAACATATCAGAACTTTACCTATTCATCATAGCACGGTTAAAATAAAATAGCAAATAAATTTGGGCTTTTTTCTTGATAATAAGCGAAATTGTTAAGAAACCTTATGATTAAGCCTAGGAATTGCTTTATCTGGAAGAATCAAAAATCAAAGAGTTGCGCCGTTTGAAGCAATTACTTTTTTGTACCAATCAAAAGATGCTTTCTTGATGCGTTTCTTTGTGCCATTGCCTT
The DNA here is from genome assembly GCF_050499225.1 of Enterococcus sp. AZ015. NCBI lineage: Bacteria > Bacillati > Bacillota > Bacilli > Lactobacillales > Enterococcaceae > Enterococcus > Enterococcus sp. AZ015. The sequence continues at coordinate 853,462 of NZ_JBMHEX010000001.1, read as the reverse complement.
CATCGTCTTGGTCGACGTAGATAAAACCATAGCGTTTCGACATTTGTGAGGTCGAAGCACTGATGATATCGATGCAGCCCCATGCCGTATAGCCGAAGACCTCGACGCCATCATGTAAGGCTTCATTGATTTGTTCAATATGCTGACGCAGATAGTCGATTCGATAAAAATCATCGATCGTGCCATCTTCGTTTACGACATCCTCTGCTCCCAAACCGTTTTCGGCAATAAACAAAGGTTTTTGGTAGCGGTCATAGAGTTGATTCAATGCTGTTCGCAACCCTTTGGGATCGATCTGCCAGCCCCATTTACTGCTTGGCAAATAGGGGTTTTTGATCCCACCAGTAATCAAATTCCCGACAGCACTTTCCAATCGTTCTGGATGCGCGCTGACTGCACTGGACATATAGTAACTAAAGGAAACAAAATCCACAGGGTTTTCCCGGATGACTTCTAAATCTCCTGGTTCGATCACCAATTCCACTCCTTTTTCTTCAAACATGCGGTTGGCATATGCTGGATAATAGCCTCTTGCCTGCACATCACTGAAAAAGAGTGAGGTTCGTTGACTTTCGACTGTTTTTTGGACATCGTCCGGATCACAGCTGTACGGCGTTAATAATTGATAGCTGATCATGCAGCCAACCTTAGCATCGGGAATCAATCGATGGCAATAGTCAGTCACGATTGCGCTGGCGACAAATTGATGGTGCGCCCCTTGGTACTTTTCTTGTTCAATATTAAGATGGCCTTCTTCAATGATCCCAACACTAACATATGGATGGTGTTTGACACAGTTGATTTCATTAAAAGTCACCCAGTATTTGACTTTCTTTTGGTATCGCTCAATCACCGTCTTGGCAAAACGGACATGAAAGTCGATCACTTGCCGATTCGGCCATCCTCCATACTCAGTCACTAAATACAAAGGCATCTCATAATGGGATAGTGATACCACTGGTTCAATCCCATACTTCAAACATTCATCAAAGACTGCGTCGTAAAATGCCAATCCAGCTTCGTTTGGCTCTACCTCATTCCCCTTTGGAAAGATCCGTGTCCAAGCAATTGACATCCGATAGGCTTTGAAGCCCATCTCAGCAAATAAGCGAATATCTTCTTTAAAGTGATGATAAAAATCGATGCCCTGTCTTTTCGGATAGTATTTCGTGCTGTTAGGATCCTGTGCTTCTGCAACTTGCTGATGAGTCATCATATGCCATTGGTCAGTCCAACGTTCTTTCGGCATTGAGGAATCGAACAGATAGACATCAGAAACCGACAAGCCTTTTCCATCGATCCCAGAGCCTCCTTCAACTTGGTTGGCAGCTGTTGCTCCCCCCCAGAGGAAATCTTTTGGAAAATAACTTTTCATTTTACTTGCCTCCTTTCAAAAATGATTCGTACGCCAACGCTTCCCCATTCGTGGCGATCACTTGCTGATAATACGCAAAACTAGCTTTTTTCTTGCGGGAAAGATCTCCGCTACCATCATTTTGCTTATCGACATAGATAAAGCCGTATCGTTTTTCCATCTCTCCTGTCCCCGCAGAAACGATATCGATCGGTCCCCACCATGTATAGCCTAGAATCGTTGCGCCATCTTTGATCGATTCCGCCATTGCCTTTACATGGTCTTTCAAATAAGCCATCCGTTCTTCATCGACGATCGATCCATCTTCATTGACAACATCCTTTAAACCAATTCCGTTTTCAACGATAAATAATGGTTTTTGATAGCGATCAGTCAATTCGCTGCAAACATAGCGTAATGCCAACGGATCGATCGGCCATCCCCAAGCAGTTTCTTTTAGGTAAGGATTCTTTTTCCCCAATAATCCGCCAGTATTGCCTAAAATTTTCATGCCCGCTTCATGCAATGAGCTGCGGTAAAAACTAAAGCCTAAATAATCGCAGGTCCCCGCTTTAATGATCGCTAGATCTTCTTCTGTAATGTCCAGCAACAGATGATTATCCTTCACGATGCGGTCGAAGTATTCAGGATACGCTCCTCGCAATTGCACATCACTATAAAACAAAGAACGACGGCGCAGTTGATACGATTCAAAAACATCTTGCGGGTTGCACGTTGCAGGATAAATCGGACTCAGTGACAGCATACAGCCAATCTGATTGTTTTCATCTACTGCCTTCCCATTCAGAACTGCTTTGGCACTTGCAACAAACATATTATGACTCGCTTGATAAAGTGCCTGTAATTTTTCTTCTTCAGTCTCGAAAGAAAACACATCGATACCTGCTGCGAGTAAAGGGATCGTATGGGTATGGTTGATTTCATTGAAAGTCATCCAATATTTCACTTTCCCTTTATAGCGTGCAAAAACCACTTTTGTATACCGATCAAAAAAATCGATCAGTGCACGATTTTGCCAACCACCATATTTCGTTACCAAATGCAGTGGTGTCTCAAAGTGAGCTAACGTAACAACTGGTTGGATCCCTTTTTCATTCAAGGCATCAAATAAATCATCATAAAATTGTAAACCTGCTTCATTCGGTTCCGTCTCATCCCCATTCGGAAAAATGCGACTCCAAGCAATTGAGGTACGCAAACACTTCAAGCCCATTTCCGCAAACAGTTCAATGTCTTCTGGGTACCGATGATAAAAGTCGATGGCTTCATGGCTCGGATAAAAGTTTTCCTCTTCAAGCTGCAGTGAAACTTGCTCAATACGTTTTTCACCAACTGGTAAAATATCTGCTACGCTTAATCCTTTTCCTCCTTCCAAATAAGCTCCTTCGGCTTGATTTGCGGCGATTGCGCCGCCCCATAGGAAATTTTTTGGAAATACACTCATGAAATCGCTCCTTTTAATAAATCATTTGCTACCAATGCGGTAACGTCTTTTTTCGCTTGATCCACAACTGTCAATGCATCTTCTTTGATCACACTGGTAAAGACCAACATGGTTGTCGGATCATATCCTTTTTCAATAATTTTTGCTAAGTCAAAGGTGCCAATTTTTTGCCCCTTCACGACTTGATCCCCTTGTTTCACCGAAATCTCAAACACGTTTTTTGCTAAATCAACCGTGTCTAAGCCGATATGAACCAACACTTCCGTCCCAGCAGCTGATTGGATCCCAAAAGCATGTCCAGTTGGAAACACTGTCACAACCGTACCAGTAAGTGGCGCATAAATATCGCCGGCTGATGGATAAACGGCTAATCCATCTCCCATTGCTCGAGAAGAAAATACTTCATCTTTGACATCATCAAGCGTGATCGCTTCACCAGCAACTGGTGTCATCACTTGCAGCCCTGCACCTTCTTCTAAAACAGGTTCTAGCGTTTCTTCAAATCCTAATACATAGGTCAAAATAGCAGTACCGAAGAACGCAAAGGCAATGCCGATCAAATAGTACACAAAGGTGTCCCCAAAGAAAGCTGGCAATGTCGTCAATGCTGGAAAAACATAGACGATGGCCTTGGTTTGCATCATGCCCATAAACGCACCAGCAATGGCACCAACGATGGTTTGAGCAATCAACGGCTTTTTAAATTTTACCGAAAGTCCATAGACGATGGGTTCTGTAATTCCTCCAAGCAATGCTGGAAGCAAGGAAGATAGCGCCAGACCTTTGGTTTCTTTTCTGCGAGAGCGTAAAAATACACCTAAAGCAACCCCAGCACTCGCAAATGTTGCTGCTGCGATCATCGGGCGCAGCGTATCATAGCCATATACCGCTAGGTTATTGACCATGATCGGTACAACTCCCCAATGGATCCCGATCATTACTAAGAATGTCCAACCGCCACCGATCAACAAGCCAGCCAACAGCCCACTCTTATCGCTGATAAAGTTCATGGCATTGCCTAAACCGTCCCCAAGCATTACACCTACCGGTCCAATGATCAAAACGGTCAGAGGCACCATGATCAAAAGAGCCACTAGCGATAGAGCAAAAATCTCGATACTCTTAGGAATGATCCGTTTGAGTAGGCGTTCCAAGTGCGAGTAGATATAGATCGAAACGATCGCTGGAATCACGGTACCCGAATACCCCATCAGCACAGCTGGGATGCCAAAGAAATCAACCGTCACACCGTTTTCCGTCACCATTGCTGTAAAATTCGGCTCCAGCAACGCCCCAACGATTGCTAAAGCAATAAACATATTGACTTTGAAAATCCGCGCTGCACTGATCGCTAAAAATAAAGGCAAGAAATAAAAGACACTATTGCCAGCAGCAGCTAATATTTTATAGGTGCTTCCTTCTGCGTCCATCAAATGATAGGTCGTAAAAACAACTAGTAAAGCTTTCAACATCCCTGCCCCTGCAAGCGCAACAATGATTGGATTAAAGATCGCAGACAATACATTGAAGAATCGGATAAATACATTGCCTTGTTTTTCTGTTGATTCTTCGGCATCTCCATCACTTTCCAAAGCGTTTTGGATCGAATACTTGCTCATGATCGTTTGAAAAACATCTGCCACATGATTCCCGATCACGACTTGAAACTGGCCATTTCCTTCAATGACTGACAATACCCCATCAAGCTGCTGGATTTTTTTCTTATTTTTTCGTGCCAACTCGACATCTTTCAACTTAAAACGCAATCTAGTGATGCAATGATACAGGCTAACGATATTTTGTTCCCCACCGACCTGTGCTATAATTTCACTAGCAAGTTTTGAATAATCTTTTGCCAAATGACTCACTCCCGTGTTTGATTTATAAAGCGCTTTATGGCGTTACTATAGCAGATTTTTTTCTCTCACCTGCGAAAGTTCGCAATTTGGAAACTGCTTACAAGAAAGGAAAGAAAATGGGCCTCTTAATCATTCGTTTATTGAATCTTTTAAATAATGCACCCACTGATTCCACCAACTACTATATCGGTTTGACCATGATCAACTATTACGATCAGATCCAAACTCTAAGTATTGGTGAATTCGCCGCTCTTTGCCATGTGTCAAAGTCAACCGTTTCAAAATTCGCCCGTACCTTAGGCTTTGATGACTATGGTGATTTAAAAGACAACGCAGCTTTCATCGAGAACCGCTTCAACAATCCGCTAAATTATCGCTCGAATATTTTGTCTGCTTTGGAGCAAGAAGGCGTAGACTCCTATTTTGACGCAGTGATACAAGACATCGATTATCTGCGGCATCATCTTGATCTGCCAGCCATCGAACGGGTCGCACAAGCAATTGTTTCGCATAAAAATGTCTTTGCTTTTGGAATATTATTCTCAGAATCGGCTGCTATTGATTTCCAGATCAAACTAGCTTACAACGGCAAGTTCATTCGGACCTTCCAAGACGATCTCGTACAGGAAGAAATCATCAAATCTGCCGATGAAGAATCGCTTTTTATTATTTTTACCAATTCCGGTGACTACCTGACCAAGCAACAAATTCGAAATGGAACGCCTCGAAAAGATTTCTTTGATCGAACCAAAGCCAAAGTCATCGTGATCACCGCCAACCCACAGATCTCGGAACTTCCCTTTGTCCAAGAAGCCATCATCTTCCCTCATCAAACCCATTTCCAAACCCATGCCTTTATGTATCAGTTCATCATGGATTTGATCGTATCGAAGTTCAAGCAGTTGACTGATCGAAAGCGAATGTAGTAATGACCCTCCATTATAGAAGAAGGGCATTTCTTCCATAATGGAGGGTTCTTTGTGAATGAGATGTCTCATTCATTCGTAAGCGTCACGCATTTATTCCTAGTTTCTTTGAAATTTTTTTAATCCTAGGCTGATATTTATTAAATTTCTCCTCATTTATGTTTTTTGTTTCACAAACTTCACTTCGGTATGGTATAATCATTTTGTTTTTAAGAAAACTATGGGAATACAAAGGAGAAGGAAACATGAAAAAAACTAAAATCACTTTAATCGCTGCATCATTGCTTATGGGAGGCACTCTTTTAGCTGCATGTAGTTCAGATAACGACACAGCTGCAAGCTCATCATCAACAGCAGCTTCAACTGCTGCATCAACTGAATCATCAGATGATGTTGTTTCAACTGCTTCTATCAGTGACCAAACTTCAGTCATTGAAAAAGCATTGGGTGCAGATGGTAACTGGATCGTTGCTGTAACTGCTGACATGACATTTGATAACGATGTAACCGTTGATGGCGAATTCCATGATAAAGGCGATGACTCAGCTGATATCTACCGTAAATTTGCATTGTACTCACAAGATGAAGACCGCAACGTAACAGCTGAGTACACAGTAACTGTTCCTAAATTGATCGTTAACTCAGAAAACTTCAACATCGTTCACGGTGTAATCAAAGGTGACGTTGAAGTGAATGCAAACGGCTTTGTATTGAACGGTGCAAAAGTTGAAGGTAACGTAACATTCACTTCAAAAGAATTCCAAGATTCAGCAACACTTGACGAAGATGGCGCTTCTGTAACAGGCGACGTAACAGTTAGCGAATAATCTTTCACTGGATTTCTGTGAAATAGATGAAGAAAAAACGAGGTTGACAAGTTGATCATTGATCCTTGTCAACTTTTTTTTGTTTTTTTATAAACAATTGCATCCGCTCTCATTACTAACATTGTGTAAGTAAGAACAAAGCACAAGAAAAAAACTGGCTTGCTTACGCAAAACCAGCTTCTTCTTTAGGCGCTTATTCTTCAATAACTGCCCACTTGTAATCGTATTGCGCACCGGCACCGTGAGAAACGACCCCTTTTACTTTTGGTGCACGTAAATGAGCTTCAACGTTTTGGTACACAGGGATAACCCCTTGTTGATCCATAATGATTTTCTCTGCATCCAACAAATCTTGCCAGCGGGCATCTGGATTGCCAGCATTTGTCGTGGCAGATGATTTCACTGCTGCATCGTACTCATCGCTTGTCCAACGACCTCGGTTGTATGAATTATCGGTTACAAATAGATCTGTAAAACTGCTGGCATCCGCATAGTCAGCACCCCAGCCACCCATAACGACATCAAAATCACCTGAGTTTGAACGATCAAGGCGAACGGAGAAAGGTACTGGACTTAGGCTAACTTTCACCCCATCAAGCGTATCTTGAATCGCACTTTGAATATATTCAATGGCTTTTTTGGTTGAGTCTGTGTCAGAGGCCAAAATTTCAAAACTTAAAGAATCGATTCCCAAAGCCTCTTTGGCTTTTTCCCAATGTTCTTTGGCTTTTTCTTGATCGTATTCAATGACACTTTCCGCTTCATCGACAAAATCAGTATTATCAGTTGGGTTAAAGGTCATTCCTTTTGGTATCAATCCTGTGGAAGCCAATGAACCATCACCTAAAATCGATGTCACTAATGCATCACGATCGATGGCATAAGAGATTGCTTTACGCAGATCCTCATTGCGAAATGGCGAATCTTCTTCTCGCTGATTCAACTCGATATAGGAAGTACGGGCTAATGGTTCTGACACAAACGCTTCATCATTGGCCATTTGCTGCGCCAATTCTCCTGTTAAGATGACGTCGTCCGCTTGCCCATCCTGGAATAGATTCAAGGAGGTCGATGATTCTTTTACAACACTGACATTGATCGTATCAAGTTTCACCGTATCTTTATCCCAATATTGGTCGTTCTTTTCATATGACCATTCTGTATCGGTTCCTGGACCATCAAAGCCAGCTAACACAAACGGTCCATTGTAAACGGCATTGTCGCTTGTTGAAGCATATTGATCGCCGTTGTCTTCTACGACTGCTTGGCTTTGTGGGAAGAAGGATGGAAATGCCAATAAGTATTGGAAGTATGGCGTAGGTGTCGTCAGCGTGATTTCTAATTCATAGTCGCTGACTGCTTTGATCCCCAATTCTGAGGCATCTTTTTCACCTGCTGTTATCGCTTCGGCATTGGTTACGGGCGCAAATAAGTACGCATATTCAGAACCTGTTTCCGCACTTACGGTGCGTTGCCAGCCAAAGACATAATCCGCTGCTGTTACTGGTTCTCCATTTGACCATTTGGCATCTTCACGTAATTTCAATTTATAGGTCAGACCATCTTCACTGACTTCCGCTAATTCGGCGGCACCTGCTGGTTCGGGCTTACTATCAGCATCTAAGCGGTACAACCCTTCATACACATTATTTAAAGCACTGAAACTGATCGTATCGGTGGCTAAGGATAGATCGGCACTAGGCATTTCTTGTTGAACCACAACATTAAAAATTTGTTCGGCAGCTGCTGTCCCACTACCACTTGAACTTTCACCTGTACTTGATGTCCCTCCTGTTGAGCAACCTGCTAATACGATTCCACAAACAGCGATGACACCATATCCCCATTTTTTCTTCATCTTACCTACCCCTTATGAAAATCCAAAATTTTCAGAATTATTACAAAACTCTGAATATAAATAAGATTTTAATAAATATTAATTATAAAAGCAAGCTATTTTTCTCATTTTATTATTATTTATTTTTTATGTTAACACTGCATGTTATTATTTATGACACAAAAACAAAAAACACAAAGCGAAAGAGATCGCGCTTTGCGTTTTTTTATCTTTGGATAGAAAAGTGGATTACTCCATTTTATAGCTTTGACGCGTCACTTTACCCTCTCGTACCGCAGCGATAATAGTTGGAATAGCCCCAATCGCCGTAAAGAGATAGACCAGACCTAAGTTCCCGTAATATTGACTCGCTTCCAAATACCCTTCACGAATCAAATCAGGTAAAATACGGAAAGCGTAGAAGACATCAACGTCCGTGTAATAATTCGCTACACTGATCGACCAGTCGATACGATTCCCGACATAGACCATAATGATCATGACGATGATACTACTAATAATACCTTTTGTACTGAGTTTTCCACCTAATAATTCATACCCTTTGATGGCACAGATCGCCATTGCGATTCCAGACAATGCAGCTACATATCCCAGTTGTCCTAATAAAATAATTGCGCCGGCACCAATCAGTGAACCAAGAAACGCGCCCACTGTTCCAGCTAGCCAATTTTCTTTTTTCTGCCCTTTTTCCCGTTCTTGTGCAAGGACCGCTTCTTGTTGTTTCTTAAAGCAAGCTTCACACGCAATGACGGGAGTGCCGCCAATAGCATACAGCGAAACCGGCTCAGTGATCGTTCCGCAGAAGGTACAAGCATTTTGGTAACCTTTCGTCTTCAAGAAATTCGTCAATTGGTCCAACGCAGTACAGATCTTGTCCACAGTTTTCCCTGCAGTCATCGCTCCGCGTAATGTATAGGCAACTTGATATCCTTGGATCACACAGTCGGTGATCTCTTTTGACTCACTTAAAACTTCTTTGACTTCTTCTTGGTTCGGAAGTTCCCCCTCTTTGCTAAGGGAAAAATGAGCCACAAGAGAATAACTATTGTTATTCTCTTGAACTAAAAAAAGTTTATAACTATGATACGTTCCATAAATCACCCCGGTGGAAGTATCAACTGAGAGCCCCAACGGCTCGGCAAATTTGGTCAATGTCTTCTCGATCTTCTTATTCATTTTTCTCCTTCTTTCCAACAAACACTTACCTTTTTAGGTATAGCTAAAAGTTTAAGGAGAGTAGAAATGAAAGTCAATCAATTTGTTCAAAAAACCTAGTTTTTTTATTTATTCTGTGACAAATCGCCGCAATGCATCAGCAACCCCATGGTCTGTATTGCTAGCCGTCACAAAATCAGCTTTTGCTTTGACCAAATCGGGCGCATTCTCCATCGCAACACCGATACCGGCTGAAGCAATCATTGGCAGGTCATTAAAATTATCGCCGATCGCTAAGGTTTGCGCCAGCGGCACTTGGAAATAGGCCGCTAATTCATTTAGCGCCTTATCTTTTCCCACAGCTTGATGAGTGACTTCCAAATAATTCTCTTTGGATAAATAAAAGGCGCTTTCTAAAAAGTCAGCGTTCTGGCAGGCAGCATGAAGCGCTTGGATTTCTGCCGTTGTGCCGATCAAAAGAAACTTATGTACCTCAAAAGCTTCTTGTGCCAACAGTTGTTCCAATGAAGTTTCCAAAGGGGTCTCTTTGGTGATCTCCGCTTCTGCCTGTGCCCACTGATCCACTCTTTCGCAATACCACTGATCACCAGAGTAGACATTGATGGAAACGGTAGGAAAATCAGCTTTGATGCGAGCAACCAAAGTCTTTGCTTCTGCTTTTTTGACCTCATGACTAAATATTGGTACAAGCGTACCCGTATGATCGTACCGTCCAATCAGGGCACCGTTGTAGCAAGCCAAGGGCCAGTCTTCTATCTCTAATTCTTCAGCTATCGGTAGCATTCCTTTCGGGGAGCGAGCGGAAGCCAAAACAAAAGGAATCGCTTGCTGCTTCAACCGTTTGATTTCTTCAATCAAAACCGGATCGATTTGATGTTTATGATCCAAGATCGTCCCATCGATATCACTTAAAATAAACCCAATCTGCTTTTTTTCCAAATAAACCATCCTTTCCCATTCCCCATCCTTTTTACGAAAGCGAATTGATCCATCGCTTTCGACCAAAACAAGCGCCGTTTCCATAAAACGAAAACAGCTTTCTTGTCCTTCTTTGCTTCCAGTTTACCATACTAGCCAATGAAAAAAAGAGTGCATCGCTGCACTCTTAGGAAGTATAGATATAAAACTCGATTTCCTTCTTGATCGGCTTTTTGATCCAGCGTTTCACAGCAGCTGCCCGCTTCAAGCCCATATGCTCATAAAAACCGTAATTACAAGTTGTATCGGTATAAAGGAAAAACGGAGCTGTTTTATCATGCTGGACCATCGCTAAGAAGGAAGTAAAGAGTTGCTTGCCTACACCCAATCCTTGTGTTTTGGGACTAACGGCAAACAAACCAACTTCGGTCTGAAAAGGAATTTGTAAGTCTTTCAACATCGCTTGATTTAACTCAGCCACCTCTTTGGCATAATGCAGCAGCGTGTTTCTCCCTTGATTAGAAAGCATTAAGCAGCCAGCATGCCACATCGTTTTCCCCCAATAGCGCATTGGATGAAGCTTCTTCCCTCTTTTACTGTCTGCTAATAAGATACCGACAGCTTCACCATTTAAAAGAGCCACACGTGAATAGGTAGCACGGGCAAGTTCATAACACAAAAAGACATGAGCAAAGTGTTTGGCGGTCTTCTGGTCAAATTGCTTGTCGTAGTTCCAGCTATCAATAATTACTTGCACAAGCGCAGGCAGATCTTCTCGTTTAAATGGTCGATATGTTACTTGTTTATTCATTCTATCTTCCTCCCAGTAGTTGACTATCTTTAGTATAAAGTTTACAGTAACTGTAAAGTCAAGGAGGAACGCCATGAAAACCAAATTAAAAGTATCGGAAATGGCACGCTTAGCGCGAATCAATACTCGGACACTCCACTATTATGACGAGATTGGGCTATTTCAACCAAACAGCAAAGACGAGAACGGGTACCGGTATTATTCCCTTGATCAACTTTTGGATCTCGGATTGATCCTGTCATTGAAAGAATTATCGATGCCCTTAAAAGAGATTCAAACAGCGTTGCAGGGGGATGCCGAGACCATGAGAAACTTATTGGAAGCCAAGCGGCAAACCATCGATGAAAAAATTCAGCAGTTGACCAACATCCAAAAAATCATCGAACGAAAAGCAGCGGACTTGCGTCTGGCTGCAGAAAAAACTTCCCCCTTCACCTTGAAGGAACTGCCAGAGGAGTATTTCTCCCTTAGTCCTAGATTAAACGGCAGCAGCATCCCAGAGATGATCACCCAAGCCTACGACCTTTTGATGGCACAGCCTTATCTTTTCTCGAATAACGAATACGGTTTTATGATTCGGACGAACAAAGACAATACGCAGGACATCGACTACGTTTATGTGCGGCAAGAAGAACCACAACGAGCTTCCTTCGTGAAACCGGCAGGTTGCTATTTTACCACCATTTATCAGGGGGATGACGAAGGATTGAAGCAGTTCTATCAAAAACTCAAGCAGCTGATTGCAGCGCACCAATGGCAAATCGATGACTACTTCTATGAACGATCGATCCATGAAACGACCCTTAGCAACGAGCAAGCTTATTTGACAGAGATCCAAGTACGGATTTTATCTGAGGAATAAGGATTCGTCTAAACAACACTAAAAAGTAAATGAAAAAACGCAACGACCACGAGCAGTTTCTTTTGCCTCGTTGTCGTTGCGCTTTATTTAAATCAAATGGTTTTCTTTCAACAGATCGCCAATGTAGGTATGTTCGGTTTTCTTAACGAAGCCTTCCAATAGTTTCCGTTCGATAAATGGTAGCTCCATTTCCGTGATTTTTTTCTTATCGGTCAGATAATAGACAGCTTTGGCCAAGGTACGCAGATCATAAGCGGAAGCAAACACTTCTGGTACCCCGCGTTCCACATCTAATAGCTGATAAACAGCCTCCATTGCAGTCCGAACGGAATACTCTGTTGTAAAAACAGTGTCTCTTTCAGTCTCTGCGAAATTACCGATAAAAGCTAAGTTTTTGGAGCCATTTGGAATAACCAATGGCCGATCCCCTGGCTCACGCAGCATGAAGTAGGAAGTGATAAACGGCATGTAAACCGGAACTGCCACACTTGATTCTTTTGAAATGCGTTGGATTTCTGCTTCCGGCACGCCTAAATGGTAAAGCAGTTCTTGCACGATTTCTTGTCCCGAACATTGTTCAATTGGTTTTTTGATGTAGTTTCCTGGCGTATTTGACAACAATCCATACACCCATGTGATCGTTTGTTGGTCTTTTTGTTCTTTAAAGTGCGGTTGGCGATGGGTCGCAAAGCTCATCATCCAATTGGAATCTTTGATGGTGATGATCCCCCCAGTGACGATTCTGCCTGTTCGCAACTTGCGATGGGTCAATTTTTCTAAATAAGGTTCAACATCAAAATTTTGCCAAGTGACAGTTGCCGAAACAAACCAGCTTTCTTCAGATAAGTTTTCATAAAAGACTTCTGGATGACCAAACTCAGGCGATTGCGCCGCCAAGTTTTTCCATAAACGCCAGCTACCACCAGGTGCTTTTGAGATAGGCGCTGGAGTATAATGGTCCCCTTGCGTGGAACTTTCAGTGATCGATCCGTTGGTAACAAAGACCAAGTCATCTTCTGACAAAGGAATTTCTTCGATTGCCCCCGCTTTTTCTAGCACAAGTTTTTGAGCAACTTTTTCCTCGCCCACGATCCGAACATCGATATTGCTGACTGTGCATTCATATTGGAAGTCGACTCCTTGTTCTTCCAAATAAGCAAGTAGTGGTTTGACCAATGACTCATATTGGTTGTAACGGGTAAATTTTAACGCGGTAAAATCAGGCAAGCCATCGATATGATGCACAAAACGCAACACATAGCGCCGCATTTCAATCGCCGAATGCCATTTTTCAAAGGCGAACATCGTACACCAGTATAGCCAAAAATTGGATTCAAAGAATTCTTCGCCAAAAACATCTTCGATTTTTTTCCCGATCAATTGATCTTCTGAAGTCATAAATAATTGAGTCAATTCTTTTTGTGCTGTAGCAGACAAGGTAAATTCTCCATCATCTGCTGCTCGTTGGCCGCGATTGTGGATGATCCGACAGTTAGACGAATTTGGATCATCGTGATCCAACCAGTAAAACTCATCTAACACCGAAGCATCTTCCACCTCCAAAGACGGAATCGAGCGAAATAAATCCCACAGACACTCAAAATGATTTTCCATTTCTCGACCGCCGCGGGTCACAAATCCATCATGGGGAATGAATTTTCCGTCTAATGAACCGCCTGATAAAGAAAGTTCTTCAAGGACGTGGATTTTCTCACCCGCCATATGGCCGTCACGGATCAAGAAGACTGCCGCAGCAAGTCCTGCTAATCCCCCACCAACAATATAGGCTTCTTTCTTTTCGACATCTTTCGGTTTTCTGCTTCTTGCAAAAGCTTCGTAATTTCCGTTCGTATATCTCATGTAGATCCCTCCTAATATTGGTACGTTTTTATGGTATCAGTAACTATTTTTTTTGACAAAAATTTGTACTAGTAAAATCAAGTGATTTTGACAAATCGGCCTTTTTGTCAAAAAAACAAGGGCAAAGTCCCACCTTTTAGAAGATCTGCGCCCAGCACAAAAAGCGCCCCTAAGAAAACTGATTGCAGCTTTCTTAGGGGCGTTTCTAACAAAGGACAAACCCTTTGCCTTTTCAATAAAATATTTATTTCACGCGTAGAGCGAAGCTAGCAGTCGAAAAGCCTGATTGTGCTTCGGTGACTGTATAACCCGTGCTTGGCGCATGGATATAGCTTGTATTACTTGTAGCGATCGCTACATGGTAGGTATTCCCTTTTTGACCCCAGAACAGCAAGTCGCCAGCTTGTGCTTGCGAGACAGGAATGATCGTCCCTGCGCTTTCTTGTGGGACTGTCCAATCACCGATGTTTTTGCCCGTCACTTTTAAGAAGACGTAGCGTGTAAACCCAGAACAGTCGAAGACATCTGGTCCTTTGCCTCCCCATTGATAAGGAGTGCCGATATGTTTTCTAGCTTCTGCAACGATCGCTGCTCCGTTCACGCTCATCGGAACATTAGTATTGCCTGCGTTGTTATTGTTGCCAGGAGTCGTCGCACTGACTTCTTTGACATATGCTGCAGATACCCAGCCACCAGTTGATAACTTATACCAAGTGGTATTGCCATTGACTGACGTGCCTTGTTTTTGAGCCACTGCTTTGAAGGTCGCATTACTGCCCAAACTGCTGACCACACTTGCAGAAGTCGATGCATTTGAGCGCACATTCATCCCAGTGGTTGTTTGGAACGTCTTATTGATGGCTTGCTCACTCGCATTGCTTGAGCCGTTTGATGAACCAGTATTGTTTGAACCTGTGTTTGAATTATTGTTATTACTTGTATTTCCAGAACTAGACGTGACGTCACGCACATATGCCGCTGTGATCCAGCCACCAGTCGATACTTTGTACCAAACATTGGTGCCGCCAACGGATGTGCCATTTTTCTGGGCAACGACCTTCACCGTCGTGCTGTTGCTTAGGCTGCCAACGACACTGCCGCTTGTTGACGCACTCGAACGAACATTTAATGCCGCTGTTGTTTTCACGTTCTTGCTGATAGCCGTTTCTGCAGAAACACTTGTATTGCCGCCAGAAGAACTATTGCCTGTGGAGCTACTGGAAACATCTTTGACATAGGCTGCCGTGATCCAACCGCCTGTGGACAATTTGTACCAAGTGGTCGTGCCATTCACCGATGTCCCACTCTTTTGTGCAACGACCTGTACTGTCGCATTACTGCTCAAACCGCGTACGACACTAGAACTTGTCGTTGCATTTGAACGGACGTTCAATGCAGTAGTCGTTTTCACTGATTTCGAAATTGCTTTTTCCGATGAAGAAGACGACGAATTGGACGAGCCTGTATTGGCAGAAGAAGAGCCTGAGGTGCTCTTCACATAAGCCCCTGAGATCCAGCCGCCTGTTGATAGCTTATACCATATTGTATTGCCATTCACTGAGGTACCGTTCTTTTGAGCCACCGCAGTGATTGTTGTATTTGCTCCTACACCACTTACGATAGAGGCACTTGTTGAAGCATTTGAACGAACATTCAGTGAAGCTGTTGTTTTAAATTGTCGATTGATCGCCGTTTCAGCTGACGATCTGGCAAGAGTAGCAGTTGTGTTGGTTGATGACGAAGCGTTCGTCGTTTCGGTCGCATGAGCAAGAGACGTAAAGACACCTGATGTTGATGCTAACGCTGCTGTGATACCCAATCCTTTTTGTACGAAAAGGGACCGTTTTTGTTTCACTAAACGCTTCCGTTTGATTTTCCGAGATTCCAATAAAACACCCCCTGTACCCCATTTTAACAAAAATTAATATTTTTTGATATTGTTTTCGTTTTGTATTTTTTTAATTTGCGTTTAATAAAACGTGTCATTTATTTTCCTGCGTTATTCTTTTTAATCACTTTCTCTTTGACGCTGACCGTTGGCACTATATTTACAAAGATTTCTATAAACAACAAAAAAATGCTATTTCATTCAACGTTATTTTAATTCGCGAATAAAAACAGGATTTTTTTTACAAACAAACCCACTTTTTGAAAATCAAGACTGTTATTTGAATAACATTTCTTTCCTGATCCCCTTTTTCAAAAATCGATACTAAAATCACCCATTTATCATTCCTTTTTTACACACGGGATTCTGTGAAAAAAGTTTTTTCAAAAAGAATGCTTCTTTTACCAGTGTGATCGACGCTATGATGAAATCCTGTTACATCGCTTCCAACTGGATACGAATTTTTTGATAGAGAAGTCCCTCACTTCTACCGAAAGAAATATTTTCACAATGTATTTCATACGAAAGTTTATAATACCAAGGAGAAAACCAAGAATTTGCATAAGTTTGTGAAATTATGCTATACTAAAAAAAAGGAAGAGGTGACCGAGTATGAAAACAAAGACGAAAGAAAAAGTTTATGCTGAACGACAACATAACTACAAAACGAAAAAAGAAGAGATTTTCAAAAAAGCCCTAGATTCCGTACCGACCACAGACAAGAAAAAAGAAGAACAGAAAAAGAAAGCGTAGAATCCTGCGTTTTCTTTTTTTGTTGATCTGTAAAAAGACGAGGCTTCGCCGAAGGGTGGCGAGTCTCGTCTTTATTGTAATCGAAAAAAAAGCAGGCTATGATACTTTCTATCTCAACCATTGTCAATTCACCTTGAAAATCACCGAATGACTACCATCAATGCAATAAAGGGAAACTCTTCCTCAAAAGAAGCGACAGTTTCTTATTCCAACGGGTCTTAAACACAATATTTAGTAGGCGAAAACACGTTCCTACAATATATTGTGGATAAACCTGTTGAAACTGTGCATAACTAAAAAGCCTGCGATTTTTTTGCAGACTTTTTAGTTATTGACATGCTTGAATTAATCTAGAGATAAATAATAGCTCACATTATCTGGTAACGGTTTAAAGCCATTCTTTTTGTAAAAATCCGCTGCGGGCATACTTTCTTCGGTATCTAACAGGATCGTTGGAATCTCTTTCTTGAGCAGATCCTCTTTGATCATTTCTAAGAAAGTGGAACCCAAGCCCTTTCCTTGGTGCGTGCCTGTAATTAAAAAGGTGTCGACCACATACTCTTTTCCTTGATACCAGGGCTTGATAAAGCCCAATGAAAGACCAATCAATTCATTCGATGCTCGGTTTGTTAGTCGATAACCAATAAAAGTATTCATTGCCATCATTGATGATACATAGTCGGTGATTTGCGGCACTGTCAATTGGTCATTCCATGGTTCTGCTGAAAATACAGCAATATAGTGGTCCACGACTTCTGCTAAATCTGCCGTTGTTAATTCACGCATGCTTACGTTCTTTTCCATCCTATCTCCTGCTTCCCTTTCTATTTCGGTCGAGCCTATACTCGAAGAATCCACTAATTTTTGTGCGTGTATCAATCATCGATTCGTTTTGCATAGCCATTGCCATAACTGATATAACGGCGCTTTTGGTTGACGGCCATTTTTTTATGAATCTCTGCTTCAAGATCAATGGAAAGGATTTCTGCTAACCCAAGAAGATAAATCGCCACATCCGCCAATTCTTCTCCTACCTCTTGTTGCTTCCGATAGGCATCAAAGGCCTCCCCTATTTCACCATATAAAGCCAAAAACTCTTTTTCAATATTGGTGACATTGAATTGGTGATCAATCTTGTTTTGATAAATCGCTTTTTGCATTTCTGATAGTTTCATAGTCGCTCCTTTTGGGATAGTATACCATTTAATTAAAATTCAAAATAGAAACTTAGTAAAAAAATCACCTCAAAAAATAGTGACCCCAAAACGTTAGAATTTTGATCTAACTTTTGTAGGTCACTATAATATAGGATTCCCTTTTTTTATTCTGCCCGCTCCAATTCAGCAGATTTGATTGCAACCCGTTGAGCGATTTTTAGAAATGGAAAATAGATTGCTACACAGACGACGATGATGATCACCTGAACCAAAACAACTTTGAAATCCCCTTTTGATGCCAATAATGCACTAAGAATTGGCGGTGTCGTCCAAGGAACCATGACTGAAAGTGGCTCAATGAATCCTACTGCGGTAGCAAAGTAGCCAATCAACGTCGCAACAATTGGACTTGCAACGAAGGGAATGATCATTGGTAAATTGAAGACGATCGGTAAACCAAAGATGATTGGCTCGTTGATATTAAAAATACCCGGAGCTAAGGATAGATTGACGACATCCCGAAAAGGTTGGTAATTGCGGACGAATAAGAGCACTGCAATGATCAAACTGATCGTAAATCCAGTCCCGCCTAGTTGTGCGAAAACCGTCACGAATGCTGAATTTAAGATATTGGGCGGCGCAGCACCGTCCTGCACGGCTTGCATGTTTTCATTCATATTGACTAACAGCAATGGATCTAATAAGGTGCCATTGATGACGGTTTGGTGAATGCCTAAAGTAAACAGAAAGTTGCCCGTTGAATAGATGATCAAGAACCCAAAAATCGATGTGTTCAATAAACGCAGTGGTTCTTGGATCACTGTGGAAATGATTTGAATCAGATCGGTATCAAAGGCTGCTAGCACGGTCGCAACTAAGGCAAAGAAAGAAATCACTAAAATAGCAGGGATCAACGTGCTGAAGGATTTGCTGACGGCAGGAGGAACTTGATCCCCTAAATTGATTTTTAAGTGCTTGTTTTCTGACAGTCGAATAAATAATTCCGTGGCAACTAACCCACAAATGATTCCAGAAAACATCCCTTTGGTCCCGACATCATCAAACAGCATCACACCACTGATGGTCACTTCTGCTTGGGCGCCTTCTGGCATCACGGCATGAGCCATCGCCAACATGACCACTAAGCAAGTCGTTGCCACAAAAGTTGCATTGATAGCGCTTGGATTATTTTTGTTGCGACAAAGGAAGTAGGCGATCATCGGAGCAATCAGCAAACCGGCGATATTCAATGTTCCATTGGTGATGGAATTGCCAAACACTTGCATTCGCGCCAAGGCAGCCCCTTCTAAGAACCACGGAAAGAAGACATTATTAAACAACACAGCGATCCCTGCGATAATAAAGGCAGGCATTAAGGTCGCAAACGCATCACGAAGACTTTTGAGATGAACCTGATTGCCGAGACGGACCGAAAACTCTGTAAATTTATCTAAAAACGTGCGCTTTTCTGCTGCCATTTTCTGTTCCTCCTATTCTGCATATGGGTTTGTATAGATCGTACTACCATTCGTTTTGATCACTTCTTTGAACCATTCATACGATTTTTTCGGCACACGTTTCATATCTCGCAACTCATGATTGCCACGATTGACATACACAAGTCCGTATCGTTTCTCCATATCACCTTGAGAGCTCAAAATGTCGATCAGTCCCCAGCCAAGATAACCAAGACAGACCACTCCATCTTCCACCATCGCTGCAAACATCGCTCGAATATGCTCTTGATGGTAGGCAATCCGGTAATCATCTTGAATCGGTTCGTTGCCATTCCAATGCTCTCTGACACCAATTCCGTTTTCAATCGGAAACACTGGCAACCGGTACCGCTGATAGACTTTATTTAAGACATCACGGAAGCCGAGCGGATCAATTTGCCAATTCCATTCCGTCGTTTCAATATACGGATTGTCTTGTTTTCCAAAAGTCATGTACCGATTTGGCGGCGTTCCTTCAGGGATTTTTTCAGCGTTCAAGGTAGAAGAAGCATAATAGCTAAAGGCAATGTAATCATTTTTCTGCGCTGCGATCGCTTCTAATTCCCCAGGTAAAATATTCATATTGAGTTGATGATTTTTCACGTATCGGTCTTGTGCTGCCGAATACTTGCCGTGCGCATAGCAATCTAATAAAGTAAAATTCGCAAATTCATCAAACTCTCTTGCTGCTTTGATGTCTTGTGGACGACAAGTCGCTGGATACGCTTCAGAATACGCCAGCATGCCGCCAATCTTCGCATTTGTTGTTTCATGAAGATAGTTACAGATCTCTGCATGGCAAACCATGACATTGTGGAAAATTTGATACAATTCTTCTGTTGTTTCTTCCCCTTCTAAATAGCCGCTGATCTTAAAACCATGGTCTTGGTGGAAAAGATTTTGTTCGTTAAAGGTTAACCAATAATGGACTTTATCCGCAAAACGATCCACCATTTCTTTACCAAAGCGAATGAATGCGTCCTTCACTTCTTTGCTGATGAAACCGTTATAGGTTTTCGCCAGATGTAGGGGCATATCAAAATGGTACAAACAAATCATAGGTTCGATTCCTCGAGCTAACAGATCATCAATAAAACGATCGTAATAGGCGATCCCTTCTTCATTAAAGGCACCATCTCCATCGTGAACGACCCTTGACCAAGAAATTTGAAAACGATACATGTTCATCCCCAAATCTTTCATATAATCAAAATCTTCTGTATACGCATGATAGTTATCATTTGCTACATGCCAATCGCTAGCCTGTTCCGAAGCTTCCCGTATATCATAAACGGATAAGCTTTTACCACCTTCATTCCATCCACCTTCTGTCTGCATACTGCTGACACTGTTTCCCCAATAAAATGTCGTCATATTGATTCCTCCATCATTTGTATTCGCTTACAAAACCTATTATAATTAGGTGAAATCGGCATGTAAATTTTTCGAGAACACATGTAAAGCTTTTTCTGTACATATGAATTTCAGTTGATTCTTTAATGATATACCTTGTTTTTATCCCCTTCAAACAAAACTCAAGTCCATGAATTACTTTACATAAGGAGTGATGACTATGACAAAATACAAAGAGATCGTTGATCAGTTGCGGACGAACATTTATGAAGGTGTTTTTCCAGCTTTATCAAAATTACCGGAACAAACTGCGTTAGCCAAACGATTTCAAACCTCGCGAATGACGATCCAAAAAGCGCTAAATCAACTGAAGCAAGAAGGCCTGATTTCCACCAAAAGAGGTCATGGCACCTATGTCAATTCAGCAACCTACCAAGGACAGATCAATGAGTATATCGGTTTAGTCAACCGATATGGCGGGCGGCATAAAGTGCAAAGTAAAATCATTAGTTTCAATGTTCGCTTCCCAGAAGCCAACGAAATGGATTACTTGTCCTTGCGAGAAAACGAACCTGTTTATGATATCGTAAGACTGCGCTATGTTGATAACGAACCCTTTGAATTAGAGTACACGATCATGCCCATCAAAACCATTCCCGATATTGATATGGCGATCCTTGAACACTCGATCTATCGATATATCACTGATTCCTTACACCTCAAAATAGGTCCCGCCATACGTAAAATCCGTGCCGACAAAGCAGATTCCTATGATATCAAATATTTAGAAGTCGATCCCAAAGATCCGATCTTAGAATTAGAACAAGTTGCTCGTCTCTCCGACGGGCGTCCCTTCGAATTTTCGCAAACTCGTTATCCTTACCAAAATCGTGAGATTTACTATCTTTCTGAACCTTAATGGCAAAAAAACAAGCCTGAAGAAAACTCAGACTTGTTTTTATTGTCTAGGAAAGGTGAACTCGTTAAGATTCTTCGGTTTTTTTCGCCGTTCGCTCGGGACTGACCCAAACGCCGCTACCGTAGCCAAGGATGGTTTTGACGGCTGGAATAAAGGTAGTGACGATCGTTATGGCATTAATCATCCAGTAAAACAGCATGTAAAAAGGGGCAAAGCGGAAATACTTCAGCTTGCTGCGGTTGTCATCCGCCAAAAGGCTGGTAAATAGCTGCATGACCCCTGCAATCATCTCAAAACACACGAAGAGAAAGGCCATCGTAAACATATGGTAGATCCGCTCGTAATTCCCAGTTGCCCCATAATAAATCAGATAAAAAACAAACAAAGCCGAAGACAACCAGAAAAAGAATGACCAGATAATACTTAAGGACTGATCCACAAACATGGCGGTTCGTCCGATATTTTCAAAAGGGTGTAAGAAAACTTTTTTAAAATTGGTCAACCACACTTCCGTCCCGCCTTTCGCCCAACGTTTCCGTTGCCGATAGAGCATCTTGAGGGTTTCTGGTACCTCCATGAAAAACATCACTCGTGACGCAAATAAGGACAACCAACCATGGAATTGATGGTCCCAGGCAATACTGATATCTTCCGTGGCACGATTTTGTCGAAAGAGACCAACATCCATCAATGCGGCTCTACGATACATTGTGTTGGCACCGCTATAGGCATAGATGACGCCGAAAACGGCTTGCTGGGTTCGTTTGATAATTCCTACGATACTTGAAAATTCAACGGTTTGTGATTTCCCGACGATCGTTGTGCGATTTTGAACGTCCATATTCGCCGTAATGGCAGAGATATTGATGGAATCTTGGCGGATGAAATAATTGACATATTTCCACAATGCATCAGGTTCAGGGACCGTATCTGCGTCGTTGCTCAAAATCAATTCCCCTTTAGCAAACCCTACACCAATATTAAAAGCATGGGCTTTCCCTTGGTTTTTTTCGATGCGCAAAACCCTTAGATTCGGGTACTGTTCCATCAATCGATCTAGTATCACAGGAGTTTGATCCGTTGAGCCATCATCCGTCACCAACACCTCATAGTTGCTGTAGTTTAGATTGTTCATTAAGTAATGAATCGTGTCTTCAATTACGACTTCTTCATTGTGAGCCGGTACCATAATGGTGATCATCGGCTCGATCTCTTCGGGGATTGGTATCCACTCTAATTGACGATAGCGGAACAAAAAACGATTGCAGATCACCCCGATGAACCAAGCAAAACCTCCTAATATCGGATACGTGAACAGAATCATTAAAACGACCGTTAAAAATGTATCCAACCACGGAAACCCAGTATCAAAATTGACAACCATCAGCCCACCCCATTTCTACGGAAAAGTTCTTGGATCTCCGTTTCTCCAATGTTTTGCTCAGGAGCAACGGCATAGTACTTGGCAGCGTGACGCTCTTCTTTCGTTCCGAAGCGTTCTTCGTAAAAAGCTTCTAATACTTCTTTACGTTTTTCTAAGGCAACTTCGTCATGCATCGATTGCTTTTGCAACAATCGTTTGAAGCGGCGGTTGTTCCTCAAGGTCAATAAAGTAAACGTCAGAACCAAGACCAAAAACGAAATTCCTAAGAACAACGCCAAAAAATCAAAAGTCACTGCTTCTTCAAGATATGTCCGAAAGGCGATCCGATCCGCCAGATTCGGTAAAGTCAGCGGGATGGCCAGCCAGACAAAAGGAACCAAGACCGTCAGCCAAGCAAGAATCGTCAAAATCGTTTGGCGGGTCTTCAAAGCAGAACGACCTTTTTGAAAATACGCATCGGTGACCAACCGTTCTTTGACTTCTTCCCGTGTCACTCGTTGTTTCATTTTACTCACTCCTTAAAAAGTATTTTTTTGCTGTGAAGAAAAAGAAGCAACAAAAGCAAGTCGTCTTTTGATGGACCTGCTTCGTTCTTCTTTTTGACCTACTTGGATTTCTTGCCAACTTTCAACGCATTGAACAGCGTGTGAAATTGGCCTTTAAAGGACATCACTTGCTCAAACACATCTTCCCCATCATTCAGCATCTTGACAGTCACCCAGCCTAATGCTTCGGTGATACCACTAGCCACACTGGCATTGATCGCAGCTCCAGCAACGGTGCCGACTGCTGGGACAAATTTCAAGATATTGCCAACGGCACTGCGTCCAAAACTCACCACCACTAACTCTTTCGAGATACTCTTCGCTAACCCTTCACGCCACGTTCGCCCAAAAATGCGATACAAACGTGCCATCATCGTCATTTGAACCGGCACAAGTAACACTGCATCTGAAAAAGGAATCGGTGAACAGCCGATGATCGCCGCCGTCAAAGAAGCCGCATGGATCGTGCGGTGGGCTTTTTTCCGCGTTTCATCATCTACTCCAACCAAAAACTCTTCAAACACCTGATCAAATTGATCCTTGCTTTTCGCTAACACTTTTTCCGCTTGGGCTTTTGATCCGTCATAGCCTTTCATCACAAGGGCAGCCGATTTTTTCGGCATTCGCATCATGACATCCGCAAAAAAAGAAGTAAACTCCGCTTCTTCTTGCAGCTCCTCTCCCGTTTGACTTTGCTCGACTTGAACGGACTGTTCCGTTAATAATTCATTTTCGTTTTGTTTCTTTTTGCGTTTTATCCATGGTTTTTTCAAAGAAATGTCTCCTTCTTTCGACTCGTTGTTCATTTAAAAAATCAAAGTGAGCCATGATTTTGTTCCTCTTTCTATTTTAGCTCAGGTTTTTCAAGATAGCGAAAATGTAGCTTGAGAGAGCTTACACTTGCTAAAAAAATGCATATTTGCATCTTAACATTATTTATTTATATTATCGTTTTTTTATGCTATGATACACAAAAGGAGTGGATCGAATGAAAAAGAAATTGAATTGGAAAGTCCTTTTTTATCTAGGCTTATTGACTTACTTTCTTTTAAGCGGGATCTTCGCATTCTTTGGAGTCGAAATACCGTTTCTTTATAAACGTTGATCTTCACGTTTTCTCAGAACCATATCATTCAACTCTTTGCTCTATGTTGAGAGAATCCATCATTCTATCGTCCATTCAATCTAATCAGAAAAGGTGATTTTCTTGTCCATTTTATTTGATCTATTGCAGCTGCTTGCCGTTATCTGTATCGCGTATTTATTGTTCACAAAAAACCATTTCCTCAAACAATTAACTGCTGTTCAGAAAATGGTCTTTGTCGTTTTATGTATTTCGGTGATACTGCCGGCTCTTTATGAATTTATTACTGGTTTTGCGCAAGGATTTTGGGAACGGTTGTAATTCACGGTTCCTTAGGAAACACGCTGCCTTTACAAGACAAACAGATAGATCATATCTACCAGTCCTTTCTCCTTTTATTCAAGCAATGAACCAATTCTTTGGTGCTTAGAATACTAAGAAGAGAGGTTTTTTGTCTTTTTCTGTGTTAAAGTATTTTTTGATCGTACAAAAAAAGAACCCCTCAAAAGAGGAGTTCTCAAGGCTTGCTTACATCATGCCGCCCATACCCATTGATGGGTCCATTGCAGGAGCTGCTGGCGCTGCTGGTTCTGGTTTGTCGGCAACGACTGCTTCAGTTGTTAACAATAATGCGGCAACAGAAGCTGCGTTTTGTAATGCAGAACGCGTTACTTTTGTTGGGTCAACGATCCCAGCTTCTAGCATGTTTACCCATTCGCCAGTTGCTGCATTGAAACCAACACCTAAGTCAGCGTTTTTCAATTTGTCGATGATGACTGAACCTTCGTAGCCTGCATTTTCAGCAATTTGACGAACGGGTTCTTCTAATGCACGTAAAACGATTTTGACACCTGTTGCTGCATCGCCATCTGTTTCGATTTCTGCAACTTTGTTGATGACATTGACTAAGGCAGTTCCACCACCAGAGACCATGCCTTCTTCAACAGCGGCACGTGTTGCGTTCAATGCATCTTCAATACGTAATTTCAACTCTTTCAATTCAGTTTCAGTTGGTGCCCCAACTTTGATCACTGCAACTCCACCAGCAAGTTTTGCTAAGCGTTCTTGTAGTTTTTCACGGTCAAAGTCAGAAGTTGTATCAGCGATTTGGTTTTTGATCAATTGAACGCGTGCGTCAATTGCTTCTTTTTCACCAGCACCTTCAACGATCGTTGTGTTGTCTTTATCCACAACCACTTTGCTTGCTTGACCTAAGTTATCGATGGTTGCATCTTTCAACTCAAGACCTAAGTCTTCAGTGATCACTGTACCACCAGTTAAGATCGCAATGTCTTCTAGCATTGCTTTACGACGGTCACCAAATCCTGGTGCTTTCACTGCGACAACGTTGAATGTTCCACGGATTTTGTTCAAGACAAGTGTTGGTAATGCTTCGCCATCAACGTCATCAGCGATGATCAATAATGGTTTTGATTGTTGTAAGATTTGTTCTAACAATGGCAAGATATCTTGGATGTTAGAGATTTTTTTGTCAGTGATCAAGATGTATGGATTTTCTAACGCTGCTTCCATTTTATCGTTGTCAGTTACCATGTATTGTGATAAGTACCCACGATCAAATTGCATTCCTTCCACAACATCTAATTCTGTTTCGATCCCTTTTGATTCTTCAATAGTGATAACACCGTCATTGCCGACTTTTTCCATTGCATCAGCGATGTATTGACCAACTTTTTCACTACCAGAAGAAACAGCACCAACTTGTGCGATTGCTTCTTTTGAATCAACGATTGATGAAATGTTGTGTAGCTCTTCTACAGCCACTTTTGTTGCCATTTCGATCCCACGACGAATACCTAATGGGTTCGCACCAGCGGTGACATTTTTCAATCCTTCACGAACGATTGCTTGTGTCAATAACGTAGCAGTCGTTGTTCCGTCACCAGCGATATCGTTTGTTTTTGAAGCGACTTCAGAAACAAGTTTTGCGCCCATGTTTTCAAAATGATCTTCTAATTCGATTTCTTTAGCGATCGTTACACCGTCATTTGTAATCAATGGTGAACCGTAAGATTTTTCTAAAACCACGTTACGACCTTTAGGACCTAAGGTTACTTTTACTGTATCTGCTAATTTATCTACCCCACGAAGCATTGCTGCGCGTGCGTCTTCTGCAAATTTGATTTCTTTTGCCATGATTTCATCACCTCAAGTATTTTTTATTTTTCTTATTCTACTACTGCAATGATATCTTTTGCAGCAACGATCAAATATTCTGTTCCTTCATATTTCACTTCTGTGCCAGCGTATTTTTCAAACATTACTTGTTCGCCAACGTTGACAGCAACAGGAGCTTTTTCACCGTTTTCGAGCGTGCGTCCTTCGCCGACTGCAATAACGGTACCCGTTTGTGGTTTTTCTTTTGCTGCTGATGCAAGCACGATTCCGCCTACAGTTTTTTCTTCTTCTTTTGCGACTTCGATAATCACACGATCACCTAATGGTCTTAACACGATAAATCCCTCCAATGAATGTTATAGAATTTAGTATTAGCACTCTCTTGTATCGAGTGCTAACTTACAGTTTCAATATTACTCATTTTCCCAAATTTTTGCAAGCCTTTTGCTAAATTTTTTTTGCATTTCTATTTGATTGATAAAAATAGTAGGATTTTTTGTTTCTAGAAGCAACCTAGTCTATAATGAAGCAAAGGAGTGTGAGGAAACAACTATGTCTTTATCAAAATATTCTTTGTCCACGATTCTTACTTACGGCATCGTCTTTTTTCTACCGATCGCCTTCATCCCTAGCGGACATCAAGTGGCCGCAACAACGATTGGTTATTTAGTTGGTGCTGCGATCATGTTTTTCTTGTATTTCAAACAAACGGAACCGTTATCGTTTGAACACAAAAGATCAAAAATTTCATCGATTCTTATTTATGGACTGACAGGTATTATTGCAGCGATCTTGTTGCAAAATCTAGCCATTTTTATCGAATCGCTTTTCGGTGAAGTCAGTGCTTCGCAAAATACCGAAAATATCATTGCTATTGTGCTGCAAAACCCACTGTTCGCCCTCGCGGCAATGGTTGGTGGACCAATTATGGAAGAATTTGTCTTCCGCAGAGCCTTAGTTGGCATCATTGGGAAATACAGCAATGTTTGGGTCGGTGTAGTGGTCAGCGCTGTAGCCTTTGCCTTTGCCCATAATGACAATCATCTCTTAGTCTATATTTTCTTAGGACTGTTCTTTTCTGGGCTTTATGCCTTGACCGGCAGCATTTGGACTTCCATGATTACCCATGTGGGAATGAACACTTTAGTTATTATTATTCAGTTGTTGCTTCATTACGGCTATATCCAAATGCCCTAAAGAAAAAAACGCTACGCAGAAATTTTGCGTAACGTTTTTTTCTTTATACCTTCATGCCATTGGACGCAATCACTTGCTGATACCATGCAAATGAATCTTTCTTCCGACGATCAAGGGTCCCATTTCCTTCATTGTCTTTGTCCACATAGATCACACCATAGCGTTTCTTCATTTCCCCTGTACCAGCAGAAACCAAGTCAATGATGCCCCACGGTGTATAACCCAATAAGTCGACGCCATCATAAGCTACTGCTTCTTTCATCATTTCGATATGGGCTTTCAGGTAATCAATACGGTAGTCATCATGGATCTGTCCATCCTCTTCCACTGTATCTACGGCACCAAAGCCATTTTCTACAATGAAGAGCGGCAATTCGTAGCGTTCGTTGAACCAATTCATGGCGTAGCGTAAGCCCACGGGATCAATCTGCCAGCCCCATTCGGAAGCATCAACATAGGGATTATCCACCAGATCTTGGCTCTCATCATAGTCATAGGTTGGATCATTTTCCTTACCTTTGATCGCAAAAGACATATAGTAACTAAAGCCGATGTAGTCAACACAGCCGTTTGCCAAAATTGCTTCATCTTCAGGGGTGATATCTAAATCAAATTGTTTTCTCTCAAAATAGCTGCGCATATATCTCGGATAGTGTCCACGGGCATGCACATCTGAAAAACAATAGCGGCGCTGCATGGCCACCGTGGCTGCCATCATGTCTTTGGGATTGCAAGAATACGGATAGATTGGACACATCGCGATCATCGATCCGATTTGAAACGCAGGATTGATTGCATGCCCTAGCGCCACCACTTTCGCACTAGCAACGAGTTCGTAATGGGCTGCTTGGTACATGATTTTTTCTCGGTCTTCTCCTTCGGTAAAGAACAGACCGGAATTGGTAAACGGCGCAAAATCTTCTTTGTAGTTTGCTTGATTGTTGATTTCATTGAAAGTCATCCAATACTTCACTTTCTTTTGATAGCGCGTAAAACAAACTTCTGCAAAGCGGACAAACAAATCGATCAACTTACGGTTACGCCAACCTCCGTATTCGGTAACTAAATGATAGGGCATTTCAAAGTGAGAAAGGGTAATAACCGGCTCAATGCCATAGCGTAAACACTCATCGAATAATTGATCATAAAAGGCCAAGCCTTCCTCATTTGGCTCGCGTTCATCACCTTTTGGAAAAATACGGGTCCAGGCAATCGATGTTCGGAAGCACTTCAACCCTAATTCGGCAAAAAGCTTGATGTCTTCAGGATACCGATGATAAAAATCGATCGCTTCATGATTGGGATAACTTTCGCCCGGTTGGATACCTTCCGTGATTCGGCGAGGAATTCCGTTGCCTCCTACAGTCATGACATCAGCGACACTCACGCCTTTTCCGCCCGAACGATAGCCGCCTTCCAATTGATGAGCAGCGACTGCGCCACCCCATAAAAAATCGTTTCTAAGTTTATTCATTTCTTTTCAACCTGCTTCCTTGGTATTAAACGATCTCTGTTTCTTGTTTATAGTTCAAACTATCGACCTTACGAATGAAAGGATAGTAAATAAAGAAGCCGATTGCTAAAACAACAAATTGTAAAATAGCGGTCCGGATGCCCCCTACTAGAAATCCTGAAATGATCGGTGGGGTCGTCCACGGAACTTGCACAGCAGTAAATAACGGTACGATACCGGTATAAAGTGCAAAATACGTGATCACGCCTGAAACCATCGGTGTCAAAATAAATGGTAATACCATGATCGGATTCATGACGATCGGTGTCGCAAAAATAATTGGTTCATTGATATTAAAGAATGCTGGGATCAAGGAGAGACGTCCTAATTGTTTGAACTGCGCTGAACGGGCAAAAGCCACCATATATAGCACGATGCCAATCGTCATTCCTGCGCCAGTTACCGTCATAAATTGATCTAAAAACTGTTGGGTCACGATGTGTCCCCCATTTTCCAATGTCAATGCTTTACCAGATTCAAGAATAGCCGTATTTGCTAATGAATTGGCTTGTAAAATCGGCCCCATGATGCCGCCCACGATCGTCGAACCATGAACCCCGAAGAACCACAAGAATGGTACTAAGAAGCCTAGCATCATTGCACCGCCAAGAGAATCCGTCACACCTTGCATCGGACTTTGAATCACGGTGTAGATCCATTCGACCACGGTTGTCTGAAAGACTTTATCAAAGAAAACATAAATGCCTAATGCGATGGTCGTCAAAACAGCTGCCGGAATCAACGCTGTAAATGAGTTTGCAACATTGGTCGGTACTTGTTCTGGCAGTTTGATCCGGATGTCGCGTTTTAAGAACCAAGTATAGCCCCAACCCACAAAAAGCCCTACTAAGATGGCACTGATCATGCCTTGTCCACCAGTCCATGTTTTATCAATGACATTTGCGATGGTCACATTTGCTTCAGCATCCGTTACACTTGACTCCATAGTTAATAAGAAAATAACTAAACCAATCATTCCTGCAGGGAGTCCTTCGTAACCTTCTGCTTTTACATACGAATAGGCGATACCCATTACGGCGAAAAAAGCCATAATTGCAAAAGAGGCGCCATAGGCTTGGTTGAAGTATTCACCTAAGCCACTATTCGTTACCCAATCCGCAATCGACTGGACGGGAAAGTTTGCTAATAGCAGGAAAATCGATCCTACGATTGAAAAGGGCATCGTATAAAGCATACCGTTTCTTAATGCAGTGATTGCTTTCGTATTAACAAATTTTAATATTGGGGGTAATAATTTCTCATTGATCCATTCGTTCATCTCACATCACTCCTAAAATAAAATTCCATCCACCGGCCAGTGAATTCGCTTACAAATAAATCTTAATGGATAATATTCCCCTTGCCTATAGCTTTTCTAAGTTATGAAACATGTTCCAACAAAAAAAACAGCCGAAGCTGTTTTTTTACGATCGCTTAGATTTGCTTGTAGACTTGATGGGCTAAAAGTTCGATCAGTGTAATCACCGGGACTTGCGTTGTCAGGTTCAAATCGACTTCTTTTCCGCCACTTACGACGGGCATATAATACGATATATTGTAGTCTGCCATTTGGGCGATCGTCGATTTTTCATCATTGGTGATGCTGAGTACTTTTGCTCCATAGCGTTTGAAGTCTTCCGTTTGCTTGATCATTTGAATGGTTTCACCCGACACCGATAAAATGATTGCTAACGTATTTTCCATTCCACGAGACGGTACTGGCAAAAAGGGATCAACGATGCTATAAGCATTAATGCCTAAGTTGGCAAAATAGCGACTGCCATAGGTGCCCAGAATGCCGCTTGTGCCGATACCGGAAAACGCCACATGGCGTGCGGAAAGAATCAATTCTACTGCCGGCTGGATAAACTTACGGTAATCTTCATTATTGACTTTTTTTAAGAATGTATTGACTTGAATCGTTGCATCATAGAAAAGATCAAACGCTCGTGCGTCTTGTTCCTTTTTTTGACAGATTGCATACTTTAACTCTGAATATCCTCGATAGCCCAATTTCGTGATACATCGTAAAATCGTCGACGTTGAGACGTGGCATGCAGCTGACAATTCGCGAATCGTCAGCTGATCGATCTCTTCAAAATGCTGGACAATGTATTTATAAACTGCCATTTCAAGCTCGTTCAAAGTCTTGATTTTTTCTTCATCAAACATCCCACTGCCTCCACCCAACAAATTCATCGCTCTGATGATCGATTAGATCGCAAATAATTCCGTCGCTTTGTCAGGATCGGTATCAAAGACTTCAAACGTTTCTCCAACACCTAGATCATGTTCTTTCATGGTATTGACCATCGTTAAGTGCGCCAATTCTTTCAGGTTGTTTTCTTTACTTAAATGACCAAGATAGACCCGTTTGGTGTTGTCGGTCAAGATATCCGTCATGACAAGTGCGCCATCTTCATTCGATAAGTGACCGCGATCTCCAAGAATCCGCTGCTTGAGACTCCATGGATAAGGACCCATTCGCAACATTTCTAGGTCATGGTTGCTTTCTACAAGGTATGCATCGGCGCCTTTGATGATGCCTCGCACATGATCACTGCAATAACCGGTATCCGTCAACATCACGAATGATTTGCCGTCTTTATGGAAACGATAAAATTGCGGCGCTGCAGCATCGTGAGAGACGCCAAAGCTTTCAATGTCCAAGTCACCCAAGGTCAGCACTTTTCCCATTTCAAAGATATGTTTTTGCTCGACAGCGACGTTACCGATCATTGGGTCCATCGCTTGCCATGTTTTTGTATTCGCATAGACATCAAGTTTGTATTTTCGCGCCAGTACTCCAACACCGTGGATGTGGTCCCGATGTTCGTGGGTCACAAGAATGGCGTCCAAGTCTTCTGGTTTGCGCCCTACTTCATCCAATAATGAAGTGATCTTCTTGCCGCTCAAACCGGCATCCACTAAGATCCGCTTTTTATTGCTTTCGATATAGAGCGAATTCCCTGAGCTTCCGCTGGCTAGAATACTTACTTGAAAGGCATTTTCCTTCATCATGGTTTACGTGACTTCCTCTCTGGTTGTTTCAACGAGTTCCATTATACCCGCTTTTTTATGGATTTTCTACCTTTTGAACGGCATTATTCGTGATGATCCGATTGCTAAAGGCATTGACCGTTTCGATTTGGATGGTGTCATCGCCATCTAATTGGAAAGCAATAAACCATGCAGGAATATACACATTTTTTTCCCTAACCTTCAAAATCATCGTATAGGCTAATTCCGTCCAGAGAATTTTCGAGTGACTTGGCAGCTTGTTGTTCAGATAAAGCGTATTTACTGCTTCTTTTTCTGAATAGACCGTCATCTTTTCCCTTAGAGGCGTAATATTGGAGATATGTGTTTGCGTATAACGGGCAATCTGCAGTAGATCATCCGTTTGTTCTAAGGTGATATCGATCCGACTTGAGCTGTCATTGAAAGGAATGCCTTCATACGACTGGACCGCCACCACCGTCGGATGATTGGCGTTCAAGACAGAGAGGTTTTCCAAATAGTCATATTCATCCCCAAACAGGACTTGGTCTTTACGTTGCAAGAAACCATTGACGGTTTCTTCCGTTTGAGAATCATCACTGATATAAAAGCCATTGGTTGAGACATGGATCAACTGCTGCCCTTTGACCGTCGACCCTCTTTTGAACTGAGTATTGAGTTGCGGATTTCGTAGTTCTGCCTCAAAATCCGTCTGTTCACCGCTCAAATAATAGCCACTCAAGACCTCGTCTGATAATTCACCAGAATACCGAATGTCCTCAGAATCGAGTCGTTGTTCGATAGGAATCGTTTGGTTTGATTGTGAAACCATCTGATGCTCGCTGCGAGCCTCACTATAAACATTGAATAAAAAGACATTCAGACCAAGAAAAGCGAGGAAAAAAATCCATTCGATTCGTTTAAAATCCAATTAATTCCCCTCCGTTTCTGCTAATTTTGTCATCAATGCATCATAGCTGATCCAAGAAGAGTCATAATTGACATACCAAGCAGGCGTCAAATCAACCAGTGGTGCATCTTTGATCTCCCCCCACTGATAGCCGACGATGATCTGTTGCAACAACGCTGGGTCAGCCCCGGCCACAATCAAATCATTTTTGACTGACAAACTAGAAGGCAATTCAATCTCCGTTTCAGAAGGAATCGGTACTTGGATCGCATTCAAGCTGGCAGAAATCGTCATTTCACGACTGCCGGTCTGACCACTTTCTGAAAAAGCGACACTGATCACCCCCTGGCCGCCAGTACTAAAGACTGGATAGCCTTCGACGAAAACTCGATAATCCAAGTGTTTGTCTTGTTGATCAAAATAGCGGATCGTCCCAAAGTTATTGCCTAGACGAATAATGTAATCCGCACTCAACATTGCCAGATCCATTTCATCGGAACCGTCTGTGGTGGTTTCAAACTTGACTTGCTGCTGATCTTGCAAGACCGTCATGTTTTGCCCACCTTCATAATAGTAGGTATCGACACTTTCGTCATTGATCTTGACATTTTTAGGATTGCTGAAAAAGGCTTCTCGGAACAAACTCTGAGACTGTGTCGAAGAATAGTAGCTGTATTTTTTTAGCTTGATCGAATCCTGCGTATAGTATTGATTGCTGGATCGTTCTTGATCAGTCCTCATTGCCGTCCATTCCCGAGGATTGTCTGCTAGCAAGTGTTTTACTTGGCTTTTATCCCAGTCGATCTTGCCTCGAACTACTCGTTGATGGGTAAAGTCAACAAATTGGATCGTATTTTCTTCGAGATCAAACTGGATGCGAGAAAACGGAAAATCCTCTGTTTCACTTTCGTCCTCTAAGGACAGTTCTTTATCAAAGGTTTTCTCGTAATCTTTCAAGTAAAATGTCGTATAGTAGTTTAAGGATATTCCTTGATCGACCTCTTGGGCTTTCGAAAAAGCCTGTTCTTCACCATAGGTTCGCAGGGTCAAATCACTGATCGTTGCCTCGTTGATCACCTCTTGGATCTCTCGAATCACCGCTTCAGAGTTGGTTTCTTTGATATCCTCTTCATCATTCCATGTTAGATATAGGGGCAAAAACAAATCGCTTTTTTGTTTGTACGTTTGAACCGAAGGATTGACGCCAGTATCTGTTTCGGTGCTGGCATTGTTGAACCCGGTCGGATTTAGCCAAATCATATAGGAGAAATAAAAACTCAATGCGATCATCACGATTAAACCTGCTCGAATGATTTTTTCTGAGATTCTCATACCCACCAATCCTCCTCATACGGTTCATACGGCAACATAATGTAAAATGTTGACCCGCGATTTTCTCGACTTTCCGCCCAAATCGCACCGCCATGAGCTTTGATGACTTCACGTGAGATCGCCAACCCTAAGCCGGTGCCTCCTTGTTGGCGGGCTCGAGCTTTATCGACTCGATAAAAACGATCAAAGATCTTCGTGAGATCTTTTTTCGGAATTCCTAGTCCTTGATCATTGATGCTAAGGACGATGTTGTTATGAGTCTCCATCAATTTCACCGTAATAATCCCACCATCTGGCGAATATTTGATGGCATTATTCATGATGTTGTCGATCACTTGGATCATTTTGTCCGTATCGACTTCTACCCACAATTCTCGTTTGGTGAACTCCCGACGAATCAGATATTTTTTGCTTTCATTCGTCACCATCATGTCAAAACGATCCAACACGAAATTAACCATCTCATTGAAATTGATATATTCCAATTGCAGTTGTGAATTGCCGCTATCCATCCGCGACAAACTCAATAGGTCATTGATCATGCGAATCATCCGATCCGTTTCATCCAAGGTCACTTTTAGAAAGTTCGGTGCAATTTCTGGATCTTTCCAAGCGCCCTCACTCAGCGCTTCGATGTAACTACGCATACTCGTTAGAGGTGTTCGCAACTCATGGGAAACATTGGAGACAAATTCTCGCCGTTCCTGCTCATTTTTTTCTTGTTCCGTGACATCATGCATTACCGCAACTAGACCGGAAATGAACCCGGACTCCCGACGGATCATGGAGAAATCAATGCGCAAGATCAAATTTGTTCCCGTCAAATCATTGCTAGGACGTTCCAAAAGCATGTCTTCAGGATTCTCCAAAAGTTTTCGCAACGTGTATTCTTCATCGATTTCCAATAACGTCAAAATCGACTGCCCGATCGCTTCTTCGTTAGTGACATTCAACAAGGACATCGCCATCTCATTGATGGTTATGACTTTGCCTCGTCGGTCGGTGGCAACTACGCCGTCTGTCATGTGGGATAAGACACTATCCAAGCGATTTCGCTCGGACTCCATCGCCTCTTGAGTCTCTTCGATTCGTTCCCCTAGTTGATTGAAGGTTTCCGCCAATTGTCCCAATTCATCTTTCCCATGAATCGCGACCTTGCGGCTATAATCTCCTTTAGCGATGCGAATCGCTTGTTCCCGCATCTCTCCAATTGGTTGGGTAATCGAACGAGAGACCAATAGTGCCACAATGATCGAAATCACTGCCGCTATCAGCGAGGCGGTAACAAAAATGACCGCCGTCGTACTGACTTCATTGTACTTTGACTCTAGATTGCTCCGTAAATAAAGGGTTCCTAAAACGGTATCCCCTGTCGGTGATTGGATCGACTGGACGATATTGAACACGCGTTGTCCGCTGGATTCATCATAAAGGACTTCACTGCGGTTCGTATCGTAATCACGGTAATCATTTTTTTCTCCCACCGAGCCACGATCATTGATATTGGTAGTTGCACGAATAATCCCTTGCTCATCCACCACCCGCATCTCCAAAATTTCTGAAGAGTTGGTACTCGTTAAGATTCGATTCAAGGAAGCATTCATGGAATCCCAATCCAAACCGTCATCATTATCCATGCGACTCAATTCAGAGCCTAATGTCACCACTAACGTGCTGGCCCGTGCCTCCATGTCGCGTTTGAAGGCATCGACCGTTGTTCTTTCCAATTCGCGAATAAAATACGCCCCGATAATCTGGATCGCAATCAATAAGATCAAGATAAAAGTCAGGGCGATTTTGAAGTTCACCGATTGAAAAAAGCGAACCTTATTTTTCATAGCTTATTCCTGTTCGGGGTTCCGCAAGTAATAGCCCACTCCGCGACGAGTAACCAAATAATTTGGATGGCTCGGGCTGTCTTCGATTTTTTCACGCAAACGGCGCACCGTCACGTCAACGGTTCGGACATCACCAAAGTAGTCATAGCCCCAGACAGTTTGCAATAAATGTTCTCGGGTCATCACTTGACCAAGATGTTTTGCCAAGTAGTGCATCAATTCAAACTCCCGGTGCGTCAGTTCGATGGCTGCACCATTTTTAGTGACCATGTAGGCATCGGGATGAATCGTTAAATCACCAATCGTTAATTCGCTGTTGGTATTGTCGTCTGCTTCCTTCGCAGCTGCCGAGCCGCGACGCAGATTGGCTTTGACGCGGGCCACCAATTCCCGGTTTGAAAATGGTTTGGTTACATAATCATCCGCACCAAGCTCAAGGCCTAGTACTTTATCGATTTCAGAATCTTTGGCTGTGACCATGATGATTGGCATGTCATGGGTTTTGCGCACTTCCCGTGCAACTTCCAACCCATCCATTTTTGGTAGCATCAAATCAAGCAAAATCAGATCAGGATCGACCTCGGCTACTTTTTCTAATGCCTCTTCTCCATCATAGGCGGTATATACTTCATATCCTTCTTTGGTTAAATTAAATTTGACGATATCAGAAATTGGTTTCTCATCGTCCACGACTAGGATCTTTTTCAAAAATGTCACCTCAATTTTTTTTGGTTTCTTACTTATTATACATTATTTAAACAGGCTTTTCATCTTTCCCAAAAACCGCCGCCTCATTCTTAAGGAAAGCACAAAAAAAGAAAGGCACGGGGCCTTTCTTTTTTACTCTTCTAAGAGTTGAATACCGATCCCTAACAACCCAGGACCCGTATGGACAACTAACGCGGGAGAGATTTGCCCAAACAAGATTTCTTTGACCTTAGGAAATTCGGCTTCTAATCTTGCTTTCATCTCTTTGGCTTCTTGTAGTGCATCACCTTGGGCCACGGCTAAACGCACATGGCGATGGTCACCGATGAATTGCTTGATCAAGTCAACGGTTTTATCCAAGCTTTTCTTCCGTCCACGAGATTTTGCGACCGTATAGTAGATCCCTTCTTCATTACAAGAGATAATTGGATTCAATTTCAAAGCATTACCTAAGATGGATGCAACCAGACCGATCCGGCCGCCTTTTTGTAAATACTCTAAGGTAGCTACGTTGAAAAAGACTTTGTTTTTCGGTACTTCATTCGTTAATTGTGCCCGCAATTCTTCCCAAGTCACGCCTTTTTCTAACAGTTCTGCCGCACGAATCGCTTGCAGCCCTGCACCGATCCCGATATTTTTCGTATCAAGGACAAAAACCTCAAGATCCGTCCGTTGTTCACCTAACAGTCGAACGACATTAAACGTTCCACTCAATCCGCTGGAGATGGTTACGGCAAGGACTTTTTCATACCCATCGGCTTTGATCCGATCAAAGATTTCCCCGATCGCCGCGCCATCAGGTAACGAAGTACTAGGAATCTCTTGCGGCAAACGTTCGTAAATTTCTTCGGCAGTAATATCAACTTTATCGGTATAGGTCCGATCCTTGTAAATAATTTGCAATGGCAGCATATACATGCCGTATTGCTCCATGATCTGTGCGGGAACATCGGTACCTGAATCAACTAATAGGGCAATTTTCTCTTTATTCATGGGCTTCTCCTTTATGTGTTTCTAAATAAATGACTTCTAATTCGATTGTTTTTTCTGCCAATAGTTTGTTGGCAAAGGAACGCGTTGCACCTTTCATGGCCACTAATTCAATCGGGATTGGTTCCGATGCCATTTGCTCGGGCTCTCCCATTGCTTCTTTGCCAACAAGATGGATTGCTTTTTCTTGTTCTTCACAAAATACATTATAGGCATTTCTGATTCCGACAGCTTTCCCTTGAAAAAGGATGCCTGTCTTTATTTCTGGAATCGTCAACACTTGCTTCAGCATCGTGATCGCGATCAAAAATGCGAGATGCTTTTGGTTGTAGCGTTTTTTCTCTGGTGCGGGGATCATCCCTTTTTTGACATAATTATTGACCATAGAAGAGGTCAATAGCGGATGTTTTTCTGTTTGGATCACCGGTGATAAATATTGGTCAATCAAAGTGATTACCTGATCCATATACAGTTCCAGGGTTGGCAACTCTTCCCATCTCGGCAGATGGAATTTCAGCAATGAATTGCCCCAATTTTTCATGTCTGCTTGTAATTTTTTCATGTCATCCTCCATTTTGACGAACAGAAGGTTAGATTATCACAAACTAATCATCTAGTTTCGATAACTAGATACATTTTATCACGGTTTTCTGAGTTTTTAAAGCAATCTGATCAATCTTTTAAGAATTTCCTATCATTTGAAATTGGGGAACGAATGGTGTTTTTTTAAGATAACCCCTGTTTTCCAACTGAAAAAAGCGCACATTTTTTTCAAAAGAATGATTGATTTTTAAACACCGGAGTGCTAAGATAATGAAGTACTTTTGGTACGGGCCGTTAGCTCAGTTGGTAGAGCAGCTGACTCTTAATCAGCGGGTCGCGGGTTCGAGCCCCTCACGGCCCATTGGGTGCCAAACCCACGGAACAGGTAAATGTTGGTGCGAAAGCATTTCGAAAACATTTATGCTGTTCCATTTTTTTTGTTTATTATTATCACCTTGCGAATAAAGGGATTTTTTTTGATAAGAGGATTTCTTATTTGAAGAGGTCTGTGTAAAACTTCAAAAACTTTTGAGCGATGAAGAAGGCATCTCAATACGATTCTCTCCCTTACTCAAACGATGACTCATTTACCGATCACGAAACGAGTATTCTACAGATTTAAATCATTTGAGAACATGAGAATTAGAATCATTTTGATCAATCAACTAATCAAAGTAAGCTAACAAAAAATCTGAGCCAGAATGCTATTTATTCTGACCCAGATTTGATTTTGTACGACTCATCAGTCCTTATTGACAAAGAGTCGAAATAGTTTAGCATATTATATCCCACGTTCATAGTGTGACCAAACAGAGAGAATCGTGATCGTTTTACTCTCTTCTTCCACGCTGTATACCAACCTGTGTTTGATATTGAGACGTCTTGAACAGTAAGGTAATCCTGTTAATTTTTCGTAAGGCGGCGGTGTTTGAAAAGGATTTTCCTTAATGACTTTGATCAGTTCATCAAACTTACTAGTTAGATTGATACTCTTCAATTTAGACAAATCTTTGCGAGCATTCTTTTTGATCTTTACATTCTATCCCAATCAATTTCACCTAAGTCTTCACTTTCTTCATTCTCAAAGTGTTTGATCCGATCAAGTACACCCACATTTTGTAAGTTGAGCGTTTCTTGTAAGGAGTTCCAATCGCTCTTACTAATCATGATGACGCTTTCTTCCTCTTTTGTACTCGCAATTTCTACAGGTTGACTGTCAGCCACAACATGCTTAATGATTCCATAAAGGTTTTTTCTTGCATTCGTTGGTGTAATTACTTCCATGTTTTCTCCTCCTTCTATTTAAAAATCTTAAGCATATTATAACGTACGTAAATAAAGAGGAAGAATATATTTAATTTTTCTTACAAGTCTTCAAGTCTTGTAGTAATCGTTTTTTGAGCCTTAACTTGTGGTTTCGATTGCTCAAAGTGCTTACTGTTTGCCGTCCTATTTACCAAATGGGCGGTTTCTTGTATTGATTCTTGGTCTTTAACAGCTGTCATAGTCATTTTGTCTTCAGCGGATTGCTTTTTGATCCGTTTATTAATCGAAGAATGCAACAAGAAAAGAAATTGCCAATCACTGTTTTGCTTCTAGTATGACTGTCCTTTGTGTCCTGCACAGTAATAAGACTAAATGTATTGAAAAGGAGTAAAAACATTTTGATGCTACTTCATTTATTCTTTTGCTCAATCACTACTTCATCTTCATTTATCGGTTCTTCGAATCCTGAAAAAAACCGTTGAAGGATTTCTTCTGTAATAGGAAAAGCGGAATTTGCAGTCTGGACTTTATTTCTGATCGCTAATCGTTTTCGTAAAGTATCATAATCAGCTTTTAGATAGATTACTTTAATCGTCACATCATATGCTGCCAGTAGTTCTCTATAAGCGTCTCGGTGACTTTTAGCCCAAAAACTAGAATCGACAACTACGTTTTTTCCTTCTTGAACAGCCCTTACTGTAAGCTCTTTCAATTTAACTGAAGATAATGACGAAACTTTTGCATATTTTTCCGAAGGGTAATCAACACCATAAACGCCATAGTCTTCCCAAATTAATTCATCTATTGCTAATCTTACATAACCTTCTTGCTCTTTTTGTTTTGAGTAAGTGGTTTTGCCTGCACCACTAACGCCACACATCAAAAGTACCTCAACCATTATTCTCCTCCTACCTTTTCTGATCAATAAACAAAGAGAACGAAAAAACCTTATTTGTAATCAACGCTCGTGTTTTAGACCACTGTTCGCCACCCACATCTGATGATACAATGATAACATTGTTTTTATGAACAACAAGCAGATTGGGAAACAATCGCAAGAAAAATAGTAAGTAAAACCATATATTAGAGAATAGAAGCGTTAGCCACTTAAGCTAACGGATAAATCAAATTTTTGTCCATTTCCACTCTACTATAAAAAAATTATTTTCTACAAAAAATAGGAACGCAAGCCAAAATACGAAAGAAACATCATGGCTAAAACTTATGTATGTAATGGTATCTTTATTCCTATTATTCCAATTTTAAAATAAAATAAGCCACCACTCCAAACTATGATAGAAAAACAAGAATAGACTCTTGAATAGAACTTGAATGCAAAACTACCTCCAAAATCAACGCAAGAGTCTATCTGTATAGATAAAGATCTTTATGTGCAAGTTCTTTTGCACCAATAAAGATCCTTAGAATCAAACAAATCAGAATGCTTTCAAATCAAATGTGATAGTGTCATTGTTCTTTAAAATCAACGCTTGTGCCCCTTTATCGGTCATTTCGTCATTGACGGTATAGACCCAAAATAGATTGGCTTTTTGATCTTGGCTGATGCCGTTGATCGAGGTGATAAAGCCATCTTTTTCTTTGATCGTAAAGTTTTCTTTCATTACTTCCAGCAGCGACTCATTTTCTCGGAACGTTACTTCTTTTGAGGTCACATCTTCTTGATTTTGGATGACGATCGTAGCTGTTCCTTGTTCTTGCTTCAAGGAACTTTGCTGCGTGCTTTCTGACGTTACACTTGCCTGTTGACATCCTGTAGCGACGAGTAATGTGCTCACTAGCATAAATACGACAAATACTTTTTTCATCTATTTCTTCCTCTCCAATAGTCAAAATACTAATCGTTTTTCTATCCAATATGCGGATAAGAGTTATTTTATCAATCCCGTTTTTTCTTAAAGCCCGCATTTTAATTGGATTTTACAGTTTGTGCAGGTACTACAGCCGCCGATTTCCTCAATGGTTCCTTCATGGCAGATGGGGCAGATTTCACCAGAGACGACGGGTTCATCTACTTGAACGACAGGCAGCGGTTCAACTTGTGCGGTCAGCTCATTTTCTACCGCTTCTAAGGTAAGTACTTGTGAATCTCGGCTGCCATCTACATAGACGGTCCCTCCTTTGGCTCCTCCTTCATAAAGATCTCGATAAACCTTGGCTACTTGGCTTACTGTATATCCTTTTGGTGCATTGACCGTTTTTGAAATGGAGCTATCCACC
Organism: Enterococcus sp. AZ015; assembly: GCF_050499225.1. Lineage (NCBI taxonomy): Bacteria > Bacillati > Bacillota > Bacilli > Lactobacillales > Enterococcaceae > Enterococcus > Enterococcus sp. AZ015. Next base: position 811,293 of record NZ_JBMHEX010000001.1, on the reverse strand, counting down.
CAACGTTGAATGGTGCATTGCACACCGACATGTTCTTCGGGCGTCAACTCCATAGCGGAAATGAACCATGCCGGCAACTGCGCTTTGGTTCTTTCAGGATGATCCATCAGGTATTCGTCAACGATCTCCGCATTGATTTCAATAAACTTACCTAGTCGACCGCTTCTAAAATAAGAAAAGGAGTAGTAAGGTTCTAAACCGGTTGAAACTCCCGTCATCGTGCCTGTCGATCCTGTTGGTGCAACGGTCAAAAGATGAGAGTTACGAATGCCGAATCGCAGCACGCCTTCGCGGATGTGCGCTGGCATTTTTTTCATGTATCCTGTATCGACAAATTTCTTCCGCAACGCTTGCGTCTCTTGGTCATTTTTTCCAATCAGGAAGGGAAAGCTGCCTTTTTCTTTCGCCAATTCAATGGATGCCTCATAGGCAGTGACTGCCATTTCCTCGAAAATTTGATCAACGAATTGATTCCCTTCTGCCGATCCGTATTTTTTCCCACAGTAGATCAATAAATCTGCCAAGCCCATGATCCCTAATCCAACACGTCTTTCCCCTTTCGCCTGCTGCTCATTTTTGTCAAAAAAGTAAGGCGTTGCGTCAATAACATTGTCTTGGAAACGAACTGCTTTTTTCACGGTTTCTTTTAGTTTGGCAAAATCAACGGTGCCTTTCTGGCGATCCGCCATGTTTGCGAGATTGATGGCTGCCAAGTTACAGACGGCATAAGGGGTTAGGGGCTGTTCACCGCACGGATTGGTTGCCACGACTTTTTGTCCGTATGCTGTAGCATTCGTCATCTTGTTGGCATTATCGATAAAGAAAATACCAGGCTCAGCAGAATACGTTGCACAAAAAGTAATCAACTCCCATAACTCACGAGCTTTGATCCTTTGATAGGTTTTGACTTTATGACCAGCAGCTGCCCATTCTCGCACATCCCCGACTTCCGCCCATTTTGCATCATATTGCGCCATCTCTGCTTCTGAATAATTGTCAATATCTGGAAAGCGCAGCTCATACCACCCATCTGTCTTCACTGCTTCCATGAATTCTCCTGTCAAGCAGACTGAAATATTCGCACCAGTTAAGAAATCACTTTCTTTTACCGTATGGCTGCCACCTATTCGCAATTTTTCTTTTGCCTTTTGGATCATGTCATTATGTTCCTTATCTGACGATTCAGGCAGTTGCGCTAGATAAGTGAACATTCTTTCTTCCATTTTTGTCAAAGGATCAAATTGCAGTTTTTCATTGATCAGTTGTTTGATTGCCGCATTCGTGACTGTTTTTTTCAGGTGAAGCAATACAGCAGGATTTTGAACTTTAGAAAGAATAAACGTAAAAATATCTGGATGCCAATCTGACATCATAATCATCTGCGCTCCGCGACGACTACCTCCTTGTTCGACAAGGTTCGTCAAGTTCGCCAAATCATTCAGCCAAGAAACTGCCCCAGAAGACCGACCACTGACGCCGTGGACCACACTTGATTTTGGTCGCAAGGTCGACCCATTGGTTCCAACCCCGCCACCACGACTCATAATCTCCATGACTTCTTGTCGATGGACAGCAATCCCTTTTCGGGAATCATGGATGAAAGGCATCACAAAGCAATTGAAGTAGGTAACTTGAGAATTTGTTCCTGCTCCATAAAGTACTCTGCCTGCGGGAATTAGGTTTTGCGCCACGATTTGTTGGTAAAACGTCCCAAGGAAGCGCTCCTGGTTATGGGACTCGTTGGCAGAAATTCCTTTGGCAACACGATGCGCCACTTGCTCAAAAAAGAGTTCTAACGGTTTTTCAATGTCACTTTTTCTTCTTTTCACAAGTCCACTGGCTTGTTCATCAGTATCTTCTAACGCTGAACGATAGGCCTCTTCCACTTCGATAGAGACTAGTTCCCCATCGATTGCTTTCACAATACCGATTCCTCGTGCAGGATATTTAGGATCAGCTTTCGTTGTCAAAATCACCAAATCATCCTTACCCAACGTTTGATGGGTTTGATCCTTGAATGAGTAACGATCCAACATAATCAAACGAGCGATTCCCTCAAATGTTTTGGTCATATCCGGTGTGATCGCCGAAACTTCTTGGAACAACTTGATATCCTCGTTCAATTTCTCAATCGTTTGTTTTTTGTAGTCCATTTCTTTCCCTCTCCTTCTAAAAACACAACATATTGTGCTCCGTTTTTATTATCGTACTATATAATGTGTATTTAAATCTTGAATTATATTATTTTCCATGTATAATGAGAATGATTATCAATTAGAAAGTCGGCGATTTTCATGCTTCCTCCCCAATCCAAGGTATTCTCCGTTCAAAGAATTTCTCATTTAGCACTGCTCACCGCAGCGTGTATCGTTGGACGGTTGGTTTTTGTCTTTATCCCTAACGTTCAGCCTATGAGTGCCCTTTTATTTTTAGTGGCTTTTTCTTACTGCTTAACCGATGCGTTGATGATTGCCTTGCTAAGTTTGCTCGGAACAAATATCTATTTAGGCATGGGTCCCTGGACGATCAGTCAATTGGCTGCACTTACCGGCACCATCGTTCTTTTTCAACAGCTTGGAAAAATCCCGATCATCAAGAAAAATCGTATCCTGCAAGCTTTCTTTGCCTTTCTTTGCGGACTTCTTTATGGCTTGATCGTTTCGTTGATGGAGGTTTGGCTTTATCAGTTTCCTTCGTTTCTTGCCTATTACCTTCAAGGACTACTGTTCGATTTCTTCCATGCCAGTGGAAACTTCGTCTTTTATTTGCTTTTATGGCCAGTATTTGAGCGAATAACACCCAGCTCCTATAAATTGAAGAAAAAAAACCAGTGATTTCGATGGAATGAAGAATCCGGCTAACTTTGTTTTCGTGTTTCTTTGAAAGAATGTTAGCGTAAAGTTATTGTTAGAAAAACAAAAAAACTATGGCTACTCTTCTGTTTCCTTTGCTTAAAGATCTATCCAAAAAGTACCAGCTAAAAGCCTTTCGAAAGGGTTTCTTTCATCTTTATGCGTCCATTCATTTAAATGAGACGTTCTCTATTTCATCCACGCCCTTGACCGAATGTAGTAGCATTTCTTTCAGATTATTAATGAATGATGATGTTTGCTTTTTCTATCATCAGAAATTTATTATTTTTTTTAAATAACAATTTAATTTTTCTTGACCAAAAGAATTCAGAGGTTTATCCTAACTATGGAAAATCAATGACTGGATAAAAAAGAGCAGCTGAAATTTTTTTATTCAATTTGACCTTTGACATTTGTGAAAAAGTGCATAAGAAACTTGATAGTGATCAAGCGCTTATGGAAAGAAATTTTTTTCTCACTAAATTTCAAAAAACGCTCTATTTTAACCAGTCAGAAAAATCATTTTAAGAAGGAGAAAGCGATGAATGAGAAACAATTACGCTGGTATAATATTGCGCTGATGGCGTTCGTCTCTGTTTGGGGACTGGGAAATGTTGTAAACAATTACGCTCAACAAGGATTGACTGTTGTTGTTTCGTGGCTATTAATTATGGCTCTTTATTTTGTACCCTATGCATTAAGTGTTGGTCAGTTAGGATCGACCTTCAAAGAGTCAAGTGGTGGTGTCTCCTCATGGATCAAAGAAACCTCAACAAAGCGGTTGGCTTTTTTTGCTGCTTGGACTTATTGGGTCGTTCACGTGCCCTACTTGGCACAAAAACCCCAAGGAATTTTAGTATCCTTGAGTTGGTTATTTAAAGGAAATGGTACATTTGTATCGACGATGGGTTCCATGGAAGTCTCGTTGATTTGTTTAGCTATTTTTCTATTCTTTTTATGGATTGCCTCTAAAGGATTGACGACCTTAAAAATGATTGGGAACATCGCGGGAACAGCTATGTTCGTGATGTCAATTCTTTTTATTCTTTTAGCAGTCACCGCTCCAGCAATGACTGGTGCTGAAATTGCTACACCAAACATGTCATCTGTTTCAACCTATATCCCTAAATTTGACTTTACCTATTTAACCACGATCTCGATGCTGGTATTTGCGGTAGGTGGCTGTGAAAAAATCTCGCCTTACGTAAATAACACAAAAAATCCTGCAAAAGAATTTCCAAAAGGCATGATCTTTTTAGCCGGTATGGTGGCGTTATGTGCCTTGCTCGGCTCGATTGCTATGGGGATGCTTTTTGATGCCAACCATATTCCAGAAGATTTGATGGTCAACGGCGCTTATGAAGCCTTTCAACGACTTGGAAACTTCTACGGAATCGGCAACTTCTTTGTCATTCTTTATTCCATCGCCAATGCGTTGGCGCAAATCTCTGCTTTGGCCTTTTCAATTGATGCCCCATTGAAAATATTACTGTCTGATGCTGATTCAGAATTTGTACCAAATGGCTTAGCAAAACTAAACAAAAAAGGAACACCAGTAAATGGATATATTATGACTGGTATCCTGGTAAGCATTTTGATCATTATTCCAGCACTAGGAATCGGCAATATGACCGAACTGTACCGTTGGTTGCTGAACTTGAATTCAGTTGTCATGCCACTGCGTTACTTATGGGTCTTCTTAGCCTTTATGCTAGTCAACAAACACGCCAATCGCTTTACTTCCGATTATAAATTCGTGAAAAACACCAAAGTTGGCTTTGGGATTGGCTTATGGTGCTTCTTGTTCACGGCCTTTGCCTGCATTTTAGGGATGGTTCCTAAGCTTGATTATGCGGCAGATCCGCAAGCTTGGTTCTTCCAATTGGCCTTAAATATCATTACGCCGATCGCCTTTCTTTTGATTGGCTTGATCTTGCCAATCATTGCGAAACGTGTAAATAAAAAATAATCATTTGCTCAAAAAAGAGGTGTCCGACAACTATTTCGGTTGTCGGGCACCTCTTTCTTTGTAAATGAACTTCTCCGCCGCGTGCGGTATTTGGTCCATCCTCTTACCGAAGCGTTCATTCCTCTTTGTTGTACTCTTTGTTGTGCTCTTTGATTCCATACTTGATCCATTGCACCTTATAGCGGAAATCTTTGATCAGCTCTTTTGCGGTCCATTCATTCGAAATAAAATCTGTCAGACTATCCATCACGACCGCCATAATAAAGTAAAGGAAACTGACGGCTTCTTGCGTATCATGGATCGTGAAGCGATTTTCTTCCAACAGCTCCAACCATTGGCGAATCATGGGCGAATCGTCAGGGATCGCATCGCGCTTCGTCCAGGCATTGCTTTGGGTACATAAGTGGATCATTTTCCAATGATCATCTTCAGGTGACCATTGACTGCACCAAGCCAAGTATTCTTCGATCCCTTTGAAAAAATCATTTTTGTTGCGATTGATAAACGTAAAAATCGCAGAATGGATTTGGTTGGAATAGTTGGTGATCGCATAGTCATAGGCATCTTCTAAGTTTTGAAAGTACTTGTAAAACGCCCCTCTAGAAATGTGCGATTTTTCGACGATGGCAGAGACCTTGACTTGACTGATATGCTTGCTGAAGAATTCTTCTAAAAGCACGGCATCGATTTTTTCTTTTTTCTCTTGTTTTAAATGAAAAAATGTTGTACTTGGCAAGGGATTCTCCTCCATCATTCGCAATCTACTCCCTCTATTATAAACAAATCCCTCTACTTTTCCACTCAGACTTGTGCAGTTTCTCTTGATGGGGCGTTTTGTTCGATCAGATTGCCATCTTCCATTCGGAAAATGCGATCACTCCATTGGATCATTCGCTCGTCGTGGGTGACCATAACTGTCGCTTTCTTTTTCTCATGCGCTTCTTTCACTAATAACTTCACGACTTCATACGCATGATCGGTGTCTAAGCTGGCAGTTGGTTCATCCGCTAAAATCAAGCTTGGGTCATTAAACAAGGCCCTGCCGATCGCTACTCGTTGACGTTCCCCACCAGATAAATCGCGGGGAAACTTGTCTTGAAGATCGAGAATATCTAATGAAGCAAGCAATTCATCAATCCGTTCCTTTTCCTTGGCTTTTCCTGAAACTTTGTCGACCAAATAAAATTGTTCCTTTACTGTTAGAAAAGGGATCAAATTCGAGCTTTGCAAGATAAACCCAATCTCTTTAAAACGCAACTTCCCTCGTTGCTTTTCATTTAATTGGGAAAAGTTGACCTGGTTGATGATGATCTCTCCGGCTGTTGGACTTTGTAAGCCGCCAGCGATGGTCAAAAAGGTACTTTTTCCTGAACCAGAAGGACCGATGATACTGACAAACTCCCCTTCTTGAACGTGAAAATTCAGTCCTTTTAGTGCCGTTACTTCGGTATGCTGCTTGCCAAATTTTTTTATAATATCCTTCATTACTAAAATGTCTTTCATCTTTGTTACCCTCCTATTGCCGTTATTGGATCGACTTTTATGACCGTCCGAATGGAGAATAAGCCGCCTAGAACTGCCACGAGAATCAAGATGCCGCTATAAAGCAGCCATTGCTTTAATTCAAAGAAAAATGGCATGGCATCTGGTAAAAACAAGCTGGTGCCGTATGCCGCCGCAAAGGCTAGGGCTACCCCGATCACTCCTACCATAAATGCTTGCGCAATAATTGATTTGGCAATGAAGCTGGTCCGAATCCCTTGGGCTTTCATCACACCAAAAATCGCTGTTTTTTGTAGGGTGATCACATACATGAAAATCCCCACGATTGCCGTTGCAACAACAAACAAGAAGTAGATCATGGCATTTAAGGTCAAGTTTTGGGCAGAAAATCCGGGAAGCTTTTCAATAAAGTCTTCCGTTGCCAACACTTTGAGCTGGGTTCCTTCCTGGTTATTGACTTTCGGATCACTTGATTTGGTCACAATGATATTGATTGGCTGCTCCTTGTCAGATGCAAATGGTTGATTAGCAAACTTCATTTTCGTCCAAGTATCGAGGGAAGTATAAATCACTGGTGACACCGTATAAGACGTTTCTGGGGTGATCCCAACGACTTTGAAGGTTTCATCTGAGCGTCCGATTTTCACTTGATCCCCGACCTTGATACCTTCTTCTGCTAAGTTTTCTGAAATCGTGATCTCATTTTCTTTTGAAAACAGCTTGCCCTCTAAGACTTCTGGTAACAAGAACGCATCGTCTTGTGTACCAAAAACAGTCACATTGACTTGTTCATCGTTGACCGTAATGACACTGCTGTATAAACCAATTGGGGCTTTTTGTGTCCCTTCTACACGGTCTAAATCCCCTCTCGTCAATTGCGAAGCCGCAAATGTGTCATTCGCATCTTCTGATAAAACGATCGCGGATGAATCCCAGTCGACGATGGCCTTTTTAAAATCCCAGTTAAGTCCGGTAGCTAAGCCAGACAATATAAAAACAACATAGGCGATCAAAAACATGATTCCTACGATCAACCCATATCTTAATTTTGAATAACGCATTTCTTTTATAGCCAGAAACATTGTTCTTTCCTCCTACTTTCCAAATATTGACAAAGTGTCACTTTTTGAAGAATACCACATAAGGTGACACTTTGTCACTTTTTACAACTCGGAAAGTTTGTAAGGTTGATCGATCATTCTTTTTCTGTCATTCACTGAGGATGTTTTTTCCTAAAGGAGTGTGAATAAAGAGAGTTGAATATTGGGCGTTTCGCGTAAAATACGCCATTTCCTTTTAACATTCTTTGCTAGATGAAAAAAAGCATGGCAGACCGTAAATAGTCGAACCATGCTTTGGCAAAAACGAACACGAGGATTTCATTATTGGTGTTCTAGAGATCAGCTGACTTTGCTTTGTCCAATTGTGGAAATTACTGCTCGTAACTGATGACACGAAGTATCAAATTGCCGTTTTTCCTCAGGTGTAAGCGTCAATTCAATAATTTCGCGGACGCCGTTTTGGTCCACGACTGCAGGAACCCCTGTGAATAAATCGTTGATGCCATATTCCCCATTAAGGTAGGAAGATACCGGCAGAATCGCTTGCTCATCATTTAAGATCGCTCGAACGATTCTTGCGACACTCATCCCTATCCCGTAAAAAGTTGCTTGTTTTCGATCGATGATTTCATAGGCAGCATTTTTTACTCGTTCAGAAAGAACCGCTAGATCGGCAACGGTCAAACGATCCTTTTGCTTGATCAATTCTACGATCGGTTTCCCACCGATCGTTGTATGGGACCAGACAGCGACTTCCGAGTCACCGTGTTCCCCAATGATGTACCCATGAATATTCCGTGGATCGATGGCTAATTTTGCCGCCACTTCTTTTCGAAGTCTTGTGGTATCGAGGGTCGTTCCCGTACCAACGACCCGATTGGCTGGCAACCCGGACACACGCCATGCTTGATAAGTTAAGACATCGACTGGGTTTGAAGCGATAACAAGCACGCCATCAAAGCCTGAATCCATCACTTGTTTTGTGACGCTTGCCATAATTTCGGCGTTCACATCAATCAATTCAAGCCGTGTTTGTCCTGGCTTTTGGTTGACCCCTGCGGTAATAACCACGATGCCAGCATCTTTACATTCCGAGTACTCTCCAGCCCAAACTTTGATGTTTTCTTGCCCCCATGACATACCGTCTAACAAATCGAGGGCTTCTCCTTCTGCTTTGTCCCGATTGACATCGATCAAGACCAATTCATTGATCAGTCCTTGATTGATCATGGAATACGCAATGCTCGTTCCAACGAAACCTGTTCCGACAACGACAACTTTTCTGCTTGTACTTTTCATGTGCGATCCCTTCCTTTTCTTTTCAAATACTTGTGCTATTGTTTTGCGTATATTACGTATTTTCTCAAAAAATGTATGTTCTCTTGTGTACTCTTGTGTTTCCTTAATAACTATGACCGGCAATCAGCGCTTTGGCTTGCTGATACAAATGAATTGCATATTTTCCTAACACATAGCTGACAACAATCACGGCAAAGCTGGTTTCAATAATCGTTAAGGCTTGTAGAAACCCAAATATCAGTGGGTGATTCACAAAAAACAGCGCTGATTTGAACATAGCCGTCGCTGAAATCACAAGAGGAAACGTAAATGCCGCATAGCTTGGGTAAAAGCCGACTGCCAGCATGTTTTTCATATAAGCGACGACACAGAAATAAATCGTTTGTGACAATAACAGCATAAAGGCGACAAACCAAGCAGAGCCTTGTTCAAATACGGAAAGGTAACCTGCTAAGCAAAGAGACCCTGGTGCTGTTAAAATCGTGATCAAAGGAACTGCCGCACGTTCCGTCAGCTTCTGATGGACGATTCGTTTTAAAATAATCGGCAAAAGCGCAAAATACAATACCAATGCGATCCAGACGATCACTTCCCCCAGCTCTTTAAAAAAGACAGCAGAAGTATTGGGAATGACGCCAATACCGACAAAGGTAATAAACCAGCTCGGATAAATGTATTCCAGCGAAAGGTCGACAGGCAAAATATGCACGACAACAAAATAGATCATTAAAGCAAAATGTAAGCCGATAGCCCCCCACCAGAGCAGATCATTCACCACTGCATCGGGAATGACCCGTTCAAAAACAGTGGAAATCACCATCAGCGCCATCGTAAAGGTCGGCGCCACAGAAGCAACGATTGGGTTTTGCAACTCTGACATCGTGTGCTTAAATGTAAAGCATACTTTCAGAAGGAAGAGCCCCATGATGAAAATACCAAGGGTGCAAAACGCATTTCCAACCGTCTCCATTCCTTCTGAATACAATAAATTCCCCAAAGACACAGTGCCTAAAATCAAGCCACAAATCGGGATTGGCAATGAATGTAAAAAATGCTGGATCGATGTTTTCATCAACTCATCCTTTCTAAACGTATGAAAATTTCAACTAAATTTGCTTTCTTTTTTCTCTACACTTATACTATAATCACCTGATAACTATTTGTAAAATTGTACTTTTAAATACTAATTATAAATATTATTAATAATAAAGGAGTCCGCAAAATGATTGAATTGCTCAAAACCTTCATTGTTGTTTATGAAACGAGAAACTTTAGTCTTGCCGCCAAACAACTCTATAAAACTCAACCAACGATTTCCTTGCAAATCCAACGCTTAGAGGCCGAACTTGGCTTCAAACTTTTTGAACGTAAAGGAAAACAATTGATTTTACCCACCAGCCAAGCGGAGTTTTTGTATCCTCGTGTGGTCGAGTCTCTCCGCTCATTGTCCACTATTTTTTCGCAAGCCAAAGACACCAAAAATTTTAAAACAGAGTGTGTGCTCGCTTGTTCGAATACGACCGCCGTCTACTTACTGCCCAGCATCATGGCGCAGCTGATTGAAGAATTTCCAACGTTTGCCTTTGAAATCAAAATCATGAATTCTCAAGAAGTAATCGATGCCGTCGAATCAAACAAAGCCCATATTGGCCTGATCGAAAAATCAATCGTTTCGCCATTGATCCAAAAAGAATTCGTTTATCGCGATGAATTGGTGTTAGCAGGCAACCTCGCTTCTGATTTTTGGGTCTTGCGGGAAAACGACTCGGGGATGTACTACATTAACGAAACCTATCTGTACGCACAGCACTTGCATCCGCAAATCATCAAAGCCAATAACAGCGAAGTGATTTTGTCCCTACTAAAACAAAACATCGGCAAATCGATCATCTCGAAACTTTCATTACCAGAAGAGTTGCCTTGGCAGGAACTTGATCCAGAGTACCGCTATCGTGATCTTTTTATCATTCAGAATCGTCAGCGTGCGACGCCGGAGACCGGAGAGATTTATGAGGAGATTAAACGGCTGTTGTTGGAAAGGAATAGAGCTGCTGGTACTGGTGAATCGAGAAGATAACAAAATATCCTTTATACTGATTCTTAAGAAAATTTCTCAGAATCAGTATAAAGGATTTCCATCAGACAACTTCGATTTTTTGCAAAAAAACAAAATACATTTATGCGACGTTAAATACTAAAGAATATCTCGTTTCCATACTTAAATCATACCCACATAGTTCTTTAAAATAGCTTTGATAGTCATTTTCAATGATACGGATAATTTCTTCGCTTGGTAGTTCTTCAAATTTAATCAATTCAACTAATAGGTTTAATTTTGCATCAATTCCCAAAATTCTTGGCAGCACACTCCAAAAATTTTCTTTTGAGATTTCATCAGTTAGTTGGTTTAAACGCCGCAATAAATCAATTAAATAGTCTTTCAAATCTTTTTCTTTTCTTGATGCATTCCCAAATTCTTTTTGATAATAGCTACTATATTCTTCTTTCATTGTGAATAGCATGATTCATAAGGTCCTCTCTATGTGATTATTTCTTTCTAATGCGTACCAAAAAATAGTGAACATTTTTTTGGAAGCTAATAAAATACATGCCTCTCGATAAAGTAGTTTAATAGGTGAGATAATGTATGAATGATACTCTTGAAACCTCTTCTTAAAAAAATTTCCAGATGTAATTTATGAAGAAGCGACAATAGCCAATAAAAATCTCCTTCATTATGGGAGTCACTCTTGATCAACAAAAAACGATCAAGATGTAAAAGTGATTTTAAACATGCTATTAACGTCGGATTCATTGAATCCCCCTTGAATCCGAACGAGTTGGAAAGAGAAGATCCCCCAAAGAATACTGATAACCGCCAGTCTACTATTAAACATTTTACTTTTATTTTACATCACTGCCGATACCACTAAGCATTCATTTTGAGCAACTGACGTTCTTCTTTTAATACTTGTAAGACTTTTGATGTTAAGGTTCTATCGAGCATTTTCTCTTCCTGCTTTACTACCTTCATTTCCTTATTGACTCTTTTAGTTACACCTTTCCATAATAAGATTCATTCATCTTTTACTTGCCTCTTTTATTATTACTTATTTCGGTGTGATATATTGAACCAACGAGGAACGAGCTAGATCATTGCCAATCACTCGGTAAGAAATCGTTGTACCACCATAAACGTTTGCTTCGGAAATTAAAATACCATTCGGTCCAACCGCTTCTACAAATGCGACATGACCATACCTGGGATCCGACCCCGCTGTCCCGTGGCTGAAAGAAATCAAGGTCCCGGCTTTTGGGGTTCGACTAACTTGATAACCTAATCTAAGACCAGTAGTTCCCCAATCTCCCCCATTTCCCATGTAATCATCTACACGACCACCTAATTGTGCGACTCGATTAAATGCATACCAAGTACACTGACCTACAGGATAAGAACCAGAAGTATTATAATCTTTCCCATTATAAGCTGGGAAAGTCATTAACTCCCGATATTCATTTGGAACTTCTTCCAATCCTTTAATGAAGACACCACTTTGTTGTGATTGATCCTCATCGTATTGGGTCAACTCGTAAACAGCAATCAAAGAATTCAATTTCTGATTATAGCTAGTGTCTGTTGCATAGGTTCCGGTTAAAGCATCAGTTGCACGCAAATAGTTTTTTGCTTCTGAGCGCCAGACTGATTTATAAAAAGATGAATCGTGGGAAACGCCTCCGCGGATCAATGCAATATAATCTGTTAACGATTCATCGTAACTTGGATAAACACGAAAAGCATCTTGAATTTCAATCATTTCGCCATTTCCTAAATCCTCTTTGGTAGTCATCACTACTGCACCTTCTCGATAACTTCCTTTAATACCGAAAAGGTTATAATAGGGTGCCTTTGATAAAAGACTACTACCGTTGCCACTTTCTAAAATAGCTTGCGCAATCAAGACTGAAGCAAAGACGTCATACTCTTGCCCTAGTTTCCGAGCTTTTTCACTAATTTGTTTGATAAATTCATGTGTAGCAGTATTAAATTGGAAATCAAGTTGTGCTGGATAATTTTTCACCAACTCTTTACCTACTTCAGTTAACTCTGGTGATTGCGCACGTTTAATCAATAATGAAATGTTTTCTTCATCCCATTCTTCTTGATCGACCTGTTGATAGGACAGCTTCTCAAGATAAACCACTGAAGTCGCTGATTGATTTAAATCAACGTCTTCATTCACTTCATCTTCTTGAGATTCTTGTTCCAATGTTTCTGACATTTCTTGTGTACCAATTGTCCCATAATAATCGTTTCCTAGCCAAATTCCCAATAATTGATTCCCTTCCGCAGTTTCCTTATAGAGAATATCACCAGGCTGTAATGAATTATAGGTTGATTCTTTCATATCAAGATTTTCTAGATTTGTCGCCAGTACTTCGTTATAAAGTTCTTTCAGCCAAGTATCGACTTCTTTACTCTCTAAGTCATCTGCGCCAACCTGTCGAATTGTTTGATACACCAACGCAGCTTGCCAGGAGTGGTCAAAGCTAGCTAATAACGGTAATGTGAAACTCCCTAACGTTGATTCAGCCACTTCACTACTTCTAAATGCATCTGGAAGTTGATTCTCTGCACTATTGAGTAAACCTTCAAAAATAGTATCAATCTCTTGATCTGTAGCAGGTGGTCGAGTCACCGGAGCACTCGGTGGAAATGGATTAGCTCCTGAATCAGAACTTTGATCCTCTTGATTTGTTGAGGAAGTTGGTGCATCGGGCTGCACTGGTGCCTCAGAAGAAGGTGGTACTGTTTGTTCAGCTTCTGGTACTTCAGACGGAATCGTTTCTTCTATTGGGATATCTGGTTGCTGCGATTCTTCAGGTTTGTCTGACTCTTGTTCTTCAGTGTTTTCTTCCCCCAACTCTTCATCTTCCCAATGAGACTCTTCTGGAAAGTCGGTACTTTCATCGGAAGATTCACTTGACTCTTCTATTATTGGAACATAACCACTAGACAATTCGGTTTTGGAGCTGGTACTCATTGCTATATTCGATGTTACATTAGACGCTTGTCGCATACTCGAAACTAACTCTATGTTGGGTTCTTGCAAATCAACATTCGATTGCTTCCTTTCCTTTGAGAAGGTGGATTGGCTTGCGTCTTCTGATTTATCAGAAAGATGATCAGTTAAATTGCTTGCCAACAAAGTTGGTGTGGTAAAACTTTGTGCTGCTAATACACCTAGGCTGATTAGTGTGATACCTATCTTCTTATTTTTCATCTTAATACCTCCTCGCGCTTCATTCTCTCTTTCATTGTTTCTTGCTTTCCTATTTCTATTCAAATAAACGCTTTTTTTAAAATGTTAGATTATTACACAAAAATTTATCTATATTAAATATTCTTTGTTCTTAGTATTTTGCAACAGTTGACCATAAATGACCGATATCCGATAAAAATGGTATGATTATCTTGTTTCTGTTGACTGTTGCAAGAATGCTCTTTCACAAAAATTATTTGTATTCTTCAAAGTCATTAAATTGTAATTTATTATGTGCTAGCTGTTTTACTTTAAATTGCAAATCTTCAAAAAGATTTGTCACTTCGTCTTTTGTTTCATCTACGTCGAATAGAATCTCTTTTGCTCTCTCATGAATAGAACTAACACGTACTTCTGCTAATCGAATCATTTTATTGGCTTCTAACTGTGCTTCTTCGACAGTTCTTTTAGCTTTTCGTTTTGCGAATGCTAATACTTCACCAATTTCCTCTTCGAACTCTTCTTTCTCTTTTTGCAACTTCTCTTTTTCTTTTGTTAATTTACTCAACTCTTTTTTTAATTCTTGAACTTCTTGAATTTCTTCAAGTTCTGTCTCTAGTTCCTGAAGGTCCTGGATTGCTTTTGGAATATCTTTTTTTGTAATAACTAATTCTGCTATTTCTTTCTCAGAAAGCTTATCTTTCAAAGTATCAATCTCATGTTGTTTTTCTTCTAATTTTTCTTCATAGCTTTCTTCAACTTTGTTGATGGTTGCCTTTAACTGCTCTTTCTCGACCTGCCATTCATCATATCTTTTTTGTGTATCAGCAATAACATTGGTTAATTGGCTTTTTAGTTGTTCAATTCGATAATCTTCCGTATTTTCTTTTTCTAATTCTTCACTATTTAAATGATTAGGGCCGTATTGCTCTAATGATTGTGTTAATTCAATTACTTTTTGTGTTGCTTTATTTAGTTCGTGTGTAAGATATTGGTTATCCTTCTTACTAGTTTCGAATTTATTTTTTAACTCCTGATACGCTTCTTTTATTTCTGAATTTTTATTTTGATTTTCAATCTCTTCTAATTTTGTTCTTAACTCTAGGTTTTGTGTATTCAATTCACTTTCAACCATATTTTTTTGACTAACCATTTCTTCTAACTTAGTTGAAAGTTCATTTTTTTCATTTATTGCTTTTTGAAGTTCCTTTTCAGTCGTTTCCTTGACTTCAATAGCCAATCGTAATTGTTCCTTCAAATTACTTCCGTCTTTAGTCTCTTTGTTCTTTGATTCCAAGTCATTTTCAATTTTTTCTTTTTGGCTTGTAATCTCTTTTACTTTAGTTGAAAGTTCGTTTCTCTCTTTTAATGATTTTTGTAATTCCTTTTCAGTCGTTTCGTTTACTTCAAGAGCTAGTCGTAATTGTTCCTTTAAATTATTTCGATCTTCGGTAATCTTTTTTAAATTATTCTCCTGCTGCTTCTGGATTTCTTTTATTGCGCTAAGATCATTATTTATTCTTTGATGGTTTTTCTTACTCATCTCTAGTTCTTGAAGCAAATTGTTCTTCTCAGCTACTAATGTATTGACCTTTTTTTCAAGTTGTTCAGTTCGCTCTTGTTTCTTATTGTTATTCTCCTGAGAGTGCTCTTTGACTAATTTATCGCTTTCTAACTCAGACTCAGTGTCATATAGATCAATAGACTCAACATTTACTTCTTGAATTTCATCTAATAATTTTTTGTAAAAACTTTTTTCTTTCTTAGCCATTCGTTATTACTTCTCCTTTTTGCTCTACTTTTTCTTTGACTTCAGTCTTATTTTCATTTTCTTGCTCCACACTATCATCGCCCTTTTCAAGCAATTCTAGTTCACCAGAATCTGTCCTTAAAAATACTTCATCAGAAATCATAGTTTCTGTATCGCTATCAAAAATTTGAATGTTTGCCTGATTTAAAAAACTTATGTCTTGAACTTCGCTTAAATAAACTTCGATATTTTCCTGTATCTTTGGTAGATCTTGTTGATTATTTACTTCAATATAGATTGACAAAATTAAGTATTGTAAAGGTACATTATTAGTGATGATTGACACAGTACGACCAAAATAGGGCGTAAGATCCCTGCCTATTTTTTCTTCATAAACAAAACGCTCTTCTGGCGTTATCTGTGCAAGGAGATCTTTCCAATCAATCTCAGAAAGACCAATACCTTCTTCCGGATAGCTATAGATTGATAGTTCCAAAAATTTTTCTTGTGCTTTTGATAATTCATCTACTTGTTTTTCTAGTTTCGTTAATTCTCCCGAAACATTTTCTACATACTTCTTATCTTTCATTTGTAATGTTCCTAATGTAATTAGGCTAAGGAGCATTGTGGCAGTCACACCTAAAATAATCCAGATATTTACACTTTGCTGTATTTGCTTAAAAACTATTAATTTTTTTTTTAGCAGCAAATCATTTCCAATTGCTAATTCTGTTTTCTTTAATTGTCGCTCTTTAAAAATCCTCCATGAGATGAGTATTAATAAGGCTATGCTCACGAGAAGCACAGATAAATAGATATACAATTTTTTCACCCTATCTTAATTGAGTTTTTTGGTACACAGTCTGTTCCATTGGAAAAGTAAGTATTAATTTAATTTTTAAGTAGATTCAAAAAAATCATTATGATATTCCACTGTCTCTATCAATTCTCCTTGAATTACTAGTCTTCTTGTTCCTCTGGCATCATCACATGTCACAAGAGTAATCATCTTCCGATCGGGGATATCTTCAATTAAATACGTACTTTCTGGGTTTACGATTTCTTTAAAAGAAACACTGTAGATATAAACTTGTTCCAAGTCTGTTATGTAAATCAAATCATTGATTTCCACATGCTCTAAAGGCCTAAATAATAAGCTTCTACTTTCACTTCTATGACTTGCAAGACTATAGTTTCCCTCTCCCATAACTTGGTCTTGTTTCATAGTTCCTGCTCCAAAACTTAATGTAAAATCTGTTACTCCAAAAAAAATAGGTAAATCAATACCTACACTTGGAATTAAAATTGCGCCCATCGTCCTATCCTTAGCTACTGTTTCGTTATTTTCATCTAGCTGTAATCTGACAATCGAAGACAAACTTGTCAATGAGATTGACTCAAAATCAAAACTGTTTTCCTCACTGGGCTCATTTTCTAATTCTGTTAATTTTTCATGATTTTCCTTCACTTGTTCCTTTGTCATATTTTCGATGGAAAACTGTTTTACATTCATATTAATGATTTGATTCTTTAGAGGAATACTAAAAATAGCTATTGCCCCAAAAATTATTAAAAATACTATGAGTATATTGGATATATACTTCTTCAGCGTGTCTTTAGCCATACACATTGACCTCTAAACTATTAATCCTTAAAATTGTTGATAGAACACGAAGTGTGTGTTCTATCAACAATCCAATTTTTATTTCTTTCTATTTTTATTTCTTTCTATTTTTATTTCTTTTTCTTTTTCTTTCTATTCCACAATCCAAGTCCAGCACCTACAGATGCTAAACCACCAACAACTGAGGCTGCAATCGAGGAAGAACCTGTTTGTGGTAATTTGCTACCCGGTTTCTTATTGCCAGAGCCTGAATCTGCATCCGCATCTGAATCGGAATCTGAATCGGAATCCGCATCCGCATCGGCGTCGGCATCCGCATCGGAATCGGAATCGGAATCGGAATCGGAATCGGAATCGGAATCGGAATCGGAATCGGAATCTGCGTCGGAATCCGCATCTGAATCAGCGTCGGCATCGGCATCCGCATCGGAATCGGAATCGGAATCTGCGTCGGAATCCGCATCCGCATCAGCATCGGAATCGGAATCCGCATCCGCATCTGCATCCGCATCGGAATCGGCATCAGCATCTGAATCGGAATCGGAATCGGAATCTGCATCTGCATCAGCATCTGAATCTGCGTCGGCATCCGCATCCGCATCTGCATCCGCATCTGCATCCGCATCGGAATCGGAATCCGCATCTGAATCGGCATCTGAATCGGAATCCGCATCCGCATCTGAATCGGAATCGGAATCCGCATCTGAATCGGAATCGGCGTCGGCATCCGCATCCGCATCGGAATCCGCATCTGAATCGGAATCGGCGTCGGCATCCGCATCTGCATCCGCATCGGAATCTGAATCTGCGTCGGAATCTGCATCCGCATCTGAATCGGAATCGGAATCTGCATCCGCATCTGAATCGGAATCTGCGTCGGCATCGGAATCTGAATCTGCATCAGCATCGGAATCAGCGTCGGCATCTGCATCCGCATCGGAATCGGCGTCGGCATCTGCGTCGGCATCTGCATCGGAATCTGCATCCGCATCTGAATCGGAATCGGCGTCGGCATCTGCATCCGCATCTGAATCTGAATCTGAATCGGAATCTGCATCTGAATCTGCATCTGAATCTGAATCGGAATCCGCGTCTGAATCGGAATCTGAATCGGAATCTGCATCTGAATCTGAATCCGCGTCGGAATCGGAATCTGCATCTGAATCTGAATCCGCGTCGGAATCGGAATCTGCATCTGCATCCGCATCTGAATCTGAATCGGAATCTGCATCTGCATCAGCATCGGAATCTGCGTCGGCATCGGAATCAGAATCAGAATCGGAATCTGAATCGGAATCTGAATCGGAATCGGCGTCGGCATCTGCATCTGAATCTGAATCAGCGTCGGCATCCGCATCAGCATCAGCATCGGCATCCGCGTCGGAATCTGAATCGGAATCAGCATCCGCATCAGCATCGGAATCGGAATCTGCGTCGGCATCGGCATCAGCATCGGCATCGGCATCAGCATCGGAATCTGCGTCGGCATCGGAATCGGAATCTGAATCGGAATCAGCATCAGCATCTGAATCGGAATCCGCGTCGGAATCTGAATCTGAATCGGCGTCGGCATCCGCATCTGAATCGGAATCTGCATCCGCATCTGAATCTGCATCTGCATCGGCATCGGCATCAGCATCGGAATCTGAATCTGCGTCGGCATCAGCATCGGAATCGGAATCGGAATCTGCATCGGAATCTGCATCTGAATCTGCATCCGCATCTGAATCGGAATCTGCGTCGGCATCAGCATCAGCATCCGCATCTGAATCAGCATCCGCATCTGAATCTGAATCCGCGTCTGAATCGGAATCGGAATCGGAATCCGCATCGGAATCAGCGTCGGCATCAGCATCAGCATCGGCGTCGGCATCGGAATCGGCGTCGGCATCCGCATCCGCATCGGAATCGGAATCGGAATCCGCATCGGAATCTGAATCAGAATCGGAATCCGCATCGGCATCGGCATCCGCATCGGCATCCGCATCAGCATCCGCATCCGCATCTGAATCGGAATCAGAATCTGAATCAGAATCCGCGTCGGCATCGGAATCGGAATCGGCATCAGCATCCGCATCGGAATCGGAATCTGCATCCGCATCGGAATCTGAATCAGAATCGGAATCCGCATCGGCATCGGCATCCGCATCGGCATCCGCATCAGCATCCGCATCCGCATCTGAATCGGAATCAGAATCTGAATCAGAATCCGCGTCGGCATCTGAATCAGAATCTGCATCTGCGTCAGCATCTGAATCGGAATCTGCATCCGCATCGGAATCTGAATCAGAATCCGCATCTGAATCGGAATCAGAATCCGCATCGGCATCAGCATCAGCATCTGCGTCGGCATCGGCATCCGCATCCGCATCCGCATCTGAATCCGCATCAGCATCTGAATCGGAATCAGAATCTGCGTCAGCATCTGAATCGGAATCTGCATCAGCATCTGCGTCAGCATCTGAATCGGAATCAGAATCCGCATCGGAATCGGAATCAGAATCCGCATCGGCATCTGCATCAGCATCTGAATCCGCATCAGCGTCGGCGTCTGAATCAGAATCTGCGTCCGCATCTGAATCGGAATCCGCATCTGAGTCAGTATCAATAGGTTCTTGTATAATTACAGCAACCATATCAGACTGTTTATCATCACGATTTTCCTGATGTCCGTTTACAACAATACTTACTTCATCACCAAGATTGAGCTCAGCATCTAGTGGAATTTCAAATTCACCGCTAGCATTGATTGGTACATTCTTCTCTACAAGTTCACCATTAATATAAACGTCAAGTGAATACGTTCTACCAAATGTATCATCTTGGTCATGACTTCCTGTTATTACATTGTCACCAACATAGATATCATTTAGTTTCGGCTGATTGACTACCCAGTTATTGTAGCCAGTCGTATCATCGACATTTACTGTTGTCTCAACTGACTTAGTTCTTATCTGACTCGGATTAGAAACATCCGGTTGTTGTCCGACAACTCTAACTGTTACTTCATCGCCATAAGAAAGATCTAGATTTAATTCATTTACATCATATGCGAATACATAACTTCTACTTGTTACTGGAATATCTTCTTCAGTATTAACGAGACGGCCATTCACCAGAAGCTCTAAGTTATAGCTTCTCTCGTACGCTCTACTCTGAAGTGGAACACTTCCACTAATCAATTGATCGTCTTCTTTTAATGGATCAATTCTTGCAGCTTGAACTTCCCATTGATCATAGTCATCGATATTTTCAACAATCATCGTAGTTGTTGAGCTTACTTTATCTTCATGCCCATCTTGTTTTCCAATGACATATGCTTCAACAACTGCACCCTCAGTCAACGGAACCGGTACCCCATCCACAATCCACATTGAAGAGAATTCGAAGTCATTCGAGATATTTTCTCTTCTTAGGACTTCCTGACCTTCAATAGTCAATACTAAATCATACGTTCTTCCTGCTTGACGATTTTGTGGTGAGTTTAACCCAGTAACTAAATACTCACCTGTGTACGCTTGATGAACAGTTGGATTACTTACTTCCCAATCTTCATATTCTACAATGTCTGTTCCTGTGCTGTGGTAAGTAATACCAGAATATTTTGTATGCCTTTTTCCATTACGCAATACGTATTGGTGAACTCCTTTTACTCTTGCAGTAACGACATCACCATCTCGTAGAAAACTACCGAAATCGTATTCCCAATTACCCTCTTCATCCATAAAGGCTGTATCTCTCGGTACACCATTGACTAATAATTCTACAGAATAATCGGTATCATGTTCATTAACGAGATCTTGCTTCCCATTTCCATAAAAGTTCTGATCGTCAGAAGTTAGTAATGTAGTCGTCTCTACTGGGTTCTCTATCCAAGTGTTATAAATTCCCTCAGAAGAAAGTTCCCCGGATATTGTTCCACTACCTCCAATAACAATCCAGTCTGCACTGCTGGTTACGCTCCGAACAGAGTAACTATCCTTCCTAATTATCATATTGTCTCTCGGATTATCTTCTCGCCATCTTGCCAGATCAATTTTTAAATCAATAGAGATATCAACACTGGATAGCTGTATAGTATAATTATTCGTATAATAACGAATAGCATGCTCATCTGGATCGTAGTACATCGTCTCGCTTCTAAAGAAACTGTCTTGTTCCCAAATTTTTTTAATATCCTCAGTATTACTTCCCAGACCTACAAAGCCAGGACGTGTAACAGTGCCAGAAATGTAATCTTTATAATTTGGCGTTAAAAAAAACTGATCTGCCAAATCCGGATCTAAATAAATCGTTTGCTTAAATTGAGCAATAAAACCAATATTTAGCCATGAGTTTGACTCTCCAGATGTAGCTATGTGAATCCCTTCCTCATCCGCAGATAATTTATCAAACTTATCTGTGAAGCCAAAGTTAATCCCGATGTGAGGCGTAACCTCTTCATAGCCTCCTGTGCTATCTGTAACGTTTACAGACTCGGCATTTACTTTTGTTTCAGCTACAAACAAGCCGCTTGTAATTACACCAGCAATCATAGCATTGTAAATTAGCTTATTTTTAGCATTTTTTTTCTTAATATTTTTCCTATTCAAAGACTGAACGTGATCAAATTGATTTTTCATTTTTTCCTCCCTTTTAGTAATTAATAAGATTTCTATTAATTGCTAAGTTCACATTCAAAATAAATATAAACTTAGCAATTAAGTGAACCTCAATTGCTTTTGAGATAATTCTTATAATTGATTAGTCCACTTAAAAAGTGCTCTGCATCATCTATTCTCATTCTAAAATTATCGTGTCTTGCAAAAAAACCACCAGCAATGATATTTGGCTTTGCCATATACATAGCAACCTCCGGATAAAATACCCCTACGTTCATTTCATGCAACGCTCGCTTATCCATAGTTGGTTTTATATCCTTCACTTTAGGAAACTTCTCTAACAAATGTGAATATTGTTCACTTGTATCTAAGTGATCAACAAATTTAGCAGCCGCGACTAAAAGTTCTAGCATGGTAGGATAAGCAGTGTCTCGTTTGTTGATAAAATTCAAATTTTCTGTAGCATTTCGAATACCAAACTCATAATATTCCTCTTTAGGTAATAAAGCTGATAGCTCATTAACGGCATAGCTTATCCAATGGTCATGGTATTTATAATATTTTTTTTCTACTAATTTTTTCAAAATTGATTCCGCTAATGTTAAAGTGGTATCATCTGGAATTTGCTTATACGCTCTAGCGAGACCGAATAGTACTTCGCCATCGTAATAAACTGTTCGGAAAGCCTCTTTTACTTCTAACTTTTCGTTTAGAACGTGAATTGTATCTCCATCTTGAATAAAATATTCTTTGATCATTTTCACCGTATTGATAAGAATTTCTTCATACTGTAAATCACCAGTTATTTCTTGATACTTTGAAAATGCTAACAGCACCATCGCATTGCTTCCAAGTTTGTATTCAAAGACGTCGATTCTTCGATCGATAATATCTTTGAAAAGCAGATGCCCTTCAATATTAGTCGTTAGGTTTTGGATCCCCCAGTCAAGCCCACTCTTAATTTTCGGAAGATCTTCTTCATAGGTTTCTAAGTCTTCGACTGCTTCTAACCACGCATACAAAGTGGAAAAATGTCTTACCGTATTGTAGTTGATAAGCGTTTTATTAAACTGAGGAAAATAGCCATATATGAATTTTCCTGAATCTAGTATTTGATCGCTTAAATATTTGCGTCCATCTTTAATCACTCTTTCTAAATCAGAAACAATATTTTTTTTCAAATGCTGTCTCACATTGATCCCTGGTCCACGATACTGAAGCTCATAGAGTTTCGAGCCTTCACTCACCATTATTCCTCTCGTTCTAAAAATGGTGATAGCCTTGAGGGGATCGGGTAAAATAATAGGTTTCTTATATTTTCGAAAAAGATATTTGCTCAGATTTACATGGTTGAAAGATAAATTTGGTTTATTTTTCCCAATTTTATGCTCTCTATCCGGTTGGAAAATCATGTTCCCATTAATTTCTTCTTCCAGCAAAGAAATACGTAATTCCTCATCAAAAGCTATACCATATCGAAAATAATTGTTTCTTGGTGTTTCTTTTAGCATTTCGTCAAATTTTTGATAAGCAATTTTCTTTGAGTAGATGACAACATCAAATTTGAGATACTTGACCATACTCAAATTATTTCTTTCAAAAAATCTTTGAACCTTAATCCATGTTCTATCAAAATCCTTCGAGCAGAAAGATTTTACTTCTGCCCTACTTTGACCAGTTGACCACGAAATGTAGATGACCGTTTGACCTTGCATATTGCTTTTTTCATAATAGCTACTAAGTTTTGCTTTAATTTGAACTAACTTTGAGTGCTTTAACATTGAACAACTCTCCAATTTAATCAGTTTGACCGGTTTTTGAGATAAATCTTTCATTCATTGCGTTGAACTCTTACCCATTGCTATGATTTCAATGAATGAACAGGACTGTTTATACATGTAGTGAGATAGCTAACTATTTGATGTACTCATCCCCCTTTCTCTTTTCCTTGAACCATTTTTCTTAAGAAGCATCATTGAAAATTAAGTAGTTCCTTCGAAAGCTAAGACGACATGCGACGTTCTTTTCTATAGATCCTAAAATTTTATTACTTACCTGCTTCGCTTTTATAAAATATAAAAGGATGTTTACCGCAAATAGTGAATATTTCCACGATCGAAAACAATGAATTTGATCGCTAATTAAAAGTATTGAAATTACGCATCCTCATTACACATATAAGGTTACACAGGGTAGTGAAGAAATTAAAATCTAAATTTTCATAGCATATTGCACTTTTCAGAAACGCAGATAAAAAGATAATTTTTTTAGCGTTAATATAACAAATAATAACCATTTGTCTTTTTTGAAAACTTCGCTAAAAATTGGAATAAGAAGAAAGCCCATTATGGTTCGATAACGTTTCCATCTATATAATCTTTTGTTAATTTTAATAAAAAGAAAGAATATTTCGCTTTGTATCGGTATATAAGCTTAATATAAATTAGCCATCTAAATATTCATTATGTAAACTTATTACTATATAATTTGCCTACTTTTATTTAAAACTTCCTAATACGATTCATGTAATAAGAGAAACATCCCTTCCATATATAACAAATGAACCCTCCAAATATTTCAACTCAATCAATGAGGCAAACCAAAAAAATACGTAGAAAAGAACTCACGTCCTTTTCTACGCAATCGTAACTGCTACTCGCTAGCTAATATTTTTTATGTTCTCACTTTATCAGTAACGAATTCCATTTTGACCATCTCATCGATTAATCGGTAATTATTATGAGATTTAATGAGCATGACTCATCATTAATTTCCCTCTTGAATCCCCATAGAAACATCACAATACCTTAATATGACGAGTTGTAAAATAATCATAGTGCACACAAAAAGTATGATGAATTCCAATCTTTCGATTTGTGTACAATTTTGCTTTTTGTACTTAATCTTTGAATAAGTAAAATCATCAACCCTAGTAAGTATTTTAATAAGATTATCTATCTTCATTTTCAAAACGTATTTTTTAATCAAGTTAACTTGTCACTAAAGTATTTAACCTCTGCATTAGTTGATCCCAATCTTTCTGATTTGGAATTGTATTGATAAGGAGATAATCTTTCTCCAATTCATAATCAAAAATATATGGTCGGTAATTCGTGACTATTAAATCTGTTTTATTAGATTTTAAGCGCTCCTCTGTTAACTCTGGTAAGGATAAAAAATTTAGCTGATAGCTTTCGCCTAACAAACGTTGTGCTTGAAGACGAATACTTTGAACCACCATTGAATCACCCTCCAATAAAAATAAAATATTTTGACGAGGTTGATGAGAATGAATTAAAAGTTCACTAAACAAAGTAAATCCAACAGCTAATTCTTCAAGTGCTGTAGCAGATAATTTTAATGCCTCCTGATGTTTTTTCAAGAACGCCACGTTCTTTTCATAGGATGGTTGTTGCATGGCAATATGTTTCACTTCTATTTGCTGTTTATTCCATATTGGCCAAAGGGCGTTGCTTAATTGCCATGCAACAAAATAAGACTTCGTAAAGGTTATTAACAAAGGACGATCCCATTGACTAAAGGATTCATTTGAAAAGTAATCAGTGACTATTTCAGTAGTTTGAGGCCATTGATCAAATCGCAGCAAAAAACACTGCTCGTATACCAAGCAACTTGTAGTACGTTTTGACACAATCATTAAATAGAGCCAGACTAACTCTTCTTTCGGCAGGAGAATTCCGTATTCTCTATCAATGATCGGGATCAGTGACTCGAATAACTGGAAATCTTCATCCTGATAAACGAGTCTCTTAGCCCATTCGGGAACCTTAATCAACTGTTCTTGTTTTACTCTTACCATTGTCAAGTAAAGTAATGAATAGAAGGCAGCAATTGAAATTCCTGTTCCTATTTTATAAGTTTTCAGCTCTACTGAAAGTTCTTTTAAAATGATTGCGTGTAGGTCATCTGGAGGACGAACAGTCTGAGGTGCTTGTTCGCCTCCATAATAAAAGTCAAAGAAAAATTTTCTTATGTTTGACTCCTCTCCAATAAATTTTACAGGTTTAAAGCTTAGACTAAGACCGTATTCTTCCAATGTTGGTTGTGTCTTTTTTAAAAAACGTCTTAGGGTAGTTTCTGCATAATTGTACTGATGTGCGAGTTCATCGAGGTCAGCAAAATCACCATAAAAAATTCTTTCCAATATTTCATAAAGTGCATCTTGATCTAACAGTTCTTCTTTTTTCTCTTGGTACATCAGACGATTGATTTCAACAAAACGAAATCCAGTATTATTTGAATAAATAGCAACACTATCACCAAAGTGTTCTTTTATTAAATGAATATCTTTGACTAGTGTACGTTGAGAGATTGCCAATCTATCTGCTAGCGTAATAGTTGTAAAAGTCTCTTCTTGTTCTATAATAGTTAAAATTCGCATCCATCTTCTGATCATAGGACTTGTAATAAAAGCAATTTGAAGTTCACGCATCATATTCCTCGCTTTATTTGTAATCATTTTCTATCTTTCCATCTACTAACTAGTACTTAAATAGATTGCTAATACTCGCTTTAGTATCGCTTTGTTCATAAGTATCATTCGCTCTATTAGCATTCATTTAGTTCTTTTAGAACCTAGGAACTCTGGTATGTTTTAAGAAATTTCTATCACTTGAACAATGGATCCCTATCCAACACTGATCATTTTAGAAACATACCTTGATTGTAGACTTCACCACAAAGAGACCTGTTAAGCGATCAGAAAAGTATCGTAAGCCTTCAACTAAACAAAGAAAGACACCTATATTAATA
Source organism: Enterococcus sp. AZ015 (assembly GCF_050499225.1). Taxonomy (NCBI): domain Bacteria; kingdom Bacillati; phylum Bacillota; class Bacilli; order Lactobacillales; family Enterococcaceae; genus Enterococcus; species Enterococcus sp. AZ015. Next base: position 784,600 of record NZ_JBMHEX010000001.1, on the reverse strand, counting down.
TCTGTCAGAATAATTTATGTGCGCCCATAAAAAAGGGAGGAATCATTGATTTATCATTATTGAATGACGTGTAGATGATCTGTCAAAATGCACGTATAGGCTATTCTGATTCTCGATTTAATACTTGTCCAAACTTAAACGAACGGTAGCATGGATAGTAGCTATCAACTCCATCGCAGACCTTTTCACTTGATATTTTCCTATATAAGCCAAAGAAACAAACTTTTTCACGAGAGACATCAATTAGATGGTACCGAACTTAACTCCCAGGTTAATGTCGTTTTATAACTTGCAGCATCAGGATTGGCACCCTTAGGAACCTCTAAAATCACACTTCGACCAGCACTTTCAAAATCACCAAATCGATAAATCCATGTTCCCGTCCCTTCAGCTCCTTGAGCTTTTAAAACCGTGCGTTTAGCTCCACCAGGAATAAGTGTGATAGGTGTCGTCTGCTGCAAGCCAGGTTCGATGCCATCTTGTACTGAAACTAATTGTTGATTCTGGAATATAAAGCTTGCCCCTGTTAACTCCGATCCTGTTTCAGCGCTATAGAATTGCTCGTTTTGACTCACAGAGAGCTCCCATCCCCCACGAGTATTTGATGGACGGCGATCGCTGACTTGAACGTAATTTGGTCGAATCTCCTCTTCAATGAACATTCCATCAACTGATAATAATCTTTGTGGCTTAGCGTAATATCTTTTGTCTTGTGCGGAAATTGCAAAGGAGCCAAAATAAAAATTGGATGCAAAATCAATACTGAACAATCCCTGGTTTTCAGGCAGAGATGGGGGATTTTCAGGATTTACTTCTTTATCTGGAGCTAGTGGATCTAACGGAGAAACACGATCATTTTCTTTTATATAAACGAATCTGATCCATTTGGGAGAGTCTCTTTGAATTTTTAAAGTAAGAGATTGCACATCTTCTAAGATTTCCTCATCATTTTGAATATATAAGAGTTCATATCCTTCAAAATATTCTGCAGAAAATTCTTTGTGTTGATTCACGGGAATTTCAACGGTTTCTTCTTTAAAAACAATCGTTCCTGGCTCGGCGACGTGCATCACTTTGACTTCATTTTTTGCTCTAGTAAAGTAATAAACAATTGTCTTTTCTTCATCTGAAAATGTGTAATATCCTTTGTCGTCAATCAGCGAAGAGGAGTCTTCACTAATTCCTACAAAATCATAGCCATTAAGAAATGGTTCATCACTTTCTTTACTTTTAGGATCGATGAAAGTGGAGTCACCCAACTTGCCCGTAAAGGATTCCCCAGACAAAATATTCTCCTGTGTATCAATATCTTTGTATTCAACGTTGACCGATCCCTCTCCAACAATATATTTAAAGTAATCTACCTCTATCTGTTGTAGATTACTCTGAGCGCCTGTTGCTGCTGAAATAATAAAAGACAAAGCAGTAACATTTCCACTAGATAGCCATTCACTGACATCATGGTGCCAAACCTGACCATTATACTCAATTGACAAAATCGAATCATACTCTCCGGGATTATAGGTCATTTTAAACTCTCTAAATAAATTATTATTATTCCTTAAGATCGCCTTTGCTGCTGAACTATCGTTATTGTTACTTACATGGCTAGTCAACATTCCATCGTCTCTGGTATAGATGAATGACCCATGTGGATTGTGGGTAACCAAAGGCCAAACACCAGTGGATCGAAACTCGTCTAAATCTGCAGTGGCAGATCCCGAATCCACACGATTGTGATAAGTATCTAATTTAAATCCCCAAGCGTTTTGCAGTCCTGCTATGCCCATCCCTTGTCCAGACTGACCTAACGTATCAAGTTCAGATTGATGGAAGCCAAAACCTATTCCATCACCGCCATCACTTCCGCTCAAAGAACTACCCGATGCTCCTTGTCCTCCGTTTCCATTCCCAATATTGACACGGCCTTTAAACTCAAAGGGATGGATATTACTCAATTTTTCTTTAAGTAAAATACTACCGTTTTGATTGCTCCTATCCTCGGTTAGTGTGACGATTCCAGTCTGGTCATTATAAATTGCCGAACCGCTCAAATGAAAATGGTCCAAAAAATTGGTCCGATCCCCTTCAATAAAATCATATTCCGTAGCTGCTGCCACATACTCAAAGCGATCAAGACGAATTTGATGGAGGTTGACTGACCCACCTGTCGCAGCAGAAATGATAAAAGATAAGTCTTCTGTGTCTATCCACTGAGAAACATCAACTCGCCATACTCTTCCTTCATAGCTAATACTGAGTATTTTGTTGTCGACACCGGGATTGTAAACTAACGAGAAATTTCGAAAAGAGTTATTACTGGGATTTGTTGTGACTCGAGGAGGCGCTTCATTCCCTTGATAGTTTCGCAGGATGCCTGAGTTTGAGTCTGTATAAACAAATGCACCAAATGCAGAGTTTGAAGTTCCATCTATTGACGAGGGGTCCGCTTCAGTTAGCGCTGTTGCGCTACTGTTTCTATACGTATCAATTTTAAAGCCAAAAGAAGAAGCCAATCCTGCAAGCCCCATCCCCTGACCTGTTTCACCTACAGCATCTAAGTCATCCGCATGAAAACCAAAGCCGACCCCATCGCCACCTCTACTCGAACCTAAACCCGTATTACTGAGACGTCCAGTATTAATCGAGCCAGTGACTCGCATAGGATAACCAGAGAGCATTTTTTCTTTTAGAGTTATGGCACCGGCTTGATTGGTTACTTCTTCCGTGAGTGTCACTTGACCAAAACCGTCATTCTTTGCGTTGCCAATAAAATGAAAATAGTCTTGCAGATTGTTCACATCTACGATAACTTTTCTGTTCTCGTTTAATGGTGTGCCTTCAAAAACTTCATTGAATAACTCAAGATGTTCACTGTATGCTTCATAATCAATACCCGTTTCTACACTTTCTTGTCCAGCAATTCCATCTTCATCAGGAAAAATACCCTTGTTTTCCTCTGACTCTGTGTCCCTAGCCTCATTTGTAGGTTGCTCTTCTTCTATTTCAAGAACAAGTATTTTTTCTAATACAGATACTTGATATTTCCCTGGAACTTCGAAAAACAAAGGAATGTCAAATGTATCTTGAGGACGAACGGATTCAATTAGCCACCGACCTAATTGTGCTTCTTGTTTTATAGAAATACCCTCTGGTAATTTTTCTTCAACAATCTGTGCCTCTTCTGGCAAAGTAATAGGAACAGATAGATACTCACTGTTTGAAAAAATCTTTACGATTATCGGTTCTGATACTTTTCCTTTAAGATAAGTATCAGAAAAATGAAAGGTTTCATCCTTTAATTCGTCCGCTTCTGTTTGCTCCACGATAGAAGGAAATTCATTAGTTTCAGATACATCATCAAAATCAGTAAGCGTTTCTGCAAAAGCCATGTTCAATGGTACAGAGAATGATTGTGCAATCATTTTGAAAGCGATAATATAAATTACCGCTTTCCTAAATAATTTACTCATCCGATCTCACACCTCCTGACTTTCTTTTAAGCTTTTTCTTATAGAGTTCGTAAACGATCATCCCCAATAACGCAAAAAATAAAACAAGTGATCCTATCATCCACCAGTTTGTGCTTGCGTCAATCGTGACATCTGTACGGTTATAACTTCGCGCTTTTTCAGAATCAATCGTAAATTTTTGTTCCCAGGACCACGTCTCCCCTTTAGAAGTTGCTGTCAGTTTCAAAAGATAATTGCCAGCTTCAAAACGATCGCCTCCCAAAGGAATTGGAAAATGAAAGTGGGAATTAGGTGCCATCTGCATTTGCTCGTCACTTGCCTCATAAAGAATTTCTGTTTCACCTTCGCGCTGAACACTCGCTTTAATGGCTAGTCGATTCACAAAGGTTGGCGTCACATTTTGAATCGTCGCGCTAATTACATTGCGAAAGTTCAATTGATTTGGGAAAACATCTAAGAGTTCTAAATCTGGTTCTACAGAATCTCGAGTATTGCTGACCACAACTCCTATGACATAAGCAAATTCATTTTTTACTGCAACCCCCTCTTGCTCACTAACCGTTTCTTCTGTCTCTTCCTTCACTTCACTAATACGCAGCCCACCAGCTAGAAATCCATCAAAGGAAGCGTCTGGCATTTGAAGTGATAAGTTCACTGTTTTTGTTTCATTTCCACTGAGCTCGACCACATCTGGTGATTCAATCAATTCGTCAAGAGAATATAGTAATGTTGGGTCCGGTTCTTCTGCCTTTTTGCCATACTCCACGAAACCATGCACATTGGTATAAGCAGTATGAGGGGTGATTCGCACTCGAATGGTTTCTTCACTCCCGTTATGAAGCTTTAAGGACAATTTCTCTTTTGAACCTGGTGCTAGATTCAGATCAAAGTAACTATTTGTACTGTCTACTTGGCTAGCAGGTAATTCCGGTACAACATGAAAATTCAGGCTACTTTCTTCGGCTTGGACCAATGCTGGAAACAAGAAAATCGAAAGAAGAAAAAAAACCTTATATTTAAGGAACAAATGCTGTAAATAAGTAGATATATGAGTATGGTTCAAATGAATCATCCTTTCTAAAAAAAACAACGCTACACATTCATGCAACGCTGTAGAGAATTTTTCATAAAGTTTTCTGGTGCCTGCTCTTACTAAATATTATTTTCTTCATCACCAACATCGCCATTAGGAGTCGTTGTCAAATCCCATAACAGTGTTGCCTTATACGTGGTCGCATCTTTAGCAGTAGAACCCGGAACATGCAATTTGATGGCACCATTTTCTACAACATCATTTTTAGAATCAAAATCTTCTGAGGAAAATTGATTTGTCAGTTCTTCTTGATTTCCCCAGACAACTGAAGAAACCCCGGCGCCTTGACCTTTTATCGCTCTCATCACTGAACGAGCAGCCCCGTTTGTGAGTAGTTCTAAATTATCTTCATGAGCGCTAGGTGAATTTAAATTATTGCTTCCCTCGTACCTAATCTCAGAACCAACAAACTCTATCCAAGCACCCGTCAAAATATTGTTTTGTGTTTGTGACTCAAAATTACTTAAACTAACTTCTAGATCCCAACCGGCATTTGTTCCTCGTAGATCATGAACCTGAGCAAAACTGACATAAGGTACTTTATTATCGTCACCCGTTGTTCCAGATTTTTGCTGCATTTCTGCAACCATGTTATATTCTCTATCTTGATTAGATATTACTTGTGTACCGAAATTCATCGTTGCTACTTTCATGATGGATAATTCTCCAGTGGTCCCAGGAATTTCGGGTTCAATCTCCACATCTGGATTTGGTACTGGATTCACCACCTCTAACTCTCCATCCTCTTCACCCGCCGGACGAAACTCAACTTGTCCATTCGAGGTTACATCTCGAACCTCTTGTGAATAAGCTTTGGTCGCACTTCCAGCTAAAATAGTGGTAGATAATACGGCAATTGACGCTAAACGAATAAATTTCATATTTCATTCCTACTTTCTTTTAATTCATATATGTTTTTCAATGCTTTCCCCCACCAACAAACGACAATGATAAGTAAACTTAATCCAATCGATTTCCACCAAGTGTTTGTGATCATATTTGTTTGTGGAAAAGTTTTTTCCAAACTTGAACTACCATCTGAAGGTGGCTTGACAACGTGAACTGGCGGCTTAGGTTCTGGCGCGCCAATGGGTTCGTATGTACCAGTGAAACTAATCATGCCTTCAGTCTTCACTTCTTGAGTTTGTGTACCATAAACAATAGTTGGAAAATGGATGAAAACTACTATGCAAAAGACCAACATTCCCTCACCTATTTTTGATTTCATTCACCACCCTCCTTTAGTGAAAATTAGCCATCAATTTAGATGACTCATTGTATTTTTCTTTTATAAAAGCTGAATCACTTCTAACAGATATTTTTGAAAAATAAATCTTTTAGTCTACCTTTTAAAATTAGTGATTCAACTTTTCGAAAAAAAAACGGTGCGTTCTGTTTGCTTCTTGCATCTAATAGATTACAAGTGGGTAAGAAAAAATCAAAATCGAAATTTTCATAGCGCCATGCATTTTTGAGAAAAATAACAATTATTTATAACCCGTATATTCATTTATTATTTCTTGCATACTAAGTCCCCCCCAGAGAAAACAATTGTTTTTTAATAAAAAAATAGTAAAAATCATTTTTAAAATGACACCAAATTCGCAAAAATACCGTGCAAAAAAAAACAAAAAAAGCAGCTTTTAAAAATTTTAGGTCTTGCTTTTTTTAAGTTGTTGCTTTCCTATGTCATTCCCTTGATATAGCTAGGCTATTCATATCAATACCGGGTATTTCTTCTAGTTATTAAAAATCAGTAGATAAGAAAAAAAACTTTCTTGCTAAAATAACAGGCCATAAATAGAGGGAACTTCCATCATAAACTCATCTCTTTTTCAATATTTGCATAACACGAAGTAAATATCGAATGGCAATTTTGTATCTTCTTTACTACTATATTTTAAGAAGAAAGGGTGATTAAATGAGGGTCGAAAAAGTAAAATTGACTGCTTTTATTTATAAAATGAGCTGTCTGGAATATTCATATTCTTTGATTAAAAGCGGGTATTCCCCTATCAAATTAACCACAGAAGAAGAGAATGAAATTGAATCTATCATCAATACTCGATTACATCGATCCTTGCTATCAGCCAATCGAAGACGATTTAAATTCAGCAAAGTGAAACTTTCAAGAAAAGGAAAATCAGCTTATCAAAAACTAAAAAAGTTTGAGTATCTGATTGATCTTTAGCAAACATTAATACATTCCTATGATTAGACGGATAAAAATGTAGCAATTAAATGGGTTTATCTAGTGTACGTCCATTTTCCTCAACGATTGAGTGATTTTCTTACCACTATTCAAGTCATAGAAATAGAATGTTATCTATTTAATCGTGGACCAGTTAATAAAATTATCCTCTTCACTAAAAGATTAAAGAAATGTTCCTCCATGATCTATGCATTTGTATCTGAAGGCTACAGCTAGCATTGATCCCTTAGAACCTAGATTTTCTGTCTTAAATTGAACAAATAAAAACGTGGATACAAAAAAAGACGCTGAAGAGTCGTTTGTCACTCCTCCAGCGTCTTTGCATTTTTATAATTCCTTGATAAACCGTTTCTGTTCATGACTGCTGTGGTAGCCATGGTTTTCATAAAACTTGTGGGCAGCATGGCGTTTGACATTCGAATTTAATCGAATGCCTTGCATTCCTCGCTGTCGGGCTTCTGCTTCAATTGCCGACAGTAGTTTCCCGCCAACGCCTTGCTTTTGCACTTGATCATCCACTACCAAACCTAGGACATTAAAAAATCGCCCGGCAGAATAAACTGTTGAATATGGCTGTGCTTCAATCATTCCAACTGCTTTTCCCTCTATTTCAGCGACCAGCAAGAGATGATCCTCCTCAGCTAAAATTCTCTTTAGGCCTTCGATCAATACTTCTTCTTCGATTGGATAGCCTAGTACTTTCGACAAATGAGCTAGTTCTTTATGATCAGACAATGCAGCAGCTCTAATTCTCATAGTATTCTCCCACCTTTTGGCTTTTTATTCGGTCTTGTTTTAGATAACTCACATTCATTTATCAACTTACAAATAAATGACAGCTAGTTGATTTGTACAAGTGCAATAGAAAAAAAGTATACAGACAATGTACTAGAAATCCCTTTGCTATGATCTTTTATGTTATTTAGCTAAACCAGTTTTTAATTTTGATCAAATGAAATGAGTGCATATTCGTTAGGAATATACCTGATTGTCGTATATTCGAATAATTTTCCCATATCATTATAGACCGCATTTTCCAATATTCCCACACAATTATTTTTTCCTAAAGCTAATTCTTTAAAGTCAGAATCTTTTGCAGATTCAACTTTCATTATAGACTTTGATGCAGCGATTTTAAAATCTAAGTTTTGTTTGATATGGTCGTAGATTGATCCGGCTATGATTTTCTCATTAAGACCCTTAACGATACTTTTTTTGAAATAACTCGTATCTGACATCATCGCTTTCCCATCAATGAGGCGTAATCGTTTCACAAGGTATACTCTTTCACCAACCGGAAATGAAATTTTTTTTGCTAATGAATCATCAACAGTCAACTCATGAAATTCTTGCACAATTGTTTTTTTTTCGACCTCAGTATCTGCGGATAGTGCCTTCAATCCTTGAAAATTTCCTACCTTGAAAGACTTCTTGTCAATCTCGATTCTTTCAAGAATAACTACCCCTCTTCCTTTCACACTATAAACCAATCCATCTTCATTAAGCAGTTGAATCGCTCTGCGAACTGTATTTCTACTAGTACCAAATCGCTCAATTAACGCCATTTCGGTCGGTAAAACCATTGTATCGTTATAGAGTCCCTCATTAATTTCATTTTTCAAAGTGTCATAAATATCCCGAAACTTATTCACCATAGTTCCACCTCACTCTTTCAGTTAATTATAACATGATATCATTCTACCTATACAAAAAACTTAAATTTGTTTAAACAAATGCTTGATTATTTGTTTAAACAAATTTAAAATGAGCGTAACCGGTTAAAAGAAATGAGGAGGTTTTATTATGAGTGACAAACAGTTAGCGGAGTACATGATTGAGTACGTTGGTGGAAAAAATAATATCAAAAATGTGATCCACTGCATTACACGTGTTCGTTTCTATCTAGTGGACAAAGAGAAAGCCGATACAACTAAGATAAAAGAGTTGGATGATGTAATGGGCGTAGTAGAAGCTCAAGGACAATATCAGGTGGTTGTTGGAAACAAAGTAAATGCTATTTACGAGGAAGTAATGCGCCAGTTAAACAATGATCAAGTCTTTGATTCTACAGAGGGAGTGGTGGAAAATGATTCCAATAGTGATTTTCTTCAGCTATTTCGAAATGGCTTCAATCAGTTTATTGGCATAATTACAGGTTCAATGATGCCCGTCATCGGTCTTCTTGCAGGAGCTGGAATAATCAAAGGATTACAAGCTTCGTTGGTGACGTTTGGTTTATTACAAGATAGTTCGCAATCTTATCTATTGATTAGCACGATTGCAGATGGCATTTTTTATTTTTTACCTGTCATCTTAGGTTTTACTGCAGCTCAAAAATTAAAGGTGAATCCTATTGTTCTGGCAGTCGTGGGTGTGATACTCATTCATCCAAATATAGTCACTATTGCTTCAAGTACAGCTGCGAAGGTCGCTATTTTTGGCATAGAATTCCCCATTATGAATTATACAGCTTCGGTTTTCCCTATTCTGGTCGCTGCTTGGTTAGCAACGTATGTTGAAAAGTTTTTAAAGAAAATTGTTCCTCTCGTGATTTCTTCCATTGTGTCACCAATCGTTGAAGTTCTGGTACTAAGCTTAGCCGTTCTTCTTATCATCGGACCAATCATAACGATTATTAGTGATGGGCTAGCATTCGGAATTAGTACCATTTTTGACTTTAACACGATTATTGGCGGAGCAGTCTATTGCGCACTTTTTCCAGTCTTAGTGGTCTTCGGCATGCATTGGCCATTGATTCCGATCATCGTCAACGATTTAACTGTTAACGGATTTAGTATGATGAATGCCTTCTCGTCTGTATTGATGATGGGTATTGCGGGTGCAACGTGCTCAATCGCATTGAAAACAAAAAAAGCTCAACTAAAACAAGTTGCCTTTGCTGCCACTCTTTCACAAATATGCGGTGTTGGCGAACCTGCAATCTATGGTATTCTACTAAAATACAAAAAAGTCTTCTATCTCGTGACCCTTTCAAATATTTTTGGTGGTGCTCTAGCAGGTTTCCTTCACTTGGTCAACTATGGATTCGCAGGTGGGGTTATAGGATTTGCCTCTTTTATCAACCCGGTTGCAGGGATCGATAAAAACTTCTATGCTTATCTACTCTCTCATATAGGAACATTTTTGCTATCCTTTCTTTTGACTTGGCTTTTTGGTTTCAATGATAAAATGAAAGCTGCAGATGAACTGTAAGGTGATATATGATGAAAAAAATAATTTGGCATCAAGTATTTTCTAATTACCAAGTACTAAACTTTTCTCCTAATGGACGTAAATTACGTTTAAGAATCAAGCAGCCGCTTTCTGGACAACAATTAGCACTCGAACTTTGTAACCGCTATGATTCTTTTGATTTAAACGTAGAGTCGATAAAAATCAGTAGTAATCCGGGAAACCAACAATCCAATGTTATTACCTTAGATAATCGACCACAATTCATTGTCCCAGCTGGATCCACTTTATGGACAGATGACATTGATTTTTCAGTAACCAAAGGAGCCGATATTCTGATAGAGGCATTATTCTCCAACGAGATCAATCGAGTATCTTCCTCGGCAAACTTACTATCTGATCAAGTAGTCCATTCGAATATAAGAGAAACCAATAACTTTATTTTTGGGATTACTTCAGTTGCTCTAGAAACGAAAGTTGATGCAAAAGTCATTGCTTTTTTTGGCGACTCTTTGACGAATCAAGGATATTTTAGTGATAGTGTCATCGACAATCTAAACAAACGTGGTCTGATTGCAACAAGCTTTAATGCTGGCATATCAGGCAATCGTCTGACACATGCTGGTTCAGGGATTTCTCGTTGGAAAGACAGCTTTGGTGTTGCAGGAATCGACAGGTTCCAAGCAGATGTCGTGGATCAAAAGCCAGATTTGATCGTTTCATTGATTGGGTTAAATGACTTGTTTCATCCAGGAACGGGCTCTCCACTTTCAGAATTACCTACCAAAGAGGAGTTGATCAAACACTACAAAGTTCTAATAAATCTGGCAAAAAAAGCAGACATTCCGTTTGTTCCCCTCACGCTTCCCCCTTTTAACTATTCTTACAACCAAGGAAAGCCGAGTTGGACCGAGGAAAAAGAAGCTATCCGAACTGCGTTTAATCAATGGATAATGACGCAAGAAAATACGATCGATATCAATGATATGGTAAGAGATCCTTCTGATAAAACAAGATTAGCTTCTGCATTTGATTCGGGGGATCATCTGCATTTTTCTCAAACTGGAGGGGAAATTTTAGGAAAAGCTGTGGCTGAGAAAATTCTTTGCCTTTCATTGCTGTGAATTGATAGACTCTCAACAAAAACTGTTAAAAATAGTCGAAAATAAAACCTACCTCCCGTATACATCTGGTTAAAATGTATACGGGAGGTTGACCTTTTCACTATGAATTTTCTTCAACTCTGCGTTTGAATATCCTTACTCTCGATCACTAGCAATTACTCTACGTACAATGTCACAAATTTTGCATGGTCTATCTTTTCAAGAGTGACTACATTCTTTTCCACAACAAGTGCTTCTTTTGTATCTTCTTTTAAATCGACTGTTTCTACTACGTTCACTGGATGGTTGAATGTGATCTTCGCGTGTCCTCCTTCATCTAAAAGCCCATTGTATAGACGCAAAATATAACCTGGACGAGCTTCGGCTTTTTTCAATACACTTAGGGTCAAATTGCCATTGATCTCAAAAAGACTAAAGTTTGCCGGTAAGGTTGGGTCAACCGGTCCTAAAGTAAATATCAAGCGGGAATTCAGAAATTCTGCGGATTGATAAAGCGTGATCGGTGTTACTGCTTGTTTGGCACGCTGTGCAACATTTGCTTGATCAAATCCTTGCGCAAAGTAAGCAACAGAGAAATCAAAATGCATCGTTTTGTGGCACTGCGCAGCTGGTGTCGCAATCACTGATTCTCCTGAAGCACGCCCTGGACGATACAGTAGATTCTCTTTCCCCATGAAGCCATAGGTTCGTAAAATCGTTAAGCGAATCGTATCAAACGCTTCCCCCACGATCTCATATTCACGTACACCTTGGGGCATGACTGCTACGCCATGGGACTCATCGAATAAACCGACAAACGATTGACACGTTTCTATGGCGATCGGCTGCTCATTCCATTGCTCTTTATTGGCTTCCCAAAGGGCCATTTCTTTTTCAAACACAACGGGACGCTGCAACGTACCAAACTGTTGGTCAGCCAGCGAAAATTTCGAGGAAATTCCGGTATCAAATAGCACACATACCCGATGGCTATCCACTTGTTGGTTTTCAACCGTTAATTTGAAATCAATTTGTTGCGATTGTTTTTTCAACACGATTGTCAATTGGATCGGCAGTGAAGCTGAGACCTTCTTTTCTGCACGTTCAGCTAAATCCTTCGGAACCCTCAGGGTGAATGCCACATCAATCTTTTGGTAGATCGCTGATTGCTGAATCGAGATCGTTGGTTGCGCATCAATTGATGAAATCACAAAATCTTTCACAGGTGGTGAATAATTGAATGAATCACCATCGTCGCCATTTTCTTCAATAATCCCTTGATTTTGATAAAGTACTTGATTGGTTTTATCTAGAATATCCAACGAACCATTGCTATTGACAGTGATCTGATAGTACTCATTTTCGATCGTATTGGTTGTAATCTCCTGCAATGGTGCGCTTGTATCACCTTTTAAATCAATCGTCAGCTGGGTATACCCCATACTCGGCACGTCAGTCGTTTCTATGGCAATTTTTGCTTTATAGACTTTCTCCGGCAAATAGATCTCCTTGACTGGATCTAATATGTTCCCCTGATTCAACACATACTCCGTTTGGTCGGTAAGCTCTAAAATCGTATAAGGTAACGCCTGACCTGACTGGTCAAGGATCGCAAACTCTTTTTGCGGCAAATAAACCTCTGCTTCGATCCCCCCATTACGTTTTGTGTCATAGGTATTGAAAAGCGTAAAAGTAATTTCTTTTGCTTGTGGGTTGTTGATTGCAATAGAAATCTGTCGTAACATCAATTCGACAAGATTCATAGAAATATCTCGCGCTTGCTTGTAGCGCATATAGATATCTTCGTTTGTCGTATCAGAAACACAAGAACCAATCGAATCATGCGCCGCATTTTCAAACATTAACTTCCAAATCTCTATGACTGTTTCTACGGGGTACTCAAATCCTAATTGCATAGCCATAGTTAAGATAGGCTCCATGACATTGACTAAGTAATGTTGGATCTGAGTGTTCATCGCCTTCAAATCAGGACGTGAAGAAAAAATCGTTTTGTGAATTCGCATCAATTTTCCGTTGATCAGTTCACCAGCGATTTCTTCCAACTCAGGATGGCGTGCTTTGACCGCAGCAATGTATTTTTCGATCGTTGAAAATTGTAACTCATACTCATCCTGATACAGTTGATTCATTCGATCAACCAATTCTGGAAGATTTTCTCTAACTGGTGCTTGGTCGAAACCATTTGGAAAATACACTTGATCCGTTGCACTGCGTCCCCAAGTCGTTTTAAACGGTTCTTGATGTAAGAACTCTGCTAATTCTGCTTCTCGTTCAGGAATGGCACCGCCAATGTAGTACCCACTTGGGATCTGGTAAACATTGACCACAGAACCATCTTCTCCACGCCATTTGTACTCTGTGTGTTTAACATCGTCATCACTGACACCGCGCCAAAACATCGTGTCAGTGATACCAAACTCACGATAGATTTGTGGCATACTAGCTGCTTGTCCGAAAGAATCTGGCACATAGCCGACATTCATGTAGGTTCCGAATGCTTCACAAATTTTCATGCCATATAACATATTTCGAACAATGCTTTCTCCCGAGATCACTAATTGATCGGTTTGTGTGTACCATGGGCCAATGATCAATTTTCCTTGTTGGACAAGTTGTTGAATCCTTTCTTTGTCCTGCGGACGCCATTTCAAGTAATCATCTAACAGAGAAGCCTGTCCATCTAAGATAAAACTTTCATAAGGATCATCCTTTTCTAGTTGTTCAATGACGTTTTTTAGATCGTGCATCAAATAGATTTTCGAGCGACTCGTCGTAAAATACCATTCGCGATCCCAATGACTGTGGGGTACGACATGTACTGTTTTTTTCATTCAATCATTCCTCTCCCGTGATTAGAAAAGGCACGTAACGATGGGTGTCGTTCGTGCCTATTAATTTTTCTCAATTTTTTTACCATCTGGTACACATAATTTGATTCTTACACAAATACTTCGAATTTTGAAAATCGATTCTCTTCAAATACTCTCGTTTTCTTCCCCAAGTCTTGACATTGTCAGATGCCTTAAAGAGTTCTTGAAAAATCACCTGCTCGTGCCTTTTCTTTTGCTACTATTTAGCTAATCAGCCTTGTTGCTTAATTTTCAAAGCTCACTTCAATATCATCGAGGGCAATATCTTCTGTTTGTTCTTCTTGCTTATTGAAATTCACGAATAAAGGCGCGACAAAACCGATGAAGGCTGCTCCTGCAAATAGTCCAATCAAATACGCCCAACCGTTTCCAACAGTGAAGAAGCCGTATATTCCCCCAACTGGCGGCATTTTGTCATACATTCCTAATGCGATCCCCAAACCAGAAGCGATTGCTCCTCCCAACATGTTGATCGGCACAAGCCGTAATGGATTGACTAATGTAAAAGGAATTGCTCCTTCTGTGATTCCGATGAACCCCATAATAAAGTTATTACGCCCAGCATCCAGTAGCTCTTTGTTGAATCGATTTTTGTGGAACAAAGTTGCTAAGGCATATCCAAATGGTACCGCACAAATCGCAACATTCACGATGATAGCTGGCAAAAAGACCCCTTCCGCTAGTAACACATTTCCTGCCATCCAAGCAGCTTTGTTTACAGGTCCCCCTAAGTCAGAGCCAATCATTGCCCCCATGATGACTGCCAGTAAAATTTTGTTAACGTCATTTTCAATCATGGTTCGGATCCATTCAACCAAACTAGTATTGATCCACGCCAATGGCTCAGAGAGTAAGGCGCCCATGACGATTGCTACAGACAATGTAGCAATCAAGGGTAAAATTACCAGCGGCATCACCCCAGCAAACGACTCCGGTAATTTGATATGTTCTTTCGCCCACTTCACTAAGTATCCTGCTAAGAACCCAGCAATAACTGCCCCTAAAAAACCAGCATTGGTGCTAGAAGCGACTGCACCACCGATAAAGCCGGCACCTAGCGCAGCCTTATCTCCAACAGAATACGCGATAAAACCAGCCAAGACAGTATTGATCAAGCCGATTCCTGTCCACCCTACTTGTTCAATCAAATAAAGCGCATGTTTAAAGCCTTCCGTGTCAGCATAAGGATCTAAGCTTGTGATCCCCATACCAAGAGCAATCATTTTCGGAATGGCAACAACCAGTGAAGCACCAATAATCAATGGCAGTACAAAACTAATTCCACTCATCAAGTGGCCTTTTAAATCTGCTAGAACTCTTTTCATCATCCTTGCCTCTTTCCTTTAGTTTGCGTTTCTTTGTTCAACAGCAGCGACACATTTCTTCAGCACCGCTTCCGGTGCTTTGATACACGTATTGATATTTACTCGAATTTGCGGTTTTCCTTCAAACCGTTCCATCCCAACAACTTTTTGGTCAGTCGCTAAAAGCAAGAAATCTGCTTCTTTTGCTTCGGCTGCAGTGATCTCATTGACTTGCCCTAACGAGCCTTGCTGTTCGATCTTGACCTCATAGCCAAGTTTCGCACCAGCTTTTTCTAAAGCTTTTGCCGCCATCGGTGTATGTGCCAATCCTGCTGGACAGGCGGAAATCCCTACTATTTTCATATAATTTTCTCTCCCATCATTTCCTTTTTGATCAATTCTGCTAAATAAGCTTTGTCTTCTGATTGTTGAATCTGCTGGATGAATGTCTCTTCAAGCAATGCGGTTGCTAGACGACTCAGCATTTGCAGATGCACCGTTCCTTCATCTTTTTTAGGGACCATCAAAGCAAACACATTTTTGACTGCCGAATCATCGAAAGTTTCCCATTCGATGGCTTGCTCTAAACGAATAAACAAAACGGTCGGTTCCAAAACCGGTTCAGCTTTTGCATGTGGAATAGCAAAGCCTTCTTGTAAGCCGGTTGAATATTGTGCTTCCCGTTCAATGAATGCCTCACATGTATCTGCTGCATTGGTAACGATCCCTGATTCATAGGCATGATGCGCAATTACGTGAAACAGTTCTTCTTTTGATGTAACAGCCACATTCAAGAGAATATTTTTTTCCTGAAAATCCATCTCATCTGCTCCTTTCCTTTATTATGAAACCATTAGCGTAATTCGTGTGGTTTATTTTCTGTACACGTTTAATTTACGGTTTCTGATTCACCATGTAAACACAACAAATTTCCAATTCAAGCGGCAATCATTAGTAAAGCGTTTTCCAAAATGATTGCCAACTCTTCTGGAAACTTTCGGTACTGGTGAAGCATTTCATTCTTATTCTTTCTATTGTATGATGAGAAAGAGCACGGAGGTGAAACAAGTGTCAAAACTTGCTTATCAACGATTAGATGATCTAATGGAAGTATTAACTAGACAAACGGCGCCGCTACCAATGAAGGAGTTAACAAAAAGCTTCTCGATTTCTGAGCGAACGGTTCGGACCGACATTGCAAATTTGAATGATTTGTTAACAAATGTAGGAGCCTCCATCAAGTTGATTCGAGGACAAGGCTATTTGTTGTCTATTGGTTCAAAAGAACGATTTCATGACTGGTGGACTGAAAGTATGTCGACTACCGAGTCCTTTCTAACTACGAGTGAAGAACGACAAGCTTATCTACTTTTCCTTTTATTTAAGAATGAAACCCCTTTATCCTTGGATGATTTTCTTGATCGATTATTTATTAGTAAAAACACTTTTTACTCATACTTAAAAACGGCTCGAGACAATTTAGCGACCTATCAATTAAAAATAGTAAATCGTCCAAATATTGGCTTTGAAGTCTTGGGTAACGAATTCGCCAAACGCCAAGCAATCAGTGATCTGTTGATTGAAAAAGATCTCCAAGAGTATTTGGTCGGCTTCACGGAAATGGAACTTGAGTTGTTTGATACGATTGATCTAACCCGCTTGCAAGAATTGTCATTAAATCATCTGGCACCCTTAGACTTATTAGACTCTGATTACTATCATAAAAACATTCTTTCTCATTTTGCTTTAGCAATCAGTCGCTTTATAGCCGGTCATCAGATCAACGAATTTCCCTTGCATGTGCCCGCGCTCAAAAAAGACGCCCAGAAAGTTGTAGGTCACTTCTTAGAAGAAATCGATCATGCATTTGATATACAATTGACTGCTGGAGAAAAACAATACTTCATTTACTATCTCGCGATGAACGCACCACGTTTAGTTGAAACAGGCGATGCAAGCGATTCTTCCACGAAAACTGCGAAAGCCATTGTGGAAGAATTATTAGCTGCGATCAAACAGACGTCAAACTATGCATTAGAGACAGACAAGATGCTAATAGAAGATCTGACATCTCATATTGAGGGCTTTATCAATATGAATCTAATGGATGCACGCCGTAGCAATCCATTGCTGACAACGATCAAAAAATCTTTTCCACAGGCTTATGATTTATGTTTGACTCATTTAGAAACGGTAAGCCTGAAACACGGTTTTTATTTTTCTCCTGATGAGATCGGCTATATCGCTTTGCACATCGCAGGTGCTATGGAAAGGAATTCCATCAGAAATCATCATAAACATCGCGTCATCCTTGTTTGTGGAACTGGTCGAGCCATGAGTCGTATTATTGAAGCAAAAATTATCAAGCACTATCAAGAAACGATCGAAGTCGTTGATCGCTTTTCTTACGTCGAGCTACAACAATGTGATCTTTCTGCGATTGATTTTGTGATCACAACCGTTCCATTAGAACAGTTTTCGGTTCCCTCTATTTACATCAACATGGCCAAGCTAGATAAAGAAATTGGCAAAATCGAACCGTTCATTGAAACGCTCAGTGAAACAAAAGACGGCATCTATTCATTGTTTCAAAAAGCATTTTTTCTTCATGAAAATCATGCAGATAAAGAAACCTTACTAAAGAAAATGGCGCAGCAATTGTACCAAAAAGATTTTGTGCCCCAAGATTTTTATGACAGTGTGAAAAAACGAGAAGCAATCAATCAGACCAATATTAACGAGTGGCTTGCTATCCCCCACCCCATGACATTGCTGGCAAAACGCTCAGCCGTTTCAGTGGCGATCATTCCTGATGGTGTTGATTGGGGAAATGGTGATTTGGTTAAATTTGTCTTTCTCTTTGCGATTCAAAAAGACGAATATGAAGATACCGAAGAAATCTATAGTCTTTTATTAGAATTGATGGATCGTGAAGATATTCAACAAGCAATCTTACAAAAAAGTGACTATCACCACTTTTTGAGCTGTATAAAGCAATTATAAAAGGAGCTGGGGAATCCAGCTCCTTTTGTTGATTCTAACTTTTGTGAAATGCATGCAAACTATGGTTAGTAAATGAAAAGATCCTGAATTCAGAGAGTTTGACAATCTCTCCCTTTTCAGCTAAGATTTTATTATTGTTACATTAATTGAATATCCAAAACACCACCGGGTGATAGAAGTGTTTGGTAAACTCATTAGGTCCTTGAAGAGTTTACTGAATGCTTATTTTTTTTTGAGGAGGAGAAAAAATTATGACATGGATTTATTTACTTTTAGGAGGATTTTTTGAGGTCGTATGGGCATCTACCATGAAACTGAGCAACGGGTTTAACCACTTTTGGTATAGTATTTTAACAGTCATCGGAATGCTTTTCAGTTTTGGCTTCTTGGCTTTAGCGGTCAAAAACCTACCATTAAGTATCGCTTATCCTGTTTGGACAGGGATAGGTGCGGTGGGATCGATTATTGTGGGGGTCGTGTTCTTTAAAGACCAGCTATCCCTTCTGACTTGGGTTTTCGTCGTCTTATTAATAGTTGGTATTTTGGGCATCAAGTTTACCAGCGGACATTGATTTAGCCATTTGATAATAGTTTTGCTAGCCTTTTTGTAGGTACCTTCATTAATCAAGCGCCTTGACTCCTATAACGAAACACGGATCCAAATCGCCATTTTCAGCCCATCTAAAGAATTTTTTTTGCAATTAGCCTATAGGTAAAAAATATTTTCAAAAAACGTTTGACCTTATAGTCACTCTAACCTTTATGCTATTCATGTAAAGAAAACGGAGGGAAAATAATGAAACAATGGCATAATTTGGATATTGAAAAGGTGCAGTCAGCGACAAGTAAGACGCTTATCACAAATGAGGTACGTAAAGCGTATCAAGAAAAACACGGGAAAAATAAATTACAAGCATCAGAAAAGACACCCGAATGGAAGAAGTTTTTATCTTACTTCCACGATGCGTTAATGTATGTCTTGATCGGTGCAGCTGTTTTAAAATTTATTACGGGAAGTTTAGTTGAAGGAGCGATCGTTTTACTCGTTGTCGTTTTAAACGCAATGATTGGTTACTACCAAGAGAGAAAAGCAGATGATTCACTATCTAGCATTTCAAAATTACTTAGTTCAAAGGCGACAGTCGAATCTGAAAACGGACGCCTTTTAATCGATGCAGAAGATTTGATTCCAGGGGACCGTGTTTATTTAGCACCTGGTGATGTTATTCCTGCTGATTTGCGTATGGAAACCGTGAATGAACTAAAAATCGATGAATCGATTCTGACTGGAGAGCCTGATGCAGTCGTAAAAACAAGTGCTCGTTTAGAGGGGCAAATAGCACTTGCTGAACGAACCAATATGGCGTACTCAGGTACGCAAGTACAGTCAGGAACTGGAAAAGGGATCGTTGTTGAAATTGGCTCGGACACTGAGATTGGTAAAATCAATGCTTCTTTAGCAACCATTGAAGTGAAAGAAACCCCTTTATTGAAAAAAGTGAACGAAATGAATCATGCTATTTTTAAAGGGATCGGCGTCTTTATCTTCTTATTAGGATTGATCAGCTACTTCATTTATGGCATGAGTCCGATGTATATCGTGTCAGCAATCATTGCTTTGATCGTTTCTTCTATTCCTGAGGGATTGCCTTCTATCTTGACGATTATTCTGTCTTCCGGCGTGAAAAATATGTCTGAGCAAAATGCGATCGTAAAGGGATTGCCTACTGTCGAAACACTTGGCTCAATGACAGTCATCTGTTCTGATAAAACAGGTACTTTGACCAAAAACGATATGACCCTTACCAATGTGTTTTCTAATAAACAGGTAACTGTGATTGGCCATGAAGACCAAGCAGATTCCTCGAACAATGAACTGCTAGCAAAAATCATGCAAAACTGTCAAGAAACACAGAGTTTCGATGATCGCCACTGTCCAGTGACCGGAAATGCAACAGAATTAGCTTTATTACGTTGGACCAATCGTATTGGCACACCGCGGATCAAGAGTCTAGAAACATTACCTTTTGACTCAAAATATAAGTATATGGCAACAAGCCATTTGATCAATGGGAAAAAGCGGATTTTTGTAAAGGGTGCTCCAGATATCGTTTTAAATAAAGCGACTGCTGCACATATTGATGGGCAGATAGCGGAGTTTGATCATGCACAGTGGGAAAAGATCAATTTGGCTTTTGCTTCAGAGGGACAACGAGTGATCGCGTTTGCTTATAAAGATGTAGATACAACGACTGAATTGACTCATGAAGAGATGGACGAGCTCGTAATCATCGGATTAGCTGGCATTATCGATCCAGCAAAAGAATCAGCGATCGAAGCGGTAGCAGATTGTAAAAAAGCCGGGGTCAGAGTCGTAATGATTACTGGGGATCACCCAACGACCGCAAAAGCGATTGCCAAAAAATTAGGAATCGACCATTCTGAACGGGCAATCACTGGAACTGAACTGGATCGTTTATCCACAGATGAGTGGCAAAGAGTGGTAAAAAATACCAATATTTTCGCCCGAACGACACCTGAGCATAAACTGATGATCGTTACTTATTTACAAGAACAAGGCGAGATTGTCGGAATGACAGGTGATGGAGTCAATGACGCACCCGCACTTAGAAAAGCAGATGTAGGGATCGCAATGGGGATTAAAGGAAGCGATGTTAGTAAACAAGCTGCCGACATGATCCTCATTGACGATAATTTTGAAACGATTGCAAAAGCAATAAAAGAAGGCCGTCGAATTTTTGATAATTTAAAAAAGACGATCCTCTTCTACTTGCCAACCTGTCTGGCCCAGGGGCTTTTGCTGATCGTTTCTATGTTGGGAAATCTTCCTTTACCACTAAGCACAGTGCAGATTCTTTGGTTAAATCTAGTTGCGTCAATTACACTCTCCTATGCGTTAGGTTTTGAACCAGCTCACAAAATGATCATGAATCGAGCACCTCGTGATATGAAAGAAAAAATCATTTCCAAATATACACTCTTTCGAATCGTTTATGTCGGCCTACTCTTGACCTTCTTCGGCTTTCTAACGATGAATGTATTCGGCGACGAAGCTGTCAGACAAACCGTTTTGATCAATGCGATCGTTTTCGGTCAAGCTTTTTACATGATCAACTGTCGTGAGATCACGGATTCAGCCTTCAGTAACAAAATCAAGCAGAATAAAGCCTTGATTTACTCATTACTTGTTATGGCGATTCTCCAATTAGGAATGGTCTATTTTTCACCATTGCAAAGTATCTTACAGACCACCTCTTTAACTTTATCCGAACTGCTTATCAGTGTTATCCCAGCAACTCTACTTTTCTTATTAGTAGAATCTGAAAAGCACGTAACACGAGTCATTCTAAAGGAAACTACTCCCACCTACTCAATGGATACCAAAGTAGAGAAATAAGAACAGTTCTATTTCATAAGTCATCTTATCGATAAACTTGCTGAATCACTAAGTACCAATAGATACGTTTCTCCTTGATCGATTCTGTTTTAATCGGGTTGATCAAGGAGAATTTCTATTTTACTCACGTATTCTTCCGGTAAATTCGTCTCATGAAAATCAATCAAGTAGAACTCATAAAAATTTCCTTTCGCGACCAGTCTATTTTTCTTTAGGTAACTTTTTAGTTCTGCTAAAGCAGCTAAGCGCTGCTTATATGTGCCCGTATAATAAATAGCGAGATACTCTCCTGCAGGCATTGTAAATGCCTTCTCATCTGCCAAATCGTTTGTCAGACAATAGAAAACTTGATGCCTAAATGCGTCTTCGTGCGGCAGTAAAATCGTTCCGAAAACATTTTGATTATTGGCATGCAGTTCTTTTTCAAATTGTTTGTGCAGGCGTTTAAGTTCAAAGTACAAGTCTTTCCCCACTGTGTCTTTCTCTTGACTTAAAACAAGGTACCGTTCTTCATAAAATGTACGTTCAATTTCATAGTTTTGCTTTTTTTCAGCGTAGACAAGCAAGTCAATTCGCTCTTTTAACAAATCTTGTTTCTCTTTTAACGCATGGATTCTATCTTCTAATTGCTCCATCTCGAAATGAAGGATTTCTTTAGTCAGCGCTTTATTCTTTGTATCCAAGTAGTTCTTAATTTCCTCAAGTGACACATCAAAAAAACGCAGGTCTCTAATGGTATTTAATCGCTCAATATCCTCGTATGAGTAATCTCGATACCCATTCTCAGTATAGTTGGGTGATAGCAAACCAATTTGTTCATAGTACCTAAGAGTATGTGGTGTGATATCATAGTTTTCACTCACTTGTTTTATCTTCATAGTTCCATCCCTCCTTTATCTTTCATAGCGTGTCTCTGTCACAAAATCATATCATAATTTTCTTCAGAAAACGAAGGAGTTTTTCTATTGAAGTGGTCAGAAGGTTTGGTGTGTGATAGTACTTGAACAAGCTTCAAATCATAATGAAAAGACTGCTGATAAATTTCCAAGATTAGTATGGGAAATTATCAGCAGTCTTCTACTTCGCCAGTATTCTATTCCATTTCAAAAGAAAGCTTTTTCTGATTTCTTATTTTCGTTTCTGTCTTAAGCGTCTTAAGAAAAATGCTAGCAGGGATGATACCGCCATAGTCACTCCAGCGTATAATATGAAGGGTTCCTCTTTCTCTCCTGTTTTTGGAAGACTTTTTTCACTCGTGACTGTTCTTGTTGTTTCTGATACGTTAGTCGTTATTTTCATATCAGTAGACAGTGTGTTATCATCTGTTTTTGTCTGATCATTTGGCGTGTTGCTTGACTCTTTTGATGAGTCTGTTGGATTGGCTTCGTCTGTTGCATTTTTTATATACGTCACAGTCAGCTCCGTATCTTCATCTTCTGCAGTCATTCCTGTTTGTTCTTTGACTGTCGTCAGGTCTGCCGTGTAGCCCTCAATTTGCTTGCTTTTCACCTCATCAAATGTCGTGTCACCATTTGTGGCTGTCCAGTCACTATATGCGACTTCACCAGTCAGCAGATTGGTTGTTTCCGTGCGTGTATAGGTTAAGGTTTCCGTATAACTTTCTGCCGCTTGGCTACCATCTTCATAAACATAATGAATCGTCCGCGAAACCTCTTTACTTTCCTCTTTCGTTTCCGTATTTGCTTTGTAGATCACAGTCAACTCGGTATCTTTTGCATCGGGTTGAATATTCGTAATTGCTTCGATCAACTCATTATCTGGTGTGCAATATTCAATCATTGGGCTGGAAATTTCAGCAAAAGTCGTGTCGTTGTCTTTTGCCTTCCATTCGCCATAGGTCACTACACCAGTTGCCAAATTCTTTGCTATCACCCGGGTGAACGTGACTTTATCGGTATGATCGTCCGCCGCTTTGCTACCATCTTCATAGACGTAATGAATCGTTTGCTTGACTTCCTCAGTTTCTGTTGCGGTTTCCATTTTTGGCACATACGTAACGGTGACTTCGATGTCTTGATTATCAACCGCTACTCCTGTAACTGCTTCGATCGTTTCCTTATCGACGGTATAGTTCTTAATCTCAGGACTCTTCACTTCGTCAAATGTCGTATCGTTTTCTTTGGCTTGCCATTCTCCATAGATCTTGTCACCAGTTGCTTCATTCGTTGTCACTGTGCGTGTAAAGGTCACCGTGTCTACTTTGTCTGGGGCTGCTTCTTTGCCGTCTTCATACACATAATGAACCGTTTGTTTGACCTCTTTGGTTTCTGTTGACTCAGTCATATTTGGTGAGTAAGTAACAGTCACTTCACGATCTTTGTCCTTTGCTGTCAAACCTGTGACTTTCTCAATGCTTGTTTTGTCTGCATGATAGTTCTTGATCTCAGGACTCTTCACTTCATCAAATGTTGTATCATCACCTTTGGCTTGCCATTCGCCATAGGTCTTGTCGCCAGTTGCTTCGTTCGTGGTGACCGTCCGCGTGAACGTGACCGTGTCTACTTTATCTGGTACGGCTTCTTTGCCGTCTTCATACACATAGTGGATCGTTTGGTTGACTTCTTTGGTTTCTGTTGATTCAGTCATATTTGGTGAGTAAGTGATTGTTACTTCACGATTTTCTGATTTTTCTGTCAGCCCTGTAACTTCTTCGACTGTTGCTTTGTCTGCATGATAGTTCTTGATTTCAGGACTCTTCACTTCGTCAAACGTTGTATCATCATCTTGGGCTTGCCATTCTCCATAGGTCTTGTCACCAGTTGCTTCGTTCGTGGTGACCGTTCGAGTGAACGTAACCGTGTCTACTTTGTCTGGGGCGGCTTCTTTGCCGTCTTCATATACAAAATGGATCATTCGTTTGACTTCTTTGGTTTCTGTTGACTCGGTCATATTTGGTGAGTAAGTAACAGTCACTTCACGATCCTTGTCTTCTGCTGTCAAACCTGTGACTTCCTCGATGCTTGTTTTGTCTGCGTGATAGTTCTTGATCTCAGGACTCTTCACTTCGTCAAATTTCGTGTCATCATCTTTCGCTTGCCATTCGCCAAAAGTTTTGTCACCTGTTGCTTCATTTATTGTGACAGTTCGTGTAAAAGTAACAGTGTCCGGTTTGTCTGGCGCGGCTTCTTTGCCATCTCCATACACATAATGGATCGTTTGGTTGACTTCTTTGGTCTCCGTAGATTCGATCATGTTTGGCGAATAAGTGACAGTCACTTCGCGATCTTCTGATTCTGCAGTCAACTCAGTGACTTTATCAACCATTTTTTGGTCTGCATTGTACTTGTCTATTTCTGGACTTAACACTTCATCAAACATCGTGTCATCATCTTGGGCTTGCCATTCGCCATAGGTCTTGTCACCAGTTGCTTCATTCGTTGTCACTGTGCGTGTAAAGGTGACCGTGTCGACACTGTCTGGCGCGGCTTCTTTACCATCTTCATACACATAATGGATCATTCGCTTGACTTCTTTGGTCTCCGTAGATTCGATCATATTTGGCGAATAAGTGACGGTTATTTCGAAATCTTCTGATTCTGCCGTCAAGTCTGTGACTTTATCAACCATTTTTTGGTCTGCATTGTACTTGTCTATTTCTGGACTTAACACTTCATCAAACATCGTGTCATCATCTTGGGCTTGCCATTCGCCATAGGTATTTTTCCCTGTTGCTTCATTCGTTGTCACTGTGCGTGTAAAGGTGACCGTGTCGACACTGTCTGGCGCGGCTTCTTTACCATCTTCATACACATAATGGATCATTCGCTTGACTTCTTTGGTCTCCGTAGATTCGATCATGTTTGGCAAATAAGTCACAGTTATTTCGAGAACTTCTGATTCTGCCGTCAAATCTGTGACTTTATCAACCGTTTTTTGATCTGCATTGTATTTGTCAATTTCTGGACTTAACACTTCGTCAAACGTCGTATCATCATCTTTGGCTTGCCATTCGCCATAGGTATTTTTCCCTGTTGCTTCATTCGTTGTCACTGTGCGTGTAAAGGTGACCGTATCGACATTGTCTGGCGCGGCTTCTTTACCATCTTCATACACATAATGGATCATTCGCTTGACTTCTTTGGTCTCCGTAGATTCGACTATCTTTGGCGAGTACATGACAAATTCTTCAATATCTTCTGAATCGGCCTTTACATCGATAACTTCATCGATAAACTCCCTGTCTGTATAGTAGTTGACTATCTCTGGACTTTTGACTAAATCAAATATCGTATCATCATCTCTTGCTTGCCATTCACCAAAGGTTTCTTCGCCAGTGGCTAGATTCGTCCTTACTTCTCGAGTAAATTCAACTGTGTCTACTTTATCTGGAGCAGCTTCTGTACCGTCTTCATGCAAATAGTGAATGACTCGTGCGACAATTTTTCTTTCCTCATTACTTTCTATTTTAGGACTATAGATATACGTGACCGTTTGCGGAACATTGCTAAAGACAATTTGTTCCTCTCCTTGAACTTCCTTCAATGTATAGTTAGGAATATCCTCAGGAACAACTTCAATTGAATCGCCAATATTTCCACCAGTCAATACATTAGGTGGCAATAATTCATTCCCCTCTTCATCTAGGTAATTGACTGTGACTGGTGCTCCTTCAATAAACCGAGGCTGCCATACATAGGTGTCAGCCATCGTCGCGCCATCATAGGTCAACACTAGTTCCTCTGATTTTAATATATGTTCACCGTATGGCGCATCTATGGTGCCAGCCCCTACATTTTGCCAATAGCCGGTATAGTAACTGGAATGAAAACCATACATTCCACTAGGGTCAACTAAGTTCACTGGATAGGGATTGCTTGACCAATTGTTCCACCCAACAAAGCTGAATTTTGGTCCTAATGTTAATTCTCTTAGGTAGCGTACCTGTCCAAAAAATTCGTTCATCCCGGCACCTAAAGAATTTATAACACCGGAGCTATCAAAATTCGATAAATCTAATGTAGATCCGCTATAGCCATAAAACATACTATTCATCGTGGTCGCTTGACTCGTATCAAGATAAGTCAACCCAACAATCTCATTCAATTGAGAGGGTACAGTGCCATTGTGAGAGTAGCTCTCAAACAAACCTGCCACATCGGCTGGCAAAATGACGGGCGCAGTGAGAATAACTTTTTTTATGACCATGTTCTTAAGTTCGTCCGTTAAAGGAACCACTTGGTCCACCGCCGTTGTCAATGTACCTGCTCCTACAGTCAAAACCCCTTCAATATCTAATGTGGCTGGAGCGGTTCCCCAGTTACCTGACCAAAGGATATTTTCTGCTTCCGCTACTTTTGTTTTCGACTCCTCATCAGATGTTGTACTGCTCTCAGCGGCTTCTGGCTCACTGGAGGATTCTGTCATTTGCTCTGTGGATGGTTCCACTTGATCTTCACTTGCTTGTGATGACTCCGATGCCCCATGTTCCCCTGTACTTTCTACTACTTGTGTTTCTGAATCGACGGTTTCTTCACCTGTAGCTTGTTCGACTATTCCTTCTTGTTGTTCAGATATGAATTCATTTGTACTTCGTGTTACTTCTTCTGTCGTTGAAGTGCTGATCGTTTCAGCTACTGCCGGAACACTGACAATTGCTTGCGTGATCAATGGGCTGCCTAATATAAAAACAGAAGAACTGATCAGAATACGTGATAAAAGTTCTTTCTTCGCTGGTTTTTTCATTGCTTTTCCCTCTTTCAAATTAAGTAAATAAGATCAGCTACACTCTCTCCAATTAAAAAAAGCTGCCCATTGACAACTACTTCTTACATCTATGTAATACGTTCGCTGACTCATTCCTTATGACTGCATTATTGCATGGTTTTCAGGGACGAACACGACAATAATTGTCATGAATATGACAAAATAAGTCCTATTTTATAAAACGAAAATAAAGAATATGAATGATTGTGTCTCTGAAAGTGTGAACAAATTAAAGAAATATAGTTTAACTTACTTCCTAGAACTGGTTCACACTATGTTTACAAAGCGTTCGGAGTCCTCGTAAAAAACTTTGGGTGTAACCGATCAATCCAATTAACTCGAAGGAAATAATAGCTATATAGAGATACAAAAAAAGAGACTGGATATTCAGCCCCTTTTGTTTATCATTCTTATTCATAGAAACAGCCAAGACTCTCTTGATCTTCTCCCTTTATCCTACGGCTAACAAGCAAAAACATCGAAGCCCATTTTTGATTTCTACGAACTTACTTTCCCTGATCTTCCTTAAAAGCAATAGCATCGATTTGAAAAAGAATGCCTACCTCTCCAGAATGAGCGAAAGCTGTCTGAATTGATTTTCTAACCGGAAATTTCCCATGGAAGGTTTCTTTTAAGAGCTTCTCCATCACTGGAATATCAAACACATCTTTAAAAAGTACATCCATTTGAACCACATTTGCAAATGTCAAATCGACTAATTTCAAACGTTCTTCTAAATGATTCAATGCCCCTACAATCTGTTGCTCTATTGGCTGCCCGATGTTCCCCACGCAATAGCCCACGAAAACAAAATTTCCCGCTTCAATCACACCTGAAAGTGCCCAGTCCTCATTGATATCGTATCGCTTCATTCGTTTTGTTTCCCCTTTCTATTTATTTTCATAATAAAAACCATGTCTATTAATTGACTTGGTCATATTATTGCTTTTTTTGTCTTTGAGCGTCAATCCGTGCATTCCAACTGATAAATTCCTACTCCACCGAAAAATGCAAGGAATGAGGGGTTGGGGCGATCAATGTCAGCCCGCACCTTTCTTTAAAGTAAGTCTTGCTGTCTTCTTTTGCCACTTGCAAGATTTCCGCTTCAGTAAAAGGCACAACACTGTCACTGCCTCGAAGCTCACTACACTCTAAAATAATCAAAATCTCTGCTTCAAGGGTATTGATTTTCGCAAGCTGTTCGAAAAAATTTTTTTGATTGATTTCTTGAATCGCCATGCGAATTTCTAAACAGTTTCTATGGATTTTTTCTTTGATTTTCCCATACTCATCTTTACTGAAAAGCCGTTCAGATTCCTCAATATAAAAGTTCAAATATTCTTGCAATGTGTGGATTTTAAATGGTTCCTCCATCTCCAGCACCTCCTGTATTTTAATGGTTGATTCTTATGTAAAATGATTTATTCCAGTTTTGTATGTCTGTATTATCACACGGTTTTTAGCTGGAAACGCGTCAATATGTGACTGATTAAATACAAAATACGTCCTGTTATATAAATACTGATTCTAGTTAGTACAGTTCATTTACATAATCACCTTTATCTCCGAACATACTTCGCAAGCTATAGAAGGTGTGACACTGTTGTTCAGCAAATTTCTATCCTCTGGCTATAAAGAAAAACAGGCAGTCCTCTCAGATTTGAGAATACTGCCTGTTTGCTGAATCTTGGGTAAATCAATCATTTTCATTGTATTTTTTATTGGAGGTATTCTGAAATGTTTCCACCGCTTCAATTAGTTCCAGCCACCGGTCACCGGTTGGAAAGCTATTCCACTTAAAAAATTGGACGTTTGGATTTTGGTCCAAAAAGGCTTGCCGATCAACTGGATAATCGGTCACCACAAAATCTGGTTTTTCTGAAACGAAAGCGAGGGTATAGCCAAACCAGCGTTTCAATCGTTCTTTTTGTCTGATTTCTTGAATTTTTCCAAATTTTGATTCATGAAAGATGCGGACTGTCGTTCGATCGATTTTTGCTACAATTGAAAGAAGCATGCTGTATTGAAAAAGCAGTCGATTATTGGAAGCATACATGGTAGTAAAAATTGGGGATTGTTGGGCTAACGATTGGTACATCTCCTGCACGAGTGGAAAAATTTTGGGAAAGACTCTGCGATAATCTTTATCCGTTGTCGTTTTTCCAAAAGCATCAATTTTATTTTTCGACGCAAAGAGGAGTGACACAGAATGAATGTTCAAGGCATTAACGAAAAGATACTCGATCTCCCCTTCAGGGACGAGAAAGATCTTCTGAGCAGTTTTTGCAAACAGTCTTGCTGTTGCAATTGATCCTTCCGAGAAGTGATCAACAACTCTTAGTTGGCTAGGAATCTCTTCAGGCAAATACGTCGTCATCACAGAAAACATATAATATAAGAAGAGAAACTCTGTTTCTGGAACGTCACTTAGAATCAAGTTAGCGTTTAGCAATGGTTTTATGAGCTCTTCTTTGAATTGCTCGTAGGAAATCGTGTGATGGACCATTTTCTTCATCTCTTGAGGAATCTCTTTTACCGGAAATCCTCTTTTAAAACGATAAAGACTTAGTGCAAGCAGTTGGATAAATTTTTCCTGATCGATACCGCGATAAAAACTAGGATAACTTGTCAACTTCTCCTTCAATGCACGAACACTTTGCTTCGACAATCCAATATAACGCACATTCGTCGCATCATAGATCTGCCAATACATGATATGGAAAAAATGACGAATTCGGTATTCTTCCGCTACAAATAACGGTTTCTTTTTTAAATTCAATTTGATTTGATAATTCTCAAGAATCGTTTCTACTTCCTTGAGCTTTCTTTGAACCGTGCGATTACTGACATAATGTTGTTGGGCGGTTTCTTCCAAAGACACGTATTTATCACTAAAGAGTCTGTCTAAAATTTGAAAGGGCATACTTTCTGCTAACATAACCGAATAGAATTTTGACAACAAAAAATTAGGCGCAAAATCAAGGGCTAGCTCCCTTCCTTCTCGCATGTCGATTTCAAAAAAAGGGTATGATTTTTGTAAGTCTCTTGCACGCTCAAAAACTAAAACGATTCTTCTTTTTGATAAATGCACATGATCCGCAAGGTCACTCAATAGTTCACGATCAATGGCATGTTCAAAAAAATACGCAAATAGCTCATAGACATCTTGATCCAATTTAGTTAAAAGAAATTTATACATAGTAATACCTCTTAACTTTAGTTTTACAGTAATTATACTCTTTTAAACGTGCATTTTCATTTCCTAGGTGTTGATTCATTCGTTTCTCTCAATGAAACATTCTTGCTAAATAATTCTGTTATTCGAGATTGTCTTGGAACGTTAGTCTGATAAAGAATCAGAGTCTCAAATGATCAGAAATTCTTTGAGCTACTGGGAATAGTCAGATAAAATCCATTCAAAGATTAAGGAGACGAGGAAACCGTCCAATCCATCCTACAAAAAAGGAGTGGATCGCCCCACTCCATAAAAGGTTAACTTTTTAAACCAATCGTTCATTCTGGACATATTTTACTCTTTATAGAGAAGCTTTAATTCTCAGTTTTTCTTTTTCTTCGCCAAATTGCTAAGAAAGAAAATAGAACAATGATCGTTCCCAAAAAGCCCATGATTCGTTGACCTGTTAGTTGCTCTCCTGTGGCAGGTAATTTACTTTTCCCGTTGGTTTGTGTGTTGGTTTGTGTGTTCATTTGATTGTCTTTGTTTCCTGATTTATCCTCTTTTTCTTCTTCAGGGGTTTTGTTTTCTGATTCAGGCGTATCTGCTCCTGAATCATCCTCTGGTTTATTCTCTTTTTCAGCACCGTACACATAGATGACTTCTTGTGCGGTAGTACTGAACATCCCTTTGGCATTGCTTGGTATTTGAGAAACCGTCCAGCCTGAAAGTTCTTTGGCTTCACTCTCATACGGCAAACCTACTTTGCCGTTCAGAATCGTTGGTTCGGCTAACTGATTGCCTTCTGTATCTTCGTATTTTACCGTCACTGGTGCAGCATCACTACGTTCATACACATAGACCACTTCTTGCGCGGTGTCACTGAAGATGCCTTTGGCATTCGCTGGCGTTTGAGTCACCGTCCAGCCTGAAAGTTCTTTGGTTTCACTCTCGTATGGCAAACCTACTTTGCCGTTCAGAATCGTTGATTCTGCTAACTGATTGCCTTCTGTATCTTCGTATCTTATCGTCACTGGTGCAGCATCACTACGTTCATACACATAGACCACTTCTTGCGCGGTGTCGCCGAAGATGCCTTTGGCATTGTCGGGTGTTTGAGCTACATACCAACCAGGAATAGATTCTGACTTGCTCTCATACGGCAAACCTACTTTGCCGTTCAGAATCGTTGGTTCGGCTAACTGATTGCCTTCTGTATCTTCGTATCTTACTGTCACGGGTGCAGCATCACTGCGTTTGTATACATAAACGACTTCTTGCGGGGTATCACTGAAAGTACCTGTTTTATCCCCTTGGATTTCTTTCAATGTATAGCCAGCAATCGGCTCTTCTTGTGTCGTATACGGTTCACCAACAACCCCTGATAAAGTGACGTCTGGTAACAATGTCTTTTTACTTTCATCAACATACTTGACGGTCACATCTTCTGCAGTATTCACATACTTCACAGGTAGTTGATAATTCACTAAATATTGAATGGTACCTGTACTAGCAACTCTTTCTGTGGACAAACGATTAGGAACAAGAGAAGTGATTGACAAATAATCAACATTGGCGGGAATATTTTTAAATTGAATCCCTTCTTCAGTCAATTCGAACCCATCATTTTCATATAAGGGAAAGATATAGCCATTTTTATCTACCCCCCGAATCGAATAAGAATACTTTTTGTTGGACAAAGAAGAGAGCAACGCATTTCCTTGGGTATCAACCATCATATGGTCTTTATAAAGAACATCAGATTGGCCGTCTTTTACTAACATTGACTCTAATAGTATTTTCTCCTGAGTCATAATAGATAGTCGGGAATTTTGATGGTGTTCTGCAGATAGCTCTAACTTAGAAAAATCCGTCATACTACTTGCATAGACCGTCAGATAATCTGTAACCCACCCACTAAGATATTGACCAACCCCAATTAATTCTTGGGCTGTCAAATAGGCATCATAATTTCCTATGTGGATATTTGAAAAAGATCCTTTTGGAAGAATTTGTGCTAGTACATTAGGACGGGTAAACAAAGTTGCATTTTCCGCCATAGTGATTTTGGGAACATTCGCAGCAATAATAGACGTCGTATATAACGCTTGTAAGTTGCTAGCGTATTCTAAGCCAGTAAAATCGACTACTGTGTCTTTGACTAAAGAAGAAAAATCTAGCTGTTTTAGATTCGCCATATCTTCTTGAGTGATTGTATCAACTGTTTTGTTTAGCCCTTTCGCTACCTCATTTTGCAAATTCTTATCCGGCATCCAAGCGTCCAATGGAACGCTGCGATCAGAGAATGCCTCTTTCATTTCTGCTGACGATTCGGTTGCCAAGCTAGCTGTGTCTTCACTTGAATCAGGTAGTTTTTTTTCTGTCCTTTCCGTCGAGCCATTTTTCTCATCATCATTAAATACTTCTTGCGATTCTGAGTTACTTGTGGTGTCCCCGTTGAATTCTTCTATACGAGAAGAAGCGACTGTTTCAGTAGTCTCCTCCACTTTTTCTAATGTTCCTAGTGTCGTTATTTCCTTGTTTGATGGAATGGTTTCCTGTTCCTCAGCCATAACTTGTGCCAAAGGTGCCAACACAGGCTGACTTAACAAGATCGCCAATGACAAATAGCCCCAAAATTTCCTTTTCATAACATTCTCCTTTTATATTCGTTTAAATACGATACGCTTTCCTATCTTTCACCTATCTACAAACTTCGCCTTCTGATGATGGTGATGACTTGTTAATTACAACCTTTAGACACAGGATGCTCCTGTTCATTTTGATAGTATTGCATGGTTCATCATTCTGAACACGTCAACATTTGTATCAGAAATGACCAAACTTGTCAGGTTTCAACGAACAGGTTATTCAAGCAATCAGATCGTTCACTTAACCTGCTTCTTCATGCTCCAAGCTTGGACTCGGTCAGCGCTACAATCACTTATTTAAATTGTTATTTTTACACACATAAAAAGAGACACATAACATGCATCTCTTTAGGCGCCCCATTGTAAGTTCAGTCTATTATTGATTTTTTACTAGTTATCCCGATACTCGATCGTCAATCCTTTTAAAAAGTTGCGGGCATATTTGTCTAAGCATGGCTTGTAATTGCGATGGCCTTCTTTGCGTAAAATGGCGCCCAGTTCACCTTTTGAAACCTTAACTCCCGCTTGCTCGAAAATGTTCAGCATTTCATCCGTTGTTAGGGAAAGGGCGATTTTTATTTTCTTCAGCATCAAATTATTCACATTGCCATTGTTCAACTCTAAGACAGGTTCTGCAGCATCTGACTTTGTTCCTCGTTGCGAGCGAATCAAACCATTTAAGAAACGCTCAAAGGCTTCATTGGTACACTCAATCTCGTAGGTCTCAGGGTCTTTTTTCTTCAATAATTGTCTTACTTCTTCTTTCGTGAAAGAAGCGCCGCCAAGTTCAAAAATTTTCACCATGTCAGTATCTTTGATATCCAAAGCATAGCGTAAACGCGTCAAGCGATCATTGTGATTCATTCTATACACCATCCATTTCTTAGGTTGATTATAACAAATAAACCTAGACGAGTAATCCCGTTTTCGCTTTTTTACTCTAAGAACCCATTGTTTTCGTTCAAATGTATATCGCTTCTCTCATTCTACTTCCTCCGCTATACTTGATTTAGGGAGTAAATTTATTCTAACAAAACAATAAACAAAAAAAAGCATCTATTACGATGATGTTTTGGATTGCTTTATTGTTTTTATTTTGTATACAAAAAGGAGAGGAAAGAAATGAAGAAGTATGGGAAATTTTTGGTAATGATTGGGGTATCGACGGTGATTATGTTTTGTATGATGTATTTCAATGTCTATGCCCTCGATCATATTTTTTTCAGCCAAACCCGCCTGTTTATGGCACTTATGATGGGCGCGATGATGGCGATCATCATGCTATTGTTTATGTGGAAGATGTATGACAACAAGAAAATGAATATCGGCATTCTAGTTGTCAGTGTTGCACTCTTTTTTAGTTCACTTTTTATGGTCAGAAGCCAAACTGCCGTGGGAGATACAGCCTGGATGAAAGCCATGATTCCCCATCATTCGATTGCGATTCTAACCAGTAAAAATGCCGATTTGTCTGATCCAAGAGTAAAAGAACTTGCAGAAAAAATCATCGACGCACAGGAAAAAGAAATCAAAGAAATGAAAGAATTGATCGAAGAGTTAGAAAACAAATAGCAATTTTATGTGCTCACTTAAAGAACCAGCAGATCAACTTTTTCCTCACGGATGAGAAGCCCTTCAAGCAATAGCTGAAGGGCTTCTTTTTTATCGTCAGCTACTTTCTTTCTACTGAAAAATCCTGACCGTTATTGCATCCGCTCTTGTTTGACTTTCTTATCCACAACATGACGCTTGGCAAGCTCTTGGCGAATAGCCGCTAAATCAATCCCCATTTCTGCCATTAAAACCAATGTATGATACGCCAAATCAGCAATCTCATAAACGGTTTCTTGACGGTCTTCCTTCATCGCCCCAATTACGACCTCGGTTGCTTCCTCGCCGATTTTTTTTAAGATTTTTTCACTGCCTTTTTCAAACAAGTAGCTGGTATAGCTTCCTTCTTGTGGCGTATCTTTACGACCTTTTATCAGCTCATACAACGCATCGATGGTTGGAGAGGATTTTGTACCATAAAGCACTTCTGTAAAGCAGCTTTCCGTGCCTGTATGGCAAGCAGGTCCGTCTTTTTTTACTTTAGCGACTAAGGCATCTTGATCGCAATCTGCTGTCAATGACACTAAATGCTGGTAATTGCCGCTGGTTTCTCCTTTGCGCCACAATTCTTGACGACTGCGGGAATAAAAGGTCATCAATCGGTCCTTCAAGGTCAAGGTCAAACTTTCTTGGTTCATATAAGCCAAAGTCAAGACTTCATTCGTTTCCACATCCTGCACGATCACTGGAACCAATCCTTGTTCATCAAATCGTACTTGCACCATGTTATCCACTCCTTCTGTTGCCTATCAAAACGCCTACTCTATACGATTCGTACGGGAATATCGACGGCCTGTAATTGTTTTTTCAGCTCTGGGATTTTTACCTCGCCATAGTGAAAAATCGAGGCTGCCAGTCCTGCTTCAATATTTGGCAATTGAAACAGCTCGATAAAATCGGTACTTTTGCCAGCACCACCGGATGCGACGATCGGTAATTTTGTGATTTCGCTGACAGCTTTCAGCAAGTCGAGATCAAACCCCTGCTTCACGCCATCGGTATCCATGCTGTTGATGACTAGTTCACCAGCACCTAACTGCTCAGCTTGGTGAATCCACGCCAATGCTTCTAAGCCTGTATCTTCCCGTCCGCCTTTGGCAAACACATGCCAGTTCTCACCGACACGGCGAACATCAACGGATAAAACAACGCACTGGCTGCCATAGCGTTTCGCGCCTTCTGCGATCAGCTCTGGTCGGCGAAGCGCTCCCGAATTGACGCTGACTTTGTCGGCGCCACAGTTTAAGACTCGCTCAAAATCTGCTACTTGATTGATGCCACCGCCCACCGTCAAAGGAATAAACACTTCTGACGCCACGCGCTGCAAAATGTCCGTGAATAAGCCGCGTTCTTCTGCAGAAGCAGTAATGTCATAAAAAACCAGCTCATCGGCGCCTTGTTCATTGTAAAAGCGCGCCAAAGTCACCGGATCATTGACATCTTTTAAGCCAGCAAAGTTGACCCCTTTCACGACTCGCCCATCTCGCACATCAAGGCAAGGAATAATTCGTTTGGCGATCATGCTTCTGCCTCCCCTGCTGCTAAGACATCGGCCAATTGGAGACTGCCGTTATATAAGGATTTCCCGACGATCACGCCAGAGATGCCCAACTGTTTTAATCCTTTGATATCTGCCAATGAAGCCACGCCGCCAGATGCCACGATGTCGCAATCCAATTGATTGAGTTTTTCGTATAGCGGCAGATTGATGCCTTCTCCTGTACCGTCACGGGAGATTTCGGTAAAGATGATCGTTTGCGCTCCCCATGCCACCAATTGTTGGCAAAAAGTAAACGCGTCTGTTGCCGTTTTCTCGAGCCAGCCTTCCACTGCCACTTTTTCTTCCTTGGCATCGACTCCAATGGCGATCTTATTGCCGTATTTCTTGAGCATCGCTTTTGTGAATGCTGGGTCTTTCTGGGCAATCGTGCCGAGGATCACCCGATGAACGCCTGCTGCCAAACAATGTTGGATCGTTTCTTCCTCACGAATCCCGCCGCCAACTTCGACAAACAGATTAGTCTGCTGGACGATATTTTTTGCGACATCAAAGTAATGGAGTTTGCCGGCTTTGGCACCATCTAAGTCGACGAGGTGCAGATAGTTGGCACCCGCTTCTTCAAAGGAACGAGCAAATGCCACTGGATCATCCCCAAACACTTCTTTTTGCTCATAGTCTCCTTGGTACAAACGGACCACTTTTTGATCTAACAGATCGATTGCTGGAAAAATTTTCATAGCGGCACCTCCGTAAATGCTTTTAAAATCTTCAACCCGACTGCCCCGCTTTTTTCTGGGTGAAACTGAGTGCCGAAGACATTGTCTTTTTGCACGATACCGGGAATTGCTAGACCATAGTCACTGTCTGCCACGACATACTCTTGGCAATCAGCAGCAAAATAACTGTGGACATAGTAGACAAAGTCTTGTTCCCCTAACCCGCTGACGAGGGGGCTTTCTTTTCTGACAGTCAAACGATTCCAACCAATCTGTGGCACTTTCAGATTCAGTTTGGCTTCTTCAAAGGCGCTTTGCATGGAAACGATCCGTCCTGGAATCAAACCGAGCCCCGCATGTGTGCCAAACTCCTCACTGCTATCAAACAACAGCTGCATCCCTAAACAAATGCCTAAAAAGGGTTTGCCAGCTGCTGCCAATTCTTGGATCGGTTCGATCAGCGACAACTCTGCCAACTTTTGGCGGGCATCGCCAAAAGCCCCTACGCCGGGTAAAAGAATGCGGTCGGCAGCTTTTAATTCTGCTAGTGAACGCGTGATTCGGCACTCAACACCCAAATAGTCCAGCGAACGAGACAAGCTGAACAAATTTCCGACCCCATAGTCGATGATTGCTAACATAATACGCCCCTTTCCTTATCTCATCCCTCTGTGTGGAAGATACGTAATCATTTTCCCCCTCATGAATCACTGAATCGTCCCTTTGGTTGAAGGGATCTCATCTGGGGCTGCTTGATTGATCGCCACCGCTTCACCTAAAGCACGCCCAAAACCTTTAAAGCAAGCTTCCACAATGTGGTGGCTGTTTTTGCCAGCGATTTGATGGAGATGGATCGTAGCACCTAATTCACGGGCAAAAGCAATGAAGAATTCTTCAACCAACTCCGTATCAAACTGCTGCCCAATTTTTTCACTCGGTATCGCCAACTCTACGACTGCCATGCCGCGACCGCTAATATCGATCGCTGTCATAACTAAGGCTTCGTCCATCGGCAGCAGCATACTACCATAGCGTTTGATACCTCGTCGCTCCCCAAGACTTTCTGAAAACGCTCGGCCAATGGCGATGGCAACGTCTTCTGTTGTGTGATGGGCATCTACTTCTGTATCGCCATCACAAACCAACGTCAAATCAAAGCGACCGTGGCGGACAAATAATTCCAGCATGTGGTCTAAAAACCCCACACCAGTCTTGATTGATTGCTGACCAGTACCATCGATCGTCAACTGCAGGTGGATCTTGGTTTCCGTCGTATTGCGGGTAACTTCTGCTTTTCTCATTCCTTCACCTCTTCTATGATCGTTGTTAGCACCGTCATCAGTCGTTCCATCTGGGCCTTCGTTCCTACCGTAATTCGTAAATACTCTTTGATGCGGGGCTGATTGAACCAGCGGACGAAGATTTTCTGCTCTTTCAGTGCCTGATACAACTCTTCACCGGCAATCGCAGGGTGCCTTGCAAACAAAAAATTCCCTTGGCTGTCGGTCTGCTCAAAGTCGAATTTCGCTAGGGCTTGCTTGCTCCACTCACGCACGTGGATCGTTGCTTGGATTTTCTCATCGACATACGCTTGTTCCTGCAAAACTGCTGCACCAGCGGCTTGGGTCAAACTATTGACATTGTACGGATTCAAGCTAAATTTCAACCGATTCAAGTCTTGGATCAGTCCTTCATTGGCAACCGCAAAGCCTAAGCGTGCTCCTGCCAGCTGCCGAGATTTCGAAAACGTCCCCACAACCAAGAGATTTGGGTATTGATCGATCAAAGAAACCATTGAAGAGCCGCCAAAATCGATATAGGCCTCATCGACTATCACTAAGCGATCGGGATGCCGTTTTAGAAAGGCACAGATTTCGCTTTGTTCTTGATAAACCCCAGTCGGGGCATTGGGATTGGCAAAAATGACGGTCCCTTTGAGTGAATCGTAGTCCGTTAACGCGATCGAGAAATCTTCTTGCAGCGGAACAACGGTGGCAGCGACTTGGTACAAGGCACTATACACTTGATAAAACCCGTAGGTCACATCGGGAAAGGCGATGCCGTTTTCCGTGAAGCCTTGAAAGAGGTAGGACAAGACTTCGTCACTGCCATTACCGAGAAACAGTTGGGCTGGTGTAACGCCAAGATAGGCAGCCAGAGGGTTTGTCACTACTTCAGCAGCAATATCCGAGTAACGATTCAGCTTTTGGGCGGCATCAGCAACCGCTGCTTGAACACTTGGCGCTGGCGGATAAGGACTTTCATTGGTGTTCAGTTTAATAACGACTTGCTCATCTACTTGTTCCCCCGGTGTATAAGGAGTCAGCTTGTGATACTTTTGATGTAAAAAGGTCATTTTTCTCCCTCTCTTCGTACATTGATCGAACGGGCATGGCCGATCAAGTCTTCGGTTTCCGCGAACAACGCTACAGCTGGACCAGCTGCTTTCATGGCTGCCTCTGGGTAATACAAATAACTGCTTTTCTTAATAAAATCGTCCACTGATAACGGCGAATAGAAACGAGCCGTCCCTTCTGTCGGTAGGGTATGGTTTGGTCCAGCAAAATAATCTCCCAGTACTTCCGGTGTATGGTGACCTAAAAAGACGCTACCCGCATTTTCTACTTGTCCCAATAATGCAAAAGGATCAGCCACCGCTAATTCAAGGTGTTCTGGAGCAATTTGATTGGCAATGGTAAGTGCTTCGGTCAAATCTTTGACCAGAATCAGCTTTCCGCTAGATTCAAGCGCCGCAGCAGCAATGTCTTTGCGGGGCAGTTGCTTCAGCTGCAACTCAAGCTCGGCTTGTACTTCTTCAATCAAAGCTGCTTCTGTTGTGACTAAGATAGCTTGCGCTAAGGGATCATGCTCGGCTTGTGCCAAAAGATCCGCCGACAGCCAGCGAGGATTTGCGCTGGCATCAGCGAGGATCAGCACATCGCTGGGCCCTGCGATCATATCGATATCAACTTCGCCGTACACCATTTTTTTCGCTGTGGCGACATAAATATTTCCCGGTCCGACGATTTTGTCGACTTTGGGAATTGTTTCTGTTCCATAAGCCAATGCCGCTACGCCATGGGCCCCACCGACTTTGTAGATTTCATCCACTCCGGCAACGGAAGCTGCCGCTAAAATAGCAGCCGGAACTTTTCCCTGACTGTCCGTCGGTGTGATCATAACGATTTTTTTGACCCCGGCGATTTTTGCCGGCAGGACATCCATCAAAACCGTACTTGGATAAGCTGCTGTGCCGCCAGGAACATAGACCCCGACTTTTGCTAATGGTAAGACCCGCTGTCCCATCACAACGCCATTTTCCTTCGTTAAGACAAAGCCTTGCTGGACTTGTTTTTGATGAAATGCCAAAATGTTTTCTTTCGCCTGTTCCATCACATTAAGCAGCTCGGGTGAGACGGCATGGACAGCCGCGTCTATCTCCCCTGGACTGACGGTTAAGGAAGACAAGGTCACTTGATCGATTTCCTCAATTAATTGAAACAACGCCTGATCTCCTTGCTGCTGAACACGGGCAATGATTTGGGCGACAATGGTTGAAACATCTTTCGTTTCCGACTGTTTCCTTGCCACAATCGTTTCGATCGTATTTTTTTGGGTCGAAAAAATTCTCATAATTGCTCCCTCACCTTCTCAATCACTGTTTGAATGCGTTCTTGCTTGAAACGCCACGTGGCGTGGTTGATCACTAAGCGCGCTGAAGACGGCGCGATGTCTTGGATCACTTCTAAATCATTTTCTTTTAGTGTCGTCCCCGTTTCGACGATGTCAACGATCACATCGGAGAGACCTAATAAAGGGGCCAATTCAATCGATCCATGCAGTTGGATCAATTCCACTGAGCGACCTAACCCTTGATAAAACTGGCGGGTGATCTGCGGATATTTTGTAGAGACCCGCAGCGGTCGGGAGAAATCTTCCTCGAAATCCTTACGCGCCGCTACGGCCAAACGGCAGACCCCCATATGCAAATCAAGAAATTCGATGACTTCCGCCTTGCTTTCCATTAAAATATCTTTGCCTACGACACCGATATCCGCCACTCCGTGCTCCACATAGATTGCTACATCGCTAGGCTTGACTAAGAAAAAGCGCAGCTTGTTTTCTTCATCACAAAAAATTAGTTGGCGATTGTCTTTAAAGACGCCTTGCGCAGCGACTCCAGCTTTCGTGAATAAATCGTATACGGCATCCCCCATGCGGCCTTTAGGTAGCGCAATGTTCAAATAGCCTGAACTTTCGTTGTCAGTCGGCAACTTTTGCCCTACATGGTTGAG
The DNA here is from genome assembly GCF_050499225.1 of Enterococcus sp. AZ015. Classification (NCBI taxonomy): domain Bacteria; kingdom Bacillati; phylum Bacillota; class Bacilli; order Lactobacillales; family Enterococcaceae; genus Enterococcus; species Enterococcus sp. AZ015. Next base: position 743,238 of record NZ_JBMHEX010000001.1, on the reverse strand, counting down.
CTTCATACCAAACCCGATCGCCCCTTGCGCTTTGCCTTGCCGAATCATCAAGCGATCATAACGGCCGCCATATAAAATCGTCTCTCTTGCTTCTTCGATGAATCCTTGAAACAGCAAACCACTGTAATAATCGGCATCATTTAAAATCGAAAAATCCAGCCTTATCCGAATGGAGGCTGACAGTTGTTCTTTTTGCAATGCTTGATACAGTTGTTTTAGTTCTGCTAAACCAGCTTGTGCTTGGGGATACTCTGCCAGCAGCTCTTTGGCTTTTTGATACTTGGTTTCAAAATCACCTGACAAACGTACCAGTTTCGCCAATTTTTCAGCTTCTGTTGCTGACAAGCCAGCCTTTTCAGTCAGTGCATCCATGCCATGGGAACTCTTGTCCCGCAGGCAGTGCAGTACCTTTTGTCGATCCGCTTCGGGGAAGCGTTGGCAGATGCCATCCAAAATCCCCATATGAGACAGATCCAAGGTCCCTTTTCCCACCTGAGCCAAACTTTCCCAAGCCAGTTTTACAACCTCCAGTTGATCTTCCCATGTGATTTGGTCAATGAGCTCCAAACCGATTTGATCGATCTTTTGGTATTCCCCTGCTTGGCGATCCTGTCGATAGACATCCTCCACATAATACACTCTGCGCGCTTCTCCAGAAGGTGTATTTTTGGCAATCGACAAGGTGACATCGGGTTTTAGCGCCATCGTCCTGCCATCCGTGCCTGTAAACGTGATGATGGAAGAACCACGCAAGAACTGATCATTTTGCTGATAGTTGCGATACTCTTCAAAATTGTTCGAGTGATAAGGTGAAAAATGATGCTGCGTATACAATTTTCTTAATTTCAGTTCGACTTGTTCGGCTGGTTTCAATACATTCCATAACTCTTCCACACTTATCACTCCTATTTCATGCCACTGATTCGGCTTTATCACTGTTAAAGGCTCGCTTTATCATCGATTCACCATCAGTTTTTCTAATAATACTAATGGTTTTGCCATAAATAAGCAATGGTATTTTTCGAAATATTCTGGAATTTTTAGTCGATTTCAAGAGAACATAGCGATGTCGTTTCTTTGTTGACGATTATTCCATCGAAACTGGAAGTCAGTTTTCCTTTCTTAATGAAGTAACTTAGTACTTGTGCATCCTCCATCACTTAGTTGCACAACCATAAAAAGTCCGAAATATACGACCATCTTGTTTCAGAAACTCGTTATCGATTACTCTATCCTTTGTACCGTACAAAGAAATGGCGCAAATGAAGCGATGATATGAAAATCACCCAAAACGTTCATTGTCGTACTTATCGCTTATATTGCGGCACAAAAAGCACACTGCAGAAGAATCAGAGAAAACAGCTAAATAGTACATGCTCTATAGCTTAATAAGGAGAGAAAAGTAAATGAACAAACTTATAGGAAAACAAATCTCATGGAACAACGCTTTACTAGGAACAGTCCTCGCAGGTATCGGTTTGGTCGGTCTTTTGTATGCACCTGCCATCGTCAGCATCTTCTCATTATTGATTGCCAGCTATTGGGCATTACGGCTGGTTTACGGTAAAGAAGCAGTCAAGCAGCTCTTCGGAAAACCCATCGCACCAGTGAAGACGATCAGCAAGTATTTCCTTTTAAACATCCTGATCAGCTTCCTCGTTTCTCTCGTATTGCAATACGTACTAAAGTGGGATCTTCACGGAAATCCAGTGAACGAAGGCTTTCAATGGTTGACTCTGCTCGTTATTCCAATCATGTTACTTGGAGAAGAACTCTTTTCCATCTTCTTTTTAGCGATCTTTTCTAGTAAATGTACCTTGCCAGTTGCCAGCATCCTTTCCGCGATCCTCTTTGGCTTGGTTCATTACAGCACTTATGACAACGGCAATGTTTTCCATACCTTGGTCCATATTCTTTTCATTCAAGGGGTGGCGCGCTTGCTATTTAACCAAGCTGCCATCAAGAGCAACTCGATCCTGACTAGTTGGGGCACACATGTCTTGTTCGACCTGTTTGCTATTTTAGTGGCTTATCTGACTGCTTGAGAAGAAAGAAAAAGACTGATTCAATTGGAATCAGTCTTTTTTGATACAACAAATAGTTACTTGTGTGCCCCTCCTTGAAAGGACGCATTGATCGCTTTTGTGCCTTTCACAAGGTTGGGTGTTTGTTCTATTCGCTGCGTTTCATAAGAAAATGGTCTTACTTTTTAAAGGTACCCTCTTTTACTTTCTCACAAATTTCTGCCTCACTGTACACCTTCATCAGCCGTTTGACTTCGCCTTCGATGTTGAAGCGCAAGGCTTCTGTCGCCTTCAGATTTTTCAATGCTTGTTCAAGATAACAAAAAAAGGTTGTTTCCTTCATTCAACTCAGCCTCCTTGTCAATCGTTGGTTTTACCGATCAGTTTACCAACATCGCTCAACTCCTGATCAATTCCTCCAGGAAACAAAAGGATTGTGCAGACATCTGCTTCTTAGTAGCTACACGAGGCCGTGCTTTTGGAGTGCTTGCGCAATCCCGCCGTCTTCTGGTCGATCCGTCACCTCGTCAGCTACTGCCAATAGCTGTTCACAGGCATTGCCCATCGCAATTCCCGTCGCAACAGCTTCAAACATTTCGACATCATTATGGCCGTCACCAAACGCCAAGGTATCTTTGTTATCGATCCCTAGATGGTTCAAGAGAAAATCGATGGCTGTTTTCTTGTGGATATTCTTGATGCCGATCTCACCGCTATCTTTGCCAAAAACAGGTACCGTACTGCGAATCATTTGGAATTGTTCGTGGTATTGGTCATGGACCTGTTCATAAGGAATGGAATGATTGATGAAGGAAACTTTGTTCACGTCATCGTAATCGATTTTCGCTTCGTCCTCAATCAGTAAATCAAGGAACCACTGAATAGTTTGAACCCGCTGTTTTCCTGCTTCACTTTCAACAGACTCACCTGCTAAGACGATCTCCAGCAAACGATTTCTTAGATTGGTACTTGCAAATAAACCTTGGTTCGATTCCAAGTAATACTCGATTTGGTTTTCTTTTAAGAAATCAATCAATCTTAATAAAGCTTCTTTTTCAAAAACTTTGTGCAAAATCACCTCATTATGCACCTCACAATAACCGCCGCCGGCACCAATCATCCCACTTAGGGGCAGTGCCAACACGTCTTCTGTAATTTCGGCCTTTGAACGACCGGTACATAAGAAAAATTCATGGCCTTTCTTATGCGCCGCTGTGATCGCTTGGCGTGCACTTTCTGGTACATTTCCAGCATCATCACATAATGTTCCATCTACATCTAAAAAGACAATTTTTTTCGTCAAATCATTCCCTCTTTTCTCACTCAATCAATAAAGCGCTCACATGAACGTACTTGCCGAACACAAGGTGTCAAGATCAGCTCCTTAGAATTAGTATAACAAATCACAAGGAAAGTGCGCTAGACTATTTTACTAGATCATAAGATGGGATTCTGTTATTGTGATCCCTCTTTCTATTCCTCTAATCCCGTGTTCATCGCGTTATTGCTCCATGTGTTCTTTCTTGAGATGGTTGAATTATCCTAAAATATGCTTACTCCTCACTTAAATAAATTAAACTCCATTTTGGTACTTGATTGTTTTTTTGACCTGTAAGCTCGCGATAATAAGATTTTTTATCATTTTTGATCATACAAATAATTTCATGCTCATCCATACAAAACTCTTTGCATAGGTTTGTTCTACTATTTTCAAAAAGTTCCAGTAAAATTTGAATCTGCGCATCTATTGCTAGAAGTGCTTTGAGCTGATCAAATAAATTTTTTGATCGATCATAATAAATGTACTCAAATTCATTGCAGAGTTCTTGATAAAAATGAAAAATTTTGGGGAAATCTGTCATTACCCCTAAACTTCGCAACACTTCTTTTGAATAACACAAATAGTCTTTCGGTTCCTTGATATTTTCTGATATCATATCCTTACTCCTTTACATCTATGTTTTTTTGGTGAAAGTAGCGCTATCCCTTCTGCTCGCTTTGATTTTCTTCCGATAGGTTTTTTAATTGAAGCTTAGCTGTCCAAAAACCACTAAAAATGATTGGGTCTTTAGCTCTTACCAATGCAGACACATTAAGAAAATCAGTTAGGCCTATTATAGTTTCCCTTTCAGGTTCTCTTATAATTACTTTTTATTAAATAAAAGAAATAAGAGTGAAAAAGAGGCGGCCCCGTTCCCTTCTGCTAAAAAGTAGTGCCCGAATGCAACTAGATCGTCTCTAATGACAAGAAAATGACTATAATATCCATAAAAATCAACAGATAGCTAAAATTGTTGCTTCATGTAAATAGACGCCCCATATCCATACCAACAAAAAAAACCAATAATCGAATCTATCGATCATTGGTCGAAACCTCAAATATACTGCTGGAAGAAGACGCTCAGTCCATTCTATTTTTCACGCTACAGGTCAAAAATAGAAATGATTTTTAAACTGTGTCAGTAAAAATAGATCAAGCATAGATATAATCTAAAATATCCTGCGGCACTTCTGCCAAAGCATCTGGTTTTTCAGCGGAAAGTTTTTTCGCATCGTGGCTGCCCCAGGTAACAGCGATGGTTTTGACACCGGCTGCTTTGCCCATCTGGATATCAAAAATAGCATCTCCTACCATGATCGTCCTTGTCGGATCAAACTGATAGTGAGTAACTACTTTATCGATTCCTTCTGGATGAGGCTTATAGTGGGACACCGCATCTGAGCCGATGATTTCTTCAAAGAACGCCACAAGGCTCTGAGCAGCCAAATTTCGTTTAACGACCGCTGTCTTCTTACTTGAAACGACGAAACAAGGAACCTTTCGTTTCATTAAGATTTCTAGGACATGGGGAATTTCAGGAAATACGTTCAAGGTACTTTCCTCGTATGTTTGATAATAGGTACGAAAAATCCGAATCAGTTCCGTTGCTGTTTCTTGATCCAATGGCTGTTCTGACATTTTAAAAAACGATTCTTCGATCGGTATCCCCATGTAATGTTCAATGACTACCTCACTCGGTACTTTGAGTCCCATCTCTGTAAAAGCTGCTTTTGTCGCCTTGATGCTGCATTCTCTCGAATCTAATAGGGTTCCGTCTAAATCAAATATCACACACTCAATCTTCTTCACGACATTTCCTCCTCTGAAAGATACTACAGCACGTTTCTCCAAAGTACTTTTTAAATCCTGTAGTATTCCTTTTCATTACTGATTATCTCTATTTTAACACTAAAAAAAAGCATTATCATAATTTTAGATACCGTCATTTATTTAATACTAATATTTTTATATAAAAAACGACTCAATTTGAAAACAGAGTCGTTTCTACCTGAAAAGCAGTCGAAGCTACAAAGAGGTCTATTCGTGAGAAATAAGACTTCGATGCTCTTTTGATCACACAATTTTCTTTTTATTGTAAGATATAGCCTTTGCCCCAAGCGGTACGAACCCGTTTTTCAGTGTAGTCGTATTCATCTAATTTTTCATTGATTCGTTTCGCTAATATCGACAACTGAGATTTTCTTGAGTTTGTTCCACCATTTCCCCAAATTTTCCAACATAGGTCTTCTCGATTGATAAATTGCTCTTCTCCTAAATTGTTAAAAAAGATCTGTTCTTGCAGACTAAGAAATTTAGGAAAGGATTCTTTCGTGACGGATGCTTTTTCTAACTTACGACTAATTGGTGGTAGTGCAGCCAAAAATTCTCTCAGCTCGACAAAAGAGCGATTCAGGTACGTGGCATTTTCAGCTTTTTCCATCCTACCTTCTTGTTCAATATTCCCTGGCAAGATACGGACGATTCGTTTTTGATAATAAGGAGCCAACGCCTGATTGATCAATAAAAATTCTGGATCTGCAATCGTTTCACTGACAAATAAGCAGTCAAATAATTTGGCGCTTTCTATCAACCATTCCGCCTCTTCTGTATTTTTCCCTACGAACACTTCATGACTCAAAATCTGTAACTCCCGCTGCAAATCAATCTCATATGATATATTTTTCGTCAGTATAATAATTCTCATGACACATCCTGCTTTCTTTCCCTTTTATTCAGAAATCATCTACTGAATCCTTTCCGACTCATTTCTGAATGCTTTATATTGACATTATTACTTATTTTTATCAGTTTGAGGTGTCATTTTTTGTTCATAAATGATAGTCTACTGTCATGTTTTGTTGGAAGGAGCACCATTCGTTTCATGATTCGTTTTCTCGAGAGCTAATAAAAAAGCAACCTGTTGGTCAGGTTGCCTTATTAGTCATTTTGATTTTCTTTTTGCTGCTCCCACTTCAAATCTAACAGCTCCAGCATTTCATGGTAGGCGGTTTCTATGCGCTGTCGTTTTTCTTCAGGAACACGTTTGGCGTATTGTCCATCCGGTAGATAATCTTCGGCCAAGTAAACTTGAAAATCAAAGGCCTGCAAGACGCCGTATTCTGGATCATAATAGGTACGATCAGGGATCGGTTCTTTGGAGACCCAAGTCGGATGCATGGCAATCTTGCTTAAATAGGTCCGCTGCCCTTCTTTGGAGATTTCAACTTCTGGGATGACGCCTCGTTCGGTCCAATAGTTGTTATTGACGGTTTCATAACGTTGATTCGACAATAAGTTTCCCATTGAATAAATGATAAATTTCTTTTCACCGTCCTTTTCGATGATTTCGGTTGGTTCTGCTACATGCGGATGGCCACCGAAGATAATATCAGCACCAAAATCGATCATCTTCCGATAAACAGTTTGTTGTTCTTCCGTTGGTTCTAAAGAATACTCGACACCAGACTGAGGCATCACGATGGTGATATCCGCCAGGCTTTCCGCTTCTTTGATCTCTGCTTCCACTTTATCTAACGACAAGTCTTTCAAATAGGTGTCATACTCTGCTTGAGTTAAGCTTTCTTCAAGGCCATTGAAGCCATAGGCATAGGCCAAGAGAGCAACTTTAATCCCGTTGACTTCTTTGACCAGGATTCCGCTATTGTCGACCGTGACACCAATCGTTGCCAAGCCTTGGTCGTGAAAAGCAGCCGCCGTTGTTTTGATTCCTTCGATCCCTGTATCTAAAATATGGTTATGGGCAAGATCGATCACATCAAAGCCCGCGTTTTTGATACTGGCAACGGCATCGATAGGGGCGTTGAATAAGGGAAAACCGCCGAGCGGTTTATTGGGATTGATGGTTCCTTCAAAATCACCTAAAGCAAGATCCGCCGATGCAATCAGCGGTTTGACTTGCTCAAAATCGTTGTCAAAATCATAACGCTTACCATCGTAAGCGCTTAAATAAACAGGTGTATGATAAAGCATATCGCCACTAGCTGTCACTGTGATGGTTTTTACTGCTGGCTTTGTTTCGGTAGAACTACTCGTTTCTTGCATTGGCTTTGTTGCCTTTGTCGTTTCTGCTGTATGACGCTGTTCGGGGATGCTTGTCACTTGAATCACTAGATAAATCACTCCAAGTATGATTGCCAGCAACGCTGTACTTAACCCCACAATGATCCGCTGGTGTTTCTGACGCTCCCGTCTTCGTTGTTGTCTCATGCCCTCACCCTTTCACTCTGCTTTATCAAAAACCTATCTTCGTTTACGTTCTAACGAGATTCCCTGCTCCCTTTCCTGCGAATCTCACTAAATAATATCTTTTTATTAAATAATTATACTATATTTGAGATTCCTTTAATAGGTCGTTTTGTAAAGAATAAAAAAACAGCCCGATCGTGATCGAACTGCTTTATTCTTTTCTGAGTTGTTTTATTCGTTTCTATAGTAGTTCTGACATCAGAAGTTTTTCCTTTCTGCTGTCATCCGCTACTTTGCTTCCTCATGCTTCACGGGACAACTGCTGTGGCAATCAGAACAATGATCCTTTTTCACCATGCGGTACACCACACGACCGCCATAGCCAAAAATCAGTCCGCTTAGAATTACTGTAGCAATCATTTTTCGCCTCCTACGACTTGGATCAAGGGCGCACTCCCTCGGAATGGTTTCTTCACCAGAGCAAATACTAATAGACCAGCAATGACTATTGCCGCAAAAACACCTAGCGTGAGGTGTCCGCCTTCAAAGATGACGTGTCCGAATTGGTACACCAGAAAACTGGCGCAGTACGCCAAGCCGCATTGATAGCCAATGGCTAACCACGTCCACTTGCTGTCCCCCATTTCACGGTGGATCGCACCGATGGCAGCAAAACAGGGGGCACATAGTAAATTAAAGACGAGGAAAGAGTATGCCGCCACAGCAGTGTAATCGCCGCGCAACACTTGCCAAATCTCCGTCCCACTTTCTGACAACTCACCGGTTTGTCCGTAGAGAATCCCGAATGTGCCGATCACATTTTCTTTGGCCACCAAGCCAGTGATCGTCGCCACGGCGCCTCGCCAAGTTCCCCAGCCTAGGGGAGCGAAAAGGGGCGCCAAAAGTCGACCGAAAAAGGCCAAAATGCTTTGGTCTTCACTGACCCGCTGCAAGGCAAAGCTGTAGCTGGAGGTAAACCAGACAAAGATACAAGCCACAAAGATTATCGTTCCGGCTTTTTTTACAAAAGCAATGGCTCGATCACAGGCACTTTTCAAAATCGTTGTGAGCTGCGGCAAGTGATACGCTGGCAGTTCCATAATGAATGGTGCCAGATCACCTGCAAAAAGCGGCGTTTTTTTCAAGACGATCCCTGAAAAAATCACAGCACCCATGCCGACAAAATAGGCCGATGGTGCGACCCAACTATAATGAGGGAAAAAGGCACCCGAAATCAATGCAATGATCGGCAATTTGGCAGAACAAGGCATAAAGGTCGTGACCATCACCGTCAACCGACGATCCTTTTCGTTTTCAATCGTTCGGCTTGCCATCACCCCCGGCACGCCGCAACCTGTAGCGATTAACATGGGGATAAACGACTTGCCAGAAAGACCAAACTTGCGAAACAGTCTGTCCATGACAAATGCCACCCGTGCCATGTATCCACAGTCCTCCAAGATAGCCAAGCAAAAAAACAACACGAAGATCTGCGGCAAAAAGCCTAAGACCGCACCGACCCCTGCCACGATGCCATCCAAAATCAATTCTTGCAGCCACTGGGCGACCCGCAGCTGTTCTAGCCAGTGCGCTGCTGTTTCGGGTATCCAGCTGCCAAATAATACATCATTGACCCAATCGGTGCCGATCGTGCCAATCGTCTGAATCGATAAATAGTAGATTCCCCACATAATGAAGGCAAAAATTGGTAGCGCCAATACGCGATGGGTCAACACGCGGTCGATTTTGTCGCTGAAGGCTAAGTGCTGATCTGTTTCCTTGATGACTGCCAGCGCCAACAATTCTTCAATGAAGCCATAGCGCTCATTAACGAGAATGGCGTCACTGCTGTCTTTAAAGATCATCTCTAAAATCGAAATCGTCTCCTGAATGACTGCTTGCTGGGAATCAGTCAGTTTACACATTGCTTGAATCGCTTCATCTTTTTCAAAGAGTTTTATGGCAAACCAGCGTTTTTGCTGCTGAGGGATCGTCTCTGGCAAAATCGCCATGATCTCGGTCAAGCCAGCTTCTAAACGATCATCGTAGCGGGGAGGGAGCTGTTGTGTGTTGACTGCGTGCTTCGCTGCCTCGATCATTTTGGCTAAACCACGTTGTTTCAAAGCACTGATCCCCACTACCGGAATCCCTAATCCGTAAGCCAATTTTTCGAAGTTGATCTGCAAGCCTTTTTTCTTTAATAGGTCGATCATGTTGATGGCTGCCACGGTGGGAACATTCATTTCTAATAATTGCAAGGTTAAATACAGATTTCGCTCAAGATTAGTTCCGTCAATAATATTGATTACCGCATCCAGCGATGCTTCCATCAAATAATTGCGGGAAATCAGTTCTTCCGGCGTATAAGGCGACAAGGAATAGATCCCGGGCAGATCTTGGATCAACACGTGCCGGTCTTTTCTCAGTCGCCCCGCTTTACGTTCTACGGTGACACCCGGCCAATTGCCCACTGTTTGTTTGGCACCAGTCAATTGATTGAAAGTACTTGTTTTCCCGCTATTGGGATTTCCTGCTAATGCAAAGTGATAGGTCATAACGTTTCGACTCCTTTTTCGACAAAAACCAACGCTGCTTCTTGCTTTCTCAAAGACAATTCATAGCCGCGGAGCCGAATCTCCATTGGATCACCCAATGGAGCCAGTTTCACTACTTCCAAATGTACGTTTTTCGTAAGACCCATATCCATCAAACGACGGCGCAAAGCACCTTTTGCACCAATCTGATTGACCTTCCCGCTTTCACCGACTTGTAGCTGATCCAAAGAGGTAATGACGGTTTGCTGCTGGATCTCTGTGACATCGATTTGTTCCATGATCCTTGCATCTAAGGCAATCCGCGTTCCCTGGTGCAAAATGATGCCGCCTTTGCGATCTTTTTGTACCACAACGATTTCAACGCCCGTGCGAATGCCAAGATCGTTTAAATGAACCGTGATTTCTTTGGTTGTTGCCAACGAGTCGATTTTGTATGTCCCAGAAGCCCGAGTTTGCGCCATTTTCATTGGTTCTTACTCCTTTTGTGAAGTGTTGTTTTAATTAACCCACTTTAATTGAGAATGATTATCATTATAATAGAGCCATTTCCACAGGAAGTCAATCTGTTTTCGACTTAACTTTGAATCTTCCTTCACAATGGAGATTTTTTTTACTCATTTTGATTGCATATCCCCTCTAATAATTACGCAAAAACCTTGTAATTCTACGTATTTTCCTTTTTTTCATTTGCATAAAAAACACAGAAACACTATAAATTGTGTATGCCGAATTCACAAGCACAAGATATAGTGTTTTTTCGTTGACTTTCTCCGAGACTTATTTATACTAGGTTTATAACTATTACAACTCGGAGGAAACAATTATGAATATCAAACTATTTTCTAAAAACAACTGCATGCAATGTAAAATGGCGAAACGCTTTTTAAGTGAAAATCAGATTGCCTTTGAAGAAATCAATATCGATAATGAGCCTGAAGCATTAGAATTTTTGAAAGAACAAGGATTTCAAAGTGTGCCAGTCATTACCTCTGATGCGCAAACGATCATCGGTTTCCGTCCAGATCAACTACGTCAATTAGCGAGCTAAGATTTTTCTCAATGTGATGCTTTTGAGGGATTTGTCAGTCGTCCAGACCGCAAGTCCTTTTTTATACGAACAAAACAAGAAAAGAGGTTAGCCATTTATGAGCTTGAAAGAAATCAAAGATGTCAGTTATTTCAAATTGAATAATGAGATCAACCGTCCAGTAGATGGTCAAATTCCATTAAATAAAGACAAAGAAGCCCTAGCGGCATTCTTTAAAGAAAACGTTGAACCAAATACCTTAACCTTTGCGACTGCAATGGACAAAATCAATTATTTGATTGAAAATGATTATTTAGAAGAAGAATTTATCAAAAAGTACCGTCCTGCTTTTATTGAGGACTTGTATCAATTCTTAGATGAGCAACACTTTACTTTCAAATCATTTATGGCTGCTTACAAGTTTTATTCACAATATGCATTAAAAACGAATGATGGTACCGCGTATCTTGAGCGTTACGAAGATCGGGTGGCGTTCAACGCCCTTTACTTTGCGGATGGGAATGAAGAGTTAGCCATGAGCTTGGCAGATGAAATGATCTACCAACGTTACCAACCAGCAACCCCTTCTTTCTTGAACGCAGGACGCAAACGTCGCGGTGAATTAGTTTCTTGTTTCTTGATCCAAATCACTGATGACATGAACGCGATCGGTCGTGGGATCAACTCCGCGCTGCAACTTTCACGGATCGGCGGCGGTGTCGGGATCACATTATCAAACTTGCGGGAAGCTGGCGCGCCTATCAAAGGCTACGAAGGTGCAGCAAGTGGTGTGATGCCTGTAATGAAATTGTTTGAAGATAGCTTCAGCTATTCAAACCAATTGGGTCAACGGCAAGGGGCTGGTGTGGTCTACTTGAACGTCTTCCACCCAGACATCATCAGCTTTTTATCAGCGAAAAAAGAAAATGCAGATGAAAAAATCCGTGTCAAAACCTTATCATTAGGTGTGATCGTACCTGACAAATTTTACGAATTGACGCGTAAAAATGAAGAGATGTATCTCTTTAGTCCGTACAGTGTCGAAAAAGAATATGGCGTACCATTTTCTTATGTCGATATCACCAAGGAATACGACAACTTAGTCATGAATCCACGGATTCGCAAGACTAAAATCAGAGCTCGCGATTTAGAAAATGAAATTTCTAAATTGCAACAAGAATCTGGTTATCCTTATATCATTAATATCGATACAGCAAACCGCAGCAACCCAATCGATGGCAAGATCATCATGAGTAATCTTTGTTCCGAGATCCTTCAAGTTCAAGCACCATCTGAGATCAACGGCAAGCAAGAATACGAGGTTTTAGGAACAGATATCAGCTGTAACTTAGGTTCCACCAATATCGTGAACTTGATGGACAGCCCTGACTTTGGGAAATCTGTTCGAGCAATGACTCGTGCCTTGACCTTCGTTACTGATGCGTCTGACATTGACGTGGTACCATCGATCCAAAATGGGAATGCCTTGAACCACACGATCGGGTTAGGCGCAATGGGCTTGCATACCTATTTTGCAAAAAATCAAATGGAATACGGTTCACCAGAATCCCTTGAATTTACTGATCTTTATTTCATGTTGTTGAACTATTGGACATTGGTTGAAAGCAATGCCATCGCCAAAGAAAAAGGCGAAGTTTTCCATAACTTTGAAAAATCAGCTTATGCAGATGGCAGCTACTTCACTGATTATATCCAAGGTGACTACCAACCAAAATCGGAAAAAGTCAAAGCATTGTTTGAAGGCGTCTTTTTACCAACTGGTGAAGATTGGGCAGCCTTGGCACAAACCGTCAAAGAAACCGGCTTGTATCACCAAAACCGCTTAGCCGTTGCACCAAATGGTTCGATCTCTTATATCAATGATACGAGTGCCAGCATCCACCCGATCACTCGGATGATCGAAGAACGCCAAGAAAAGAAAATCGGCAAGATCTATTATCCAGCACCTTACTTGAGCAATGAGACGATCGGCTACTACAAATCAGCCTACGATATGGATATGCGCAAAGTGATCGATGTTTACGCAACTGCTCAAAAACACGTCGATCAAGGGATGAGTATGACCTTGTTTATGCGTTCAGATATTCCAGAAGGTCTTTACGAATGGAAAGAAACGACAAAACAAACCACCCGTGATTTGAACATCTTGCGTCACTATGCTTTCCACAAAGGGATCAAATCGATCTACTATGTACGGACCTTTACAGATGATGCAGAAGAGATCGGCAGCAACCAATGTGAAAGCTGTGTCATCTAATCCAACTTTTGCCTGAAAACGAACCAATAGCCTACCCCTGCTCTTTCTTGAGAGCGGGTCGGCTGTTGTCTTGATACGATTATTGGAGGAACCGACTATGGGTAAGACTTACTATGAAGCAATCAACTGGAATGAGATCGAAGATATCATCGATAAATCCACTTGGGAAAAATTAACAGAGCAATTCTGGTTAGATACGCGGATCCCTTTATCAAATGACCTTGATGATTGGCGGACGCTATCACCATTAGAAAAAACGACGGTGGGCTACGTCTTTGGCGGCTTGACCTTATTAGATACCGTTCAATCAGAAAGCGGTATGGATCAACTGCGTAAAGATGTCCGCACCCCACATGAAGAAGCGGTCTTGAACAACATCCAATTTATGGAATCTGTCCATGCAAAAAGCTATTCATCGATTTTCAGCACCTTGAATACAAAAGCGGAGATCGCCGATATTTTTGAATGGACCAATACCAATCCTTACTTACAAAAGAAAGCCGAACGAATCAATGAGATTTACAAAAATGGGACACCGCTAGAGAAAAAAATCGCCAGTGTGTTTCTAGAGACCTTCTTATTCTATTCAGGTTTCTATACACCCCTTTACTACTTAGGTAATAACAAACTAGCGAACGTAGCGGAGATCATCAAATTGATCATTCGTGACGAATCCGTTCATGGCACGTATATCGGCTACAAATTCCAATTAGGTTTCAACGAATTACCAGAAGACGAACAGCAAAAGCTGAAAGACTGGATGTACGACTTGTTGTATGAGTTGTATGAAAACGAAGAACGTTATACCGAAGAATTATACGATGAGATTGGCTGGACCGAGGAAGTCAAAACCTTCTTGCGTTACAATGCCAATAAGGCTTTGATGAATCTAGGACAAGACCCGCTTTTCCCAGACACCGCCAACGATGTCAATCCAATCGTCATGAACGGTATTTCAACTGGTACCAGCAATCACGACTTCTTCTCACAAGTTGGGAACGGGTATCTGCTTGGTTCCGTTGAAGCGATGAAAGACGATGACTACTTCATCGGACTTGATTGATTTGCTTACAAATAAACACCTTGTTTCTCGCCAATAGAGGGTGAGAAACAAGGTGTTTTTAGTTAGCCAGCTGGTCTTTGATAAAGGTCAACGTTTCTGTCAAACATTCCTGTGCTTGCGGCAAGCTATAATCAAATTGGTATTCGTGGGTCACTGTTTCCGAATCCCCTTTGTAAAAACGACTTGTCACGGGGATATCAAGAGCTTGCAGCTGGTTGGCAAAGGCAATGCCTTGGTCTTCAAAGGAATAGGCGTTGCCATCAGTGATATACGTTGGTGGAAAATCAGCCGTCAATTTATCCACCAGTGAGATCTCCTGCAGTTGGGGACTATCTTGCCATTCTTTTTTGCCTAATAACGACCAAGCCACCGTTTTAACAAAGAATTTCATAAAACGATCATCCGAAGAAGTTCCAACGATCTGCTTCAAATCAAGGGGGCCGCAATAGGAAATAAACCCTTTCAGGGCCGATGCAGGAATGTCTTGATCAAAGGACATTTCCTTCGCATACGCTGGATTGGTTTGCAGCGCCACATATTGCCCGGCAATTTGGGCACCTGCAGAATCTCCACCGAAGAAGAGTTGATCGAAATCAAGCATGGGGTATGCTTTGGCATCTGCTTTGATCGAGTCTACCGCTTGGGCTAATTGTTTGACCTGTCCCGGATAATGCAAACTTGGCGCCCATTCATAATTAATCGAAATCACAGCGGCTTTGGTTTCATCGACGACATAGGTCGCAAATTCTTTGACGCCTTCTTTGTCTCCCCCGACATATCCGCCCCCATGGACCCAAAAAATGACTGGAACAGGGCCTTGTGCATCTTTGGGATAATAAAGATCAAAGGTACTGCGTTGATAATCCGATTGATAAGCCAAGTCCTGTTTGACCGTCACATTCGGCAAACTTTTTTGATAAGCCGCCTCATCCTTGATGGTCACTTCTTGGTTAAACAGATGACCGATCAAAAAAGCCCCCGGTCGTGGGGAGAGTTGAAAAGCCAGAAAAACGGCAGCTAAGAGTCCGATCAGGACAATCGCCACCCACATGAAAAAGCGCAGAATTTTTTTCACGCAAAAGCTCCTTCCTTCGTTCTGTTTCAGCTTTTTCATTTAACCATGTTTTTTTAGCAAATTCAATGACAATCGCTAAAGATTAAAAAAGGATGATACCAATAGGCACCATCCTTAAAATAACATCGTTTATAATGGCAACATCATAAACAATCCAGCTGCGATCGCTGCACCGATCATTGGACCGATGATTGGTACTAACGCATAGCCCCAATCGGAAGTCCCTTTGTTTTTGATTGGTAAGATTTGGTGAGCGATCCGTGGTCCTAAGTCCCGTGCCGGGTTGATGGCATAGCCTGTTGGTCCACCAAGAGACAGTCCGATCGCTAAGATCAAGATCCCAACAACGATGGGATTTAATCCATCCGTAAAGGTATTGGCACCAAAAGCCAATAAGCCAAAGACTAAGACAAAGGTACCAATGACTTCAGTGATCGTATTCGATACTAAATTACGAACTGCAGGCCCTGTTGCAAAGGTACCTAAAATCGCGCCTTGGTCTTTTGTTTCATCCCATAATGGCAAGTAGTTGAGCCAAACGAGGATTGCTCCTACGATCGCACCAGCAATCTGCGCCAGCATAAACGGTATAGCCAAACTCCAAGAAAAATTCCCTGTCATCGCCATGCCTAATGTAACGGCTGGATTCAAGTGAGCAGGTCCCATGTACCCTGAAACGTATACGGCTATGGTCACCGCCGTTGCCCAGCCCATCGCGATCACGATCCAGCCAGAGGCTTCTGCTTTACTCTTTTTCAGATTGACAGCCGCACACACGCCATCCCCTAACAAAACCAAAATAGCCGTTCCTAGAAATTCACTAAAGATCTGTGTTGTTTCATTCATCTTTTTTTCCTCCTTTTAAGGCTGTTAAATCTGATTCTGCGATCACTTGGTTCATTTCTGCTACATAGGCTGCTTTTTCTTCTTCGCTCCAGCCAAAGAAGTCGGTCATAGCTGCGACGACACCGGCTTTGACTTCATCTAAGGTATCTCGCATAAATAGGATATGGTTGGTCCGACGCAATAGATAATCGACAGGCGTCAGAACCATTTCTTCATGCAAGGAATAGTTCAAGGCAGTACTTTCTTTTTCATCTAAGCCCTCAAACTTCGTCTTGTAGTTCAACACTCGGGGAAGATTCGACCCATAAAGATGAGCCAAATACGTCGCATCTGCTTCATTGAACCCAGCGGCTTGTGCTTGGTCAGTCAGCTTCGCTAATTCTTCCTCTACATTGGCCGCATCAAGCTCACCACCAGAAACTGGGTACGTGGTTGAATCCACCAACTCGAAGGAAGCACCGCTTTCTTGGAGCAATTCATTGATCCGTTTGACTGCTCCTTCCGCCATCAAACGATAGTCGGTGATTTTTCCGCCTGCCAACGTCAATAGTCCGTCTTTTGAGCGTTCCAAACTGCTGCCGCGAGAAACTTGCGATGGATCCACTTTGCTGGCTTCTACTCGTTCTTGCGCTTGTTTTACAGCTTTTTCTACAACTGGTCGCTGCCGCTCATCTGCAAGATATTCTTTGACGCTTTCAACGATCTGCTCAAAGCTTTCATCAGATAATTTGCCTTTACCACCACCATTGTAATCCGAACCACCATTATTCGTAATCAATGGACGTAGACCAGCCCAGCTCGCTTCGATATCATCAAGGGTGATCTGTGCATGTGGAAAGCGTTCATTCACGATGGTCAGTAGATAATCGACATCTTCTTGTGTGACCGTCGGATGGGCAAAATCGCCTGTATAGTCCGTATCGGTTGTGCCAAAATAGGTCTTGTTTTCTCTTGGTACCACGAAAACCATCCGACCATCATTTTTCCCAGTATCAAAATAGGTTGGTTGCGGTACTTTTAGTTTTTCCCGATCGACCACTAAATGGACGCCTTTTGTCGGACGCATTTGTGGTGGCAGCTCATCATTCTTGTCTAATTGACGAACGATATCGGACCAAGGGCCGGTCGTGTTGATCACGACTTTGGCGTGAACCTCAAAGCGCTCGTTTGTCAGTTGATCCTCCACTTCTACCCCATTGATGATGCCTTGCTCATCATGTAAGATGCCGACGACTTTGGCTTTACTGATCATTGCTGCCCCATCGGCTTGTGCTCGTTTGATGTTTTCGATCACCAAGCGGGCATCGTTGTTGCGAAAATCAAGATAGACTCCGCCACCAACTAAGTTTTCCGCCTGCAGCTGTGGTTCGCGTGCTAAGACCTCTTCTTTCGTCAACAGATAATTTTCGTATTTACTGCCTGTCACATTCGCTAAGCGATCATAAAGATCCATCGCCACTTTGACAGAAAACAAGGAGAAGGTTGCCCCCGGTTCATCGTAAATCGGTAAAAGCATCGGATCTGGTTTCGGGATATGGGGAGCAATTTGTTGGACGATCGCCCGTTCCCGCACGGTGTCAGCGACCACTTCCACGTCAAAGGTTTTCAAATAGCGAATACCGCCATGAACGAGTTTTGTGGACCGCGAAGACGTCCCTTCGGCAAAGTCTTGCATTTCCAAAAGAACCGTCTTCATCCCAGCGGCTGCGGTTTGAACAGCAACCCCTGCGCCAGTGATCCCACCACCGATGATCAATACATCATAGGTGGTCTTTGCCGCTTCTTGAATGGTTTGCTTCCGATCTTTATGAGAAAAGGTCATGGCTTACTCGCCTTCTTTCTTCGCTTTGAATTTGAAGGTCTGAGTAGCTGCTACCGCTTGTTTCCAGCCTTCGTACAAATTGTCTCTTTCTTCTGCTGGCATTTCTGGTGTAAACATTTGCCCTTCTTCTGCCATTGATTTCAATTCATCCAAGTCTTTCCAGAAGCCAACCGCTAGTCCTGCCAAATAGGCTGCACCTAATGCGGTTGTTTCCAGATTCGCTGCTCGTTGCACGTCAATGTCTAAAATGTCCGCTTGGAACTGCATCAATAAATCGTTTTTGGCTGCCCCTCCATCGACTTTCAGCAATGGGATATCGATACCGGAATCTTTTTTCATCGTATCGATGACGTCTTTTGATTGGTACGCAACAGCTTGCAGTGTTGCCCGAACAAAATCTTCCTTCGTCGTCCCACGAGTCAAGCCGAAGACTGCTCCTCTTGCATCTGAATCCCAGTAAGGCGCACCTAATCCAGTAAAGGCAGGTACCACATAGACTTCATTATCTCCTTTTGCTTTGGCAGCTAGTTCTTCTGATTGTGGCGAAGTCTCGATCATGCGTAGACCATCCCGCAGCCATTGGATCGCTGATCCAGCAACGAAGATACTTCCTTCTAAGGCATAATAGACTTTGCCGTTGATGCCATACCCGATAGTCGTCAGTAGGTCATTGTCAGACAATTGTGGTTCTTCACCCGTATTCATGACAATAAATGCCCCAGTGCCGTAAGTATTTTTGATCATACCTTTTTCAAAGGCCATTTGTCCAAAGAGGGCGGCTTGTTGGTCTCCAGCCATTCCAGCGATTGGTACTTCACTGCCGTAAAAATGGTAGCTGCGGGTGTGACCATAGACTTCTGAGTTGCTTTTGACTTCTGGTAGCATCGAGCTTGGAATGTTCAAAAGATCCAAAATTTCTTGATCCCACTCTAATTTATGAATGTTGTAAAGCATCGTCCGACTAGCATTGGAGTAGTCGGTGACATGGACTTGTCCATCTGTCAGTTTCCACACAAGCCATGAATCGATCGTTCCGAAGAGTAACTCACCATTATCCGCCTTTTCTTGTGCCCCTTCGATATTGTCTAAAAGCCAACGCACCTTGGTCGCTGAGAAATACGCATCAATGACTAAACCAGTTTTTTCATGGATCATCTCTGTATGGCCATCTGCTTTTAATTGGTCAGCGATCGGTGAAGATTGACGGGATTGCCAAACGATCGCATTCGCGATTGGCTGCCCTGTCGTTTTATCCCAAACCACTGTCGTTTCACGCTGGTTGGTGATCCCGATGCCGGCGATTGCTTCTGGTCGGATACCTGATTCAATAAATGCCCCTGCGATGACTGATTGGACAGAGTTCCAAATTTCGTTGGCGTTGTGTTCTACCCAACCGGATTTTGGAAAGTATTGGGGAAACTCTTTTTGTGAACTGCCGATTTTTTTCCCGTTACGATCAAAAATAATTGCTCTTGAACTAGTGGTTCCTTGGTCGATCGCCATTACATAATTTTTTTCTGCCATTTGATTCGCTCCCTTTGATTTTATATACGCCTTTTTGTTAGCGCTTTCTGACTTACTTTTATTTTAGCTGAACTTTTGCTATATGGTTCGTCAATTTTTTTTCAAATCTCTAAGAAATTGACGAAATCCACTATTGAAAGCGTTCACGGATTATTTTTTTGATCGTTTCCCGATCATAAGCAGTCCCTAATTCACTGATTCGATAGGTCGGTGTTTTGGTCTCGATGGCGTAATTCGCCAAGATCAAATCATATTCTTGTTCTGGACGATAGCGTTCGACAACTACGCCATTCAAATTTTTGAGATACAGCAGCCACATATAATAGAGGGCTTCTTTAAATAGCTCATCCATTTTCAAGGCGATCCCAACACGAAATTCTCGATTGATTTGATAATCGATGATCGTGATGACACTCAAGTATTTGACCATCGTCATCATCAGTAGACTATTTTTCTCGGACGGCTTGATATTTAACTCTGCTAGGGCCTTATCTAATAATTCGTGACTGATTTGCTGAATGTTGCGGCTGGATAACTGCGCTTCCAGCTGCCAAATATTTTCTCGATCAAAAACTTCCACATCCCCTTTGAAAAAATAGACGCGGCTGTGGATCTGCAGCAGGTGACCATAGCAAGTGGCTTCCATTTCACGAGGAACAAACGATGGGCGGTAAAGATGCAAAATATGTTCCAAAATCAATGTATCCGTCAAGGCAGTTGGCGTAAACCGAGAACGCTGAAGCATATACACCTGCAGATCGTGTTCGGATAACACCGAGAACGACAACAAAAAAACAAAATGCAGCATCGCCTCCTCTTCTCTGACTTCTAATGCGTAATGGCCAAAGCCACGAAATACCAACTCACGTAATTGTTGAAACAAAGGGTCTTTCATGTAAGGTGCCATTTTCTCCCGTAAAACTTGAAAGGATTGAGTAGCAATTTTAAGTCGCGCCTTCATGATCCTCAGCCATAGGGACAAGCGCTGCTGGGCTTCTTTCGTAAAGCGCATGTTCAGGCCGCGAGTGATCAGACCGACATATTTCTCATCGATCGGCAATGGCTGACTGTCAAAAGAATGAACATACCAAAAGAGTTCAAAATAGAAATAACGAATTTGGGTTTCTTCTCCAATCAGCTTTCCTTGCCAGATCTCTAACTCAAATTCTGCTAGCAAACCATTTAGCTCTTTGATTTTGCGAAACAAGGATGACTCGCTGACTGTTAATTTTTGTGCCAGCTGGACAGTCGTCACTTCTTGATGTTGTAAAAGGTGCTCGAGAATTTGAAATTTCAATGCTGACCGATAAAACGCCCATTCGATTTGATTGAGGGAAAAAGTGGGACTCATTTCAAAGACCAGGACACCTTTTCGATAATACAACTGACACTGCTCTTGGTAGTGAGCCAACTCATCTTGCAGCTCATCCACATACTTTTCCAGAGAAGGCTTACTGATGCCAAGATAGAGCGCTAATTCATGTAGCTCCATTTGACCGCCAACTAGTAAAAGTTTTTTGAGCAGCTGCAATTGTTTTGCTTCTTTTTTTTCTAATAACTGATCAAGTCTCATCGGCATCACTTCCCGACCATATGAAGGTTTGATCCAACACATTCGTGAACCGTGGATGGAAGAAAAAGTCTTTTTGGGTCAGCTCCTCCATCGTTGCCTGCTGCTCGATCGCAAATGCTAGTAAATTGATTTTTTCCAAAATATTGGCTTTTGATAAAAGTTGTGCACCAACGATTCGGCCGCTGGCTTGTTCGATCATCACTTTTCCATGGACCTGCGTCGAATCAAAAAGGGAAACGGTAGTCGTAAAAGTGTGACAAACGATCGGTGATTCATAGAAAAACTGATCCGACTCGGTCAAGCCGGTACTGGCTAAATACCACTCAAACAATTGTGTACCGACTGTCCGCAATCCACCACGAAACGGGGTCGTTTTGTTTGCTAGATTGCGAGCTGCCGCGATCCCTGAGCGAACAGCATTATTGACTAAGGGCATGTAGACCGTGTCTTTCGTAATAGCATTTGGAATTTGGATCAAGTCGCCGACTGCAAAAATATCCGTGGCAGAAGTTTCCAAGTAGGCATCTGTCCAGATGGTTTGATCACTGTGTAATTCAAAGACCGCAAATGCCTCTGGCAAGCGAGGATGAACGTTAACTGTCGTCAATACCAGATCGCTTTCATAACCTTGATCGGCGGTTTCGATCCGAAAGCCTGTTTCCGTTTTAACGACTGCCAAAGTTGGCTCCGACCAATGCAGCTGCAAATTGGGGATTTTTTCGATCTCCGTTAAAAAGGGCTGCAAAAAATCGCGATCAAAGTACTTGAACAAAGGATATGACATTGATTCGATCACACTGACTTTTTTGCCGATCATCGTTAAGGTATTCGCCGCTTCCATCCCCGCTTGACCAGCACCGACGATGGTAATCGACTCTGCTTGGGGCAATTGCTGTAAGAAATGCTTCGCTGCTTCATATTCTTTGTAGGTCAGCAGTGCTTCTTCTGGTTGCGGCAAAACAGTGGAATCTTGACTGGAACCTGCCGCCAAGACGAGTCGATCATAGCTTAGTTCCCGCTGATCCGTCCGAATCCGATGATCAGAAGGAAAGACTTCTAGAAAGGTTTCTTCTAAGGCTACGTCGATTGTTTCTGCCTCCAGCTGCTCCTTCGTACAAAAGAATGCTTCATCCAGTGAAGCGATCCTGCCTTCGATCAGCAATAACAAGCCGCTAGGAACAAACCCAAGATGGGCTTTTTTTTCTATCAATAAAATCTCTGCGTTAGGGTATAATCGACGTGCTTCACGGGCGCAGCTGACACCACCAAAAGACCCACCTATAATTATGATTTTCATTGGATCACCTCTCTCCCTTAGCTTAAATGAAACGCTCTCATTTGACGAGTAAAAAGCTATCTTCCTTACTATTTTTTTGTTAACTGCGGTAAAATAAATGAGACCTATGCTACACTATACGCAAAGGAGTGTTCAAATGGTTTTCTTTTATCAATTCATGCTAGGATTGTTTGCCAGCATATTCGTTGCAGCGGCAGCATTCGTCTTTCAGTGGCTGACTATTTCTGGCGCACTGGCTGCGATTCTTTGCGGCACACTGGTTATTGGCTTTGGTCCGTGGTACAGCATCTTTTTGATTGGCTTTTTCTTTGCCAGCTCTGGCATCATTGGTCTTTTAAAGAAAATGCGCCGTCAGCCAGAGTCAGCGGTGCTTGCCAAAGGTGCTCGCCGTGATGCAAAACAAGTCTTTGCGAACATCGCACCCAGTATCTTTGCGCTCCTGCTTGCCTTTGGGACGAAAGAACTGCTATTCCTTTGGGGATTTGTGGCGGGAATCGCTAGCTGTACGGCTGACACTTGGGGCTCAGAAATCGGCGTGCTGAGTCCAAGTCCACCGCGTCACTTACTAACGGGAAAAAAATTACCACCGGGACTTTCCGGCGGTGTCAGTTGGTTGGGAACTGCCGCTTCCCTAGCAGGGAGTCTCGCCATCACTGGTTTATTCGCAGCAGCCTTATGGTTGAACGGCAAGCCGTTCTCCCTTGATCTCTGGTTGACTTTGACTGCTTTAGGCTTTTGCGGTAGTCTTTTGGACAGCTTACTGGGCGCAGCGATTCAGGTGCGCTATCAATGCCCTGTCTGTCACCAATACACCGAAAAAAAAGTCCACCACGACGTTGCGACCAAGCAAGTCGGCGGTCTTTCCTTTGTAACGAATGAAGGGGTCAATTTGCTGACTTCAATCGTGATCGTTATTTTGACTGTGTGTTTCTTTTACTTAAAAATGTCTAACGCATCATAAAAAAGCAGCAAGGCATCTCACTAATGTGAGGTGTCTTGCTGCTTTTTGATTCAATATCCGTTAAGCAATATCCACCAAGCGGATCTTCGTGACATTTTTGTAGACAGACAATTCTTCGATCACTTCAGAAAAGCCTAGTCCTCGCGGGAGATCAATCGTATAAATGTTGGTATAAATGCGATAGTCTTCCATGAATTTGACATCAAAATTGACATCTTCGATCACGATATTTTTCTCTTGGAAGTACTCCGTCAAAAACTCTTTGGTCTCGGTACGATGAATGTATTGGATCTCCAATTTCTTTGCTGTTGGTACGCGGACGATCCGCTTAACGATCGTCAATGCAAAGAAGATCCCGATAAAACTGCTTAATGCGATGGTGTAAAAGCCCATCCCGATGGCAATTCCTAAACCGGCGATCGCCCATAAGGAAGCAGCCGTCGTCAACCCCGTCACCGAGCGCTTCGTCACAATGATCGTTCCGGCGCCTAGAAAACCGACCCCGCTGACGACTTGTGCGATCAATCGTGCTTCGTCCGAACGAATCACGCCTGCTAAATCTGGATGATCCAGCGCATCTCGCATGGCACCTGTGGCGATCTCCACTTGGATCAAAGCAATGACACAAGCCCCCATGCAAACCAAGATATGGGTTCTAAGACCAGCTGGTCGGCTTTTGTACTGCCGCTCGTACCCAATCGCGCCACCCATGACCATCGCCAACAGCAACCTCAGTGCTACTTCAGGAATGGATAAATGCATATCAACCATTTGCATCCCTCTTTTCTTCGTATTCTCTCTTTTAACTATAGCATCTCTGATGGAAAAAAGGAAAAAACATCGCTAGAGCGGCCAAATAAAAAAAGCCTCCTCAGAAATAAGCAAGATAGATCCGAACCATCGCTCGCAGCTGCGCTGGCATTACTGCACAAGCGCAGGGGGAAGCTGCAAGGATGGCGCGTTTTCCTTCTGACTTATTTCTGAAAAGGGCTGATTTTGTTTTACAGGTTGCTGGCAGCAGCCTCATCGATGATCACGATCACGTCATCATGCTTTTGTAAAACTGAAGCTGGTAATTCGTTGGTTACGGGTCCTTCGATCATTTTTTGGATCGCATCCGCTTTGACTTCGCCAAATGCCATCAAAATGATCTTTTTGCTTTGCATGATTGAACCGATCCCCATGGAAATTGCCGTCGTTGGGACGTCTTCGACTTTATCAAAATAGCGTTTGTTGGCATTGATGGTTGATTCAGTCAAATCAACGACTGAGGTCGTTCCTTCAAAGGATGCACCAGGTTCGTTGAAGCCGATATGTCCGTTTTGACCAATACCCAAGATTTGGATATCAACTGGGTGATCCGCAATCACGCCATCGTAGCGTTGACATTCCGCTTCTAAATCTTCCGCTTTGCCGTTTGGTACGAAGGTTTCTTTGAATGGTTTTTTGTTGAATAAATGTGCATTCATGAAGTAACGATAGCTTTGTTCGTCTTCGCCGCCTAATCCAACATATTCATCTAAGTTGACTGAAGTCATTTCTGAAAAATCAACTTCACTGGCAGTCATTTCTGCATAAAGGGTTTCTGGCGTGCTTCCTGTTGCTAAGCCTAGGACTTTGGCGCCATTTGCCATGCCTTCTTGTATCAATTCAAAAGCTTTCTTTCCGCCTTGAGCAGCATCTTTAACGCGAATAATTTCCATGATCAGCGCTCCGTTTCTATTTGGTATAGTCCAATAATACCACAGGTTGTGTTTGATTACAATAATTAGTCTAGACCAGATGACGATTTTTTCTCGGCAATCAAAAAAAGACGAGCTCTAAAATGCGCCCGTCTCTACTCGTATTCTACTTGTTTACCAATTCGTATAAACATCAATGCCGCTATGACCGACACCTGTGTCATAAACTTTGTAGGCACCTAAGGATGATTGACCGGTCGAACCTTTCGGTTGATTGTCACTGGCAACAACGATGTACCCATCGGCATCACGGATC
The DNA here is from genome assembly GCF_050499225.1 of Enterococcus sp. AZ015. Taxonomy (NCBI): domain Bacteria; kingdom Bacillati; phylum Bacillota; class Bacilli; order Lactobacillales; family Enterococcaceae; genus Enterococcus; species Enterococcus sp. AZ015. The sequence continues at coordinate 717,668 of NZ_JBMHEX010000001.1, read as the reverse complement.
GTTCCGTCAGAGGCTACATGGCGTCCAGGGATGTTCAATCCGCCTCCTGGCAAGACTTTTTGTGAGTAGTACGATTCTCTCACACCATTGAAGTAGTTGATCCCATCCACTGGATTCAGGACTCCAGAACCAGCACCAGGAATGCTTGAACGGGTTTGACTCACGTTAGCAGTCGCTGTAGATTCACTTTTTTCTGTGCTTTCTTTCGTACTTATTTCTTTGTTTTCTACTGATTGGCCATCGTTAGAAACCAACAATGTTTCGCCATCAAAAATCATATTTGGATTTTCGATCGAATCATTCAAAGCTAAAAGGTCTTCGATCGTTGTTTGATAAGTAGCAGCGATCCCAGATAGGGTGTCTCCTGGTTCGACAACATGGGTTTGTTCTGCTGCTGAAACAACTGTTCCTCCAACGAATAAACCAAATCCTGCAACAACTGTAAATGCAAATTTTTTCAAATGAAAAAACCTCTCTTTTGATTATTTGCCCCGCTATCGGGCACAAGTAAGAGAATAACATTACAATGTTGCAGGAAGGTTTCAGAAATGTTTTTCATTATCACAATTGTTAAACAGAAAATTACAAGCTTTTTGATAATAAACAGTAAACTTACAATATTGTTATCCATTTCGATGAATGATTTTGGCTCCATCATGCTATAGTAAACCCAGTAATTGAAAGGATCGATGCACATGAAAAAACTACTTTTGACGCTTGGCGTTTTGATTTTAGCAGTAGGTGGCTATTTTGGCTACACTTACTATACAACAACTTATCAAGGGATAACGGCCTATGCCATCACGCCCAACAAAGTCCCAGAAAAGACCCCAACGTACAGCGATTCCGGTGAAAAAATCGATGGCTCCTTTACGTATAAGTACACGTTTGAGTTTGTTAAGAAAAACGGCGAGAAAGAACTCATGACCTATGATCTTTCTGGTGAAAATGTGAAGCCATTCGCGCCAAATACCTTAGTCAAAGCAGAGATCAGTAAAACCCGTGTCATCTCGGGTCCCAATGAAGTCCCTCAATCAGAAGTCCCAGCAAAAATACTGTCTGAGCTGGAAACCTTTGACGAATAAGGACTTCTTACAAGAAACTTTCTACTTTTTAAGGTTCATTTTACTTTGACCGGCTATGCTAGCTTTATACCAAAACTATTTTTCTTCCTCTTACCAGTCCTCGCCCGACTGGTATTTTTTATTTTTTCTCAATGATCAGGCAAAATTTACGCGCCTTATAGACAGAACCGCTCTAGCTTCGCAATGTTTTTCTGTTCAAATTTTGATCAACCAGTTATTGACTATCGGAAATAAATAAACCGAGAATTATTAGGATAAAAGCTGAGTTCATCATAAAAAAACCGCTAGATTGTTTATCTCTAGCGGTTTTCTTGCGATTTTAGTATAGTTCCAAGTATTGTTCTCTTTCCCACTCGGAGACTGTTTGGCGGAAGGCTGCCCATTCTAATCGTTTTGCTTCGACAAAGTTGGCATAGATGTGTTTGCCTAAAGCATCGATCATCACTTGATCTTTGCGCAATGCTTTGATGGCATTGTGGATCGTTGATGGCAGATCTTCGATTTGTGCTTCTGCACGTTCTGTTTCGTTCATGATGTAGATGTTGCGGTCGACTGCTGGTGGTGGTGTCAACTCACGTCTAACGCCATCAAGTCCTGCTTGCAGTAAAACAGCCATTGCTAAGTATGGGTTGGCTGATGGGTCAACCGAACGCAATTCCAAACGCGTTGACAAGCCTCTTGATTCTGGTACCCGAATCAATGGTGAACGGTTGCGTCCTGACCATGCCACGTATACAGGCGCTTCGTAACCTGGCACTAAGCGTTTGTAAGAGTTGACGGTTGGGTTGCAGACAGCTGTGTAAGCACGGGCGTGTTCAATCAAACCGCCTAAGAAGTGATACGCTGTTTGGCTTAATTGCATTGGCCCTTCTTCATCAAAGAAGACATTTTCATCGCCTTTGAACAAGGACATGTTGCAGTGCATGCCTGAACCGTTGATGCCGAATAATGGTTTTGGCATGAAGGTTGCATGCAAGCCGTGTTTACGAGCAATAGTTTTCACGACAAGTTTGAAGGTTTGGATGTTGTCACATGCTTCCACTGCATCCGCATATTTAAAATCGATCTCGTGTTGCCCTGGTGCTACCTCATGGTGAGACGCTTCAACTTCAAAGCCAAGGCTTTCTAATTCTAATACGATATCGCGACGGCAGTTTTCCCCTAGATCGGTTGGGGCAAAATCGAAGTAGCCGCCTTTGTCGTTTAATTCCGTTGTGATTTCGCCTGCTTCATCTAATTTGAATAGGAAAAATTCTGGTTCTGGTCCAAGATTGAAAGAAGTAAAGCCAAGGGATTGCATGTCCGCTAATGCCCGTTTTAAGTTGCCGCGAGGGTCGCCTGCAAATGGGGTGCCATCTGGATTGTAGATATCACAGATCAAACGAGCCACTTTGCCATGTTCACTTTCCCAAGGGAAGATCATCCAGGTGGACAAATCAGGATACAGATACATGTCACTTTCTTCAATACGGACAAATCCTTCAATAGAAGAACCGTCAAACATCATTTTGTTTTCCAGTACTTTATCTAATTGACTTACAGGTACTTCAACGTTCTTGTTCGTTCCTAAAATATCAGTAAACATCAAGCGTAAAAAGCGCACGTTCTCATCCTTTACGATTTGTTTGATGTCTTCGGCAGTTCTTTCAAATTTTGGCATAGTATCCCTTCCTTTTTCCCAATTCTTATTTTATATCACAGCAATGATCTACAAGTGCTCTACATTCGTGGACCTTTTTGCTGGTATGGCTGTTGTTGATTCAATCCACCTTGAGCCAAGAGTTCATCATAAAAAATTCGACGTACATCTTCATCGGTCAGCGGCGGTTTGTTCTTCGCTTCTTTTTCTTTGGCAACTTTCATTTCATAAACTCGTTTGATTCCTGCCATGTTCAGTCCATCGGAAAGATAGTCTTTGATCTCTAGCAAGGTATCAATATCATTCAGCGAGTACATTCGTCGATTGCCATCGCTGCGTTCCGGGTGGATCAATTCTTGTTCTTCGTAATAACGAATTTGACGGGCGGTGAGATCGGTCAATTTCATGACTGTTCCGATAGGAAAGACTGACATTGAGCGCCGCAATTCTTTTTCCCGCATAACTTGGCTCCCCTCCGTTTCAATGATGCTGCGTAACTTTATGGAAACTATACCAATTCTTTTTTTGCGTGTCAACCCCTCATGTTAGAAAAAGTGACATGAATGCAAATTTTTTTGATTTTTTCATTGGGCCCTTGATTTGATCGCATGTTCAAGCAGTCCTTTTTCTGGAAGAAATGGTGCCTTAGCCAAAAATGTTCGGGTTTTGCACTCGAAGGAAGTCAAACCACTTATGCTCCCATAATTTTGTCACCACAAAAAAAACGGTGCATCAGCTGCACCGTTTCTGTTTATTCCTGTTCTTGCGCCATTCTGCGTAGTGGATAGGTATCCTCCAGCGCAAATCCTTTGATATGATAGGTCTGTGTTGCTTCATCGAAGGCATTACTCAACACTAGCGACTCCCGTTTTAAACGATTCAGCGCATTGCCTTCATCGGCTTGCAGCACCAGATGATAAGGCTGCATGATCTGCATCAATTCCATTTTGATCGCCTGAGTCAAGCGCTCTTTGCCTTTGGTACTCTTTGCCGAGATCAAGACATTGGGAAATAACGTTGGGACAAACTGATCGGCGTCGATGCGATCCGCCTTATTGTAGACCGTCAACATCGGTAATTGGGTCAAAGAAAGTTCTTCCATTAACTTCAAGACGGTCTCCTCTTGCTGAACCCGTTCTTCGGAACTGGCATCGACGACATGCAGCAAGAAGTCCATGTTTTGACTTTCTTCCAGTGTGGAATGAAACGCATCGATCAATTGGGTCGGCAATTCTTGGATAAAGCCAACCGTATCGGTAATGGTGACTTCAAATCCTTCCGGCATCCGCCAGCGTTTCGTCAAAGGATCGAGTGTTGCGAACAGCTGGTCTTGTTCATAGGTATCCGCACTGGTTAAAATATTTAAAATAGTTGATTTTCCGGCATTGGTATAACCAATCAAGCCCATTTGAAAGACTTGGCTGTCTTTGCGCTTTTGGCGTGTCCGGTCTCGATGGGCGGCCACTTCCTTCAATTCCCGTTTGATGATGGTGATGCGGTTGCGGATGTGTCGACGATCGGTCTCCAGCTTGGTTTCCCCTGGCCCTCTCGTTCCGATTCCGCCCCCTAGCCGAGACATGTTCTTTCCTTGCCCTATCAAACGTGGAAGCAAATAATCCAGCTGCGCCAATTCTACTTGCAGCTTTCCTTCTTTGGAACGGGCACGCATCGCAAAAATATCGAGGATCAGCTGGACGCGATCAATCACTGGCACTTCTAGCGCATCACCGATCAACTGGCTTTGCCTTGGTGTCAGTTCATGATTGAAGATCACTAGATCTGCTTCATGTGCTTCTGCCAACTGCTGCAATTCCACAACTTTCCCCTTGCCAATCACGGTTTGTCGATCGACTTGCTGCCGTTTTTGCACCAGTGAAAAAACAACTTCGCCATTGGCGGTTTTTGTTAAGCTTTTCAATTCTTTCATTGACGAATCAAAATGAAGATAGTTTTTCTCCGTTTCTACTCCGACAAGAATCACACGTTCTTGGCTCATCTTTTCTCCTCCAACCATTGGTTGATTTCTGTTTCAAGGGTACGTTGTTCTTCAGGTTGTCTCACTAAATCAATCCATCGGGGCTGTGCTCGGTTATTGAACCACGTCAGCTGCCGCTTGGCGTAGCGGCGTGAGTTTTGCTTGATTTGCTCAATGGTTTCATCCAATGTGGCCTGCCCGTGAAAATAGGGCAAAAATTCCTTGTAGCCGATCCCTTTTGCGGCTTGCGTTTCTGGATACTGCAAAACAGCTTTTGCTTCTTCGATCAAGCCTTGATCCATCATTAAGTCCACTCGCTGATTGATTCGCTGGTATAACAATTCTCGCTCAGTGGTTAAACCGATCATGAAGAAATCGTACAAAACTTGCGGTGTTTCTTTTGGTGCAGCAATACTTTCGCCAGTCATTTCAAAAACCTCCAACGCACGAATCACTTTCCGCTCATTGTTGTAGTGGATCTTCGCTGCTGCCAAGGGATCGACCGCCTGCAGCTTTTGCCATAGAGCTTCTTTGCCGATGGCTGCTGCTTCTTGTTCATAGCGCTGACGAATCGTTGGGTCGCCTTCTTCTGCCCCTAAACGAAAGTCATACAAAAGCGCTTGGATGTATAGCCCTGTCCCCCCCACAACGATCGGCAGCTTTCCTTGCTGCTGGATCGTCTCAATGGCTTCACGCCCCATTTGCTGGAAATCAGCGGCAGAATACGTTTCCGTCATTGCACGAATATCGATCAAATGATGAGGAATCCCTGCCATTTCTTCCTTCGTCACTTTGGCGGTACCGATATCTAATTGTCGATAAATTTGCATGGAATCCCCGCTGATGATCTCCCCATGGTATTTTTGAGCTAATTGGATACTCAAGGCGGTTTTACCGACTGCGGTCGGTCCCACGATCACTAAGACTTTTTTCATCCTTTTGTTTCCTCGCGGACCTGCTGCACAATTGCCCGAGCGTTTTCTGGAAAATCGGTGATGATCCCGGTCAACCCCAAAGCCAAGCAGGTGCGAATCGCCGCTTCTTCATTGACAGTCCACGGACGGATCGCAATCGGAAAATCAGTCAAGACCGTTTCTGTCTCTTGGACCCAGCGATAGGCCGGATGAATTCCTTCGATATACGGTCGGCTGAGCGCCAACGGTGGTTTGTCTTCCCCGCGTCCCATAATAAAATCAAGGATCGCATCCGGTTCGATCGCATGCATCCGATCCAAAGTCTCGATATTAAAGGAACAATACCAATGAGTAAAAGGCCATTCTTGGCTATTCAATAAGTCGGATACTTTGGCTTCGATTCCTTCATACTCATAATGATCGGTTTTTAATTCGATCGTCAAAATGCCACGATAATTCTTCGCTGCAAGTAAATCCAACACTTCTTTTAGCGTGGGGACTTTGGCGGCTTGGAATTCCTCAGAAAACCAGCTGCCGGCATTGAGTTCTTTTAGTTCAGCAACCGTCAGGTCACAGATCCGACCTTTGCCGTTGGTCGTTCGATCAACCGTTTCATCATGCATGACGATCAAGCCGCCATCTTTTGATAGATGTACATCTAACTCAATGATATCAGCTTTGACCCGCACCGCTTCCGCGAATGCCGGTAGCGTGTTTTCAGGTCGGTTGCCGCTACTCCCGCGGTGGGCAACGATTTGTACCATCATTCTTTCACTCCATTCTCACTCTTTATTTTACCATGGAATCTGCTAGAACCAAAAAGCCTCTGTTTGTTTTGATCCTTTTAAGGGGACAGCGCTTTGTTTCGGTCAAAGAAAAACACTCTTACTATGATCGCAGTAAGAGTGTGTGTGATCAGTTGAAAAAGTGCAATCGTCGATACTCTGGTTTGGTTACCTTAACCAAGGCGACCGACTGACCAAAAGAATCAAATCGTTTTTGAAAAATAGGTCAACGGTTCGCTCGTCATGTTTTTCATTTGGTTTTTACGCTCATTGACCATTTCAACCAATTGATCAAGGAAATTTTCCATAATGATCCGACCGCCTTTATACGTATAACCACCGATCTTAACGGTTTCCTCTGGCGACAAAATCACCCGACGTGTCCCGATTTTTTTGAAAAATTCTTCCAAGAAAAAATTCGGTAGATAAAAACTATTTTGCGCCGCAAAAGATTGTAGATAGGCGAAATCATCGATGGTGATATAACAGTCATCAAAAGCATCAAAGCTGACATACTCATCCATCAACATGACCCGTTTTTGTAGAATCTCACTGATTTTTTGATTCAATAAAACCAGCGTTTCGATTTCTTTGACTTTATGCTCCAACAAACGGCGTTGTTTTTCTTTTTGTTCCTCATACCGAATGCGTAAATTAAAAATGATGGTTACTAACAATGCGCCCACTAAGACGCCAATCAAACCTGCTATTGCTACTGCCATTCTTCGATCCTTCCTCATTCCTTTTTTAATATTGTATCATATTTGAAAGTTTCGCAAAAAAGATAACGAACTTTTTATTTGACCTTTCTTGACCTAATCGGTATACTATCTCTTAGATATTGCGAAAACTTTATGCTAAACTATATCTATAACGATTTTTAGGAGGACTATCACTATGAATTTAATTCCTACTGTCATTGAACAATCATCTCGCGGTGAAAGAGCGTATGACATCTATTCTCGTCTATTAAAAGACCGGATCATTATGTTGAGTGGTCAAGTAACCGATGACTTAGCAAACTCGATCATTGCTCAGCTTTTATTCTTAGACGCGCAAGATTCTGAAAAAGACATCTACTTGTACATCAATTCGCCTGGCGGAAGCGTTACTGCTGGTCTAGCGATCTTTGATACCATGAACTTTATCAAAGCCGATGTCCAAACCATCGTTATGGGGATGGCTGCTTCTATGGGTTCATTCTTATTGACCGCTGGTGAAAAAGGCAAACGTTTTGCGTTACCAAATGCAGAAATCATGATTCACCAACCATTAGGTGGCGCACAAGGTCAAGCAACTGAGATTGAAATTGCTGCCCGCCACATTTTGGCAACCCGCGAACGTCTGAACAAAATCTTATCAGAACGTACTGGTCAACCAATCGAAGTGATTGAACGCGATACCGATCGCGACAACTTCATGACCGCACAAGAAGCCAAAGACTACGGCTTGATCGACGAGATCATGGAATCAAACAAATTGAAATAAGCTTGCATAAAAAGGTGTACGAAGCAATTCGTACACCTTTTTACGTCTTTTGGTTCATCGTCAGACTTCGCCATATTGGCCTTGTTGGTAAGCATGCCCATTTTCCACGTAATGCGTGATGTTTGCCTGATTTTTGGCGATCTCTTCTTCTGTCAACGGGCGGATCACTCGTGCCGGACGACCAAACGCCAACACATTAGGAGGAATGACGGTTCCTTCCGTCACTAACGAACCGGCACCTAACAAACTATTTTCGCCGATCACGGCATGATTCAAAACGATCGAGCTCATGCCGACCAGCGCCCCTTTTTTGATGGTACAGCCATGGAGCATACACTGATGCCCAACAGTCACATCGTCTTCAACGATCGTCGGGGCATCGTGATCAACGTGGATGATCGTTCCATCTTGAATATTGGTACGCGCGCCGATTTCGATTCGATTGGCATCGCCTCGAATCACTGCTTGAAACCAGACCGTACTATCTTTTCCTAGAGTCACGTTTCCTACGATCGTCGCATTTTTTGCCACAAAACAAGGTGTCGCTTGCGGCGAGGCGGGCGAAACTGTTTTTTGGGTTTCATTCCCTGATTGTTCTTTGTCCATCAACTTCTCCTTCCAATCCATAAACGGATCTGCGCTTTCTTTTTTCACTATAGCACCACCCTTGCTACAATGCAAAAAGAGCGCCAGTCAGACTGGACGCTCTTTTCGGCTTACTCGGCTTCTTCTGAAAATTGACTTTGATACAGTTGGCTATAAAAGCCGCCAGCTGCCAACAAGGTCTCGTGATTGCCTTTTTCAATGATCGACCCTTGATCCATCACTAAGATCAGATCCGCTTCACGAATCGTTGACAAACGATGGGCGATCACAAAGCTGGTACGACCTTCCATCACTTTATCCATTGCTTTTTGAATCAGCGCTTCTAAGCGGGTATCTACCGAACTGGTGGCTTCATCGAGAATCAAAATCTTCGGATCAGAGATGACTGCCCGGGCGATGGTCAACAATTGTTTTTGTCCCAAAGAGACATTGTCGCCTTCAGAATTGATGATCATCTCGTAGCCATCTGGCATCGTACGAATGAAGTGATCCACATTGGCGGTTTTCGCTGCATCAACGACTTCATAATCGGTGGCATCTAATTTCCCAAAGCGAATGTTATCGCCGATCGTGCCTTCATACAACCACGCATCTTGTAAAACCATCCCAAACAGTGAGCGGACATCGTGACGTTCCATCTTCTTCGTGTCGATGCCGTCGATCTTGATGGCCCCTTCATTGACATCATAAAAACGCATCAACAAATTGATCAAGGTCGTTTTCCCAGCACCTGTTGGTCCAACGATCGCCACAGTTTGTCCAGCTTTGACTTCAAAGTTCAAGTCTTTGATCAATGGTTTTTTCGGATCATAGGCAAAGCCGACATGTTCAAAGGTCACGTCACCTCTGATTTGTTCCGGCAATTGGATATCGGTTCGATTGACTGGCTCTTCTTCCTCATCTAAGATTTCAAAGACCCGTTTTGCTGCTGCTGAGGCACTTTGCAAGACGGAAGACAACTGGGTAATGTTCCCCATTGGCTGACTGACTTGCCAAATGTATTGAATGAACGCTTGCAGCTGACCAACAACGATCACGCCGCTGATCACGTAAAAACTACCCATGACTGCCATTGCGATATAGGTAAAGTAAGCGGTCATTTGCACCAGCGGCATCATCAATCCTGACACAAAGGCAGAACGAAAGCCGTAATAGCGCAACTGGTGGTTAACGTTTTTAAACCCTTCAAGTGTTTGCTTTTCCCGTCCATACACTTTCAACACACTGAATCCAGTCATGTTTTCTTGTACGTAGCCGTTCAGATCTCCTAACGCATTTTGCATGCCTTGGAAGTCCTTTTGCGACTTTTTGACGATTGTGCGAGAAATCAATAAGGAGGCTGGGATCATGATCAATGAAACCAATGCCATGTAAGTATTGATATAAAACATCATAGAAACCGCCATAATGATTCCTAAGAAGGCATTGACGATCCCGATCAAGGCTTGCTGCATCGCACCGCTGACGGCATCCACGTCATTGGTCACCCTTGACAGGATATTCCCTTGCTGGTTGCGGTCGAAGTAAGAAACGGGCAGACGATTGATTTTTTCTTCAATGTCTTGCCGCAAATCTCGCATCGCAGATTGGACAACGTTGGTGATCAGCAGCCCTGACATCAATTGTGAGAAACAGTAACCGACACCAACGACTGCGATCCAGATCAAGCAAAGGATCACGTAATCAAAATTAACGCCTTCGCCTGCAGCGATGTTGCGGCTGATCTCTGTCGTCGGCAATCCAGAAACATACGGCATTGCCGCATTGAAGCCGACGGTTGCAACTGTAAACAGCAAGACTAGGATAAATTGTACTTTGTATGGTTTGATGTAAGCACCTAACCGTTTTAAAGAAGAGATTGCTTTCATTGTGCCAACTCCTCCTCTGATAATTGTGACGCCGCAATGTCGTAGTATACTGGACAAGTTTGCAGCAGTTCTTTGTGGGTACCGATCCCAACCACATCGCCTTCATTCAAGACGACGATCTTATCGGCATTCATGATCGTTCCTACTCGTTGAGCAACGATCAAAACGGTCGATTCCGTGGTTTCTTTTTTCAAACGTGCCCGCAATTTTGCATCCGTTTGGTAATCCAATGCAGAAAAACTATCATCAAAAATATAGATCTCTGGTTGGCGAATCACCGCACGGGCAATCGCTAGACGTTGTTTTTGTCCGCCAGAGAAGTTGCTTCCGCCTTCTGCCAAATGAGCATCAAAGCCATCTGGTGTGCGAGAAATGAAATCGGCCGCTTGCGCAATCTCGGCTGCTCGTTCCAGCTCTGCTTGCGTGGCATCTTCTTTCCCATAGCGCAGGTTTTCTGCGATCGTCCCTGTAAATAGCAACGCTTTTTGAGGGATAAACCCGATCTTGTTGCGCAAAGTCGTTAAACTGTAATCCCGAACGTCAACGCCATCCACCAAGACTTGGCCTTCACTGACGTCGTAAAAACGCGGAATCAATTGGATCAAGGTCGATTTCCCGCTCCCGGTACTACCGATAAACGCCACAGTTTCACCTGGTGAAGCGGTAAAGCTAACATTACGAATCACTGGACTTTGGGCATGTCCCGGATAAGCAAAGGTAACATTTTTAAATTCCAAGAAACCTTTTGTCTTAGTTTCTGTCACTGGCTGTTCTGACTCTTTGATTTCAGAAGTCGCATCTAACGCTTCTTGGATTCGGCGAGCAGAAACGGCCGCTCGTGGATACATCGTAAAGACGGTCGCAAACAGCATGAAAGAAAACAGCGCATGGAAGATGTATTCGATAAACGCAATCAAGTCACCGACTTGCAGTTGCCCTTGATCGATTTGAATACTTCCCGTCCAAATAATCAAGATCATCACGATATTGAATAAGAAGAAAAAGCCCGGTTGTGCCGTTGCCATCAAGCGAAACAAGCTGCGAGAACTAGACGCATAGGCTTGGTTGACTTTGCCAAAGCGTTTTTCTTCAAATTTTTCATTGACGAAGGCACGGATCACTCGTAAACCAGAGAGATTTTCCCGCAAAATGCCATTGATTTTATCTAGATTGGCTTGTTGCTTGGTGGATAATGGTTCCGAGATTTTGGCAATGGCGATGACTGCCATTAGCAATATCGGCAACGCCCCCAAGACATATAATCCTAGTTGTGTACTTGTCCGCATGACCATGTACAAGCTGACCACAAACATCATGGGTGTCATCAAACCCGTCCGTAAGATGCTTTGCATAAACAGCATGATTTGATACGCATCATTGGTCACACGGGTGATCAATGATGAAACCCCGATTTTTTCATATTCAGTATGTGAATAGCCTTGGACTTTTTCAAAAAGATCGTCACGAATATCTGCCACAATGTTAGTGGTGATACGTGACGTGAAATAGCCTAACAAAATGTTCATCGTGATCCCCACAATGGTGATCGCGATCATCGCCGCACCCATTTTCCATATGTAGTCGCGATCACCAGCGGCGATCCCTTTGTCGATCATTCTTGCCAATAACGTCGGCAAACCTAATTCAATCAAAATAAAACCAAAAACACAGATGAAATTAAAAACCAGCAGTTTCTTGTTTCTCATCGTGTAGTGCCACATTAATTTCAAAAAATCCCCTCCTTTTTTACTTCATTACTTCTACTATAGCATAGGAATATTCTTATTGTAATGCACTTTCAACGAAAAAAAGCAAACTTCAGCGATAGTCCTTTCATTTTCTTTCAGTAAGCCTTTTCAAAATGACGTGTTTCTATACTTATTCGTTTTTCTGTGATAAACTAGGGATACTTGTAGTGGAACGACTTACAAACCCGGTGAATTTTTTATGACGACATTTGGAAAGCAAAGACGAGGCTTTCTCTTTTTTCTCACAACGATTGTCTGAAAAAAGCATGCAGCGGCTCTCGAAGCCTTCTTTTCAGGTCACTTTATTCGGACCTCGATTTTGTGATGCAGCGAATTCATCAACCAAATAGACTACTGCGAAAAGCAGATAAAGGAGAAAAGATATGATTTACAAAATTTATTACCAAGAAACAAAAGACCGCAACCCAAAGAGAGAACAAACCCACTCTTTGTACATTGAAGCAGACGATGCAGTGATCGCACGCCGTCTGGTTGAACAAAATACCCCATACAACATCGAGTTCGTTCAAGAACTAGATGAAAAACATTTAGCTTACGAAAAAGAAAACGCTGATTTCAAATTAGCGGAGTTTTAAGATGAAAGTTTCGCTGAAAAATAATGAGACTGGCGTATTCGGCGTCGGTGGACTTGGCGAAATCGGAAAAAACTGTTATGGGGTTCAATTCCAAGATGAGATCATCTTAATTGACGCGGGAATCAAATTCCCCGAAGATGAACTGCTTGGGATCGACTATGTCATTTCCGATTATAGCTACATCGTTCAAAATTTACCGAAAGTCAAAGGCTTGATCGTCACTCATGGTCACGAAGACCATATTGGCGGAATCCCTTACTTGTTGCGGGAAGCCAATATCCCGATCTATGCGGGACCCTTGGCACTTGCTTTGATCACCAACAAATTAGATGAGCATGGCTTATTGCGGGACGCGGAATTACACGAAATCAATGAAGATACGGTGATTCGTTTCCGTAAAACATCCATCAGCTTCTTCCGAACGACTCACAGTATCCCTGATGCTTTAGGTGTCGTTGTCAAAACGCCTTCTGGCAATATCGTCGCAACTGGCGATTTCAAGTTTGACTTTACGCCTGTGGGCGAACCAGCAAACTTGCACAAAATGGCAAAAATTGGTGAAGAAGGCGTCCTTTGCCTCCTTTCCGATAGTACCAATGCAGAAATTCCGACCTTTACCAAATCAGAAAAAACGATCGGCAGCTCGATCCAAAAGATTTTTGAAAAAATCGATGGTCGGATCATTTTCGCCAGCTTTGCCTCCAACATTTTCCGTCTCCAACAAGCTGCAGATGCGGCGGTTGCGACTGGACGTAAAATCGCCGTTTTTGGACGCAGTATGGAAAATGCGATCGTCAACGGACAGCGCCTTGGCTATATCAAGGTGCCAGATGGAACCTTTGTAGAATCTCATGAGATCAACCGTTTGCCTGCAAACGAAACCATGATCCTTTGTACGGGTTCTCAAGGAGAGCCAATGGCTGCTTTAAGTCGAATTGCCAACGGGACTCACCGTCAAATCCAAATTCACCCAGATGATACCGTGATTTTCTCAAGCTCACCGATCCCAGGAAATACCACGAGTGTCAACCAGCTGATCAACTTACTGTTGGAAGCTGGCGCAAACGTGATCCATGGCAAATTGAACAACATCCATACTTCTGGTCACGGTGGCCAAGAAGAACAAAAACTGATGTTGCGTCTAATGAAGCCAAAATTCTTTATGCCTGTCCACGGGGAATTTCGGATGCTGAACATCCACACCCAACTGGCACAAGATGTCGGTGTACCAAAAGAAAATTGTTTCATTATGGAAAATGGTGACATGTTGGCCTTAACAGCGGATACCGCTCGCTTGGCTGGTCATTTCAATGCCAATGATGTTTATGTCGACGGCAGCGGTATCGGTGATATCGGGAATGTCGTCTTACGAGATCGTCGTATTCTTTCAGAAGAAGGCCTCGTCTTAGCGGTAGCGACAGTCGATGTGGCGAAGAAAGAAGTTCTTGCTGGACCAGATATTCTTTCTCGTGGGTTTGTTTACATGCGGGAATCCGGCGAGATGATCAACGAAGCCCAACAAATTCTCTTCCGTGCGTTGCGAGAAGTCTTGAACCAACCAGACCCAACAGAGCACAAATTAAGAGAAGCGATGTCATCGGCTTTACAGCCATTCCTATTTGAAAAAACCGAGCGTCATCCAATGATCCTTTCAATGATCATGACACCGGATAATTTATAGTTTCACATGCAAGGGGAGTTCTCAGGTTACTGGGAACTCCCCTTTTTCCTTTCCGTTGCAAAAAGAAAAAAAAGACCATCGAATCGATGGTCTTTTGGGTTTTTGATTTCAAAGTGCTCTTACTGGCAGTTTGTTTGAAAGCTTACGCTTTGTTTACGTTAACTGCTTGAGGTCCACGATCAGAATCTTCCACGTCGAAAGTTACTGCTTGACCTTCTTCTAAAGTTTTGAATCCTTCACCTTGGATCGCTGAAAAGTGTACAAATACGTCTGTACCGTCTTCGCGAGAGATAAAACCAAACCCTTTTTCAGCATTGAACCATTTTACTGTACCTTGTTCCATTATAAAAAAACCTCCTCGTGCATAAGCACTTAATTATGTGTAACATTGCCTTTGTGCGATAGAGGCCTAACGTGCGTTTCAACATCTATTCAGCAAACAAAATTACAATAATATTTTACACTTGCCCGTATTTTTTTGCAAGACAGACGATTAGACAATTCACCTTTATTTTTAATAATGTTCGCAAATTAGCCGTTGTGTCAGCAAATTTCTTGATGCCAGAGGCCTTCTTCTCGCAAACTAACATAGGCATTGTCGCCAATAATTAAATGATCCAGTAGTTCGATCCCCATCAAGTCTCCGCACTTGATCAAGCGGCGTGTAAACAGCAGATCTGCCTCTGAGGCTTGAGGACTTCCACTTGGGTGGTTGTGAACGACGATCACTCGTGCGGCACTGTAGCGTACCGCCCAATGAAAAATCTCCCGTGGGTGAGCGATCGACTGATTCAACGATCCGATGAAGATCGTCTTTTTTTGAATGATCTCATTTTTGGTATTCAAATAAATCCCGAGCAAGTGCTCCTGACGAAAGTCTTTTAATTCTTGGATCAGCTGATGAGCGATCGCCATACTGGAGTTGATCTTGCCGTACTTTGGTTGAACAGACCGCTGGATCCGCACACCTAATTCAATCATCGCTTTGATCTCGATGGCTTTGATTTGTCCGACGCCGCGAATTTCTTGTAATTCATCGATTGTCGCTTCTTTTAATTCATACAATTCTTCAAAACGATTCAAGACACTAGCCGCTAATTCCAAGACATTTAGGGGCCGTGAGCCAGTCCGCAACAAAATTGCCAACAGTTCTTGGTTCGAAAGGGCATCAACCCCATATTGCACTAAGCGCTCTCGTGGAAACGAGCTTTGGGGAATCTCTGTTTCATTGATCATAAAAAAACTCCTTTGCGTCGGTCTAATAAAAGATACGCAAAGGAGAGAGTATTTCATGAATAAGATGCGCAAAAAATCACAGTTAAATCGAAAAAGCCGTTTCTAGAAAATCTGGGACATCCTCTAGTGAAGGCAAGACTTTCAAGACTTTTTCTTCAATGATGGTCGTCGGCGCGATCAAATCGGGAATCATAATGACTGAGATCCCTGCCCCATGAGCAGCATGAATACCGTTAGCCGAATCCTCAAGGATCACCAATTCTTCTTTTGGTACCGCCAGTAATGCATGAGCTTTTTCAAAAATCTCAGGATCTGGTTTTGCCCGTGTGACATCATCAAAGCAGACGATCTTAGGAAATTCCGCCGTTAAGCCTGCTGCTTCCAGCAAGGTGTCGATCACTTTGCGCTGGTTGCTAGAGGCCAACACTCGAGGAATCTTTTTCTCATCAAGATAATGCAATAACTCGTGGATCCCTGGCTTCAATTCAGCCTCGCCCCGTTGGAACATTTCCAACGTTTGCTGAAAAGCCGCTTGAATAAATTCTTCAATCATCTGATGACCAAAGGCTTCATCGAATCTCTCATGATAAGCTGCCCAGACTTCTTCATCCGAAACACCTACATAGGCTAGGTATAACTCTTTTGTATAGGGAATACCCATTTGATCCGCCACGATTTGAGTCGCTTGGTAATAAAGCAGCTCCGTGTCAAAAATCAAGCCGTCCATATCGAAAATCACACCACGTAACTTAGCCATTTCTTCCTCCTATTGCCAACAACAATTCACGAACTTCTGAAACAAAATACAAGGATCCTGTCACCAGCAGCAAATCTTCATTGGTCATTTTTTCTAATAATTCTGCCAAGCCAAACTGCCATAAAGAAACGGTTGAGATTCGTTTTTCATCGAGTTCCTGATAGCCGTCTGCCAAATGCAGTGCTTTGGGAAAATCGAAGGTCGTTAAATAAATCTCGGCTTGGGGAATCGATAGCAATTGCTGAAGCATCTCATTGACGTTTTTGGTTTCAAGCGCTGAAAACAGTACATGGATGCGATAGTCGCTGAACTCTTCTTTCATCGTATCTACTAAACGAGCCATGGCGTGTACGTTATGGGCACCATCGATAATCACTAGTGGCTCACTACTGATTCGTTCCATCCGGGCGGGCCAATAGGCTTTTCGCAAGCCATTGCGAATCTCTTTGGCTGAAAAGGGCAGTTGCCGCAGGTCGCAATACAGGCTGTATAATTGGATCGCAACACCGGCATTTTCTGGTTGATGGCGGCCTAACATCGGTGTTTTCAAGCCTTTGATTTTGCCATGCTCATTTTCAAAATCAAATAATTCGCCCCATTCTTCATCGGGACGACGATAGGTCACACGGTACTCTTGCCCTGCATGATAAGCGGGTGCCTGTGCTTCTGTAGCTTTCAAATCGATCACCGAAAGCGCACTTTCAACGATATTGCCAGTAACAAGGGGTGTTTGCGGCTTGATGATCCCTGCCTTATGGGCAGCGATCGCTTCAATGGTATCCCCTAAGACATCCATGTGATCCATGCCGATCGTCGTGATCGCGGTCAAAATAGGAGAAATAACGTTGGTACTATCTAAGAGTCCCCCTAAGCCAACTTCAATAATCGCAACATCGACCTTTTTTTCTTCAAAATAGCCTAATGCCATAGCGGTAATGATCTCGAACTGGGTAATGCCCGTCAACGTTTCATCGCGATCAATTTCAGCAACCAGCGGCTGGATTTTTTCCACCCAAGCGACCAAGTCCTCATCTGATATAAATTGTCCGTTGATTTCAATTCGTTCATTGAACGCTTCAATGTGTGGGGAAGTAAAGGTCCCCACTTGCTGCCCAGCTTCTTCTAAAAGACTACGCAAATAACTGACGGTCGATCCTTTGCCATTCGTACCGGCGATATGGATCATGGTCACCTTTTTTTCAGGATTACCCATCCGTTTTAATAATGCTTCGACACGCATCAATCCAGGTCTTTGCCCAAATGTCAAACGCGAATGGATCCACGCTGTTGCTTCTTCGCTTGTCATCTCGCTCACCTCGCTCCTATTTTAACAAAAAATGAACGGCTTTCCCAATTTCTTTCCTTTAAACGAGAAAATTGTTCGCCCTGTTTCTATTGAATAAGCAAAAACAAGCATCTCCGAAAGATGCTTGTTTGCGTATGATGTGCTCATCCTATTGGATTGTGCGTAATTGTTCGATCCGTTCTTGAACGGCTTTTTGTTTTTCAAGATAATCGGCTTCTTTGCTGCGTTCTTGTGCCACGACTTCCTCTGGTGCATTGGCAACGAAGCGTTCATTCGCCAGTTTGCCTTGTACCCGTTGAACTTCTTGGGTGAACTTCGCTAGTTCTTTCTCCAAACGCGCGATTTCTTCTTCAATGTTGATCAACCCAGCTAGTGGCAAGTAGATCGTCGCACCTGATAGGATGGCAGACATCGCCAATTCAGGGGCTTGCAAGCTGTTAGAGATTTCTAGTTCTTCTGGATTACAGAAGCGTTCGATATAGTTTTTGTTAGCAATCAAGAATTCTTCGATCTCAGGCTCATTTGCTTGGATCAGCAAAGTGATTGGTTTCGAAAGTGGTGTATTTACTTCTGCTCGGATGTTTCGAACCGAACGAATCAATTCTTTCAACACTTCCATCCCTTGCGCCG
The DNA here is from genome assembly GCF_050499225.1 of Enterococcus sp. AZ015. Classification (NCBI taxonomy): domain Bacteria; kingdom Bacillati; phylum Bacillota; class Bacilli; order Lactobacillales; family Enterococcaceae; genus Enterococcus; species Enterococcus sp. AZ015. The sequence continues at coordinate 699,354 of NZ_JBMHEX010000001.1, read as the reverse complement.
CTTTTTCATCCGTCCATTCTGGAGCCACTTGTGGATACTCAGCAACGACTAATGATTCCCCTGTATGCGGCAGCTTGCTCCAGATTTCTTCTGTAACAAATGGCATGATTGGGTGCAACAAGCGTAAAATTTGATCAAGAACATGGACTAAGATGCTCTTGTTAACTTGTTTCGCTGCTTCATTGTCACCGTATAACGTTTCTTTCGACATTTCAATGTACCAGTCACAGAAATCATCCCAGATAAAGTTGTATAATTGACGACCTGCTTCACCAAATTCGAAGCGTTCAAAAAGGTCAGTGACTTTTTCAATCGTTTCATTCAAGCGCGTCAAGATCCAACGATCCGCCACTGATTTTTCACCAGAAAAATCAATGTCTTCTGCAGTCATTTCGCTGACATTCATTAAGACAAAACGGGAAGCATTCCAAATTTTATTGATGAAGTTCCAAGCAGCATCCATTTTCTCATAGCTGAAACGCACGTCTTGTCCCGGTGCAGAGCCATTTGATAAGAACCAACGCAATGCATCAGCACCGTATTGTTCAATGACTTCCATCGGATCGATCCCGTTTCCAAGAGACTTACTCATTTTGCGACCTTGTTCATCACGGATCAATCCGTGGATCAAGACATTTTCAAATGGTCGTTTGCCAGTAAATTCCAAACTTTGGAAAATCATACGGCTTACCCAGAAGAAAATGATGTCGTAACCAGTTACTAATGTATTCGTTGGGAAGTAGCGTTGGAAATCTTCATTGTTTTCATCTGGCCACCCCATCGTTGAAAACGGCCATAAAGCAGAACTAAACCATGTATCCAATACGTCTGGATCTTGCTGCCAATTTTCGGCATCTGCTGGCGCTTCAAGTCCTACATACATTTCCCCCGTTTCTTTGTGGTACCAAGCTGGGATTTGATGGCCCCACCACAACTGACGAGAGATAACCCAGTCATGGACATTTTCCATCCAACGTAAGAATGTTTGGTTGAAACGTGGCGGATAAAAGTCCACCGCATCGTCGGTTTCTTGGTTGTCGATGGCTTGTTTTGCTAATGGTTCCATTTTTACGAACCATTGTGTCGATAAACGAGGTTCGACTACTACGCCTGTCCGTTCTGAGTGACCTACGCTATGGACCATTTTTTCGATTTTGATTAGACGACCTAACGCCTCTAAATCTTTCACGATTTGCTTGCGAGCAGCAAATCGATCCATGCCTGCATAGGTACCTGCTAAGTCATTCATTGTTCCGTCATCATTCATGACATTGACCCGTGGTAGGTCATGGCGGTTACCGACCTCGAAGTCATTCGGGTCATGGGCAGGAGTGATTTTTACGACCCCTGTTCCAAATTCTTGGTCCACGTACTCATCAGCGATGATTGGGATCTCTTTATTGACCAAAGGCAAGATCACTTTCTTACCAATCAATGCTTGATAGCGTTCATCTTCTGGATGAACCGCGACTGCTGTATCCCCCAACATCGTTTCTGGGCGAGTCGTTGCGATCTCCACCACACCGCTGCCATCTGCTAATTCGTAAGACATGTGGTAAAAAGCACCTTCGATGTCTTTGTGGATCACTTCAATATCAGATAATGCCGTGCGGGCTTGTGGATCCCAGTTGATGATGTACTCGCCACGATAGATCAAGCCTTTTTCATATAGCGTCACGAAAACTTTACGAACCGCTTCGGATAATCCATCATCTAATGTGAACCGTTCACGGCTATAGTCTAGGGATAACCCTAGTTTCGCCCATTGTTCCCGAATGTGACCGGCATATTCTTCTTTCCAATCCCATACTTGTTCAACAAATTTTTCCCGACCAAGGTCATAGCGAGAAATTCCTTGTTCCCGCAGCTTTTCTTCTACTTTGGCTTGGGTAGCGATCCCGGCATGGTCCATTCCTGGCAGCCATAAGGTGTCATACCCTTGCATCCGTTTTTGACGAATGATGATGTCTTGTAACGTGGTATCCCAGGCATGACCTAAGTGCAATTTTCCTGTTACGTTTGGTGGTGGAATCACGATAGAATAAGGTTTTGCTTCTTTGTTGCCGCTTGGTTTAAAACGGTCATGCTCTAACCAATCTTGGTAACGCCCGGCTTCTACTTCTTGGGGATTGTACTTGGTGGATAGATTCTCAGTTTCTGTCATAGTTGGTCCTCCTAAAGTTACGTTTTTTAAACGTAATGGTTGGTGTGGTTTTTTGGTGCCTGTTGCTGGGTAAAGCACGAAAATGTTCGAATCGTTCAGGATGAGTGCAGTGGTAGAGATGATTATCCGTTGTTTGTTGACGCCTCGTTTGTTGTTCGTAAAAAGTACGTTTCTTACAGAGTTCATGGCTCACTTCCGTGATCCTCTATTGTGTCTTAGGGCCTTTGGCAACCGATCTAACTCGCTTCGTGAACCAATTTTGGTGACTTCGCGTACTGTTCATCATCTGCTCTGTCCACTTTGTGGGCCAATCATAGTGATTCCTAGTATGGTTACTACGCTCCCTATGGTCGCCTAGTACTGTTCATCATCTGCTCTGTCCCTCTTTGTGGGCCACTCGCAGTGATTCACAGCAAAAAGCGCCCTAATGCCGAGGCATTAGGGCGCTGATACGCGGTACCACCTAAATTGCAGATTGCTCTGCCACTTTGACGTGAGGTAACGTTCACGACGCGCTTGATCTTACTGTGCGGCTTTATCTGCAAGAAACAAACCGTGGTTCGGATCAAAGACCTTCAAGCTACCTTTTCAGTGTCTGGGGAAGTCTTGCACCGACCGACTTCTCTCTGACCGCCAGGGTCACTGATACTCCTCTTGAACATTGTCTTGCTATCATAGATTCTTGTTTCATCTTGCTACATTCTACAATGAACTTTTTTGAAAGTCAATCAGAGGTTTGCTTTCGCCGCATCAATGGCTGCTTGATAATCCGGTTCGTGGGAGATCTCAGGCACGATCTCAACGTGTTGAATCACGCCTTCACGGTCCAAAACGAAAATTGCTCGGGCAAAATGACCGAAGTCTGGGATCATGATTTGATAGGCCTCACCGAAGGTATTCGCCGGATCATGAAGCATGATCATGTCGACGCCTTCTTGGCCGCACCATTGTGCTTGTTCTTCTTTTGTATTGTTAGAGATCGTTACAAAATTTATATCATCCAATTGACTTGCCTCTTGGTTGAAACGCTTGGTCTGCAACGCACAAACGCGTGTCACGATATCGGGAACAACGCTGATGATCGTTGGTTTTCCTAAAAAATCAGTCAGTGTATATTCCTTGTCCTCTAAACTTTTCAAGCGAAAATCAGCTGCTTTATCCCCTACTTTTGGTTGGTTGCCGGGCATCTCATAAACCGTTTCTTTGCGTGTAACTTGCATAACATCTCTCCTATAGCATTTTCTCCCAGTATAAGAAAGATTGTCAAAAAACGAAAAGGATTTGCTCAGACTTTCGATTTTTGCGAGTAGGTCGTATCAAAAAAGATCAATGTTTGCAATTCTGTCGTCAAATCAATGTATTGGATATTGACATCTTTTGGCACGATGACGGGATCAGGGGCAAAATTCAGGATTGCTGTGATCCCAGCATCCACGATCGCATCGATCGCCATTTGTGAATAGCGGCTAGGAACAGTCGAAATCGCTACGGTGATCCCTTTTTCTGCTACGACTTCCGCCAATTGGTCCATTCCATAGACATAACGTCCACTAATGGTCTGGCCAATCATTTCTGGATCATTGTCAAAAACCGCGATGACGGAAAGATTTTCATTTCTGCGAAAATTGTTGTTAGCTAACGCTTTTCCTAAATTTCCATAACCAATCAAGGCGATTTTTTTCTCCTCATTGGTTTCTAAAATATAGCTCAAAACCTCAATCAAATAAGGAACATCATAGCCATACCCACTTCTACCCAATTCTCCTAGATGAGAAAAATCCCGGCGGATCGTGGCTGAAGGAACTTGCGTGATTTCTGCAAACTCTTTTGATTTGATTCGCTGAATACCTGAGGCATCCAGTAATTTTAAGTGTCGTAAATAAGCTGGCAAACGTTTTGCCGTTGCTTTCGGAAGTTTTTTATCTCTTAATGCTTCCATCCTGTCCACCCTCCTTGTTAAATGATTCACATATTGAGTGTAGCATGTTCCATTTTCAATAGCAAGAAAATATTCACAAACTCTCTCACACGATGAAAAACGACCACAAATGTTCCCTAACAGTTGTGGTCGTAGTTTAAAAAAGAGAGTTTATTATAAGAATTCAGCGAATTCAGTTGCTGATTTTTCTTGATTTGCCGTGATTACTTCTAGTTTCAACCCAGCCATCGCACGTTCCATCATCCCTTCGATATCGAGACGCTCTTCATATTGATGTACTTTATCCAGTCTTGGGCGTGTCTTTGGTTGAGGGGGGGCAAAGATTGTGCAGCAATCCTCAAAGGGCTGAACCGATAACTCAAAGGTATCAATGGCTTCGGCAACTTCAATGATCTCCAATTTGTCCATCGTTGCCACTGGGCGCACGATTGGCGTATTGGTTACTTCATTGATGGCGACCATGCTATGCAAAGTTTGTGAAGCGACTTGTCCTAATGATTCACCATTTAAGATAATCAAGCCATGACGAGCCTCACGAATCGCATCTGTCAAACGCAGCATCATCCGACGGGTGATGGTCATCCAATAGCCTTGCGGCACACGGTTTTTGATTTCTTCTTGGATTTCCGTAAACGGAACTTCGATAAATTGGATGCTTCCCACATAAGGAGCAAGCTTCTTCGTTAGATCTTTGGCTTTTTGTAATGCTTGTTCACTCGTATAAGGAGGACTTGCAAAATGGACTGCTTCGATCTCAACACCGCGTTTCATGGCAAAGTAGCCTGCAACTGGCGAATCGATACCACCAGAAAGCATCAACATTCCCTTACCGCTGGTGCCAACGGGTAAGCCGGCTGCTCCTTGGATCGTTTCATAGGACAGATAGGCGCCATCGATCCGTATTTCCACCCGCAGATTGATGTCTGGTTTTTTCATTTGGACTTTGATATCAGGAAAACGGTCGATCACCGCATTACCTAAGGTCAAATTCAACTGGTTGCTATCTTGCACAAACGAGTGATCGCTGCGCTTAGCTGTGATTTTGAAGGTCTCAACACCGGTGTAGATCTCTGCCATAACGTCTTGAACGGCTTTCTTCAATACCTCAATGTCTTTTTCAACCCGAATACTAGGGGAAAAGTTTTGAATCCCAAAGACTTTTTGCAGCTTAGGAATGATCTCTTGGCTGTTTTCACCGTTCAATAGCAAGTGCATGCGATCTCGCTCGGCATGAACTTTGACATGGGGATAATCGGCTAAGGTACGTTTGACGTTTGAGGCTAATTGCATAATAAAACTACGACGATTTTTGCCCTTTGTTGACAGTTCGCCGTAACGAACCATGATTTCTGAATAATTCACGAGAAAACTCCTTTGATTTGGATTGATTTTATAGTGCTATGTCGTGCTTAATTAATTTTCGAAAATTTTTGGTACAACTGGTGGAAGACGATTAGAAACTGCTCGACTTCTGCCATCGTATTGCTCTCATCTAAACTGATACGAACAGCGGATGTCGCTAACTGTTCCGGAACGTGCATCGCATGAAGCGTACTGCTGGCCATCTTTTTACGAGAGGAACAAGCGCTCGTCGTCGAAAGATAGATCTGCTTTTCTTCAAAGGCATGGACTAAGACTTCTCCTCTGATCCCTTTTAATGAGAAACAAAGTATATGTGGCGCAAACCCTTCAGTGCCAGAAAAAAGCGTGACTTTCTCATAGCCAGCCAGTGCTTCTTGCAAATAGCCTTTTAATAATTGAACATGGTTCGGCTTTTCAGCCTTGTGTTCCGTCGCTAAACGCAGGGCTTTTGCCATGGCAACGATTGCTGGTACATTTTCGGTACCGCTGCGCTGGTTTTGCTCTTGCCCACCGCCAGTCATCAATGGCGCCAACTTACGACCTTGTTTCCAATAGATAAATCCGGCGCCACGAGGTCCGTGAAATTTATGTGCAGAGAACACGGCAAAATCGACTCGCTCATTGAACCATTGCTCTTGCGGGACCTTTGTGATGGCTTGGACAGCATCTACATGGAAATGGATCGTTGGGTAGTCCGCCAACACGGTTGCGATCTCATGGATCGGTTGAATCGATCCTACCTCATTATTGACCGCCATCACCGAAACCAAAATCGTTTCTTTGCGAATCATGTTTGCTAATTCTGACACGTTGACAAAGCCTTGCGCATCGACAGGTGCCACACTGACCTCAAACCCTAACTCGGCTAATTGAGCGGCTGTTTCACTGACGGCTGGGTGTTCAATACTGGAAATAATCAGGTGATTCCCATAGGCTTTTTTCGCTAAAGCAGTCCCTTTGATGACCCAGTTGTCTCCTTCGGTCCCCCCACTGGTAAATGCGATCTCTTTGGAAGAAACGTTTAACAGATCGGCGATCTGCTGACGTGATTGCTGTAGCAGGCGATTGGCTTGATTTCCTAAATCATGCAGGCTTGAGGGATTGCCGATGATTCGCTGACTGACTTGGACATATGTATTTAAAGCTTGTGGATAAATAGCGGTTGTTGCACTGTTGTCAAAATAGATCAATGATAGGACCCTTTCTCTAAAAAAATTCTTTCCCATTATAACTGCTCTTGGGCTGAGTTTCAAGGTGACTCGCTGGCTTTGGCTTTATTTAAAGGAAACTTTCCCTTCCTTCGTAAGCGTTAATCATGCAGCGAGCCATTCTTTCCATGAAAAAAGCCAGTCAGTTTTTCACTGCTGGCTTTCGTATTATACTAAGTCGCGGTTATTGAAGTAGAAGTTTTCGATCCTTTTGAAGGCACCTGGTTCTACTCGTTCCAACGCTGTGCCGATTTCATCTAGCGCATCTTGATAGCGATATTCTTTACTGAACAAGTAAAGTGATTTGTCGATCGCTGCCTTGATATCTGGATGAGAATGACGATAACGGTTGGCATATTGCATCATTTGCTCAGTCAATGCCGCAGCATCCACCAAGTCTTTCGTTTGTTCATCTAAAAGATCAAGATCTTCTTCACAGACAGAAACCAATTTATTGATTTCTTGCATGTTGATGCGAATCTTGTTCAATTCTTTGCCTAGTTCTTCCACCCGATCTGTTGCCACGAAGAAGAATTCTAAGTACTCACCTGGCAAACCAGGTAAGCGTTGCTTCTCAACAAACCGCTTCAAGTTGCGTAGACGGAATTCGAAGCTTTCCACTTTTTCTTGCGCAACTTTTTCGCCACGACGTAATTCCGCAAGGGAATCATCGATTTCGACTTGCTGGCTTTCCACATCATCCAAAATCTTGTAGGCATCTTTGTAGAAGCTTTGCACTTCTGAATAAGGAATTTCGTGCTTTTCTAATTGTGGTAGGTACTCGTTATTGCGACGAGCCAATTCGTCGACTTCCGTTTGGAAACCACGGACGCGACCTAATTCATTATGATTCAATGTATAGCTTTGTGCCGTATGATCCAACTCGATCAACAACTGACGGTTGTTCTTCGTTGCGTGGTCAATATAGTCTTCAATGATTTGGCGATTTTTCATGACATATTTCTTGGCATTGATCTCACGTTCCATCACCGTATACAAGGCATCGATATCACTTGCAGTATCACGACTTGCCACTTCAACGGAAGCGACTTCTGTTTTCGCTAGATCGTTCATGGAGTTTTCAACTCGTTTTTTCACACGGTTGATTTCTTCTTGGAAGTTTGCTTCTGGGAACACATATTTTTGTTCTAATAATTTTTTGTAGCCATCTTGGATTTCTTTCAACTGATCTGGGAAGGTACGGTTTAATTCTTCGTAGGCCGCTGGGATCCGTTTCATTAAGTCTTCTACTTCATAGGTGTGTTTTTCTGCTTGGTCTAACACTTCCCGTGCTTCCACAGGATCGCCTGAAGTATTTAAGGTAACAAATTGGGTGAACTCAATTTCAATGTTTTTGATTTGTTTTTGCAGCTCATTGTAAGCAGGACCGAATTCTTCGCCTTGATCCCGTAGCTTCTTCTTCAAGTCTTCGTAAACGTCCAACGCTTTTTGGACTTCCAGTGAATTTCGTTCTTCACTTTCTCGTAATTCTTTCAAGCCGGCGCGAATCTCTTCTACTTGGCGTTCCATCTCATCCATGGTCGCTTCCGCTTGAACAATCGCCCCTTTTGCTTTGAAAAAGCGGATGCGTTCGTTTAGTTCTTCCACTTCAAAGATTTGACTCTCAAGTTCAGCAAAAGATTTTGTGGAGATATCTGTCCATTGTTGGTTCCACTCACGGAAGGTGTTTTGACTTTGACCAACCAAGTGCATTCTTTTTACTTCATCGACTTCTTCGATCACCGGTAAGTCAAACAGATTTTCTTTGCGTTTTTCCAAGTCATTTAGCTTTTCTTGGTTTTTCTTCCGCATGAAAAAGCCAATTGCATACAAGACCGATGCGATGATGATGATGGCAATGACAATTCCAAAGATGATATTAGTTCCCATTTTGTGGTTCCTCCAATTTTCAAATATACATGTTTCGTCTAAAATCTGCTGATCAGCAGATTGATTGATAAGTTCGTTGAGTATAAAAAGGACAGACAGTCCCTTTATAAAAAAGCATCTACGCTAGATTATAGCATAAAGAAAAAAATCAAGCATTAGATTGAGGCAAAAAAGATCGACTTTTTTCGCATTGAATAAAATCATTCACGGCTTTTCCATCGATAATGAAAACAAATCGTGAAATTTACATCAACAAGTGACTTTTTTTCTGATTTTTCCGATTTTTTTCAAGAAACCGCTTGATTTCTCCCTATTGAAACTGTACTCTAGTAAAAAGCTTGAACAGGAGTAATGTCAAATGAAAGTAGCGAAATTCGGAGGCAGTTCCCTTGCCTCAGCCGAACAAGTCGAAAAAGTTGTTGCGATAATTGAAAGTGATCCTAAAAGACGGTTTGTTGTTGTCTCAGCGCCTGGTAAGCGTTCCAGTGACGATCAGAAAGTCACCGATCTTTTACTAGCAGTCTGTACCCGTCTGTGTGCCCAAGAAGAAATTACTGATTTAATAGAAGAAATCTATGCCCGCTATACAGCGATCGCCGCCCCCTTTGGTATCGAACAAGTCCATTTAGACCGCATCTGGCAATCATTGGCGGCTTTTCAAACACTGCCTACTCAAGACAATCCGCATCTTTATGATACGGTCTTGGCAAGCGGCGAAGACAACAATGCCAAATTGATCGCTGGGATTTTACAAAGCCGTGGGTTAGCTGCTCGCTACATGAATCCGCAAGAACTTGGGTTGCTAGTGACGGATGAACCCCAAAACGCCCGTATCTTGAACAAGTCGTATGCCAAGATCGCACAATGGCGCGATAGTCCTGAAATCTTAGTGATTCCTGGCTTCTTTGGTTACACAGAAGCCGGCGAAATCTGTACCTTCTCTCGAGGGGGATCTGATATTTCTGGTGCCATCGTGGCGGCTGGTCTGCAAGTAGAATTGTACGAAAACTTTACCGATGTCGATGGGATTTTTTCTGCTCATCCAGGCTACGTTCATCATCCAGAGTCCATCAAAGAAGTGACTTACCGAGAAATGCGGGAGCTATCTTATGCCGGCTTTACTGTTTTGCACGATGAGGCGTTGATGCCTTCATACCATGCGAAAATTCCCGTGGTGATCAAAAACACCAATAACCCAAGTCATCCCGGCACCTTGATCACCAACCAAAGAGACAATTTGGATCAGCCGGTGATCGGCGTTGCCAGTGACGAAGGCTTTTGTATGATCTATATCCGCAAATACTTGATGAACCGCGAAGTTGGGTTCACGTTACGGGTCTTAGAGATTTTCCGGGAATTTGATTTAAATTATGAACACATGCCTTCAGGAATCGATGATATCTCGATCATTATGCGCTCCAACCAGTTGAATCCAGTATTGGAAGAAGAACTGCTGCGCAAGATCGCCTACGAGATCGATCCCGATGAACTGCGAATGACCCACGATCTATCCATGGTCGTCGTCGTTGGTGAAGGGATGCGTCAAAGAGTCGGGATCACTGCCGACAGTACCGCTGCCCTTGCGCGAAAAAATATCAACTTAGAGATGATCAACCAGGGGTCCTCTGAGGTCAGCATCATGTTCGGCATCCACAAAGAACAAGAAAAAGCCGCTGTCAGAACCCTTTACTACACTTTCTTTGATTAAACCAAACGTGCCAGTTGCACCACTCCTTTTGCTGATAAGCAATCGGAACGGGCAACTGGCACGTTTCTTTATTATTCTGACGATTCTTGGGCTTGCGCTTGTTTTTGTGCCAATTGGCGTTTGATTTCTGCCTTGATTCGCGGTTCAGGAGCAAACCGTTCTTCCCAATCGCTAGGCTTCATGACTTTGTGGGTCTCAGGATCATAATGGGGCTGCCCATCTGGAAAAAGTTTCCCCATGTTGGCGTCATGAACGATAGCCAGGATCGGCGCTGGATCGACCCCTACCAGTGAAAAAGAGCCATAGGTAAAATACAGCAGATCACAGAGCGCATCGACTTGTTCTACTAGGGAATCACTGACAGGCTGTTGTTTGGCAGCCAGCTTGGCTTGGGCTTGATCGATTGCTTGATGCAAATGCTCCAGGCCTGATTGGAAGGTCTCTTCGTCATTGTTGCTGGCAGCATAAAGGAACTCAACTAATTCTTCAATTTTAAAACCAGCACGAAACTGGGCTTTTTCCGCTGAAAAAGCTTGTGGATATGGCGGTCGTGTTGGATCAAAGGTTTTATGAAACTCTTCCGTCATTTCAAATGGACTCATTTCTCTCGCTTCTTTCTGCTTTTTCTAATGGTTCTGTTTCATGGTTCTGCGCTGTCTCCTACGTTGCTTCATGGATTGGCTACACCTTGTTTATTTTTTTTAATTCAATCCCTTGCTTGGGCATCCTCGGCAATGATCCCAAAATGGATCAAGGCTTTCTTGATGCCGTCATGATCGTTGGTGTCCGTCACAAAGTCAGCACTGGCTTTGGTGATGGGCTGGGCATTGTCCATCGCAACCCCGATCCCCACACCTTCTAACATTTCCACATCATTAAAATGATCCCCAAAGGCCATCGCTTCTTCCATCGCGATCCCTTCATAGGCCAAAAATTCTTTGATCCCTTTGATTTTCGAACCGTTTTTCGGCACGATATCAACAGAATAGGCATTGGATCGCTTAAAATCACATTGCGGCAGCTTGGAGCGTAATTTTTCGCGCTCTGATTCAGGGCTCAGCATAATGCACTGATAGATTGGCTCTCGTAAAATGTCCAATGATTCATAACGTTTGGCGTTGCGATTGGGACTGAAGCGCTGCAAGACTTTCTTTAAAAAGCCGACGGGAAATTTTTTCGGTACATAGCGCAAATAGCGCTGCATGACGGGTGATTGGCTTAAACGGATCGTCAAGCTGCCAGCCACTTGCGTTTCTCCGCCAAACATGACTTGACGATAATTTTCATCGGCGTATTCTACGATCGCTTCCAGCGTTTGTTTTGGAAAAGGTTTGGCATAAATCAAGGTTTCCTTCGTGTAAACATATTGGCCGTTATAGGTGATAAACATGTCTAACGACAAGTAATCGATCACCTTCTCTAAATCAACCGGACCACGTCCGGTGGCAATGCCGCAGAGGACGCCATTGGCTTGGGCTTGTTTGATGGCTTCACGGGTACTGGCAAGCGCCTTGCCGTTACTGGCAATCAGTGTGCCATCAATATCAAAAAAGATTGCTTTTATCATATGACTCCTCAAAATAATTTCAACTGATTAGGATTTAATGCTTCGTAATCGATCTGCAGCGCATCGATCAATGCACGAGCATTGTCAGCGGCATCACGACCGGCATTATTATTGAAGACCACTGCGACTTCTTTGGCATTGGCTTCGATGGCTTGAATCGCTTGTTTTAACTCCGTTAGTTCGGCTTGGTCATAGCGATACAAGGTCCGCAGATTTTTGGCATCTGGCCCCGTCGCTGTCCAGCCGCTGTCGTTGCGTCCATGAAAACGGCACAGGACAAACGCAGGATTGGTCACGGTTGGATCAAGAGGAATCGTGGTCGATAGCTTTTTCGGCTGATCAACGACTACTAAGGAAAACTGTTTTCGCTTCATATAATCGATCATTCCCGGATACAGTTTCGGCTGATACCAGCTGCTGTCTCTCAGCTCAATCGCCACTGGGTAACCCGCAAACCATTCTCGCACTTGATCTAAATAGGCGACATTTTCTTTCGTACATTTAAAGCTGTTGGGAAATTGCGCCAATAGGCAAAACAGTTTGCCCGCTTCTACCATTGGCGCGATCGCTTCTTTATAAAGCTGCAGCGCTTCAGTCATGGTCAACTGATCTGGCAAATCCCCTTGGGTGGTCACACTTTGATGGACTTTCAACACAAAGCGGAAATTTTCGGGAATCTGGGTCAACCAGTTGCGCACATCTTTTTCTTTTGGCAAAAAATGATAGGTGGTATCCAGCTCAACTAACGGAAAATAACGGGCATACTCAAATAATTTCGAGTTTTTTCTTTGCACGAGACTGCCATGTTCACTAAATGTGGTACAACCAATTCGAATCATTTTTTCCCATCGCTCCTTGTTTTCTTATTTTAATAGTATACAATAGTTTTGAGTTAAGAGTAAATAAATCATTGCAGGTGATGAAAAAATGAAACGAATTCTCGTGTTGCACACTGGCGGCACCATCGCCATGAAAGAAGACACCCTGACAGGCGGCGTCAGCCCCGATGTCAGCAATCCACTGATGGATGCACCGATCCACATTGATGACGATGTTGAATTGATCGTCGAAGACATTTTTAATATTCCTAGTCCTCATATGACGCCAAAAGAAATGCTGCAGCTGAAAGAACGTATCCAGCTGGCGCATTTAAGCGGTGTCGATGGGGTCGTGATCACTCACGGAACCGATACGCTGGAAGAAACGGCCTTCTTTTTAGATACCACGATCGGCGGTCAGTTACCGATCGTGGTGACTGGTGCCATGCGCTCAAGTAATGAAATCGGCAGTGACGGGCTTTATAACTTTGAAAGTGCGATTCGGGTCGCCAAGTCCCCCGATGCCATAGGAAAAGGTGTCTTAGTCGTCATGAACGATGAGATCCATTCCGCACGTTATGTTACGAAAACCCACACCACCAATATTGCGACGTTCCGCACCCCGACATTAGGTCCGATCGGCTTAGTCACAAAGCACCGAATCTTGTTTATGCAAGAGCTGTTAAATAACCGCCATTTGGATGTTGATCGTGTCGATGGTTTGTTTCCGATCGTCAAAGCCTATGCTGGGATGACCGGGGAATTGTTCGATGCTTTAGCCGACTCGCTGATCGATGGACTAGTGATCGAAGCTTTAGGCGCTGGCAATCTGCCGCCTCAAACCATTGAGCCTTTGAAAAAACTGATCGCTAGAAACATTCCGGTCGTCTTAGTTTCTCGCTGCTTCAACGGAGTTGCCGAGCCGGTCTATGACTACTTAGGCGGTGGGATCGAATTGCAAGCTCTTGGGGTGATTTTCTGCAATAGCATCAATAGCCAAAAAGCCCGCATCAAATTGTTGATAGCGAAAAACCGTGGATTGACCATGGATGAGCTACCTGATTTCATGGAGAATTGACCAAACAAAAACCCTTTTGCCATTCCGTTAACGGAGGCAAAAGGGTTGTTTTATTTTTCTCGCCAAGTAAACACGGCTTCGCAGTAAGTATCCTCACCGATCTTGATCTCGTGGATCGTTTGCAGCGGCACAGCCTCGCCGGCTTCATCGACTGTCTTTTCATTGATTTGAAAATGGCTTTCGATCAAATGGCCGTAAGCAACTTCCCGATCAAAGCGGATCGTCACTTGTGTCACTTCATGTTTTGTTAAAAACTCATAGCCTAAGACGTCCATCAGCCAATTGAAATACATGGCGTTGTTGACATGCTGATTGCTATCGATATCGTAGAAACGCACCCGATACGGCAAAAATTGTCCTTGTGTGATAGGGGTGATCTTCGGATAGCGTTTGATTCGCTTAATTTTTTCACTGCCAAAAGGCACCACGATCTCATCCGGAACACTGCTGACTTTGCGCGTCTCCGGGTCCATCAACGCAAAAACCGCTTCGATTTTGACCAATTCCGTTCCGTCTTCTGCCAATAACCAAAAGTAACGGTAGCAGAAAAACTTATTGTATTCTCTCGCCTGGGTCGCCACTTGGATCTGCTCCCCTACGCGCGGCAAACGAGTTACCGTTATATGATAGCTGGTAATGATCCAGGTCAAGCCATAACTAGCGATGACTTCCGGTCCGCGGTTTAACGCCGCACTTTGTTCTTCTGAGGTCTTGATGGCAATGCCTAGCATGGCTGGAAACGTCATCGTTTGGTTGACATCACATTCATAATACGCCACTTCATGCGTGGTTTGATACTTTGCTGCCATAGTTCTAATTGCCTCCTAAAAACGACTCAATATTTCATCGACAGTTGGTCCATAACTTTCGCCAAATTGATTCAAATGGACCAATAAATAATACAATTGATACACTGGCAGTCGCTCTTTCCAATTCTCATCTAATGGATAGACTTCTTGATAGCCTTCCAAAAATTCCTGACGAAAACCGCCGAAAAGCTGGGACATCGCAATATCCATTTCTCGATCCCCATAGGCGACTGCCGGATCAAGAAACACTGGTTCTCCTTGTTGATCGAACAGCACATTCCCCCGCCAAAAATCACCGTGTAATAAAGCAGGTGTGACGCTGCGATCACGCCAATTCTCATGCAAAAATTCTTTCAAACGCAGATAAGCGGCTTCCCGTTTGGCATGCCAGTGATTACCCAGCTTCGCTAATTCGACTTGCACATCCAAACGGCAGACTGTGTAAAAATCAAGCCAATCGGTGGTTTTCGGATTGACTTGCGGCAAAAAGCCGATGTAATTGTCTTCGTAAAAACCAAAAGTCTCCTGCGTCTGCTGATGAAGCCGAGCCAAGCTTTGGCCTAAGCGCCGCTGCTGTCCTTCCCCACTATCGATCCATTCCATCAATAAAAATGCCCCCTCTTCGGTCTGACCGAGACGTTCGATTTTTGGCACCCGCACGAAAGGAGCTAATTCAGCTAAGCCGTTGATTTCTGCTTGAAAGAACACCGATGAAACATGAGGATGGGTCTTTAAAAAATAGCGATTTTCTGCTGTCGTGAAACGATACGTTTGATTGACATCCCCACCACTGATGGGCGTTAGCGAGCCGGTCATCCCGATTGCTGCGAACAATGCTTCCTCCATACGGATCTCCCTTTCTTTACTCAGTCAGTTGGGCAGTCAAGTACGCTTGTTCCTCTTTCGTCACCCCTAGTCCTTGCAGAAGATACTGATCGACCGAACCGAAATGCTGATCGATTGCAGCCAAACTTTCCTCAAGAAAACTCTCTTTGGCACTCATCAAAACCGTGATCGCCGTTAACAGCTCTTGCGGCAAATGCTGGGTCATTGGGGCAAATTTTTCTTTTAGCATTGGGGCTAGATAGCGATTGGTCGCTAAATAATCTTCTTTGATCGTCGCTGGTGCCACCGCCAACACATGCAGCAATAAAAAGGCGCCAAAGCCTGTGCGATCTTTGCCGGCGGTACAGTGGAACAAGGTTGCTCCTTCGCCTTCCGCATTGTCGATCACATGATCAAAGAACTGCCGATATTGTTGGCGGGCATAGTCGCTTTCAACAAAGTGACGGTAGACTTTTTTCATCTGCTCTTCGGCATCTTCCCCATCTTCCAAGCGCTGCTTCAAGCTTTCTGGCGACAAGGAAACCATCGTTTCGTCTTCTTTGAAAATAGGTAAAAAAAGCTGCTTTGCTGTGGCGATCGGTCGATCAGGCTGTGCATTGGCTTCAGCGATGGAGCGAAAATCAATGACCTGATTGACCCCATAGTTTGCCAGTACTGCTTGATCTGAAGCAGTCAATTCATTGATCGCCGCACTGCGGATCAATTTTTTTCGTTTGATCGTCGTGCCGTTTGTCGTTTGATAGCCGCCAAGTTCTCTGACGTTTGCTGCTCGTTCTAGTTGAATCAATTGTGTCATTGCTTATCCCTCCCGCGATGTTCTAGTTAAAAGTATAGCAGAAACTTCGCTATTAAGGGCACTGAAACCTAGATTTTTCTATGAGCTGAGCTTTAACGGACAAAAAAAAGAAAGACCACACGCAGTCTTTCTTTGCTTTCGCTTGTTAAAAAATGTTTCTATTCGGCTTCGATCACGGCGGCAGAATCATCTAAGATCGAACGATCCAGTTCGTTGATACGGCTGCTGGTCACCATTCCCGCAACCATACTGTCGCTGACATTAACGAGTGTCCGTGCCATATCGATCAATGGTTCAACAGAAATAACTAAGCCTACGATGGCGATCGGCAAATTCATTGAGCCTAAGACGATCAATGAAGCAAAAGTTGCGCCACCGCCGACACCGGCAACGCCGAATGAGCTGATTGTAACAACGGCAACTAACAGCAGGATAAACTGCCAATCAAAGACATTGATTCCAACCGTTGGTGCAACGATCGTTGCCAACATCGCTGGATAAACACCCGCACATCCGTTTTGACCAATCGATAAACCAAAGCTGCCTGCAAAGTTAGCCGTGGCTTCATCAACACCTAACGCTTTGGTTTGGGTTTCGATGTTCAATGGCAAGGCACCGGCACTTGAACGAGAAGTAAAGGCGAAGCTCAAGACTGGAAAAGCCTTTTTGAAATACGTTACTGGATTGACCCGTACAGCGATCAGCAATAATGAATGAACGAGTAAGACCAAAATCAAAGCGGCATAAGAAGCGATGATAAATTTCCCTAAGTTCAAGATGGCTTCAAAATCACTTGAAGCTAATACGTTAGTCATCAATGCCAAAACCCCATAAGGTGTCAGGCGCAAAACTAACGTGACGATACGCATCACGATTTTATATAAGCTGTCCATCAAATTCGCAAAAGTTTCCGCTTCTTTCGGTGATTTGCGTTTGACACCAAGAAAGGCAATCCCAACAAAGGCTGAGAAAATCACGACACCGATCGTACTTGTCGAACGAGTACCAGCAAAGTCGGCGAAGACATTACTTGGGATGAAAGAAACGATTTGTTGTGGGATCGATAGATCTTGGACTTGTGTCGAACGTTCCGCTAATTCTGCGATCCGCGCTGTTTCCGTTGCTCCTTCGGTAAAGCTGGCACCGTCAAGACCAAAGACCATGACCATCACGATCCCGATCAAGGCAGCGATCGCCGTTGTCCCTAGCAAAGTCGCAAGAACCGTAAAACTGATCTTCTTGATTTTTTCGCTTTCTTTCATCTTGGTGAAAGCACCAACGATCGAAACGAAGATCAAGGGCATGATCAGCATTTGCAAGAGGGCCACATAGCCGCTACCGACCATCGTGATCCAGTCAAGAGCTTGCGTGACAACATCAGAGCCTGTCCCAAAAATCAGCTGTAGCACACCACCAAAAACGATCCCGACGAACAACGCCGCAAAGACCCGCGTTGAAAACTTCAGGTGACGCTTTTGCAATAAGTAGAACCCATAAATAAGGGCAGCAAAAAGTAGAACAACAATAATAGTTAACAGATTTGTCATTTGAATCCTCCTTTTGTTCAATAAACATGACAAAGTCTGTCAGAGGAAGTAAAGGTTCCCAGTGACCATTCTTCAACAGTTCACTCTAATGAGACGTGTGGCATCATTAGTGACTATTCCATTTTAAAGAAGTTTGCTTCATCTTACAATAAATAAGTTCCCACTTTTCTGGGATGGTACCGCTTTTTTGTCAGTAAATAAAAAAAGAACCGTTGCCACACTCCCATGCTGCTAGGATTTCTGCTTTCCTAACGGTTGGATTGCGGCAACTGGTTCGTTATTTTTTCATTTCGTCTTTTTGAAAAATTTCAGAAAATATTCAGGCAATCATTAGAAATTGCTGACTTACGCCAAAGCGCCCATTGGATCCCAAGGTGCTAAGACCGTTGGTTCTGCTTCAAAGGCAGCCAATTGTTCTGCTGTCAGGAATTCTTTGCGAACCACGATTTGATAGGTGTATTCATCCATCCATGCATCGCTCATGACGAAGAAGCCATTCGTTCCGACTTTTTCACCCCAGCTGTTTTCGACTTTCCATTTGGTTGATTCGCCGTCGATCAAGTCAACGCCAGTCAAGACCATCGCGTGGGTCATTAAGCTTTCGCCAAAATCTAAGCGTTCTGCTTTGGTCATCGTAAAGTCGATATCAAATAAGTCGTTGATATCATAGGCATCTAATGCCATGATCCCAGTATCTCTGGTAGAAGATTGACCGACATCACAACCGAACCACACGGACTCTCCTTGTTCCAATTGAGCGATCGCTAATTTTTTGAAGGTCGGCATATCGACGTTCAAGTATTTGACTTCTTTGCCGCCAACCACGTTGCCTAGCATTTCTACGGTATACGATTGATTGTAAGGTTTGTCGGCAGTTGGTGCGTTGATGATACTGACATAATCGTCAAGGTCCACCCCGACATATTTTTCATAAAAGCTTTGTGGTGTTAAGTTGCGATCAATGTGATAGTTTTTGTCTTCATCACGGTATTCAAAATCAAAGGTTTCTGGCGGTGTGCCTAAAGAAGTCGCTAAGAAACGATAAATGTCTTCCAACATCGCTTCTTTGGCTGTTTGGATGTCTTCAGCTGTTTTGCCTTCTGCTACTAGCTGACGCAAAGCAACCGCATCTTTACGCAGTTTTTTGTTTAAGTAATTGTTTAGATCACGAGAATTAGAAGAGTTGCTGCTTTCTGGCATAACCGTTTTTGGTACGACACCATATTTTTGGAAAATCGAAACGATCATGTCCCATTGCCCACCATCTTGTTGTGGGGTTTGCAATAAGAAAGCAACTTTGCGACTTGTTAAAGGTTCGTTAGCAGTTGCTAAAATATTTTCATAGAAATAGTTGGCTTTTTCGTATTTGTCCCAAAAGAAGGTATGGTTTTGCGACAATTCAAATTCTTTTAAATTGAAATCATTCAACATCTTATGACGGAATGTATTCAATGCGGCAAACATCCAGCAGCGGCCTGATTGTTTTTGGTTTGAGACTTTCCCGGTTGTCACATCAACTGAAAAAACTGGCACATTGTTGACTTTTGCTGACACGTTTTCCGCAGAAGCGGTGATCCCATTTTTCACAACACTCCGTTGCAGTGCCGTTTGTTTATTATTTTCTTGATACGCTTGCGCAAAGGCAGCGGTGGTCTTTTTTGAAATTTCTGACATATTTCTTCATCCTTTCACTTTCCGTTCCTTCCATTTTACGCCTCTGCCTCTCAAATAACAACCGCTCCTAGAAAAATGAAAAAATCATCTTTCTAAGAGCGGTTGCTCGTATCAAGGATTTAAAGGGTTAGCATCAAAAGTAAAAAGCCAAGTAAAACAAAGGATAGTCCTCGTTCAAATCGTGCATACAGGAAGCGGATCGGGCGGCTAGCTAGCAAGATCGTCAGTAAAACACTGGCTAACACCAACGTCACAAAGCCTAATACCGACAGATTCAAGTCGGTGATGGCTAATGCCCGCAAGCCCTTGATGAAGATCCCCTGTAAAAGATAGACCAGCAGTGTGTTTTTGCCCCACTTCGTAAAAAACAGGTGCTCTCTGGGCACGAGGCTCAGAAAACCGATGATCCCCATCAGCCCGATCACGAAAAAGACCGCACGCAAGGGACCGCCGAACAACGGATAGCTCAAGTAATCGTCATAAGGCTTGGAACCAAAAACCATGTACTTGTTCATCCCATGAAAAAACGCGATAAAGGTGTAGATGATCGGTAGGAAAAGCAAACTGATGGTTCGAATCTTTGGTTTCAATAAAAAGCGCATCTCATTTTTGGGAAAATAAAACCCGATAATGAAAAACGGCAAAAAGACAAAGGTCCGCTGCAAGGTCAACACTTGATTTAAAAACGGCACGTAGCCAGCAAAGATGCTCAAGCCAATACTCAGCAGGATCGCCTGCTTTTTGGACATTTTTTGAAAGATCAACAGCGAGAGCTGCCAAAAGAACATGCTAAGCAAAAACCAAAGTGCCCATTGCGGATTCAACAGTTGGATTTTTAGCGACTCCCGTAGACCGATCAACCAGTAATAGACGGTGTAAAACACCTGAAAGAAGACATAAGGCAGCAAGAACTTTTTCATCAACTCACGAAGCTTGTGTCCCTTCGTCAACGGTTTGGCAAAGTACCCAGCCAGAAAAACAAAAGCTGGCATGTGGAAAGTGAAGATAAAATAATATAGGTCATGATAAAACTTCTGATCGCCGATAAAAGGCTGCAGCAAGTGACTGAAGACGACCAAGATCATTAGTAAAAATTTTGCATTATCAAAGTAAGCCGTTCTTTGCGATTGGCTCATAAAAAGTTCCTCCTCTAAGTTGTATCTGTCAAAGGATACCTGATCCATGAAACAGAACTGTAACAAGCTATTTACTTTTTTCTAACGATTCTTGTTCATTTGATTACCAGTTGCTATTTTGTATAGTTTGTATTAATATATATAATACAAAGGAGCTGTTTTCGATGATATTTGATATTCAAACCCAAAGCAACCAACCCATCTACCAGCAGTTGCGGGAACAGATCATTGTCGGTATCGCAAAAGGCGATTTGGCCGCTGGCGAATTGCTGCCATCCGTCCGTCAATTAGCCGAAGAGATCGGCATCAATACCATGACGATCTCAAAAGCCTACAATTCCCTCAAAGAAGAAGGCTTGTTAGTCACAGATCGCCGCAAAGGAACCGCCGTTGCCGCGCCACCACCGTTTACTTCCGGACAAGAATCGGAGTATCGCCAAAACTTACAGCTACAGCTAGCAACCGCTCTCTTACACGGCAAAAGCAAGCAAGCGCTTTTAACGGATGTTCAACAACTTCTGGACCAATTTCCTGAAAGGAATGAATGCAAATGACTTATCTTTTTTTCATTATTGCCCTCGTCCTCTGTGGGACGACCGCATTTGGTTTACGCTTGATCAGTAAACCCCACAAAAATGTTTTACTCGAAAATACCCTTGCCCCTGAGCATCTGGATGATCCTAGCGTCCACAGCTTGATCACAGAATTTCGCAAGCGTATCTTACAAGTCGTTGGTACATTTAGTGTAGCAAGTCTCCTTTTTTTGTTCAATTTATCTGACTCCATCATCCTTACCCTGTTCTGGCTTTATATGGCCGCTTTGCTGGGGACAGCTTACTTGGTGCAAGTACATTACATCGGAAAAATGCGGCAATTGATCCTTACCAATGGATGGGAACTACCCATCGATCCGATTCGGATCGATACGAAACTCGTTCAAACCAAAAATAAGCGGATGCTGCCGTGGTATAGCCTCGTTCCTGCGGGGATTTTGTTGATGATCAGTTTGTACCAAGCATGGCAGTTGCCTGATCTTTCTACAGGATACTTGATGGGCGGTGTCTCCTTAGCAATTTTTGCGCTGTTCCTCTATCTCTGGGTGATCATCAGCCGCTTACCCGTTCGCGGGATCAGCGGTGATTCAGCTATCGACCAGCACATCAATGATTTAACAAAGCGCTATTGGTCCTTATTGATCGCTGTCACTTGTACCATTACACTGCTCTTATTGACTGTCCCGCTGGCGTCCATGTCCGCCACTGGAGCATTCAGTACTATCCTCTTAGTGCTCTTTGTTGTTTTGGTGGTTTTCTTGATCGTCTTTACCTTCTTCTTGTTGCTAGATCTGCGTAAAAAACAAGATCAGCTCTTAGAACCGGCAGCACAACCGCGCTATTATGGCGAAGATGCTTACTGGCGATATGGTTTTTACATCAATCCTAATGATGCGCGACTGTTCGTTCCTGACCGTGTTGGGATGAATATCGGCATCAATTTAGGCAAACGCAGCGGACAAATCGTCGCAGGCATCACCGCTGTCTTCTTACTTGTGTTAATGGTCGGTACCATCATTCCAATGTACCGCTTAGATTTCGCTCCTGATGCGATCACCGGTGAAGTGCAAGGACAAGAAGTCACCTTTGATGCACCAATGACCGGGAAAACAACGGTCTCTTTGGCAGATATAGAAACGGTGGAATTGATCGAAGCTTTGCCATCGCCTCGTGTTCGTACCATGGGTGTAGGAACCGCCAGTTACCAAATCGGTCAGTTTACCGTTGCCGGTGAGCCTGCCAGAATGTTCGTCGACACAAAGGTGACGCCCATTTTAAAAGTCACTACTAACGATGGCCCAATCGTTTTTTACACAAATAAAAAAGCCGCCGAAACGACGGATTTATACGAGGAACTAGTACAGAAGATTTCCTCAGCGGAGTGAGTGTTCTGGAAAAAAACTGGGGAACCCATTATCCCCAGGCTATCCACAACCAACAAAAGAACGGACTCTTTCCAACAAAAAAACGACCTTCCGAAACGAAGGTCGTTTTTGATACTCCGGCAGTAGGACTCGAACCTACGACATCATGATTAACAGTCATGCGCTACTACCAACTGAGCTATGCCGGAAGAATCTATCTGTACTATACCAAATAGTCAGATAATTTAGCAAGAGCAAAAATCAATTTTTTGATTCTTTTTTTCAAGAAAATCCCCTTTTAGAAACTTCCCTTCCCGCAAAGCGTTTTTCTCAAGAAATATCCGAAAATCTCATTGACAAAGTAGCGCCTTTACGGTATTCTATATCTTGTGTTAAATAACACGCCGCTTTAGCTCAGTTGGTAGAGCGCATCCATGGTAAGGATGAGGTCGACGGTTCAAGCCCGTCAAGTGGCTTTGGTAGGACAACGTTTGTCGAACGTTGTCTTTTTTTGTACATCTAATTCCCAATATATAGCGATAATTTCTAAAGTTAACAATTCGTATTGCCTCTAATTACTTGCGATATACAAAAGAAATAAGATCGTAAAACCCAATAGTACGAAAGATACAACGGCTTTCACCATTCTCGCTGCATCTTTAAATTTGAACAAGAGCGTATAAAGATTAATAAAGTAAATGATCGACAGGACTGCTTCTTGCGAATATTCCTTCACTTGGATCAAGCCTAACCATATACTCAGCAAAAGAATCGAAAAAACAACCTAATAGTTTTCTGCAACATGCTTCATTTCATTCTCCTTTCCAATGATAGCCACTTGCAACCAGCTGAATCATGGAAACTCAGTAAATTATCAGCCCCTCTCTCCAATACTTTTCCTACATCCTTTGCTTATTAAAAGTGTAACAAACTTTCTCTTCTAATGGTCAAACTTGTTCAATTTACATAGTTATTCTTTGTTAAAAAGATTAAAATGGGTTTTCAATCGTTACTCACAGCTCAATTTTAGGCACTTCTTTTTTACAACAAAAAACCCGCTCTCCTAAAGCTAAGAGAGCAGATTTTTCAACTAAACTGAATTTTTTTGAAAGGAGATGCTTGATGCTGACTTAAAAAATAACATATTTTTTCCGTTTAATTTAAATTTTTACTTCACGACCAGCACCGTACATTTCGAATGATTAACGACATAATCGGTGGTTGAGCCCACGACAGCTCGGGTCAATGTGCCTTTACCAGTTGCACCGATAACGATCAAATCAATTGGATACAATTCAGTCGCTGCATGAATGATAAAACGTTTTGGATCACCGACTTCAACGATCACCTCAACATCTTCCACCCCATGTTGATTGGCATCATAGATTTTTTTCAACATATCCGTTTCCACACGTAATTTTTCTTGATCAAAAATTTTCGCAAAAGCATAGGCACTTGTGGATAACTCAGCATTGTTGATAACAGAGAGGACATACAATTTGGCTTTGTTCCTACGGCAAATCGCGAGTGCTTCTTGGAACGCTTTTTCTGACTGATCCGACTCATCTAAGGCTACAAGTACATTTTGAGAATTACGTAACATCCAAATCGCCTCCTTTTCTTTATTTTAC
Organism: Enterococcus sp. AZ015; assembly: GCF_050499225.1. NCBI lineage: Bacteria > Bacillati > Bacillota > Bacilli > Lactobacillales > Enterococcaceae > Enterococcus > Enterococcus sp. AZ015. Next base: position 675,263 of record NZ_JBMHEX010000001.1, on the reverse strand, counting down.
CACAAAAAATGGAAGCGTTACAAAAAAAGGACGAGGTCTACTCTTAAGAGACCTAAAACTTCCTTTAAGATTTGTGAAGGTCCTTACTTGGTTCCGCAATTATGCAGTAAAATAAGAAGAACAATGATTCGAGGTGAAAGAAATGCGCTCTTTTTTCCATGCTGCAGTCACTGTGCTCTTGTACTTAGGGCTTTTCTTGCTGATAATCGGTATTATCGCCTTTTTCTTGCTAAAACTTTAAGCTTGGTTTGTTGAAAAGCAAG
>NZ_JBMHEX010000001.1:0-670000 GCF_050499225.1 Enterococcus sp. AZ015 | reverse complement strand
AAGCTTTAAGAGATTAGCTTAGCCTCGCGACTTCGCAACTCGTTGTACTTCCCATTGTAGCACGTGTGTAGCCCAGGTCATAAGGGGCATGATGATTTGACGTCATCCCCACCTTCCTCCGGTTTGTCACCGGCAGTCTCGCTAGAGTGCCCAACTAAATGATGGCAACTAACAATAAGGGTTGCGCTCGTTGCGGGACTTAACCCAACATCTCACGACACGAGCTGACGACAACCATGCACCACCTGTCACTTTGCCCCCGAAGGGGAAGCTCTATCTCTAGAGTGGTCAAAGGATGTCAAGACCTGGTAAGGTTCTTCGCGTTGCTTCGAATTAAACCACATGCTCCACCGCTTGTGCGGGCCCCCGTCAATTCCTTTGAGTTTCAACCTTGCGGTCGTACTCCCCAGGCGGAGTGCTTAATGCGTTTGCTGCAGCACTGAAGGGCGGAAACCCTCCAACACTTAGCACTCATCGTTTACGGCGTGGACTACCAGGGTATCTAATCCTGTTCGCTCCCCACGCTTTCGAGCCTCAGCGTCAGTTACAGACCAGAGAGCCGCCTTCGCCACTGGTGTTCCTCCATATATCTACGCATTTCACCGCTACACATGGAATTCCACTCTCCTCTTCTGCACTCAAGTCTCCCAGTTTCCAATGACCCTCCCCGGTTGAGCCGGGGGCTTTCACATCAGACTTAAGAAACCGCCTGCGCTCGCTTTACGCCCAATAAATCCGGACAACGCTTGCCACCTACGTATTACCGCGGCTGCTGGCACGTAGTTAGCCGTGGCTTTCTGGTTAGATACCGTCAAGGGATGAACGTTCTACTCTCATCCTTGTTCTTCTCTAACAACAGAGTTTTACGATCCGAAAACCTTCTTCACTCACGCGGCGTTGCTCGGTCAGACTTTCGTCCATTGCCGAAGATTCCCTACTGCTGCCTCCCGTAGGAGTCTGGGCCGTGTCTCAGTCCCAGTGTGGCCGATCACCCTCTCAGGTCGGCTATGCATCGTTGCCTTGGTGAGCCGTTACCTCACCAACTAGCTAATGCACCGCGGGTCCATCCATCAGTGACGCAAAAGCGCCTTTCAACTTTCTTCCATGCGGAAAATAGTGTTATACGGTATTAGCACCTGTTTCCAAGTGTTATCCCCTTCTGATGGGCAGGTTACCCACGTGTTACTCACCCGTTCGCCACTCTTTTTCTTTCGGTGGAGCAAGCTCCGGTGAAAGAAAAAGCGTTCGACTTGCATGTATTAGGCACGCCGCCAGCGTTCGTCCTGAGCCAGGATCAAACTCTCATAATGATTTGTTTGAATGACCATACGGTCATTAAGCTCATAAAAATTAACTTTGCTAGCTATTGCTTGCATGTATTTGTTTCAATAAATTGAAACGTCCTACACATTGGTTCGTTTGCTTGCTTTGTTCAGTTTTCAAAGGTCTACAGTGCTGTGTTAGCAGCTTTTATATCATATCAGAGCGACAATTGATTGTCAACTCTTTTTTAAAAGTTTTTTTCGCTCGTTGTTTTTCAACTTCGCAGCGGCTGTCTCAGCGACTTCATTAGAATAACAAATGATTTGTTATTTGTCAACAACTTTTTTTAATTAATTTTGTTGATGTATCAACATCGATTAACTGTTTTAAAATTGCGACTTCGTTATAATATCATCTGTTTCATTTTTGGTCAAGTCTTTTTTTGAAGTTTTTTCAAACGCTCTTTTGACCCGCTGACTCAATTGCCAACGTTGACTAATTTACCATTCTTCTTGACTCAGGTCAAGGAAATATTTCATTTTATTTACAAAAAGTTTTCAATAAAAAAAGACCGTCATAACGGTCTTCAGTCTTTTCACTAGTATACAGTTGCTAAAAGAACGGAACGCCTTCGATCTTATAGTCTTCAATGATCTTACGAAAGATATTGGGCTCTTCCCACGCATACCCCTCTGGCAGCTGTTGCGTTTGTCCTGCTTCTTGTGTTTCAAAAACAAATAAAGGAATATTTTGCGTATCAATATTTCCGTTTGTGAGTTCAACGAGTTCGATCGCTGTCACATCAAGGTGAATACGGTCTTTAAACAATTGTAAGATCGTAGCCAAGCCGGTTTTATCTTCAGAAAAATCCGTTGACGCTAATTCCGCAGTGCCTTCGTGTATTTGCATCAAAAATCGTTTCGAACCATTTGTTAAGTGCATCATAACTGTACCCGCTACTTTTTTGGATCCCAAAATACCCACCTCAGTTATTCATCTGTTTGTAAACTAATTTTAGCACATTTTCAGAAAATATGCACGATTATCTGTTGCTGTTTTCTTTTTCTAACATTTCTTTAGCTTCTTTCACCCACACTGGTAAAGCTTCTCCAACCGTACGGAAACCAATCCGCTTATTCTTATTTGTAAAGTAGCGTTTACGCTTAAAGGGTGGCTGAACAAAACTTGTTTCCAATGTACGGCGGGACAAACTGATCTTTTGGCTGTATTCGTCAATATCAATGATTTGTACACGGATTTTTTGGCCGATCTGTAAGACTTCATGGATATTTTTAGTAAACCCGGATTGGATCTCTGAAACATGGATCAAGCCTTGCGTTTCTTTATCTAACGAAACAAATGCACCATAGGGTTGAATCCCAGTGACTGTTCCTTCTATAATGTTCCCGATTTGATAATTCATAGTCTTTCCTCTCTTTTCCACTTTCATTATACTTGAACTAGTGGTAGATTTGAAGCATCAGAAACAACGTTACACAATATAGGAGGGAAACGCATGATTAATTTTGACAAAGTTCATCCGCGCTTAAATACCAATAGCGTCAAATGGGATACAATTGCAAAAACCTATAAGGAAGAAAACTTATTGCCGCTTTGGGTAGCCGACATGGATTTTCTGGCACCAGAACCAGTGAAAAAAGCGTTAGAAAAAGCAGTTGCCCAAGGGATCTATGGGTACTCCACCATCCCTGATTCGCTGCTTGAATCCATCATCGATTGGCAGCAAAGACGTCATGGTTATACCATCAATAAAGAAGCGATCCTTTTTAATAGCGGTGTCGTCCCTAGTATTGCACTAGCGATCCAAAGTTACACCCAAGAAGGAGATGCCGTATTGATCCACGATCCGGTCTACCATCCCTTTGCCCATGTTGTCAAAAACAATCAGCGTACCTTAATTCAAGAACCCTTACTGGAAAAAGACGGACGCTTCGTCATCGATTTTGATGCGATGGAACGAACGATCATCGAAAAGAAGGTAAAATTGTTTCTTCTATGTAATCCGCATAATCCTGGTGGCCGGGTATGGTCCAAAGAAGAACTACTGGCGATCGGCCGTATTTGTCAAAAACATCAAGTGATCGTTGTCAGTGATGAGATTCATCAAGACATCGTTTTTGCGCCAAATCACTTTGTTTCTTTCCAAACAGTTGAGCCAAACTTTGCCGATTTTTCAATCATCTTGACTTCAGCAACCAAGACCTTTAATTTAGCTGGGATCAAAAATTCGATGGTATTCATCAAAGATAAAACCTTGCGCAGCCAATTTGCAAAAACACAGGAGCGTAACGTTCAAGGGGAGATCAATACGTTTGGATTGATCGCTACTGAAGCAGCGTATCGTGAATCTGAAGAATGGTTAGAAGAACTATTGTCCTACTTAGAGGCAAATCGCACCTTTGTCTGTGACTTTTTGACTGACCAACTGCCAACCGTGTCGTTTCAAAAGCCTGAAGGTACTTACTTGATCTGGCTAGATTTTTCTGCCTATGGCCTAACGGACAATCAGCTACAAAGAAAACTGATCAAAGAAGCCAGCGTCGTGTTGAATCAAGGAAGTATCTTTGGTCCCCACGGGAGTCACCATATGCGGCTAAACTTTGCCTGCCCTAAAGAGCTATTAGAAAAAGCACTCAATCAAATCGCCGCCGCGTTTAAAGGCCAACCGATTGATTAACGCTTACGTGTAAAAAAAGAACCCTAAAGCTGCCATTTCAACGGTCTCCTGAGGATGACCGTTGAAACTGCTTTTGGGTTCTTTTTGTTTTATTCGCTGATTTTGATCGTTTCGATCACTACATCGTGCACCGGACGATCTTGTGGTCCCCGTTGCACACCAGCAATTTCATCAACAACTGACATTCCTTCGATCACATGACCGAAGACTGTGTGACGGAAATCTAACCAAGGAGTACCACCTGCTTGATAGGCTTCGATGATTTCAGCTGGATAACCAGCACCTTCTAATTGACCTAACATGTTGCTAGGAACATTTTGGTTGTTTACGATGAAAAACTGACTGCCGTTAGTATTCGGACCAGCGTTTGCCATGGATAAAGCGCCACGAAGATTGAACAACTCTTTTGAAAATTCATCTTCAAAGCTGCCGCCATAGATACTTTCGCCGCCCATACCTGTACCAGTTGGGTCACCGCCTTGAATCATAAAATCAGGAATGACACGGTGGAAGATGATCCCATCGTAATACCCTTTTTTCGCTAATTCAACGAAGTTTTTCACTGTTTTTGGTGCCAATTCTGGGAACAATTGTACAACTACATCCCCACGATTGGTTTTGATGACTGCTTTATGGCCAGTTTGTTTTTCTAATGCTAACTGTGGAAATTCAGACACATTAACTCCTCCTTCTCTCTCATAAATCCATGATAGCAGAAAATTGAAAAAATGCTAGTTTGGATAATTTTTGCTATAATGAAGCTATTCGTACAACACGAACATGCTTCACCCAACGTGGTTAGAAAAGAGGAATAACATGGATATTTTTGATATAACGATTATCGGCGCCGGACCTAGCGGGATGTTTTCTGCTTTCTATGCCGGCATGCGTAACGCCAAAACTAAGATTATCGACAGCTTGCCGCAATTAGGCGGTCAGCTTGCTACTTTGTACCCAGAAAAATACATCTACGATATCCCAGGTTATCCGAAAATCAAAGCGGGCGATCTTGTCCAAAACCTGGAAAAACAGTTGACGACTTTCAATCACCAATATTGTTTAGAAGAAACCGTCTTGTCGGTCGAAAAACAAGAAGACTATATCGAAGTCACTACCGACAAAGGAATCCATTACTCGAAAGCCGTGATTTTGGCTTTAGGAAACGGCTCCTTCCAGCCGCGCAAACTGACTTTGCCAGAAAGCGAGCGGTTTGAAGGATACGGCTTAGACTATTTTGTCACCGATTTGATGAAGTATGCCGGACGCAAAGTAGCGATCGCCGGTGGCGGCGATTCTGCCATCGATTGGGCATTGATGCTGGAGCCGATCGCTAGTGAAGTCTACTTGATCCATCGCCGTCCTGAATTTCGTGCTCATGAACATAGCGTCAGCAAATTACAAGCTTCTGCCGTCAACATTCTGACTCCTTATGTGATTCAAGAGCTCCAAGGAGAGCAACGTTTGACTGGTGTCTCGTTGCAGCAAGTCAAGGGTGATGAAACGGTCAGCCTTTCATTGGATGCTTTGATCGTCAATTACGGTTTTTCTTCCACATTGAACATCAAGGATTGGGGCATGAAAAGCAGCCGCCAAGGAGTCTTCGTCTCTTCAGATATGAGCACGTCTGTTCCTGGGATCTATGGCTGTGGGGATGTCGTTTTATACGATGGAAAAGTCGACCTGATCGCTACTGGTTTCGGGGAAGCCCCAACTGCGGTGAACAATGCACTCCATTACATTGATCCCAAAACGCGGACACAACCTGCCCATAGTACAAGTCTTTTTAAGGAGTAGCTGAGATGAAACAAGCTGGTCTTGCCACCTATACTCTCCCTTTACAGGGGAAGACCCTCACTGAGCAAATGGTTCAGTATCTGGAAGCCTTCGATCATGCCGAAACGGCGGTCCACAATCTAGCCGTTGCCCAAGAAGCCAAAGGATTGGCAGAACGGTTTCAAGTCAACGCGGACAAAGCTTACTCAGCAGGACTGCTGCACGATGTCAGCGTCGTCATCCCTAATGACCAGCGAATCGCCTTGCAGATAGCGGTAGGCGAACCGATCTTAGACGCGGAGCGGCAAGCACCTTTTTTGCTGCATCAGCAGCAATCCGCTTTGTTGGCAAAAACGGTTTTTCAGGTGTCTGACCCAGAGATTCTGTCCGCCATCAGCTGTCATACCACCTTAAAGGCCCAATATAGTCGTCTCGATCTGATCGTTTTTTTAGCAGACAAAATCAAATGGGATCGCAAAGATCAAGCACCTTTCTTAACCGGTTTATTAGAGCGCCTCGATGATTCCTTGGAATCTGCCGCTGGCTATTATATGGACTGGCTCTTTGCCGGTGACTTAGTGGTCCCCCATCCTTGGGCAGTGGCAGCCAAAGCAGAACTAGCAAAAACCTGTGCTTCAATGGATGTCAGAAGGGACTAAAACCCAAATGGCATTGGCTGCAACTGGAATAAGGCACTACTTATGATTGCAATCCATCAGTCGCATGTTGACTTTTGAATAAACTATTTTTACATGGAGGGGAACTATATGGTATTAGAAAGCAAAACACTTGAAGACAAAGCAAGAGAATTGTTGGCCGACCGCGGTGTCTCACTGCAAGACATCGGCGAATTGGTGATGTTCTTGCAAAAAGATTACATTGAAGGCATCACGTTGGAGATGTGTATCGAAAGCGTCAACGCTGTCTTAAGCAAGCGGGAAGTCCACAACACGATTTTGACGGGTGTCCAATTGGATATTTTGGCAGAAGAAAATCAACTGCTGCATCCACTGCAAGAAATCGTCAAAGAAGACGAAGGGCTTTATGGGATCGATGAGATCCTCGCACTATCCATCGTCAATGTGTACGGCTCCATCGGTTTTACTAACTACGGATACATTGATAAAGTCAAACCGGGCATTTTGAAAGAACTGAATAAGCACGACGGTCCCCGCGTTCACACCTTTTTAGATGATATCGTAGGTGCCATTGCCGCTTCTGCCGCAAGTCGCTTAGCCCATCAACACCCAAGTAAATCTCATTACATTACGCAATAAAAAAAGACCGACGATCCGCCTTCTTCAAAGGAAGTGGATCGTTGGTCTTTTTTTCATTACGCTGTTTTTTTCAAGCCTCGTTTTCCCCACCAATAGAAAGCAAAAAAGAAGACTTCAATCAAGACAAAAAAGAGAATAAAGCAATGCATGAAAAACGTTTCTGGCAATACGTTGATGATCGGATCGGTGGCTGGATTAAATAGCCAATCGTCGTTACTGAAGAAAATCTCATGGAACGTAACGAAAAAGCGATCAAAGCCGACTGCCATCAAAAACCCGAAAATCAGCGGCAATATCATCCCCCATTGAAAAGGACGAATCAAGCGCCATTGCTGTTGGTTTTGTCGTAGCCGATTGACGAACCAGATACTGGGCAGCAACGTGACGATCATCACAGCATAATTTAATAGAAACAACTGTTTTACATCGTAGAAATGACCAGCCCCCGCTTCAGACATTGGAAAATCTGGCAAGGCGAGCGTACTTGCAAAGGGATTGTTTAGAAAATCTAACAATAAGCCATAGTTCTTCAACAACTCTTCTCTTGTTAGCGAGGTATAATCCAGCAGATTTAAGTGATCGACATCAAACCAATATAACGGTCGAAAATTGATCGTTAGGGTGATCGCTAGACTGACCAAAAACAAAAACAAGCAGACAAATCCTAAGCGTTCAAGCCACACTTGTTTTTTCATTGTTCAAAATCCCACTCATCTAAAGAATCAACCACATAGGTTGGTGCTACCGGTAATGTCGGCACCGCCGCTTTCGGGGTAAAGCCAGATAATACGAGCAAAGAATCGATCCCGTTTTGGATCCCCGAACGGATATCCGTTTCGTAATTGTCCCCCACCATCAAGACCTCTTCTTTTGATAAGCCGATGTGTGCCACCGCTTTTTCCATAATGATCGCTTCTGGTTTGCCAATAAAAATCGGTTGCATTTGGGTGGCAGTCTCCACCATTGCAATCAGTGAACCCGCACCTGGCAACAAGCCTCTTTCCGTCGGGATATTTTTGTCTGGATTGGTCCCGATAAAGGTAGCTCCTTTTTGGATCGCTAACGTTGCTAAAACAAATTTTTCATACGTCACGTGGTTGTCTAAACCAACCACGACATAATCCGGATTGGTTTCTTCCCACTCAAACCCAGCAGCTAAGATCAAATCGATCAACCCCGCTTCGCCGATCACAAACACTTTGCGGCCTTTGCCATGGTCTTTCATAAAATCGATCGTTGCCAAGCTTGCGGTATAGATCGTTTCTGGTGCCACGTGAATCGAAAATTCATCCGCCAATCGCTGTGCCACGACTTCGGGACTGCGGGTCGTATTGTTGGTCACAAATAAATAGGGCAGTCCTTTTTCTTGTAAGGATTCTACGAAGCGTTTCCCAGCAGGGATCGGCTCTTTTCCTAAATAAATCGTGCCGTCTAGATCAATCAAATAGCCTTTATATTTCATCTTATTCTTCCCTTTGTCGAATCGTAAACTCTTTTTTGCCTTTTTTCACCGTAGTTGTTTCGGTTTTTTTGACGTTTTTTTCTTTTGGTTTACGATTTTTGATCGTTGGTTTGCTTTTCTTCTGCGGAATTTCTTCACGCTTTTCTTCTATATGTGCGTTTTGTTGTGTAGTTTGATTTTGATTCGTTTGAGCTGGCTTTTTCTTACGTCTTCGGGAGGTACTTTTTTCTTTCTTGCCGCCAACCCTCTGGATCACGAAATAGGCACAACCGAAGTTGCAATACTCATACAAATAGTCTTCCAGCATGTCAATGCGCTGATCGGGTAATGCTTTGCGGTTATCCTTTTCAAAGAAGCCTTTCAAGCGTAGCTGTTCATAACCCCAATCACCTACGATATAATCATAGCGTGCCAAAACTTCACTGTAACGCTCACCAAGTTTTTCAGGATCGAAGCCTTCACGATAATCCATGACCAATTTGTATTGTCGATTGCCAATCATTAATTCTTCATCATTCAACAAAGTCACCAACTCGCCTTTTTGCGGTTGTTTCGCTGGTTCTTCAATAATTTCTTCTAGTACAGATGTCATTTCATCTGTGATCGTTTGTTTTTCGGTCATTTTTTCACCACCTGCTGTTTATTATACCTTGTTTTATTCCTCAATGATAGTCGCGGTTTTCCTCAAAAAACCACTGGAGGGGTACCAACTACTGAATAGGGTATTTCTGACTCAAGTAATCACCGACCACCGTCCGAATAAAGTCTGGAAAAAGAAACTCAACAGTTCCAGCAATCTCGATCGTCGGGAAAAACGGAATAAACAAGTAGTGATCCACAAGAGTCAACGTGTAGCTTTGAGAGACATCAACTGGTTCTTGCTTCCACAAAACTTGGTGGTTTTTTTCATCAAAGCGAATGCCTTCATAAACCAGTTCGCCAAAAATCTTCCCTCGAAAGCCCATCCCCATAATTGGGAAATTGCGCAAAAAGTTGCGATTTTTTTCCATCTCTAAGACCAATCGAATGACATCCGCGCCTTGCAGCGTCACTCGAATCAAATGCATCGGATGGGGCAAAATCGTGTGCAGCTGATCTTGATCGACCCGTCCTTGTGGTAAATCATCTAAAAATAGCCCCGTATTTAAGATGGCGGCATCCGTCTGTCCTTTGGCACATAATGCCAAAAGAGCCTCCCGAACCAAGGAATGTTCACTTTGCCAATCCCTCGTAAACGCTGCTGGAATTTCTGCCACCTGATTTGCCCGCAGCAAGCGATGGCCGATCGATAGATATTCGGCGATCTCGTCCTCATCTTGCGGAAAAGCCACCAACGAATCCGTCGGAATCACACGTGCGCGATGCTTGATCGGGCGGTGGTGATCATCTAAGACCACTTCGACTTCGCCAATGTTAAAACCAAACTTGCCAGCTGCGCCAATTTGAACCCCATTGATGACTTCGCCCTTTTCAAACAAATGGTGCGTGTGGGAACCTAATATAACATCTAACTCTGGAAAGTCCCTCGCAATCTGGCGGTCAGCATTGATGCCTAGATGGCTCATCAAGACCAGCAGATCGACCTCGGGGCGCAAATGCTGCACCAATGAAGGCAAAATCTCCAAGGGTTCGCGAATGTCCCAACCGTTGGGGGCATATGTTAGCGGAAACGGTGCCGTAAAAGCGATCAAGCCGATTTTGGCTCCTTGATTGCTTTCCATGATTTTGTATTCTTGTGCCCACTTTGGCGGACGCAAATCCTTTTTATCAAATAAGTTGCCTAAAATGACCGGAAATGCTGCTTGGTCATACAGATGCTGCAAGACCTCTTTGGGATTGCCGACTCCCTCATTGTTCCCAATCGTCACCGCATCATAATGCCCTTGATTCATCAAGTCGACATTCGCCTTGCCGTCAGTTGCTTCTGTCAAAGGATGCCAGCGATCGACAAAGTCGCCTAAGTCGACCGCGATCACTGTCTCTTCGGTCGTATCCGCTTCTCGTTTTCTTTGATCCAAATAACGCCGCATCTTCGGCCAATGTTCTAGGTGGGAATGCAGATCGTTGGTATGGATAATCGTAATTTTTTCCATTGTGCGCCTCTTTTCAAATACGTCGCCTGAAATCACTATCCGTTTCTCTTGGCATCAAGGGTTGCCAGTAGAAAGACGACGGAATTCTCTACAAAATAAGCATAGCATAAAATCTCTGGGAAACCATTGGAATGCTTGGAAAAGAATGGTGACTTTTTGTAAAAAAGAAACAGTTACAGTGACAGTTGTTCAAAAGAAAAAATCACTTTTCTGACTGTAAAAAGGAAAGTGATTTTTTCTGGTTATTTGGGGGAATTGCAACCGATAACACGGCGGAGGCAATTCGTTGAAGCGAAAATAAAGAGTTCTTGAAACGAAGATTCTATCGAATATCGAGAGCAGGTAATCCATGTTTCAGTTCGTCAGAACTACTGATTCTTTGAGAGTATAAAAATCGCCAACGGAAAAGTTATCAGAGTAAGGTTCTAAACAGGAATAAAGCCTTTGTATCAAAAATACAACTTAACCCTCTGAGAGCTGCTATCGATTGCCTAGATTTAAAGCAGAATACAATTAGAACAGCCCTTGGTATCACAAAGACTTTCAGACAATAAAAAAACCTAAGACAGTCTGTCTCAGGTTTGAATGATCATCGATTCAATTAGTACTACTGCTTTCTTCAAAAGCAGGCAGTTTTTCAATCAGACACATGGAGAATCCTGCTTAGTGCTGCTTCCTTCCGGATCTGACACGCTTCACAAGACCTCCATTGTCCTAGCCTTTCGGCAAAACTTAGTATAACGTATTTCGTTAGAGATTGCCAGCCTTTTTTTGTTTTTTCTTTTCTCGTAATGCTCGGAAAAAATCTGTTAGCAGCTGGCCGCATGCTTCTTCTAAAATGCCGCCTTCCACATAGGACCAATGGTTGAAGCGCTCATCTTCCAATAAATTCATCAATGTACCAGCAGTGCCGCCTTTGGGATCGTAGGCACCAAAATACACTTCTTCCACCCGTGCCAATAACATCGCCCCACTGCACATCGGGCATGGTTCCAAGGTCACAAACAGCTGCGCTTGTTCTAAGCGCCAACTTCCGACAGTGCGACAGGCTTCCTCGATCGCAAACATCTCCGCATGCGCTGCGGCTTGTTGCTGCGTTTCTCGTAGATTGTGCCCACGACCAATGATTTTGCCATCCAAGACGACGACAGCACCGATCGGTACTTCTGCCACACCTTCTGCTTTTCGGGCTTCTTTGATTGCTTCTTCCATAAAGAACGCTTTTTCCTCGGCAGTCAAGGTACTTGTTTTTTCCACGACTTCACTTTCACTCCTCTACCTCGCACCATTTCGTGCATTTCCTTGTTAGTATAACGAAAAACGCTTAGAAAGACGAGAAAAACTCGCAAAGACCGATGTCCCTGCGAGTTTCAAATGGAATGATTGGCTTAAAAGACGGAATCAACAAAGCTCGTCAACTTGTCTTTGACATGTTCTGTCGAATCTTTGATGTTGTCTCCGTAAACAGAGATTTTGTTGCGGCCCTCATTGACTTTTTTCATCACACCTAACAACGAATCCAATTCATTGTCAGACAAGCCGTCTACGACATCCAACAATTTTTCATTGCCGTTGAATTTGTCATCGACAAATTTCTTTACTTTGTGTCGGTTGCAAGCGAAGCGTACTTTATTGAATACTTTGTCTGATACAACGACGGCAGTAGTGATCCCAGCGATCGCTGCAATGCTTAATCCAATCGTTACTTTTGATGATGTTTTCATATCGATCAGCTCCCTTATTTTGCTACTTCCATCATAGCACGAGGACTGAAATAAAAACACTATTTCGTTTAAATCGCTTTGAATCTTAATCCTTTTGGAAAGAAGTTTTTCACAGTTCCTTGGACTTGTTTTCCAAAACCGACGGGGATCTCATCGACTGTCAAAATCACCCATCCAGCATTTCCTGGCACGCTCATGGTTTCACCTGCCACATACTGCTGCCATTGCGGCAAAGTGATCGGCACTGTCGGTGCCCCTTCTTCTGCATGGATCGCCAATGCCAACGCATAACTAGGTTCGATCCGATTCTTTTTAACGACGCCGACATGCAAACCTGGGCGCATAAACTTGATCCCTTTTAAAGAAGGCATTTCTTCAGGAACGAGCCAGAGGTTTTCTCCTAGCAGCTGAGGTGTCGCATTCAGTGCCTGTAAAAAAGGAAACTCCTTGCGAAAGGCTTGCCACAACTTTTGAGTCGTTGCATCCAATGGGCTCTTGGCTGTCGCTCCTTTGCCTTTTTTCTTCTTTTTCACTGGCGCTGCTTCTGCTTGGGAGGTCAATTTCGCAGCGAAATGACCTTCTCCTTGGTTTAAATGCGGCCATAAGCGGATGGTTTTCTCGATCCCAGATGCAGCTCCCCACTCGCTGCGCCCATGAGATACATTGGCCAAGTCGATCGCTTCGATTGTGAAGGGATACTCCTCCATTAACCAAGCCATCATCGCTTCGTTTTCTTCAGGGGCAAAGGTACAGGTGGAATAGATCAGCTGGCCCCCCGGTTTTAGCATCGCAACGGCTTGTGCCAAAATGTCTTTTTGCCTGATCGCACACTGATCAGGTGTTTCTGCCTGCCATTCTTCTAAGGCGACGGGATCTTTACGAAACATCCCTTCACCAGAACATGGGGCGTCCACCACGATCTTGTCAAAAAACTGAGGAAAATGGCGGCTCAATTCTTGTGGAGCCTGATTGGTGACGACTACATTCGGAAAGCCCCAACGCTCCACATTTTCTGATAGGATTTTGGCACGCTTCGGGAAAATCTCATTTGCTACAAGCAGCCCTTTTCCTTGTAATTGGCTTGCCAGCTGCGTTGTTTTGCCTCCCGGTGCCGCACATAAATCTAAGACCCGCTCCCCTGGTTGAGCGGCTGCGATCGTTGCCACGATCATCGCACTAGGTTCTTGGCTGTAGACATAGCCAGCTTGATGGAGCAACGAACGGCCTTTGACTTCGCCAATATAAGCCGCTTCTGCATAGGGGGCGGGTACAGCAGCTGGTCCATATTTTGCCAGCATCGCTTGTGCGTGCGGCTTAGCAACATTCAAGCGAAAGCCTTTGACTGGCTGATTATCGGTTAAAGCGGTAAAAAAAGCTGGTGCTTCTTCTCCTAGCAACCGTTGGTATTTTTCAATAAATGGTGTTGGTAATTGCATACTTACCCCTCCTCGGCTTTTTTATTCTAGCGACTGAGAAGCAATTATGCAAGAATTCCTTGAGCAAATGGCAAAAAAACTGCAGCTGAGTGAAGTGGGCGACTAAATCGCTTCGACTTCTCTTTGCTGCAGACCTTTTTTCATTTAAAAATCGCTTTTTTGACACTGCTTTCGATGAATGGCTCAGAGACACGGTTGTCCCAGAATTTGATCAGTGGGCCCACTAAAAAGGCACTGATGAAGGTTCCGATCCCGATTGGCCCGCCTGTGAAGAGCCCAATCAAGGCAAAGGCAACGTCTTGAATCACCCGCACCACTCGATAGTTGGCTTTCGTCTGATCGACGATGGTTGGGGCGATCGCGTCATAGGGGGCGCTGCCCAAATTCGCTGACATATAAAATGAAGCTCCGAAGGTAAAGAAGATGATCCCGATCAACAAGAACAAACCTTGCTGCCACCAGTTATTTGGACCGACGGATAACCAATCAAAAACGTTGGTATAAAAGTCGATGAAAAATCCTGTCAGCACCATATTGATGACCGTCCCGATGCCGATATGACGACGGCCAAAGATAAAAATCAATACTAGGACAGCGATATTGATCATCAATTGATAGACCCCAAGGGATAACCCTAGCAGCTCGCCGACACCGATATTGGCTGCTGTGTATGGGTCTAGCCCTACTCCGCCGACCCGCAGCAATGCCGCCCCGAATCCTAAAATGGCGACACCAATCAACGCATAAAGCGAGCGTATTCCTGTTTCTTTTTTCATTAAAATTTCCCCTTTTTTCTCATCTGTTCTTTCAAGTATAACGAGAAAAAAGCAAAATGGGAATTTCAACGCTTCACAGGGCTTTTTGTATGGAAGGGATCTGGCTTAGTCATCTCCTTTGCTTCTATTGAAAAGCCAGCGGCAATAATCATTGCTATTGCGTATCTTAGTTTTCGTTTCTTACAGATACGCGTGCCTCGTCCATTACTCGGGCTTCACTGGAACCATCACTTCAAATATCTGCAATTCTTTTTGTGTGGTAAAGACTTCATCTTGCCATAACAATTCCCAAACATCGCCATCGATTTTCAACTGCTTCTCTTTTAGAAAGGCTTGGATGCGGTGGGTAAAAGCGGCAATTTGTTCTTCTCCCTCACTGACAAATCCAGAAACATACGTACCAGCGGGACGTGTGATGATCAGCTTTTCCGGATAGAGATGTAGCCGATCTTGGGGAATCAAGATCAATGCCCGATAAGGCGATGCGTGAAAAGTCTGATCCTCCAACGTCGTTCCTGCACTTAAAAAGCCGATGGGATAGCCACTGAAGGCATCTTTATAATCCACTAGCGGATAAAAACGGGCGTACACTTGATAAGCAGATTCTGGATCATCGCCAGCGATCTCTTCGGAAACGATAAACGCCTCTGCTTCGTGCTGCGCTATCGTAAAGGTCTCAAAATCGGCTTTCTGTACTTTTTCATAGCGCTGGATGTAGCGATCGAAGGTTCGTTCCAATTCTTGTAGCGCAGCGATTTTGTCACGGACTTGTCCTCGCCGTTCCACAAGTTCCTTTTGCGTATATTCCGGGTTGCGGTTTTTCAAAAATTGGCGAATGTCTTGCAAGGGCATGTCTAAAGAACGCAACATCAAAATCACGTCTAACTCAAGGCATTGTTCAAAGCCGTAATAGCGATAGCTGTTTTCACCAATCGATTGCGGTTTGAACAAAGCGATTTGATCATAATAAATCAATGTGCGCCGACTCACGCCAGCATAAGCGGACATCTCACTGATGGTCAATTGTTTTTTCAAAAAAATTTCACTCCTTGCTTGACTGTAACGTAACGTTACAGTTTATTCTACCATAGAACGACATTTTTGGAGGGAAATCATGAAACAATTACAGTTATTTTATAAAGAAGAACGACGCTTCTTTTTCAGTTTATTTCTTTTGATGCTAGTCCAATCCTTCGGCACACTCTTGTTGCCGTATTTTTTGGCAAAAATCATTGATGAAGGGATCTTAAAAGTCGACACGACGGCCATTTGGCACAATGGCTGGTGGATGTTTGCCATTGCCATCGGCACCGTGATCGTCTCGGTAGGCGGTAGTTATTTATCTGCCCACCTTTCAGGAAAATTCGGGCATTTTTTGCGGATGCGCTTTTTCAAAAAAACACAAGAACTCTCTGTATCCGCTGTTGATGGCTATGGTACACCCACTTTGCTGGCACGTACCACCAGCGACATCAACAACATCCAACAAATTTTGATGATGGCGCTGCAAATGATTTTGCCAGCCCCAATGATCGTCGCAGCTTCGATTTTTCTAACCGGCACCGTCTCTTTACGGATGATTTGGGTCCCAATCGTAGCGATCCTATGTTTTTCAATGATCGCTTATGGGGTGATTCGCAAAGCGATCCCATTATCACAAATCACGCAAAAACTAGTCGATAACATGATGCGGATCTTACGAGAAACCTTTACCGGCGCTCGGGTGATTCGGGCATTTGACAAAGCGGCTTACGAAAAAGAACGGACAGATCAAACCTTGACGGAATATGCGAAAACCATGATTAAAGTCAATCGCCTCTTTGCTGTCTTGAATCCGACCGTCAACTTAGTAATGGGACTCTCGATTTCGACCATCCTAGTCTACGGCGGCTATCAAAGTCTTCAGGGCCACCTAGCTATTGGTAGTATTACTGCCATTATCGAATACACGATTTTGAGCCTTTGGTTTTTGACCATGGCAGCGATGGTGATCGTGATGGTGCCTAAAGGCTTAACTTCCTTACAACGAATCGAAGAAGTCTTAGAAGAACCAATTGATTTGATTGACGGTGACCAAACCTTAAACAAATCCGCCTTGTCAGAAACGATCGCCGCTTTCAATCACGTGCAATTTACGTATGAAGGCGCCGAAGAACCTGTCTTAGAAGATATCAGCTTCGAGATCCACCGAGGCAAAACGACAGCGATCGTTGGCGGAACCGGCTCTGGCAAAAGCACCATCGCCAAAGCGCTGTTGCGTTTCAAAGATGTGACTGCTGGTTCGATCACGCTTTTTGGCCGCAACATCAAAGAGATCTCACAAGCCGAATTACGGGACCAAATTAGTTATGTCCCGCAAAAAGCGCTCTTGCTTAGCGGCACGATTCAAGAAACCTTGCGTTTCGGCAATCGTCCAGCAACCCATGAGGCGATGGCAAAAGCCGCTGAAGTTGCTCAAGCCAAGTCATTTATTGAAGGCTTGCCTGAAGGTTATGAAAGTCCGGTTGCTCAAAAAGGCAGCAATTTCTCTGGCGGTCAAAAGCAACGATTGAGTATTGCCCGAGCGCTGACAAAGCCCGCAGAAATCTACTTCTTTGACGACAGCTTTTCTGCTTTGGATTATCAAACAGACGCCAACTTGCGGCGTGCATTGAAAGAATACACGAAAGATGCCGCCGTCATTATCGTGGCTCAACGGGTATCGACCGTCAAAAATGCCGATCAAATCATTGTCTTGGATAACGGCAAAATGGTCGGTAATGGAACCCACGAAGAATTATTACGCACTTGCCAAACTTATCAAGAGTTTGCCTCATCTCAAGGAATGGGAGGAATGAAGGATGAGTAAACAAACAATGGATACACCAAAAAACATGAAACATACAAGCCGGCGCCTACTTCGATTACTAATGGAACAAAAAGCCCGCTTTCTGCTGATCATCGTCTCTGCCTTGTTCTTTTCCTTACTAATGTCCATCGCCCCTTTGATCTTGGGACGTGGACTGGATAATCTGATCGCCTTGTTTCAACAAAAAGGCTGGCAAATCAATGATTTTTGGCAAAGTATTTTAGGTCCAGTCGTCCTTTTAGCAGGAACCTGGCTTTTGATCAGTCTCTTTTCCTTGCTACAAGAGTATACGATGGCCAGTGTCAGTGAAACCCTGACCTTGACTTTACGCAAACAAATCAGTGACAAATTCAATCGCCTGCCTATCAGTTTTTACGACAAACATCATACCGGCGATATTTTAAGCCGAGTGATTCTCGATTTAGATAAAGTGTCCGAAGTCTTACAAGTCGGTTTGATGCAGCTGATCACCGCAACCATCAGCATTACCTTCGGCTTGATCGCCATGCTTTATCTCAGCCCATTACTGACGATCGGTGTGGTCCTGATTTTGCTTTTGAGTGCTTTTGTGACCACCGTTCTCGCACGAAAAAACTTGAGCTACTTTACCAAAAACCAAGAAACATTAGGTGCAGTCAGCAGTCGTGCGGAAGAGTTTTATACCGCAAATCCGCTGATCAAATCCTACAACCAGCAAATTGCCGTTGAAGCGGAAATGGCGGAATTGAGCGAAGCTCAATTTAAAGCTTTTCGGAAAGCACAGTTCGTCAGTGCAGCTATCAATCCTTTCGTGCGCTTTATCAATCAAATCGGCTTTATCTTAAGCGCCGTCGTTGGTGGTCTGATGGTGTTGCAAGGGCAATTATCCATTGGTCTTGTACAAGCCTATCTGCAATACATCAACCAAGTGTCTGAACCGATCACGCAAGCTTCTTATATTATGAATACCTTGCAAAGTGCCTTAGCATCTCTCGAACGAATTTTTGAGATCCTTGATTATCCTGAAGAAGAAACAGCGACCCAGCAACTGCCGGTACCGCAAACCATCAAAGGAAAAATCGATTTCCAACACGTCTCCTTTGGCTACAACAAGGAAAAACTCCTGATGGAAAACGTCGAATTTTCCGTCAAACCAAAACAAACGGTGGCGATCGTCGGACCAACAGGTGCTGGAAAAACCACCATGATCAATCTTTTGATGCGCTTTTATCCTTTAAACGGTGGAAAGATTTTGCTGGACGATCAAGACATGATGTCCTTTTCGGCACCGGCAGTCCGGAAAAAATTCGGTATGGTGCTGCAGGATACATGGCTGTTCCAAGGAACCATTGCTGAAAATATCGCATATGGCAATCCCGATGCCACTCGGGAAGACATCTTGGCTGCAGCCAAAGCCGCCCAATGCGACCACTTCGTGCGGACCCTGCCCAACGGTTACGATACCGTCATTGGCTCCGAAAGCGAACTGTCTCAAGGACAACAACAATTATTGACGATCGCCCGGGCGATTTTAGCGGACCCAACGATCCTGATCCTTGATGAAGCCACCTCCAGTGTCGACACTCGGACGGAACAAATGATCCAAACGGCAATGGATCGTTTGACCCAAGGAAGGACCAGTTTTATCATCGCCCATCGTCTTTCTACCATCAAAAATGCCGACTTGATTCTAGTGATGAAAGACGGCTCCGTCGTCGAAAAAGGCTCCCATACTCAATTGCTGGCACAAGATTCCCTTTACGCCCAACTATATAACAGCCAGTTTGCAACTGCTTGATAAAAAAGCCAAACCACCAACCAATGACTTTATAAACTGTCGAGGTTGTGGTTCGGCTTTTTTCTTTTTCCTTAAAAATCTGTGAGCACCAAAGCTAACTACTATTACCTTCAATTGTTTCTCTTTTACTCAACTTTTTTTAGTGCTGCTTGGATAAGTGGTACTTTTCCTGGTTCTTTTTTTATGATTGCCATTAATTTTCCTGAAAAAAGTTTTTTCTCTTGGCAATTATACCCGTCTAGATCTGCGGGATCGCCATTAGCAAGTCCGAGGATTGTTCCATTCTTTACCAAAACCGCTACAAGTTCGTCTGCAGTTGGCACCTCGATCCCTTCTGAATCGATTCCTTGGATCTCAAATAGAGAGTAGTCCGATCCACAGAATCGTTCTTTAACTGTGACAGAATCAGTCGGACCGCTTGTTTTTCTAGTTGCTTCAATTGTTTGATCCTCTTTGATACCAATGGCTTTTAAACAACCTGGTTCATAAGGAATACGCCAAGATAGGCCATCTTTATCATTTTTTTTCTTTCCAAAACTCTTCCCGTTCAGAAACAACTCAACAGTATGACAATTAGAAAAAATCCTCACCTCCGTAACACCTTGGTCAATTGTTAAACCTTCTTTGTTCCAGTGAGGAAACACATGAACCATTGGTGTTTCAGTCCACCTTGATTGATAATAATAAAAAGAATCCTTTTCAAATCCGACCGTATCTGTAATTCCAAATTGAGAACTGATTCCAGGCCAGTGAAACGGTGCTGGCTCACCGTAGTAATCCATAAATGTCCACAAGAAGACACCTCCCATATAGGCATGTTCTTCTAAGTAACGCAGTACTTCTGTCGGTTTAGCCGTACCACCGGTTCCTGGCTCTTCAGGCTTTCGTTTCCCAGGTAAGACCATAGAATAAAGAGAGCCAAAGTTTGAAGTATGACATTTTTCGCTGTTATCTTGATAGACCCCTCTTGTCGAAAAGTAAGAAGCACTTTCCGTACTAAGATATGAAAATAGCGGATACTTTTCCTTTACAGAAACTAAACCTGTCCCATTTACAGCAGACTCAGGATAATTGACCCCGTTCACATCAAAAATACGCATATAAGAAGCATCCACCTGACCAGCAGGATTAAGTAATTCCGCTGAAACAATGAGACTTTGCGAAGTATGGGTTCGGATCACAGCTGCTAATTTTTGTGCCATTCGGTAAGCAAGCGGCGTATGACCAATCACCTCTTCATTACAAAGGGACCAAAAACAAAGAGAAGGATGATTACGTGTTTGCTTCACCATTTTTACCAGCTCATTTGTCCGCCACTCACTAGATTCCAAGATGCGGTTCTCGTTCATAACGATGATACCTAACTCATCACATAATTCAAGGAGATCTTTGGAAGCAAAGTGATGTGCACTGCGATAGGCGTTTCCCCCCATTTCTTTCATTTTCAACAGCTTATACCGTAAAATATCTTTTGGTAATGCGACACCTAGACCACCAAAATCTTGATGCTCACAGACCCCTCTTAATTCTTTACGTTCCCCATTAAGCAGAAAACCTTTCGTAGTATATGCGACTGTCCTAATACCAAAACAAAGCTGATAGTCATCGATTTGGTTCTCGCCATCAAATAGTTGAAAAGTAGCTTGGTATAGATGTGGATTCTCGAGAGACCATAGCTGAGGCGCGCAGATTTTTTGACAATAACTCCATTCTGTTGTCGCCAAAGGATCCACGTTACACTCATGGATATTTTGTTGATCAGCCACCTGACTTTTGATCGTTACCTTTTGTTTTTTCTCAAAATGATGGTTAGCAAGACCAATGGTGATTTTAAGGAGCGCTTCCTGCTGGTTTATTTCAGTTGTTTCGATAAACGATGCTTCTGCCACAATCTGAAGCTTTGGTTTTATTTCTAAATATACATCCTTATATATACCTGCTCCCTCATACCACCAGCCTTCCGCGCCTTTCGTCGTATCCACTTTGATCAACACCACATTCACTCCCTCTGAGCCGATGCGTATCAGTTCAGAGACATCAAAAGAAAAATCAGAGTATCCACTGTAATGATCACCTAGAAATACACCATTAAACCAGACAGATGCCATACGCATGACGCCCATAAAGTGGAGAGTCACTTGCTTTTCGTTCACTTCATCTAGAGTTAACGCAAAAGTCTTACGGTAATAGGCAATGCCATCTGGCTTTGATCCACTCATCAGTAAATCGGGATCATTAACATACGGAAGTTCATTTTTCCAATCATGAGGGAGATCAACAGATACCCAATCTTCGTCAAGTTCACTTTCCAAAGCAGTGTTCGCCAACATTCTCAAGCCTTTTTCACGATCACCTTGAGCAATCAGCCGTAGAAAATGTTCTCCACCAGCACCTATCAAAACAGTATCCCCCGCTTCATTTTCAAGCGGAGCTGCCAAGCCACCGATAGCTGCGGCTTTTCTGACTGTTTTCATTGGCTCTTCTATCTCACCTAAGTGAAATTGCCAGCCATCATTCAGTAATCGATTTTGTCTCATTTTTTCTCCTCCTTCTTATAAAAGTTATTTTGCTCTAGCTAAAAAGTCCCCACAAAATGGATCGATCGGGCTCTTACCTTTAAACGGTTCTTTCCCTAGCAATTTCTGGATTACAGCCTCCACTGTTTCTGGATTTCCTGTATACGCATTGATAAAAGTTGAAACATAAGGGATGTCAAATAAGTGATAGGGATTGGCAGTAGAAACAAAAATGGTAGGGAGATCCTTTTCATACCAGGGAGCATTTGCGGCCATCAAATGATTCCAATCCAAACGAACTGTTGTCTGATTGCTGGCGGTCTCAACATTAGCAACATACAATGCCAAATCAAATTTATTTCTAAGATCCTCAACCCCTGCCTCGAAAACCTCTTGGAAATCCAATTGTTGATTATCGAAAAGGTTGACTTCAAATCCAGCAGCTTCTAATCCAGCTTTAAAAAGCGGACCCACTCGTCCTCCCTCTTTAAATCCACCGTCGTCAGAATCACCCAAAATAACGAGACGGATTCGAGGGTATCGTTTTGGGGTGAGTGGTAAGTGTTTTTCTCTGTCTTTGACCAATGTAATCGACTCATCAGCAATTTTTTTCGTTACCCACTGATATTCAGTACGATCGATGACACTTTTAGGAGTACTATTGACTGTCTCTTCCCTTACTTCAGTAAATAAACCATGGTACATCTTGACTGCTAAAATTCGTGCGACTGCTTCATCCAAACGTTCCATACGAATGCTTCCCTCTTTTACAGCAGATGCGATCACTTCATAATCTTCATCAATATTTTTATTAAAAAGCAACATATCGATTCCTGCATTGATTGAAGCAACGAGTCGCTCTCTATGAGGCATGATCGTCGTGTAACCGACCATTGGTGTTGCATCAGTGATAGCCAAACCATTGAAGCCCAGTGTATCTCTTAGTAACCCGTTAACTAGAAGTTTCGAGCAAGAAGCAGGCATCAATTCGGTTTCTCTGATAGTTGGTGAAAGTTTTCGCTCCCACGCAGACTGATAAATGTGTCCCACCATGATACAGCTGACGTTTTTTTCAATAAACTGGCGATAAATAGTCCCATACGATTCCATCCACTCATTCGCGGAGAGTGAATTGATCGAACTCAGTAAATGTTGATCCCTTTCATCAACACCATCCCCAGGAAAATGCTTGATCACTGGAATGATGTTACTCTCAGAAAAACCGTCTATCTGCGCTTGAGCCATGCGAATAATTCGTTTTTGATCACTTCCAAATGTGCGAGTATTCGTGATTGGGTTCTTGAAGTTATAATCAATATCGACAATCGGTGAAAAAGCCATATTAATACCAATTCGAGCCGCTTCCAGCCCAGCAATTTTTCCTAAGTAATAGGCATTTTCGGTGCAATCTGTAGCGGCGATCTGCATAGGATTACCGACCCATGTCCCTTCCGTAAGAATACCATTCCCACCTGACTCTAAATTTGCTGAAAGAAATAACGGTATTGTGCTAGCATCTTGGACTGCTATTAACTGATCCTTCAATTTTTCAGCATTGTCGGGGCGATACATCATTCCTCCCGGTTGGTAATTCTTAATAAAAGCCGTCAATTCCTTTACAGAACCTGATTGTCCAATCACGAAAAAAAGCTGACCAATTTTTTCCATAACTGACATGTTTTCTACGATCTTCTTAATTTGTCGTTTTCTTGTCTCTGTAAATTTGAAAAGTGTTTCTCTTGTCTCTCTCACTGAGTTGTCCTCCAATCGATAGTTTCACAGACGACGAGCGCAAGAATCACTTCACTCTTGCGCTCGTTTGTTGTTATTATAGTTAACTGTAAATCCTGTGCGAGTTTCTTATCCAGCTTGTTCTTGTGCTAAACGTTCTTCTTGAACTGCTTGATTATCTAAGGTTTTAAAGAACGGGTAATAGATAGCCATAGAAATAGCAACTGCAAATAGTTGATAGATACCAAAAGAGAGACTCCCTTGAACGATGCCGTGGATCAGCGGAGGTAACGAGCCCGCCCCTAGGATGCCAATCGGTGCGGTAATGATTCCCATAGAAATCAATGCGTACCCAAGAGAAGTGATCACTAATGGCGTCAATAAGAACGGAATCAAAAGCATCACATTCAACATCACCGGCATTCCAAAGACAACTGGTTCATTTACACCAAAAAGACCGCTTGGAAATACGATTTTTGAAAATGATTTGTAGCGCTTACTCTTGGAAAATAAAAACATGTCAGTCACTAAACCAATCGTTGCACCGCTCCCCCCTAAACATGCCAAATCGTATAACCCAAAATTAATGGCATGAGGGACTGCTTCTCCCGCCGCCACAGCAGCACTATTGTCTGCAAGATAACCCAAGAAAATCGGCATGAGAATCGGCAATACGGTCATTGAACCATGAATCCCGAAAAACCATAAGAGATTCGAGATCAAAATAAGAATCAAAAAGGCAGTTAAGGAACCCGTCAATCGCTGCAATGGTTCTTGAAGCAATGTATAAACAAAATCTGTCGCTGAATTATAACTAGTTACGCTAAAACCAAATTTAACAATTCCAAAAAGTGACGCAATCACAACTGCTGGAATTAAAGAAGTAAATGACTTGGTCACCATTTCTGGCACCCCATCGGGCATTTTGATCGTAATATTTTTTTCCACAAACAATTTCATCAGTTGAATCGTGATCAGTGAAACGAAAATTGCCACGAAGACCCCGCGCGCGCCTAAATAATTGGTACTTAAAAATGAAGCTCTTGCTTCGGGATTTTCAGTGAGTGGCGTTAATAACAGGAAACATACCAATGAGATGAACCCCGTCCCCAAGGCTTGTTCTTTGATCCCGAATATTCCTGCTCCACAGTAGGCAATACTAAATGCCATATACAAACCTAATAAATCAATTGTGTAAGCTGGAATATAATTCATTACTGTCCCAATGTTGGTCACTGATAGAAAGTTTTGATACGGTTCCCAGCTTAAACTAGAAATAACTGTAAAGATGGCACCTAACATAATAACGCCTAGTAATGACATCGAACCTGTACTCACACTTTTTAAATAGCGATTCGAAGAAATTTTATTCGCAACGGGAATAAATCTTTTTTCCATAAAGTGGATAAATGCATTCATTTTTCTTACCCCTTTTTAGTGTTTTTTATTTTATTTTGGTACCAATAGTAACTGTCTTTGGGAATTCGTCGACATTCTTTTGGATCTTCATCTGTGCGATCAACAAAAATCAAACCATATCGCTTTTTAAACCCTTGGTGTGAACTAACCAGATCAAGTAGTGACCAAGGACTATAACCCAATAAAGGATATCCTTCCTCCATAAAACGCTCACATTGCTTAATATGCTGTTCCAAGTAATCAATACGATAGACATCGTGAATTTGCCCATCTTCAATACGATCAGAATACGCTAAACCGTTTTCAGTCACCATCATTGGTAAATGGTATTTTTCATAAATCGACCGCATACCTATATATAATCCTTCAGGGTCAATACCAAATTCCATCCATTTCGTCTTCGTTAAATAAGGATTGTTCCCTAAGGTAAATCGCTCATTTCGATAAAATGGTGGTAGTTTGCTTGTATCTTCTCCCGGTTCAACGGCACGTATACAGGTACTACAGTAATAGTTTATCCCTATAAGATCTGGTTTATTCTTCTTCAAAATTTCTTGATCAGCTGGTTCCGTTTCTGGATACCAACCTTTCTCATTCAAATAATTGCAGTAGCTTTTCGGGTACTCGCCGAATACTGACATGTCGAGAAAACAATTTTGTAAAAAGTCTTCGGCGTTCTTAGCTGCTAAGATGTTCCTTGGCGAAGGTGTTTCAGGATAAACAACTTGCATAGAGCACACCGGTCCAATTTTCCCATCTCTTACGATTTTTCGAAAAACTTGAATTGTCTTTTTCTCAGCTAGCGACATATTGTAACTCATTTGATACATCTGCTTCATTTTTTCATCTGCATCCGTTTCGTGATTGCCATTTAAATCAGAAGCTGCTGTGACGATCAATTGCTCGTTGATCGTTCCCCACAACTTGACTCGATCACCGAAATGCTGAAAGCAAACTTTTGCATAAGCAACAAAGTAATCAATACATTTTCTTGATTTCCATCCGCCAAATTTGGTTACCAATGCTTGCGGCATTTCAAAATGATAGAGGGTAGGAAAAGGTGTGATTCCTTTTTCAAGACACCCATCAATCAAACGATTATAAAAATCGATGCCTTCTTGATTCGGCTGATCACCATCACCCATGACACGTGTCCAATTGAACGAAAAACGATAGAGATCGATCCCTAAGTCTGCCATTAATTCAATGTCTTCGCTTAGATGATGATAGTGATCGGACGCGATCTTCGAATCTGCAATTCCCTCCGGTACGTGACGCACATCTGTTGTTGCAATCCCTTTTCCACCTTCACCAAAGCCTCCTTCTACTTGAAATGCTGAAGTTGATGCCCCCCAATAAAAATCTTTTTTAACCATTGTTCCTTCCACCTTTCCCTTATAAGAAAACGATACCATCCGGGATTAATTCTAACGACAACAAAACAAGACCTCTGGTTTCAAATCCAAAGGTCTTGTTTCAAAATATGAAACTATTGAGGCAAATAGAACTTTTTCATATACATATAAATCAGTAACTCCATCGTGTATAGAATAGCAATCCGTCCTTCGGTGTTTTCGTTGATCTCTCCACAGAGGATAATTTGGTCTGCACTTCGCTCAATGATTGGAGAATGCTTAAACGTAAAGACGATAATTTTGATTCCCTTTTTCTTCAATGCTGCAATCACTTTTTCACTAAAGTAAAAGAAACCACCCTCCATCGAAAAAATCAAAACCAAGCTATCTGGCGAGCTTTCTTCCACAATTTTTAATTGCTCTTCCACTGTAAAACCAATCCGAATAATTTTATCCATGCTTGCTAATTTGCTTTGCAAATGCTGTCCCATAAAAGCAGCAAATTCTAAGCCAAACACAGCAACGTTTTCTGTTTCATGGATCGTAGAGACCACTGTTTCAAGTTCTGAAATCGAGAGATGTTCTTTGGCGTACCTCAAATTGATCAAAAGATTTGAGGTGAATTCGTCCAGAAATTCCTCCCTTTGTTCCACGGGCTGGATCACTTTTTTGGAATAATCGCTGACGATATCGATCTCTTTTTCAACCGCTTGTTTGAATTCCGTATAAGATGAAAAAGCCAAAATTCGAATGAATCGCGAAATAGCTGCAGTCGACACAAAGCATTCTTCTGCGAGTTCATAAATGGTCATCTTAGGGATTTTCGAAAAACTTCTTAGAATCGCCTGTGCAATAAAGTAATTATTGTCTTGTTTTTTCTGATTATTTAAATAGCGCAACAAAAGACTTCTGACTGAGGTTCCTTTATTTTCCATTCGTGCTACCTCCTAAATACGCTTTCACCTAAATATACAATGAAAGCTAGGGAAAGCAAAGTTGAATTGGTGAAATTCTCCTTATACTCTGCGCCCATTTCGATAATTTGAATCTAAAAACCTTTCCCTTGCCTTGCCAGTATCCATATTCCATAATCAGACGTGAGAGACGATCCACCAAACAGACCATATGGGAGTGTTATGAATGAAAAATTTTCAGATGACGTTTATTACTTCTACTACCACCATTCGTTGGTTGAAACTATTGAATCTCTTGGAACGGCATAAGACCCTTTCGAATCGTGAGTTATCAAAAGCTGTCCAGAGTTCGCGGCGCACGATCATTTATGATATGGAGGGGCTACGGAGCTACTTTGGAAGTACTTTAATGATCGAATCCACGTCGAATGGCTATTCTCTTCACGAATTACTACCGAAGGAATATCTTGAACGAAAACGAGCGCTCCTTCAGAATGAACCATTATTCGTTATTCTTGAGCATCTGTTTAAGGGAGAATATCGGACAGTTTCCGAATGGGCAGACTATTTTTATCTTTCTGAAAGTTCCCTTTTACGCTATTTAACGCTTTTTGAAAAAGCCCTGAGGCCCTTTCAGTTATCTGTTGATCACAAGAATTTCCGTCTGATCGGATCAGAAGCGGATATTCGCAAATTTTTTCATACCTTTTATTATGAGTCAGACGCTACGCCTCATACGGTACGTCCAACGATCGCTGTGCAAAACATCGTCTTAGATTTTTTTCGAAATATACGCGGCAAAACCAATAATACGGCTTCATTTTGGTATATCAGTTATTGGTTGTATATTGTCCTTGAGCGTACTCAAGCAGGAGAAACTGTCATTGTCTCCGATCAATTAAAAAAGATCGTCTTGGCAGATGAGCTCTTCCAAGAAATCCAGCCCCTCAATCAACGACTCCAAACGGCTTTTTCCTTGTCTTTACCGTCAGAGGAGCTGGTCTACCTTTTCGCTCTACTAGCAAGTAACCGTGGGATAAACAACTATCTCAGGGAAATATCATTTGTTAACCGCTTTGACCATTGGCCTGAGCTAAAAGAACTGACTGCCAATTTTTGCCAGTTTCAGCAAATATCCGATCATGATCAGTCCCGAGAGTTTATTTTTCTCCATTCTTTCTTTATAACAGAAAAAATAAAACAGCTGATTTCCCCTACCTATAATCTAAGTATGGAAGAAATTTCCAGTTACGCACAAACGCAATACCCTAAAGAGTATGAGGAAAATACACGGTTTCTTCTTAGAGAGCCTCTCTTTGAAGCAACTGCTCTGCCAGCAATCAGTGCCCGCTTCACTTTATACTTTGAAGGATTAAAAGAAAAATACTGGGGCAATCCACGCCGAATCGCTTTTCTTTTAGAGGGGGATGCGCATATTTGTCTTCACATCAATGCTTTTGCCGTAAAATATTTTGGTCGATATCATATTTTGCAATTTCCTGATTCCAGTGAGTTTTCTTTGGATTATGTGGAACGAAACAAGATTGATCTAGTCGTGACGAATTACGCAGAGTATTTGGAAGAGTATATTTTAGATGTTGAATGCCTCCTGATAAAATCGATCCCAGATGCAGATGATTGGAACAATTTCTTGAAAATCATCAACCCAAAAATCATCCATAATTTTGCGTTGCGAAACATCGAAAAAAGCACCTTTTATAAGTGAAAAGACGTGTGCGGCACTTGAACGCCGCACACGTCTTTTCCATTCGTTTCTTATTGCCGACTAGTATTCTTTCTTCACTCTGGCACACTACTTAACGACCATTCAATCGTTGCACGGTACCATCCCAACTTGGGATTTGCACCAGCAGGCACTTCCAAGGCGACACTGGTGGCTGCCGTCTCTTGATCACCAAAACGATAGACCCATGTTCCCGTACTCTGACTGTCGCCAGTTAGTAGAGGCTGCGCTTCACCTGGCGTCAAAGTTACACTATCATTCACCGTGGAAAGCTCTGGCATACTGGCATTGGAATTTGCTGAGGTCGTCATAAGCCGTTGATTGGCTAAGCTGATTTGAGCACCGATCAAGGGCTCATTGTCTTCATTTTGGAAGCCCTGCGAATCAAGAGTCGCCGATAAACGCCAACTCGTCTCTTCTGCATCGTTACGCTGATCCGTGATTTGCACATAATTCGGACGTTCCTTAGTTTCGGTTGCCCCTTCGGCAAGATTCATATGCTGAGGCAGTGCGTGATACGTTCCTTTGGCACTGCGGATCGGCACCTGACCAAATCGGAACTGGGAAACAAAATCAAGACTGAGCAACCCTTGGTTCTCAGGAATGACCGACGGATTTTCTGGATTCACTTCTACATCCGGTTCTAATGGATCAACCGGTGGCAGTGGGCCAGTCTGGGCGATTCGCAGGGTAGTTGCAGCGGGAAACACAGCGTCCCGAAAAACAACTTCTGAGGCTGGATTCTGATTGCCGTATTCGTCATTCGTTGTCGGCGGATTGATCACTCCAGCTTCTTTTGCCGAACCAGCAGAATCTTTCAGAAAGACTTGGATCTCATCCCCCGCTTTTAACTGCCGATCACTTACATCAATCGTAAATGTTCCATCTTCATCGATAACCACCGCCTCTGTATCAAACCAGTCACCATTATGTGCAGCACTTAGCTCAACCTCTTTGTCTTCCGTGTGGCCATGGATCTCAGTTGTTTCTTCAAGAAGTACGTAGGAAGCAAAAGCTGCGGGCGTTGGCGGCAAAATAGGGAAAACCTGCACAGACTCGGTCCGTATTTGATGTTGGGCACCTTCTGTCAGTTCGCCGCTGGTTAATTCGACAGCGACGACTCGGACGATGGTTCCTGCTTCCAAAGGAGCCTCAAGAGGAATCTCAAAAATCCCTCCTTGCGGCTCTTCTCCATAGATACTGATCCCCGGTGTGTCTTCTGTATGTCCGACGGTTTTCGCAGTGACTTCTTCCTTCTCACCATCTGCTGTTTCAATTTCAACGGTCACTTTCGCTTCATCATCCCAAGCAGGGCGAGTGCCATCAAAACCAACAGGCAAGCTGACTCGCCCATGAATTTTTTTGTCCGCATTCGTCGGCACCCGTAACTCATCGACGATCGCCCAACGCGCATTGTTTGAACTTACGCGAGAATACGCTGTCAGTCCCTGATTGCCAAATGTCTCCGTATTCAATATCTCTGGCTTATTCGTCAAACCTAACGTGCCAAAATCAGCTCCTGAAAAAGCAAAATCGAGGGTTGGGAAATTTAGATCGGGATCTCCTAAGAGATTTGACCCGTTTTTCCAAACAGCTAAGTCACTATTCGTCGCTGTTAAAGTTGAAAGATTAGAAACACTAAAGATGTTTCCTCCATCAAGCCGCTCATTACGAAAATCAAAAAAGACTGGATCGTTCAAGAAGACAGATAGTTTACCTGAACGAAACACGCCACCATTCGGGGTACTTGTCCGCCCTTCCACTTGGAAATATCCTTGTTCAACGTAGATCGTTGAATTGAAGTAGGTATGCATGTCAATCCCCGGACCACTATCTGCTACACACATAAATTTACTATCGACACCTACGATTGAAAAATTATTCTCTGTCCCGTTATCATGGATGCCTCTCGCATAAAAAATTCCTTGATTTCCTCCAGCGACATTCCCATCATGCGCGCTGCCGTTTCCCGGATTATAAAGGTCAACGATGCCGCCTTCTGTGATCTCAAAAGAATTTCCTCCACTAGGAATTCGGATCAAGGGTGCGCTCCCCCCTATTTTACGAACTTTTACTATTCCGCCATCCGTTACATGAAAGGTCACCAAACCGAAGTATAAAAATCGAATCACTGCGTGGTCCCCGTCAGCCTCATGGCTGCTAGCTATTAATTGTCCATTGCTTTGAACTTTAAAAGTAAAGTTCAGACTAGTGATATTGATCGCACTAGCAGTGATGCTTTCGACCTCTAAGACTGCTGATTCACTCAAAGTAAGAGCGCCAGCTTCTGCCGCATTCGACGGTGTCGATAAAACAAAGGATGCTGCTCCTTCTGCCGCTGCAATCTCACTGAAAATCCGTACATGTGTCTCTTCGCCACTAATGGTGACGTCGGCATTTTTTCCGTTGACCCGTAAAGCATTCGCATTTTCGGCGGTCAAGCGTACTTTTGAACCGTTCTGGATCGTCAACTTAGGATTCTCACCAGTCAGAAATACGCCGCGCCTTCTTTGTGTCGTTTCAATCTGCAATAAGGCAGCATCCCCCACAACCATTGTTGGATCCGCCCCCTTCATAAATAGTGCAATATTTTGTTCCTCCGACATTGCTGTGGCTGCTCCCTGACTTTCCACAATGAGCGTACCACCATCAAAAAGATAAAAATTGCTGTTGTCTCCTACTAGTTCGATCGCATTGGCATCTGCCGCCGTCTCATTGTTCACCCGTACTTGTGTTTCATCTCCTGCGATCGTAGCAGAAGGAAAGAAACCATTTAAGAGGATGGCGCTCGCATTCATTGTGTTTATCGTTACGTTTGCACCAGATTGGATCGTCAATTCTGGCTGCTCTCCAGTCAGAACAAGCCCGCGTTTTCTTTCTGTAACCTCGATTGAAAAAACTGAATTCTCTGCTGCAATAAAGCGAGGATTTCTCCCAGACAGAATAACGGCATTATTATTACCATTGGTCGGAGCAGCAGTCGTTCCTGGACTGCGAATAGTTAAACGAGCACCATGATTGAGTTCCATTTGACCATTATCGCCACGTAAATCGATTGTATTCGCATCCCCTAGTCGCGTAGTAATGCTCACTTGCGCACCCTCATCGATCAACAACCTAGGATCTTGAATATCTGGTGCTGTATAAAAAATCCACATATTCGGCTTATTAATAATCACTTGCGCTTGATTTCCGACCTCCACTTCTTTCAGATTGAACAAGGTATCGGAAGCCATCGTCATTGCTTCGAAGCGATTGATCCCACCAGTAAAGTGAACCTTCGCTTCTCGTGCTAAAATAAAAGGTGACCGATTCTCCGAGGCTTCTTCTACTTCCTCTAGTTCAACGACCCAGTTTTTACTCAACGCATTGGTGGTCTGGATCAAAGCGGTAGTGCCTGTTTTTTGGTAAGTGAGATTTTCGATACGAAAAATCGTTTCTTCGTTAACGGTTAATAATTGAAAATAAGCACTATTGTTATTGAGGGTCAATGCATGACCATTTCCTTGAATCATTATCGGACGATTGATGGTCATTATGCTGGAAGTAGATTGGACAAGGTCCGCTTGTAAGGAAAGAATGGATACGGCTGGATCTTGTAAAGCACTAATAAACTCCGCCATGGTCGTTACGTAAGCTGTGCCACCATCAAAGGCGCTTGGTACGATCTCACTAGCCGCCTGTACCGCTGACTCCTCCTGCGGACGCTCAATGTCTGCTACTTTTTCAGCAGGATCACTATCCGTTTCTTGCGATTCTAAGGACTCATTTTCCAAGTCTTTCGGTGTTTCCTCAGTGTCTGTCTCTGCAGCAGCTATTTCAACGATCGCTTCGCTTCCTGCACTGGCTATAACAAAACTTCCAGGAAGTTCGGCAACGATCAAAACAGAAAATGTTTGCCGTGCTTGACTTGCTTTGATCTGCCAGCATTGATCGCTTTGTTTTGCTGCTGTTTGTCCGGGTGCCAATACATCAGTCATCAGCTTGACTTCTGCTGGTAATTCTAGGAAGATTTCTGCCACCGTTTGGTCGCTGACCAAATCGATCGTAAGTGGTTGACCTACCGTACCAGCAAATTTAGGCTCTTTGAACTGCACCGTCCCTTCAGGCTCAGATGTTCCTGTGGCAAACTCCTCCAGAACTCCCTCATCCGCTAGCGGTTGTGCGAGGTATGGCGGCTCGGTTTCAGCAAAAACAACGATGAGCGGGACACTCATCAAGCGTAATCCCATAAAAACAAGCAGCAAGCGAATCCAATATTTCAAGTTTTGCTTTTTCATTCCATGCTCTCCTTTACTTCTTACGTATCCATGGTCGGCTTTTTGTTCTTCCATAACAGCCAAATGATTATTCCAATAAGGAAGATCACTAGTCCTAATGCGCTGATCAACCACCAGTTTTGCCCCTCTTCAATGGTGACATCCTCACGATTCAACTGTCGTGCTGTGTCTGCTTCCACAGTAAACGGATATTCCCATGTCCACTCCTCACCTTCAGCTCGAGCTGTTAAGCTCATTACATATTCTCCGCTGTAAAAACGATCCCCCTGTAATGAAACGGGAAAATGAAAATGTGAATTTGGCGCCATTTGCATCCCTTCACGCTGCGCCTCATATAAGACTTCTTCCTGATCCGCTCGTCTAACAACTGCCTCTACCTCTAGTCGATTGACAAAACGCGGCAACGGATTTTGTAGCGTTGCCCGAAACGCATTGCGATAATTGACTTGACCGGCAAACACATCCAATAACGCAAGCTCTGGTTCAATAATAGACGCTTCATTGCGGACAACAACGCCTAGGATATAAGCAAACCGGTTTTGGATCGCAACACCTTCTTCCTCTGATCCAGTCGCTTCTGCGATGACCTCTCGAATACGTAAACCGCCGACTAGACTACCAGTAAAGGCTTCTTCAGGCATATGTATGGGTAACTCGATCGTCTTTTTTTCCTTAGCTGACAAAATAATCTCTCCAGGTGATTCGATTAGATCAGCTATCGAATAAGGCAAAGTCGGATCAGGTTCTGCGGCATCTTTGCCATATTCCACGACGCCATTTCCGTTAGTGAACGCCGTATGTGCGGAAACTTCGATCGTGATTTCCTTTTCCGCGCGATTTTGAATCGTAATCCCCAGAACATCATCGGTCCCTGGTGCTAGTTCTAGATCAAAATAGCCACTATTCCCATCTGGCAATTGGCTTTTCGGCAAATTGGGGACCACATGAAATGGCAATTCTGATTGTGTTTCTGCCCAACCTGTCATCGGCAATCCAACGAGTACCATCACCAGTAAAACAAACCCAGCTACTAGCCTATTCTTGACTGATCTCTTGCTTTGTGTCTTCATAATGAATCATTCCTTTCAAAATAGGCAGGAACAACTCGTCTCCTGCCTATTCCCTATATCCCTTACTCACTTCCTGATTCGTTTTTCCCTAATCGCAACACGCGTATCATTCGCTATCGCGCTTACTGGTAAAATGATTCGTTAAAATCATGTGCCTTTATTCATGCTTCTGAGCCAAGCTAAAAGACTGGCTTCTTTGCTGTGTTCTTCCAAAAAACTTATCCCTTAATTCCCAGGAGTGGCACTTAAATGCCAAGTCAGAGTAGCCGTATAAGCGGTTGCTTGCGGATTCGCTCCTGTCGGTATATGGAGCCAAATCGCTTCATTGAGAATATCCTCTTCCCCAGCTGCATGCTGTTGATTTAGCAGGGTTTGATTGCCCCATTGAACCGTTGAAAGTCCCGCCCCTTGGCCAGGAGCCGCAGACATCAAGGTGTTGCCTTCCGTTCCAACATCGATGGTTTGATGGTTAAATTGATCGCTAGGTGCTGTTGGGAAAGTAGCCGAATCTAATGCATTCGAACGAATCTGTGGATTTTGAAATTCGATATAAGCCCCACGTAATACATGATTCGAAGTGGCATCTGTACTTGTAAATTGATCCAAATCGACATTTAACGTCCAGCCGTTGTGTCCACCACGGGTATCCAATACTTGAGCAAAAGAGACATATGGCGCGGTTCCTGACCCATCAGACAGTCGTTCCAGCTCCGCAAGCATTGCGGATTTTCCAGGGCCTGTGCTGATCACTTGGGTTCCAAAATCGAAGCGCTTTGGCACATGCACCAAAGTGAACGGACCGGTTACCTCTGGATCGATCGGATCAATTTCTACCTCTGGCTCTTTTTCAGGTAACTCAACATCGATCTCTTCCTCCTCCCCA
The DNA here is from genome assembly GCF_050499225.1 of Enterococcus sp. AZ015. Taxonomy (NCBI): domain Bacteria; kingdom Bacillati; phylum Bacillota; class Bacilli; order Lactobacillales; family Enterococcaceae; genus Enterococcus; species Enterococcus sp. AZ015. The sequence goes on along the minus strand of NZ_JBMHEX010000001.1, from coordinate 634,961 downwards.
GGGATGAAATCTACTTCATTTTCGGTATTTCCTTCCAGGATGGGGGTTGCTGCTGCGGTCACTCCCCCAGATAACACAGCGATACTCATGACACCGATTGTTGCTAAATAAATACGTTTCATAAAAAATTACTCCTTTTACTATTATTATTCGCAGAAAGAATCTACGATGATTACTATTGATTGATGCGTAAACCTTTTTTCGCTAGAACTGGTTGCCAGTTGGCTTACTAATCCTCTCACTTCTTCAAAAACCACAACAGTCGTTTCCTAAAACAAGCGTGCGACCGTATTGCCTAAAGGCTATTTTTCTCACGATCTGATCGTCGTGTGCTTAATTTCAAGTAAGCGACCACACTCAAGAGGACGAGCAGCAGACCTATCCAGCGAATAAGCAGTCGTTGGTGACTGTTCGTTTGCGGAAAACGATCATTTTTTGCGTGACCAGATGAATCATCTTCAGGTACTGGCCATTTTCCTGTCGGCGGTTTTGGCTCTGGCTTTGCAGGTTCCTGACCACCAACAAAACGGATGACCCCTTCTGTTCTAGCGGTGGACACTTCTTTGGCTTCTACGAAATCAGCGACTAGCAGACAACTTAAAACCAACATCGCTACAATGAAATACCTCAATTTATGAAGCGGCATGTATTCCCCCTCATTTTCCTTTCGCCCCTTTTTCTCTTTCAAAAAACATACTTCAGACACAGACGAAGTCCTCCAATCCTTCATTTAAGATGGAGACAACCATTTTAATCGCTTCTTTATACCCAATGTATTTAGGCAAAAAAAATACCTGCGGTTGCTTTTCTATGGAGTAATCAAATGGAATGATATTGGTGATCAAAATATCACAGTCAAGCTGGTTGATCTGTTCCGATGTTAATTGTTCTTCATAGAGCACAGCCATTCGACCACTAAAATGATGTTCAAAAATACTGTAGACCCATTCATCGATCACATAATTATTGGCAAGCAACACCACGATTTTTTGTGAAACCCGGATCAATTGATTGCCAAAAAGATAGAGAACGAAGGAACAACAAAAGTCCCTCAAAAATTGATTTTTGAAACATTGCGGAATCTCATTCACTTCCATAAACCTAATCAAAGGCTCATATAGATCAAAAGGCAAAGAAAACACAAATTGATTCGTACTATCCGGATTTTTTAAGTAGATAGGTGCTAAGCCAACTTTTGCATATTGCCGGACTAAAAAATCTTCCACGACCTGTTGAATTCCACAAGGCTCGTCAAGGTAAGTATTGTGCTGTTCAAAAAAAGCAACAAAGAGTTCAACGAATCGCTTACTCGTTTTTGAAAAGGTATTGAGAGGAATCCTCGTTTTCCCTCGAAGCGCCCACTGCGCATAAAGCATTAAGTAAATAAAGCACGCTTCCTGAACGAGCCGTTTTTTCGCAATGGGTTGGAGACTGCTGCTTTCTTGAAGTGTTTCACTGATCGTCAAAAAAAGCGGATCTTGCTGGATCAATGCTAGGATCTCAGGATCAAATATCAAGGTTCCAAAAGTGGCACGCTGAACAGACAAACGAATAATATTGATGACCTTTTTTCTTGAAACGATCCCCACGTTTTGCTCAATTCTTCTTAAAAGCGTTTCTTGAAGCTGATGTTCAATGACCGGCAACTCAAAATAGTGCGTTTCGCAATAAAAATCCCAGAAGAACTTTCGCTGATTGATCTCTTCTCCCATCAGCCCAATCGGTGCTTTGGTTACCACCAAACCGTATTCATCAAGAATCAGCTGTAATTTTTTTATGAGTCGATTTGCCGTTGATTCTGAAATATGCATGGCTCGAATCCAAGCTAAAAAAGGAAACGTTTGTCCCGCATAAAAAGCTTGTACTAATAAAATAAGTGGTTCTCGCTCATAGAAGGAGCGTCGTTTTTTATAGTATTCACCATGATCATTGATTACCAACTTCATCCCGTGATGGGTCCCTTCAAGAGAGATCGCATCACCAAAAAATGTGCGTAGTGCTTTTAAGTCCGTTAAGATCGTCCGCCGAGAAATACTCGCTTTTTCTGAGAGCTGTTTGACACTCAAAATCTGTTCGTTTTCCATGTACGCCAATAGTATAAGGCTTCTTCGATTCACTGAGTTCGTTACCAATTGGAATGTAAGACTGTTCACGGGCGTAATCTCCTTTAGCAAATTTCCTATAAATTTTCCATCAAATCGTAGGTCCCTCCTTTAGTGCTGCCTTCGAATCGTTGCAATGTTTCTTGTTTGATTCTAACAAAATTACCACCTATTTTTTATCCAGCATTTGCACACGAGGGTGCAAAAATATTGACTTTCCGCAAAGAATCATTTGTTCTGCGGGCTCTCAACGGTAAATATTAGATGTTATTTTAAATAATTCAGACACGTTTTTGTTTATTGTTTCTCTTTTATAAATTGCTAGCTGTACTCACCAATAAGCCGCAGCTTTTTTAGTAACAGCGCCGATTTCAACTGCCTAAAGCACAAAAAAACAGCTAGACACTTGTCTAGCTGACTTTATAGAATTATAAGTTAGAGCTAACTCCTATTTCCTTTTCAGTACGCTTGTAAACACACCGCCTACCATGATTGCGCCTAGAATCACCAGCCATGCAGCTCGTTGCTCATTCGTTTGAGGAAGAGCCTTTGCTTTTTCTTGACTGGAAGATTTCGTGGTTTCGCTACTAGCACTTGTTTCAGTAGACTGGCTCTCATGGGGATTTACTAGCGTGGCACCGTCATGGTTTGTGGTCGTTGTACTTGGTTCTGCTATACTTGGCTCGGTCGTACTTGGTTCTGTGGTACTTGGTTCCGTGATACTTGGCTCTGTGGTACTCGGCTCCGTTGTACTTGGTTCGGTAATGCTTGGTTCTGTGGTACTTGGCTCCGTTGTACTTGGTTCGGTTGTGCTCGGTTCTGTTGTGCTTGGTTCCGTGGTACTCGGCTCCGTCGTACTTGGTTCCGTTGTACTTGGTTCGGTTGTGCTTGGTTCTGTGGTACTTGGCTCCGTTGTACTTGGTTCTGTTGTGCTTGGTTCCGTTGTACTTGGCTCCGTCGTACTCGGTTCTGTGGTACTTGGTTCCGTGGTACTCGGCTCCGTCGTACTTGGTTCCGTTGTACTTGGTTCGGTTGTGCTTGGTTCGGTTGTGCTTGGTTCTGTGGTACTTGGCTCCGTTGTGCTTGGTTCCGTTGTACTTGGTTCGGTAATGCTTGGCTCCGTTGTACTTGGTTCGGTTGTACTTGGTTCCGTTGTACTTGGTTCCGTGGTACTTGGTTCCGTGGTACTTGGTTCGGTTTCTTTTTTTGTATTGGTGATTACAAGGGTATCTCCCTCAGTCGTCACACTGCTTTCGAAGCCGTCGGGGATATTGACTTCTTCAACCTGATACACGAAGTCTTCCCCTTGATTGTTGTATTTTGGTAAGTCTGCCATTTGACCAGCAACGGGTATCTTTGTTAATGATGCTTGAAAATCATTGGCTTTTTCAAGGGTCAAACGGTCTGACTGCTGCCAACTGTCTGCTGCCGTAGTGGTGGTTCTTTTGACTTGATAATCGATTTGGTCTGGAATCTCAGCTGCTGAGACATTGACCCACTTTTTGAGAACAGCAAGGGAAACATTGGGTGCCTTGATGGAAGGTATCGGAAAATCCAACGCTTCATCATCGCTTGCTGGTGTTAAGGTCGTACGGCCATTGCACAACACCCACGCCTCTCCTTTAAAATCTGGGGCTTCCGTATTCAAGCGAACTTGGTAGGTCAAGGTCAATTTTTCATTTTCACCTAAGGCTATCCCACTGACGGTAATAGTCTGATCCTTTTCAGAAACGGTTACTCCAGTTGCAACTTCCGGCGCCTCGACCCACTCTCCTTGCGCATTTTTGCGCCATCCGACTAACTGATACTGATCAGCATCAAAATTACCTGCCCCTTGCAAAAGAATGCCCTCTCCCATCGGATCTGTAATCGTCCCGTCAGGGATGGTTTTATCGATATGATTGGCGATTTCTGTCAATGCTGAACCCAATCCGCTCAGGTTTTCATCCGTTGTTAAGTAATTGCTCGGTGCAGACGCCAGATTGCGCCCAATGTATTCCCCTCGTGCGGAAGGCGCCGTTGCTACCGAATAATAGGTAAAACCAGATTTTTTAAGCGCGACGATCGTGCCAAGGGTCTCGTCTGTCACCACAGTGTTGCTAACAGGAATGGCTTGCGAATCTGATGGATTTTTACTTGTCGTATGGTAAGCAGTGGCTGACGTTTGAAATTCTTCAATATAGCTTTCCGTGTGATAACCGTTATAGTCACTGATTGCGCCGGTATTTTGATAAACCGCTGCCTCATCTACTGGCAAATAACTACGATTGGCACTGTCGTCACCGATATGAATAAACAGCTTTTCCGCTTCTGGACGACTTTCTTCCAGTAACAGTTGTTGTCCAGCCAATAAGCCTTTTTGCATAAAAGTTCCAGAATGGGATTCGGCCGTCTCACGCAGAAATTGTTCCAAGTACGCGATATCGGTAGAAAAACCGTTGGTAGTGTAAACTTCTCGATTGTAGGCAACGATCCCGATCCGAATGGAGCCATTCGCTAGCGAATCAGCTAATTCATTTCCAAACTGTTGCAGCCCCAACAAGGCGTTGGTCAATTTTTCTCCAGTCATGGAGGATGAGTAATCAATCACCATGACCAGATCAACAGGGGTACTGGTCTGATTGCCTTTGACAGCTAACGTTACATCAAATAGTCCTTGGCCCGCAGCTTCTTTGACACTCTTTTTCAGATAAGCTTCATCTGCATAATTGACATAGTTCTCTTCATCAAAAGCAACCCCCGGCGCCTGTCCATACTTGTAGTTGTACGTATCTCCTTGCGCCGTTCCATTTGTCAAATACTGTCCGGTCGCATCAGTTTGATAGTCAAAATCATACGTGGTGGTTTCACTGTTTACAGTCAGACTGCCCATGAGAACCCCCATCAACAACAGGAAAAAAATCCCTGCATGCTTTTGCCAACCTCTTTTGTGTTTCATCACTTTCGCTCCTTTATTTCCGCACTGCTTTCCTCAGCAGATCCATGAATGCTGAGGAAAGCGAGTCTTTGTCAGAAAACAGTATAGAAGGTTTTGCTGCGAAAAGGAGACAAAAAATTGCTGATTTCATTTACAAAAAAATCACGTTTTTTGTGCTATCATAAGAGAATCGAGTACATAGAGAAACCTTTAGAACGGAGCTTGAATTATGGAACGGTTTTATCCATTTTTTGGACACACTCTCAAGAGAGATATCGACTTGTTGCGGTTTTTGTATCTTCAAAAACGTTTTGTTCCCATTGAAGAGATCAGTCAAGCGTTGGCTTTGGATCGCCGCTCCATCCAAAAAAGCTTCGACACTTTAAGCAAACGCTCGCTTTCCTTACAAGACGATCCCTCACCGCTTTTGGTTGCCAAACACGGCTTTGGGTTATCCTTCATTGGGACTAAGCGAGACTACAAGCGATTGAGTCGGCAGTTGCTGGAAGCGAATCCCTTTTTTTATTTACTGGAAACCCTTTTGCTGCAAAATGAGATCAATTTGATCCAATTCGCCGCTGACCATTACTTCTCCGAATCAACCGTTCGTAAACGAATCTATGCGTTGCAAAACCTTCTTGCTCCATTGGGATTTCAGCTGCAAAAGCAAAAAGGGACGGTTCGACTCGTAGGCAGCGAAGCCCGTATCCGCTACTTTATGATGGTCTTCTTTTGGCGAACATTTGCCGGTCTGCATTGGCCCTTTACTGGTCTTTCCCAGAAAAAATGTGAAACCATCGCACAAGACTTCTACCAAAACAATCAGATTCCCTTTAACCCGATCGAATTGAAAATGACCACATACATTTTGGCTGTCACTATTTTGCGGTTTCGCAAAGGACAACGGATTTCAGCAGAAGCAGTAGCGATCGAAGCCCCTTTGATTGGGGAAGATCTTTCCCTGTTTCAATCCCTGATTGATGAAGAGACCGCCATCTACAACCATTTATCGTCAGAACTAGCGGAACACTTCTTTCTTGATGAGAATGAACGCCGCTTTTGTTTTCTGTGGCTAGCATCGAATCTCGATCGAACGTTTGCCGATGCGCAACTGGACGCTGCGTTTTCCCCCAAAAAACCAACGACGAGCATCCAAAAACTTCTCTGGTCGATGACCGCGTTCGCACCAAAATCCGAGTTGACCCGCCCTTGCAAAAGTAGGATCGTGAATACCCTCTTGAATGGGCTTTTGACTGTCGAATTGTTTGGACCGGTCGACCATACATTAGCCGGCTATAATACTGCACAGTTTTTAGCAGAACATTTTCCTGATTTGCAAAAGCAAGCCGAAAAGCTAGTGACAAAAACTTCGTTATACCAAAAAGAGCCACTGAAACGAAGCGGATTTTCTCTTCATGTCGCTATGGCGTGGACGCTGATTTTGCCGCCAGCTACTTTTCAGCAGAAAATCAAGATCAAACTGGAAACAGACTTGCCGCTGGCGATTTCACTGACCATCAGAGAACTGATCAAAGCGCCCTTTCAAGGGTTCTACAACCTTGATATTCGTGATCAGTTTATCGACGACGACTACGATCTCTGTCTAAGCACCACTCCATTGTCTGAAACCTATGAAAAAGCACCGGTCCTATTGATCAATGCACAAGTCACCGTCCCTGATTTGTTAGCAATTCATCAGGCGATTGAAGTATTCCAATCGCAAAAATAATGATTGCTCTGCTCAAATCACTCCAACAAAACGAGACGACGAAGTAATGAAAGTAGGTACTTCGTCGTCTCGTTTTGTTTCATTCATTCAATACAGTATTACTTTTATACAACCAATAGTTAAATCTGTTGCTAGTTCCTTTAACGAAAAGGAACACTCGAGTGTTGCAACTGGATTCGAACGTTGCCGTCTTCATCCAACATATACCCAAATGTATATTCGACCTTTACCTCTTCTCCGGTCTCACCGGATGTAAAATAATAATTTCCTGAAGAAAGTGCTGTATCACCATTTAGAATCGTATCGTGATTGTCAAAGCGTACATTTGTCCACGGCTCTAAAGCAAACCCGCTGTCTTCTTCAATATCACCACCAACGAAATAAGACAAGGCTTCTTCCTTTGTTGAGCGGAAAGGAATTTCAGCAGCTTTCGTCGGTTTAAAAAGGACTGTTCCTTCATCAAATGCATACAACGTATCAAGGGTTTCTTTAGCTTGTTCTTCTGCAGCTTCCTCACTCTGCGTACTTGCTTCCCCAATAGCTACGATGCTCTCAGCCCAAGCTTCTTGTGCTTCTTCGATTGCAGCGAGAGTGATCGTTGGCACTTCAACCGTATCTGCTTGTGCTATGTCGTCTTCATTTTGAGCCCCACACCCTGTTAAAGTAACTAAGATTATTGGTAAAATCAGTGTTTTTTTATTCATTTTATTCCTCCTTCTTTATCAATCAGTCTAATAAAGAATAGGTTTAATTGAAATAATAATCATAAAATCTTAACAAAAATAGAAAAATACTCGTATTTTGATTATTAAATGCATTTATCGCAGCTGATAATGAGAGCTCATTTTTCAATCCGTTGTCTGCTTTTCTGCATATGTCAAAAAATACTGTTTATACGGACGCCCAATTTTTGTATACACATTTTCACTGCGAATGGCTTTGGTCTTTTCTAAGTGGGCGACATACTTTCTTACCGATACATGGGACAATGCGCAAGCTTGCGCCAATTCTTGGACTGTAAATGGCTGTTTGATGGTACGAATCGTTTCTTGGATCAGCTGAAGCGTGTCTTCTGTCAACCCTTTTTCTAGTTCGATCCACGGACTTTTTTGGTTTCCCTGCAGCAGCAGATCGATTTGTTGCTGAGCGATCCGTGGATGTTTGAGGCTTTCCCGTCGTTGCTGAAATACTTGGATACTTTGGGCAAATCGTTCGAAGGAAAACGGCTTGATCAAATAATCCAACATCCCCAAATGTAGGCTTTGGCTGATCAATCGTGTTTCATCGGCAGCCGTGATCATGATCACATCCACAGCCTGTTGTTGTTCCCGTAATGTTTGCAACAGCTCCAAGCCATTGCCATCTTTCAAATGGATATCCAGCAAGAGCAGCTCAATGGTTTCTTTTTGCAGCATTTCTTGTGCTTCTTCCACTGTTTCCACCGAAAAAATTCGCTCAAAAACCGCTAAACGTTCTAAATAGCTGCGATGAATAAATTGAACCATCGGATCGTCTTCAACAATCAAAATATTGGCTTTCATAGCTGCTCCTTCCGATAATCATTCGTGATCGTCACTTCTAGGACGCCTTGCGCTTCCTGAAAAGTGATCGTCCCATTGACTTCATGCAGTAATTGCTGAAAATAGCCTACTTGCTGTAAAGTCACTTGTTCCGCTGGTGTCAACATTTCTTCCGCTAGCTGCCAACTCGTTTGCAACTGATTTTCTTGGTACTCGATTTTCATAAATACCTCTTGAGTCAAATGCTTTTGCAGCAAAAGATGATGTATATATTGATAAAGGTTTAATAAGACTTTGGTTTCATGTGCAACGGCCCCTTGGGGAATCTCTGGAAAAATTTCTAACAATAGCTGGCATTTCTTTTCTAAAAATTTTTGCCGCTCGCCAATCAAAAACCCTGCCAACAACGGATTTTTAATAAGAATCGCTAGCCGATGAGCAAATTCTTTCTCTGGTTTCAAAATATCATCCAAATAGATCGTCAACTCTTCATAGGCTTCTAAATCCACCAAACCATAGATGACATGCAGTTTGTTCATAAATTCGTGGGCTTGACTTTGCAGTGCCGTCGCATAGGCTGTCGTATTTGCCAACTGATCCGCAATAAATAAAGACTCTGTCGCATTTCTTAGAAAAATAATATGCCCTATCTGCTGATTTCTCACGATGATCGGTGCCGATGAAAAGACATAGTCCTGCCCTTCTTGCTGTACTAACCGCTCTTGCTTCTTGTCAAAATCGACGTGCTGCAAAGCAGGCAAGATCGTTAGCAGGGATTGGCCAACCAAGCCATCTTCTGATGCAGTAGCAAGCGGCAATGCCGTGGCAGCTCGATTTGCCAGCAAGATGTTCTTCGCTAAGTCTAAGACAAAAACAACATCCTTGGTTTCTTCCAGCATACTATTGCGTTCTTCTAACAAACGTGAGATTTCTTGCGGTTCCAGATTATGCAGTTGTCGTTTCAAATAAAATGCCACGAATAATGCAATCCCCCCGCCTAATAGCAAACTGATGAACAATGCTTTCCGATAGCCTTTTTGCGATAGTAAGATTAGCGATTGCAGTGAAGTCATTTTAATCCCTAATGCCACGACGCCAAGTTGTTCTCCATCTTCTTTCACTGGAACGAACCCACGTAAGGACTGTCCTAAGGTGCCGTTGCCAATGGAGAGAGACTCCTTGCCTTCAATTGCCGGTGTTTCATCGCCACCTGTAAAAGGTTGACCAATCTTTTCAGGGTCTGGGTGCGTGATCCGAATAGCGTCTTGATCCATCAAAACAATAAAATCCAACCCATAATTTTTTGCTAATTCATTGGTATATGATTGCAACTGGGGACTGGCTTTCTTTTCCCGCAGTGCTTGCTTGACCTCCGCTTCTGATGCTAACTGACGACCGATCGATAGCAGCAGCGTTTCTTCATCCCGGTGCATTTGCTCTTTTTGTTCCATCATCATCAGTACATAAAATAATGTTAGAACGATACATAAGGTACTGGTAAAAATTCCTACTAACAGCACCCACAGCCGAACTGGCCGCTCTCGCATAGTCGTTCCTCCTCAATTGCTAATAAGCGTTCATTACACGCTCATTTTAACATAGGAATCTTTTTCCGAAGGTCTTTTTTTAAGTTGTATTTAATTAAATTAGTTAAATAATCTTCTTTGTTTGTGAGCGCTTCCTTATACTGGAAACATCCAAAGGAGGTATTTGAATGAAACAAGTCGTCGCAAAACAACCCGTTGTTGAAAAAAAGCAAACCAAAGCAAAGTGGTGGTCTTTCTATGTTGGTTCCGTTCCTTTGCCCGTCTATCTGGTAATGTCTGCCATTATCTTGATCACTGCTTTTCTACAGCAACTGCCTGTCAATATGTTGGGGGGGTTCGCCGTTATCCTAAGTTTAGGCTGGTTATTAGGAACGATTGGTGCCAACATCCCCATCATCAAGAATTTTGGTGGTCCCGCTATTTTTTCTTTGTTGATTCCGTCAATCCTGGTCTTTTTTAATCTTATCAATCAAAACGTATTGGAATCAACTAATATCTTAATGAAGCAAGCAAACTTCCTTTATTTCTATATCGCCTGTCTGGTTTGCGGCAGCATTTTAGGTATGAATCGCAAAATCTTAGTCCAAGGGTTGATGCGAATGATCATTCCTATGATGTTAGGCATGGTCTTAGCGATGGGCGTAGGTACCCTTGTCGGTGTCCTGTTAGGGCTAGATTGGAAACACACTTTGTTCTTTATTGTGACTCCTGTTTTAGCCGGCGGTATTGGGGAAGGAATCTTACCGCTTTCCTTAGGCTATAGTGCCATCACTGGTTTAGGTAGCGAGCAATTGGTCGGTCAGTTGATTCCAGCCACTATCATCGGCAACTTTTTCGCGATCGTTTGTACTGGCTTGTTGACTCGCTTAGGGGAACAAAAACCGCAGCTTTCAGGAAAAGGCCAACTCGTCAAAATGAGTGATGGGGATGATTTGAAAGATGCGTTGGTTGAAGATCAATCACCGATCGACGTCAAATTGATGGGTGCCGGTGTGCTGACCGCTTGTACGCTCTTTATTCTCGGCGGTTTGCTGGAACACGTCACTGGTTTTCCTGGACCTGTTCTCATGATCGTAGCAGCCGCTTTCTTGAAATACTTGAATGTCGTACCAAAAGAAACCCAAAAAGGATCAAAACAGCTTTACAAATTCATCTCTGGTAACTTTACATTTCCACTCATGGCAGGATTAGGACTACTTTATATTCCTTTGAAAGATGTCGTCGGTATGCTGACTTGGCAATACTTTTTAGTCGTTATTAGCGTCGTTTTCACTGTGATTGCCACGGGATTTATCGTTTCTCGCTTTATGAACATGTACCCTATCGAAGCAGCCATCGTTTCTGCTTGTCAAAGCGGAATGGGTGGAACCGGCGATGTCGCGATCTTAAGTACCGCCGACCGCATGAATTTGATGCCATTTGCCCAAGTAGCTACACGTTTGGGTGGCGCGATCACGGTTATCTCAATGACCGCACTTTTACGACTATTATTTTAATTGTTTGAAATCGGAAGGGAGAAATCAAGAATGTCAACGATGAATGTCAAAGAAGCAGCTATGAAACAAGCCGAGGAAAATGGGGGCAAATTAGCCGTCGTTTCTAAAGTCACTATTGATTCAAAAGAAGATTTAAGTATCGCCTACACCCCAGGAGTCGCAGCTGTTTCATCAGCAATTGCTGAAAACGAAGAACTCGCCTACACCTTGACCACTAAGAAAAATACTGTCGCCGTGATCAGCGATGGCTCAGCGGTGTTAGGTTTGGGCAATATCGGTGCCAAAGCAGCTATGCCGGTCATGGAAGGCAAAGCGGCCTTGTTCCAGCGCTTTGCCGGAATCGATTCGATTCCGATCGTCCTAGATACGCAAGACACCGAAGAAATCATTCAAACGATCAAAGCAATCGCACCAACCTTTGGTGGGATCAACCTAGAAGATATCAGCGCCCCTCGCTGCTTTGAGATCGAACGACGCTTGATTGAAGAATTACCGATCCCCGTGTTCCACGATGACCAGCACGGAACTGCCATCGTGGTATTAGCCGCTTTGATCAATAGCCTGAAGCTGATCGACAAATCCTTTGAAGAGGTCAAAATCGTGATCAACGGCGGTGGTTCTGCTGGCCTTGCCATTACCCGAAAATTTTTGGCTGCTGGCATCAGACACATCACTGTTGTCGACAAAGCAGGGATCATTTCAGAAACGAACCATGAACTTGCGCTCCATCACGCAGAAATTGCCAAAGTCACCAATCGTCAACATCTAACAGGAACACTAGAAGATGCCCTCAAAGGAGCAGATGTCTTCGTAGGCGTTTCAGCTCCCGGTGTGCTGCACCCTGAGTGGATCAAAACGATGGCAGAAAAACCAGTGATTTTTGCTATGGCGAATCCAACGCCAGAGATTTTCCCTAATGAAGCACTGGCAGCTGGCGCCTTTATCGTCGGTACTGGTCGCAGTGATTTCCCTAACCAGATCAATAATGTCTTGGCCTTTCCGGGAATCTTCCGAGGCGCATTAGACGCTCGAGCAAGAGACATCACGATCGAGATGCAGATCGCAGCAGCACAAGGGATCGCTAGTTTGATCCCCGAATCAGCATTGACTCCAACCACTATCATTCCAGATGCGTTTCAGCCTGATGTCGCTAAAGTCGTGGCAGAAAGCGTGAAGAATGCGGGGAAAAAAGATTAAATAGATTGGTATCATTAGTGACTGCAGCGCTAGTTGTTTGATACCAATAAAATGAAAAATAGCTACAAAAATGTACCGACTAGTTTTCATAGTCGGTACATTTTTGTGTCGGATTTTACAGATAATCGAAAGTTTCCTCCCAGAAGACAGTCCGAAAAAATACTCCCTAACTTCCCATTCACTATTGCTTCACTTGGTTCACTTCACAGAGGGCACTCTTTAGTTTGAGGATACAATCGACAAATCACACGCTCCCAATCTTTCTTCGTTGGTATGCTACTTAACAAGATATAATCATCCGTCAAACCATAATCCAGGATATAGGGACGATAATTTGTGACGATCAAAACCTTCTGGTCCGCTTTTAATCGTTCTTCTGTTAATTCGTGCAATGAAAGAAAAATGACTTGATACTTGTTTGAAAAGAGCCGAATTGCTTGTAATCGAATCATTTGAACGACCATTGAGTCCCCTTCTATAAGAAACAAAATATTTTTTTTCGGCTGATAATAGTCGCGCAGTAAATCACTTACCGTTGTAAAACTGATAGCAATATCTTCCATAAATTCTGTCGCAAAAGCTAACTCTTCTTTGTACTTTTCCAAAAATGCTTTATTTTTGTAGTAAGACTCTCGATGGTATGTTTTTATTGAGGCGACTTCTTCAGCTTGTCGCTTGTTCAAAGATGGACAAATCACTTCATTAAGTTTTCTAGACACCAGAAAGGAGGTTAGATAATCTTCTAGCAGTGACTGATCCCAGCCCTTAAATTCGGCACCAGCAAAATACGCTTTTACGATCGGCTTCACTTCTGTCCAGAAATTAAATCGAGCTAGAAAAGTTTTTTCTCGATCGTATTGATTGATTGTCCGCGTACATATAATCATGTAGTGAAGCCAAGCAAGTTCTTCTTTGGGTAAAGATACCCCATACTCTTTGAAAATGACTTCTTTCAGAATCTCTAACAATTTAAAATCATTTTCTTGATAGACAAGCTCTTTTGCCCATTCAGGAATCGAAACATAGTGCTCCTTTTGCGCCCGTACAATCGTTATATACAGCAGTGAATAAAAAGCCGAGATCGTCAAGCCAGTCCCTACTTCATATTTTCCCAATTTATCAGAAAGTCCCTTTAGAATTACATGATGCAGTCCTTCTGGTGGTCTGATCGTATAGGGGGTGGACTCACCTACGTAGTAAAAATCAAAAAAGAATTTACGAATGCTTGCTTCATCGCCTACCAAAGTAACCGGTGTGAAACTTAGAGAAAGTCCATACTCTTTTAAGGCTGGTTGCACACGTGCAATAAACCTTCGTAATGTTGTTTCCGCATAATTGTATCGATAAGCCAATTCATTCAGATCAACTACTTCTCCATAAAAAATGTTCCCAATGATTTCAAATAAAACTTCCTGATTTAATAGCTGCTCTTTTTTTTCTTTAAAGAGAACACGATTTCGTTCTTCGAAATGAAATCCGCTATTACCTGATACCAATTCAATACATTCGCCAAAATGCTCTTTGATCAAGCGTAGGTCTTTCACCAATGTCCGCTGAGAAATAGCCAATCGCTCAGAAAGAATCCCAACTTTAAAAACTTGTTCTCGTTCAATAATCGTTAATATCTGCATCCAACGCTTTGTACTCGGACTTGTAATAAAAGACATCTGAAGTTCCCTCATGCCATTTCTTCACTCATTTCCTTTTCTGACTTGGCTCTATTCATTCTACCATACAACAGAAACCCCTTTCTTCGCTACGTCAAATGAACTTCTTTCTAAAAACATAAGATGTGGCACGAAACATCCATTGTCAGAAAAGTTCGCTTTTGCTTTTTTGAACTTGCTGCGGGCTTTCTTTCAATCCATAGCAAGGCAAGCACCATTCTTTTCCTGGATCAAATGATAGCACTGCGACACGCGACAAATAAGAAAAGTGCTGACACCCATGTATACACACAACCTTTTGCCTGTGCGCAACAGATTTTCTATTGCAGATTCAAATAAAAAAGCTTAACACCTCGTAGATGTTAAGCAGAATCAGCTATCATTCTATGTTTGTTCAATACTCGGTGCCCGATTTTCATTTGGTATTCTTCTCTGGATCGGATTTAAAACCTCACAACCGCTTTGACCAATGGATCATCTTCTAACGTTTGGCGTTCTAGCGCCTCTTGCAGTTTTTCCAATGGGTATTCATCCGTGATATATTTTGTGGGATCGATCATGCCACTAGCAATCAAGTCGATCGTTTGTTCAAACTCTTGGCGGGTGCATGAAACGCTGCCGATGAGCTTGATTTCCTGCAAGACCAACCGATTTAATGAAAAAGGAATTTCGGGAGCAACGGAATTTCCGATCGCCACGATCGTTGCACCAGGACGAGCAGCCTCAATGCACGTCGCTAAGGAACTGCTGGAACCGACTGCTTCAAAAATCAAATCGAATCCACCAGCAGAGGCGTCTTTCAATACTTCCCCACGTTTTGGATCCTTGGCATCAAAGTAGTCATCAAAGATTCCCAATTCCTTGGCTTTCTCAATTTTTGTATCGTTGATTTTGGACATGGCCACATAAGAAGCCCCAGCTTTTTTGGCCAATTCGCCAATCAATTGCCCAATGATCCCACTCCCAGAAACCAAGACTTTGTCATTTAACTTAATATTGGATTTACGGACGGCATGATAGGCAACCATCAAGGGATCAATCAAGCTAGCTGCTGTATCTGAAACTGTATCTGGCAATTTATAAGCATTGGACGCTTTTCCGACAAACCGTTCGGCATAGGCGCCATTGCAGACAAAGCCGATATAATTGGTGCCGTTTACTTCCCGACACAAATGCTCTTGCCCTTTTTGGCACATATCACATTTTCCACAATAAAGATTTGCCCAAAAAGCGACGCGATCGCCGATTTTAAAGGAACTATCGCCTGCATCCGTCACGACACCGCAAAACTCGTGACCCATGATAAAATCGGACTCCCCTGTTTTGCCCCAACCTTTCCCTGCTTGCCACATATGCACGTCACTGCCGCAGACGCCGCAAGCTGAAACTTGGATCTCGATCAGTCCTTCTTCCACTTTCGGCACAGGTACTTGTTTGACCTCGATCGTTTCTGGTCCTTTTAATACAGCAGCTTTCATGTTTTTTTCTGTCATCTCTGTTTCCTCCTCATTGCTTTTTCCTTTGCTTACTGTCATACTAACATTAAAGTTAACTTTAAAGTCAACGTTAAGGAGTGAAAAAAAATGACCTATACGATATCCCAAGTTGCGAAAGCCTTAAATATCCCCACGTCAACCATCCGCTATTACGACAAAGAAGGCCTTTTGCCGACGTTAGCGCGCAAAGAATCTGGCTACCGTTTATTTTCAGATACCGAAATTGAGATGCTGGAATTGATCGAATGTCTGAAGGAAACAGGCATGACCATTAAAGAGATCAAAGATTATGCACAATTGACACGCCTTGGTGATGACTCGCTGCAAGAACGCCATAAAATGTTTCTTGAACAAAAAAAAGCGCTGCAAGCGCAGATAGACGCTTTGCAGCAATCGATGGCGTTGATCGACCATAAGTGCTGGTATTATGAATCAGCGATCGCAGCCGGTACAGAACAAATCCATTTCCCAATCAAAATGTCGTTGAGAAACAAAGAAAAGTTTCAAGCGATCACCGCTCAAAGCGAAGATCGCTAACGTTATGTAACGTTCACAGTACTATCTGCCTGCTTCTAGTGATCCGAAGCAAACCTATTCTTGGTACTTTTCAAATACTTGCTTGTCTGCTAGTGAATAGACTTGTTCATACAAATAATCAAAGAGAGTATTCATGTTCTCTTTCGTATCGCTCACTTCATCAAGGATCTCTTTTGCCGTACGATGGGCGATATTCAAGCGCATTTCGGCGTTGTAGATCATCCGTTCTGCTTCAACCTGCGCTTCTTCAAGTGTCCGGTCTGCTTTCTTTCTAGCAAACAGCAAGATCTCTCGCATCTCCGCTTGAAACTGCTGATTTTCTTTTTGTAACTCTTGGTTTTCTTTTTGCAGCTCATTGACCGCTTTGCGAAGCGCAGCGGCTTCTTCTTCCTGAGGGCCTCGATCCTGCTCCTCCAGCTGTGCTTCTTTTTCAGCGAGTTGGTTCGCCAAATTTGTGATGACCTCTTCTTTTTGGAGCAGCAGCTGTTTTTGTTCTTGGGCTTTGCTTTCATACCATTGTTTTTCTCTTGCCCAATCCAAGCGTTCAAAAATCGCTTTTTCTTTCACTTGCTGGATATCCGACTGTGAGCGATGCAAGGTTTCTGCATGGAGCCGCTTTTCAAGTTCTGTGATTCTCGTTCGTGCCAACACTAACTCTTGATGGGTTTGTTCAAAGCTCATATCTGCTGGTGAGACAGGCGCCAGCTCCATCTGCTCCTCGTTCGCTTCCGCGGTAAACGCTTCAAAAGAGCGTTTTTCTTGATAGCTAGGCAAGGGCGCATTGACAGTTTCATTACGCTTTTTGGTGCTTTTACGCTTTCTCTTCCCTTTACTGCTTACTGGATGTGGCATGCCAGTTTCTGAGGACCAGGGTTGCATCGAGTGCTTAGGCGATCCTTCTGGCTCCAATCGTTCCTCTAGTTCCGCTTGTACTGAAGGAGACGGTGCCGGCGCCTGTCCACTTCGTTGCCCTTGTTTTTTGCCTTTTTGGGGTTTACTACTGGTACCCGTCATTTCTTGATCATTGCTAGTAGCTTTCTTTTTTGCGGTATCGGCGAAGGCTTCTTTCGCCGGTCCATTGGCAACAGCTGTCTCAGCGGTTCTGTTTTCTTTCTCATACGTTTCTTCAAATCCTTTTAATTCTTTCAATGACACTTGGTTCATTTCGTCGAATAGCGTCTGAGCAGAAAACCACCCACGTCCCTTCTTCTTACTCATCCCTTGAATCCCTCCCTTTCGTCAATAACTCTTTTGATTGTTTCATTCTAAGTTCCCGTGTCTGAAGCTTGGACAAGCTCTTTTCGGTTGAGTACTTGCCACTGTCCCTGAGCATTGCGGACGATCGTTTGTTCAAATGACGTATCGGGCGTATCTGCTACTTGCAACACGAAATGGCACCGTTTCACGCCTTGCGCCTGCGATAGATCATCGATGATTCGCTGCAAATTAGCTTCCCAAGCAGGAAAGTCCGCAGAAGAGTTCAAATGACTTGAACTCGTTAGGGTGATTTCTTGCAGCGGTTGGTCAATATGGATCAGCACGACTGTCGGTCCTAAAAAAGGCGTCACTTGCGTCCCAAATTCTTCTTCTAGCTGAAAACGCGCTTCTCGATCATCCGCCATCAGCAGCGTCTGCCAAGCAAGATTTTCAAAAGGGAGACCTGCAGACGGGTACACCGATAACGGTCGTTGCGTCCCTTCAATCTGTTCTTTTTGTAAATGTAAGATTTCCTGTTTCATCTGCTCCCTTTCCTCTGCTACCCTGCAGCTTTGCGCATGTATGGAAACATGAGTAAAAGTCAAAAGCAGCAAACTCATAAGAAACAGACCACTCACCATCAGTAACGCTAACGGATGTTCATTACGAATCTTATGCTTAAAAAAAGCCAGTTTTCTTTTTTCCAACTCCGTCATATTTGTTCGTCGCTCAAGTCTTCGAACAAAGATTTCGAGGTATCCCCGTTGAGCAAGCACCCCGATCGCCACAAAACAAAGCAGCAGTATGCTGACATAAACAATCTTCACGGACATCCCCCTTTCCATCTTTTGTCCATAATTGAGCCTCGATTTTCAAACAGACACGCTGACTGACCACGTTGAATCCTTAAAAGAAATTCAAGACGACCCCACGAAGCGCCTCGCTCGTCACCATACCAAATTCACGACTATCGATCGAGTGCATGATCGCATCCCCAACGACGAAATACTCTCCTGGCTGCAAGATGCCTCCGACCGGCAATTCCCTCGCCGTTTCTTGCGTCAGTGTAAAGGTATAGGAAAAATCATAATAGGACCCTGATGCCCCCAATAGCAAACGATTGCCACTGCGCGCATAGGAATCCCCAGGAACCCCGATCACTCGTTTTACGATCAGCAGCCCTTCATGCTCAAAAGCGACGAGATCATAACGATGCGGCAACTGATTCTTTTGAATAACGACTAACTCGTTGTTTTGAATAATGGGGGCCATCGAATCACCGCTGACACGAGCCATTTTGTAGTTTGAAAAGAAATAGAACAGCAGCAGTAGCAGACAACTTATCCCCAACACACGAAGTACCAATTGCTTTTGGAATCGACCCATGATACCTGTTGCTCCTCTACCATAATTTTACGTCGTACGTAGCGTTTGACTGATTCTACCGTTGGCTCTACCGTTTTTAGCGAGAGGCAGACGCTGCTTGAAGCTCTTCACTAGGAACAGAGCCTTTACATTGACCAAGAAAATCGGCTAAAATCGCCTTGCCGAGACGTTCAATGGAATTTGGCTCAATCGGTCGTTCCAACCGATAGATGGGCTGTTCCAATTCCAGCAAAAAGAGCGGTTGATCAGTGACTACCACCTGGCGGGCGGTGAAAATCGACAGCTCACTCGTAGTCTCGACGACGACATCCACTCCTTGGGCAGCCAGCCAATCACTCAGACGTTGTTTGATCCAGCCTTTGATTTTCTCATTTCCACACAAATGATAGGTGATCATCAGCTGGTTGTTTTTTAACTGCTGGTTCTTTAGATAGGACTCGCCTATTGTCAGCAAATAGTGAGAAGCAGCGCTAGAAAGTGCCTTCGTCTTTCCAATACCAGACACTTCTGGCTTTCGACGATCCCGCAGCAAAGGAGGTGGCACATGGAAGAGCCGATCCAGTAACATGACTGCTAACGTCACTTGCACGAATACGCGATCTTCTCTCAATGTCTCTGCTTGCTTGGGAAACGTCTCTCGCAAGCTATCGATTGGATCAAAGGGCACCGTTTCTTCGACCCACGGATGTTTCAATAAAAACGAAAGTACCCCTTCATCTGCCATCATCAAAAACAATAGGACACACCGTTCTTGCTGCGACAAGGACCTGCAGACCTCCAAGCCTTCGATGACAAAACCCGTTTTTTCTAGAAACAACCGACAAAAGTCAGCCATTTCCCAATTTTCTTCCAAGCGTCCACCTTGTTGCGCCCGTAAAAGAAAGACCTTCGTCCACTGCAACGAAACCACTGGATCGATCGGCAAGGACGGACGATACCGCAGTGTCAACGTTTCAGCCAGCTGCTCAAAGATTTGGTAGGGCTGTTCCTCTTCTTCAAAATAAAAGGCTTTATAAAAATACCGTATGTTTCCTTCTGCCCCTTCTAGGCACCACTGCTTTTTATTCAAGGTCAGTTCATAAGCAGCGAACAAGGTCTGAAGCTGACGACATTGTTTCAAAAAGGTTTGATTGCCTAATCCGGTGATTGCAACAAGTTTTTCCGGTATCGCCGTTTCTTGCTGACACAAGAAATGCAGAAACAACAGATTCGGGTCATCCGCCAACAATGCTCGCTTTTTTTCCTGATACTCTGCCAATTCTTGGATCATCAATTCATAACCATTGCTGGCAGATGCGAGGATCGTCGAAGCCCCAAAGAGTTGGCGCAGTTCCTCAATGTCTGAAATAATCGTCCGCCGAGAAGCGCCGCAAGCATGTGCCAGCTGTTGCCCACTTAAAGGACCGCAACATTCCAACTGCCGCAAAATCGTCAATTGCCGCTTGCACGTCATTGAAAATAAACTGTTCATCAATAAAGACGGCTTGTTTCTCATCGTTTCACCTCCCCACACATTCGAAAGAAGAGAAGCTGCAGGCGACTTCCAGCAGCTTCTGCTTCCTTCTTATTCAAACTTTTATGACTCAGGTCTCGGAACAAAGCTTAATTCCCAATAAATCGTGCCGCGATAAGCAGTTGCTTGGGGGTTGGCACCAATCGGGACTTCCAGTTCCACACTGTTTTCCATTGTTTCACTTGAGCCATAATGTTGGATCCACGTCCCTCCACCATGATTCTCTTGAGCCGAAGCCAAGGTTTTACTTTGACCTGCAATAAGTTCAATGGCTTCTTGATAGTCTGGCGTCTCCGACTCATTCGAACCAGTGGTTACCATATGGATATTTGACAAATAAACGCTTGCCCCTCTTAGTCGTTGCCTTTCATCATGCGTACCCACAAAACCCTCTTCAGATAAGCGAGCACTCAGTGTCCAACCAGTAGTAGCGATCCTCCGATCCGATACTTGGATATAATTGGGACGGTCCCCTTCATGCACATCCTCATAAACTTCCCGCAACGCCTGCGGCTTTGCTGGATATCGAGTGGTACTTGAAAGAATTGGTACTTCTCCAAAATCGAATTGAGAAATAAAGTCGATGCTGACAAATCCCTGGTTTTCTGGCAAAACAGGAGGATTCACAGGATCGACCGTTTCATCCGGGCGAAAAGGATCCCGCGGGTCCACAATGTCGATTTTCTCTACAATCACCGAATCCTTTCCCCATCTCCCATTCAAAAACGCCTCGGCTGTCACTAGCTCTTCGTGACGAAAATGTTGGAAGTTTGGAAATTCGGATAAATCAAACTGAAAGTTTCCCTCTTCATCAGCTTGGACGTGAAAGAATTCTCTGCGTCCATCTGGATCCGTTACAGTACCAAGAGAAGGATTTGGTTCGGGCATAAATGCTTCCCGCTCAAAACGAATATAGCTATTGGGATTTGCTCTTCCAGAGATGATCCGAGAATTTGATAAGGTCGGATCTTCCGTTAATGGATTCAACTCTATTTCAACTTCAGAAACTTGCTCGAAAAGCAATCGTTGGCTATGAGTCGAAAAATGACTACGTACCCCTTGTTCCACTGTTGGATCCAAAGTTACGACACTGTTGATTGTTGGATTGATCCAAGTAAAGTTGGTACTCATATGAATCAAAGGCATCCACTCATGGGTAGGCTGCACCTCATCAAACTCACCGTATTGCCATTGTTTGATTCCTTGAAATTCGATTTCCAGTTCATTGGTTCCATTTAAGTTGATCAAACTTCCGTTATTAAAAGAAAGCGGCGCCGTTCGTTCTAAATTGACCTTTCGGGCCTCATTGAACGTCAACTTCGAAAGATTTCCAAAAAAGATCAAATTTTGAGAATCATTGCGACTGTCCGAACGAATATCTAAAACAGCATCTTTACCAACAGTGATACTGTTTTGAGGTTCCCAGAAGCCAACAACATGTGCCGATAAGTTGGGTTGATTTTCCGCATCAATTTTTAACATACTACGTTCCTTTAGATTGATATGGGTGTTGCCTCCTTGAAATGAAAGAATATTCCAATTCCATCCATTCGTGTGGCTTCGATTCTCTAAGGATTGGATATGCACTTTGCTGTCTTCCAAGAGATCGATGGTATGGTTTCCATGAAGTGTGGAAATCGCAGAGGCGTTGATCTGAGTGTCAAGTTTTAATTCTGCTCCCTTGCCAACAGTCAGATTCCCACCACCATTTCCAAAATAGACATTCACACCATCGGCTTCCCCTCTAGTCCCTTCAAAATTTGCTTTCATGGAAACTTTGGCATTCTCTCCAATAATCAGTTCTGGATGATTCAAACCATGATAAAATAAATTTCCTGAACTGATGGTCGACAATTCTACTTCTGCATTGGGACTGATCAAAAGTCGATGGACTTCAAAATTTGCTTGATTCCAAGCATTGATCTGCCAATTTTCATTAAAAGTCGAACGGTAGCTTCGTGCTTGATGTGAGGTAACCTTTCCTGAAAGCACTGCGGTTGTACCAACGGAATGCAAAAGCTGATTCCCAATGTTTTCAACATTATGGTACCGCATGGTCGATATGGCTTGATTGTTAACACCCAAAGTAGTAACGTTCATAGGTCCGTAATAATTCCCATGATAAAGGGTAATATTTTGATACGAAATATCCCAAGGAGATTCTGGTACCATCGTACTATCCAAGAAGCCAACAGCAACCGCACGAAAATCAATTTGGTATTTTCCTTGTCCATCAATAATAAGAGTTCTTGAGATTCCCGGTTGGCTGATATAGACATAAGAGTCTCCACTCGAAATATTAATTGTACTTCCTGATACGCCTGAAGCTATACCTTCAATCGGATTATCACTAGATTCAAAGCTGTCGATCAACTTTATATGATTCACCTCTGGGTCCATGACAGCTTCTAAAAATTCTAGCCAGGAGCCTACTTCTTGTTCTCTTCGCCTATCTTCCAAAAGATCAAGATTGCCTTCATCCATCTCGATGTCATCAAAAAATGAACCATCTGATGTGACAGGATCCGCTGCTAAGTTAGTGCCAATCGGGTGGTCGTCCGTTTCCATAGGGGGCCTCTCCCCCTCATCTCCGGATTTTCTTTCTTCCACGTTCAAGGTAAGCACTGTCTCTGCCACCGTTATTTCATAAGTACCTACGGATTCTATCGTCAGTGGTAGACTAAACGACGTCAACGGCACTTCGGAGTTCAGAAGCCATTGCTCGGGATCCTCGGTTTGGGTGATCACTATTTCTTCCATTAAAAATGTTTCTTCTATGATCGTGGCTGCAGGCAGCTGGATGTCGATGCTTGTTAGTGGGCGGTTTGTTAAAAACATGATCGGAAACACTTCTCCAACATATGCTTGCTGGATTTCTTCCAGAAAAGAAACCACCAACTCCTCTTGATCCTCTAAAGATTCTTCAAAAGAAGATCCAGTGAACACCTCGCCTAACGTACCTTCTCTTCCTTGCCATGCATGTAGTGGTTCAAAAAAGAACACACGAATAGACGAAAAAAACAAGTAAACACTAAATAGTCCTACCATAAGTGATAGTACTATCTTTAGTGTTTTCTTTTTCATTTTACTGATCCCCACCTTCCTTTGTCTTTTTTTTCTTGTTAATGATTAAAACAACAACGATGATCAATAACAAAACAAGTGCGGCAATTCCGCCAATCAGCCACCAATTGGTTTCTGGTTCCAATGTCACGTCTTCCTCATTTAAACGTCTCGCATCAGCAGCCGCAATCGTGAAGGGCTCTTCCCAATGCCATTCCTCCCCTTGTGAACGGGCCGTCAGAGTCAGGACATAGTCTCCCGGACGGAAACGCTCGCCATTTAGCGGGATCGGAAAATCCATCTGCGAATTTGGTGCCATCTGCATACTTGTGCGCTGTGTTTCATACAAGACGGTGTCGCTGCCGCTGGCACGAATCTCAGCATCAATTTCTATGTGGTTGACGAAAGTCGGTGTGTAATTTTGAATCTTGGCACTGATCACGTTCCGATAATTGACTTGACTGGCAAAAACATCCAGCAATTCAAGTCCTGGATCCGTTGACGAGCGGTTGTTGCTTACGACGACTCCTAAAATAAAGGCAAACTCATTACGAATCCCGATGCCTTCTGTTTCCGACTCTGCTGCCGTAGCATCGCGAACCTCTTCAACTCGGATCGATCCTGCCAGTACCCCATCAAATTCTTCCTCAGGCATCGTCAGAGGAAGTGTAAGGATCCGTTCTTCTTGGGCTTCTAAAGTGATGACCCCAGGTGTTTCAATCAATTCGGCAATCGAGGCAGGCAATGTCGGGTCAGGAGCTTCGGCATCACGACCGTATTCTACTACTCCGTTGACGTTGGTGAAGGCAGTATGAGCCGATACTTCGACATCAATGGTTTCTTCCGATGTATTTTGGATGCGTAACTGCAATTCCTCTTGTTCCCCTGCGCCTAAATTCAGATCAAAATAACCGCTAGCACCGCCTTCGATCTGACTGTCAGGGAATATCGGGGTTACAAAAAAATTCAACTCTGATTCAATGTCATCATTTGCTCGTACTGGTGTCGGCCAAGCAATCAATGAGCATAGCACGATCATTGCAGTCAAAAGCCGCAGCCAGCGTTGGTTTGTTGGTTGTTCAATCACTGTTGTTTCTCCTTCCAAAAAAGGCAGGAATAACGGTCTACTCCTGCCAGTTGTTTCACATTATTGTTGCGTTGCTTTGAAGATTAATCTTCTGGATTTAAAACGTTGTCGTCTCCATCGCCGCCATTACCACCATTTTCACCATCTACACTAACTGTGGTAGCTAGTGTCCAGGTCAAGGTTGCTGTATAGGTGTCTTGTTGCGGCGTCGCAGCTGATGGAAGATGCAGCTGAATACGATCATTCAGAATCGTTCCGGTAAAATCATTACCCTCAAACTCATCCATCATTTTGTCTTGGTCTCCCCAGAAGACAGAGGAGCGTCCTTGTCCTTGATTGGGTCCTGCGGTCATGACTGGAATGCTCGATGCTATATTCGTATTAGCATTTAAAATCACACGATCACCATCAGTTATTGATGCTTCAGGCGCTTCTTCAGCAGGCCCGGTACCATCATTGTGTTTGATCTGCGGATCAATAAAGTGAAGTTGGGCGCCATAAAGGATATCCCCTGTATCTTGACCGACAAACTCTGTCAAAGCAAGACTTAATGTCCAATCTGCCGCACTGTTTCCTCGTGTATCACTGACTTGTGCCAAGGAAACGTAAGGAACTGTGTCTGGAAGTCCGACCGCAAGAGGATGGTTTTCATCTACGTTTTGCATTTCAGCAATCACAGAATATTCAGCTGCAGATGAAGTAATGGCTTGTTGACCAAAATCGAATTTTTCTGGCACGTAAACGATCGTTAATGGACCTTTTACTGGAAGCGGATCAATGATAACGGGTGGGTAAGGAACTGGATTTTCAACGTCATCCACGTCTTCTTCCCCTTCGATAAAGTTAACCTCATTTGGTGTCTCTACTTCAAAAAGTGGTGTTTTTGGTTGATTATTTTCTTCCTCTGCTGCTACTACTTGTACACCGCCTGCGAAGATCGTAGAGGTCAGTGTTGCGACTGTTGCTAATCGAATCCATTTCATTTTTATTCCTTCTTTCTTTTCTTTTAGTTTGTTTCATCGGCTTGCGCCGTTGGAACTGTTTCTCCTGATTGCGAGGTAGTGGTCGTCAATTGCCACTTCAAAGTCGCCACATACAAGGCTGCATCTTTAGCAGTCGCTCCCGGGACGAACAATTGGATCGCCTCATTGCGAACCACCGGCGCCTGGGCTTGGACTTGCGCATTCAACTCATCTTGGTAGCCCCAAACGACGGATGAAGTGCCTGCCCCTTTGCCGGCATCAGCAGTCAGAACAGCTTGTGCTGAACCATTGGCATCCAAACGCAAGCCGGCTTCATGTGCGTCCGGTGCGTTTTCTTGATTGTGGCTATTGTAGTCAACTTCTCGTGAGGCAAAGATGATTTGTGCCCCTCGCAGTTCGTTGTGTTGCGTCCCTGATTCAAACGCACTTAGTGCTACAGTCAAACGCCAGCCAGCATTTGACCCACGGGTATCTTGTACTTGGGCGAAGGAAACATACGGTACTTGGTTTTCTTCCCCTTGGGTATCCGCTAATTGTTGCTTTTCTGCCACCATCGAATAGACGGCATCTCGGTTGGAGATTTCTTGGGTACCAAAATCCAAAGTCGGCGCATAAGCGATCGTCAATGGTCCTGTTTGTCCATCTGGTCCGATCGGCGGTATCTCCACATCGGGGCCATCGGGGCCTGGATCAGGCGGTAACACTTCCGTCGGGTCTCGATCATTGGGCACAAAACTGACTTGCCCATCGGTTTCAGCGACTCTTACTTCAGCGGCGGTCCCTTGGATCCCGCCAGTCAAAAGAGTTGCGGCAAGTACGGTGCTCGTTGCAAATCGCAAAAATCTCATAAGATCATTCCCTTATTCTCTATTACTCAACTTTTCTTGTGTTCTTGAGGTTGTTCGTTCTTTTTGGTACCTGCGTGTCTTCTTCACTGTTGAATAGCCAGCGATCAATAGCAGCAATGATCCGAGTGCCGTGGCACTGGAACTTTTTCGGGTATTCGTCTGCGGCAAACGTCCCCCATCCCCGCCAGGTTGTGTCGGTCCGGTCGGTGGTGAAGGTTCTGGTTTGTCTGGTTCATAGACACCCGTGAACTGGACTGAGCCTTCTGTATCGACGGAACGCTCCTCTTGTGCCGAAACTAAAATCGTCGAAGCACTGATCACTTGAAAAAAAGCAGCGAAGATCATCAGTTTGACCCAAAAATTCCCCCTCGCTCTTTTCATTCTCCCTCCCCCTTTTTGACATCATCAAGCCTAAAAACCACCCTTTTTTAGACACCTTTACTTAGACGGTAACCTTGAACAAAGTCGATTGGTCTTTGTTTCAGTTGGCTTCCAAAAACGCTGGGTTTTATCCTCGATATACTTCATTATAGCTATCTTTGTGATGCGGGAAAAATCAATAAATTCACTGGCTGATGAAATCTATGCCTAAATAAAAAAACAAACCCCCGTTTTAAATAAATTATTCACCATAGAATCTGGCTAAAACGAGAAATCCTTAACATACACCAAAACGCTTGTTACCATAGAAAAATCATATATCAATCTCCAAAGCACTTGCAGTTCTCCATTCTATAAAAGCCACAATAAAATAACGGTAAAAAAAGAGGGGGGACTATCCTTATTAAGAACGTTCCTCTCTTTTCATCTGATCCCCCAAGCTACGTTTGTCAGGTATTCTTTCTTTTATGTTGTTTTTCTTAGAATCACTAAACTGACAAGAACATGAAGCATGCCTGTCAGTGGTCATCTCCTGCTCGTTTGGTATTTCTCCACGGAAAACAGTTGGGTGGTTCCTCGACGATTGGCGGATCATCAGCTATGGTTCTTCTTTCGGACCGCCACCTTTCCCATTCATTTTCACTTATCCAGCCCTTTCCCGGTACTCTGTTGTTGCCAATACAGATGCAGCCAAACCAACGCATACTCCAATAGCTATTGCAGCGCTAAAAACTTTGGCGTCTCTGTCCATTGCTTTATCTTCTCTATCTAATATCCTTCGGTACTCCCTTGAAATGCCGCTTGGTTAAATCAGCCATTCCTCCATGAAGCATTTTATTGACTCTCTCGTATGTAGTTCTTCGGTCATCCATTTTTTGATTACTATTTACAGAACGAATCGATTCTTCCAGCCTCCCCCTTAAGAATTTTTCATTTCCTTGAAAAAAGCTCTCCACTGGATATTTGAAAACAGGCCTATTTGTTAGCACAAAAAAACAGCAAACGATCCCTTCTTGGTTTCACCAAAAGAAGCAAACGTTTGCTGCAGATTTTTTTATGTTAAGTAAGAGCCCGCGAAAGGCTCGTCTCGGTCGTACTATTTATGTATACTTTTGCTTACAAACAAGCGATTTCTTCCTATGAAAAAACGCTTCTTTGCTGATCATTGCTGTTTAATTCTTGATCATTCTCCTAAAGATTGCTTCTCTTTCCTTGTTCTGCCACGCTGGACCCAAAAATACATAACCAGCAGAAAGAAATAGCCAAGCAAAAGAATGGTTTGCCCCAATTGAAACCAGCTGCGAAGGATCGCAGATATGCTGAGAAGAAATCATACATGCCGTATTGTGCCACCGATATGCCTACCGACAAGGAGGCAAAAATAATAAAAAGTTTCATTCCGTTCATGTCCTACCTTCAAGCGCTTTTTGCTTTTTTTCACGTCTTACACAGTAATTATTTTAATGAAGAGAAAAAAACATTCGTCTTTGTCGTTGACTTTAGCGGTCAATCTGTTGTTTCTTAAAAACAACTCTTACTCAAGCAAGGAAGACCAACCAATTGCCTTCCCCACTGCGTTGTTTGAGTAGTCCATCTGCTCTCTGTCATTCTCAAGGGTACGTTCCACCTGAAAATCATCCTTTTAGCCCCACTACTACTCTCCATTTATTTCTCCAAAAAACTATCTATAAAACTTCCCCAATAGTCTATTGAACATCATCGTTTCCCATTTATCTCAATTTTTTTCCTAACTCTCAGGTCTACTCGACGTATTAGACATAAAACTTCAGGACTCCGCTAAGTGTTCACTCAAATAAATCAAGCCCATTTTGGGTTTTTGCGTTAACTTTGCCCCCGTGATCTCACGGTAAAAATACTTATGGTCATTTTCTATCATTTCAATGACTTCTTCCTCACTCATCCCAAGGTCATCTAGCAATCCCTCTTTGCGATTGTTGCTGATTTCCATCAATATTTGCAATTGTGCATCAATCGCCAATAAGTGGCCCCACTGAACAAACAGGTTTTCTTCCTTGCTATGAAAAATCGTTAAAAACTCTTTTGCTAACCGATGATAAAAGGCATTTATTTTAGGAAAAAAGCGTAACACCCCTTGTTTTTCTAGCTCTGTTTGAAAATGCGCCAAATATTCTTCTGCTCCCGCTATCTTTTCTGCCAGCATATTAGCCTCCTCGTAATCTATCTGCATGTTCGTTTCCAGTTTACACTTTCTGGTAACCGTAGATGTTCTTCAACCAATCAATGTCTTCTATTTTCTTTCTCTCTCATTCGTGGATACCCCTCAAGTACACTGCATTTTTAGGTATTGATGGCACATTCACTCATTTGCTAGTTACATTTACTGTTTATTTTCTCCCTTTTGATCCAACCAACAGTTCACAGGTTTCCTCTTGAGAAAAAACAAATACTCCTAAGCATCGGACTATGGTCTCACTATAGCGTCAAATATCCTTAAAAAAAAATAGCAATTTTCACCTGTCGGTGAAAAAACCTACATTGTATCAATTAGTTTCAACCGTTTACATCCACCAGAATAATAAAAATCGAATATTTAGTCAAATAAAATAAAATTAAACATAGAAATTGAAGTTTTTTAACCAATTGTTTATAATGTGTTTAATTCTTTTTTAAATTCAACGGGGGCAACTATGAAAAATTTTCAGCTAAAATTTATCAAAAATCGTTCTTTAATCCGACGATTGCAATTATTAAATGAATTTGAGAAGAATCCATCTGCAACATTGGGCGATTTATCAGAAGTAACAAAAAGCAGTACCCGTACGATCATTGCGGATATTGCCATGATTCGCGAACATTTTAATGATGCGATCGAAATCTATTCCTCTAAGTTTGGGTATTTATTTGAAGAACTTGATCCCGAGGGGTATATCAAACAAAAACAAAATTTAGTTAAAGACGAGCCATTTTTTATGATTTTGGAGAGTATTTTTTTTGATGAATTACAATCTGCTCTGGATTGGAGCTTGACCCTTAATCTTTCTGAACAAGCATTGCTCAGTTACTTAAAAAAAATGAACGAATTATTAAAGCCCTTCAAACTTCGTCTATCAACAAACCCTGTCACATTGATAGGTTCCGAAATCGATATTCGCCGCTTTTTTTGTCTGTTTTATTATGAGTCAGATATCAATGTCAATACGATCTTCCCATCGCTGGATGTCCAAGATGCTGTCATTGAGATCACCAATCTTTTGCATTCAAAAAAGCAACCGGCTTCTACTTTTTCTTACTTTTCCTATATTCTCTACATTACACTGGAACGCAGCAAGAAAGGGTTACAAGTCGAACTTTCACCTGAACTAAAGGACATCTTTTATGCTTATCATTCATTGATTGCTCCAGATACGTTAAGAGAGATCCTTTATTCCTATTTTCATTACCATCTGCCAGAGGACGAAATCATTTATTTGTTACTTTGTCTCATCTGTCGCCGAAAAATCAATCATCCTTCGATCGAAGAATTTTGCCGAAAGTATAATCGCTGGCCTGAGATCCAACAAGTGACAAAAGATTTCTATGCCCTAAATCAAGGCAATTCCTATGATGAACAAAAAGATTTACACTGGTTAGAATCATTTTTTACGATTGTGAAAATACGCGATATGCTCTCGCCCATCATGAATGTCAATATTGACGATCTTACGCAATTCGTCAAAGAGAAGTTTTCCTACGAATATAAGAGAAACTATGCATTTTTGGCAAAACACAAGCTAGTCAAAAAGCTGTATTCATCCTCCTATCTTGACGATTTCTGTGCCAGCTTAACGATTCATATGGAAGCGATCAAAGAAGAAAATTGGGGATCACAACGGACGATCGCCGTGATTTTTGAAGGAAACGAATATGTTTGTGAATATGCCGAAAGTATCGTGCGAAAATATTTGGGTCGCTTCCATACATTGTATTATCCTAATGCCAGTGAACTCTCTCCAACCTATTTAAAAGAAAAGCAAATTGATCTATTAGTCACCAATTATTCGGAGTATACGACAGAATACTTACTGGAAGTAGAATGCGTTCTTCTAAAATCTTTTCCAGATGCGACAGATTGGAATCGATTACTTAATCAAATCAATCCACGGATCTTGCGTCTGGTTGTGTTGGACAATGCGTAAGTCAACTTGCTAGACACTATCTTGTGGAATCATTACGGTCACAAAGTATTTCGAAGTGTTATTTTATAAAAACCATTCTTACCCAACGAGTGGTTGACACTCTGATTTATCTCAGCGATCACAGTGTTCATTTCTCGCTGAGATAAATCAAGCCATGGGGCGCTTTCTGGTTTGTGCCGATCCCTGCCATTTGTCGGTAATAGACATTTTTGTCCTTTTTGATCATTTCGACGATCTCTTCTTCTGCTAATTCGATTTCTTTAAAAAAGTCGTGTCGGAAAAAATCTAAAAACATTTGCAGTTGGGCATCGATTTCTAGCAAATCCGCCATTTGTTGTAGCACATTATCGTACTCGGTATAGCAAATTTCTTTGAATCGTGTTTGCAACTCTGTACATACTTGTTTGATTAAGGGAAATTCCTGCAAGTAACAAAGTTCGCTGTAATTTTTTAAATAGGCTTCTGGTGTCATATGTCCTTTTTTCATCATGATTGCATCATTCCTATCTTTCATCTGAGAATTATTTTGCACCTGGACCATTGTTAAAGTTTAAAGTCGATCAATGACATGAGTCTGCGCCAATCGGTTGAGTTCGGGATTTTATTGAACAATAAATACACGCCAGAACAAGAAAAATTCGACATATGCTCATTATAATTTGTGACGACGATATCAAATTGGTTCGCCTCAAAATAGCCGGGATTGATATCTAATACATTCGGAAAAAAGAGTTTCTGATAACTGCCTAGATACTTACGAGCAGTGACCTGAATTCGTTGCGAGATAAATTGATTCCCTTCTAACAGGAACGCAATTTTTTTAGGCTTCCCCCAGTACAATTCTTTCACACAGTCCATATGAATGGTAAACACTGCGCTGATATCTACGATCATGTCTAAAGACAGACACTTCAGTTGTTTGAATTGTTTTTGTAA
Source organism: Enterococcus sp. AZ015 (assembly GCF_050499225.1). NCBI lineage: Bacteria > Bacillati > Bacillota > Bacilli > Lactobacillales > Enterococcaceae > Enterococcus > Enterococcus sp. AZ015. The sequence continues at coordinate 603,202 of NZ_JBMHEX010000001.1, read as the reverse complement.
GAACGCTGTGTTTTGTGCCATTTCCTCTGGAAAATGTTTTTTTACAAATGAGATCAAATCGGGAATCACTTTGTTCAAGACCGGTGAAAGTTTATTTTTTAGTAAGATCGTCGCAAAAAAAGACTGGATCAAAACCGTACTATATTCCAGCGCATACGGCGGTACGCCTGCCTCCTTTAGATAACGTTGGGTTAGTTGCAGGATCTGCGAGTCTTTGCCTAACTTGTTGCAAAAGTCCCTTTCCATATCAATATCAAACACCGTCCGTTTTCCCATCGATAACGCATAAAAGTAGATGATTTCTTTTTCGGCGATCGTCGTTTGCAAATGGTTCGATAGCATCGTCTTTAATTTTTTCAGCTCAAGATAATACTCTTTACGAAACTGCTTGACGATGGCTGGATCGATCGTGACGTAATGGCCATGAGAGGTTCGCTCTAAAATGATATAAAGCATGTAACTGATTTCCTCAAAGGCAAGATTAGAGAAATTGCTATCGAATTCTTCTTTTTTCAAGTTTAAACCGATCTCATGAATGATCAACGGCGGAAATACGGTATGCGGCGTACTATCGGATTCATAATAAAAGTTCAGAAAAAAATGGCGAATATTGACTTCCTCACCAATAAGATCAACGGTGGTTTTGTTTAATGTCAGTTGGTACTGTGCTAAAATTGGGTCGATCTTTCGAAAATACCGCATCAACGTGGCAGGGGAAATAAACAAAATGTCTGACCACTCATTGATGGTCAATATTTCCCCTAAAAAAATGCTCTCAAAGATGCGAAACAACGGCTCGTTACTGATCAAATTCCGTTTTTTTTCTAAGTAGCTTTCTGTATCGATGACTTGTAGCTGATAGCCACTATTTGACGTTTCCATTTCGATAGCATCTTCGAAATACTCTTTAATGTTTTGTAAATCTTCAATGATGGTTCGGCTAGAGCTTTTGATCACTTTTGACAACCCACGGATCGGTGTATGAGAAGCGTGCTCCATATGTTCTAGCAAATGTAGCCACCTTAGCGTCGTTTTACTAATGACAAAAGATGATTGGAATTGTCTCATAGGTTCGCCTTCCTCTACTCGAAATAACTTTTTAATTCAGCCACGATCCGCTCACTGGCTTGTCCATCTCCATAGGGATTTTTGGCTTGCGCCATCTGTTTGTATGCTGCCTCATCAGACAATAAATGAACGATTTCTGAATACACATGCTCCTCATGGGTACCAATGAGTTTCAAAGTCCCTGCTGCCACCCCTTCTGGGCGTTCCGTCGTTTCACGTACGATCAAGACAGGAATCCCCAAGGAGGGTGCTTCTTCTTGAATCCCTCCTGAATCGGTCAAAACAAGGTAGCTGTCTGCCAGTAACTGATAGAATGCAGGGGCATCCAATGGTTCGATCAACTCAATATTTTGCTGCCCTTCTAAATAGCGCTTGGCTAGTGTACGGACACGAGGGTTTTTATGCATCGGAAAGACGATCGTCAGTGCGGGATAAGCAACAGCGATCCGTTTTAGTGCACGAAACACTTGTTCCATGGGTTGCCCAATGTTTTCTCGCCGGTGCATTGTAACTAAAAGGATTTTTTTCTCACTGATTGGTTTTCGGTCTTTTTTTTGTGCCAAGGTGTGGTACAAAGCATCAATAGACGTATTGCCAGTAACGACGATGCGGTCTTGTGGATGATTTTCTTTTAGCAGATTTGCCTGGCTTTGATCTGTAGGGGCAAAGAGAAAATCTGCTAGTTGATCAATCAACCGGCGATTCATTTCTTCTGGAAACGGATCATTCTTGTTACCTGTTCGTAGCCCAGCCTCCACATGACCAATCAAGATCTGCTGATAAAAAGCGGCCAGCGCAGCTGCCACTGCCGTCGTCGTATCGCCATGGACCAACACTACGTCTGGTTCTTCTGATTGAAAAATACCTTCGAGTCCTTCTAAAATACGACTGGTGATACTAGACAAGGTTTGATTTTCTCGCATGATAGCCAAGTCGTAATCAGGGGTCAGCTCAAACGCCGCTAATGTTTGCTCAAGCATTTCTCGATGCTGCCCTGTCACGACGATCTTTGATAGAAAGCGTGGATCATTTGCTAGTTTTTTTATGACCGGTGCCATCTTGATGGCTTCTGGTCGTGTACCAAAAATAGATAATACCTTTATTTTTTGCATCGTACTTCTCCTTTTTTTCAGCAATTTGAGCATTAATCAAGTTGCTTTTTGTAAATCTTCTGCCAGCGCTTCATATACGACGTTAAGGCATACTGTTGCTCAATCGTTGCTCTGGCTTGTTGGCTGCTTTTGATTCGTTCTTCCTCGTTAGCTAACAGACCGCTCAACGTCTCGATCATTGCTTGAATATCACCGGCAGCTACTAGGTAGCCGTTTTCACCCGATTGGATCAACTCTGGGATTCCCCCAACCTTCGTCGTTACATTGGGGATACCTGCCGCCATGGTTTCTAAGATCGCCATCGGCAAGCCTTCGTGATAAGAAGGGAGAAAATGGATGGCTGCCTTACGAAAAACAGCTGGTAACGCATCGGTTGCTACCCACTCATTTAAGAACACATTGGTGAGAGCCTCTTCTTGGAGCTGTTGGGCAACCTGTTGATTTTCTTGATCGCCAAATAACATAAAGCGAATCTCGGGAAAGGAAACAGCCATTGCTTTTGCAACTGCCAACAGATCAAAACTGCCTTTTCTTTGCCCGATCCTGCCAAGAGTGATGATCCATTTTGCGGTGGGGTCATAAAAGGATTCCTCCGGCACCGCTACGGCATTTGGCAAGACCTCGATTGAGGTATCGGTAATCGTTTGGTAAAATGCTGACCAGCTACTACTTAGCACTACGAGCTGATCCACCCGAGCTAAGGTAAAACGGACCCACCACTTTGCCCATGAAGGACTGTTTTGATAAAACTGGTCAAATTGCGAAGCATGCATATGAAAAATCGTCTTGCAATGTTTTGGTGCTAGCAACAACAGCAAACTCTTGCGATAGAAACTGCCCTTTTGCGCAACGTGGAAATGAAGGATCTGGCACCTTTCTTTTTTGATGTGCCGACGAAACGTAAGAAACGCTTTGAGCTGCGTCCAATATTTTCCTTTTTCCGACCAAGTCTTATGGACGACGAAACGCACGTCCTCTGGCGCTTTTGCTTTTTGGAAATTATGAATGACCGTTGCGATCCCCCCTTTTGCTGCTGGATCTGGACCGATAAGTAAGATATTCATGCTTTGTTGATTTTCCTTTCTTGTACAAATCTAGTTACCTGCTTTAGTTCCTTGCGATAAAGAACAACGACGAAGAGCATCAGCAGCAAAACGAGGCTCTTTTCCAGCCAAAGAGTCCGATTGAATGCCGTAAACAGCGCAAAGCAATACAGCATGATCGAAAGGCTGATTTGGCGTTTGACTGAGAACCCCTGCCAATAGGTCATCGAAAAATATGTACGGGCAAAAAAGAAGACCAAGTACCCTAATGCCGTAGCACAAGCCGCTCCTGTGGCGCCAATTGTCGGTACGAGTAGGAGATGACCAAGGGATGCGGCTAAGACCGCCAGCAAAGAGGCAGCAATATTCAAATGACTTTTCTTATAAAAAACGATCCCGAGATTGGTCGTTTCACTGATCGTCATCATCAAGGGATAAAAACATAACAAGGGAAACAAGTACTGGGCCTCTAAGTAGTCTTGCGACAATAAGATGACGATCGTTTCTTTGAAAAAGACCATCAGTAAAAAGAAAATCGACAAGACGAACATGATAAAGTGACTGACTCGTTCGTAATAAATCAATGGTTTGCCTTTTTTGAACCATTCATAGGAGGTCGGAATCCAAAAATTGGCAAAACTAACTTGTAGAATCATCAAGGCACTTGCCACTTTGAATGCAGCCGTGTAGATGCCCAAAGCGGCAAAATCAGCAAAATAGCGCAGCATCATTTTGTCGATAATCATTAACAGGCTATAGAGGAACGTTCCCACCACCGTCGGCAAGCCAAAACGACTCAGCTTTTTGATCAGGTTGCGATCGATTTGGCGAATGAGCGGCATAAAAAGCGCCAGGTTTGCCAGAATCAACAGACAATCACCGATAATCTGACCGAAGAGCATGCCATAGACCACCGTAATAAACGTCGGCGGACCAAAAAAGAGAAACAGCAACGTGATGAACAAGACCATGAATTTCACCAAAATACTGTAAACGGAGAACTGGATCGCTTTGTTTTGCATTCGAACCGTTAACAAAAGAAACCGTTCAAAAATCAGCAGTCCCGACGAAAGAGCAAATAAATAAATCGCACGGGTGTACTGTGGAGATTCAAATAAAAGCTGCGAAAAATCTTCCGCAAAAACCACTAGGATCAGCTGAAAGAAAAATGAACCGAGCAACGGGACGAGCATCGCTTGTTGCAATAACTCGCGTTTGTTTTCGTGGTCATGGTATTCCCTCGTAAAGGCTTGGTCGAAGCCGAGATAGATCACGTATATCAAAAAGGTCTGTGCAAGGAAAAACATACTGGTCTTCCCATATTCTTGGGGTGTCAAAAAGCTGGTCGTTACGGGCAAAAGCACCAAGTTTAAGACCGCCGAACCTAACGAACCGAGGGAGAAAAAGCCCAGCCTCAAAAGTAATTTTTTCAATCAGTTGTTCACTCTTTCTCTGTTAAAATAATGCCTCCACAAATCAATCCTAAAAAGGTGGAAGACAATGCCGAATACAAAACATGCCCGGCAAAAAAACTATAAAAAAGCACCACGATCAAGGCAAAACTATAAACCGATCGTTTTCGTGGCTGAAAGGCCAAATAGACAAAATAGGCGAGCATTAGCAGCAATAACGCTATTCCCAGTAGGCCTTGCCCGAAAAGGGTGTCGAAGAAGTCCATTTCAATTAAGCCAAGACGACCAAAGTGTGCCAAACGGTATTCAAAGCCTTGGCCAAAGATCATGGTAAAGTGTCGGGCCTCATCATTTAAGAAGGCGTTCATCCCACCAATCAAAAAATCACTTCTTGAACTAGAAAATAGCCGGATCAAGTCCCCGTCGAAAAGATGATAAAAATACACCATGCGAAGATAGGTTCCTTCGACGGCTTGGATCAGCAATGGTAGTCCTTGAATAAGCAGCCAAGCAATCGTAATAAAACTCATAAACCAGATAAACAATTGTTGCAGAAATGCTTTACGTTCAATGCCTAGCACCAATCGGATTAAAAGATAGAACAACACACCGACACCATAAAACACGCCGGTTTTCGTACCGACCAAGACCAAACAGACGAAATTTCCAGCGAATAAACTAGCCAAAAACAGTGAAAACTTATGGGTCTGTTCTTTGATCGAAACAATTAGTGCCTGGACTGTAAAGGTGATTGAAACAATAAAGGCAAAGCTCGTATCATTATTGGCAAAGAAATAGCCTTTATACCCAGCATCAGAATTGTCATAAGTTTGGTAGCCTAGCCCTAAAAAATAAGGAATCAGTAGCCCCAAGGTGAAGCAGACACTGATAACAATAAACAAGCTGTCGTAGTGCAGTTTGGAGAAGTCGTTTTTTCGTTGATAGACATAATAAGGAATCAGTACCCATAAGAGGTATTTGATATACACCGATAGATCCTCGATCACCCACTGCCAGCTGTACCCTAGAAAAAGTGCTTGTAACAGAAAAATCGTAAGCGTCACAGCGATAAACCCATACGTTAAATATGTATAGTAGCTATGGGGAATCTTTTCTGTCACGATCATAATCACTAAGAACAAAAAGAACAGCAAACGGTAGAACACGCCAATGGGAAAAGGAATGCCCAGACTTAGAAATAAGCCGTTTAAGACGTCGATTATCGGAAAAATGGCCACAATCCCCAGGAAGAAGCGGTGATGGCTTTGCTGTTTTGATTTCATGCGTTTCTTCTTTTTTCTCCCCACACATACTGTAAAAAGCGTAAATTTCCTATGATATAGCGATCAAACATCCTGACTGGCTCTTGCGCAAAGCGATAAAACCATTCCAAACCTGCCCGCTGCATCCACAAAGGCGCTCGTTTGGTTTTGCCTGCGACGATATCAAAGCTGCCGCCAACGCCCATCGCAAATGGCACTTGCAACACTTCGCTGAATGTATCGAGCCAAATCTCTTTTTGCGGGCTAGAAAAAGCGACAAACAGCAAGTCTGGTTGCGTCCGTGCAATCTCTTTTGCCACGTCCAATGATTCGACTTCGGAAAAATAGCCATGGTGAAAACCCGCTATGTTCAGGTCGGGATAGAGCTGTTGGTCATGTTTGACGACGGCTTCTACGACTTCGGCAGTTGCTCCTAAATAATAAGGACGCCAGCCTTTTTCTGCTGCCAATTTGACCAGCTCGCGAAAAAGATCGATGCCTGTTACCCTTTCTGGTACCGGGCACCCTAAATATTTCGCTGCCCAGACAATCGACTGCCCATCAGCCGTGATCAAAGCTGCCCGATTGACGATCGATCGCAACGAGGGATCTTTTCGCATCAAGTTTATTTTTCCCGCGTTAATTGAAACATGCTGTGCGGGCATCCCCTGTTCGATCATTGCCTCGATCTTAGTAATGGTTTCCTGAAAGTTTAAGGAATCGAGATTGCTGCCTAAAAGTGATACACGTACTTGTTGCTCCATTAGAATGCTCCTTTGGGTAAGAAAACAACGCCAATCGTTTTCATAATTATTTTCAAGTCCAATAACCAGCTCAGGTTATTGATGTAATAGAGATCCAATGCGACCATCTCTTGAAAGCTCAATTCGTTTCGTCCACTGACTTGCCACAACCCTGTGCACCCGGGTGTGACACACAATCGTTGCTTGTCTTTTTCTGAATAACTGACGACTTCTCTTTCTAAAGGAGGACGGGGGCCGACCAGTGCCATCTCCCCTTTCAAGACATTGATCAATTGGGGCAGTTCATCAAGACTCGTTTTTCTTAAAAAACGGCCTAAGCGCGTCACTCGCGGATCTTTCTTCAGCTTGAACATGGCCCCTTCAATTTCGTTTTTATCAAGGTATCGCCCTAATAATTGATCGGCATCAGGCACCATCGTTCGAAATTTGTACATCACAAACGTGGCCTCATTTTTGCCAACACGAACTTGCTTAAAAATAATCGGTGCCTGCCAGTTAGAAAATTTGATCCCTATACAAATCAGCAGTAACAGCGGGCTAAGGACGACTAATAAGCCCAAGCTAAAGATAGTTTCTATCGTGCGTTTCCAACGTAAATAACTAGTCGCTTGAACCCTTGACTGCTTGTCTAAAGCGGGTCTTTCCACAAAGTTCCCCTCCTTAATAATAGTAATTTTCGCCCGTGTCCGTGCCATTCGCCACGACACCTAAGATGTTTGCGTTAACTAGGCGTAGCTTTTTGACGGCATTTTTTGCGGATTGTTTGTTCGTTTTATCCGCATGAACGACTAAAAGTACACCGTCGACTTTCTTGGCTAGGATCAAGGCATCCGAAACGACATTGACTGGTGGCGTATCAATAATGACCACATCGTATAGTTGTTTGACCTCTTGCAAGGCTGCGGTCATTTTCGAAGAAGCGAGCAGATCATTAGGGTTTGACATAATGGCTCCGCTAGTAATGATTGAAAATTCGCAATCTTCTAAAATCACTTGTTGGACACAGCTTTCGATCGAGATGTCCCGTCGGATATAGTTGGACAAGCCCACGTGCATTTCTTGTGAAAACAAATAATGTTGGGTGGGTTTACGCAGATCCGCATCGATCAATAAGGTTCGGTTCCCTTTTTGGGCATAGGCGACCGCCAAATTTGCCGAGACCGTGGATTTTCCCGTACCGCTTTCTCCTGAAGTAATCAAAATCGTTTGAGCATCTTGTTGTTGGCATAAATAGTCGACATTTTCGCGAATCAACTTGACTTGTTCACTGATGATGGAATAATTTTCCTTCATGCTACGCATCACACACGCTTCCTTCCTCTAAAGCTTCTCGACTGGATGGTTTTAAACGAAGCAACTCGTTTTTCTTTGCTTATCTCACCGATGACTTTTACCCCTAAGACCTCTTCGATTTCCGTATTCGAAGCAAAGCTGCGCTCAAAAACCAACAGGAGGAACACATACGTAAAAGCGAAAAGAAGACTTAAAAAAGTGGTCAAACTGTACAACAAAAACTTGTTTGGACGAGCAGGCGTTTCTTGTGGCAAAACGGTTCCTTCTGCTAAGATCGTGACATTATCAATGTTCATGATCTTAGGGATCTCTTCACTAAAAACGCTGGCGGTCGTATTGGCGATTTCGGCTGCGATCTTCGGACTTTGATGGTAAGCGTTGATTTCGATGATCTGCGAGTTGGTGGCATTGGTAACACTCAAAATCTCCGACAATTCAGCCACATCGTAGCTTCCCTCTAGCGCCTCACTGACTTCATTTAAGATGCGAGGACTCATGATGATGGTGCTATAGGTACTGACGAGCTGAAGGTCTGCCTGAATCGTCTGGTTTTCCAGACGATTGCCAGCTATCGTTTCTGACTGACTAATCAGCAACTGCGCACTTTTTTGATAAATGGGTTCAGCAAACAGGGTTAGATAAAGCAACATCGCTAGTAAGGGAATACTAATGATCATGAGGATCCAGCCTATTCGTTGCTGAAGGACTTGCTTCAATTTTTTCATATTTATTTCTTTATTCATTGGTTTTCCCTTTCAATAACAGAAATAGCAATCAAACCATTTACTGGGCGCTTGGTAATGACCCAAGAGAATAGGCAGCCTCGAACCTCGTTTTACCTGTCACAATATTTTTCGTGTCAAAAACGATTTTTTGTTTCATCGCTTGAATGGCTGCCGGCGCTATGTCTTTAAAGGCATCATGGTCACAGAGGATCAATGCCAGATCACTGTCTGTTAGTGCTGCTTCAATTTGTGCAACATCAGAAGTGGCGACATAAGGATCATAGGTAGTGACTTGCAGAGCTTTCTTTTGTTTCAATCTTTTGGCGATCTCAACAGCCGGACTTTCTCTGGCATCGTCAATGTTGCCCTTATACGCCAACCCTAGGACCGCGATTTTGTTTCCACCATGAATCGCTAAGATTTCTTCGACTTTTTTTATAATGAATTCAGGCATCTCTGTATTGATCATCCGCCCCAATTGAATTAACTTCGCGTCATCAGGTGCTGCCGCGACAACAAAATACGGATCGACTGCTAAGCAATGACCGCCGACACCAGGTCCCGGTTGATGGATATTGACCCGTGGATGCTGATTGGCTAACTCAATCACTTGGAGTGCATCAATGTTTAGGCGATCCCCAATTTGGACCAATTCATTGGCTAGTGCAATGTTCAAGTCGCGATAGGTGTTTTCCATCAATTTCGATAGCTCAGCGATACTTGCAGAAGTCTCCAGCACGTTTCCTTTGACGAAGGTCTGATAAATGCGTTTGCCTTGTTGGGTGCAAGCGCTCGTCATGCCACCAATGATTCGATTGTTCATCACCAGCTCTTCAAAAATTTTCCCTGGTAAAACTCGCTCTGGGCAATGCAACAAATAGAGTTCTTCTCCAATGGTATAGCCTGCTTTTTCAAAAAATGGTCCAACGATGTCCTCCATCGTGCGAGGTTGAATGGTCGATTCAACAATGACTGTATTGCCTTGTTCAAGATAGGGTAGGATAGCAGCCATCGCCGCCTTGACGTAGGACAAGTCGCAACTACCAAATTGATCAGCGAGGTTTGGCGTTGGTACGGCAATGATAAAGGCATCCGCTTTTTCTGGTACCAATTGTGCCTTGAATGTCTTTTTCGCTAAAGCTTGTGCTAGATAGCGATCAATGTCGGGTTCTTCGATTGGTGCCTGACCAGCTTGAAGTGATTGAACGACTGTTTCTGACACATCAACCCCAACGACTTCAATCCCATGGTTTGCAAAAGTAAGTGCTGTGGGTAGCCCGATATACCCCAATCCGATAACGTTTACCTTCATTCGCTCTTAACATCCCATTCTGCCAATTGTTCTTCTCCAGGCTTATAAATCAATTTTTTCGCCACTTGCCCTTCTTCTAAAGCAAAGGAAACTTGTCCAGTGATGGTTTCACCTACAGCGATCTCATTGCCAAACATCGCCATAGTATGATCAAGTTCAAGAAGTTCCCCATCCTCGGTTTCTAGCAGGAAATCAATTGAACCTAACCCTGCGGCAACTGACCCCATATTTTCTGCTGTGATGGTAAATGTATGTAAAACTTGTTCCCCATCTTCTGTTTTCTTTTGATTGATTTCTTGTTTGTCGATGATGATCTTTAATCCACCAATGATCGATTGCGGCTCGGCATTGCTTTGGTCCGTGATTTGTTCGATCGGTTCGCTGCCTTGGGTAGTATCCGTCTTTGCTTGGTCATCCGTCGAGCAAGCCGCTAAAAAACTCCCCATAAGGGCAAGGCTAAAGAAGGTAACGATTTTTTTCTTCATGTTCATTTGCTTTCTCTCTTTCTATCAATGAAGAGACCCTTGCAACAGGCAAGGTACAAGGGTCTCTCGTAGTTTTTGTTTCTTATTCTGTGATCGAAACGGTTGCTTGTGCAATCTCTCGTGTGCTTAAGTCAGCAAAACGATGCAATGCATAGATCGTCATCTGGCTGTCTTTTGTCACGCTATTGGCTTGTTCTTGGTTCAAGTAGGCGGTAAAGGTACCATCCGCAAAACTGCTCACCCACAGGATCATGCCATCAATTTCAAGTCGAGCAAAGTTGATGTCATCTCCTGTATAGGTTCCCGTAACGATTCGATCCCCTAATTTGTAAGGGTTTGGCGTAATTGTGCCAACAAATTCTTTGTCGATAGTGACTACACTGCGATCCAATTTGGTGTCCACCGGACGGCCATTAACAACCTCCCGATGGTAAGCAACCAATTCAACTGTTTCCGCATCGCGAATCAAGTCGCGGGTCGTTTGATTGACAAAGTAAGTAAATGTCTGGCTCGTTGCGTCAAATGAACCGCCCCATGAAACCGAGCGCCCATCAACGATCAAGTTGGCGAAATTCACATCGCCTGTAAAGGTTCCGGTAATTTCACTCTCTGTCACTTTGAAGGCTGCTGGTTGAATCGTGCCTGCTGCTTTGACGATTTCTACCGGCTGCAACACCAGCTTATGATCAATCGTTTGTCCATCGACTGTTTCACGATGGTAGGTTTGCAATTCTACTTTCGCTGCTGTTCTGATCTGTTCTCTAAATTGCGCCTGAACAAAGAACTCAAAGCGACCCGTTTCTTTGTTGAAGGTACCACCCCAGTTTCCTACCGATTGTCCATCAATCACCAAGTTGGCAAAATTGATATCTCCCGTAAAGGTTCCCGTAATCATGGTATCGGTGTAACTGTATTGATCCGGTGTGATCGTCCCTTGAAGTTGATCAATCACTGTTACTTCTTTGGTTTCTAGCACTTCGATGGCTTCACTGTCACCGTTGGCTTGACGATTCAACGCTTGGATCTCAACTTTATCGCCCGCTTTGATTCCAAGATTCGCTACATAAAACGAGAAGGTGCCATCGGCATTGAAGGTACCACCCCATGCATTAGAAGGCGTGCCATTGATCACTAAACGTGCAAAATTGACATCACCCGTAAAGGTCCCTGTAATCATTGTTTCGCCAACACGATATTGATCCGGTGTGATCGAACCAGCCAAATCTCTAGTTAATTCAACGGTTGTCCGATCAAGTACTTTGCCATATTGATCCAAGGCTTCGATTTCTACGACATCATCTACGGATTGGATGCGATTGCCGATAAAGAATTCAAACGAACCATCAGCAAAATTCCCACCACGAACGGATGATCCATTTACATACACACGGGCAGATACAACATCACCGGTATACGACCCTCTCAGGAACTGATCGGCCGAAGAAACATTGTAGCTTGCTGGTGTAATCGTGCCTTCGGTGTTTGCTGGATCAGTGACAACGATCGTTGAAGCAATATTTGATTGCAATCCATCGATGCTTGCTTGAGCAGTAATAATTGTTCCCGCTGCTTGTTGATCAATTTCTACTTCAAAATTGCCATCACTGTCAACAGTGACATTTTTCGTTTCAGAATCGCCTATAGTAATTTCCACATGTGCATCTGGTTCGGCTGTTCCGCTAACGGTAGTGGATGTAGTTGTCACCTCATTCAATGTTGTTTCGGCGATCGTTGCTCGCTCAACCATGGTTTCTGCAATATTTGATGAAATGCCATTTAAGGTTGCTTGGGCGGTGACTACGGTACCAGCTTGTTGTTTCTCAATCGTCAATGCATAGATACCATCACTACCCACTCGTCCATTCGCAATGATCGTGTCACCGGCTTTGATCGTAATCTCAGCATTCGGCTCAGCCGTTCCCGTCACACTTGTGGAGTCAGTATTAAGCTCGGAAATCGTTGTTTCGGCAATCGTTTCTTTTTCACTATCCTCTACAACTGTTTCTGCAACCGATTGAATACCATTGGACGTTGCGGTAACAGTCACTTTTGTTCCAACTGCTAATGGTGCGTTCGGAATCGCAAATTGATAAGTTCCATCACTTGCAACGCGTCCCGTTAAACTTCCTTGTCCTTCAATAGTGACTGCTAAATCGGCATTTGGCTCAGCTCGCCCCGTAATGTGCGTTGAGCTTGTGGTTAAGTCGTCAATGGTCGTTTGTTGAATCGTTGCGGTATCCACAAAGTCACCAAAAGCGATTTTTCCGATTTGAGAACTATTGAATGTTGCGTTGAAGATTGAGTCATTGGATTCAATTCGCGAAGTAACTTGTTTGTTCGTATAAGTATTTAGTGAGAAAGAACCTTGTCTAAACTCTGGATAATTAAAGCTGGGCTCTCCTGAAAAATCAGCTGATCTTCTCCAAGTTTGCATTCCTGTCGATGAGTGGATCGTGTAGTTCGTTGTTCCTGGATAGGACCCAATTGCGGTTCCATTCGTATGATTGTTTTGGATTCGAACATTTGATCCTTCGTGGAAAGTGCTTGATTGTCCAACGTTTACCGTTGAATACGTGCTTCTTCCCACGACATCCAGTGTTCCCCCAGATAATACGGTCAAAGCACCTCGCAACCCCAATGCTTCTTGTGTTTTTTGCGTATTTGGCGCACTTGTGATCTTAAACGTTGCATTCGAATTAACTACTACGCTTGAGGCACTTCCTTCGATCAAGACTGCTTTTGCTGTATTTGAAGGATTGTTTTGAGTAACGTCTAATAAACTGCCTTCACCTAAATCAATTCGACCACCACTTGCAAGATAAATCGCACGAGCTGTTCCATTGTTATTTGCAACTACAGAAGCACCACTGCCGATATTCATTCGGACATTCGAAGTAGCCCAAATCAAGGAACCTGCATTTAATCGGTTTTCGCCAAAGAAATTAGCTGAAGAATTGCTAGCGGCTAAATAGAGTAAGCGCCCCGTTGCATGACTATTTTCATGAGTAACGTTTGTGAAGGAAACACTGGACGTTCTATTTTGATAGATCGTATTTGTTGCATGAGCCACGATTCTCACATTTCTGATACTTAATCCTTGATTTACCGTATTTCCATACAACCGAACATTATTCCCGAAGGTTAACGTATGACCATTACCTTCAATCGTTTTGGTCGTCCCTGTCCATGTCACACTACTGGTCATCGTGATGTTATTGGCTAAGCTGATTTGTGTAACCGTCGCATTGGCTAACGCTGTCCGTAATTCAGCATCAGATGTTACTTGGACACTTGCCCTTGTTGAACGGGTTTCAGCAGCGTCTTCTGATGATTCGTTAGAATTACTTTCTGAGGTTTCTTCATTTGGTGCATCCGCTTGTTCATCATTTTCTGCGACTTCATTATTTTCTGAAGAGTTCTCAGTAGAAACTTCTGTTTGAGCTTCTTCACTTTCAGTAGGAGAACCCTCTGTTTCCTGAACTGCTTGCTCATTGGTTGCTGTATGGTCATTTTCTGTGCTTTGAGTTGCTTCACTATCTAATAATAAATTTGGAGCTTCTATTCTCTCTTGTGTCACTCCTGAAGAATTATCAGTTTTTTCTGTCGCCATCGCATTTATTGGCAACGCCGATAAAGTTAAATGACTAATCAACAATAAACCTGTGACTTTTTTACTAAATTTGTTATTCATAAGTAACTCCTTTTTCTCTATTCTTTCTCTTGTACTTTAAAGATTCATTTCACGTTTTTATCAGTCACCCTTTCTTACTCCCTCGAAAAAAATCAGTTATAGCTCTTATCGGAACAACCTATTCGATACAAACTCTCTAAAAACCTAAATTAGAGCTATAAAATAATGCTTTTTTGACGAAATTTTATCGTTTTTAACGAGATTAAATTTACCATGGTTGATCATCAATCGATAAATCAAGATTTGCAAACCTGTATGAATAAATTGATTTTCATTTTCTTTTTAAATAAGGCATTTTAAAAGTTTGTGCAAAAAAAAGTGTTATAAAAAAAGACGATTCCTTATCATTTAAAAAGGATCGTCCATTTTTGTTATTACCTGTAACCACTTGACTCAATACGATGGATACAAGGTTTCTGCCTACTAATTCTTAGTATTATCACAAACATTTTTAACAACAGTTCCTTTCAACAGAACGCTTCTTTTCTTCAAAAAAGGTCCCAAAAAAAGCAAAATAAAAGAAATTGTATGTAATTTTACACATCTTCTAAAAAAATTCATTTTTCTTTGGTATACTAAACATAGATCTGCATATCATTAGATTTACGTTGCCCGTTAGTGAAGTTTCAGGCAACGTTTCTTTATGGGGGATAGATAAAAATGGAAGAGAAAAAGATTTTTGAGAAGCGGTGGTTATTAGCTACCAGTGAACAACGAGAGAAATACCATGCCTTGATTGCCTCTTACCCTTCGATCGAATGGACATTCAAAGAAAAAAGCTACCTTTTATGGCTTTGTCAGTTAGATAGTGATACGTTCAAAACCTTTGAAGCAATTTTTGATAAACTAGTAAATGCCAACTAACTGTTTCAACGTAGGCTGTTCTTTCACCAAAATAACCCAATCTTTTGGTATTCAGGAACAGTGGGCCTATTTTCAGATAACTCCCTTTTTTATTAGATGAACGAATAAAAGCCGCAACCGTTGATCGCAACGGTTGCGGCTTTTCCTTTTAATTTATCCACACATGTCCTCGTCATGCTCTTTTTCAACACGTATATTAGGCTGTGGGAGCGTTTAACGCTTGCCCTAACTGAGGATCGATTTTTTCAATCACTCTTTGCCAATCTTGATGATCGGGGATTGCTTTGAGCAAAAGATAATCAGTCGATAAGATGAACTCTGATAAATATTCACTATAATTTGTAACCACAAGATCAATGGCATTTCCCTTCAAATAATCGGTCGTCAATTCATTGATTTTTGGAAAAAATACCAGATGATCATTGCCGACATAACGCAAAAAGCGCGCACGAATCGTGTGACAGGCATAGAGATCACCTTCTATTATCAATGCGATCCGTCTGACTTTTTGAGCATAGAGCTCCCTGATTGCTTCACTGTAAAGGGTCAGTGCCGCACAAATATCTACCAGATACTCCTGCTTGATCCCAAGAATCGCTTGGTGCTGCTTCATAAATGCCAGATTCCTTTGATAAGCGGCAGAACGATGCTTCTGCGCTTCATTTTTTACTTCTGTTAGCAAGTGATTTAAAACGGGCGCCAGTTGCTCATTGATTTTCTTTGACAGGAAAAAGGCGTGGATCATCGTCTTGACCCGTTGGGGCTCTTGAAAGGAAATGCCCCATTCTTGAACGAAGCGCTGACTCAGTTCTTCGAGTTCAGGATACAGTCCAAACGATGCAACGAATTGCTGCTCTTTTTCAGGCTCGGTCAAAGTCCGTTTCATCACGGTCACTAAATAAAGCCACATAATTTCTTGTTGCGGCAGTCTTACTCGGTATAGCGCTTCGATTTTAGGTGCTAAGTCATTCATTACGGCAAATGCCTCATGGGTTTCGATGATTTTTTCCAACGATTGAGGAATCTGAACCGTCTTTCCCAATTGGTAACGCTTGATCGCAATATACAAGCTATAATAAAAATCACTCGGAGAAACGCCTGTATTCACCAGCTCTGCGGGCATTTCTGAGAAGACATCACTGACTAGTGCAATCAGTTCTTTGGGGGGCAATAGCGTATGAGGGGTGACATCTGATTCATAATAAAAATCTTTAAAGAACTTGCGAATATTGGCTTCGGAGCCACTCAAATTAACCGGTTGCAAGATCCACTCCACATGATACTTTCGCAACGTCACAGAAGCAGTATTCAAATAACGACGCATCGTACTTTCTGATACATACAAGCGCTGCGCCCACTCTTCAACCGAACAGAATTCACCGTGGAAAATGGCTTCCACGATTTGATACATTCCTTCTTCTGCAACAAGCTCCTTTTTTTGGGACAAGTATTTTTTCGGATTCGTTTCCCTAAAATGATAGCCATTGGCTACAAGCGAAAATTCGGCTGCCTCTTGTAGATAGGTTTTCAATTCTTTGATATCCGAGCTGATCGTCCGTTGGGTCACATCAAGTTTGTTTGCTAAACTTGCGATGGAACAAGTCCGTTCTCGCTCAAAAGTATTTAACATTTGAAGCCAGCGAACGGTCGTCTTATTTAGCATAAAATTTAACTGCAATTCTCTCATTTTCCCCTCCGTGTTTCTTCCTCACCGACTAGTGTCTTTACTATAGTACAATATTTAGGTGCATAAAAAAACCTTCCTATTTCCCAAATTCACATTAAGAAGCTTCTTGAATGTGTACTTAAGTGAACAAACAAGGTATTCTCTATGTAGACTTATTTTTGTGCAACTGGAGGAATTCGTATGACAAATATGGTTTATGGGTACGCACGTGTCTCCACAAGACAACAGGATCTCTCGCGTCAGTTAGATTTACTTGACCGGTATGAGTGCAATAAAATTTATACGGAAAAGATCAGTGGTGTTCGTGCGAATCGTCCTGAATTAAATAAATTAAAAAAACGAGTGAAAGAAAACGATAAAATCATCATTGAAAGTTTCTCGCGACTAGGAAGAAGTACCAAAGATCTCATTGATCTTGTCTACTTTTTTGAAAAAAAAGGAGTAAAGCTTATCAGTATTAAAGAAAATTTTGATACGCAAACCCCACAAGGGAAATTGATGATGACTGTTTTCCAAGCCTTTAGCCAATTCGAACGAGACATCATCGTCGAACGGACCAAAGAAGGCTTAGAATCCGCTCGTGCTAGAGGAAATATCGGTGGTCGCCCACGAATCGATCCTGGACTGATTCAACACGCATTGAACCTTTATCAAAAAGAAGGAAAAGCTGTTGTGGATATCTGTGCCCAAACAGGGTTAAAACGATCAACTTTTTATCGTTATCTTAGTCTGGAAAAAGAGGAAATCGTTTCATAAATACAAGTGCTGGCTAAACTTAGTACTCTCGGCTGCTCACTATATAAATAAACAGGACGAACATTGCTGATGTTTGTGATTGCTTTTTTGTTCTCTCTTAAAGCAATTCATCCAGCTTGTTCGTCCTGTATGTTTTATTCTTCTAGCTCTTTTGTCGATCCTATTGTTATTTTCTCCATGATTTCTTACGGTACAAGAGCACCAACCCGCCGATTAAGAATAGGATACCTGTAACACTTAGCAAAACACTGCTTGTTTCTCCTGTTTTTGGCAGTTGCTTAACAGTGGATTGTTTGCTTGCTTTGATCGGTGTTGTCTGTCCTGTTGCTGAGGGGTTGTCTGATTGTTCTGATGGACGTTTTTCGTTTTTCTCATCATCGTTTGTTTCTGACGTCTCTGTCTCAGGACGTGCCTTAATTGGTTCTTCTGTTATTGGATCAGACGCTTCAGTTTCAGGAAATTCAGTCCCAGGCGACTCACTTTCCGGGCGATTTTCTTCTGGTACTTCTGTTGGCGTTTCGTCAGGTGTTTCGCTGACTTTTGCTTGTATAGTAATCACGGCATGGGCAATCACTGCTCCGTAATGGTAGGAAACCGTGTATTGACCGACTATGTTGTTGTTCACTGTGCCATTGACTTCTACTTCTGAAAAGGCTACTTTTTTGCCATCACGATCGGTGGCAGAATCAAAGTTTGTTTCTGGCAACCATTCATCGCCTTGCTTGATCGTTGAATCGTGGACTTTTAGGGATGTTTCATCCGCTTTGACGGTGATAGTGGCTTTGCTTTCTACACCATGATAAATGTAAGTGACCTCGTACTCGCCTGCTTTCGTTGTGTCTGCTTTTCCTGTAACGGTGATATCTTCAAAATCAACAGGTTTACCATCCCGATCTGTTGCGCTATCGAAGTTGTCTTTGGCTGTCCAGTTTTCCCCTGTGTACAACTCGCTATCGTGGACTTTGACTGTAGTTTGATCGGCTTTGACGGTGATAAGGGCTTTGCTTTCTAAGTCATGATAGCTGTATATAACTTCATACTCGCCTACTTTCGTCGTATCGACAATCCCTGTGACAGTGATATCCCCAAAATCAACAGATGAACCGTCTCTATCTGTTGCATTATCGAAATTATCCTTAGCTGTCCAGTTATCCCCTGTGTACAACTCACTATCGTGGACTTTGACTGCCGTTTGGTTGGCTTTGACGGTGATAGTGGCTTTGCTTTCTACGCCGTGATAGCTGTAAGTGACCTCGTACTTTCCTGCTTGCGTTGTATCGACAGTCCCCGTGACAGTGATATCCCCAAAATCAACAGATGAACCATCTCTATCTGTTGCACTATCGAAATTATCCTTAGCTTTCCAGTTGTCCCCTGTGTACAACTCGCTGTCATGGGCAGTCACCTTGGTTTGGTCAGCTTTGACGGTGATCACAGCTTTTGATGCTACTCCATCATAACGATAAACTACCTCATAGGACCCCGTTTTTTTAGTATCTACGCTTCCTTCAACGTTCACATCCGCAAACGAAACTGGGTTGTTATCCCGATCTACGGCTTGATCAAAGTTATCTTCTGAGGCCCAGTCATCGCCGACGTATATCGAAGAATCATGAACCTTAATCGCAGTGAATCGTGGTTTTACGAGTATCGTTGCTTCTTTACTCACATGATTCAATTGATAACTGATTTTATACGTAGCGGCTTTGTTAGTATCTACTTGTCCGGAAACACGACCACCCTCAGCAATAAATTCCTCATAAGTCAAAGTTTTGCCTTCTTTTGAAATAGCTTGCTCAAAATTATCCGCCGCTGTCCATGTATCCTGTTCATAAATAGTGGTATCTTTCACGGTCAGATCGGTATAGTCAGTCGGTGCTTTTTGATAGACGTACGTCACCGTTACTTCGCCACGAGGAAGAACACCTTTTGCATTCGTTGGCAGTTGACTGGTATCAAGGATGTACCCCGGAATTTGTGGAATAAACGCACTTGTAGAGACATCATAAGGCTCATTGGTACTATCATTGATCGTTTGGTAAGGATAGATCTCCATACCAGTCTCATCCACATATTTAATGGTCAGATGGCTATTTGTAAAGCGAATATTATATGTTGCTGTAAACAAAAGGTTACCGTTAGCGTCGGTATATTCTAAAACCGCTGTTAAACCGTAATAGTTGATCGTAAAACCTGTGAAGCTTGTCCAAGATATATTTAATTGATTGGTACCAGTCACTTCACTTGTATACCATAGTCCCACTAGCATGTATACCTTATCCGTTTTGTAGACATAAAAATCTTCTGTCAGCTGCGGGTCTTGGTATAGTGTTTGGTGTGCGTATTTTTCCGGGATTGGCAAATCCAAAACCAGTGCTTTATACTTGATCGGATCATATTCTACAGTCAGATCGTAGTTGAAACTCTCGATACTCTTCGTTGATTCTGCAGCGAGAGGTTGACTATCCGTAGATTCTACATTGGTTTCAGCAGATGGGGCAGTAACTGAAATTTGAGTTTTTTCTGCAGCATCAGCTGCGTTAGATTGATTTGTTTCTGAGTTTGAAGTGGTGGTCACCACTTCACTTTTGGTTGCTTCAGAAGATATGACGTCAGCATTTCCTTCTTGGGTATCTGTCTTTTCTCCTGTGTTCATGCTTCCTGTTGAATCTGCCAGCAAGGGAACCGATGAGTCTATGAATGGTGTTTGCTGCTCTGTTTGTTGTCTTTCTGTTGCCTGAGCGATCGGCCATGTGCTTGGAAAGGTTGTCCCTAAAATCAGCATCCCTATTAAACCACTCTTAATTATAACTACGCGTTTTTTCATTTTTACTTTTTCTCCTTTTTCTTTTTCCAAACTTTATTCACACTTACTTCCGTTCCAATCTGTCCAAATTTTGGTTGACTGCAACTGGCAGGGGTGTTTTCTATAAAATAACTCCCTTAAATGACTGTCCTTCGCAAAAATATGTGGGCGCCGCATCTTTAACATGAATTCCTTCAATTTTCAAGGGATAAGACTTCTTGAATGGCCCAGAGTATTATATAATTTACTTAAAACGAATGGTTTTTATATTCGATCGCTGATCGCTCCCACAGGGTCTTGAAAGAGGTGGTGACATCAATGTTAGAAAATTTATCCATCAACTTACATCGAGATAAGGCATTTTCTCGTCAAGTAAAAATTCTGCAAGTGCTAAATGCAGCACCCGCAGGGTATCACCCGCAAGAGTTGGCGACATTATTGGGACTTTCCTTGCCTACAGTCTCTAAAGAATTAAGTATTTTAAGCGACAGTTTGCCGGAAGATCTGGTCAAGATCAAACTTTCTGGATCCAACATCGTTTCGATTGAGTATGCACCAAATGCTTCAATCAATTCTGCCATTCAGCTTTTGGGCATGGAAACGTTGGAGTTTAAAATCATGTCTAGTATCATTGATAATAAAAAATACTCTATTCACCGAGCAACGATCGAATTTGGCTATTCCCGCAGTCATCTGTTGCGAACGATCAGTTATATGAACAAATCTTTACAAACCTATTCTGTGACCATCGCAACGAATCATCTTGATTTTATCGGTACCGAAGCCGATATTCGCTTTTGTCTGTTTGTCTTTTTCTCCGCTTATGGCGATAGCACGATCTTAGATAAAGACAGCCCTGCAGATGCGCGTCTTCTGGTCCAAAAAGCAAAAGAAGCCAACAAAAAAGATTTGCATTACAGTCATTATCGACTTGCCCTATGGCTAAGTATTGCCAAGCGTAGGTGGCGCTATTCTTACTTTTTGACATTGCCACCGTCTTTAGAACGCAATCTATTAGAGAAAGAACGCTTCGCTGTTTTCTCAAAAATATTAAACGAACATTATTTGAAAAAATATCGGATCATCCACTTGCCGCAACAAGAACTCCTTTGGATCTTCCTCAATGCTCTCCACTGCATTTCGTATAGTACGATGGATATTAATGGGGAAAGCGAGGCGGATTACATTTTTCACCATACAGAGAAACCAGAAATTCTCGCAGAAGTTGCTGCCTTTTTAAAGAAACCTGGAATAGCTATCCTTCCTGCAGCATCACACAAAATCATCGCATATCTCGTAAATCTCCGCTTGTTAACGATGATTTCTGCGAATTACGAATTTGCCGATCCCCAGATCAAAACCTTTGTTGAAGCGACATTCAAGACGGACTACCTTGCTTGGAATAAATGGTTGAAACAGTTTAATGAACAAAGTCGTTTCTTTTCGTTTACTCACTTAGAGCATGTCGCAGTTACGTTGACCTTGTTAAGCGAACTTTCTTCTAGCAATCAGTTGAAAAAGCATCTCAAAGTGGCCTTTGCTTTTCAAGGTGGTGCTGGATTAGATGCCTTTTTAGCCGCATCAACAGAGCTATTCAAAAATGACCATACAGAAATCAGTTATTTTTTTGAAGTGGCTCCTGATGAACAAGAATTGATCCATCGAGAAATTGATTTGATCGTTAGCAATTTTGACTTGCATCTGAAAAGTAACACCAAATTTCAGCAACTACGAATTTCCAATGTTCCTACCCTTTCGGACTGGACGATCATCCACAAAACGATTGAACAGCTGATTCAGCCAAGAATCACACCGATTAATTGACCTAAGGCAACTGTCGGCCTTCTTGAAGGAAGCGCCGTCAGTTTTTTCATTGCATGGTTTGCTATTTTAGTCCTTTCCTAAGTATCCATTTTTCTTTTCTCTTAGCGTGTCTATTTTTTTCACATCCGAAAAAAATCAGACCTTTTTTCAAGATTCCTCTCCTAACAAACGCTTTTCTTTTCAAGCGCAGCGTAAAAATTCATTGTCTTGTTTTCGTGTGCTGCTCGTAATCCCTGAAAAGTTGGGATGTTTGGTGTATTTTTTATGATAGAAATTTTAGCAGCTACTCTTAGCACCAAATGTGAAAAGCGTTATTTTAAAAGCAAAGAAACATACGATCAAAACAGACTGCATGTTTTAAATAACTTTTGTATCTATTTTTTTTATTTACTAGAAAAAAAAGAAATCTTCTCCCCGCTCCTTTTTTGTATAATAGGTAAAAAGAGAGGGGGACCAATGTGGATTTTATCAAAGAGCTGCACTCCTTTAAAACGATCGTTGAAGAAGGTACGTTTACGAAAGCTGCTGCTAAATTAAACTATGCCCAATCGACGGTTACGAACCATATCAAAAAGTTAGAAGAAGAGTTAGAAGTAGCGTTATTTTTGGAAGGAAAAAGCAATGTACTCACGTTGGAAGGTGAATTGTTGAAACAGGCGGTTCCTGGTCTGATCGCTCAGTGGGAGGAGGTCAAAGAACAGTTGCTCAATGCTTCGAACACAGTCGAATATTCTTTACGGATGGGCATCGTCCCCCCTTATGACATGTTGATTTTACCGGAGCTTCTCCATGTATTTTCCCACCAATACCCAAAAATAAAATTCGAGATCATGGTGGGATCCACGCTGGCATTAGCCGATGCATTAAAAGAAAATCGTATTGATTTTGCGTTATGCTCACTTCCTCACGAAGATTCCTTTGTCTATGAAGAACTTTTACAAGAAGAAATCTGCTGCATCACTTCGATCACGAACCCATTGATCATTAAGGAATTAGCCGACCTTACAGGAATCCATCTATACAGTTCCGGCGGTGACTGTCCTGCACTTAGAAATATCGAGGGCTACCTTGACCAGTGTGTACCTTCGCTCCAATGGGAATATGTCAGCAGCAGCACGACGATTCCTTATTTGATTGAACAAACAGGCTTCTGCGGTCTAGTCCCGCGTTCGATCATTGATCAAACATGCGCTCAAGTAAAAATTTTATCACTGCCTTTACCGAATCTCCGCATGACGATTGGCTTACTGTCAAAGCAACCATTGACACTTTTCCCGAATATTACAAAAAAGTTTGTCTTTGAGTTAAAAATGCGCTTACTGTAATTGTTATAAAATCAGTTTGATCACGATCGATTTTTATGCAGTTATAAAATGATAGTATTTATTCTAGCAGCAAAGAAGCAGCGTGAAAACAAATAGCCGCACAACCTCTTTCTGTTCTACAGACGTTGTGCAGCATAGCTTTTCATTTCGCTTATTATTATTCAATCAGATGATTACCTCTTGTTTCGCCACTCACTTTTTGTTATCATTTTACTTTTTTTATGCAAACTGGTACGATTATTCATGCTATCCGCAGGAGATAAAAAAGCCACTGTTGTTCTTTACATTTCAGAATTTTTTACCGATTATAAAAAATAGAAACGTTCTTTCATCCTTTCCAATGTATACTCTACTTTGGAAAAGAACAATCACCAAAAAAGGCTGGACTTGAAAACCGTTCGATCATGTTTTTAGTAGCAGGCAGTTATTGCTCAAGGAGCCTATTTTTGCAATTGTCAGAAAAAATAGACGATGAGAAAAGGAGGAAAAACTATGTTTATCATTGAAGCGATCTTCAGCTTTCTAAGAGACACATTAGGTGTGATCCTGGCCATTCTCTTAGGGACGCTTTGTTTGTCGATGGTGATCAATCTGATCGTTATCGTTGTAAAAAACACCTATTCAAAATTTAAGAAGAATTATTAACGAATCGCTGTCTTCTAATAGATAGCTTTTTTAGATAGTTTTTTCAACCTCTCAGGTCTCTTTTTTGCCTTTGTAGTATCTTTTTTCAAATTCAATCCAAGATTTGCTGAATTCATGGTTGGAAAAGGCACTTTTTAAGCCTGAGCGCTGCTTAAAGCGAAAGACCTCTTCGCGGTCCATCCCCAATTCCTTGGCAATTCGTTCATCCGACCACTCGTTGGCGACCAACTGTTGCACGATGTTTCCCATCTTCTCGATGCCATGGGTACCACGTGCTCGATTGTGGCGAATCGTTGAAGCGATGCGATTCTCAAAAGGCTTATCGATCACTGTGACCGGAACGCTTGGCAATTCTAAGCGATCTTTTGCTACGACATACCGATGAAACCCATCGATCAAAATATACTTGTCCTGCTCCTTATCGTGGTAACAAACCAGTGGCTGCGTAAAGCCATCTTCCCGAATCGACAGTTCCAGTAAATCCATCTCTGGAGCAGCCACGGTGTTGGGATTATACGTATTCGCGTGAATCTTGCTGACTGGGATCAGCTTCGCCGCTAACACTGGAAAATCGATATCGCTCATGAGGTACTACACTCCTTTTTAGAAATGAATAATTTTTTGTTTGTCGATAGACCGCAAACCCTTTTGACTCCAAAAGTGCAATTTCACTAGGCTGGTTACTAGAAGCGAGAATCTCTGCTTCTGGGTAGTTGCGGCTGATATCCACCAACATTTTCCGTAAAAGAAACTTTTTAAATTGAGCAGTTGGATCTTTTTCATAAAATTCCCCTAGCTCCACTTTATTGACGCCTTTTTCATAATAAGAAAAAGCGGTCACCCGTTTTTCGTCATCAAGAATCACATACCAGTAGCAGTTCTCATCATTGACTAAGTACGGAAATTGCTGCTGATACACCCGTTCCGCAAAAAATGCCCCCATCAATTGATAGAATTGGCTTTTCTTATACGGTGGAAAAAATAAAACCAATCGTTCGTTCACAAAACCCTTCCTCTCTAGGGACACATTCGTCCATCGTTAGGTGATTTTTTTCGTTAAATACTCATATTTGGCATTCAATTTTTTTAACTGATACTTGGGTAAATGCTCGATTCCCAACGCCGCCCCAAAATCGACCGCCAACTCATACAATTCCGTCTCATCTTTTTTCGTCAGACTGTATTGTCGCGTGCTCAAAGAAAAATCATTTTTTTCTAACGCACGAGCGATCCCTTTCCAGTCATGCCAGAGTACTTCGTTTTTCAGCCACTCCTTACGTTTGGTCACATCGGGGATGTCTTCCACTTCGATCCCGTGCTTTTCTCGATAATGATCAATCAAGATTGTGATTTTGCGGTAATAATGGTCCTGTAATTTCTTTGAATAAAGTCCAATTGATTCCAGTAAAAAGACCGCATACTCTTGCCAAGTCATATGACTTGGCTTTCTCGTATTGTAATGCGCCAATAATCCCGTCTGGGCATACAATCGACCAAAATTGGCTCCTGACACGCGGTTGACGACCCGTTCCCACGTTTCCGGTTCCACCAGAGCATATTGGTATAAGCCTTTTCGTTGTTGCATACCATAAGGCTGACAGATTCGCATTTGATGAATCGGAACGCCATGATCATATAATTTTTCATAAAAGCCATTGATCGGCCAGTCAAAATGGGCATAGGCGCCCCAGACATCTTCTGTCTTCCAATCATAGATGGGGTAAAAATTGACGACCATGGAATCTGCTACTTGCCGTTTGATCCAGCATTGCTTCCGAAAGTTATACTTTGGCGAAGTTATCGACCGATATCGGTATAGACTTTCCTGTGTTCGGATGCCAACGCCACAAGCAACGGGTTCACACTGATGATAGTTTGCGTACCAGTGAGCAAAGTTTCGTAAGAACTTATCTGGATTCATATTTGCACTCTGATAGATTTCCATCAATGATTCATCTAAATCAGCAAGTGAAATTGCATCTTTTGGCATCATCTGTACCCACTTCTCACGTTCTTGTTCATCCCACATCAGCCATTGTGGCTGAAATACGCTAGTGTTGTTGTCCTCGTAAAAGGGCAAACAGAAGTGAAAGGTTTGATTGATAGTTGGTAACGCTTTGATTTTTTCCATGAACGTTCTCGTAGCATCATAATTTGCCTCGATATCTAAAATCAGCAGATCAAAAGTTTTCTTTTTTTGTCGGGCGACTTGGTCAGCCAACTGAATCATGGCACCGCTATCTTTTCCACCACTGAAAGAGAAATAAACATGGGGAAAGGTATCAAAAATATATTCCAGGCGCGTCATCGCCGCTTCCAGCACATTATCCTTGCAATATTTCTTCATAAAAGCTCATGTCCTCATTTTATTTGTCCTTTTTTTGAATAAGTATTACATTCTAGTATAAAGTTTCACTTAGCTTCTTACAAGGACTTAAGGGAGATTTTGCATTCGATACATGCAAATAATTGTTAGCTATCATTGCAATGTGTTCCCCATTGCTCACTACTATTCCTAGTAATCAAGAAAAATAGTAGAAAAATTCCTTCTGAAACAAGTTTTATTGCTTTTCTTGATTCATTCAGCCAAAAGGGTTTGAAGGACTTTTTCAATACGCTTCACTTGTTTTTCATTGAAGTGGGACAGCCATTCTTGATCCGCAAGTAAACGCTGAATCTCTTGCTGAAGGTCTTTGTATCGACTGGCTTCCTGGATGTTTTCAGTCATCTTCAAGAAATTACTAATTTTTTCTCCTTTAGGCAGCAGTACATACTCTTGCTTGATCCCTTCAAACTCGTCTTCATGATCAATCACCAAAAGTTGAGTGATCAAATCATGAGCGATCCACCGATGATAGGAGTTTTTATGGGTATGCAATGCCCAGATCCGTTCCCATTCATCATAAATCAGCTCAGGTTTTTTAACGGCTACTTCTTTAATGATCAAATAACTATTAAAATACTCATTGATATGATTTTGACCATCAACGATATTCTCCACTAGCCTCTCTCTTACCTTTCGATCATCGATCGCCGTTTGCACAAACGGTTGGGGATCAAAGGATGTTGTCTGGAAATGACCTGCGATTTCTGGGTAGTCCATGCTTTCACCTTCTTTAAAAATTATAAGATTATTTTACAGGTTTGAACCTCTAAGTTTATTTTAACAGAATCTATATGCGAAAAAAGTGGCTTTTATATTCCCCTTCTTTTATCAATCATCCATTCTGATCACGTAGGTAGACTAACGCCACTTTGAATATCCTACTTTTTGGAAAACTCAATTTAAAATTGAAAACAGCTGGAAAGAATCCTTTCGATCCTTTATCCACTAACACTGCTATCTATTGATTTCTTCCGTTCGTCTATTGAGCGCTAGGAAAAGTGCAAGCTTCCTTTTATATCCTTTTCTGAAAGGAGCCCTTCACAAGAGAACCTGCTGGCAACTACTTTCTCGTTAAATTCCCAATGTCACTGACACAAAAAAGGAAGTCCCGCGTTCGGGACTTCCTAACGTTCTTTTCTCTTCAAATACTATTTCACGCATAGCTGCGAAATGCTGGATCACGCGTCCTTTCTCCGAATACCTCGGTCGGTAGGCATTTTGATCCATTGTTCTGGTGGACGCTTTCTGATTTTTTTTGGTGCAAACATCAGTTGAATAGTTCTTTTGACAAAGTTATTTCGGTATACGTTTTCCATAACTTCCACGCCCTTTTCAATTGATTTAGGAAGCGGTGACGTCGATCCTTCTTCCTATTTTTATTATAAGCCCCAATCCGGTACAAAACAAACAATTCAGCTGCTGTTTTCTCCCATTCGTTTAGATGAAATCTGTGGTTGCTGCTTAAAAAAAGCAGCACATATTCTTGAATAAAGTTCAATAAGCCACCGCATATTTATTGAAAAAAATAATGAAAAATTGCAGAAAAAGATCGAAACTACTCGAGACAAACGCCAAAGGGCTGTGTTTTTGAATGAAAAATCGTTTCACTTTACTTTTTCTTAAATTTTAATTATTATTCTTTTGAAATAAGAATAATGAAGGAGATAAAAACATGGAAAAATACCAAGTGTTCCCTGGTCAAAACTATCAGGCAAATGTTATTGGCTTTACCGGTTTACAAGAAGTTAGTGTGATTCATGTTTACGAAAATACTGCAACTGTTCTAATCAAAGAAACAGCTGAAACAGGTGTTGCTAAGCTATGTAATTTTCTAGTTGGTGCCACACAATTAGTTAGTTGATCCTCTTTTATTAACCAAAACATGAGGAGCTATTTGCCATCCAACATGTTGTAGGAAAACGATTTGAAAGTAGTCCTTTGTGAGCTTGCTCTTTTCCTATTCATCAATTACAGCAGTATTTTTATTTATCTACTCAATATCTCTCTACTTTATATATAAATAGTGTTAGAATGAACAAAAGGAAACGTATCAGGCTTCCCCCAAGAGAATCTTCCCCAAGTACTCTTGTCTGATACGTTTCCTATTTTTTGTGGCGAAAAAGCCACAGACCAATGGTAGCCCTTTACTCTGTGAAAAGCAAGCATTCAAAATTGATTTTTTCTTTATTTTTTTATTTTATCTCCTCAAATTCCCTTTAAAAATCAGGCAAAAACACACCTCTCGTAATAAGGTGTGTTCTTTTTTTGACAATGATTATTCACGAATAATAAGTTCATAAGGCAGAATGATCTGTTCTTGTTTTCTTTCTTGAAACAAGCGAAAGGCTTCTTTGCCGCACTGATTCAGATGAAACTCAACGGAAGAAAAATGCAGCATTTGACTGATAAGCAGGTTTTCTTGTCCAATCACGATGGGTGCTGTCCCGTGGGAGTATTGATTCAAAATCATTGCTGCGATTTCGTCTCCATTTGTGATCACCCCATCGATTCCTCGTTCTTTAAAAAAGGCTGCTGCGGAAATCCCGTCTTGTGCTTTGATACAATCCCAATAAATATCGGCTTCCGAAAAAGCAGGAAACAGCTCCTTGGCTTTTGCGATGGTATTGACTGAATTGCAGCTAAGCCGTTTGCTGCGCCCGAGCGTCAGTCCCAAACGTTTTACGCCTTGTTCTTTTAAATAATTGATACTAGCTGTCACAGAGCCGACCAAGTCGATCGCAACGAAAGGAACAGCAGTACCGGTCGAATTTTCACAAAAAACGATCGGTCCTTTTTCCATGTAGGGATAAAACGTCTCGATATGATTTGCGCGGGTAATGACGATCAATCCGTCAAACCCTTTTGCAGCGAATTCTTCTAGATATTCTAGTTCCAATTTCCGATCAAAATTGGTCGGCAATAACGTCACTTTGTATTTTTTAGCAAAGGCTTCTTCCATAATGCCATTTAGAATCCCATCAAAAAAGGCGTGATTGACAAACGGCACGATGACCCCAATATTATAGGTTTTCCCCGAGCTGAGCTTTTGGGCGATCTTATTCGGTTTGTAATCCAGTTCTTCCATCACCGCCAAAATCGCTGCTCGCTTTTGCTCATCGACATAAGGATGGCCATTGATCACACGAGAGACTGTCGTGATCGAAAAACCAGTGATTTTTGCTATATCGCGTATCGTTGCCATTTCCTTCATTCCTATCTGTTTGTTTTACGATTGACCTAAGTCTACCATAGAAAATTTACTGATTCACTTTCGACAAATTTTCTGAAAAGGTCCCTTGGTTGATTGTACGGTATGAAACGAGTTTCATAGCAAGACTTAGACTCCTTGAAAATAAAAGAAATTTATTTATAAACAAAAACTGATGGCTTAGCAAGCTACAAGCGCTACTTAAGCAATCAGTTTTTCTACTGTTTACTGAATCATTTCTTTTGATAAGCTTTTACGTTTCTTCGTATACCTTCGCATCAGTAACTCGATGCCCTTATCCGCAAAGCGTTGCATATAGGCGGAGAAATTCAACAAGGCAATCAAGAGAATGAGGTTGAGATAGCTGGTATTGCCTAGGTTAAAGAGGTCACGACCGACGATCAAGGCAGCAAAGTACAAGATCTGGGTGCTGAAAAAAATCATCGTTCGATAGCTGTTGATAGCTGGATAGACTTTTTTCTGGATCAAGCGATAGTTCCAAGCGGTAAAAATAATGCTCATGATCGATAGAGCTTTGCTGCTACTGTTGAACCAATAGCCAAAGTTGATGATCAGCAGAGTTCCTACCGTAATCGTCAATGCTGTTGGAAAAGCATTTTTGAAAATCGTTGTCATAAAGTCCCCTTTGATCCGATTGAAGTCTGGTTCAAAGTTTAAAAAGAAGGTCGGAATGCCGACAAAGCAGGCATTGATGATTGTTAATTGGATCGGCTCAAAAGGATATGTCGTTCCTGATAACAACGTCCCCATAGTGATCATGATGGAGAATAAGACTTGCACTAGCACCAATGAACCTGAGCGAGTAATGTTATTGATTACTCGGCGGCCTTCATCCATGACCGATGGCAAAGCATCGAATTGATTTTCCAAAAGCACCAAATTTGATACTTGACGCGCAGCATCGACACCGGAAGCCATCGCGATGGAGCAGTCGGCTTCTTTCAGCGCCAAAACATCGTTGACGCCATCGCCAGTCATCGCGACAGTATGCCCTTGTTCTTTCAAGAAGAGTACCATTTCTTTCTTTTGTTGCGGCGTCACTCGACCAAAAATCTGATAGATGCTGACAGCTTCTTTTAATTCGGCTGCAGTTAATTTTGATACATCGATAAAATCAGCAGCCCCTGGTAGATTGACTTTTTTCGCGATTTGACTGACTGTCACTGGATCATCGCCAGAGATGATCTTGCATTGGATTGCTTGTGAACGAAAATACTCTAAGGTCTCTTTGGCATCTTCACGAATCGTGTCTGACAGTAAATAAAATCCTAACGGTTCAATATCCGTCGGCAGTCCTGCCTCCTCATAGCCTTGCGCACTGTGCGCCAAAACGATCACTCGGTAGCCTTCTTCTGCCAGCTGTCTTTCCTGTTTTAAGACAGTTTCATGGTTGGTTCCCAGTAAAATCGACGCAGCTCCGATGAAATAAGTGCCTTGCCCTTCAAACGTGACGCAACTGAATTTGCGGTCAGATGAAAAGGGGACGACTTGCTGCATCTGGTACGTCGTTTTTTCTGAAAAAAAGGTTCGTAGCGCCATTGCCGTTGGGTTCTGATCGGGTAGCTGCGCCATTAAGTTGCCGGTGATTTCTGCCAACGGTGTTTCCGATTGAAAGGAAATCGTCTTTTCCACCGTCATCTTGCCTTCGGTGATCGTGCCGGTTTTGTCTAAGCAAAGAACATCGACCCGTGCCAAAGCATCAATGCAGTTCAATTCCTGCACCATCACTTTTTTGCGCGCCAGGTAGACGGCACTGATGGTCAATGTGACACTGGTCAATAAAAACAAACCTTCGGGGAACATCCCTACAGCTGCCGCCACCGTCCGTAAGATGGCGGTGTTGAAAGCCGCATGAGAGAAATAGAACTGTTTGACAAACAAGAGGGTACATAACGGTACCAAAATCAAGCTGATCCAACGAATGATTTTATTCAAACTGCCTTGGATCAAGTATTTTTGTCGTTTGATGGTCTTGGCTTCTTTGTTGATTTTTGCGATATAGTTATCAGCGCCTACGTGGATCACTTGGCACAACGCTTCACCAGCAGTGATAAAACTGCCAGAAAACAACTCGTCTGCCGGCTGTTTGTGGATCGTATCCATTTCACCAGTCAGCAAGGATTCATTGACTTCTAAAGATCCTTGAATGACTTTGGCATCCGTCGGCACTTGATCCCCGCTTTTCAGTCGTAACACATCATCCATTACGAGTTTGTGGATCGGCAAATTCTCCAGCTTACCATCCCGATAAACATCGGCTTTGGCAACTTTTAGCAGTGCCAGCTTATCTAGCGTTCGTTTGGAACGAACTTCTTGAAAGAGATTGATGATCACATTGCTGAAGACAACAAAGACGAACAAACCGTTTTGATAAGAACCCGTCAAACAGACGAGAAAGAATAGGACACAGTTGATTAAATTGAAAAAGGTAAAGATATTGGTAAACAGGATTTTCGGGTACGTATTCGTCGTATCCTTTTTTGTCTTATTGACTTGACCGCGCTGCACCCGCGCCTTGACTTCCCCTGACGTTAAGCCAATGGTTTGGTTGTTTTCGATGATCCTCACCCTTTCTAATCATAGTCATTTACTTTTCGTTTGCTGAATATTCAGCAAACGTGCATCGGACTTGGGAATGGTTTTGCGTTTTTTCTATAAAACCAATTGGCGGCGATTGCGTAAGTTACGCCATCATCTATCGGCTTTTTTCCGTAAAAAAACAAGTACTGTCTAAAATATAGCATACCCTTTTAAGTAATGGCGTTTCATTTTTGTCACCTTCGCGTCACTTTAGGAATTAAAATAACAGTTTATTTTGTTAACTCAACCCACTACACATCAAGCGATCACAGGCTTCATCGGTTGTTTCTTACGATGACACAAAACAAAAAAACAGCTGATCTTCACAGATCAACTGTTTAACAATTCTTTAAGTCAGCTTTTTCTAGCAGCTATTAGCAGCATCATTGGTCGGCGCATTTCGTCTTTCATTCCCGGTACTTCCAGTAATTCTTCTGGCGGCTGCGGCTCAATCACTTTTTCTAAAATAAAGCCGTTTTGCAATAAGGTCATTAAATAGGTTGTCAGGGTACGATGGTATTTCGTCACCGTTTCACCTAAAAATTGCGCTTGCCGCTTGCCTTCATAATAGTAATGATCGACTGGGAAATGCTGGATTCCCCCCTGCCTATCATACTGCCAATCTTGCGATCCTTCCGCAGTATAAACAGGATGCTCCACCGAAAATACGAGTACACCACCAGGTTTCAGCCAGACCGATATGCTTTTGATCAATGTTTCGAACGTTGCCACATAGTGAAACGCCAATGAACTTAAAACAACGTCTATTGTGGCTGGAGGAAGTGTCACTTCTTCCATTGCGACACATTGATACGTTATTTTCGGATCAGGGTTCCTTTTCTTAGCCTCCTCAAGCATCCGTTGAGAAATGTCAGTTCCTAGTACTGCTGCCGCTCCATGGTCTACAGCATATTGGCAATGCCATCCATACCCACAACCTAAATCAAGTACCTGCTTTTTTTCGAAATCAGGCAACATTTTTTCTAGCGTCTGCCATTCTCCAGCTCCTTGCAGGCCTTTTTGTGAACGAGTCATTTCACTGTATTTAGTAAAAAACGTTTGGTCATCATATTTGTTTTCTTTCATCATTTGTTCCTCCCATGTAAATCGTTTTTTGCTGGTCTTGATCTACATGGGCTTAGGCAATTTTTTGGGAAATAATGCCACCACACATCAGCTTTTTCCTCCTTGCTCTGATTAACGCCATCATAGCACGATTTTCAGTCTCTCACAATTGATAGCAAGTCGCTGGCGCTTCTTTGCCATTGTTTCTCAATGAACCGTTTTTTTATGTACAGCAAAAAATCACACTATGAAAAGGGTGTGATTTTCCTGTTCGATTCATTCCTTTCTCTATTGATCAATGCAGTGCTTCCTTTTTCCATTTTCGGATTTTCGTTCGGAAATTGGTAAAGGGTGCTACTGTATTGATATGGATCCATTTATAGACTGGCCACTGTGCTTTGGTGGTTGCCCAATCCCGCTGCCCTGCTTCAAACAATTCCTGATCGGATAAGCCTTCGATCCACTGGCAAAGGGCCGTCACTTTTTGGTCTAAGAGCTCTTGCTGCTGCGCTAAGGTCAAACTGCCGTATGTCTGGTAAAAGGATTGATACAATCCGCCAAGGTTGTTCCATTTATACCCTTCAGCAGGTGTGTGAACGCTCATCCCTTGTTGTTCCTGTGCTTCCCATGACAATAACAAACTGACCCAGCCGATTTGGTAAGACAAGTTTTCTGAAGGCGTCTTATCGCCCCCAGCTGTTCGCTGATTTCGTAACGCTTCGGGAATTTCAACAAATTCTTGGCGAAATTTTTGGTAACGTTCTGTGATCTCTTGGATCAAGTCTGCTTTGCTTTCGTACTGTCTCATTGACTGTCCTCCTATTCAGGAAAATGGTTACTCTTTGTCGCTTTCTTCAATGGCGATAAAAATCGTTACTTCGCCGTCTGGCGCATACTGTTCGAAATCAAAGGAATACCTGCGCTGCAACTGCTGGTTTTCTTCCTCTGACCAGACTTGACGCCAAGTAGTCAGAATGCCCTGCGCATCGCGCCGATCGACCGGATACTTTTTCCAAGTATATTTTTCTGTATCAAAGTCTGCTTGCTCCGTTTCTTCGAAACAAAGCGAAACGGCATAGTCTCCTTGATAGTTTGACTCATACTCGTGGTAAACGCAAGCGATGACCGTTCCTTTTTCTGCGGCTTTCTTGACCGCCTCGTTATTTTTCTCCCATAAGCCAGTGATTTTTGCTTGAATCGCTGGATCAGTAAAATTATTGGTTCTTTCCGTTTCTATTATCGAAAATTTCATTAGTGTTCCTCCTTCTTTGTCTTTATGATACGATAGAAACCTAGACACCTTCTGTCAGTGTTTTATCATCTTTTTATAAAAGGAGTAAACCAAGTGAGCACGACACGCCTGTTCAGCCTTATCTACCACCTGTTGAATCATGAAAAAGCAACCACTTCTGAATTAGCCAAACAATTTGAAGTCTCGACTCGCACCATCACCAGAGATATCAATACCCTAAGCAGTATTGGTGTGCCCATCTATACCGAGACGGGACGAAATGGCGGCGTCTATTTGTTAAGCAGTTTTGTGTTGGATAAAGTGTTATTATCAGAGGAAGAACGGAAAAACCTGCTTTTGGCGTTGAAAGGGATTCGCCAGCTGACGCCACAGATCAGCGGAGAATCATTGGCAAAACTGCAATCCTTATTCCAGCAAAACGATGCAGACTGGCTAGAAGTTGATTTTTCCACTTGGCATCGGCGAGAAAACGGCAACGACACGTTTGATTTATTAAAAAAGAGTATTTTAACGAACCACGTGATCACCTTTGACTATATCAGTAAACAGGGACCGCAAAAACGCGTCTGTCAGCCTTACAAACTGCTTTTTCGTTCGCAAGCATGGTATCTGCAAGCCTTCGACCAGCAAAAGAATGCCTTTCGGACATTTAAAATCAGCCGTATGAGTCAGGTCCACGTCACTGAACAGCATTTTTTTCCGATCACTGCGCCTAATTCTGCCATTGAATTGACTGTTGACACCTATCCCGCTCGTCTATTCTTTCAAGCCGACGTTCTTTATCGGGTATATGATGAGTTCGATCATCAGGATATTACTTTGACGGAGGAAGGCACTGCTGTGGTTACCGTTGATTTACCCGAGGAAAGCTGGTTGGTGCCCTATTTGTTCTCTTTTGGAAAAAGCCTACGCATTTTAAGTCCCCCTCGACTAAAGAATCGTTACCAAGAAGAAGTTGCTGCGATTTATGCCAATTTGACTGAGAACGAGGGTGCGAACTGATTTTTCAAGAAATGGATCCCTATTGAAAGGAGTGTTTGATTTGAAAGAAGTGATCGTAGACTATGGCGGGGTTTCGCTAGCCCGCCTTTGCCAGCAGTTGGAAGAACAGCAGATTCACTTAAACGCGTATGCCAACCAGCTCTTGCGCCATCCCCACCTCTCCCTCAGTGCCGATAAACAGCGTACTACTTGTGTGATTGTTTCCCTTAAAGAACTGGGACTCACACAAGGTGGCTCGTTGACGGAGATTTTTGCAGCTGCACCTTCTTATGGACTGACCGATTGTACATTGGAAATGGCCTTACACTTTCGCCTCAGTTATCATCAACTGGCAAATAGCACCGGACTGAAATCCCAAGGAAAAGCGCCAGCTGCCGCAATCACGATCGCTTCTATGCCTTTGGAGAAAACCGATGATTTCCCCAAAGGATTCTACGTTCGCCGCATCGATGGTTGTGACTGGTTGCGAGGCTATACTTGCGATGCACGCCACCAGTTTGCACCGGATGACCTGTTTTTGTTTCAACGACGAGACCCGCTGTCAGAGACCTTCAACTGAAGGGGGAACAAATAGTTACCAATCAAGCGTCCCCATTTCCCCTTACTGCAATCATTCTGCAAGATAGGGAGAATCCAAAAGGACGAAAGGAGAAATAGATGAACTTAATACCAATGAAAGACAGCGACTACGCTGCCTACTTAGCCAATGCTGTTTTCGAATACGCCAATGACAAAATCCAAGCAGGCACATGGGCCAAAGACGAGGCCCTCTCCCTCGCCAAAGAAAGCTTTGCTTCTTTACTTCCTCAAGGGACTGCCACTGAAAACAATCACTTGTTTTCTTTATTTGCAGCTGATTTTAGTGAACCGATCGGGGTGATTTGGATCAACACAGCTGCCCAGAAAGCCTTCATCTATGACTTTATCATCGAGGAAGACCAGCGAGGAAAAGGCTATGGAACCAAAGCGTTACAAGCTTTGGAAAAGTGGGCGATCCAGCAAGGCATCACTGAGATCGGCTTGCACGTTTTTGCCCATAATCAATCTGCGTATCAGCTATACAAAAAAATGGGCTATTTGGAAACAGATATTACGATGGTTCGACGTTTCGCTGAATGAGTGGTGTTGAATAGTCCCGATCATTAGTACGAAAAAATTGATCGATCAGTTCCGAGCCAAACAAAAAGAAACGACGAAAAATCGTCGTTTCTTTTTGTTTCTATTTACAGAAAACTACTCTTTCAGATAGGGAATGGTTTTTTCAGTAGCATCGCTATTGTCGAGCCTTCTTCACTATAAGGACTACCTTTGACATCACCGAATATCTCACAAATATCAAAACCGGCAGCCCTAGCTTCTTTTATCAATGCATCTTTTGCAAAATAGGTCGTCCATAAATAATAATTTGTGACCTCATCTTCTGCTAAAATCGTTGTTTGCTCTAGCAATACGTGATCAGGATATTTCCATCGTTGATTTAGCACAAGATGGGGCTCCCCCCGCCAAAACCCTTCTGATTCGTGACTTTCCCAGGTCTGCTCTTCATTAAGCGTTAAAAACTGTGTAATCGTAAATACATCGAACAAAAATCTGCCACCCGGTTTTAGATGCGCCAGCACATTTTTTAGCAGTAGTTTGCGTTCCTCTGGATTTAAGGCACCATAGTCGCAATAAATCAAGGTAATAAAATCAAATTGCTGAGGCAATGCCATCTCCAAATAGTTATCAAATAGATAGGTAATATTTAGTTCCCGCTTATTCGCAGAATCTCTCGCATAGGCAAGGGATCTTCTGGAGTAATCAACGCCTGTCACTTCATAGCCCAGCGCTGCAAATTTTTCCGCGTAGATCCCTGGTCCGCAGCCGATATCAAGAAGTTGCGTCTGTTTTTCTGGCGGAACAAGGCGACTGATCCATCGAACGGATTCGTTGATAAAGTCAACCTTTCTACTAGCTCCCTCAAAATCAGGATCCAAATGAGCCTTTAACATTTGCTTGGAAATATATGCATCGTCCCAAAACGCCTCTGCCATTTTTTTATAGAGCGGTGGCCGCTCGATTGCCTTTCTCAATTCTTGGTACATCTTATTTTCCCCTTTCAAAATAATTGAAAAACAAAAAAGACCGCAGATTTCACTCTGCGGTTAACCTTCAAACGATGAAGATCAAAAAGCGAAGAGTAAAATAAAATCAATGATAGGCACTTCAAATAAAACTGCATGCAGTCAATTTTTTGCCTATGAAATTGATTTTATTTACTCTTTTCCAGCCCTACCCCTGTTAACGAAGGAATAACAGCAGATAGACCGGAGCCATCACCTTTTTCTCTTGTTTTTCTGCCTTTAGTTTAGAAGGCGCTAGTCGATTTGTCAATGGGAATCGCCTGCTTTCCTTCGATAAAAGAAGTTCTTACTGCAATTCAAACCTTGCCTAACAAAAAAACTGCATCAAACTACGTCTCTGCTTACTGTCGCCTACTGATTTTTTCAACAGGAAGCTGGATCTCAGTCAGCCCTTCCTCTTCACTTTCTTTATTCCAAATGCCATCAATATAGCTTTCACGAAAAGGCCCTGTGATTCGATAGCCGTTGTTTTCAACAAACTGGATAACTGCAGCATAGGCTTTCGGAAATTCTGCATAGGCTCCTCTATGGACCGTACAAACTGCTTGTGGTACTTCTTCTATCTGCCTGAAGGTCAAATCACTATCTTGTGATGTATAAGAAACAGCCCCCCTCACTTTATCTCCACCAATCCTATTGGTCAAAAATAGTACGACCAGCGGTATTCCAATACCAAAAAGGTCAGTTGATCAATTGTTTTGCGTCCATTGATTTCTTTTGACAGCCCAGCAACCTCAATCATTTTCTACAGAAATCGCCCTATTCTACTAAAGCATACTGGCTCCTCTTGAGGGAGAGTCAATAGCAGATTCGCTTTTTTCATGACGAACAAACTCATTCTCATTGGTTAGCTAAACGTGGCTTTTTCTTTTTTTTACCTATTCGCAACAATATTTAAATCACAATTAACTATTTTTAATTCCTGACCTTGTTTTTTTCTTCTATCTCCACTATATTTGTGGGTAACCCTATTTATTTCTATGTAGAGAGGATGTTTCCCTTGAATTATCCCTTATTAAATGAACAAATGCCTCAAACCATCATTCGTGTTTGGCGGTTGCGAAGGATTACGTCACTGATTATTTTCAGCCTGATTTTCGCTGCTTCTTTTTGGTTTCTAGCCACGCAAAACTGGCTGCATTTCTGGGTGATCACCCTTTGGTCAAGCTTATTGGCGCTGACTTTGATCAGCCATCTGCTTTCTTTTGTGCTAATGAACTACCGTTACAAATTCCATCGCTACGAGAT
Organism: Enterococcus sp. AZ015; assembly: GCF_050499225.1. Classification (NCBI taxonomy): domain Bacteria; kingdom Bacillati; phylum Bacillota; class Bacilli; order Lactobacillales; family Enterococcaceae; genus Enterococcus; species Enterococcus sp. AZ015. The sequence goes on along the minus strand of NZ_JBMHEX010000001.1, from coordinate 564,243 downwards.
CCAAGAAAATGATATCGCCATTCAACACGGCTATCTATTCCGCAGCACCACGTATATTCCGATCCGCCGAATCCAGCATATCGAAACAGACCAAGGGATCTTTTTGCGAAAATACTCCTTAGTCTCCTTACAGATCCATACGGCTGCCACCAACCACACCATTGAAGGCCTACCAGTGGCGCAAGCCGAACGCTTGCGAGAAACCATTATGACTTTAGTCGAGGTGGTCAAAGATGATCTATGAAAAACAACGACTGCCGTTGCTGTGTATCGGTCTTTATTGGTTCAAAAATTGCAAAAATTTTCTGGTACTAGCGTTTCTGCTTGTATTCAAATTATTCAACGACGCCCCTTCTTTGCCAATGATTCTGGGCGGCATTCTGCTATTTTTACTGGTCTGTTTGATTTTTGCGGTACTGTCATACACCCGCTTTACCTTTCAAATCGATCAAACGAGTGTGCTAGTCAACAAAGGACTCTTTATCCAAAAACAAACGATTTTGCCGTTTGAACGCATCCAAACGATTCAAGAGAATCATTACTTTTATTTACGTCCGTTTAAACTAGCTGAAGTGAAATTGGAAAGCGCCGCAAGTTCGAGTGGCGAAGCTGAAATTCTTTTCCCAGCATTGCCGCTGGTTCTCATTGCCTCCATCGAAGCGTCAAAAAAAGCAGCTGCGACACCACAAGAGCCGACTGCCCAAGCAGCTAGTGGAGAAGAACCAACCAATAATTACGCTACTGTTTTTTCGGGTGAGGAAACAGCAAATCCGCCGTTAGAAACATTCACTTTGAAATTCAAGGAGATTTTCTTGTTTTCTCTCACTGATTTTTCTGTTTTCACCTTGGTTCTAGTCATCGGCTACAACGTGATCGACAACATTCCCAATCTCTTTGCCTATGCATCGGAATTGCAGCAACTTGGCCTTTTATTAGGTGCTGCAATTTTACTCGGGCTGCTGATTTTGTTTTTCTTCCTTGCGATCGCCAGGAATCTTTTCCGTTATTATGGCTTTACGGTGGAAACGAACCAACAACAGCTGCTGATCACGCAGGGCTTGTTTTCTAAACGACACCAAACGATACCCCTCGCTAGGATCCAAGGGCTAAGTGTCGAACAAAATCTTTATCGCCGAATCTTTCATCTAAGCTCCGTCAAGTTACTGCTGGCTGCTGGCAGTTCTTCAGAAAGCGATGATACGGTCTATCTGTTCCCCATTTTGAAAGAGGCGCAGCTGACCGAAACATTGGCCCGCTTTTTACCTGAATGGTCGTTTCAACAAACCGCTCTAGTGAAAAATCCGCGACCCAACTTTTGGTACTTTTGCCGTTGGCCACTGCTTATCGGGCTGCTTGTTGTAGGAATCTCCGCCTTCTTTTTCTGGTGGTTAGCGCTGATTTTCTTCGTGTTCTTTGGCTCCTTCGTGTTATCAAGCATCTGGCGGGGCAAAATACAAGGGTATCAATTTTTAGATAACCATGTATTGTTGTGTCAAACGATTCGCGGCTTAACAAAGGTGACCGCTTATCTGAAGAAAAATAAAATCCAAGATTTCACCGTCACCACGACGTATTGGCAGCACAAAAAAGGTCTGGGCAAGTCACAGTTGACCATCAAAACCGAAGATACCTTCACCGAAAGTAAGCTTTTCTACTTCCCAATAACCGAAGCAGAAAAGTTACGGCGCTGGTTTTTGTCGTAGTTCATAAAAAAACGTCAAACAGCAGAACTGACGCGTTGTTTGACGTTTTTTGCAAGTCCTGAAATAAATGAGAAGGAAGCACCAACCATTGATTCGTTGATGCTTCCTTTTTCTATCCCCTGACCTTCCCCTCAACGATTTGCTGCTTGATTGAAGCAGCATCTAAGCCATATTCTTTTTGCAGGAAATCGGGTGTGCCGACTTGGCCAAATCGTTCGTTGACACCAATACGTTTTAAGGGGACAGCACTGCCAGTTTCAGCAAGCACTTCGGCGACGGCACTCCCTAGTCCACCGGTGATAGAATGATTTTCGATGGTGATGACTTGCCGTTTTCCCTGAACTTCGCGGATGATCAATTCTTTATCGATCGGTTTGATGGTGAACATGTCGATCACTTCGCAGCTGATTCCTATTTCTGCTAATTCTTCTGCCACTTGCAGTGTTTCAGAAACCAGTTGGCCACTGGCAATCAACAACAGTTCATCGCCTGGTCTTAAAACATTGCCTTTCCCTAGTTCAAAGGTCGAGCCTTTTTCATAAATCGTCGGAACCGCTTTCCGATTACCTCGTACGTAATGAATGCCGGATAATTGGCTAAAGGTTTTTATGATCCACGCCATTTGGACTTCATCCGCTGCATCGCAGACGATCGATTGGGGAATCATTCGCATCAAAGCCACATCTTCCCATGTCGTATGGGTGCCGCCGTTGTGCCCGACTGCATACCCTGGATCAGAACCGTAAATATTGATCGTATTGCCGCCATAGCCGCCAGAAATAAACAGCTGATCGAATACCCGGCGCGTTGCAAATGGCCCAAAAGTGTGGATAAAAGGTGTATAGCCAGTTAAACTCAAGCCAGCCGCAACGCCAACCATATTGGCTTCCGCGATCCCCATGTTGATAAAGCGTTGGGGATGTTTGTTGGCAATCGCTGTCCAGCCGCTGGCAGAGCCAAGGTCGGCATCCAACGCAACTAGCTGGTTATTTTCATCCATGAGTTCCACCAATGTGTCAACGACACATGTTCGCAGCTCTTTACCAGCAGCAGTGGTTTTGCTTAATGTAAACATGCCTTAGCGTCCTCCTTCGATTTTTATCGTCAACTCTTTGATTGCCGCTTCTGCCGCTTGATTGATTTCATCCGTGGTAAACTTCACGGAGTGATTGGCATCTAATTCTTCAAAGAAAGGAACGCCTTGTCCTTTCACGCTGTCCAAGACAATGCAAACCGCTTGGTCTTCGATCGCTTTGCAGCGCTCGATTGCCTCATCAATGGCTTGCATGTCTGCTCCTGGAACTTTTTCTGTATAAAAGCCAAATGCAGTCATCTTCTGCTGGATGTCAAAGGGATCAAGAATGTCTTTGGTTGGCCCATCTAGCTGTTTTTTATTGTCATCAATAATGACGATACAGTGATTCAGTTTGAAGTGGGCAATGTATTGGAAGGCTTCCCAGCACTGTCCTTCATTTAGTTCGCCGTCCCCGACGATCAAATAAACAAAATTGTCCTTCCCTGCCAAGCGCAGACCCGTCGCGATCCCGGCAGCCATGGAAGTCCCCTGCCCCAGTGAACCTGTGGTGGCATCAACCCCCGGCGTTTTCCAGCGATCCGGATGGGAAGGCAGTCTCGTGCCGCCCTCATTGATCGTCCATAACCACGACCGATCAAAATAGCCCGTATTTGCTAATGCACTGTACAGTGCGGCGCCAGCATGTCCTTTTGATAAAACGAGTCGGTCACGATCCGCCCACTGTGGATCTTGTGGATTGACCCGCAGCTGTTTGCCGTACAAAACGGCTAATAATTCAACAATTGAAAAGGAACCGCCCAGATGACCTTGCCCCATTTTCTTGATGCTGCAAAGGGTATCTAAACGAATCTTTGCCGCTAATCTTTCGAGTTCGTGGTATTCTTGTTCACTGATTGCCACTATTTATCCCTCCATCCTCTATTTATTCAGAAACAGATTTTGCCCGGCTGTTTTTCTTGAAAATCGTCAATCCGATCAAGACCGCGACTACCGCAATTATCCCTGAGAAGATGGCGATTTGACCGCCCATATTGGCTAAGTTTCCTAGGAAGATCCCTGCAACTCCATAGTCGGTATCAGAGAAAGTTGATCCTTGGAACCCAAGATCCCCCATGACTGGCATCAACAAGATCGGCATGAAGCTGATAATGATCCCATGAATAAAGGAACCAATGACGGCGCCTCGCACACCACCCGTTGCATTGCCGTAAACACCTGCCGTTGCGCCACAGAAGAAATGGGGCACGACACCTGGAATAATAACGGTTGTTCCTGTGAAGACCATGATGATCAAACTAACGATTCCACCGACAAAGCTGGTTAGAAAACCAATCAGAACAGCATTTGGCGCATAAGGAAAGACAATCGGACAATCCAATGCAGGAATCGCATTAGGAACAAGCTTTTCGGAAATTCCTTTAAAGGCTGGTACGATTTCTGCCAAAATCAGACGGACACCAGCTAAAATCACAAAGACACCAGCGGCAAACGAACCGGCTTGCTGCAACGAATAAATGATCGAGTTCGTGCCATTGCTAAGATTTTCTGTAATAAATTCACTCCCAGCAAAAATTGCTACGATCACGTATACAACAGCCATCGTAATCGTGATACTAACAGTAGAGTCCCGCAAGAAAGACAGGCCTTTCGGAAAATTGATGTCTTCGGTAGATTTTTCCTTATTGCCGACGTATTTCCCAATCAACCCGCTCAATGCGTAGCCGAAGTTCCCCGTATGCCCCAATGCGACGGAATCATTTTTAGTAATTTCTCGAGTAAACGGTTGTGCGATCGCTGGGAAAATCGTGTTACAGATCCCTAACGCTAAGCCGCCAAATAAAACTAGATTAAAAGTATCCATTCCAGTAACGCTCAAAATCACCGCAATCATGCAAGCCATATACAACGTGGCATGCCCAGTCAAATAAATGTATTTAAAGCGAGTGATACGGGCAATCAAAATATTGAAGGCCATGCCGGCTAACATAATAAGTGCGGTATAGGTGCCGTAAGTCGTCAAAGCCAGCGCAACGATCGCTTCGTTATTTGGGACGACCCCTTGCATGTTAAAGGCTGCTTGGAACATCTCCCCAAATGGCGCCAGAGAGCTTTCGATCACCCCAGCCCCGGCAGTGACCACGAGAAACCCAACAAAGGTTTTGATGCCCCCTTTGACGATCGTGGCAATGTCTTTTTTCTGCAGTACATTCCCCAAAACAGCGATCAGCGCAACTAAGATCGCTGGGGTACTCGCGATATCAACAAGAATATCTAAAAATTCGTTCATGACTGTCTACTCCTTTTTATAGTAATCCTTTTTCCTGACAAACGGCTTGAACCTTTTGCTTCAATTCATCGAGATCGATAATACTGTCTAACACCACGATCTCACCTAGATGCTGCGCACTATCGGCTAAATCGCCACCAACAAAGAAAACATCCGCCATATCGGGTGCAGCACTTCCTAAATCATAATGGGACACTTCCACACCTGAGACACCCAATTCATTTAAAACAGAATTGATATTCATCTCCACCATAAAACTTGATCCTAATCCTGACCCACACACTGCTGCAAATTTCATTTTTCATCTTCTCCTTCTCTGATCACTTCAATTATTTGATCCGCATTGGTTGCGGAAAGTAACGCAGTTAGTTTTTCATTATTCGACAAAATTTTTGTTAAACTCGCTAACGCTTTTAGATGGAGCTCATTGTCAACCGCCGCCAAACATATAAACACGTGAATAGGGTGTTGCGGATCATCATTCAAAAGCACTGGTTCTTTGACTTTTAATAACGACATCCCGATCGCATTGACCCCATCTTCTGGACGCGCATGGGGCAAAGCGATGCCTTTTCCAATATGGATAAAGGGACCGTGATCCACCACTTTATTGATCATGGCGGTTATATACTGTTCCTCAATCTTATTAGTCTTTTTTAATGGCGCAGCAGCTTCTCGAATGGCTTCTTGCCAAGTCAGCGGCACCTCGGTAAATTGGATGGTTTCTGCTGTTAATAAATCTGATAACATCGGACGTTGGTCTTCCCTTCTATTCAATTCTCGATTGATTTTTCTTTGCAAAATTTTTCTCAGCTTTTGCTTACTGATTCCTGCTTTTAAATCAACATAGGGCAAAATCACTTCTAACACATCGTCAATGGAATGCAAACCAGTTTTTGAAGGAAAGAATGCCGCTTGTACGTTTCTAAGCAGTTCATCCTTCTCAATGGGCGTCATAATCGGATTGATCACATAACATGGTCGTTTGGTTTTGATCGGGGCACTGGAAAAAATCAGATCAATCTCGTCATTGAAACGAACATTTTCATACTCTTCGATCGAACGAGCCGGAAAAAAATGGATCTGGGGAAACAGTTCCTTTAATTCTGATTCCAAAATCAAGGATGAACTGATGCCGCTTGGGCAGACAACTAATGCATTCAATTGGAAGTAATCACGTTTGGCCTTTTGTTTACTGATTTCTCCACCAAACAAAATCGTAAAATAACCGATTTCTTCATCAGGGATCGTACCGACTAGGTCTTCTAAAGAACCCAGTGCTCGTCTCGTCAGTTCAAACAACTCATTGTATTGCAGCTTGATTTCTTCAATCAGTACATTCTCCAGTGGAAAACCGTAGCGGATTCGAAAATACGCCGGGACAAGATGATAGAATGTGTTCATCAAAAGGGTGCGATAGTCCACAAACTCGATAGCTGCCAGCCGTTCCATTTCATGAATGATCTTACTGGCACATTCCAATAAAAACTCTAATGAAGTATCTTCGATATCTCCTTGCAGAATCGTTTTCAACAGGATCGTTACATAAAGTTCTTCTGTTTTCCGATCTTTGATGGCAGGAAATTCTGCTAAAAACTGCTGACTAACTTGATGGACATGCAGCGACTGTAGCAGCGATGTTTCTGTCTCCGCTAAAGAAACAGACGTTTCTGCCATCCGAAAGGATAAATAATTAAGAAAATAAAGCATTTCTTCGAAGCGGCTCGGTACGATCACCAGATTGAAGGCAGTCAATGTTGCGGACAAACGATCTCTTATTTGAATATATATCGTTTTATTCTGCTCATAGATTCCCTCAAATAAAAGCAAATTCCCATTTTTCGTATTGGATAACGCACTGACTTTTCGAAAAGCAAGAGCGCGAATCTGATATTCCTCTCCTTCTAGATAAAAGCCATATTTTCGAGAGTACAATAGTTGAATCTTGAAAGCTGCAAGTTCCTCTCTGATCCCCTTTAAATCCTTCAAAATCGTATTTTTACTGACATAGAACAGCTCTTGAAACTGGTAGACGGATAAGTCTTTCACTGCTGAAAAAGTCAGAAGATAAATCATGGACCGCCGCTCTTCTTCCGAAAAAAACAACGTGTTCTTCTGGACATCGAAAAGAATTTCCGGCCATTTTCGTTGAATCAGCGAAGGAATCAAAACTTCTCCCTCATGCATCGTGATTCGTTGATTCAACCGCTGTTCAGTGATTTGATTGATCTTGGCAATCTCCGCCAGAAATTCCTCATCCCTCCACTTCGTCAACTGAAGAAACGCCTCAATATTTGGTTCTGAAAACAGATACGTCAATTTGAAATGAATCATATTTGCTACCCCCACCTAAACTATAGCTTGCACAAAATGAAATCGCCATCATTTCTCGGCACAACTGAAGCTCCGTTTTTTTTAAACGATGGACCGAAGAGGAGATTTCAAGGATTACCATAACATCCAATAAAGTATTCGAGAAGGTTTTATTGATAGAAGCAAATGATAAAAAATACAACATTAAAAAAAGCGAATCATTTATTGATTCGCTTAGATAATGATGCTATTTGTTGTTTTATTATTGAAACTATCAGAATCATGAAGGACAATCGTCTTTTTTCCAATATACTTTTTTAAAGTTATTTTCTAATACCTAAAAATACTTATCTTAATGAATGATGGAAAATAGGCTTCTTCTATCTACTCACTTATACTCACAGGAATCGTTGTTCCCGTTTCTTGCGCCTCTGCGGTTTCATTTTTCACTTGCTGCTTTTCCAATATTTTGAAAAATGGCATATAAATAAAATATGAAATGAAAATCGATACAAAAGACCAAACGGCTGCTCCAATACTACCATTAGTAGCTAAATAAGGACCAATAATAGGAGGAATAGTCCATGGAACTTGAATAACAATCGGTCCCACTATACCAATATTCATTAAGATATACGTACCGATACATAGGACCATAGGCGTTGCTATAAACGGAATAAGCATTACAGGATTCATCACAATAGGCAAACCAAAAATAACCGGTTCATTGATACAAAAAATAGCTGACGGCAAAGATAATCGTCCAATCGACTTATACATCTTACTTCTGGAATGGAGCATATTTAACACTAGACCGAGTGTTGATCCAGTTCCGCCTAAACACATAAAGACAATCCAAAATCCATCGGCAAAAACATGAGGTACTTCTGCACCACTTTGAAAAGCTGCCGTATTATCAGCAAGATAACTTAGGAAAACAGGGGTCGCAATTCCAGACAAAACATTGTCTCCGTGGATTCCACATATCCATAGCAAACAAACGAGAAGTGTGTATAACAGCATGCCTGGGAGTGTTCCCATCCCTTGCATTAAAGGTTGGAAAACAATAGTAATGATTTCATTGATATCAACCCCTAATAAAGTTCTGACGATCCATATAACGGTCAGAATAAATGCCCCTGGGATTAACGTTGCAAAAGAGGTTGCTACAGTGGGCGGCACACCTTCTGGCATTTTTATTACAATATTATGAGTGACAAACCATTTAAAAGCATGAGTGACAAATACCCCAACAATGATCGCGGTAAACATACCACTAGCACCAAAATTAGCCAAATTTATCGTCCAGTCATCGTTTAATGTTGCTAGAAGAAAGCCGATAGTTGTGAGCATCGAATTAGAAATAGCATCAACACCAAACTCTTTTCCTAAATGATAGCCTATGCCAATGGCAGATATCAGTCCAAGGATTCCGAACGTAACATTGACTGGTGCATTCAACTGCGGCCCCCAATTTGACACAAAATCCATCCATGACTGTATTGGAAAGTTACCAATGATTAGGAAGATACTTCCAACAATAGTAAAAGGAATCGTCATGGAAATCCCATTTCTTATAGCAACTAAGTGTTTACTATTGCCTATTTTCAGCAATATAGGCAATACCTTGTTCTCAATGACCTGCATCTTTTTTCCTCCTTTTAGTTCACGACTTCCTTATCAACCACCAATACAGGATCTTTGTGCAACCATAGAGAAGTAACTGGACACTCTTTTGTAATCGTACCGCATAGAAATTGTTGTATCGCAGATTTCTTTTTTGCCCCACTAGCTTGTACGATCATTGTTCCAGATTGTAATAATTGTCCTATCCCTAACGTAATTCCTTTCGTACGATCAACTTTCTCATCTGAAAAATATTTTTTCCCAACACTTTGGGTTGATTCGTCTAAGTTCACTATATGAGCTTTATCTTCGAAGGACGAACCAGGCTCATTAAAACCTAAGTGCCCATTTACTCCAACCCCAAGCAAACTCAGTGTTAATCCTCCATTCTCCTCGATAAATTTATCAGCTTTTTTGCATTCCTCATTTAAATCATCGGCTAAAGGATCAAATGTGTGAAGTTGCTTTAGGTCAATAGGAACCCGATTGAATAAGTTTCTTTTCAAATAAGATATACAACTGCCTTCATTTTTCGGATCGATTCCAACCCATTCATCTAGTTCAATAAACTTTGCCTGGGATAAATCTATTTCTTTATTGATTGCTGCTTCTGCAATGATGTTAAGCGTTCCTACGGGTGTATCACCACCTGCAAAGCAATATAATCCATTTGGCTTTTCTTTCAAGACATCTAAAATGAGTTTTGCACAGATCTTACTGACTTCCTGGTAATTTGCCTCAACATAGTATTTTACTTTCATTGTCATTCTCCTTTAAAAAAATTCGGCAGATATTCTTTGTGTGCTAAAAGCATTTCATCAAGTAGTTGCTTTGCTGTCCTATCACTTGGAACTAAGGGATTGATCGTCATCGCTAATAAAGCAGTGTTATAGTCTCCCGTAACAGCTGCTTGGGCCGCTATACGTTCAAAAGACTTAATTTGTTGAACTAGTCCTTTGATAGGAATAGGTAATTCACCTGTAGTCAAAGGGATCGGTCCTTGTTTTGTAATCAAACAATTTACTTCAACCGCTGAATCACAATCGATATCACTGATGGCACCATTATTTCTTGTATTGACCGTTTGAATATCACGTTTGTCATTATAGATGGAATTAATTAAATTACATGCTGCTTCACTATAATAAGCGCCCCCACGTTCTGACAATTGAGGTGGTTTGATTGCTAGATGTTCATCTTTATAAAGTTCAAACAACTCATGCTCGATTTTCTGCACAACTTCTGCACGAGTTCCTTCTTTCTTTGCTGATCGTTTTTGCTCAGACAACATAGTAGCTGTTTGATAGTAATACCTTAAATAGCCGATGGGAATCATGCCAAGTGTTCGGAAAAAATTTGGTTCCCATTCTAAATCAGCAATGTTTTTCAGACCAACTGCATCGCCAGTATCTTGCGTCATCAATGTAAGTACTTTTTGGGTCACATCAATCCCTTTATGATAAATCTTTTTCGCAAAAACCATATGATTTAGCCCAGTAAATTCAACATATAATTCTTCTTTGGGTACTTTTAATGTTTCTGCAATGCCACGTTCTATTCCAATTGGTCCATTACACAAACCTACTACTCTACGCATATTGCTATGGCGTAAGACAGCTTCTGTCACCATGCCAGCTGGATTAGTGAAGTTGATCAGCCATGCTTCTGGGCAAAGGCGCTCCATATCTTTCACTATTTCTAAGATAACAGGAATCGTGCGTAATCCTTTAAAAAGCCCTCCTGGACCATTCGTTTCTTGTCCAATCGTGTCATATGTTAAAGGAATTCTCTCGTCTTTCGCTCGCGCTTCCAAAAGACCTACACGAAATTGCGTCGTAACGAAGTCCGCATCCTTTAATGCCGCTTCACGATCAAGAGTCATATAAATTTTCATTGGAAGGTTCGCTTTTTTTACCATACGTTTAGCAAGTTCCCCAACTATTTCTAATTTCTCTCTTCCTTGTTCAATATCCACAAGCCATAATTCTGAAATCGGTAATTCAGCATATCGTTTAATAAATCCTTCTATCAATTCTGGTGTATAACTTGATCCACCGCCAATTGTTGCAATTTTTATTCCTTTATCCATCCTGAAACACTCCTTTAACTTAACTACATGGTCAGTATAGATTATTTTTATCCCCTTAAATACCGCTTTTAAGTAAACGGTTACAAAAACAGACGATTGACACCGGTTACAATCCTGTTACAATTTGTAACAGGAGGGGATTACTATGTTGTTTCTTGACTATCAACCAGACTTAAATGAAACGGATATTGAGGTATATAAAGCAATTATTTCAGAGGTAAATGCAGTTGCTTCCATGAGTATTCGAGAATTAGCTGAGAAAAGTCATACGAGTACTGCCAGCGTATTACGCTTTTGTAAAAAATTTCGCTGTACCGGTTTTTCTGAATTTAAAATTTACCTTAGTGCGTATCTCGAATCTCTTAAAGAAGAAAAAGAGGTAAAAACACTTGATTTTGAGAGTGAACTCTTGAATTTTTTAGCACGAACACAAGACAAATTCTTTGAAGATAAATTTGATGAGGCAGTTCACTTATTGATGGAAAAAGAGCTGATTATTTTTATTGGCGTAGGCTCCTCAAATGTTGTTGCTGAATATGGTTCTCTTTATTTCTCGTCACTATTTAACATGGCGATTCGCATTGAAGATCCTAGTAATTATCCTATTAATTACCTATCCACTGAGTTAGCAAAAAAAATGTGTATCGTCGCTTTATCCGTTTCCGGCGAGACCACAGAAATCATTCAATATTTAAATCATTTGAATCTATCAGAAAGCTCAGTAATAGGAATTACCAGTAGCTCTAATTCAACACTTTCTAAATTAGCTGATATTTCAATAACCTATAATATTTCGCTAGAAAAAATTAATGAAGCTGATATTACAACCCAGATACCGGCAATGTATATTATTGAAAAGTTAGCCAAAACCGTGAGAAATAGAATGGAAACTCAATAGATTTGTATAAAAAAATTCTTGCTAATAAATTCTTCAGGTAATTCTTTCCGTCTAAACACAAGTTCACCGACCGATATTTCCACAAAAAAAGAGACTCACATACATCTATGTGGTCTCTTTTTGTTATATAGATTTGTTCAGTTTATTTGTTTCACTTACCTTTGGTTTGAAACGACTTCAAAAAATCTTGTGAAGTTTCCTCTTCTCAATCATTTGCCTCTTCATTTCCTATTGTTGAGGTAACTTTTTCATCGATACGTAAAAATGGTAAGTAGATAAAAACACTCACAGCAATGATCGCAATTTGTAAGACTGATGCTCGCCAATCGCCACCAGTTGCTAAAAATCCAGATATGACGGGAGGAGTGGTCCAAGGTATCTGCACGACTACATGATTGATCAAACCAACAGCTGTCGCAAAATATGCAACTGTTAGGGAAAAAATCGGCGCCAATACAAATGGAATAATCAAACTAATATTGAAAACAATTGGTAAACCAAAAATGATTGGTTCACTGATATTAAAAAGTGCTGGAGTTACGGATAATTTTGCAAAGTCTTTGTAATCTTTACGACGACTAAAGATAAAAATAGCAATTAGCAAAGCAATAGTATTTCCTGACCCTCCCATAACAGCAAACGTATCTTTAAATGCCATGTTTATGATATGTGGAATATCTTCCCTATTCGCATAAGCAGCCATATTCTCTTGCATATTTTGAATCAAGAACGGATCGAGAAGTGAACCTGATATCACTGCTTGATGAATTCCAAACCCAAAAAAGAGATTTGCAATTGAGGTAATTAAGAGGAACCCTGGTAAACCTGTCGTTACCCTACTTAAAGGCCCAGTGATTAGAGTAGTAATCAACGAATTAACATCCATATTGAATAATTGATTGACAGCAAATGAACCAATTGCGAAGGTAGTCACGGTAATCATGATTGGAATAAGGACGTTAAAAGACTTCAACACAGCTGGAGGGATATTTCCTGACAATTGAATTTGTAACTTTTTATTATTAGATAACTTAATAAAGAGTTCCGTAGCAGCTAAGCCCACAAAAATTCCAACGAACATTCCTGACGCACCAGTATGAGTGACAGGAATAACCCCACCTACTTCCAGCGCTTCTTGACTTCCTTCTGGTGTAAACATCGTCATCATAGGGGTGAGAACAATAAACGTTGAAATAGCGACTAGAACAGCAGCAATATGATTTGTATAATTTCTGCTAACACACATATGATAAGAAACTGCCGCAACAACTAATAGTGTCGTTATACTTAGCGTTCCATTACTGATGGAAGTCCCGATCTCTTGAATCGTCGTTAATGTTGCTGGATCAATAATATTTCCCATAAATCCTGTTGGCTCTAAAATAACATAGTTGATCAATGTAACAAATCCCGCCAACATCATAAAAGGCATAAAAGTGGCGAAAGCATCCCTTAGTGTTCGAAGATGAATCTGGTTCCCTAACCTTGTGGCTATTATTCCGAACTTTTCAAAAATAGCATCTTTTTTACTCATAATTCCAATCAGTCTCCTTTTTTAGTTGTAAGCGATTGCTTATGGGATGATCATACACCAGCTCTTCCAAAAAGTAAATATCTTTATTTAAAATTATATATCTTTTTTTGAAAGTCAAAAAAAGACCAACGAAATTCGTTAGTCTTCACTTCTCAACAAAAACTGCTTCAAAAATAAAATCTTTGTATAAATGTCTCGAAAGAGAATATTCAAACGGTATACCAGAAGACAATGACACCACTTTGTCTACCTCTATCATAAACTCGCCTGGTTTTACAGAAAGAATTTCCGCATCGAAATCATTTGCCACATCCCCTTTGATCCAAATATGGGAAGATTTAATCTCTAGACTAAGCTCATTTGTAATGTAGCCATATACAGAACGTTTCAAATGCTTTGGTTCTAACCCCGGTATAACAGAAAGTGGCATAAACGTTTGCTCAATAGAATAAGGCTGTTCATCAATAAAACGACTTCTAATAATATTATAGACATACTCTTTTTGATTTATTTCTAAAATTTCTGCAACTTCATTCGATGGCAACTCAATTGAGAACGTATGGATTTCAGAAGTCACATGTTCTTCCCCTACTAAATCAAAAAGACCTTCATTTGGTCCAAACACTTTCGAATTATCAATTGGTCTGCGTAGAACTTCCGTTCCAAATCCACTACGTGTTCGTAAAACTCCCTCTGATACTAGCATATCAATACCTTTCTTCACAGTGAGCTTACTTGTTTGATACTCATGCGCAAGTTCATCGCCCGTAGGTAATTTTTCACCGATTTGATAGGTTCCATTGGCAATTTTTTTCTTTACCTCCGTATAAACCTCCATATATTTTGGCTGTTTCTTCATAACTTACTCCCTCATACTCATCTCTATTACTTATACTTTAACATAAAAATTGTCTTTTTACAGCTAAAACCATACCCATCATAAAAAGATATATATTTTTAACAAAAAGTATTTATTTATATCAAAAGCAATGTTACACTGTTAAAAACGAACAGGAGGAAACGATAATGTCAATACATACTCAGTTAACATTTCCAGCTGACTTTTGGTGGGGATCCGCTTGGTCAGCAGAACAATCTGAAGGGCGTGGAGAAACAGGAAAAGCAGAGACCGTATGGGATCGGTGGTTTCACGAAGAACCTCATCGTTTTTATAAACGAATTGGACCTAGTATTACGACAGACCATATCCATCGTTACCACGAAGATATTCAATTGATGAAACAAACCGGGCACAATTCATTTCGGGTGTCTATCTCATGGGCACGAATGTTTCCAAATGATGGGGTTGGTAAAGCGAACGAGAAAGCGATAGCCTATTATCGAGATCTTTTTACCGAAATGAAAAATAATAATATCAAAGTTTTTGCGAATCTCTATCATTTTGACATGCCAGCAAAATTACAAGATAAAGGGGGATGGGAATCACGTGAAGTTGTTGAAGCTTATGTAAATTTTGCTGATACCTGTTTTCTAGCGTTTGGCGACTTAGTTTATCATTGGTTCACCTTTAACGAACCTTTGGGGCCAATCTTGGGCTCTTATTTAGAAGATTTTCACTATCCAAATCTCATTGATTTTAAACGTGGTGCTCAAGCAGCGTTCTTTACCATATTAGCCCATGCAAAAGCCATTCAAACTTTTAAAAAATACCAGCTATCTAGCAAAATCGGAGTAATTCTCAATTTGAGTCCGACTTTCCCAAGAAGCCAAAATTCAGCAGATAAAAAAGCAGCAGAAATTGCGGATCTTTTTTATACTCGTAGTTTCTTAGATCCCATGGTCAAAGGAGTATTTCCAGAAAAACTAGTCTCTTTGCTGGAGGAATATGACCAATTACCCGTTGATTTCAATGACACAGACCTAAAAATTATTGAAGAGAATACCGCGCAGATACTTGGTCTAAACTACTATGAACCACGCCGTGTCAAAGCAAGAACTTCTGCCGTTAATTTAGAAAGTCCATTCTTACCAGAATGGTTCTTTGAAACGCATATTATGCCTGGTCGTCGAATGAATGAATATCGTGGATGGGAAATCTATGAAAAAGGAATTTATGATTTATGTAAGGACATCAAAAATAACTATGGAAATATTGAATCCTTTATCTCAGAAAACGGTATGGGTGTTGCTAATGAAGAACGGTTCATGGATGAAAATGGTCAGGTGATTGATGACTATCGCATTGAATTTATCCAAGATCATCTCGCCTATTTATGGAAAGCAATTCAAGATGGCTGTAATATAAAAGGGTATCATCTATGGACATTCATTGATTGTTGGTCATGGATCAATGCATATAAAAACCGCTACGGCTTAGTTTCTTTAGATTTAGCCACACAGAAACGTACAATAAAGAAAAGTGGCTTGTTTTACAAGGAACTAAGTAAGCAAAACGGTTTTTCCTACGATCTCGAGCGATTGGTAGATTAGCATTCACGAATATGATCGATAGTGATCTGTATAGAAGAAACCTGTTGCCACAACTCCTCTCTAGCACCTTTTAAGAAGGCGACAGGGTTTTATTAATAAAAAAATAACCGTTTCCTTGCTAAAGTCGACGGTTATTTTTTTGTTATTTTTCACTGTGGCTAGGATACGAAAGAGCAGCACGGCAATAAATGTACCAGAATTTATCTGGAACTTATTAGCCGCTAGTTTCGATAATAATGCTTCCCTTTTCTTTAAACATTGCATTCGTTTTTAGATGTTCGAACACTTTTCAAAAATGACTACATCGAACACCTTATTCCAATTGAGAATAAGGTTTTGCCTATGTCGCTTATCGATTTTGTTTGAAAATATCCTTGTTAAAGTTGAAAAATCACTCTCTTCTTGCTATACTAACTATGTAAAGAGGAGTTGTTGCCACAACCCCTCTGCAGCGCCATTTAAGACGGCGACAGGTTTTTTAACTTAAAAGATAACCGTTTCCCTGTTAAAGTCGACGGTTATTTTTTTTTGTCATTTTTCACTGCGGCTAGGATACCAAAGATCAGCATGGCGGTAAATGTACCAAAACTGATCATTAGCCCGATTGCTTCCGCTGTGGACAAAAAGGCTTCTCCTTTCTGAAGAGTTAGTACTTACATTCATAAGCACCACCACCTTTCAAAGATAGCCACCGTCACAAACTTTACTGCAGTCAAATGGTACCATACTTCCATCAATAAAACTTTCAAATGCCAAGGATTTATCGTTATTTTTTTCACGGTGCATGGTCTATTTGCTTTGATTCATTCCATAGAATCGTCAAAATAACCTGCTGTTCTTTCTTCAAGGCTGATCCGCTCTTTCCCGACATTCTCCAGTCCCTTTTCTCAGTCCCAATCAAGGGCCTCCATCAAGAAAAATAGTCAAAAGTCAATATCATTCTATTCACCAAAAACCACTTTTGTTATAGTAACAAAAAGGAGAATGCAGATGAGAAATGAACGAAAAATCATTCAAGATAGCACCCTTGGTGTAGAGGCTTTATTATTTAACGGCATCCAGCAGGAGTTTCCTAACCATTGGCACGAATATTATGTGATTGGCTTGATGGAAGCTGGGACGCGTCAATTCACCTGTCAAAATACCTGCTATATCGTTGAAGCAGGCGACTTGATTTTGATTCCGCCAAAGGCTGCCCACCGCTGCCAGCAACTCACGGAGGAAAAGCTGGTTTACCGCAATATCCACTTAACCCCGGAGAACATGGCGGTACAAGTACAAAAAATTTTTAACACTCAATTGACGCCCCACTTTCCTGAACCGGTCATTCGCCAAGTGAAAGAAAAAGAGGAATTTCATGCAGTGCACCAGCTGTTGCTGTCGGATCGCGGCGATGAGTTTGAAAAGCAAGAACGCTTTACTTGTCTCCTTCACGACCTGCTTGTTCAGTATGCGGATTTCACCCACGAACAAACAGATCCGGTTTCAAATAAAGCCGCAGCGGCAAAAGCCTATATCGATCAACATTATGCCGAAAAATTGTCCTTGAGTGAATTAAGTGACGTTCTTGGAATGAATCAGTACGTCTTGATTCGGCAATTTACCAAAGCGTATGGGCTGTCGCCGTTTCAATATTTAAGTACGGTGCGCATCAGTGCTGCCAAGAAAAGACTGGAAGCACAAGAAGCAATTGCAGAAGTCGCTTTTCTGACAGGTTTTAGTGACCAAAGTCATTTTACCCGTATCTTTAAAAGCTTGATTGGGGTCACCCCCAAAGCTTACCAAACAATTTACCAAGAAGATGGAGTGAGAACGTATGAATAACCAAGAAAAATGTGTCATGATTATCGATGAACAATTACCGATTGGCTTAGTTGCAAATACTGCAGCAATTTTAGGCGCAACCTTAGGCAAATTGTTTCCCGAAGGAATCGGAGAAGATATTTACGATTCGACGGGCAGAAAACACCTTGGCATTGTCAACTTTCCCATTCCTATCTTAAAAACGAACAAGGAACAGTTGCAGACCATTCGTGAATCGATCAGTCAGCAAGCAGATCCAGAAGTAACCATCATTGATTTTTCCGACGTTGCTCAGACCACCAATTCTTACGAGCAATACCGTCAGACGCTTGAGACGATTCCCACAGAAACACTGGCTTATTTTGGTCTTTGTTTAAAAGGCAAGAAAAAGAGTATCAATAAAGTCGCTGGTAGTTTGCCGTTGTATCGGTAAAGCGCTAGTAAGAAAACGGTCGTTTAAAACAAATTTTCTTTTTGTCGGCCGAACAGTCTTCTTGCTATATACGTTATTTATAAACAGTCCTACAAAAAAACAAACACTTTTGAGGTGTTTGTTTTTTTGTAAGAGATTTTCTAGCATACATTTTCTTGCTCTTTGATTTTGCCAAGATCAATTGAAAAAATAAACTACTCTCCTTGATAAATATTCAACCCCACTTCAGTATCTTCTACACAACTGTTCGCTGGTGCTTTAACAATCAGAAAAAGAAAGTAAAAGTCTCCCACACAAGAAGCGGCATGTGCGGCAGCAATCAAGGTGAAAAGAGATGCCGTCAACCAGCCAAATAAATAAAATAGAAAGAGACCCACAGAAATGCCAAGGAATGGCGCCAATAAAATGATGGCAAATTTCCCTTTTGAATAAAAGGAATGGGGACTCGTGGCATATGCTACCCCATTTTTGAACCCAAACTTTACCTTCCCTTTAGGGTCAAAAAGCTTGAAGAAGGCACCATGGATCAATTCATGAATAATGATGAGAATAAAATACGCAACCATTAAGAGCAAAAGATCGAAAATAAACGAAGTTTCAGCATTTGACCCATGACCACCTAAGACAAAGAGTGTAAAGAACACATAGAAAAAAATAAAACTAGGGATCGCCGCGAGATTCAATCTCTTTATTGTTTTTTGATCATCCATTAAATTGATTTGTTTGAGTAATTTCATCGCTGTTCTCCTTTTCTTTTCGACATTCTTCTTAGTACGTGATTTCTATGAATTCCCTTTACCCAACCAACAAGAGCAGCAAACACAAAACCAGTGCCGTTAAAACGAAGAGGAAATTGATCGTTTCTGGCGCACCTTCGATCCTTCTCTTTAATGGCGGAGGACGAAAACTTGGATTCATGCTTTTCGTTTGGTAGTCCACGCTGCTTGATAAAAAGCTGTCGGAAGGGATCATAAACACCAAAAGAACGCCATAAATAATGGATGCAGGAATCAGGAGTGAGCATTTGGCTAGGTAACCAATCAGTAGACTCACGATCAAAGGAATAGCTACGTACAAAGCACTTTGGTACAGTGTTCGCCGAATTGGTTTCATAGGGAAGTCTCCTTAGTCAGTAATCATTACGCACAGGCACAAAATAATTTTATTTACTTATCAAATAAATATACCATTGCTTTTAAAGACTGTAAACACGCCAGAAAACCAAGACGATGCTGCCAAGCGCGGCTACCCAATGCTTGGTGCAAAAAAAGAAGTGGTTTCTTTCCACTTCTTAAAAAGCACTCTCCTTGCCTTTCTATCCTCGCTTAACCTCTCAAGATAATCGGCAAACCGTTTAGTAAACCGTTATACTTACCAGATTGCTTCCTCTCTTCCCTTTGAAAAAGACACGACGCTGGAAAAAGAAGCCTGCGAACATTGTCTCTTTATTAAAACTTCTTCTGAAAAGCATTCGTCTAAAAAAATCATACGGCCTTGTCTCTCCTTTTGGCTTCCTACAACACCTATCCACTTGAGAAAAGACTGCGGAACCTTCTTTAGAAAAGCAAGCGTCTCAAGAAAAAATAATCGTGCGGTTTCTGCCTTTCCTTTTGGCTTCGTACAATGCTTGATCTGCTTGGTAAAAGGTTTCTGAAATGTCTAACGTAGGACCTGCTTCTGAAATCCCTGCTGAAAAGTAAAGGGTCAGTTGTGTTCCCTCTAGTTTCAACTGTTCATTACTTAAGAACAAATGAAATTCTTCAATAATTTTTTTCACTGACACGGAAGTATTCTCTTTAAATAGGACTAAAAATTCTTCGCCACCATACCGATAGACTTCGATTAAATGGGAAGGACTTTTTTGATAGAGAAATGTCGTCAGTTTATCCGAAAAGAAGGTTAAGGCTTGATTGCCGATTTGATGTCCATAGTGATCATTGATCTGCTTAAAATGATCTAAATCCATCATCACCACGACCAGCTGATCCTTCTCGTTTATCACCAATTTTGAAATATCTTCGTTCAAACTACGGAAATTTTTTACCTTCGTCAACTCATCATAATTGCGCTCAATGATCTTCGTATTGATTTTTTCGAGAAAGTTTTTTTGATTCTGCAGATAATACTTCCATAAAGAAACGATTGCCACTGATCCAATCCCTAAAGTGACAGCATCCCAAAGACCAACTTCACGACGATGAAAAAGCAATGCATTGACCATCGGCGAGACAACCGTAACCACAATCGAAAATAGATAAAAGACAGTATGATTTGTCTGTCCGTAAAATCTTTTCTTTAATAAGCAAGTAATGATTAAAATGATGTAATTTAATCCGATAATAAAGAGCATGGCTCCCCATTCGAATTTATTGATCAATGCAAAAAAAGTTAGCAAGATGACGGGGACCAGCCCAATCAGATATATTTTTTCTTTGAGGATACCAAAATAATAAATAAAGATTGGAATCGTATATTCATACGCAACATAACCGATACTGTTCAAAGAAAATGATATAATAAAGTAGACTTGCGAAATGAACAGAACGACACCGATAAGAATTTTAAATGACAAGCGTAAATTCAATTCTTTGAAGTTCTTGATAAACAGATCATACGAAATGAGCAAGCTTACAACTAAAACAGAATAGATCGCAGCATAAATCAGATGGACAAACACACTATTCCTTCTTTCTTTCATAGATTTTTCTTTAAAATCCTTCGCCCATGATTTTGAAAGGCTCGATTCTTTAACAATGCAGGTAAAGAACTCGATCTTCCTTTCCTGCACTTCATGAAACCAAAAATAAAACTACCCCAGAAAGGAGCAGAAACCAATGTCTGAGAAAATAGAACAAGAACTCTTATCGATATTTCCTCAATTATATTTTGATGCCCAGCCTATCTTTCAAATGAAAGCAGATAGTCAGAAAGTGATTGGCTACGAATTATTATTGAGAAGTACCGAAAGAAATAGGTTTCCCCTTTCCTTCTTCCAGCAAGTGATCAAATACAAAAAGCTACACACTCGCTTACTGCAATGGTACCGAAATGAAATTTTCAGCTTACTTCACCCGAATGAAGAAACAAAAATCAGTCTTAATATCCACCCGCAACAACTCAGCTACCCAGAAACCTTTCTGATGTTAGCTGACTTAGCACCCTACCATGATCGTATTTTGATTGAGATCACCGAAGACGATACGGAACCTTCTATCGCCTGTGATCCCAAGTCTTTTCTTATGAACAAAATCAACCAAATAAAAAAGATGCGCTTTTCTGTCGCATTGGATGATGTAGGGACAGGCATTCATTCACTGACAAATATTGCACCGATGCTGGATAAAATCGATGTGATCAAATTTTCGCCTATCTCGTTGCGAGTGCTGTCCCAAAAGGAGATTTTCTTTTTGATCGACTTCTGGCGAAATATCGCCAGCAATCGTAAAATCCAATTTATTGTCGAAGGGGTCGAAACCTCGGATATCCATGAGTACTTGCTTGAAGAAGAGATTTTTCTTCAACAAGGGTTTTATTTGGACAAACCTTCCCCAGCTAATCAATTAAAGCGAAAAAAATAGCCATCGCGTCGTTTATTTTTCTCACTATACGCGATTAAAAATAAACGAATATTAAAAAAATGAACAGATGCCCTTCAAATATAACACAAATAATTTTATTTGCAGAATTTTTGCTGATTCGGCATCGTTTTAACGGTGATTTTACATGAGAGGGAGTAGAAACCAAAGCAAAGACCTTTTTCAGATAAATGAATAGACAAAAAGCATTCAAGAAACCAATTCCTGAATGCTTTTTGTCTATTCACCCTTTTTTTCGATACAAACCTTCTATTTCAATCGCTCACCTTTACTAATTGCAGAAACATTAAAAATACTCATCACTTCTTACCAAATCGTTTTGCTAGAAGTGATTCCGACTATTCCCCTCCTTTATCTCACGTTGAAAACCAGAGAATGCTTCGTTTCCATTCCTAGATTGTAACCGCACAATTCTTTCAGATAAAAGCGATAATCTTTTTCGACGATTCGAATGATCTCGTCATCGGAAAAATCGTCAAATCGCATCATTTCTGTGACTAAAACCAGTTTGGCATCGATTCCCAGAATATCTGGGGTGATCGCCCAAAATGTTTCTGGAGAAATCCCTGCTATCAATTGATCAAGTAACGTTAATTGCTTTTCTACATAAGAGGCTAAGGCACCATTTTCACGATTGGAATCCGTAAATTTCTTTTGAAATCCATCAAGATATTCTATCTTTGAAGTAAATACAGTCAAGCTTCTTTGCTCCTTTCTTTGAGGGGAACAAGCCCCCTTATTTTCTTCCTAAGTCTCAGCCTATTCTTTCTCGTTATCTATTCACTACTTTTTCTAGCTACTGAAAAAACACCAAGGTCCAGTAGTCAATGAAGAATATCCAGCAACCCTCTGACCAGCTGCTTGTAATGCTCTTTTTGATCCTTCGCCTCATCTTCTGCCTTGATTGAAAGACTTTGCTCAATTGCTTCTTGAGGCATCAACAAATGGGTGTTCAAATTTGAGATGTACGAGACGCATTCTTCCAACAACTGATACTCTTTTTGTAGGACACTAGGTACTTTATACGTACGAAAAATGAACAAATAGCGAGCATTCGCTTTTATTTCTTCTATGTGATTATTTTCTAATAAGTAACGCATCTTATCTATTTGTTCCCCTTGGGGATAGGGGCTAGAATCTGCAGTCAGCAGATGATAGTAGTAGCCAATATATTCACTATTTATGATGGTTCTTTCAAACGCTTCTTTCTTGATCTTCATCTTCTGTATCCTTTCAAAACTATCACTGACCTCACTTATACAGCGTTTGTGGTATCACTAAGGACTGCTTACCTTTTTGATTCATTTTTTATCCGCTCTACTCTTTAATTAAAAAAGAGAAACTGTAAGTTTTCCTCACAGTTTCTCCTTTACGCTTCTAGCGATGACGATAGTTAAGGAGCGACGCTTTCACCGTGCTTCTTTTTTCTTGTCGCTGCAATGACAAACAGTACTAAGAGTGCATACCCAAGGATGATCAAACGAGTGGTGTTTGAAGAACCTGTTTGCGGTAATTTCCCTTGTCCGATTTGAGAAGCATCTGCGACGATCGTTTTCTTATTGTCATCGTCTGCTTCTTCCTCTTCCTTCGCTGTTTCACCAATTCGACCAGTCACAGTGACCTGCCCTGTTGTCGCCTCTGCGACAACGGTTTCTGATAGATCCCAGACAGTCAGAGCCAGTAATGCAGCGATGAAAAAAATGATTCTTTTTCGTTTTTTCATACGATAGATCCCTTCTTTACTGGGATTTCAGTTTTTAGTCTTCCTCTACATCCGGCGCAAAACTCAAGACCAATTTGAAACTTGGGTTTGATTCTTCTGATGCATTGACAGGTGTTGCTTCACCAGTGAACGCAAACGTCCCTTCATTCGTTCCTTGGTTGCCTTCAAGGGTAAACAATTCTGTTTCTGTTACAGTTGGTGTGCCGTTTTCAAACAACTCAATCCCGTTTACGTTTAACAAGTCTACTTCAGACATATTCAATGGTGTATCAACACCTGCAACAGAAGCGATCACACCAACTGCTGAGTTATTTGTCACCGTGTACGTAGGCGAAACGATCTCTGTATGACTTGACGCTTCTGTCGTATAGAACAAAGCAGTCGTTGGAATCGTTACATTGATCCATTGGTTCAAATCATCGGGATTTGGTCCAGGTGTTGTATTATCGAATTCACCGATGATCCCGTTTACTTGGACATCTCCTGACGTATCGCCTTCACGTCCGTCAATAGTTTGTGTCGCAAAAGCGGTGGTGCCGCTTGCGATTACTCCTGCGATCGTTGCTGTACTTAGAATAGCTGCTACAAATTTTTTCATTTTTATTTCCTCACTTTTCCTTTTTTTAATTCTTAACGATAATCGTTAATTCAGCTTCAGTGACCCCTTGTTTTTCTTTGCTTTCAGGGTCGTAAATATTGATGGTGGCTTTGGCAGGATACTCGCCTTTTGCCAATGGTGTCGCCAAGGCGACATTTTCAACAAATTGATTTGGATAGATCGCACCGGAAGAATAGATGACTTCCCCGCTCGACAGTAAAGAGATATCCACGGCGATTGGGTACACATTGGTGCCTGGATTAACGATTTCGATGGATCCCGTGCTTTTACCATCTTCAAAAATGGCTTCTGGATTGATTTGCAGGGTGAAATAATTCGCATCTGCAATTTCCTGCGCCCGTTCAGATAATCGCTGATCGGTGGCATCGCCAGATTCAGGCAAAAGGTCTGCACTGATCAACGGAACTGCTTCTTTTGATTGATAGAAATAGTACCCGAGTCCACCGGCAAGTACGGCCAATAGCAACAACCACCAGAGCCATTTCCGTCGTTTTTTATTTTCGGTTTGATTCGTTTGCTCCAATGGATTCACCTCCTTCACGTTTGGTACGATCTTTTTTTCTTAGTCTCGTGGAACAAAGCGTAAGACGATGCGATAATTCGGTACGAGCAAGTCTTCATAATACCCGCCTTGATCGGCTTCTGAATCAACGACCCATTGCGGGTAATCCCCATAGAAATCCCCTGTTAAGGAAATCGGCACGCGACTTCTTTCTTCTAAGCGAACCAAGTGTTGTTCTTCCATCGCTTCATAGAGTTGAATCTGGGTTTCTTCCGTTTTTAGGTTCAATCGCAACAGCGGGGTTGAGATATCGTCATAAGTAAGGGTTGGGTCTTCCTCTTCGCTTTCACTTTCAGCGTAATCGAGGGGATCTTCTCCCTCTTCTAACAAGACGATTCCGGCATGATCATCGATCGCCAATTGATTGATATAGGTATCCACAGCAAGTGGCGATTGATTGCGGATCTCATACGCTTGGCTTTCAAAATTACGATTCGATTCCGCCGTATTGTACAAGGATTCAAAGACCATTTTGGTCGGGATTGTCACCCGCATATGCTCCAGTTTCGATGTCACATCGATACCGATGGTCATCTGGTAGGCTTTATTCCCCACCTCAAGAACAGCGAAGTAACTGCCGTCTTCGTCCACTTCTCGTGTAAGATCCGTTTCTACGATGCGAAAGTCATCCGTCATATCCGCTTCCGTCAACACATTTGCGGCTTGCGCGCGACTTTCTTGAAGGATCAAAGCATCTAATTCTTCTTGCGTGCTTAATTCATTAATTTTATAGCGATCTAAGGTGATATTGTATGCTTCAAAATTCACACCTTTAATCACGGTTTGACGAGCGGTCACATCGACATAGGTCTCAATCGAAGGTTTCGATAAGAAAATCGACACTTCTGTCTCTGTTTCCAATCGCTCATTTTCTCTTAAGGGAATGCGGAAATAGCGATACAGCTGATTTTCATCCCGATAGTCGCCCCATTCGATTCGTTCAGAGTTTTTGTCCAATTCGACGATTTCTCCATCGGTATTTGTATAGGAGATCAAGGTGATATCGGTATCCTCGTACATGGAACCAGTGATTTCAGTCGACTGATCACTCAATGCATCGATTCGGGCAATGAGGCCTTCTGGTTCTGAAAAACGAATCTTATTGAAGTTATTCTTAGCAATCACTTGGTAAATGTCCGTTTGTTTTTCCAGACTTTCCAAAGAACCCTCTAATTGCTCGCCACTCAGTAATCTGGAACGCGCTTCGCCATTTCCTGTGCCGCCATAAGGGAATGTATTCCCCCCATTTCGATTGATTCGCATCGTTCCGGAAATATTGATAAATTCTTCTGTTGGTTCATCTAAAGAAGCATTTTCCCAAACTGCTAATTTTTGACTCGCAACATTGATTCTCAAACCGTTCGCAACCGTATTTTGTGCAGATCGGATCAAACGCTGCAATTGTGCATTGGCTTGACCAGTTCTTGTCGTAGGATGACTAATTTCAAACAAATTCACATTGTTTATATTCAATCGTGCATTGGCAAGTCTGAAATAAAGAACTTCAGATTTATTTCTTATGGTTTCCAATACAACCGTAGAATCTTCTCCTGCCGAAAATGAATTCCGCACATTGACTAACGGGCGATTGATAAATTCCGCTGATGTTCCCATACCTGTCCGATTATCGGTCATGGAAAAATTAGCTCTGGCCCCTACTGTGATATTCGCAAATGAATTCGAATGATTGCTTGAGGCATTGCCTCCCGCCTGAGTATTTAAACCTCTCGCAACACCTTTAAATGTTGCCTCATCATTGAGAATGAAATTAGAGGAAGTCGTTACTCTAAAGATTCCTCCAGATTGATCCACGTCGAGGGTAGCCCCTTTACCAATCCGAACAAATGAATTACTAGCAGTCAACCAAATAAATCGGGAATCTGAAGTCGTTCGATCTCTTCTTGACGTCATGGTAGCATTGTCTTGCAACTCCACTCTTTGTGATACTCGGATTCTGGAATAATTTTGACTTGTTGCTGAATTTTGAATCGCCGTCGTTGTTGGCTCTGTCAAATGCACTTCAGCATGTTGCGCAAGCGTAACTGAACGAACAGTGGTGTCTCCTGTCATTCCTCTAGCAGCGTTTATTCTCGTATAGGAATTTTCGCCGAATAACAGATCTGTTGTTCCGACTCCCTGTAGAAATCGTCCACCAGTATCAACTTCGACTTTACTTCCTTCTTCCATCGTAAATTTCGAATTCGCCAAGGTTAAACGAAAAACGGCTCGTGCAGCTTGTCGCGTTGTATGATTGACCGTTACTTCCGCTTCACGACCTAGTTTGATTTCTTCTCTAAACCGGAAAAAATCAACATTTGCATTGCTTCGTCCAGAAACGGTGATTTCGGAGTGATCGCCCACATGCAACCGGCGAATGGTTGAAGAAGCAGCAGATGAGGTACCACCGGTAAAGCCTTGTGCGGTTTGTAGGCTGATCGTATTTGCTTCACCAATATAGATATCTGTTGTGCTGCGACCAGTCACCAATGGTCCTACTTGATTGAGGGTGATGGTTGCATTTGCTTCTGACAAAAATTGTGAAGCCGTCGACGTTGAACCCAGTGCAATGAAAGGATTGGCTGCTGATGATGTGCGAGAATAATTGATCACTGCTTTTTCTCCTAGGAAGAAACGTCGTTGCACGGAAAAAGAATTGGCTGCTGTGCTCGTTGAATGCTCAGCAACATTGATTTCAGCCCCTTCAAGCAGCTCAAATTGATCGACCATCGTTCCAGCGGTAAAACCATTCCCTAATACGCCCGTTAGTTTTGAGTATTTCCCTAAAGTGACATGGGACAAACTTGCGTTGACAAACGCCCCTCGCTGGTTCACGGCTATTTCAGAATAGTCACCAATGGTGATTTTCCCGTTGCTTGATGCTAAGCCGATGACGACATTCGATGTACTTGCTGAAGAGGTCGTTCGCGTTCTCGGCACGTCAATTGTTGTATGACTTCCGATTTGAACCGAAGACGTTGCGAAAAAGGTTCGATACGCTTGACCAACAGTGGCATTACTAGGTTCACTTATGGTTATATCCACCTGATCACCAATCGCAATACTGTTGACTGCTACGTTGCCATTAAACCCGTTGCTATGCTGATTGTTCATTTTCACGTGGTCTTGAATCACTATCGTGGTACTAGCCACACCCGTAAACATCGGTCCATGCTGCGATATTCGCGTTTGTGTATTCTCCCCAAAATCGATGGAGGAATTTGCACTTTGGAGCTGGATAAAAGCTCCGGTCGTTGTGCCCGTCCGCGTTCCTTCAATAATGGTAGGTTGGTCCGCGGTACTATTTTCAACGATGAAGCGGTGTCCGACATTGATGGCGGGCGTCCCGCTGACCGTCCCGTACTCAGATAGTTTTAACTGACTCCCTGCTTGTAACCTTACTTCGCCTAGCGTGCTGGTGGAATTACCAGAAAGCCCCTGTCCCGTGCCAACATCTAGTGTTGCCCCGGTTGCTAGCGTCAACCGACTATCTTGATTGGCATTTGGTAGGGAAACCATTGCGCCAGATTGGCGAATCGTGGTCATACTTCCTTGACCAAAATCAAGGCTTGCTGCGGTACCTGTCATGTGAAAGACAGTGCCAGTATTGCTGTTGGTACTTCGGGTGACAGAAATTTCAGCTTGGCTAGCGACTGCTACTTGATTCATTTCAAAGATTGGTGTGGCATTTGATGAGCGATGATTGATCGTCAATTGGCCTTCGACCAAGAGTCCTTCAGCCGTGAATAACGTTGGAATGGAAGACGTCGCTGTCGTCACCACATTGGTTCCTTTGAAATGAAGATGTGCTTGGTTGTTATTCACCACGCGTCCTGCGGTAGTGGTCAGCTCCAGTTGGGTATCTTCAAAGGTAATCGTTGAAGCCCCAGTTGTTTGAGCCAGCCCTTGCGCCGACTGAATGCCTTGTTGTTGTACCCCTTGCCAAGTCAGTTGAACAGGTGCCGCAAACTGCATCAGGTTCTCTGCCGCCGTCTGCGAAACGATCACAGGTGTATCTTGACTACGAAAAGTAACGTCTGACCGTTGGATACCACTGATTGGCTCAGTTAATGCCAAGTTGTTGGCAAAAGTAAGCACCAAGGATTGATCATTGGCGATTTCTTCGTAATGATACTCCGTGCCATCTTCATCGGTGAAGGATTCCCCAAGTAAAATTGCCCGCAATTGCGCCTCACTTGCTACAGTCAATGCGACCGCTGAAGCTTCAGCATCAAACCTTTCGACTTGCTCATTCTCAGCTTCTGTTTCCGCTTCATCTTCTGAGCTATCTGGCGTTTCTGCTTCGGGCAGTGCTTCATTTTCCTCTGCTTCTTCTTGGCTAGCTGTCGTGGAATCATCCGTGGCTTCCGAAGAAGATTGTTCTTCACTGCTTTCTTCGGTTGTTTCTTGGTCTTCCGATCGATCAGCAGAATTAGTGGTTTCCTCAGTTGAGGAGTGTTGCGTCTCTTCAGAAAGTGACTCTGTTTCTGCATAAGCAACTTGCTGGAACGCCAGCGTCGTGTTGACCGCCGTGCTGCTTAGTAGGAATACTGCAGAAAACAATGTAAGTAGTTTCATCATATCCTCCTTTCTTCAAGTCTTTGGTGCGTCAAGAAGGTTGAAGCTAAGAAACAGCCTCCTCCTTTTCACACAAAGTTGTCTCAATATTCTTCGTTTTTGGGGGAACGACAAAAAAAGACATTTGGACGAATCAAATGTCTGAAGAAAGTTGTTAGATTGGGTTTTTGTAAAATAATATCTACATACGAGTTCCTATTTCTTAAAAACGAAGGTTATTGAGATGAAAAAAACTGTAAGTGTATCACGCGTGGTCCTTACTAAACTAAGAATAGCGTGGTCCTTTAGCAAAAGAAAATCATTATTTTCATAAACACCTGAAATAGATGAATAAATAACCTACCTCTTTCACTGTGTGAAAGGTACGGGAATGGGTTTAAAAAAGCGGTTTTTGATACGGGTTTATTTTCCGTTCAAGATGTTCCCAATCTCGATCATCTGGAAGAGATTTTAATAATAAATAATCTGTTTTGACTTTGTAATCGACGAGATAGCGATTGTAATTGGTCACGATCAAATCAATATGTGATCCATTTAGCGTCTTCTTTGTTAAATATTGCAGCTGCACAAAGGTCAACTCGTGCTTGCTGCCAAACCGCTGGATTGCTCGAGTTTGAATGTGCTGGCACACAAAATGATCTCCTTCTAGGAGAAAATAAATGGTTTTTGCTGGTGCGTAATAATCGAAAATCAACTCGCTATAAATTGTTAAACTGACACAGATGTCTTCTAAGTAAGCACTAGACAAAGAGAGTTTTTTGCTCTGCTCCTTAAGAAATTGTAAGTTCTTTTGATAATTCTCGCTGTTGGAACGCATGATCACTTCTTTGATATCATCCATTTCCTTGTTCAAAACCGGCGCAATCGCATGGTTTATTTTCCTCGATAAAAAGAAAGAACGTAAAAATGTTGCAACCGTTTTGGCTTGTGCTTGGGGCACCTCATGGTTCTGAAGAAACAAGTCCGTCACAGTTGTGATGGCTTTGTCTTGATGAAATTGTTGGTAAAATTTTTCCTCTCGTTCTTCTTGATCCAAGGTTCGCTTGCACAAGGTGACTAAGTAGATCCAAGCAAATTCTTCTTTGGGCAGCTGAACCTGATAGATTTTTTCAATGCCTTCCTTCAGTGAGTAAAGCTTGGAAAAGCTATTCCCTTTATACGCCTGTCTAACCAGTTCTTTCGGCACAGTGATACGATAGCCAAGGCTCGCGCGTTTGATGGCAATATAAAACGTATAGTAAAACGCTGCGGGAGTCGCCCCAGATCCGATTTCATAATAGCGGAACTTGTCCTCCAATTGACCTAAGATCAAATCATGCAAGGCTTGATCTGGAACCAACGTATAGATCGTTTCGACCCCTTCATAATAAAAATCTTTGAAAAACTTACGTAAGTTGGCTTCGCTTCCTTCAATTGTTAAAGGATTGGAGGTCCATTGTAAGCCATAGCTTTTCAAAATAGGGTTGCGCTGATTGAGTAAGCGCCGAAATGTACTCTCTGAAAAATGGTAATGATGCGCTAGCTCATCCACCTTAGCTAACTTGCCATGAAAGATATTCCCGATAATTTCAAATAAGCATTCATTTTTTAACAAACTTTGTTTTCTTTTTTGATATTCTGTAGGCTTTTTCTCTTCGAAAACAAACCCGCTATTGCCGGAAACAAGAACTATACTGTCCCCAAAATATTCTTTCATGTATTTGATATCATTGGCAATCGTCCGCTGAGTTACCTGATTGCGCTCAGCTAAGTCGCCAATCGTAAACACCCGATCTCGCTCAATCGTACTCAACAGCCGAAACAACCGCGCGGTTGTGCGGTTGCTGATGAAGGCCAATTGCAGCTCTCTCATCCACTCCACTCCTTTTTCAAGAGATTCTTTTCTATACTATTACATAAATAGACCACTATTTGGTAATTATATACTCAAATTTACAGTATTTTTATCAAAAAACCTACTAATAATGAAAAAAATAGCGTTCTGAATTTTATTTTCTAACTTGTAATCGCTTCTTCGATGGAATGAAAAAAGCCGCAAGCAACACTCGATGAAAAGAGCTGCTTACGGCTAGTCTTGGTTTTTTCGTTAAAATAAATACTGCGCAGTAATCGACGATTGACAATTGATCAGTTGGTCTGGGGTTCCTTCGTACAAGATTTCACCACCACGAATTCCACCATCAACACCGACATCGATCAGCCAATCCGCTGCTTTCATGACCTCAAGGTTGTGTTCGATCACGATCACCGTGTTGCCTTTTTCCACTAATCGTTCGATGATCGCCAAGATGCTTTTGATGTCTGCCATGTGCAATCCGGTCGTTGGTTCATCCATAATGTAGATATTGCCTTTTTTGCTTAATTCTTTTGCTAACTTCAGTCGTTGGCATTCACCGCCAGACAAGGTATTTAATGGCTGTCCGAGGGTCATGTATCCTAGACCTACAACCAAAATCTGTTTTAGTTTTCTTTGAATCGCTTTTTCCTCAAAAAACTCCACCGCTTCCGTGATACTCATGGCAAGGACTTCATCGATCGACTTGCCTTTCAAGCGATACTGGTAGACTTCTTCTTTAAACCGTTTGCCGCCGCATGCCTGACACAAAACCTCGACGGAATCCATAAAGGACAGCTCCATCTTGATGGTCCCGTGGCCCTTACATGTTTCACAAGCACCTTCGGAATTGTAGGAAAAAAGACCTGCTGAAACCTTGTTTTCTTGCGAAAACAACTTGCGAATGTCATTCATGATTCCTGAATAGGTTGCAGGATTAGAGCGAATATTCCCCGCCACCGCTGATTGATCGATCGTAATGGCTTCAGGGTATTCTTTGGCAAAAACACCATTTACCAAACTGCTCTTTCCAGAACCAGCGACACCGGTCACCACCGTAAATACCCCTAATGGCACCCGCAGTGCTGTATTTTTCAAGTTATGCAGCGTCGATTTTTTCGTTTCGATAAACTGTTGGCTTCTGCGAGGGGCTTCTTTGAAATCCACCATCTGTCCAAAGGCTTTGCCAGTCAGTGTATCTGAGCGCAGCAATCCTTCAAAGGTTCCTTCGTAAGTAATATAGCCGCCATTTTTCCCAGCTTTAGGACCAACATCGATAATATGGTCGGCTGCTTTAATGACATCTGGATCATGCTCCACTACGATGACGGTGTTCCCTTTGTCCCGTAGTTTGACCAACAATTCATTCAATCGGTGGACATCCCTTGGATGCAGCCCAATACTCGGTTCATCAAAAATGTAGATCACATCGTTCAAGCTAGAAGACAAGTGTTTGACCATTTTTACCCGCTGACTTTCCCCACCAGAAAGCGTCGTTGTTTCACGGTCTAAGGAAACATAATCCAACCCGATATTGATCAGATCAGTGATTCTCGCTTGGATGTTTTGAAGCAGGGGGTGGACACTCTCCTCCGAGATTTCTTGAAGAACCGTCAATAGTTCATCCACTTGCATCGCCAAAACGTCCGCAATCGAATAGCCCGCGATTTTACACGCGAGTACTTGTGGATTGAATCGTTTTCCCTGACAGTCAGGACACTTCTGCTCATTCATGAAAGAAGCGATTTTCTTCTGCGTAGCAGCGGAGCTTTCATTGCCACCTTTGATATTGGAGCGATTAAAACGAGCGACTAAGCCTTCATAGGTGGAACTCATGCCTTCCATATACAAGGAATCGATTTTTTCTCCTTGGGCATACAAAAAGCGGTTCATTTCCTCTTCGCTATATTCTTTCAACGGCTTGTCATTGTCAAAAAAGCCCGTATTGGTGAAGGACTTCAGTAGCCAAGAGCCGACTTTGTAGCCAGGAAGCAGGATCGCCCCTTCGTTCAAGGACTTTTCAAGATCCAGTGCCTTTTCTAAATCTAACCCGACGATCCGCCCAATCCCTTCGCAAGTGGGACACATCCCATGAGGGTCATTGAAGGAAAAATTCCATGCAGGACCTAAATACGGTTGACCAAGACGAGAAAAGAGCAAGCGGATCAAGGGGTTGATATCCGTGATCGTCCCTAATGTGGAGCGGGAATTGCCGCCTAAACGGCTTTGATCAACTACTACCGCCATCGAAAGATTGTCGATGGCATCGGCATCGGGCTGGCTGTATTTTGGCAAAAAGTTGCGGACAAATTTCGAAAAGTTCTCATTCAGCTGTCGACCAGCTTCTTGTGCGATCGTGTCAAAGACGATCGATGACTTGCCAGAACCAGAGACACCCGTGAAAATCGTGATTTTTCTTTTGGGAATCTTCAAGTCAAAGCCCTTCAAATTGTTCTGCCTGGCGTTGTGGATCGTAATGTATTCCTGCATGCTATACCCTCCCAGATTCTATTGAATTTTTACAGTGAGCGACCATTATAGCACAAACATTCTCGCTGTTTCTCGGAATTTTGCAAAAAAACTATGTTTATTTTTTGTTTTGTTCTCAATGTTGGAATAGCAATGGTGGGGGCTTATGCGATTTTTCGATAACTGTTGCATAGGAAGGAATTTAGCGTGCGAACGAAGTTAGAAGATAGAGCGAAGAAGGAGTATTTTGAATGACCTTAAATTGCTAAAAGGTAAAAAACAGTCCATTTCCCCTTGCTTGCAAAGTGAAATGGACTGTTTTCATGAAATAACCTTTAATCGTTTGAAGCCGAATGTTAGAGATCGGCCAGATCAGCTCAATACAGTTGACGGAAACATTTTGATCAATGTCACCGTTTCTTCTGCCCCATAATCCCCTTCGGCATATAAAGCAAGATACTCTTCCAACAAATAGTCAGCAAGGTCTTGGATAGATTGCGTAAAACCAGCCTTTTCGTAAGATCTGACTGCAGGGATATTTTTTCTCGACGGCCGCATCATCAATTTTTGAATGCCGAATGTTTCATGTAAATGATCACCGAGGGTGACGATCGCATCGGTACCAAATCCTTTGCCGCAATGAGCTTCTCGATTCAACCAGATATCCAATTCTGCTATGCCGTCTTTTAGATGAAACGAGGAGTAACTAATAAAGCCAATAGGTTCACCTGCATGTAGAATCAAAAAGCCTCTGCCATCTTGCGGTTGGGCACCAGTAAAGTAATACTCTTGATAGTCCTCAAAAAACTCTGCTTCAGTGGCGATCGGTGCATTAGGATAAGAAGGTGGTCCGGAATGATATTTTGTGGTTTCAGAATGAAAACACCATTGATAGACCGCTTCTTTATCTTTGATTTCCGCAGGGGTTAAAGTGACTTTGTTGCCTGTTAGCATGTGGTGTACTCCTTTCGCTCTTCCTAATGTTCCCCCCAATTATAGTGGAGGATGTCCCTTAAAAACAAACCGCGTTTTTTCTTTACTTGAATCGAACATCGACATTGCTTAAATTTTCATTGTTGCGCCAACAATCTTCCGATTGATTCCTCTATTTTTTCATCCTCTAAAAATTAAATTCATTTTCCCAATTAAAATCAGCAGATTCTTCTAAACTGTTCGGCCAATGATGGCACCAGGAAGGAACTCTGGGCACTTCTACTCGATCCAAACTTGGTGTGTACGGTTTGATATCTATTAGTGGCGTTTGGTCGTTTGCATCAATATAAGGAATAGAAAGAATTCCTTTCTCAACATCGACTGATAATACTTGAACAACACTTAATGCAATTGGATTTGGTCGGATGGGTAATCTCGTAGCAAAAATCCCCATTTTTTCAGGCGCATGTTTATAGGGTTGCTCAGCATCCAAAATCATTCGATACTTTGCATCCGCAAAATCACTGAACCACCATACTAATTGAAGGTGACTAAATCCTTCAATCCCTGCCAAAGCTGGAACATATTCTTTCTTTAGCTTGAGCAAGCATCCGTCCTCATTGTTTTGAATGATTCCGATCGGTTGTAGTTTATATTCTGTCATTTTCTTTCCTCCATTTCCTCTTTGTGCTCTTAGAATAGTGCCTGACACAATGTGAGAGTCAAGAAAAAATAGAAAAAATCTGCTACTCATCGTTTTATGAGTGGTATTTGTATTTCAGTCAAATAATTGCTTTCCTCCTGCTCATTCCAAGGACCGCGATGCACGATTTGCCTGTCTGGTCCGTCCATTTGGTAATAAGGATGTTCTTGTAGCCACTCAGCCAAGGACAAATAGACGTTGGCTATGTTGGAGAATGCACCGTACACCATCGTGCACGCCATAATTGGCACTGCCTCCGTTTCGTAGATAGAAAATACTTTGGAATCTACTTGCAGGCCTGCTTTCACTTGCACACACAATTCAACAACGACATTTTTTTCTTTAAACTCTTGGTCGTGATAAATCGAAAATGATTGTCCGAAATTCTTTATTTTATGAAGCTCCATAAAAGTGGCTAGTTCTCTCCACAGTTCCTCTTCAGCAAAATAATTTGGTATGACTTTGCGAAGGGAGAGCACATGATAACTCGGGACTGCTTTCATTGTGACCTGATAATGGCGCTCTGTTCGTTCCTTCGTCAATTCTAATTTAGCTACTTCTAGTTTGATTAATTTTTGTTTTTCCGCCTCTATAGTTGTCTCAATTTCATCTTTTTTTCTTTCTAATTGTTCTGCAAGGAAGTCCTGCTCTTGGTTTTTCAGCAACACCGCAATTTCTGCTACACTAAAGCCGCTATCACGCAAATAGATTATTTTATTGAGTTCAGGCAATTGAACAGCCGAATACAGTCGATAACCAGTAAACGTATCAATCCTATCGGGCTTTAATAGACCCATCTCATCATAGTAACGCAACATTCTGATACTCACTTGAGAGAGCTTTGAAAATTCACCTATCTTAAACATACGCACCTCCGATAGATTTATTATAAAAACACTTTATCCACACTTCAATGCTACTCA
This sequence comes from Enterococcus sp. AZ015, assembly GCF_050499225.1. Classification (NCBI taxonomy): domain Bacteria; kingdom Bacillati; phylum Bacillota; class Bacilli; order Lactobacillales; family Enterococcaceae; genus Enterococcus; species Enterococcus sp. AZ015. The sequence continues at coordinate 528,133 of NZ_JBMHEX010000001.1, read as the reverse complement.
CTATAAAAAACCGAAACAAAGAGTTCACTCTCTGTTTCGGTCTTGCTTCATTATTCAACACTCAACGAAAAATTCTTCTAACAATTCTTGCCTTTCATAGGCATGTGACCATTTGTTCCACCTATCGGTTCACTGAGACGGCCATTCGGTGATAGGTATGGCGCTTGCCTCTGATGGCGATGGATAGTTGCAAGATGTTCTCGGGATCAGCGGTCCCAGAAAAACCTGCATCTCCGATATGATGAAGGTCGCAGCCGGCACGTTTGCTAGTCAATGCCAAAGCACGGATCGTACCTGTATCTGCACCTTCCTGTGTAGTACCGATGGTGCCCATGACCAACTTCTCTTTTTGGTGGATAAAGGCCACTAGATCACTCATGTGTTGTTCACTCAGCCCAGGAATCGTGCCCGCAATGGGTACAAGAATAACATCGGCTCCAGCTTGAATGAACGCAGACGCAATTTCTTCATCTAACACGGGTTCATTGACACCAGCTCCGTGCATTTTTCCAGCAATAATGATCCCAGAGAAAATGGCTCTTGCTTGTTTGATTGCCGCTGTGATCTCTTTATTTGAAACGCCAGTTGAAGGATTTCCTGTCAGACAGATAAAATCAAATCCAAGTGCTTCTGCACGAGCCATGTTTTTTTTTGTTGCCAAACGCCCCGTAGCGATAGTTGTCAACTGTTCCATCTGCTCCGCACAATCGTCGACAGGCTCAAGATTGACCCCAACAGGCCGCCCCGTTAAGCACTGCAAAAAGCGAATGGGGTCATCCGTTGTCGGTAATCCTTTGATAGCGCCGTTTTCGAAATCAAATAGGTTCAGCAAAATCAAATCCGCCCCAAATGCAGCGACGAATTCAGCATTGGTGATTCCTCTAGACATTGGATCGATCTGGACGTCATTTTCTGCTACGATCGTCCGACCTGCACTTCCTCGAATACTTTCCAATAGCTGGTCTTTATCAAATGATTTAAAATCAGCTGCCGTGCAATTCAATAATCGTTTTGTCTTCATTTTACGCCCCACTTTCTGAACCGAGTTCACTGGCTAATGTCCGATTATCCAGCATTTTGAAGAATGGATAATAGATGGCGATAGAAACCGTCAGATTCACCAGCTGTAAGATTGCCCCCGAAATATGTCCGCCTGTGGCTAGATAACCGCCGATGATTGGCGGCATCGACCAGGGCACCAAAACGACGGCAGGTCGAACGATCCCCATGGCAACTGTCGTATAAGAGATGATATAGCAAACGACCGGCGTCAGAATATATGGGAACAAAATCAATGGATTCATGACAACGGGCAACCCAAACATGATGGGTTCATTGACATTAAAAACCGTTGATGGAAATCCGAGTTTCCCCAACTCTTTTAAATACTTGCTTTTACTTCTGACTAAGAGTAAGATCGCCAAGCCCAAAATCACGCCACTACCGCCAATCCAGACAAAGGTATTCATAAAGGTATAATTGATGATATGCGGAATCGTTTCGCCGTTTTGAAAAGCGATCCGATTTTCATCGATCATTTGAATCCATGTCGGCTGCAGGACGCTCAAGACCAAGTCCCAACCGTGGATGCCCACTGACCAAAACAATGACGTAAACATAATGGCAAATAGACCACCTATAAAGCCTCCGCCAATGATCGATAAAGGTTGTCCCACAAGGCTGTACAGCAGATCATGAACATTCGTATTGCCGAATGATTCCACTAATAAACGAATCACCCAGAAAAGCGAGAGGCAAAAGAATGAGGGGATCAATGCAATAAAGGAGCGACTGACCGCCGGGGGAACGTTTTCTGGCATGCGAATCACGATATTCTTTTGTACGAATAATCGGAAAATCTCCGCCGTGATCAAACTGGTGATGATTGCTACGATCAGCCCGCGGCTACCAAGATAAGACATTTGAATGCCGCCGTCTTCAATCGGAGTGACTAAAAGAAAAACCGACGCTGCCAATACACCGGCAGATAAACCGCTGACGCGGTATGTGGTTGCTAAACTATACGCAATAGCAAAGGAATTGAACAGCGCCATCACACCAAAGGTCACTTGGACGACAAAGTCTAATTTGCTGCGCCATTCCTCACCAAAAATACTAGTAACAAATAGGTTAAAGCCTTCCCATGGAACGTTGGATAAAATAACAAAAATGGAACCGATAATAATCAAAGGCATCGTGGTGACAAGTCCATCACGGATGGCAACTAGATGCTTTTCACTGCCAATTTTCATTCCCCATGGCAGCATTTTTTCTTCCATAAATTTCTTTAACGAATCCTTCATAAGCTTCCTCCTTAACCTTAAAAGATCGCTGAAAGAGTGCGTTCAGGTATCTTTTCGAAGTGTGAATAGAAACCAAGGCTTGCCACCTTCAAGAACCTAGGATTGAAGTGCTGATCGCCAGAACGCTATTGCTATGAACACAGTAAGAACGCAAGGCATTGGATTTCTCAACTATGACTGCCTATTTTCCATGCAACTGTTCTCAACTGATCTTCATACCTTTTATTTGCCGCAAACGATCCTGCGCATGAACCGTTTCAAACGACAAAAAAGGCATTGGACAAGATTGTCCAATGCCTTTGGCATAGCAAAATAAGCGTCCAGCATCCCACGGTTTTTGCCCAAAAACCTGCCTGAATCTACTAGAAATCGACAAGGAAATCGGGTACAATAAACACGTTGATGCCTTTGGCGATCAACTATGGCAACTTGATTGGTCATCCGTCTTAAGGGTGTGACTGATCAGGGCCTCGTAAATCTGTTGGCGCAGAGATACGAGGTGCCTATTTTTTTGGTTTCTATTCGCTTACATTTTATAGAATGTTTTTGGGAAAAGCAAGCGAACATCGTAACAAAATTGTAAATAATGGTCAAAAAAATAAAAAACTATTGTGATTTGTTCGATTGAAATAGAAAATAGTGATTGCTTTACGTATTTATAAAAAAAGGAGGACCGAATCATCCATGATTCAGCCCTCCTTTTCGCGCTAGACAAATACAAACAAAATTCCAGAACAGATTGTGCCTACCAATAGCCCACGAATACTGCCTTCCCCTTCATTGGGTAACTCAAATTTGATGATATTCACCAGCAAAGCCCCGGTGATCAAGGCTTCAATGATGACCACCAGATAGTAAGGCAATGAAACAAAGAGGGAGAACGCAGCTCCCGCGAAAATACTGAAGGAAAGCACAAAACGACCATATTTGTTGTAAAGGGCACCATGATGATGATAGAGCAGCCAATCGTTCATGAGAAAGTGCAAACCAAAGGCAATAAAGTAGGTCAAAATGTAAAAACGCTCTGATAGCGTATTGGCAATCACGATATAGCCGATCATGATATTGTAGATCACATGAAAAGCGATATCCGACCAAAAAAAGGCGTTTTTGGCACTGGTGATGTCTTTCTTTTCTAACACCATAAACGTCCGCTCATCGATTTTGTAGATCACGTAACTGAAGACTAAGCCAAACAAAACGATGCCATAGACCCCATGACTATAAAAAATCCCCGAATCCCAGCCAAATTCATCGATCAACACCGTTTGAAAATACGCCAAATGGGGCAATAGATGAACGATCGCATAGGAGATCCCTACCCCAGCGGCAAAGGAGCTCATGTATTGCACGTTTAGTTTTCTGGATGAGATAACATTTGAAAATAGATGGATGAAGATAAACCCTAAAGTGATCATGCAATTCACAAAATTATTTGTTAAATACGTCATTGTTTTCCCCTTCTTATATTCCGTTTGCGGCAACGTTTAATCGCAATTTTCAATAACGAAGTCTTTTTAATTAGTTATTTTTGGTTATTTTCATGAAATATTCTTGTTTACTATACAGTAAGTGGGCTTGGGGGGCAATAGGTTTTTTAGGTTTTTGGGGAGAAATATTTTTGATAGAAAACGACCTTCATTGTTGCCGATTTTTTACCGATGATCTTGTCTTCATTTTCGGATAGGATAATCTTGTTTTTGCTCTAGCAGATACTAGGTCTAACTTCATTTTTTATCAAAAATTGCGCTTATTTGAAGTTAACTTCAAATTTCCGAAAAATTGTAACCAATTTGAAGTTATCTTCAACTTTCTCAATTATGACAGATTTTTGACGTTCGTAACCAATCGCAGATGAATTCAGAAAGCCGTTGCTGCTCCTATTCCATCAAAAAAAGAAGCAAGAACTTGCAGCGTCCTTGCTTCTTTTTTGTTACAATTCATTATACTTCTTTTTCGAATCTTTACTTTCTTTCACCGGATACTTCATGTTGTTTTTTTCCAGCTTTTCTTTGATGATCTCATCAATATCAAGACCCAAATTGTCTGCCAGCATATAAGAATAAATCAGAACATCGGCAATTTCTTCTTTTAGATGTTCGAAATTTTGAGTGGCTTCTTTAGGTGTTTTCCATTGAAAAATCTCCAACAATTCGGCGGCTTCGATGGAGATAGAAATAGCTAGATCTTTTTCATTATGAAATTGTCGCCAATTGCGATCATCTCGGAATTTATTGATCCGTTCCATTGAAGAGGGGTGGTTTTGCATGGTAGGCCTGGCTCCTTTCGTTTTGTAGGGTTAAGAGTTTTTGGCGGAGATTGGGATTGATTGCATAGATGTAAAGCCCTTTGATTGCTCGTTTCATTAATACATTCAATGAATTAAGGATGATCGTTTCTTTGGCTTTCTTCGTCAATTCTTGGTTCATATCGTCACGTCCCGTAAACGCCCCTTTGTCCTCATATTTATCGATATCGATGACAAGCTGGTCGGTCTCTGGATCGTAATCAACGGAAGGGCCAATGACGACTCCTACATTGTTTAAATCAAACCCTTGGACGGTGTAGATTGATCCGACTTCACTGATTGTATCTGGTCGCTCCGCCCATGTTCGCTTCGTGTCGGTCGTATTCCATGGCAGGTTGATCCCACCAGGATCTACAAGATAAGAAGCTCCGTCTTTTTTATGAACATAATCGAATGTTGAGATGATCCGTGACAGACCTTCCTTTTTATCGAGAGAAAAGATTTTATTCTTCAACGCATCATGGGTTTCCATAATCTGAAGCTCAAAAGATGCTGTTGATTCTGGAATCGGTGTTACACGTTTTTCTACGATATCATCGATCCATTGAATTATTTGTGGACTACTTTTCATTCTTAATTGATCTTTTAGCTTAAAGCGAGAAGCATTGTACCTTTTCTGAAACTGATCCAGTTTGTCCTGATCCCAGTAACTTTTGATTTTCAATACTTGCTTCGGATCAAAAATGCAAATCGTGATTTTTGCTCGCTTGATAATCTCTTCTAGTTGGTTTTCATAGTGAAAACTGTTATAACTGTCTTTCTTCGTTAAAAGCAAATGGGCTTCATCCACAATAACGATGTCTGGGTGCAACTTCTGATTATCTGTTTTATTAATAAAGGAAGTTGGCTTTAACATATGATTCTTTTTTAAATTTGGCAAACTTTCTGCCATTGTATGATAGGTTTTTAACATCTCTGAATGGTTGACCAGCAAATAGTTATCGGTGCTTTTTAATACAGACTCTGACTTTGTATAGTCTTGAAGGGTGTTATAGAGAGATGCCAATAGGACGCTCTTTCCCGTTCCAGCTTCTCCTTCAATCATTAAGACTTTTTGTGTTTCATCCTGCTGAATCGCTTGTTTACAGTACTCAATGATTTCAAGTTTTATATCTAACTGTTCTGGCGTCAGTTCTTTAAAAGGAGATAATTTATATACATCTTTGTTGCGAATCGTATCGATTGAGTGCTTCGCCAATTGCCGTCTTTGCAATTCTTCCCATAACTCTTGGAAGACCACTTCATCATAATACTCTTTTTCATAATACTGATGCATCTGCACCTGTCTTGTTTGACTGACGTTTTGCAACTGAAACTGCTCATCCCCAATGAAGTGATTGATCAAATTGGTTTCGATATTGTAGGTCGCTGATTGATTGAATTTTTCATGTCCAATCAGCAAGACTTCTTTAATTTCTCTGCGCTTAGAGTTATTCAAGTGCTGCTTCAATCGTTTGTTCACTTGAACCGTTTGACCAATGTACGCAACAGGCCTTTTCTTTTCATTTCGGTTGTAGAGTATGTAAACGACTGGGTACTGATCGATATAAGCCGTCGTTATGCTAGATAGCTCACCTTTCTTGAAATGATGATCTTCTATGATTAGTTGGTTGGTCATATTTTAGAGTCTCCGTTTAGTGTCTATTCCATTAAGGTTATTTATTTTAGTATATCATTGCATATTTTGCTCTTAAAGCATTAAAGACAAAATTGGTAATTTTTTGTTTTAGCAAAATAACCATTATCTAAAAAATCACTGTTGATTAATCTACTAATTTCGTCCAACGTGCATACTTTGCTAATGATTTAATAGACTAACTTATTATCCTGAAACTCTTTTCAAACGAATCCTCTCTAAAACGTTCTAAAATAAATAGCTGAAAATCCCATTTGCTAATTCATCAAACATCCTCTGTTTAGGATATTTATAAATTGTTTATTAAATTAAAAGAATTTATTTTTCAACATTAAAATAAATAAATATTTTATAATTTTAATTTGACCAAATCATTCAATATGAGATAATCATTTACGAAAGGATGATTTGATGAACTATACAGTTACCAACCTAAGACATCTGCGGATCGCTCAAATTTCTTTGTTAACATACTATATTTATTTAGCCTTCCATGACAATATTTTCAAAGCTATTCCATTACTTTTTATCAGTGGCTTTTTAGATTCCGTATACCCGCCAGACTACGCAAGCCAGTCATTTTGGTTCCCTTATAAAAAGAAAACAATATTTTTAAAAAGCAACAATTTGTTTCTAGAAAGAGCATTGGAAATCTTAATCATAATTGTTCTTGGTGTTTTTTTATCGCTTGTTTTTTAAATTAAAGGAACAACTTGTGATTGCTGGTTCCCTTTTAGCCAACGACTGAATCCTTTTTCTATTGCTCACTACTTTTTATCCATTTGCTTATTAAATTAGATTTACCAAATAAATAACGAATCCTTCACTGTTGAGATGACGCTAGTATCTAGTCGAAAGGAAAGGTGATTTTTTATGAAAAGAATTTGTTTTGTCTTAGTTTTGAGCAATGGATTATCTTACACACCATTAACTCCAGGTGTTCTTTATCAAAGAGACACAAGCCTCAAAGACTATTTTTCACCGTTTTACGACGTTTCAATCAATTATCTGAGAGATAAAGATACTGTTGATTACTTGGTCCTTCCTGAGCCATTTGCTCCTTTTGATAATGAAAATAACCTCCCTATCATAAAAGTTCCTTCAAAATTTTTTCTGACTAAAGACTTTGAAAAAATTAAGGATTACATTGATGACTACTTTAAAGAAAACGATGCTAAGTAATACTAATCTTCGATCGTTTTAAGCTCTTACTGATTGATACCGTTATCAATCAGTTTTTTTCTTCGATTTGCCAACTTCTTTTTGGACGAGAAAACAGTCCGAATATTCTAAAACTATTACTTTACGATAAAATTATTCCAATTATTAATAAGGTAGTATTTTGATGAACGAAAACAAAGGCATCTGTTACATCGTTATTATTCGTTTATTTTTTGCATATAGAAAAACAGACCAAATACTCAAATTTGGTCTGTCTGACGTGGCTATTCATTATTGCTTCGCATATCCGTTACCATGACCCGGACTATAACTCTGTGCTTCTGAATCTGTAATCAACGTGAAGTTCTCTGGAATCTTTACTTGTCCATAGGTCTTGCCACTTTCGACCTTCAAGAACTTATACCCTGCAGGTGCTTGGTACCATTCGCCAACCAATGAAGGAGATGGGGTGGCTTGGTTGGCATTCGCCTGATTTGCTTCCTCATTAGCTTTCGCTTGCTCTGCGGCTTCTGCTTGTTCTTTGGCCTGTTTCTCACGCTCAGCTTTTGCAGCTGCTTCGGCTTCTTTCTTCTTATCAGCGATCCGTTTGTCACTGCTTGTCTTTGCACTGTCATATTGACTATCCAATGCAGCAAAGTCATCTTTTAAGGTACCTGGTGAGTAATCTTTCAACGCCAATGAATCTTCCAGAGTTGTTTTCGCAGTTGTAAGCTCTTTTGTTTCATCCTTCGTAAGATCACCATCATCAAGCAATGATGTTGTTTCTTTAATCAGTGATTTGGCTTTAAATTCATAGTCTTTGAATTCTTTAGCAGTCGCTTCTTGCTTTTGCCTGATGTTTTCAATCAGCTTCGCCGAATCACTCTGTCGTTCTTCAACAGCTGTCTTTTCATCTGCATCTTCGAAAAATGTTTGGTTGACTGCTTTGTTTTGCGTTAAGTCTTTTTTATCGCGCTCTGACAAATAGTCTTTTTTCAGCAATGTATCTGTTGCTTTGTTATCTTCTTTGAGCTTATCAACTAGAGAAATCAGTTCTTTTTGATGCCTCTCGACTGCTTTAGCCAGTGTTGTTACTTCATTTGCTAAAGACCTGACAGGTGTAATCTCACTGGTTCCAAATACCGTTTGATACTTCTCTGTGATTTCATTGATTTGCGTTTGATCATCTTTGGTAATAAACGCTTCATCGCTTTTTTTAGCCAACGCATCTAGTTGTGTTTTGATTTGGCTAAGTTCTGTTTTAACGGCATTGGCTTCTGCAGATGACACATTCTTTTCAACTTTTGCGAGCGTTGCTTCACTTTGCGCAATCAAATCCAATAAATCTTGTCTATTTTCACGATCCTTCACTTGATCAAACGAGGTCAATTCATGTTCTAATGTGCTTTGTTCATCTTCTGAGATAAACACTGATTGAAGCAATTTATTGATTTTTTGTTCTTGTTTTTCTTGCTGATCATAGACATCTTGGTAGGCATTTGCATTCACAGAGGTTGCAATGATCCCTGTCATTGAAAAAGCCAAAACAATCCCTAATAACTCTTTTCTTAATTTCATTCTTTCTCTCCTATTAGACCAACTCTTTATATTTGTTTATTCCTAATGCCCGAAATGTATCCAAAGTGATTTCCCCATTCTCTTCATCATCGGTCATATCGTTGAGGAACAAATAATACGCACGCAATTCATCCACTTTTCCATGGAAATATGACCGTTCCTTCTTGTCTTGCCATTTTTTTTCTTCTGCTAACCAATCAAAAAGACCACTTGCTTCTTCTTGAGGAAGTTTATTGAGTTGTTGGTCAATAAAAAAGACAAGCGCTTCTTGTTGCAATAATTTTGGATTTGCTTTTCGCAAATATTTTTTTAATTGTGCATATGATTTACTTTCAACACGAGTTTTATTTGCATAAAAAAGAGCAGTGCTCATTCCCACCAAATAAACAAGCAAAGGATTGATTCTTACCACATCTAAAAAAACGATGAGGCTTGCTAGTAGGATCAATCCGATAGATACTACTATGACTTTTTTATAGTATTGCTTTTGTTTCTGATATTTACCCATAATATCTTGGTACTCTTTCATTTTTTTACCACCCTTATTTTATTTATTAACAAGATTATAATAGCCTTTACTTTCAGTCGTAGCAAGGTATATTTTGCGTTTCCACTGTCTTTTTCATAAAACACCTAATCCTTTTTGTCAGGTGATAAAAAATCCGAGATAAACCTTTACAATTTCGCCAATTTGCACATCCTGCGACTTATTCCACATTGACATAAGCTACCATAAACGATAGCATAAAAATGAAACCGTGCGCAAAATTAAATATAAGGTGTGTCCTCGTTGAATATGATCAAGTCTATCCTGCATCATAGCGGCAATTGGCTAAAGAATGTTTATTTCGGGCAAGATATTGCTTATCCGTTTATCCTCGCTCTTGTGTTACCCGTGATCCTCGATTAATTTTTTCTTGTGAGTTTTAATTTTGTCAATACAGCGATGATCAGCTCCGCTGGTACAGAAACAGTTAGTGTGGTCAGTATGGTTGGCAGTTTGCATTTCTTCTTGGTCAATACGTTTACTGCTGTCGGATTGGGTGGAACAGTCTTGATGGCACAATATTTCGCCAAAAAAGAGCGCAAACAACATAGCAAAGTGTGCAGTGGCACAGTCTACGGTACCGTCTTTTTGGCCTGTTCAGTCAGTATTTTGATTGCTGTTTTTCAGAAAGGTATCTTGCAGTTGTTATTCGGACAAGCAGAGTCGCTGGTTTTGGACCATGCCAAGATTTATTTGTTGGGTCTATTGGCCTCATACCGATTGCAAGCAATATTAGAAGGAACCAATGGCAGTTTGAGATGGATTGGCCACACGAAGGCCTCATTTAAAATTGTCTTTGCTAATGAACTTTGTCTACATTGTCTTCAATATTCTCTTTTTGCATGTATTAGGCATGGGGATGATTGGGTTGCTCTTTGCTGTCTACACATTGCGCATCAATCGCGGGCTCTTTATATTAAAGAAAGAAGACTTATGCATATTCGCATGAAAGTCATCAGCAAAGTGTTAAAGATCAGTATTCCCTTTGCTGCTGACTCTTTGTTTTTTTATGGCGGAAAAATCATTATCCAAACAATGATCGTCAGTTTTGGAACCAATGTGATTGCTACCAACGCGATTGCGTCTTCAGGGATTCAGATTTTAGAAATCATTCCTAGCGCCTTGGCCACATCACTTGTGCCAATCGTGGGCCAAAGTATTGGACGGGGCAATATTGCAGACGCCAAGAAGTTTACGAAGGCCTTTGTTTTGACTGGTATGGTGGCGTTTCTTGTGATTAACTTAAGTCTGCTGCCCTTCTTTTCATATGGGATGCGCCTGTTCAATCCGCCGGCAGTTATTGTTCCAGCGATTTATCGGCTTTATTTGATTGCCATCGTGATGCACTTTCTAACTTGGAGCATTGTCTTCATTTTGCCTGCTGCATTGCGCGCTGCTGGCGATACCAACTTTACGACCATCGCTTCGCTGCTTTCGATTTAAATTTTCCGGATTGGTATGGGGTACTTGGCTCGTATCGTTTTGTTTTATGGATTGACAGGGATTTATGTCGTGATGACCATCGAATGGGGCGTTCGGGGCCTGATTTTCTTGCTGCGATTTTGAGGGAAGAAATGGTATCAGCATACGTTGACATAAGTGGTAATTGTTTTCACATAAAAAAAGGGCTCTATAATTTATGGGACTGATGAATCAGAATTGATTCTTCAGCCCCATTTTCATTTTAGATATTAAAAAACATATCGTTCTCTAGTATGATTAAATCACCACAAAATAAACAAACTGAGAGGACGATATGCTATATGAATGATTCTATCAAAAAATGCTGAGAATAATAGAGAAAGATTTGATGATTACAGAGGTCTCTTACGAGACCCTTCAGAAGAAAAAGACGTTGGTCGTCGATGCTGTTCTCTCGCCTACTCCTCGAGCTTGTAGAAGTTGTGGTTCTACTGTGGTAGATGGAAACGGGAAAGCAATTATAGTGAAAAATGGGAAGAAGGAAACGATTGTCCGTTTTGAACAATGCAATCATATGCCTTTGGTTATGCGCCTAAAAAAGCAGCGCTATACCTGTAAAAACTGCCGCACCCATTGGACTGCTCAAAGTTATTTTGTCCAACCCAGACATTCAATCGCAAATCATGTTAGATATAAAATTGCTTCTTTACTGACTGAAAAAGTATCTTTATCTTTTATTGCGAAAAGCTGTCAGGTATCTTTGACCACCGTTATTCGTACATTGAAAGAGTTTAAAAGCTATTTGCCAAAGCAATCTAAGAAGATTCTCCCCAGAGTATTGATGGTTGATGAATTTCGCTCGCATGCTTCCATAGAAGATAAAATGAGCTTTATTTGCGCAGATGGCGAAACAGGAAAATTAATAGATGTTTTGCCTATGCGTAAATTACCTCGATTAACAAGCTATTTCTTAGGTTGTACCAATCCAGAAGAAGTAGAATTCTTGGTGACAGACATGAACGCCGCCTACTTCCAGCTCACCAAACGTGTTCTGCCAAATGCGAAAGTAGTGATTGATCGTTTTCATATTGTCAAACACATGAATCAAGCGTTCAATGAGTTGCGTATCCGTGAAATGAATGAACTTCGTAAAGCAGGACAGAAAAGCCAGGCAGAAAAACTGAAAAAGAACTGGCGCTTTTTGCTAAAAAATCGTGCAAACATCAACCATTATGAATACAAAACATGGAAAAGTTTCCGAGCACCAAAATACCCATTTCTTACTGAAGCAATGATGATTGATCGATTGCTTGAGTTTTCTACGCCCCTAAAGGAGGCGTATCCCATTTTTCATGAATTAGTTGAAGCCTTTCGAGACAAAGACCCTGACTTATTTTTCTCCTTATTGGCAGAACTTCCAGAAACGTTAGATGGTGGCTTTCGGGAGAAGCTTCAAAACCTTCTGACCTATGAAGAAGGCATTACCAACGCAATGATCTAACCTTATTCCAATGGAAAATAGAAGCGAAGAATACCCACATAAAGACAATGAAACGAGTATCCTACGGATTTAAATCATTCGAGAACATGAGAATTAGAATCTTTTTGATCAATCAAATAATCAATGTAAGATAACAAAAAATCTGAGCCAGAATGAGGTTCATTCTGACCCAGATTTGATTTTGCACAACTCATCAGTCCTTATTGACAAAGAGCCCAAATAGGCATTTCTAGCTTATGCAATTCAATTACCCCACAGAACCTTCCATATTGGAATAGACTTCTCAACCAGTGTCAATCATTGTCAAACCAAACAATTACAATGATTCATAGTAGTTCAATGAATCAATAATTATCATTAATTGTCAAATTAAGATGGTCAAAATCTGGTCGATTTAAATATGTTATTGGGAGCATAAATAGATAGTTAGTTAAAAAAACTGATTATCTATTTTATTTTTGATAGGGTCTTGCTTCCTCAAAGTACTCTTGTTTCAAATCAATAATATTTAAGTTATGAATAGTCAATAATTCACTTATCTTAGAAGAGGCAATATCCTCAAAGTTTTCATTTTGAAACTCTTTCAAAAAATTCATAACATTATTCAATAATTTTTTAAATTTATTTTTTCTAATAATTTTTACATCTTCATTAAATCCTCCAGCTGCATCGTAATACTTAGTACCAACAATCATAAAATTAGTATGGTTACTATTACCATATTTTCTATTAAACCAAGCAATAGAGTTATTCATTTGACCACTTTCACTTTTATTAATATGTTTTCTTGATAGTAGAACTTTATTCTTACACTCAATAATAAAATAATCATTAGGAGCTACAGCCCACAAATTATCAGGTCCTTGTTTATAATCTTTTTCAGGTCTCTGAGTTTCAAAACCTAATAATTCACCTAGTAAATTTATACCTTGTTCAAATCTTTCAGAATCATCACCAAACTGCAATTTGCTTTGCAATTCCTTCATTACTAATAGCAACTCATCTTTACACCCTATTTCACATAATTTATCCTTAATATTTTCCGAACGTTGTGAAAAACTCTGTCCAGTTATCTGTTCGACTTTTATAGAATCAGTATAAGCTAATAATGCATTGTTTTTTTGATAAGCTACATTCTGAATTTTTATTGATTCTGAATGAGAATTTTTATATTGATATTTTGCTTTTACTTGTAAGTAGTAACCTCTTTCCAATTCATCATGACAGTAACTATCAATATATTCTTGTACTAACATTAAAGCTTTCTCAACATTTCCTTTAGAATATTCTTCCATAAATTTTCTTTCTTTAGTTAATCTATCCATATTGGAAATATCTACAATTTCTGTTGGAGTTTCATTCATTTGAGCTTCATAAAATTTTTTCCAACCAACATCTCTATCTAACAACTGATTGAGTAAATTGAATAATACATTTATAGGATATTTTACTTTGCCGTTTTCCAAATCCTCTTTACCAAATTGACTTATTAATTCTCCAATACGTATTTGTTGCTTTGTATATCGAGAAAAATATTCTCTATTTTTCTTACTACCCATAAAAGATATTAAATCGTTACCTATAAATACAATAGCTGAGTAATCTTTCTCCCCTCTAACACTTCTACCAATTCCTTGCTCAATTTTTTGAATTTTTCTCATTGACATTAAAGTTGAATCTGGTAACACATCAGAGATATATTTATCTTCTAATGATTCAAATTTTGGGAGTGAATCTATTATTAAAATCCTACATAAATCATCTGGTAAATCAATACCATCATATCGATTAGCAAAAACAATTGATAATGGTTTACTCTCTTGAGATAAATATTGTATACCCGCAGATAAGTTATTGCTATCCAAAATTCTAGAACCATACGCTTCCCAATCTTTAGTTCTAAGAAATGAAGGAGTTAATACAACTTTTCCAACTTTTTTGTTTTTTTCAGTAGGTTTTCCGAAATATTCTACGATTTTACTTCTATCAAGTTGATCTGATATGTTGCTCGGAGTAATCATCATCTTTTCTCCAGACCAATCCTCTAAATCTAGGGTTAATGGGTTTTTAACTACTTGTTGTTCAAGCCCTAACTCTTTAATCAAAATAGAATCTTCACTTATAGTAGCGGACATATATATTTTATGATCTGCATTACTATAAGTTGTAAATTTTTCAATTGGTAATATATATGGAACTATTTCAATACTTGAAGAAGATATATAACAATCCGCATCTACCAAACTGTCTTTTAAAATAGGCCAAGTATATTTTATTTCATTGTAGTCTTTGTTTTGAGACAAAATATTGGTAACTTGTTCTATACTATCCTTCCAAGCCCAATAAGGAACATATATATAGGAATCATCGTTATCACTATCATTTTTTATATCCTCAAATGTTCCTAACCCTTGTTTTTTCATTGGTTCTTCAAAAAGGGACAGAAATTTATTATATACAAGTTCTGATTTATTTTTTGTTATTAAAAATTTCATAGACTGTCTAATATTATCAATCACTGCATGTGAATCATCTATTACAATAGCCCCACAATCTGTGCTGAATCTATCATCTTCAAATTTTGAGTACCCATGAAACATATATTGTGATGTAATGACTAATATAGATTCAGCATTGATATATTCCATAGGAAGTTGCCTATCAGTTCCAATCGTGCATGTTTTAATGCCAAATTGCTTAGCTTGTGCAACTGTCTGCTCGACTAAAAAATTGTTTGGACACATATATAAAACTGGTTTATTTAAACTATTCATCTTAGATAATAATATTAATAAACCGATTATTGTTTTCCCCTTACCAGTATTTAGCTTTAAAATAGTGTTTTCATCGTTACTTCTTTCAGAGTACCACTTATTAAGAATTTCAATTTGTTCTGGTCTTAAGGGTCCTTTTTCAGTTGACCTATCTAAAGTATCATAAATTTTTTCAGGATCTGTTTCTAAAATTATTTTCCCTATCCCCATCTTTTCATTAAAATCTACCATTTAAACATCTCCTATTCTCATCTTGAAACAGCATGATAAACGTCATTTAACATAGTAACAACTAAATTAAATAAACCGAATAATCCTAACAATAAAACATTTAAATAAATCTGTATTAATCCTTTAGCAACAACTTCAGAAACATCTAACTTAATAAATGGAACAATTAAAGATAAAGTTCCAGTGATTAAAAAAATTAAGGAAGTAAATACAAATGGCGCTAAAAAATCTAATAGTGGTTTCCCCTGATTTTTCCCCTCCTCATCTAAATAATCTGCAAACTTTTTTAGTTCATCTACTTTAAAAACATTTTTTTCTGCAGTAAAAAGAGCTAAAGTAAATGTGAGTCCCGTTGTCGAAGCACTAAAATACTTATCTATATAGAAACTAGAAAAATCTACATAATTAAACACAAAAGTTCCTAAACTCAAAAATATAACAATTAGTACCCAAATTATTAATAAATAATTCGGCAATAGACTTCCACGAGCTATCCACACTAATTTAATCGGGTTATTATAAAAGTTTTTTTTCATTATCCAAACCTCTCTCAAACATCGGATTCTTTATTTTTTAAGATTCGAATTTTAGTAACAAAATCTTTTCCTTTTGCTTTAAATTGTTTTAAGTACCCCTTTTTTGCTTCTCCTTCTAACATTTCCTTTATGGGATCTTTTTTTAAAGGCTGTCCATCCGTGCCTATTAATTTTGAATGAATTTCTTTAGCCTGAGATTCCTGTAATATACTGTGTCTCTCTAAAGGAGGATTTCCATTAGGATAAACTAAAGTATAGCTAATTTCAGTATATTCACCTTCTAATTGGATACTCTCATATATAGGATTTATATTGACTTTTCCTATACGAGGCGTGATATCTTTTGATGTATTAATTAATTCTTCCAGTGCATCTATATAATTATTTGCCAACTCAATATCATCTGTTTCAACAAGTATATGCTCGGTCTGGGAATTGTAATAAGAAATTAAATCCAGCGGTTTGAGAGAGTTCTTTCCTCTGTCTGTTGACAAAAATTCTTTTATCTTAAAAAACTTTCTTATATGGGTTATCCCCGTGCCAACTTGATTATCACTTTCTATAGAATATATTTCATCTACCCTTTCGTCCGAAATAGTATCAAATGCTTTTCTTATACCTGTATACCTATGCTCTATATCTCTTCTTAAATCCATACATTCTTCATTTAACTTCAAAAATTTTTTTGGGTATAACACTTCTTCTTTTTCTCTATAATGATGTAATACTTCGTTATATTCATCAAGTAATTTAAAAGTCAGTTTCTCTAATTTTTCAAACAATTTAGTGAAATCTTGTGAAGATTGACTCTCCACTCTTATTTCAAAAAAATGACCAGACTGTGTTATTTCGGAGATGTTTTCTAAAACATTAGGAATTTCTTGAAGAATCAAGTAATCTAACTCATTTTTGTTTTCATACATACTTAAAACATCTGGTTGTAAATTCAGCTTGAATACGCAATATCCCATACACTAACTCCCCAATCAATAAAATACACTTTTTTTCTATTATATCAATATTTGTATACATTTATCCACATTTTCACAATATTTCAATTTAATATGTAATATTTGTAGGTCTGTTTCATCTGCAATAACTCCCACAACTATGTAGTACTTTTCAAGGATTTTCAGCCAAAAATTATTTTTCATTTCATTTACATATGAAATATGGAAACCCTTGTATATCAATGTTTATAAAGCTTTATTTCATTTCGTTTCATATATCAAAACTAATTAACCTTTTGCAAAAGTCAAAAAAAGAGTACCCCAAGTGAGCACTGTAGCTCATTTAAAGGGTACCCTTAGTACGGTCACAAAACAACGGGGTGGGGTTCTCTGTCCTATTCAATTCCTTGTATGATTCTACCGAAAATATGATTAGCTTAAGTTGGTTGTCCATCAATCAGAGTAAGAGTGTACTCCGTTTCCAGCGGCTCTTTTAAGCTTACTGTTATCCCTTCTCCTACCTTCTGCTGAACAGATAGGCTAATTGCTTTCAGATGTTCAATTGCTTCTGATATAGCTTGCTGATCATTTGGAATAGACTCATCAACATCATAAGTAATCCTTGTACCATTGCCATCATTTTCAGTCGTTAGATAGCCTTTATAAGGTAATTGACCATAGTTGCTGATGAAGTAGCTGAGTTGTTCATCTTTGGTAAAATTTGATTTAGCATCATCAAGAGTTACACTACTATTCACAATATTATTAAAACCATCTCTAAGCTCTTTATTCTCTGTTTCTTTAAAGTATAAATAATTATTCGGATTCCCTTGATTCTGGCTAGTTATTAACACTTTGGGTGCTCCTGAATTAATGGTAAAGAAATAAACATGCTTCGATAAATGATCTTGTGCCTCTGCATCCGAATAAACAGCTACTAAAGAATAACCTGATTCTTCTTCACCACTTTCTGACCAGTTTAAAACTATTGGCGTATTACCAATAGCCGCCTGCCACTTATTGTTATTCAGAACCGAGTCAGAGAGTTGTAAACCGTATAAATCAACATTATTAATCGGACTATATTGTTTATACGTCTGATTCATGGTTTGCCCCCCAAGTATTCATAAAGTCATTAAGCTTTTTATCCTTATCAGTATTCCATAACATTTCATCAACTATCTTATCTTCTGTTGAAGAATTACTGACAGAGCTCTCTTTTACAAAACTAAGACTGCCAGATGTCACTAAGAGCAATTTTTTTACAACACTTAAAAACTCTCCATACATTCCAAATACAGTGAATGATTGGTTAAGATATATTTTGAAAAAGTATATCTTACCTCACATTACGCCTCATGGACTCAGACATTCCCATCCTAGTTTGTTATTAGAAGCTGGAGACTCTGTCAAGATAGTTCAACAACGATTAGGGCATGAAAATAGTAAAGTGACATTAGACATCTATGCACACATTACAAACAACGCCCCTAAGAAAACTGGTCAAGACTTTGCTGATATGATGGATAATCAGTAAAAAAACTGGTCATTTCTACTATCAAGACAAAACAAAAAAGCTAGAATCCTTATACATCAAGGGTTCTAGCTCATATAATAGGTTTACCCCACAGACCCTTCCATCTCATAACTAATCAACCGGTTCAATTCGACTGCGTATTCCATCGGTAATTCTTTGGTGAATGGTTCGACGAATCCCATGACGATCATTTCGGTTGCTTCGCTTTCGGAGAGACCGCGGCTCATTAGGTAGTACAGTTGTTCTTCTGAGATTTTGGAGACTTTGGCTTCGTGTTCTAGGGACACCTGGCTGTTGTGGATCTCATTGAATGGGATGGTATCGGATTTCGATAGGTCATCCATGATGATAGTGTCACACTCGATATGGGAGATAGAGCCTGCGCTCTTCTTGCCGAAGGTGACTTGTCCACGGTAGTTTACTGCACCGCCGTCTTTAGAAATTGATTTTGAGACGATGGAGCTGGAGGTGTTTGGTGCGTTATGGATCATTTTTGCACCGGTATCTTGGATTTGGTTGGCACCTGCAAAGGCAATGGAAAGCATCGTGCCTCGTGCGCCTTTGCCATCAAGATACACACTTGGGTATTTCATGGTTGTTTTGGCACCTAGGTTGCCATCGATCCATTCAACGGTAGCACCTTCTAAGGCTTTGGCCCGTTTGGTTACTAGGTTGTAGACGTTGTCTGACCAGTTTTGAATGGTGGTGTAGCGGCAGTAAGCGTCTTTTAGGGTAAAAATTTCAACGATGGCTGCGTGCAAACTATTGCTTGAATAGGTTGGGGCGGTACAGCCTTCAACGTAATGAACGCTGGCGCCTTCGTCAACGATGATCAATGTGCGTTCGAACTGACCGGTATTTTCGGCATTGATTCGGAAATAGGTTTGTAATGGCACATCGACACGAACGCCTTTTGGTACATAGATAAAGGTACCACCTGACCAAACGGCTGAGTTTAAAGCAGCAAGCTTATTATCGGTTGGTGGGACTAATTTTGAGAAGTATTGTTTGAACAGCTCAGGGTATTCCTTCAAGGCTGAATCGGTATCGGTAAAGACGATGCCAAGTTTTTCAAACTCTTCTTTCATGTTGTGGTAAACGACTTCTGATTCGTATTGGGCAGAAGCGCCAGCCAGGTATGCCCGCTCGGCTTCTGGAATACCAATGCGTTCAAAGGTCTCTTTGATTTTTTCTGGTACGTCATCCCAATCACGGGCAGGACGATCACTTGGTTTTTGATAATATTTGATGGCATCAAAATCGATGTCAGACAGGTCTGGGCCCCAGTTTTGCATGGGCATCTTGTTGAAGGCTTCAAGAGACTTCAAGCGGAACTCAAGCATCCATTCTGGCTCTTGCTTGACCCGTGAGATTTCACGGACGATGTCTTCGGTCAATCCTTCACCGGTACTAAAAACAGGCTGCACGTCATCGTGGAAGCCAAATTTATATTCTTCTAATTCGGGTACACCCATGGTTCTCACTCCTTTTGTAGTGCGGTTGTCTATTCGCTGGTTTCTTCAGTGTCAGATTCATTGGCGTGGCTGTGACTGACAGATGCTTGTGTACTGTCGGCAGCAATGGCTTTTTCTAATGCTTTCCAAGCTAAGGTCGCACACTTGATGCGTGCAGGAAACTTCGCCACCCCCCCAAGCATGGAAGCATCGCCTAAACGATCGCTTTGGGGAATGTCATTTCCTTGGACGAGCTCAGAAAACAAGCCTGAAAGTTCACCAGCTTCTGCTAGTGTCTTACCGATAATCGCATCCCCCATCATGGATGCACTGGCGGTACTGATGGAACAGCCTTCGCCAGTAAAGGCGATGTCTTTGATGGTGTCTCCTTCGACAGCGAGCTCCAAGTGGATCACGTCGCCACAGGTAGGGTTATTCAATTCGACTTTGTACGTTGAATCATCCAAGGTGCCTCGATGATGTGGATGGCTGGAATGATCCAGAATGACTTGTCGATACAAATTATCTAATTTCGTTAGTGCCATGTTGGAAAAACTCCTTCGTCAGCTTGATGGCGTCAACCAGTCGATCGGCGTCCTCTCTTGTATTATACAGGTAAAAGCTGGCCCGTGCAGTCGCTGGGACTTGCAAATAGGTCAAGAGGGGTTGGGCACAATGATGACCTGCCCGTACCGCGATGCCTTCCATGTCTAAAGCGGTGGCAACATCATGAGGATGGATGCCAGATAGATTAAAGGCGATCACTCCCGTGCGTTTTGCTGCTTCTTGGGGACCATAGATGGTCAAACCTTCAATGGCTTGCAGTTTGGGCAAAACGTAGGCAGCTAAGTCTGCTTCATGGTCGTGGATATTTTCTAAGCCGATTTCTGTTAAGTAATCGACCGCTGCACCTAAGCCGATCGCGCCGGCAATATTTGGTGTGCCCGCTTCAAATTTCCACGGCAGTTCTTTCCACGTGCTTTCTTTCAGATGGACAAAATCGATCATTTCACCGCCAAATTCGACGGGCTCCATTTGATCCAGCCATTGCCGTTTGCCGTATAAGACACCGATGCCAGTTGGTCCGCACATTTTATGGCCAGAAAAGGCATAGAAATCACAATCCAGTGCTTGGACATCAACTGCCATATGTGGAACAGCCTGAGCACCATCCACCACCATGACGGCTTGGTGCTGATGCGCCAATTTGGTTAGCTCTGCAATCGGATTGATCACGCCTAAAACATTGGAAACGTGCGCGATCGAAACGATGGCGGTTTTGTCTGTGATCTGTTTCTTGGCATCTTCCATGTCCAAGGTGCCTTCTGGTGTCAACTGGATATATTTCAAGGTAGCTTTTTTCCGAGCAGCTAATTGCTGCCAAGGGATGATATTGGAGTGATGTTCCATATAAGAAATCACGATTTCATCGCCTTCATTGACAAAACGGTCGCCGTAGCTGCGGGAGACCCAATTTAAACCAGTGGTCGTCCCTCGAGTAAACAGCACTTCCGCCGTCTCACTCGCATGGATAAAACGGCGAACCTTTTCTCGTGCGCCTTCATAGGAATGGGTCGCCCGTTCTGCGAGGGTATGAACCCCACGATGAACGTTGGCATTGTCTTGATGGTAATAATCGGTGATTGCCTGCAGCACCGCCTCTGGTTTTTGCGTAGTGGCGGCATTGTCGAGGTAGATCAATGGTTCGTCATTTACGAGCTGATCCAAGATGGGAAACGCTTGTTTCACTTTTTGGGCATCGATCATGCGAGCAACTTCCCTTCGATAACGGTAACCAATTCTTGTTGCACTTCTTTGACTGGGATCGCGGTCAAGACGGAGCCTAAGAAACCACGAATCACCAAACGTTCCGCTTCTTCTTTGCGCAACCCACGACTCATCAAGTAGTACATTTCTTCTGGATCGACCCGTCCCACACTGGCTGCGTGTCCGGCTGTTACTTCGTGCTCATCGATCAAAAGGATTGGGTTAGCATCGCCACGAGCCTGGTCAGAAAGCATTAAGACTCGGCTTTCTTGTTGCGCGTCCGCTCCTTTGGCTCCTTTTAAAATGTGTCCGATACCGTTAAAGGTTAAGACGCCGCGTTCTCTGATAACGCCGTGTTGCAGGATATGACCAATGGAATGCGGTGCTTTGTTGGTTACGCGGGTATCGATCCCTTGTGTTTGGCGTCCAGCACTGATTGCGACCGCTTTGACTTCCGAATGCGCGCCTTCGCCTACAAGATCAGAATCAAAGTCTGCCACGACGTCGCCGTCATTCATGACTCCGATCGCCCAATCTACCATCGCATCTCGTAATACGTAGCCGCGACGATTCATATACGTAGTAATGTTGACACCTAACTGATCAATCGCAGAGAATTTGACCTTCGCGCCTGCTTTGGCAATTACTTCCACTACGATATTGCCTGACAGTTTTTTCGCTTGGTCGCCTTTGGTTTGGAAACGTTCCAAATAGCTGAACTCACTGTGCTCATCAGCAACGATCAAAATGTGTTTGAAGAAATGCGCTTGGCTATTGCCATTGTGGTAGAAAATCGCTTCAAGGGGTTCTTCGATCACCACGTTTTTTGGTACATACAAGAACATGCCGCTATTCATAAACGCCGCATGTGCTGCGGTCATTTTGTCTTCGTCCATTGGCACTGCTTTGGTCATATAGTATTGATTAACCAACTCTGGTACTTCTTTCATTGCTGTAAACAAGTCCGTAAAGATCACGCCTTTGTCGATCAACTCTTGCGGTAATTGCTCAAAGATCGTGGTGTCATCGAACTGAACGAGGGTCGGATGGTTATCCATCGCGTCAAAGGCAGGAACTGCGCCTGCCACTTCTTCTTCTGACAAAGCGTACTCACCAGCAAGTGCTTGTTCGTCGATATTGAACAATGGCCAACGCTCGTAACGCACCCGCTCGATTTTTGGAAACGCAAGTTCATCCACTTTCGCAAGGGCTGCTTGGCGTAATTCCAACATCCATTCAGGCTCTTCTTTTAACGCTGAAAAAACGTTGACTTGTTCAAGATAATCCTGTAATTTTGCCATTTACCTTGCCTCCTTACGCTTCTTCTTCTTTGTAGTCGATCCCTAACTCTTTACTGATCCCAGCATAGCCTTCTGCTTCTAGGCGTTTGGCTAAGTCTGCCGAACCGGTCATCACGACACGGCCTTCCATCATGATATGAACCACGTCTGGTGTGATGTAGTTTAACAGACGTTGGTAATGGGTGATGATCAAAGCGCCAAAGCCTTCGCCGCGCATTTCATTGACGCCTTTTGCTACGACTTTCAAGGCATCGATATCTAGACCAGAGTCGATCTCATCCAAAATCGCAAAGGTTGGATCTAGCATCAACAATTGTAAGATTTCATTTCGTTTCTTTTCTCCACCGGAGAAGCCTTCATTCAAATAGCGTTCCGCCATTTCTTCGGGCATATTCAATAAATCCATTTTTTCATCTAATTTTTTCAAGAAATCCATGACAGAGATTTTGTCGTCTTCGTCACGTTTGGCATTGATCGCTGCCCGCATAAATTCCGCATTGGTAATGCCTGGAATTTCACTTGGGTATTGCATCGCCAAGAACAGACCTAAACGAGCTCGCTCATCCACTTCCATTTCCAAGACGTTTTCGCCGTCGAACAAAATTTCCCCTTCTGTCACTTCATAATTCGGGTTGCCCATGATGGCAGCGGACAAGGTTGATTTCCCTGTACCGTTTGGTCCCATGATGGCATGGATCTCTCCAGTTTTTAACACTAAGTCAACGCCTTTTAAAATCTTTTTATCTTCGATTTGGACGTGTAGATTTTTGATTTCTAAAACTGACATTTCTTTCCCTCCAGTATCTTTTCTTTCTCACTATTTTAGACTAATTGAGAATGAACTTCAAACGCTATTCCCGACTTTTTTAAAATATTTCTAATCTGTACATTGGAATTATTATAAAGTATTACATAGAGATAGTACATGGTTATTGTTCAGAAAGTCGACTATTTTTGAAATTTTACTTTTATCTTTCAACTATCTTCTTTTCTCTATTGTTGAAACCTTGTATTCTTAGGAAATCAAAGTGAAGGACCCTCACTCGTTTTTTGTGAGGGTCCTTCACTTTTTCCATCCTGCTGTTTTTTTAACTATAATGGAAAATTAAAGTTCATCATAAAATGCTGTGCAACGTTAATCAGTTCTTTTTTTGATAGTTTCCCTAAAATTTCAATCTTTCTACCGCCACGCTCGGAATAATCTAACGTATAAACTTGCTTTGTATTTACTTTACTCCCAGGTTTCAATTTATCGTGTTGAATATCGACAAAGTAAGGACGCTTCCTATCTGTACTCGTTATTGGACAAACAATGATCAAATTTGAGGTGTAACTGTACTCATCCCTGCTGATGACTAAAGCAGGCCTGCGCTTTTTGATTTCACTCCCTTTCGAGGGATCAAAATCAATAAATACAAGAGTCCCTTGTTCGAGCCTATTCATCAAGCAGCCTGCCTTCAACAATAAAATCAGCAGCTAGCATATCTTCTTCATCAACAAATTCTTTCTCTTTCGCAGCTAAAAAATAATCATCGATCTTAGGAATCAAGGAAATCGTACCATCGTTTTCTTTGCTGATAAAGTAGGTCTTACCAGCAGGAATCTCAAACTTACTTGCTAGCGTGACCATTACCGCATTTCCTTGCTTTCTTGTTTTCACTGTATCCAAAACAATCACCTTTCCTTCATGACATATATAGTCTATTTTACCACGTAATTACTGTAATTACAAAATACAGCTAGGAGATCAGCCCCTTTTTTACTAGGTACTTTACTATACGCAAAATGCATCTGATCAATCATCAACAACGAAAGAGGACACGAAAAAATTTCGTATCCCCTACCTTCACTTCTGCTGTGCCCATTCTTCTCGCAAGATGCCATACTTGATGGAATCATAATAGGTGCCTTCCCAGAAACGGACTTTGCGGATCTGGGCTTCTTTGGTCATCCCTAGCTTTTCTCCTAGTTTCATCATGCGGTGATTGCCCGACCACGTGGTGTACCCGACACGCTGGATATGAGGCTGTGATTCAAACAACTCATTGATCCACTGGCGAATTGCTTGGCTGCCAATGCCTTGATTCCAAAGGGAAGCATCATAGATGGCTATCCCGAATTCCAACCACTGCTGCAAGGTATTGTCTTCCCAATAAGCGGTCGCGATCCCCACGATTCTACCTTGATAGCTGATCGCTTTACGTAACGGGTTGTCGATACAGCTAGCGCCAAACCCCGTTCGAAATTCTTCCCACGTCAATACGGGGTCTTGGAAATACGGTCCGTCCCATTTTTTCCATTCTAAATCTGCCTTTGGTCCATAGCTGATCGACCAAAGTTCAGCAAGCATTTCTTCGGTAATCGGTTGAAGTGTGACTGTTTCTGCCATTTTCAAGCCCCCCTTTCTCCTAAAGAAAGTCGTCTCCTTAAACGGTTCTTCACACATTGTGAAGCGCCGTTTTTTTGGTACAAGTGATTCATGTTTTGATTGACGATCAGTGCTTATTTCCCGAAAAGCTTTTGGAGAAATCCTTTTTTCTCAGAGACTTCCTTTGTTTCAGTCACCTGAAGCGGTCCAGTTTCCTTCACGACTTGCTGAAAGCCACGATTGTCTTGCAGCAACAGACCGTTTAGTTCCAGGATCCCAGACAGACTGCCAATCATCCGCCGCACTTCTCCCGCACTTTTGCCGAAAAAGCGCTGGTCGTCATTTGCTTCGGCTTCTTCCAAAATAACCAGCAGCTGCTGGATGCTTTGATTTTGTTCACCTAAGACGTACGACAACTGGTCAACTTCCACTGTTGTAGTTGCCGCTGACGGTACTAAATCTGTTATGAGCTTTAAGCTATCTAAATAATCCTTTAAGTCAAAAATGAACGTTTGTGCCGCTTCATTATTCATTAATTGGCTTTGACTCAATTTTCTTTGTAGCGCTTCCAATTCACTTGAACGTTTAGAAAGTTCGCTTACGATCGTTTCTGTATCCATATGCCACCTCCTAATGACATTGTCCCGTTTTCTCTTTCATCCGTCAAGAATTCGTCGGACTTTTTTCTGCGTTTTTACCGATCAGACCTGCCTATTGCTCCTGTTGGTACTTTGTCGGTGCACAGCCATAGCGCTTCGCAAAGAGCCGATTAAAATGGTTGATGTTTTGGAACCCAGATTGAAACGCCGCCTCTCGAATCGTTAGTGTTTCGTTGCTGCGTAAATAAAAAAACTTTTGAAACCGAGCTTGCAATAAATCTTCTTTGGGCGTGGTATGAAAAAATTGTTGATAGAGCTTATAGAATTGGCTTTTACCGATGGAAAGCTCTCGGCTAAACTGGTAAAAATCCCATTGCTGTTCGCAATTGACTAACATTTTCAACCGCATCGCTTGAAACAGTTGATAGTGTTCGTTTTGTGGTTGCGGGATGCTTTCTTCAAAATTGCGTTCAAGTAAGACCAATAGATTTGTCATATACGCCGCGATCAATTCTTCCGTGTGCCGTTGTGGCAACAAGAATTCATGATTGATCTTTTGGATCAATTTGTTGATTTGTTGAATATTTTTCGGCTGGAACAGTTGGTTACAAGGGATCGCATAGGTTTCTTCGATCACCTGATCCGTTTGAAACTCAACAAAGCTATTAAAAAAATCTTCTTTGCCACGATAATCTTGATAGACGGTTGGAGGAAAAAGAATGCAGCTACCTTTTTCACTAGTTTCTTGATGACCATCTTCAAAAGTGAAAACCATTGGAGACAACGTCAACACGAAAAGATAATGCTTTAAGCCAGAGGGGCGATAAATATGATCGGAAACAGCATTGTGCATTTGAAATCCTGAATAGGTTACGTTCAACTTCTCACTCCTTCCTACTTGCCTTTAGTATAAAGAAAACGGACAAAACGTCAATAGAATAAGACAGAATGTAGTGTTTATTTTCATGGACTATCGCTACAATAAAAAAAAGAAAGGGGTTGCAACATTGAAGAAAACTACGATGTATTTAGACAAACACTTTATTTTGGCACCAGTCGACGAACGGATCTACGGCTCTTTTGTGGAGCACTTAGGGCGCTGTGTGTACGAAGGGATCTATCAACCAGAAAGTCCTTTTGCCGATGAGCAAGGCTTTCGTCAAGATGTCGCTGCCTTGATCAAGCAGTTGAATGTGCCGATCGTCCGTTACCCAGGAGGCAATTTCGTCTCTGGGTATAAATGGGAAGATAGCGTCGGCCCTAAAGAGCAACGGCCAGCAAAAATCGATTTGGCCTGGCGGGTAATCGAAAGCAATCAGTTCGGCTTAAACGAATTTATGGATTGGGCCAAACAAGTCAATACAGCACCGATGATGGCGATCAATCTTGGGACACGAGGAATCGAAGCAGCGAAAAACTTGATTGAATACACCAATTTAAAAGGCGGCAGCTATTATAGTGACCTCCGTCGTGCCCATGGGGTGGCCGATCCTCATGACATCAAACTTTGGTGTCTAGGCAATGAAATGGACGGTCCTTGGCAAGAAGGACATAAAACAGCCGATGAATATGGCCGTCTCGCAGAAGAAGCTGGCAAAGCGATGCGTCTGGTGGACCCAACGATCGAAACCGTCGCTTGTGGTAGTTCTTCTCTCACGATGCCGACCTTTGGCATGTGGGAAGATACAGTATTAAGTCATTGTTACGATCAAGTCGACTACATTTCCATGCACCAATATTATGGCAACCGTAACGGCGATAGCCAAGATTATCTAGCAAGCAATGTCGCAATGGATCAGTTCATCAGCCAAGTCGCAGCGATCTGTGATGCGGTGAAAGCCAAACGCCGAAGCAAGAAGACCATCAATATTTCCTTCGACGAATGGAACGTCTGGTATCACTCAAATGAACAGGATCAAAAAATTGAACCTTGGAGTCAACACCCACCACAATTAGAAGACGTCTATCACTTTGAAGATGCGTTACTCGTCGCAAGCATGATGATCACGATGCTTCAGCACGCAGATCGCGTCAAAATCGCCTGCATGGCACAGCTGGTCAACGTGATCGCACCGATCATGACTTCCGATACTGCCGCTTGGAAACAAACGATTTTTTATCCCTATGAAATGATCAGCAACTATGGTCGCGGTCACGTATTGCATAGCATCCTTCGAGGGGCTGATTTCGATAGCAGCCACGGAAAAGCTTCTTATGTGGATGCCATTGCGATCGAAAACGAAGATGACTATTTGACCTTTTTCTTGGTAAATAAGGATTTGCAGGATGCCAATGAATTCACTTGCGACTTGCGTCAATATGATTCATTGCAAATCGCTACCCATCAAGTCTTGCACCACCCAGACTTGCATGCTGTCAATACCGAAGCAACCCCGAACAACGTTGTGCCCGTCAATGGAAAAACAGCGGAATTGAATGACGGCATTTTGCGTGTCGTCTTGGAAAAACAAAGCTTCCAGATGCTACGCTTGAAGAAAAACGGCAGCAAGTAACGAGCCTATCTGTTTGAGCAAAAAAGCAGCAGCCTTGGTGACATCCTGAAAAAATGAGACTTTTACGGAGTGGAGACATCCACTCCTTTTTTACGATCCACCGCCCTGTTCAATTGCTATTTTTCGCATTCTTAACTGATCTGGGCAAGAAGCCGGCAACTGCCAGCTTGCTTTCTCAAAAAAAATGAGACGACAAAAGAACACCCTGCGGCAGCTAAGATACCGCAGGGTGTTCTTGATTCATTGTTTAGCCGTTATAAGCATCAACGATGATTTGTTTCAATTCAGAGATTAGTGGTTCTTTTGGATTTGCTGTTGTACATTGGTCTTCGTAAGCCAATTCAGCCATGCGATCAACTGTTGTATCTAGTGTTTGTTGAGTGACGCCTTGCGCTTTCAAGCTCATGTCGATACCCACAGATTGTCCTAATTCGTAAACAGCTGTTGCCAATGCTTCAACCAATTCAGCCGTTGTTTTGCCTTTAAGGCCTAAGAATTTCGCAATGTCTGCGTAATCTGTATCGGCACGGAAGAAGTCATATTTAGGGAACATTGCATGTTTTTGTGGGTCTTTGGCATTGTAACGGATAATGTGCGGTAAAAGAATCGCATTTGTACGTCCGTGAGGAATACCATATTCACCACCGATTTTGTGGGCTACTGAGTGACAAATACCTAGGAATGCATTGGCGAAGGCCATACCTGCCATTGTTGAAGCATTATGCATTTTTTCGCGAGATTCCATATCAGGTGTTTTCACTGATTTTTCTAAGTAGTCAAAGACTAACTTGATTGCTTGTAAGCTCAATCCACGAGTGTAATCAGATGCCATTACTGACACATAAGATTCGATCGCATGAGTCAAAACGTCCATTCCAGTGTCTGCTGTAACAGAAGCAGGTACTGACATTACGAATTGAGGGTCAACGATTGCAACATCTGGTGTCAATGCGTAATCAGCTAATGGGTACTTCACGTGTGTTTCACTGTCAGTGATAACCGCAAATGGGGTTACTTCAGAACCAGTACCAGACGTTGTTGGGATACAAACGAATTGCGTTTTTTCTGGTTTGTCGATCTTGTAGGTCCGTTTACGGATATCTAAGAATTTTTGTTTCGCGCCGAAGAATGAAGTATCTGGGTGCTCATAGAACATCCACATGCCTTTGGCAGCATCCATTGCTGATCCACCACCAAGGGCGATCACTGTATCTGGTTTGAAATCAACCATCATTTTTGTTCCAGCGTAAACGGTGTTTGTTGATGGGTTTGGTTCTACGTCAGAGAAGACTTCGATTTTCACGTCATTTTTACGACGAGCAAGTACTTCACGAACCGTATCGCAATAGCCGAATTGAACCATACCAGGGTCACAAACGATCATGACACGTTCAACGTTTTCCATTTTCTCCAAGTACATTAGAGAGTTCTTTTCAAAGAAGATTTTTGGTGGCAATTTAAACCATTGCATATTATTTCTCCGTTTCGCTACAGTTTTCACGTTGATCAAGTTCACGGCAGAAACATTTCGTGATACAGAGTTTTTCCCGTATGAACCACAACCAAGTGTCAATGATGGAATCATTTCGTTGTAGATATTTCCGATACCACCTTCTGCAGATGGTGTGTTAACTAAGATACGGCAAGCTTTCATGCGTAGGCCGAAGGCTAATTGCAAGTCTTCGTTTTCAGTGTGGATCACCGCTGTATGGCCTAATCCGCCTAAATCAAGCATTGCTTCACATTTTTCGAACGCGTCTTCTGTGTTGTTTGCTTTGATCATTGCTAAAACTGGAGAAAGTTTTTCTCTTGATAGTGGGTAATCAGCACCGACACCGTCAAGTTCAGCGATCAATAATTTTGTTCCTTCTGGTACGTTGATGCCTGCTAATTTCGCGATATCCATTGCTGAATGACCAACGATTGCTGGATTTACGGCATATTTCCCTTCGTTCATCACGGCATCTTCAAGTTTTTGTAATTCTTTTGCTTTTACAACGTATACTTGATGTGCTTCAAATTCTGCTTTCACAGAGGCATAGACTTCTTTATCAACGATCACTGCTTGTTCAGAGGCACAGATCATTCCGTTATCAAAGGTTTTTGATACGATCAAGTCATTGACTGCTCGTTTCACTTTCGCTGTTTTTTCGATATACGCAGGTACGTTCCCTGGTCCAACACCTAATGCAGGTTTACCAGTTGAGTATGCTGCTTTGACCATGCCAGCCCCACCAGTTGCTAATACGATCGCAATTCCTGGGTGGTTCATCAATAAGCCAGTCGCTTCGATTGATGGATGTTCGATCCATTGCACACAGTTTTCAGGTGCCCCAGCAGCGATGGCTGCATCACGAACGATACGTGCAGCTTCTGCTGAACATTTTTGTGCAGATGGGTGGAAAGCAAAAACGATCGGGTTACGTGTTTTCAAAGCGATCATTGCTTTAAAGATCGTTGTAGATGTTGGGTTGGTTGTTGGTGTTACCCCACAAACGACACCAACTGGTTCAGCGATTTCGATCAAGCCTTTTTGTTTGTCTTCATTGATCACGCCGACTGTTTTGTCATGTTTGATACTGTTCCAAATATATTCTGAAGCGTACATGTTTTTGATTGCTTTATCTTCATAGATACCACGGCCAGTTTCTTCTACTGCCATTTTAGCTAAAGGCATGTGTTTGTCTAATGCTGCCATTGCCATTTCATGAACAATGTGGTCCACTTTTTCTTGATCAAAGCTTTCCATTTCTTTTAACGCCACATTTGCCTTCGTTGCTAAATCGTCGATCATTGCTTGTACGTCGATTGTCACTTCTTTTTCCAATGTCTTAGCCATTGTTTGTCCTCCTAGTTTTTAAACAAGTTTTGTTTGTTAACTACTTCACATACAAATCATACAACATCTTTTTTTGTTTGTAAATAGTTTTTGTGATTTTTTTCACAGTTTTATTAAACTCCCTTTAAATTAAGCGTTTTCAAGAGGTTTTAAGGAAAAGAAGTGGACAAAAGTTTCGGTTTTTATTAAGAAAAATGTCATGTGCTCAGTTGAACAATAGGTTTAAAAAATTTTTGTTCACTTTTGAAAAAAATCACTCTTCCTTCTACTATTTTATCTAAGATTGCCGTATACTCCCTCTAGTATTCTACCCTTCTTTCAATGGCTATTAGTGTCTATTGAGGACAAAAAAACGACCAGCCATCGCTGATCGTCTTTCTCTTTAAAACAAATCCTCTTGGTCTACTTCTGTTAGAGGCTTCCCGTGGGCAAGCTGGGAAACAACGTGCGCCATCTTTTTGTAGGAATCATTCAATCCAATCCCGCCTTTTTTCGGCATCTTCAAAATATAGATGTCTTTGGCATAGATTGCCACTGCTGGGTTTTCCTCTGACATCGCTGCAGCCCCTGGAATTCCTTGCGCATTGAATACTTTCGTCAATCCTGCTGCCATTTCGCCAAAATTAGGATAATGCATCGCAGGTCCGCAAAGAACGGCATCTGCTTCAAATTTTTTGGCAAACCCCACAAATTTTTTATTCACTTCTTCTTGATGCTCGTGATAATATTGGTCACCACAATAAAGCGTTGCAACGATTTGTGCGTCTTGCTCTTGAAAAAGTGGATTCAAGGTTCGACCTGGACCAAGGGCAGCTTTTTTGCCGCTTGGCGGCAACTGAGCATTTTCATCACTTCCCATCCCTGCAGTGACATGATTGAGAATCAAAATTATTTTTTTCATGAGCGGCGCCTCTTTTCTTATAGATCATCAAAATCGAAATCGTCAAAATTGATTTCCTCTTCTTCTTGTTCAACGGCATCCGCTTCTTCTTTTAGATATTGATTATCTAAGACTTTGATAAACGGATAATAAATAGCCATTCCTAAGAGGATCAACAAGACTTGTAAAACAGACGCTTGCCAACCACTGACTAAGAAACCAGAAATAATCGGCGGCGTGGTCCAGGGCAGTTGAATTCCATTGGTATAGTTGACTAACCCAAGATCCATACAGAAGTAAGAGATAATAATATTGATCGTTGGCACTAAAGCAAAAGGAATCAGCAGAACTGGATTCAAGACGATCGGTAACCCAAAGATGATTGGTTCATTGATCCCAAAGATACCTGGTATCAACGATAACTGTGATAGTTTTTTGACCCTTTGGCTTTTACAGACTAAGATCATGACTAAAATCAAAGACAATGTCGAACCGCCCCCGCCAAAGGTCGCGAACATGTCTTGAAATTGACCGGTGATGATGTTAGGAATTTCTGCGCCATTCTTGAAAGCATCTAAGTTTTCAATAGATAATGCCCGTAAGATAGGGTTGAAGACAGCGCCGACCACACTGGAACCATTGATCCCAAAGAACCAGAAAAAATGCAAAAATAGGTAGGCTATGATCATGGCACCTAAAGTATTTCCTAAACTTAACAACGGTGTCTGTAAGAACTTAAAGAGGATCTCTTGCAGATTGCCATAAGACGTCAAGTTGGCTAACCAGTTGGCGATCATAAAAACCGTCACGATCACAAAGCTGGGAATCAATGCCTCAAAGGATTTCACCACGGTTGGGGGAACACCGTCAGGCATTTTGATCGTCCACCCTTTGCGTAATAACGCAACGAACATTCTGGTGGAAATCAAGGCAACGACCATCCCTAAGAACAAACCGCTAGAACCCATCCATCGTAATGGCAGGCTGCCAACTTCATATACTTCCGTAGAGCCTTCTGGTGTGAAAACGGTCGTAAATGGTGTCACGATAAAAAAAGAAACGAGTGAAATAATGGCTGCTTGCATGGCATCAACTTTAAACTGTTTTGCCAAACTATACCCGATCCCACCAACGGCTAAAATCGTCATAATGTCAAAGCTGGCTGTTGCTGGCATATTCAACATCGTTGCCCAGTTGTCTCCCAGCAAACCGCTCATCATCTCGTTCCAATTTGGAATCGGAAAATTGGTCAAGACTAAAAAGAGTGAACCCACGATCAACAACGGTGTGGATAATAAGAAACCATCGCGAATCGCAATCAAGTATTTGTTTTCACCAATCGTCTTTGCCATCGGTGTTAACACTTTTTCTAACCAGTTTAAAAATTTCTGCATTTTTCTTCCTCCCATCTGCGTGCTATCTGGCAGATAACACGTAGTCCCCTGTTACTCCAACACTTTTATTACTTTGCTTTGGCTTTTTTGATCAAGCTCAAGGCATCTTTCAATGCTCGTTCGCCATCCATCATGCCGTATGCTTCTGTCGCGATCGTGCCGACTGGAATCCCCATTGGCTCGAAAGTTGCTTTCATTTTGCTATCTAAGTGTCGTACTTGTGGACCTAACAAAATAGCGACTGGTTTTTCTTGTTCGACTTTTTCTTCTGCGTGGATCGCAGGGAATGCTTCGATCGTCAAAGGCATGTTGTGCTTTTTGACGACTTCCATCATTTTATTGACCATGATACTCGTTGACATTCCAGCTTCACAAAACAAATAGATTTTTTTCGTTGCCATATCCATTCCTCCAATGTTTGTTTTTCTCAATCGCGGTTGTTAGACCGGCGCTTTGATTCGTTTTTCATAAGCCTCCAACCATTCTTGCGTGATGGGTTCGATCACGGTTGTCTGCTCAGGTCCTGGCGTTGCCATAAAAATAGCTGGCGCTTGATTGGTGGTTGCGACACTAAAGGTAAATTCTACATTGGTTGCCACGCCCCAGCGCCCCTGTTTATCTAAGGCGATCAGCGAGAAGGCGCCGGCTTTGCCGTAGCGCTTCTTCAATCGCGCTTCAAAGTCGTAAACGGCTTGATCACATGCTTCTTGCGGTGCTAGCCCTGCTCCCATCAAACGGACGATCTCGTAGGAAAGGCAGCCTTTCATCAAGTCTTCCCCTAACCCTGTGGCGGCGGCACCGCCGATTTCACTATCCACATAAAAACCAGAACCAGATAACGGTGAATCGCCGACACGACCGCTTTTTTTCATAAATAAACCAGAACTAGAGGTTCCTGCTGCCATGCTTTGGTGTTCATCTAGCGCAACTACTCCCACTGTATCGTGACCGTCATAGGGATTGAGGTTGTTGGCTGCGATCTCTGCTTTGCGCTTTTCCCAAATGGTTTTGGCTCGCGGTGTCAGCATCTCTTTGGGCTGGAATCCTTCGGCAAGCGCATAAGCGACCGCTCCTTGGCCGATTCGAAAACTATTGAATTTTTCCTCACTTAGGCGGCGTGCCACGGAAATAGGATTTTCCACATCGACGATCCCAGCGACGGCACCAATTTTGAAGGTATCACCATCCATGAAGGCAGCGTCCATTTCCAACACGCCTTCTTCGTTGGGCAGCCCGCCATACCCCACCGATTTATAAAATGGATAATCTTCCACTGCTTTAATGGCTGTTTCTACTGCATCTTGGCAGGAGCCTTGTTGTTCTAATATTGATTTAGCAGCGAGCACGCCATCGTGTGCCATCCGCCATGTAGCAATCATTCCCCACATAAATATCCCTCCATTTTTCATAGCGCTTTCAAGTATATTCTATACGGTATATACTACTATGTCTATACTAAAAAAAGAGTTTCTCAAAAAAAATGGAAAAACTCTTCTTCGTTCGTGTCTTCGCTTATTTTGTCAGTGCTTGTAAACTGCGCAAATAAATTTCAAGATTCATCCGCAGATCGGCAACCGCCATGTACTCATCTTGGTTATGAGCGATCCCTTTTTGCCCTGGAAAAGACGGACCAAAAGCAAGGATATTTGGTATCTTGCGGGCATAGGTTGCTCCTGTAGTGGTCACGGGGGTTGGATCATTGCCCGTTACTTGGTGATAGATCATCGATAGCGTTTGGATTTCGGGGGTATCTTTTGATCGGCAGAACCCCG
Organism: Enterococcus sp. AZ015; assembly: GCF_050499225.1. Lineage (NCBI taxonomy): Bacteria > Bacillati > Bacillota > Bacilli > Lactobacillales > Enterococcaceae > Enterococcus > Enterococcus sp. AZ015. Next base: position 492,762 of record NZ_JBMHEX010000001.1, on the reverse strand, counting down.
GAATGCTGCGAAGGATCGTAAGGCTTGCCCCTTCTGGCAATGCCTCTTGCACCCCAGCAAGCACTTGTTCCTCCGTTACGGATACCGGATAGCGAAAGGCCACTTCTAACGCTAGTCCACTGGCAGACTTTTGGAGGACCACAGGGGTCAAGATCAATTTTCCTGAGTCGGCATCTTCTAGTACCAAATCAATGCCTTCGCCATAGTGCTGCTGGTGAAAACTTTGGGTGATCCACTGCAAAGCTGCTTGCACGGACGGTGTCGCCGCTAGTTGCGGTGCTGCTTGCTGCGCAAGTTTTGTAATGGCGTTGTCCCCTAGCTCAGGGGCATTGCTAGGGGAGCGTTTGCCTAGTGCTTCAAAGGACTGGCTGCCTATGGTTACCGATAGGTGGTCTGGTACATGATCGCGGAATTGATCGCCAGAAAACGTCGCTAACAGCTGCTGTTCTTGGGCGGGCAATGGAAAATCAAGTTGCACATTGACGACACCTCGTTCGCCGTAAACCACTGGATACTTGCAGTCTGGCGTAAAACCAAAACGCGGTGGCTGCTCAACCGCTAGATAATGCGGGATATCCGACATGCCGCTTTCTTCATCTGTACCGAAAATGATCCGCAGCGGTAATTGCGGTTGATGCCCAAGGTCTTTCAACAATTTCATGGCAAACAAACAGCTGATGATCGGGCCTTTGTTGTCTAAGATCCCTCGGCCATAAAAGTTGCCGTCCTTTTCAGTTAGTGCAAACGGTGGGTAGCTCCAGCCAGAACCTGCCGGGACGACATCCAAGTGTCCTAACACACCGATATAGTCGGTATCGGTTGGTCCCCAATGGGCATAGCCGATCGCATCATCAATGACCGTTGTTTGAAACCCGTATACTGCGCTTTTTTCCATGATGTATGCTAACACTTCTCGTGGTCCCTTGCCATAAGGCGCATGGGGCCTCGGCTCACCTTTGACGCTTGCGATCTGCATCACTTCGTCCAAAAGCGTGAGAAATTCTAGCCAATTGGCTTCAATACTTGCTGTGAGTGGATCCATTGTCTTCACCTCTAAAGGATTGATTTTATTTTTGACGCACTAATGTATTTTTGAAGGTATATTTGTCTGCTCGGTAATAGGATGTATCGTATAAGATCGGTTTGGCTGATGCGGAATAGGTCATCGAATGGACCAAAAGCATCGGTTCCTCTTGAGGCACCTGCAAAAGTTTCGCAATATCGGCAGGACTTTTCACAGCTTCCACCTCTTGATGGGAATAACCAATCTCGATGTTGGCTTCAATGACTTGATACAAAGACGACTCTAATTGAGCTTTCGTGAGTTCTGCGGTGTCTTCTTGCAGATAGCGTTTCAGTACGTAAAGATTTTCCACCGTCATCGGCTCATCATCAAAGTAACGCAAGCGCACCAAATAAACGGTCGGTTCCTTGGCGTAATCGCCAAACAGCTGCCCAATCTCTATCGGGAGCTCTTTGACGGTTTCGATATGCAGAACTTCCGTACGGGTCTTTTTCCCTTGGATCTTTGCAGTTTCAGTAAAACTTTGGAGCCCGCCAGAGCCGCTTTGGATCTTGGGCTGTTTCATGACATAGGTTCCTTTGCCTTTTTCTTTCACTAACAAATTCTGGCCAATCAATAGATCGATGGCTTTGCGCACCGTTAAACGGCTGCACTGAAATTCCTCTGCTAAATCATAATCGGAAGGAAGCTTTTGGCTCGTCACGTACGTACCTTCATGAACCCGTTGCGCAATCTGCTGGGCAACTTCTTGAAATACTGCTTGTTTTTTCAACGTCTCTCCTACTTTCTTTCACTTTGCTACCATTCATAAAACGATCGATTGGCACTGACGCCAGAAGAAACACTGACAAATGCTTGTTCATCGATTCCTTGGATCATGCCTTCGACAGTCTTGAGTTCTCTATGGGAAATGACCAGTAATAATAGTTTTTTCTGTTGATGATCAAATCCACCTTCGACATCGTTGATGACCGTGATGCCTCGCTGCAAAGCACATTGCAACGTCGTAATGACGGGTTCTGCTTTTTCTGTAACGACCAGCAGCTGCACACGCCGCTGTTTCAGGTTGACGTAGTCGACCATCCGCCCACTGATGAAGAAGGAAATGGCACTATAAAAAGCATAAGGCCAGCCAAAGATCAGCCCAGCTGCTAGCTGCAAACTGACATTGAAGCCGATAAAGAAACTGCCGATACTTCTACCAGTGGCTTTTTTCACTAAAATCCCTAAAATATCAAGCCCACCCGTTGAAAAATCGTCGTTCAATGTCAAGCCCACCGACACCCCGTGCAGCAATCCGCCGAACACGGCACAGATCACCGGATCGGTCGTTAAAGCAATGACCGGAACCACCTTCATCATAACAGAAGACAGGACGACGGTACAAACCGTCATGATGGTAAATTCTCGATCGATTTTGACCCAAGCAACCGCTAACAATGGTGCATTAAAAAAAAGCACCAAAAGCGGGATCGAAAGCTGCAGATTCAACTGCTCGTCTAAAAGCTGCGACAACAATTGCGACAAACCAGTGATCCCACTCGCATAAATATTTCCCGGCAGCCAAAAGAGATTTAAAGCAATCGACGACAACAATGCATAGATCAAAGCAACAAGCATTCGTTTTCTATAACGTGCCATGTTTTTCCTCCTCCACTTCGCTTTTAGTATATATCATTAAGTATATACTGTCACGCAAAAAAAGCAGGCGAAATGAGGGGAAAAGCAGGAACGAAGCAATGTAAAAAAACGCCAAAATCAAGAGATAAAACGTTGGTATCAAAGGTTTTTTAAGATTTTTTTAAAGCGAGTAAATCACTTGAAATTCGCTAAAAAATGAATAAAATAAAAAGTGTAAAAACAAAAGAACAAAGAAAGGATGATTCTTATGACACATGAGATTGTGCCACGCCGCTCAGATTCATACAGTATGACACCTTTTGATTTCTTTGAAGATTTTGGCCGCAGTTTTTTTGATGGGTTTCCATCGAACCTGATCAAAACCGATATTCACGAGAATGACAATGAATTTCTCGTTGAAGCAGAACTGCCTGGCATCCCTAAGGAAAATATTCAAGTAACCTATGAGAATGGGGTTTTAACGATTACGGGACAACACCAGACGGATCATGCGACCGAAGATGAAAAAGGACGTCTGGTTCGCAGCGAGCGCAGCTTGACAAGCGTTCGACGGCAATACCTGTTAGAAAACGTCAAAGAGGATGAAATCAAGGCCTCTTACGCTGAAGGAATTTTGAAATTGACGTTGCCAAAAGATCAAGGCAAACAAGCGTCAAAGAAACTGATTCCGATCGAGTAGCGAAGGCAATCAAAACACTGCAGCAAAACGAGCGATCTCTGTTTTGCTGCGGTGCTTGTTTTATTTTAGAAACTGTCCGACTACTAAAAAAACGCACCATCGCTTCTGAGAAAGCGACGGTGCGTTTGTGCTTATTCTTTGGTTTCGTCTTGGATGCTCGTTGCGTCTTCGACATCAGCTGGTTCGATTTGTGTCTCAACGGATGCAACAGTTCCAGGTTTCACTGTGCGGATCGCTGAACGATCAAACTCTAAGAAAATTCCTTCACAGTCGATGATCACGGTGCTTTTTTCTGTGTTGACTTCAGAAAGAACGCCGTGGAGTCCGCCGATGGTTACGACTTCATCGCCAGCTTTCATATTTTCTAAAAGATTTTTACGCTCTTGCTGTTGTTTCTTTTGTGAACGACTCATAAAGAACCACATTGCCACTAAAGCAACCAGCATAAAGAGCATTGGTAAAGATTGTGCCATTTTTTTCACCTCGATTTATTTTCTTTCCTATAAGATACTTTATCAGAATTCCTCTATTATTCCCACCATTTTAGTAGAGAATGTTAGAAATTCCTCGCATTTTCCTTGTTGAACCCATACTCTTCAATAAAATGCTCACGGAACTCCAATAAGTTGTCATCCATGATGGCTTGACGGACATTTTTCATCAGATTCAATAAGAAGTAGACATTGTGGTAAGACGTCAAACGCATACCAAAGGTTTCATCACATTTGATCAAGTGGCGGATGTACGCACGAGAATAGTTTTTACATGTATAGCAATCACACTTCTCGTCGATTGGTCGAAAGTCACGGGCATATTGCGCATTTTTCACGACTAAACGGCCTTTTGAAGTCATACAGGTACCGTTTCTTGCGATCCGTGTTGGTAAAACGCAGTCGAACATATCGACACCGCGAATCACGCCATCGATCAAGGAGTCCGCTGCCCCAACGCCCATCAGGTAACGTGGTTTATTTTCTGGGATCCAAGGAGTCGTAAATTCCAACACGCGATTCATTTCCGCTTTTGGTTCGCCAACTGACAGGCCGCCGATGGAATAACCTGGGAAGTCCATACTGATCAAGTCTTGGGCACTTTGCTTGCGCAAGTCTTCAAAGCCTGCACCTTGAATGATCCCAAACAAGCCTTGACGATCTGGATTGGCATGAGCTTTCAAGCCACGTTCTGCCCAGCGAGACGTCCGTTCCACCGATTTTTTGACGTAGTCATAGCTTTCATCAAATGGCGGACACTCATCAAAACTCATCATGATATCTGATCCTAATTTGTTTTGGATATCAATCGCTTTTTCAGGAGATAAAAACATTTTCGACCCATTCAAATGGTTTTTGAAATGGACACCTTCTTCGACGATGTTGCGCATTTCGGCTAATGAAAAGACTTGGAAACCACCTGAATCTGTTAAGATCGGTTGATCCCAATTCATAAATTTATGTAAGCCGCCTGCTTCTGCAACAATGTCTTCTCCTGGACGCAACCACAAGTGATAGGTATTGCTTAAAATGACGCCTGCACCCATTTCTTTCAACTCTTCAGGGGCAAGGGTTTTAACCGTTGCTAATGTGCCGACTGGCATGAACATTGGCGTTGGAAAGGTTCCGTGAGGCGTGATCAGTTCGCCTAAACGGGCACCGGTATGCTTTTCTTTCTTTATCAGACGATAACGAATGGCTGGTTCCGTCATTCATTTCCCTACTTTCTCTCTAAACTCAATTAACTGTGCAACGCTATCTATGATAAGGGTTGCCCTTACATTTTGCAAGGAAGTTTAAAGAAACTAAGAGTATTTTCTCCTAGTTATGCGAAACGTCTATTACTTTTTTTTGAAGATTTAGCGAAAGTTTGCTATCATGTTATTTATATTGAAGGGAGGTTTTTTGAAATGAAATCAAATAGAGAACTAAAAGCAGAAGCAAAAGCAATCCTGAGAGGCCGCTGGAAAGACAGTGTTTTGATGTGTATTGTACCGACTTTGATCTCGATCGCTATCGCACTCGTCATTATCGTTCTTGCTGTTATTCCATTGTATCAAAGCGGTATGTTTAATGATCTTGGTTCCACTGATGCAGTCAATTCCGCAGGAGGAAGTGGCGGCGGCAGTGGTGGCGGTTTGATCAGCGGTCTATTTTCTGCCTTATTCGGTGCTGGGATCTCTTGGACTTTCCTTGACATTTTACGCGGTAAGAAGCAATCGATCCAGCCTTTTTCTGATGTCTTTCGCGGCTTCAGTGGCGCTTTCGTGTTAGGGATCATCGTCATCTATATTCTGTCGACTATTTTCACGACACTGTGGACATTCCTGTTTATCATTCCAGGGATCATTAAAGCTTATTCTTATTCTCAAGCGTATTTTGTCTTTTATGATACCTATGAAGAAACCGGCATGCGGCCAGATTTTCTCAGCTGTATCACGGGGAGCCGTCATTTAATGAAAGGCTACAAAGGTCAACTGTTCATCCTTGATCTGAGCTTCATCGGCTGGCACATTTTGGCCATCATGACAGCAGGAATTGGCTACTTATGGTTGACGCCATACATCAGTGCAACCAAAGCAGCATTCTATGACAATCTGCCTAAACGAGCACTTGCTTAAAAGATCGGTTCGCCGGTCTTTTTTTTTGAAGAAAAGAATCGTTTTCTTTTGCAAACGCTTCCGTTTCGTGTTATAGTATACGTGTAAGGAAGGTAGCAACTCTGTTGGTGGTTTTCGTAAATATCGCAAACTCAATCTACTAAAAGTTGTTGAACGTACAAGTTTCACCTAGTACCAAACGTGTAAAGTAACAAGAAGAAAAACGTAACAAGGATCGAACATTTCCATATCGAAAAATGATACGTCTCATTTTGTATCGGAATACACGAAACATGTGTAAGTTTGTAAATGAAAACAAATTTTCGAGAAACATTGCTTTGCATGGACCACAAAAAGCGACCACCACTTATACCTTCCTCTAGTAGTAAGCTGGGCGACAAAAAAAAGCAGTTCTAAAAGTTGAGAAATTGATTCAACTTAAAGAGCCGCTTACGTCGCTCAGTTTTTTTGTTTATTTTAAGAACATCGCATCGCCAAAGCTAAAGAAGCGATATCGCTCATCGATGGCATGCTGGTAGGCAGAAAGTGTTAGGTCGCGTCCTGCAAAGGCACTGACTAACATCACTAAGGTTGATTTTGGTAGGTGGAAGTTAGTAGAGAAAGCTTCCACGATTTTAAACTGATAGCCTGGCGTGATAAAAATACTCGTCCACCCACTATCGGCTTTGATTTGCCCATCAAACTTGGTCCCAATGGTTTCTAATGTACGGATCGAAGTCGTTCCGACTGCAACGATCTTGCCACCATTTGCCCGAACCTCGTTCAATTGCGCAGCAGCTTCTTCTGTCAAACGGTAAAATTCGCTGTGCATCTCATGATCAGCGATATTATCGACACTGACTGGACGAAACGTTCCTAAACCAACGTGCAAAGTCAGATAAACCAGCTTGACGCCTTTTGCGGCGATCTGCTCCAGCAATTCTGGGGTAAAATGCAAGCCGGCAGTTGGTGCGGCAGCTGAGCCGTTTTCTTTGGCATAAACCGTTTGATAGCGGTCTGGGTCTTCTAGCCGTTCTTTGATGTAAGGCGGTAACGGCATTTCGCCAAGTGATTCCAGAATCTCTAAAAAGATTCCTTTGTATTGAAAACGAATGATCCGGCCGCCGTGATCGAGCTCTTCTTCCACCACTGCCTCTAATCGTCCGTCGCCGAAGGTGATCTTCGTGCCGACTTTGGCTCTTTTGGCTGGCTTGATCAAGGTTTCCCACGTATCCCCTTCAATATTGTTCAGTAAAAGGATTTCCAGATGGGCACCTGTTTCTTGTTTTTCGCCATAGATACGAGCTGGTAATACCCGCGTATCATTCATCACCAAAGCATCCCCTGGCTCCAATTCATCAATGATGTTATAGAAGTGCTTGTCCTCAAATTTGCCAGTCTCGCGGTCAACCACTAATAAACGGGAACTTGAGCGATCGCTTAATGGCGTTTGAGCGATCAGTTCTTCCGGTAAGTCAAAATCAAAATCTTCAGTTGTAAGCATGTTGTTCCTCTCTTTCCCTAAATTCTTCTCTATTCTAGCATGTTTTTATAAAAATTGAAAAAACAGCTTTTAATTCTGCCCTTTCTTAGAAAAAAATAAAGAGACTGCTGCTAAGGCCTTCAGCAAAAAAGCACCCCTTTTCCCAATGAAAAATAACGACATATTTTCGCTGCTTCTTTTCTCTATGCATCGCTCCTTAATTTGGACTTGCTTATGGCGCTATTTTCGTTTTTGTCTATACAATTATGAAAAAAATGGGCAGATTATTTGAATAACACGTGACTTTTCGGCATACTTAGTACAGATTCTAAGCCATTATTCAGATTGCTTAAATAAAAATAGAGGTGACATCATGATTGAGTTTCAGCAGGTATCCAAAATTTACAAAGGTGGTAAAGTCGCTGTTGAAGATGTGAATCTTTCCTTTGAAAAAGGCGAATTCATTTGCTTCATCGGGACAAGTGGTAGCGGAAAGACGACTTGTATGCGGATGATCAACCGTATGACGGATCCTTCTAAAGGAAAAATCTTGATCAATGGAAAAAGCGTTACAGAGATCAACCCAGTGGAGTTACGCCGTCAAATCGGCTATGTGATCCAAAGCATCGGTTTGATGCCTCACATGACGATTCGGGAAAACATCACATTGGTTCAAAAATTGTTAAAAGTCAGCCAAGAAGAACGCAACAAAACTGCCGAGCGTATGATCGACTTAGTGGAATTGCCACGAGAAATGCTCGACCGTTACCCCAACGAATTGTCTGGAGGGCAACAGCAACGGATCGGTGTTGTCCGTGCCTTGGCAGCTGACCAAGATGTCATTTTAATGGATGAGCCTTTTGGCGCACTAGACCCAATCACTCGTGACTCCTTACAAGATTTGGTTAAAGACTTGCAAGAACGGCTTGGAAAAACCGTCGTCTTCGTTACCCATGATATGGACGAAGCATTGAAGCTTGCTAGCCGTATCGTGATCATGAGTGAAGGAAAAGTCATTCAATTTGATACACCAGAAAATATTCTGCAACACCCAGCAACACCGTTTGTGGAAGAATTGATCGGTGAAGACCGCTTGTTACAAGCAAAACCTGACACGACGCCAGTCAAAGACGTAATGTTAAATACCCCGATCGCTATCACACCAGAAAAATCCATACAAGAAGCGATTCACTTGATGCGGGAAAAACGGGTCGATACCTTGCTTGTTACCGACAATAGCAACGTGCTAAAAGGCTACATCGATGTCGAATCCATCGACCGCAACCGTGGCAAAGTTACTAGTGTCGGCGATATCTTGAACAAAGATGTCTTTTTCGTTCGCGAAACCGCCTTGTTGCGGGATACCTTGCAACGCATCTTAAAACGCGGCTTAAAATATGTCCCAGTAGTAGATGCCGACAAACATTTAGTTGGGATTTTGACCCGTGCTTCCTTAGTTGATATCGTTTATGACGTGATTTGGGGCGATGAGCCATCGATCATGGAAGCCATTGAGTCGGCGAAACCTGAAGAAACTGAGGAGGTCTAGCGCATGCAAAGCTTCTTTAATGAATATGGCGGCCAATTGGTCACCAAAAGTCTTGAACATTTGTATATTTCCTTTGCGGCTTTGCTCTTAGGGATTCTTGTTGCCGTACCGATCGGTGTGATCTTGACCCGTTTCCCCAAAGCAGCAACGATCGTGATCGGCATCACCAGTGCGCTGCAAACCGTGCCTTCTTTGGCCCTATTGGCATTGATGATCCCGATTTTAGGTGTCGGAAAAGTCCCTGCTATCGTCGCTCTTTTCATTTATTCCTTGTTGCCGATTTTGCGAAATACCTACATTGGAATGAAAAAAGTCGATTGGAATTACCGCGATGTTGCCAAAGGGATGGGGATGACCAACTTGCAGTCGATCATCAGTGTGGAATTACCCCTAGCGATCCCAACGATCATGGCAGGGATCCGCTTATCGGCCGTGTATGTTTTAGCCTGGGCTACCTTGGCTTCTTACATCGGTGCCGGTGGACTTGGTGATTTGATCTTTAGCGGACTAAACAACTACCAACCGCCTTTGATTTTTGCTGGGACGATTCCAGTGACGATCTTTGCTTTATTAGCTGACTGGTTACTGGGTTTGTTAGAAAACAAACTGACACCAGCTGCCTTAAGGGGGGATGCGTAATGAAAAAAACTTCAAAATTAGCGCTGTTGTTTTCCTTAAGTGTCGCTTTACTGTCCGGCTGTTCCTTTCCCGGTTTAGCCTCGACTTCTGATGAGAATACCGTGGCGATCACAGGCGGGATCACTTCCGAAGCCCAAATTCTTGGCGCGGTGGTTGCCGGTATGGTCGAACACTATACGGATAAAAACACAACCGTCATTAACAACTTAGCAACAACGACCATCAATCACCAAGCGATGATGAATGGCGATGCGTCGATCTCAGCTGCCCGCTACACAGGAACTGACTTGACCACTACGTTAGGGTTGGAACCAGAATCTGATCCGCAAGCCGCCTTTGACAAAGTCAAATCAGAATTTGAGAAACGATACCAACAGACTTGGTTCCCATCTTACGGCTTTGATAACACATATGTCTTTCTTGTCAGGAAAGACACTGCTGAAAAATACGGATTGGAAAAAGTCAGTGACTTGAAAGATGTCGCAGATCAATTGGTCGCAGGGGTCGATACCGCGTGGATCACACGGGTCGGCGATGGGTACGATGGCTTCCAGGAAGCCTATGGATTCTCTTTCCAAAATATCCTACCGATGCAGATCGGTCTCGTCTATGATGCTGTTGATAACGGAAAAATGGATATCGTTTTAGGGTACTCAACCGACGGCCGGATCGGCAGTTACGATCTCGTGATGCTAGAAGATGATCTAAACTTCTTCCCGCCTTATGATGCCGCACCGATCGTCGATGACAAATTATTGAAAGAAACACCTGAAATCGGCGATGCCCTGAACAAATTAGCAGGCAAAATTGATACCGAAAAAATGCAAGAATTGAATTACCAAGTGGATAATGACCTTCTAGAACCAACGGTAGTTGCCGAACGTTTCTTAGAAGAAAATAATTACTTCGAAGGAGAGTGACGAAATGGCAGACATGAATTTATTCCAACAATTTCTTTTCTATTTTCAAGAAAATGGCGGCTATGTTTTTGCCCAGTTCATTCGTCACTTCTTGATTTCAATCTACGGGGTACTTTTTGCCTCGATCGTCGGCATTCCAATCGGGATCTTGATTTCTAAAAAAATGCGTTTGGCAGATTGGGTGATTCGTTTCGCCAATATCATCCAGACGATTCCATCTTTAGCGATGATCTCGATTTTAATGATCGGCATGGGCTTAGGTGTGAATGTCGTGATTTTAACGATTTTCCTTTATTCTTTGTTACCGATCATCAAAAATACCTATACCGGCATGCGCCAAGTCGACCGCAATACGTTAGATGTCGGCAAAGGGATGGGGATGACTAGCTGGCAACGATTGTATATGATCGAATTGCCATTGTCTGTTTCGGTGATCATGGCAGGGATTCGAAACGCCTTAGTCGTGGCGATCGGTATCACCGCCATTGGCGCTTTCGTTGGTGCTGGTGGACTGGGGGACATCATCATCCGTGGAACCAATGCGACGGATGGTGCATCGATCATCTTAGCCGGTGCTTTACCAACTGCCTTGATGGCGATCATTACGGATCTTGGGCTAAGCTTTATTGAACGCCGCTTAGATCCAGCCAGCCGTACTTCACGCTAAACTTATTTGCAAAAAGCAAAAGCCGTTGTGACCATTTATTGGTCGCAACGGCTTTTTTGGTTCGGTCATTTTTCAGGAAAGTATCGCTTCAGTCGCTTCCCTTCTTAGGGTTAACGCCCTGCTCTTTTCGCTATTTATCCATTCCGTATACTTCGACTTCATAGATTCGGGCTGCTGAGTCTGCTCCTTGTGTTGGTTTATCGATACTGATTTTTACATATTGCACCTTCTTGACGGCAAACGTATTGGTGCTAGTGCCAGCTTCATTTTTCAACGTTCGTGAAACTGGCTCATAGTCTTTGCCATCTTCACTGACGAGCACCGTATACGCCCGCGTATTCATGTCTGGGCCTTCTCCACCAGCTTCCGCATGGGCGAGGCGTACTTCACTGACCGTTTGTGGCCGACCGAGATCGATCATCAGCTCATGAGGCGCATTGCCTGTCGCACACCACTTCGTACTCAAATCACCATCGAGGGCAAAAGCTGGTGCTTCGGCATCATTGACAAACGATGAAGCAGTTGCTTCGGCATCTTTTGAAAGCAGCAGCAACTCTTTCGGCGCATCAGCAGAAATCGTGATCAATCCCGCCATTTCCAGAGGGGTCTCTCCTGCTTCGTTTTTGGCAACAAGCGTGACTTTGTAGGTACCTGGTTCCGAATAGGTCACTTGGGGATTTTCTTCTGTACTGCTGGTGATATCGCCGCCCTCAAACGTCCATTCGAATGCTTCAGCATTCGCAGATGAGGTATTCGTGAAGGTGATCGTTTCCCCCGGTGCCGCCAAGGTTCTAGAGGCTGTAAAGGCCGCTTTTGGCAGCTGATTGTTCGGCCAAGTGATCTCCACCGTATCGGATAACTTGCCACGATTGCCATAGCAATCCACTGCCACCACCGCGAACTTGGTTTTCGTTCCTTTTGGACGTTCAACGGCATTCAAATAGTGGTTGGTTGCTGGCGTAGCTGCTAAGAAAGAGCGTGAGCCGTCATCGTTCAATTGGTAGACCTCATAAACTGCAGCTGTCGTGTCCTTGGCAGCTTCCCACGTTAAACGGACACCCGCATAGTTGCCCTCTTCTTCATCAAAAAGCACATCCTCAACCGTCAATGCTTCGGCAGCGAATTTCTCCGCTTTCTGATCTCCGATCGTTAATTGCCCTAAATTCAATTCATAGACATCACTGGTTTCTTTCGTGGTTATGTCATAACCGATCGCTGTCACTTCTCCTTTGATGTCTTTCAATGAGTAGGTGATCGTCGTCCAGTCTGTTGCGACCTCTTTGTCTCCTTTGATCGTTTGTGTTGAACCATCAGCTAAAGTCACGACCAAATCAAGAGCTGTCGGTACCGTTGCTTTGACAGTCGTCGTCAGCTTCGTCTTTTTCGTCACAGGAAATGCTGTCTGATACAATGCCATGTGACTGGTACTGCCTTTTGTCATCTGTCCACGTAGTTTCAGTGCATTTCCGCCATTATAGGCATCCGCATAATTGATTGATACAGCCAAATCATTGTCTTTTCCATGGTCAAAGACCCAACGATAGGTCGGCAAAACAGCTTGCAAGCTTCGGTTGTTCCAATTGCGGCTGGACACTTTTTCTCCCTCGATAAAATAGTTGTAGCCATTCCCCAGACTAAAATTCGTCACAAAAGGCAGCTCTGTGATAGCGGTCTGTTCTAGGGCATAGGTGGAGATCCCAGGCCACTCTGTCGCTTCTGGCAGCTGGCTTTCCCGAGGATCACCCGTGTTATTGACCCAAAAAGCATTATCTTTGCTTTGGAAATCATCCGGCGTACTAGCAGAAGAATAGGTCCAGCTAGGTACATACAGGCCCAATGAGGTATAAGGAACGCCTTTTTCATCCGTAAACAGATCCCAGCGCACAGGCGTTGAATAGCCATTTTCTTGCACATCGATCCCAGCAAAAAGATCGTAAGGATCGACACCGATTTCACGGGCTTTTTCATTGGAGGCCTTCAACAGCTCTTTGTCCGCCAATTTGTCAGTGGTCCACCAGAAATTCAAGAACATACTATCTGCCAATGGGTTCATCTCTGCATCCACTAAATAGGCTTTGTTCTTATCCGTCAAAGCGTTTTGCCAATCCATTTTCCCATCACTCGTCATGGAATCATACCACATGATCTCTAAATGCTCGTCGGCTTGTTCTTTGAATTGGGCGATCAGTTCTTGCATCGCTTTGGCGTGGCTTTCATTTAGTCCTTTACCATCATTCCCCGATTGTTCAACACCTTCCGCTGCATCATCAAAACTAGTGACCGCCGTATCGGTTTCTTGGTTGATGAACCAGCCATCAAAGCCATACGTATTGGCAACTTCGATCATTTTTTCTACGATCGGAAAATTGCCGTCCTCATCCTTAGCTAAAAACGTATCTAGCCATTCCAGCTTCCCACCATGGGCAGTTTGCGGAAAGAAGATCGTTCCTAAAACCGGCACGCCATTCCTATGAGCAGCATCCGTTACATCAGGACTTGGCGGTACGATGATCCCTTCGCCAGAAGAGCCGCCCCAATAAACCAATTGATCAATGTATTGCCAATAAGAAAAGACATTGGCATCAAAGGTATTGATCCCACGTGGTGCATTGCCGCTCGTACTGCTATTCATGATCGAAAGCGCCACGACTTTGGTTTCTGCCGTTTGCGTGTCATTCATCTTCGGCAACGTCTCTTTAGCTGCCCGCTGCGCTAATGGAACAACGCTGGTATTGTATTTCGCATCTGGATCTTTTTCAAAAGACCATGCCAACAAATCCTCTGGGAACCAATAAGACGACTCCGGTTGATTGTCCATCGCTTTTTCCAACGTACTTTTGGCTGTTTCTTGGTAAACGACTTTTCCAGTTGTCTTCGCCTCACTTTGGGTGCAGCCGCCGATTGCCGTTGCCGCTGCCAATAACAACAAAGATACACCAACTTTACTGATTTTCCTTGTCACACTTCTTCCTCCTTGTTTTACATAAACCCGCCAACATTCCTACACTAAAACGATAACGCTTTCAAAGATAGGAATATAGGAACAAATTAAAGAAATCATGCAACAAATCCAAGAAGGTTGAGTTTAGAAAAAAAAGAGCCTCCTTTTAGGGAAGCTCTTTGGCCATGCTTACTTCTTACTCCTTTCCAACGAGCGACAGCCAAACGCGCATTTCGCCTATGCCCCGATTGCCCCATAAATGGTATGGGATCAGTTGCCACGTACGAGGTATGACCGTTTCCGCTCGTTCTTCGTAAAGGGTTGTTCCCGACCATTCTTCGCTTTGGTAGCCTTTGATCGCCAAACGTAAAGTAGTTGGCAACAACGTATCCTCTTTCGCAAAGGTCGCCTCCAGCGCTTGTGGGTCGATGCGGCAACGCCAGAGTGCTTGACCATTGTCGGCTTCTTCTATGCAATACACGAAGGGTCCTCGTTGCAATGCGACTTGATTGATAGCTTGAATAACCTGAGGATTCGCACGCAAGATTTGCAATGGTTGTTCAAAACGGATATTGACCGTCACGTTTTCGACTGCCTCAAAGATGATTGCCTCGTTCGTCTCCTGCCATTCGTGTTCACTATCGATTTGAAACTTACTTAGTCCGTTAGGTTTGTGGATGATAAGCGTCTTTGGAATGCCTTGATAGCGAATCGTGAGGTCCTCTGTAAAAGGAAACCCGCCCGTTTGTTCAAACGTAAATTGGTCAGGTTCTTCTAAACGGCTTGCCACAAATAAATTCACGTAAAGCTTCTCTTGATCGCAAGTGTAAACCAAGCGCTGCAGCGAAGCGACCATCCGTGCAAAATTCGGCGGACAACACGCACAACCGAGCCAATCGGGTCGTTGGGCTTTGACGTGACCTTTGCCAGGATTTTCTTGATCTCGTTGGGGATTGACCTCCAAAGGATTCACGTAGAAAAAGTGTTTGCCGTCAATTGCCGCACCAGAAAGGACGCTATTATACAACGCTCGTTCCATCGTCGCTAAATATTTTGGTTCCTTGGTTAGTTTGAACAGCTCAAAAGAAAATTGGACCAATGCAATAGCTGCACAGGTTTCACAATACATCGTATCATTTGGCAAATCATAGGGACCGACAAAGGCTTCCCCGTGAACGGTTGAGCCGACGCCACCGGTCACATACATTTTCTTACAGGCGATGTCTTCCCAAATCGCTTCGCAAGCATCGATTAATGCTTGATCTTGGGTATGCTGGGCGACTTTTGCCATCCCGCTTGCCATATACAGCATTCGTACCGCATGACCTTTGGCTTCATGCTGCTTTTTAGGTTGATCGTAGGCTTGTAAATAGGTGAGATCTACCCTTGGCGTTTCATCTGATAAGCCATCTGCTTGGTTTTTCAAGATTTCTTTTTCGTAAAAGGCAGGATCTTCCCCACGTACTTCAAGAAAGAAATCAGCTAATGTCAAATAGGTTTGTTTACCGGTGTATTCATACAAACGCACCAGAGCCAATTCGATCTCTTGATGGCCATCAGCACCTTGAATTTTTCCAGGCTCCCGCCCAAAATACGTGCAAATATTGGCGATATTTTTCTCTGCCACGGTCAGTAATTTATCCTTGCCTGTTGCTTGATCATAAGCGATAGCCGCTTCGACTAGATGCCCGGCACAATAAAGTTCATGACTGAAATACAGCTGACGGTATTTTAACTTCGGTCGGGTCAATTGAAAGAAGGTATTTAAGTAGCCGTCCGCTTCTTGCGCAGCAGCAACTAAGTCAATCACTTCATCTACTGTCGTTTCCAATTGCGGATCGCTAGTATTCAACAAGCTATACCCAGCCGACTCGATCCATTTGTAGACATCACTATCTTGGAAAAACCAGCCAAAATGTTCCCCTTCCATTTGCCCTGCAGCGATGCGAAAATTCGCCAATGCATGGCTTTTCCCAGCTGGCAAATTGGGATCTTCCCGTTCTGCTTGAACATCTACATCGATTTCATCATTTAGGACTTGGTATTGGTAAGGAATCGTTTCTTTGCGAACAAGCTCTTGGTATCCTTGCCAAAACTCGTCCGTGAGCTGTACCTTTTTTAATGCGAATTCTTTCATTACGTTCTCCTGTTCTTTTACTTTTTTATGCTTGATCATTCAATTCATATTTACTTCATTAATAAAAAGTTCGGATCATCTCCTGTGATATGTTGCCCTGCCTCCTCTTTGATCGTTTGCTTATATAAGAGCTGGTAGGCTTTAGGACTCATGCCTTTTTTCTGTTTAAAGGTATTGGTAAAGTGCTGCCTGCTGTTGAATCCTGCTTGAGCGGCAATTTCGACGATCGGCAGCTGACTATTGCTTAGTAAAAATGCTGCCTGCTTCAGACGTTCACTAGTGAGGAAATGGTTGACCGTCACTCCCAGTTGCTCATGAAAGAGTTTATGCAAGTAGGCTTTCGTAATCCCCACCGCCGTTGCGATTTGGGAGACTTGAATGTCTTCATCAAAATGCTGTTGAATATAGTTGATCGCAGCGTTCACATAGCAATTGCCCCGTTTGGTTTCTTTCGTACGTAATGAAAAGGCTAATTCCATCAACATCCGCTTAAACAAGAGCTCGATCGTAAATTGCCGTTCAGCAGACGGTTGCTCTTGAGTATCATCGATCATTAGCAGCTGCAGCAATGACTTGATCGCTTGTCCAAATTGGCGGACATCGCGACTTTTCGCGTAAGGCTCATTCCATTGTACATTTCCTTTGATGTATGCAAAAACATCACGAACACAAAGGGCGGACGGTGTCTCACTCAGAAGAAATTCAATATTCAGTAATGTGCAGGAATCTCCTTCAACGAGTAAGGCGTGTTCCACAAACGCATTTATGAAAACGAAATCATTTCTTTCCAGAACAATTACTTGATCTTGCACCTTTATCTTACACTTCCCTTTGGTCACAAACATGATCTCACACGCTGGGTGTTGATGTGGATTCATGGAAAAACGCTCAAGGGCAACACTATAGTATGCTGTAATCTTCGCATAGTTTGTTTCTTGTGGAAACACTATTGATCAACTCCTTTTTCATTCGTTGACGATTTCTTTCTTTTTTATTTCTAGTAGACAAAACTTTCCCTCTCTTTTTTATTGCTTACTATACTATAAGAAAAACGTACTAGGAGGAAATCGATGTCTTTTTTACATTTTGCACAAACACCCCCAATGGGATGGAATTCTTGGGACTGCTATGGCGCTTCTGTGACCGAAGCAGAAGTGATCGCCCATGCCGATTTTATGGCAGAGCATTTGAAAGCTTATGGTTGGGAGTATGTCGTCGTGGATATTCAATGGAGCGAACCAGAAGCAAAGTCTACAAGGTACAATGATTTTTATCCGTTGTGTATGGACGACTATTCTCGCTTGATTCCTGCTGAAAATCGTTTCCCTTCAGCAAAAGATGGCGCTGGTTTCAAAAAACTTGGTGACTATCTGCATCAAAAAGGGCTGAAGTTTGGTATCCATATCATGCGCGGCATTCCACGACAAGCAGTTCATCAAAATACGCCGATCAAAGGAACGGATAAACGGGCACGGGACATTGCTATGAATTCAATCTGCCCTTGGAATTCCGATATGTATGGGGTCGATGTTTCATTGCCTGAAGGACAGCTTTATTATGATTCTTTGCTCGAATTATATGCTTCTTGGGGTGTTGACTTTATAAAGGTGGATGATATCGGCGATTCGAAAATTTACGGTGATGCCCATAAAGCAGAAATCAAAGCGATTCGCCGTGCAATCGATCGATCCAGTCGAGAGATCGTCCTTTCTTTGTCTCCCGGACCAGCTGCCCTCAAAAATGGTAGTTTCTTTCAAAATCATGCCAATATGTGGCGCTTGACGGATGACTTTTGGGATCATTGGGATGCCCTTTACGCCATGTTTGACCGAGCAGCAGAGTGGGCACCTTTCGTCCGTCCAGGTAACTGGCCTGACTGTGATATGTTGCCGTTGGGTCATATCGGCATTCGGGCAGTTGATGGTGGCGGTGGTGACAGCTGGACACGTTTTACGGAAGACGAGCAATACTTATTGATGAGTTTATGGACGATCTTCCAATCTCCATTGATGTTTGGTGGTACTTTACCAGACATCGATCTCTTTACCTTACGTTTATTGACGAATACTGAAGTCTTAGAAATGTATCGAAGAATTTATACGAAAAAAGAGTTCTATCGTGATCAAGAGTGGATCATTTGGGAGGCGTTGAGCGACACAGCAGTCTACTATGCCATTTTCAATGTTTCTGATCAAACGCAAACCATCCCAAAATCGATCACTGATTTACTACCACTTAAAAACGGCACTGAGTTATGGCAACAAAAAGAACAAACAATTGCCAATGCTGAGGTTCCTACTCATGGTGTCCGATTATTCAAAGGCAGTATTTAGTAAAACCGGCAGCAGTATACGTTTATAAGCAGCACAATGCAACCTGCCCATTGTGCTGCTTATTTTTTATTCTTCGTACACTTTTCGACCAAGAAACGCAACGCCTTGATCATTGATTCCAGATAAAAACAACCATTCTTTTTGGTCGATGTACTCATAATATGGGACAAATTCATTTTCTCCCCACAAGTAACTTCGTCCTTCTTTTTTTAATGCTGTTATTTCTTGCTGTTGAGAAGATATAACTTGAGACTCGTGATTAAATTGGATGATTTCCCACTTTCCTAACAGAGTTTCCTGCTCTGGTATTCGTGAAACACTTCCCTGATAGATTGAAGCAGAGATTACTGGCCAACCTGATTCTAGCCAATATAGTTTACGTATTTGTAAATAGAATTGGTCACTGAAGGGTTTTCTCCGTGCATGATGCACAACGAAGCTTTCTTTATTGGATTGCGTAAAGATCGAATTATGACCAGGAGCGTATACAACTGGTTCTTCTGAGAACTGATAACTGCCCAACAGTTTGGTTCCTACTTCGGTTGGCGTCTTCTCTTGATCCGTCATGGCCGTACCATGCCAGTCCAGATATGGCCCCGTAATTTCTTTTGCTCGGGCGACACGGATATTATATGAATCGTTAAGGGAATCGAAAGAAACAAACAAATAATAATAATCGGTTTCAGGATGATAATAGACAAATGGGCCTTCAATAGCAGTATCAACTGTTTTCGGACGAAAAGCAATCCGTTGGCCATAGCTCTTTTCTTGAAGTTTTCCAGTTTCTTTGTTCAATGGAGCAATATAGATTCCGCCAAAGAAAGAACCATAGACAAACCACTGTTCACCCGAGCGGTCAAAAGCAATATTGGCATCGATCGCGTTATGCTGTGCAAGAGTAGCATTGGTTTTAATAACCTCTCCTTGATCTTCCCAAGGGCCCAAAGGATCTGTTGCTGTAGCTAAGCCAATAAAAGAAGTGGTACTGCCGAATGTCGAAGCAGAATAATACATACGGAATTCGTCCTTATAGCGAATAACTTCCGGTGCCCATAGTCCTTGAGCCTTGCTCCATTTTACTGCTGATTCAGGCATTTCTGACAATGCCTGTTTCTCAAATTGCCAATGGATCAAATCTTTTGAACGACGAATTGGTACACCAGCCGTTTTGGGCTGTTGTGTGTCCGTTGAATATAAATAAAAGGTGCCTTCATGTTCAATAATCGTAGGATCATGAACCCCATTGATCGCTGTCATGTCTTCCCTCATCTCCTAATTGATTTATTCTATTTTATAAAAACAGGACAGCTACTTGACGAGCTGCCCTGTTTGTTCCCACATTCCTGCAGGACAGTTTTTCTTAGCTAAATTTGCGCGAAACCGATAAAAGCAGCCGCATTTGGTACAGGTATGATTCAATCGCAATGGACAAGTCTCACAAACAACGATTCTCCTACTGACGATCTCCGGCGAAGCCAAGTCGCTTTCTAAAGAAAGTTGTTCTGCAATCAAGGATTCAATGTCTTCCTGTGCTGCTGCCGCAGCATCTTTCACTTCGCATCCTTTACAAGTCATGGGATCAGACTGTCAATGAGATCGTTAGAACACTCATTGCTGGCACCCGCAAGCTGACTTTGTTCTCTTTAACATTGTAAGCGGTGAAGTCTTGGATCACCACATCTTCAGGATGATCAAAATCATTGTGTGCGTTCATTTTGTTCCCCACGATATAACGAGCTTCTTTCACTTCATTGATCGCTGTTTCAAGGGAGAAGGATAATTCTTCCGTGCCTTGGGTAGCAAAATTACAAACCGATAGATGGATCGTATCTTCTTTTTTCGAAATCGTATACGTAATGGTATCGCTGCTGGTTCCATGGCTATCAATGGTTTCAGCATCTTGATGGACTTTGTACAAATCAAAGACATGATAGCTTGGGGTTTTCACCATTTGTTCGCCATCTGTCAAAATCATCGCCTGCAGGACGTTGACGGTTTGTGCGATATTTGCCATATGCACTCGCTTGGCATGTTTATGGAAAATATTCAAGGTGATCGCTGCGACCATGGCATCACGGATCGTATTTTGTTGGTATAAGAAGCCTGGATTCGTACCAGGTTCTGCTGAGAACCAAGTGCCCCATTCATCAACAATGATTCCCACACGCTGTTCTGGGTCATACTGGTCCATAATCGCGCTGTGGCGGGTCAATAATTCATCCATGTAGGCTGCTTTTTCACAGGTCACTTGCCACTCTGCCTCATCAAATTCCAAGGCGCTACCTTTTTCTTCCCAGCCTTGCGGATGAACGTAGTAGTGCAAGCTTAGGCCGTCCATCAACCAATGGGCGTTTTTCATCAGCGTTTCTGTCCAATGATAGTCTGCGACATTCGCTCCGCCGGCGACTTTGTAGATTTTTTTGTCGCCGTATTGGCGGACATAGGTTTGATAGCGGCGATACAGATCCGCATAATACTCTGGCCGCATATTGCCGCCGCAGCCCCAGTTTTCGTTTCCTACGCCAAAAAATTTCATTTCCCACGCTTCTTCATGGCCATTTTCTCTGCGAAGATCAGCCATCGGAGAAATGCCATCCATCGTGATGTATTCCACCCATTCTGACATTTCTTGCACCGTTCCGCTGCCGACATTGCCGTTGACATACGCATCACATTCCAGCTGCTTGATCAATTCAAAAAATTCATGGGTCCCGAAATGATTGTTTTCAGTCACGCCGCCCCAGTGGGTGTTGACCATCGTTTTGCGGTTTTCTTTAGGACCAATCCCGTCTTTCCAATGGTATTCATCGGCGAAGCAGCCGCCTGGCCAACGTAGCACAGGGATTTGAATGTTTTTCAGTGCTTCAACCACATCAATCCGCATCCCATTTTTATTTGGGATCGGCGAATCTTCTCCAACGTATAATCCTTCATAGATACAACGGCCTAGATGCTCTGCAAAATGACCGTAGATATATTTGCTGATCGTTGTTCCTGATTTTGTGTTTTGAATGTTAATCGTCATTGTTATACTCCTATTCTTTGATTCCCCAAATGGATTCATTATTATCGCCAATCGTTGAAAACGTTAATTTTTGCTGCTCAAATTCTGTTATTTCCTGACTTAATAAGATACCTTTGAAGGTCGCTTCTTCAAAAGTCAATGCCAAGTATCCCGCATCGTACGTCCAAGTTCCGGTCAAGTCACCAGTAATGCTTCCATCTTTTTGAAGCTCGATTGTCTGCGTTTTTAGCATGGTCGTTCCATTATCGGTACCATGGTTAATGATTTCATAGCGTCCGATAATGTCATCTTCTGACAAAGCATCTGCTACTTGTTCATTGCCTCGATACTCGTAGGGTGCTGGAACTGGCCAGCCCTCCTCATTCATATACATTCTGTTGACCCGTACTTCATGGGCTTCGGTTCCATTGTTAAAGCGCGTATGGTACACCAAGGACCACTGACCATTCTCATCGATGATCGCCGAATTGTGTCCCGCTGCTCGATACCCCATTTGTTGAAACGAGAATTGGTAGTTGCCAATCAATTTGATGCCGTAGTTTGAATTTTGGTCCCCTTGTTCGAAGATTGGGCTATTTCCTTGGGCATCAAGGTAAGGTCCTTCTGGTTTTTCAGCGCGAAATAGTCGCATATTGTAACCACCTTTTGCTGCTAAACCACCATAAGTGACGAACAGGTAATAATAATCGGTTTCCTCATCATAAACAATATAGGGACCTTCTCCTGATTGATGATAGCCGCCAAAAAGCTTGATCCCGAAATAGCGATCAATGATACGCCCATCTTCCGTCGTGCTATCTTCCCCAGGATACATTGGTTTTCCAGTGGCTGGATCAACTTCTAATAAAAAGATACCGCCAGACCAAGAACCATAGGTCATCCATAGTTTCCCTTCTTCATCATAAAACAACGCTGGATCAATGGCGTTTGGCGCATAATCGGTGTTATACGTCAGACCATCTTCGATCGCCCAGTTTTCACTGAACCCACTGATTTTCCCCTCTTTGATCAATTTCGCCAAATGGGTATTTTGATAGTTGGTATTGCGTTCACTACCATCTGTCGAATCTTTTTCTGTAAAGCCAGAATAGACCACGGTATCCGCATAGCTATAGGGTCCTTCGATTGTTTTAGCTACGGCCAATCCAATCGCTGAACGCCGCCACGTAGAACTAACTGAGTAGTAGAGCATATAGGCTCCTTTGTCTCCATTTGACCATTCATAATCAGCATTCCAAATGACATCTGGTGCCCAAAGGCTGTAACCACCTTTTGAATCGGCATCATCGTAGCCTGCCCATTCAAAAGTCTCAGCTAGATTTTCTTTTGTGTTACCATAGATCATATTGTCTTCCATTGATTCATATTCGTGAGTGAAAGGTACTTCCCAAGTTTGTAAATCTTCTGTTTTCGCTTGGGCGAGATGCGAACCAAATACGTAAAACAGCTCTTGGTCACCAACATGAATAGAAGTAATCGATGGGTCATGAATCGACACTCGATTTTTTGTCGTTGTTTCCCACTCCTTTTGTGAAAGTTGCTCAGCAGCATCTCCTGTTTGACAGCCAGCAAGAAATAAACTAGTAAAAAAAACGGACATGGTTAAACAGAGCATTTTTCTTTTTGTATTCATTTTTTCCCTCTCTTTTATCTATCCTTTGACTACACCGGGTTCGCCAAAATCAGGCAATCCATTTTTCTTCCAAGTAAACGGTTGGACGTACGCATGTCGATTGGGATTTTCTAAAGGATTACTGTAATCATTTTTTTCTGGTCTTGCATGATACACTAAGATATCTTGTTTCCCTTCCTCATCGACTGTAAAGGAGTTATGTCCTGGTCCGTATAGGGAATTTTGTTCAGAACTTGAAAAGACTGGTTCCTTCAACTTATGCCAAGAATACCCATTCAATAGATCACTATCCTCATCTGCCCACAACAGTCCCATCGCGTAGTTTTCATCCGTCGCACTGGCTGAATAAGTAATGATCACTTTTCCATTTCTAATCAAAGCAGCTGGAGCTTCGTTCACTTTGAAGCCGATTTTTTCCCATTCATAATAAGGAATGCTCAGCAGAATCTGCTTTCCTTGCAATGTCCAAGGATTTTCCATCTCTGATAAATAAAGATTGGAATTGCCTGGAATGTTTGGATCTGCTTGTGCCCAGACATAATACAATCGGTTCCTGTGTTCAAATACCGTAGCATCTAAACTGAAACTCTCAAATTGCGTCTCGATCTGTCCTTTTTCTACCCACTCGCCTGCAAAGGGATCTTCATTCGCATTTTCGATCGCAAACATCCGATGATGATGCTGATCATTTCTGACTTCTCCATGATCTGCAGCAGCAAAATAGATGTACCATTTTCCTTGAATAAAATGAATCTCTGGTGCCCAGATCAGCTCACTCATGGGACCTTCGGCATGAGCCGTCCAGATGACTTTCACTTCACTGTCAGCCAGACCTTTCAAGGTTTTCGCACGCCTTAATTCGATTTCCTGATACCCTGGTTTTGATCCAGTGAAGTAATAATATCCATCGGTATGCTTGTATATCCATGGGTCTGCACGTTCTAATACAATCGGTTCCAAATAATTTTCTGCCATAAATTCTACACCTTCTTAAAAAATTCCATTTTCCGTTTTTAGTATTTTTATTGCTTTGTTTTTAGACATATACATCGTCGTAGCTAGTAAATAGAGGACGACACCGATCACATCATAGATGATCAAATGGATGATGACACAGGCGATCATCCAACGTATCGTTCCTTTGTTTATTTGTTTGTCTCGCATATTCTTCGCGTTGATCCAACTGATAACGCCCATCAAAATCGTCGCTAACGCAACGATCATAACTACCTTCGATATCATTCCTACCAGACTTGACTGCAAGTATTCATACTGATTTTGATTTTGAAATGCTGCGATCCCTTGTTCTTCAAACCAAGGATAATACCCAAACATCGTTACGAGACCAATACAGACATCCCAGACCGCACTGGCACGTAGTAAATTTCTTTCCAATTTTCGATTCATGATCTTCACTATCCTTTTATTCCTGCATTTAAGTTCATAGATTCAATGAAGTATTTTTGAGCAAATAGAAACAGCATGACGGTGGGAATGATCGCAATCAATGCCGAGCCCATCAATTGACCAATCATTCGGTAGTTGCCATAAATGTCTTGTAGTAATAGCAAACCGGCTGTGATCGGCATTTTACTAACATCCGTATACACGATCACTGGCCACAAGAAATCATTCCATGAACCTGTGAAAGAAAAGAGGCCTGCAACGATCAACACAGGTTTGATCAAAGGAACGATGATCTCTGCAAAAATTGTAAATTCATCTGCACCATCCATTCGTGCTGACTCGTCAAATTCAAGCGGGATACCTTTCATAAACTGTCGCACAAGAAAGATATTTCCCATCCCTGCTAATCCTGGAATGATCATGGCAAGAGAAGAGTTTACCCAGCCGAAGGTTTCAATGATTTTGTAAGACGGAATCAAATTCACTACACCGGGAAACATCGAGATCCCCATCAAAAGATAAAAGATACGATCACGGTATTTAAACCGCATTCTGCCATAGCCATAAGCGGTCACTGAAACAACGATCACAACTAAAACAGTGTGCGTGACTGCGATAAACATTGAATTCCATAACCACTGCATAATTGGTGCAGTAGACGTATTAGTCAAAATCGCTACATAGTTATCTAATATCCAGTTTACGGGTAATAAACGAAACCCAGTAGAGACGATTTCGGTTTGAGAACGAAAAGAAGTGGCGAAGCTAAAAATCAATGGGATAACCCAGATGATACATAAAACGATCAGAAACAAATATGCGATGACCATACTAGGTATATGTTTCTTTTGTGTATTCATTTTTTTGCCCCCTTAAGTATTGCTTCTATCTAAAAGAAAATATTGAAATACGGACACACACATAATGATCAATCCTAAGATGACTGCCATTGCCGAAGCCATTCCTGCAATTGATTCTCCTTGACTAAAAGCCAGTGAGCGGATATACATCATCAATACAGTCGTGCTTTGGTTTGGACCTCCACCTGTCATCATCAAAGGCTGTGCAAAGACATTAAATGCTCCAGCAGTTGTCATCACGATCGTATATAACAGTGGAAAGCGAATAGATGGCAAGGTCACATTCAAGAATTTTTGGAATGCTCCAGCTCCGTCGATCTCTGCCGCTTCATAAAGGTCTTCATTGACACCCGCTAAAGCTGAGCGATAAATGATCATGTTACCACCGATCGCTCCCCAAATGCTGACAACAAAAATCAAGATCCATGCATAGGGTTGTCGCGAAGCCCAAGAGAAATCGAACCCAAAAATATTATTGATGGCACCTAATCGAGAGTGGAAAATCAATGACCAGATCAAAGAACCTGCTGAAACAGAGATAAGACCTGGAATATATAGAATTGCTTGAAAAAGTCCTTTCAGCTTCACTTTTTTATGTTGCAATGCAGCTGCAATCATCAGTGGAATGATGATTTGTAACGGCACCATGATCAAAACGAAAATAAAGGTATTTTTCAAACCATTCCAAAATTGGGTATAGAACGTCGAGGAACTATCAAACAATAATGTTTTATAGTTGTTAAAACCGACCCAGACTGGATCAGAGATCAAATTCCATTGCGTAAATGAAGCATAAATACCATAGATCGTTGGAATACATACAAAAATAATAAAGAGTACCATGTGTGGTCCAATGAATGCGATCGATGCCCAGTTAATGCTCTTTTTTTTCATTCCTTTCATTCCCTTCTAAAAATTGGAAAAGGGGATAGAATTATCCCCCCTTCACTTATCTAGCTACTTCTGCAATCTTATCTTCGACATATTGTTGCATCGTTGCTAATCCTTCATCCATATCTAATTCACCGTAAGCGATATCTGTACTATAAACATCTAATGCTTCTAAGACATAAGAGAAATAAACGTAGTCAAAGATGTAAAGTGTTTCTTCTTCCTCTGGTGTAGAAGTAAAGAATGATTGTGGGTATTGTTGGTAATCATCACTTTCTAAAATATCTTTACTTGCAACGATTTGACCGGCTTTTGCCCATTCGATCGAGTTTGTACGAACGAATTCTAAAAATTGTGCGATTACTTCTTCTTTTTCTTCTGTTCTGCTTTCACTCTTCAACATGCCAAACATATGAGAAGCTGCTCGGTTAGTTGCGATGTCATCTGAAGTCGAATAAATATTTGTTACGCCCCAATTCAAGCCCTCAACCGCATCATGAGCGGTGGAAGTCCAAGTACCATCTGTTGATAAGAGTACGTTTCCGCCTTGGAACATCAAATACCCATCTTCTCCATAAGGTGTCATCAAACCTGCATCTGTTAACGCTTTAATTTTTTCTAACGCTTCTTTCATTTCTGGCGTATTCACCGTCGGGTTCCCAGCATCGTCAGAAATTGCGCCACCTAAGTTACGGATTTGCGCTAAGATAACCCAAGAAAGTAACGCATTATTTACGACATAATCGCCTTCTTCCATCTGCCCTGCCAATGACATCATTTCATCAAACGTCACGATGTTATCGTCTAGCCAAGAAGTGACATTGTATTTTTCTAAAAGATCTTGATTGTAATACATGGCACTGGCATGGATATCTAATGGGATCGTATATTGAGTATCGCCGATTTTTCCTGCATTCCACGCTGTATCTAAATAATTGCTTTCTTCTAACTCAGGTTGATAAGAAACCAGACGATCAACCGGATCAATAATATCGGAATTGACAAATTCCTCTACTTTATAAGAATGCATCAAAGTCAAATCTGGAATCCCACTTTTAGAACTAACAACCGTACTTAATTTAGTATACATATCAGACGTGATCACATGATTGATTGTATAATCGGAACCTGATTGTTCATTGAATTCATTTACGATCTGATCCATATAAGCGCCATCATCACCGGTAAGGGGTGACCAAAAATTAATCGTGTATTTTTCTTTTTCCGCTGCCTGATAACGATTAAAACCAATAAGGGCAACTGCAACGACTGCAACTAAAGCACCAATAATAATAAGTTTCTTCTTCATGTTTTTCCCTCTTTCATAGAAATTGAATTTTGGTCTTTGAAGCCGAACACACGCCTATCCTCCTTCTCTTATTTGCTATCCCAGCATTTATAATTGCATTATTCATTTCTAGTGTTTGCAAACACTTTCAATTTACAAATAAATCATAACTTGATTTGTAATCGCTGTCAACAATATTTTGATTAATTTATCAAGGATAATATCTATGTTAATTAATAAATATATTAATAACTAGCGAAATAAACAACGCTATTTACACAAATTAGCAAATATGTTAACATTCAAGTAAATCAAACAGTTTAAGCGGAGGTGACACGATGCAATTAGAAATCAATCAAGAAGCATTGCCTGTCTATGAGGCACTTGCCAGTAACGTGCGAATCAAAATCATTCAATTGCTGGCTAAAAACAAGATGAATGTCAAAGAGTTGGCACAAGAGTTAGGCTTAAGCAGCGCTATCATTACGATGCATATCAAAAAATTAGAAGAAGCCAAAATCATCAAAACAGAGCGTGTAGGGCAAAAAAAGATTTCCAGTTTGAGAGTGGATCATATCGATATCAACTTTCCTGAGAAAATCTTTAATGCCTTTGATACGAAAGAAACGGCGATACCGATCGGTCATTATACAAATTATTCGGTAGAACCAACGTGCGGGCTTGCTACTTCAGCTGATTTTGTGGGAATGGTAGATGAACCGAAGTTTTTCATGGATCCCCGACGAATGGATGCCCGCATCTTGTGGTTTACGAAAGGATTTGTCGAATACCAATCGCCAAACTTCTTAGCAAAAGAAGAAAAACTCGAAATGATGGAGATCTCAATGGAGGTTTCGTCTGAATTTCCTTTTTCCAATAACAACTGGCCTTCAGACATCACCTTCAGCTTAAATGGTGTGGAGCTTGGTACATGGACTAGCCCAGGGGATTTTGCAGACATTCGTGGAAAGTATACACCGGATTGGTATCCAGACAATCTTAATCAGTACGGGTTATTGAAGACGATCCGCATCATGGATCATGGAACCTACATGGAAGGTGTTCCTCTTTCCGACATTACGATCAAGGATATACCTGCCTACGAAGATACGTGGCATTTAAAAGTGGAAGTCAAAGAAGATGCCGAGCATGTCGGCGGTTGTACCCTCTTTGGCAAGGGGTTTGGGAATTACGATCAAGATATCAAACTAAAAATGTTTTATAGCTAAAAAAAACGCTAGTCTTAGCGGCTGACCCAAACATTTCTTTTGGGAATCAGGTCGCTAAACTAGCGTTTTTGTTATTTCTTCAAATGGTAACTGTACGTACTTACAATGATGTTTTCACGCCAAGAGAGTCTGAAACGCAAGCGCAGACTTGTTTGGTTGTGCAAAATATTTTGCCAGCGACGTCTTGGGACAAACTGAGGAATGATAACGGTCGTTGTGTAATTGTGTTTGGCTGCATTGCGGCTGACTAGATCCACATAACGTAAGATGGGATTTTCAATCGAACGATACGAAGAATGAACGACGGAGAAACGCACGTCTGGGAATTTTTGCTTAAATTCTTGTTCGATTTCTTTTTCTTTCTTCACATCTTCATCCAACGATACGTGCATCGCTACGACGTAATCACCAATCGATTGGGCATAGTTCAATGCGCCGATATTTACTCGGGTAACATTTCCGACTAAAACGATCACGGTATTTCCTTCATAAACATGTAGTGCTTCTTGTTTTTCCAACCGCAGCTGTTCTGCGACTTTCTTATAATGATCATGGATCTTGTAAAAGATATACAAGAGGATCGGCATGATAATAAAGAATGGCCAAATATCGCCTAAGCGATACACGAACAAGATGGCAATGATCGCAAAGGAAATCAAAGCCCCAACGATGTTGGCGATCGATTTAAAGAACCAGCCTTTGCCTTCTTTTCTCCATTTGATCACCATTCCGCTTTGGGACAAGGCAAAAGGAATAAATACCCCAATGGAATACAAAGGAATCAAACGCTCGGTCGATCCTTGGAAGATAAACAATAATACGATGGAACCAGCAGCCAAGGTGATGATTCCGTTCGAATAGCCAAGACGGTCCCCACGGTCTTGATACATATGCGGCATATATTTGTCTTTCGCTAGGTTATACGCCAACACGGGGAAAGCTGAAAATCCGGTATTTGCGGCAACTGCTAAAATCAATGCCGTAGCAAATTGCAAAACGTAGTACATAAACCCATGACCAAAAACGGCAGAACCGATTTGAGATAGGACGGTCACTTCTGTTTCTGGTACGATACCATACCAATAGTTGATAAAAGTGATGCCGACAAAGAAGAATCCTAAAATCGACGCCATGATTGTCAAGGTCGCAGCTGCATTTTTCGCCCGTGGTTTTTTGAAAAACGGCACAGCGTTACTGATCGCTTCGACCCCTGTCAAAGAAGAGGAACCCGATGAGAAAGCCCGTAAAATCAAGGCCACGGATACCCCAGGTACGACCGCTCCCGGTAGTGCGGTTGCATTTAACGGTTGCGCACCCGTTACGATATTGTACAAACCGACCACGATCAAGACTGTGATCACTGCGATAAAGGTGTAGACAGGAATCATCAAGAAGCTAGCTGATTCTCGCAACCCTCGCAGATTCATCATCATGATCAAGATTACGATCACGACAGAAATGGCCACTTGATGACCGAACAACGCCGGCACAGCTGAAGTGATGGCTTCTGCCCCTGCTGAGACGGATACTGCCACTGTCAGCATATAATCGATCAATAGAGAGCCGCCGGCAATCAGGCCCGCATTTTTCCCTAAATTTTCACTACTTACTACATATGCCCCACCGCCGTGAGGGTAAGCATGAATGATCTGGCGGTAAGACAAGGTCAATGAAATCAAAAGAATAATAACAAAAGCAGCGATCGGCAATGAATACCAGATAGCAGCAGCGGAAAGTGCCACTAATACGACAACGATCTGCTCTGTCCCATAAGCAATCGAAGACAAAGCATCAGAAGATAGCAACGCAAGGGCCGCCGTCCGGCTCAGTTTTTGTTCATCATTCTCTGCGGATTTCAATGGACGTCCGACCAACAAACGTTTCAAATACTCCACTTTTTCTACACTCCTTTTCATGAAAAAATCCTTCGTTAAACTTGTAACGATATCCTCACAAATATTGAATTATCAAGACTGTATGCTACTCTTGTAACCACGAAAAGTCAATGAAAATCAGATGAAAAAACGACCCTTTTTCCCTCTTTTGATTATTAGAAATTTCACGTGATGGCACAAAAGCAGAAAGAACAAATGCTCTTTCTGCTTTAAGATTTTAGTGGAAGAAATGACTTTCTTTGGAAATGTCACTTAGTTTCTTCGTAGAGTTGACTAGATAAGGATACGCGTACGTACCGACGATCCCAAAGACTAGGAACAAAATCGTTAAAATGATCAACTGCGGGATAGCATTTGGCCAATAGATCCCACCGGCTGATTCTCTTAACAGATTGACCGCATGAGTAAACGGCAGTAGCGGATTAATGAATTGGAAGAACTTTCCAGAGACTTGGATTGGGTAGTTTCCTCCCCCACCTGAAATGGAGAGAACCAAAATAATGATGGCGATCCCTTTCCCGAGGTTGCCGAACAGTCCCGCCAGTACGTAGACGATCATCATAAAGGCGAGTCCGACGAGTAATGCGAAGAAGACACTGTACACAGGGTTATGGACATCGACGCCTAATAAAAACATATTTCCTAGGGTCACGATCAAACTTTGGGCGACTGCCATCGTCAAGAACGTCAGCATCCGTGCCACAAAGGTTTCACGTTGGGTAAAGCGTTTTTTGTCTTTCTTCTCTAAATGATACTCCGTTGTAGCGACACTTGACAACAATAATGCCCCTACCCACAAACACAATGCGGTATAAAATGGTGTGCTCGCTGAACCATTGTTGGCGATTGGGTAGATTTCATTGCTTTTTAATTCCACTGGTTGTTTGAAGAAGTCGGCTTCATCCGTGGCATCAAGTTTCAATAATTTGATGACTTCCCCGAGATCGACTTCATTTTCACCTGCTCGGATCGCATCAGCGGCTTTGTGGATGCCTGCTTTGATACTTGGCCAATCGTTATTGATTAAATCGACAGCCGCATCCAAGGCTTTTTCAACTTCTGGCAGTTTTTCATCCACCATCGCCATCGTAGAACTGATTTCTGATTTGATGGTTGGCCAATCGTTTTGCAAGAAGTCTACGGCCAGCCCTAATTTTTCTTCGACAACTGGTAATTCGTTGTTGTACAGGTCGGCTCCTTTGTTGATGGCATTGACGATTTCATCCATATGACCATTCAGCATCGTATTGGCATCGTGCAATTCTTGCTTGATGGCAGGCAATTCTTTTTGGTATTTTTCCAAAATCGTCACGGCATTGCTGACCACTGATTTGGTGGAAGACAGCAACGAGTCAAAATCGATTTCTTGGGCTTTTTTCAAGACATCTTCGGCAGTGGTGATGGTTTCGATTAGTTTGGTTAAAACACTATCAATTGTTTCAGTGATTGATGATACATCAATGCTTTCCATCAAATTTGTAATATTACTTGCAGCTTCAGTGACTTGATCAAGATAATCTTCAATCTCTTTTACCGTCGAATCACTATTTAGAATTAAATCATTTAGCCCCGATAGACGGGTAGATAAATCACCTAACATTCGTTTCGCAATAGTTAATTGATTGATAATACTTTGGATATTAGTATTACTTCCAGATGAATCGATGTTATTCAAAAATGCAACCAGCGAATCTAATGCCGCTTGTTGTTCCAGAATATTATTTTGGAATTTACTTATTATCTCACTGATTTCTTTACGTTCTTGTTCAGACAATTGATTATCAGAAACAGCTTGCTTAATCGTATTAGCTAGACCGGCAGTGGTGGTTGCCACTTGACTGATCGACTCGATCGTCACCTTCACACTGCTAGAAATACTTGGCAGGGCATCTTGCAACTGTTGCGCCCCATCTTTGGTCGCGGTGGCGAAGCTGGCGGCTTGGTCGCCTAGTTGTTCGATCTGTGGTAACGCGGCTTGCACTTGTTCGATGACTTGCAGTCCTTGTTTGGCGGTATCGATGCCGTCCGTCATGGTGCTGGCAATGTCATCAAAATCATCATCGATCATCTTCAATTGTTTGCCGGCATTTTGGATCTCTGGGATCTTCTCTTGCAAGGTCAAAATGATGCTGGCTTCTTTCTTCAATGTCGGCAGCTTATCGTTTAGGCCAATCAGTTTTTCCCCCATGGCATCCACTTGCGGAATATAATCGGTAAATTCTTCGGCTTTTGCGATCTTTTCTTTGATTTCTGGAAACTTATCGTGCAAGGTGACGATCTCTTTCGTATAACCGTCGATCGTAGCCAAATTGTCATCGGTATCTAAGATCATGGATTTGACTTTGTTGATGCTGACTAAGTTGGAATCAATGTCATAGCCGATTTCATTGAAGACTTTTATTAACGTAGAGCTGGCGGTTTCAATAAAGTTCTGTGAGATCTCTTCTTGAAGGCTGCTAGCTCCTTTCTCGGTGATTTTTGGTGCGATGGCGTTGATTTTTTGGTTGCTGTAATACTCAATGGTCGGTTTTTCAATTGTCCCGCTGGTAAAGCTGATCAGATCATCTGAAAAATCAGCTGGCAGATAAATACCGGCGTAATACTTTCCTGATTTGACTCCTTCTACCAAGTCCTCTTTTGAATCCACGAAACGCCAGCCTAACTGTTTGTTATCATGGAGGGTGTCGATGACTTCATCACCGATATCGATATGCTTGCCTTGAAATTCTGCCCCTTTATCCGCACTATACACGGCGATTGGCAATTCACTGGTGTTGCCATATGGATCCCAAAGTGCTTTGATATTGAACCACGCATAAAGCGAGGGTAAGATCATTAAGGCAATGATCAAAAATGCAGAGATTGGATTGCTGAAAATTCGTTTCCAGTCCAGTTTATATAAATAGAAAACATTCTTTAGTTTATTCATTTTTTTCTTCCCCCACTAGTTCTTCGTCGAAGGATAATTTACCATGTTTTTCCCCCGCCGCCAACGGCTACGATCGACCAAGAAAAGTCCTTTTGACAAATGGACGTTTTTGTCAAAATGAAACCCCTTTACTTTTTGTTTTTTTTCGCTTATTGTTAAACTTTCTTTAACTTTACCATGATGGCGAAAAACAAACCACTCATATCCTTTGAACTGTTTTTTTACCGGTCTTTTCTTCACAAAAAAACTTCCTTTTTCTGCAACGAAAAAGGAAGTTTTTTTAGGTGTTATTTCAGTTGATCCTTTGCCAATAAATCATACACATACTTCAATGAGGTGGCTTCGCCATATAACTGAAGTCCGGCCTTCTCTTCTGGGGAGTAGACTTGATCAAAGCTTTGATCGGGAATCAGCACAACATCGATCTCCGCACGTGTCGCAGCTGTTGCTCCCACAAGAGAATCTTCCATGACTAATGCTTTTTCTGCTGCGACTTGCGCTTTTTCTAAAGTCAGCAAGTAAGGTGCGGGATCAGGTTTATGGGCGGAGACATCATCGCCAAAGGTCTGATAGTCAAAGGCCTGCAACAAATCGAAATGCGCCAACAATTCAGAGGCTCTTTTTTTCATCGTCGAGGTGGCTAGTGCCGTTTGGAAGCCTTTCTCCCTAGCCAATGCGATGGTTTCTTTCGCATAGGGTTTAGTTTTGAAGGTGCCATCAGTTATTTGCTGGGCAATATAGACTTCC
This sequence comes from Enterococcus sp. AZ015, assembly GCF_050499225.1. NCBI lineage: Bacteria > Bacillati > Bacillota > Bacilli > Lactobacillales > Enterococcaceae > Enterococcus > Enterococcus sp. AZ015. The sequence continues at coordinate 458,255 of NZ_JBMHEX010000001.1, read as the reverse complement.
CGTTCTGCTCGTAATTCCTGCACCCGCTGCTGACCGCCTACGAGGTCGGCTAATTTACTAGCCGTCTGTTGCCAACTTTGACCACGCCAACCAAAAATATCAGCGGCTGTAATCGGAAGCTGATACTTTTTAAATAGAGCCAACCACCCATCAAAATAGACTTTCTCAGTATCGACTAACAATCCATCAAAATCAAAAATCAAAAGTTCTTTCATAAACGCTCCTTCGTTTTGCTAAGATTTTCCCCTCACTCACTGGGTATCAAGACATTTCCCGACTTTTGTCAGCAGCTGCTTGCACTGCTTTGATGACAGCCGCACGAAAGCCATTTTCCTCTAAGGTTTTGACTGCTTGGATCGTTGTGCCCCCAGGCGAGCTGACACGATCCTTTAAGACACCTGGGTGTTCCTTCGTCTCTAGTACCATCTTCGCTGCGCCTAATACCGCTTGAGCAGCAAATTCATACGCCATCGGCCGCGGCATACCTTCTGCCACTGCTCCATCTGCCAAAGCTTCAATGAATAAATACGTGTAGGCTGGCGAAGAACCACTGACACCAATGACTGCATCGATCATGCTTTCTGGTACTTGCTCGGCTTTCCCAAGGCTTTCAAAAAGTTGTTTGACTTCGTTGGCTTCGGCTTCCGTTACTTGACCGTTGGGGCTGATAGAAGACATCCCTTCGCCGACAAGTGCGGGGGTATTTGGCATGACCCGCACGATTTTGTGCGCACCGATGATTTCTTCCATTTGCGCGATCGTCACACCCGCGGCAATGGATACTAGCAAGTGTTCCTCAGTCAATCCTGCTTTTAAATCAGCAAGCAAGCGGGGAAAGACAAAAGGTTTGACTGCTAAGACGAAGATCTCTGCTTTTTCTGTGACATCCGCCAGCTTAGTTGTCCCAGTGATCCCGGTTTCTTTTTCTAATTGTGCCAAAGTCGGCTCGTAGCGATGGTTATAAACCAAGATCTCTGCTGGTTCATACAGCTTTGCTGCAATCAAGCCATTAATGATAGCTTTTGCCATGTTACCGGCTCCTAAAAAGGCGATTTTTCTCATGTATTTCACACTCCACTTCTGATTTTGGTACCACTTTTTGCTAAAAAAGCCTAATCAATGACTAGGCTTCAAATTCGATCATATACGGATGCAAGGCAGTGTTATAGATCCCTTCTGTATATTCTACCACTTCTCCTTGTAGATCATACGAATAACGGGTTCGTTTCAAGGCAGCGACCTCCGGCGTGATCATAAACTTCTGTTGCTCTTCAGTCAACGTCGTTGCCACAAACGCATCTTGAAAGCGATCGATGATCATTCGATGTTCATCCAATAGGCGATACAATGATTTTTCTTCAAAGACCTCGATGGAGGTTCCCTTTAGTTGCTTTGGCAAATGGTACTCATAGTAAATAAAAGGTTGGTGGTCAAAATAGTACATGCGACGTAAACGCATGACTTCTTTGCCCATCAAAGAATACGCAGGGTGTTCAGGCGCAAGTTCGACTAATTCATAGCTGAGGTTTTTCTTTGTGTATTCCTTGCCGGTCTTTTCAAGCAATTGGCTAAACGTCGTGCCTTTTGACAGCTTGTTGTAGGGGCGATTGCTTAAAACCGTCGTCCCACGTCCGCTGCGTTTTTCCACATACTCATCTGCCGCTAACAATTCGATGGCTTTGCGGACAGTGATCTTGCTGACATTGAAGGTAGCTTCCAATTCTGTTTCCGTCGGTAAAAATGAACCAATCGGGTAGCGACCCGACATGATGTCTTCTTTGAGCTTATCGGCAACATCACGGTAAAGAATGTGTTTGCGTTTCATTGCTATCTCGCCTTTCTCTCATTGGATTGGTCTGGTGTTCTCCTTATTCATCAAAGGTAGGAATGTCTTCTGGTTGCGGCTCGATCAAGACTTTCCGTGGCTTGCTGCCTTCAGAAGGGCCAACGACGCCTTGATCTTCTAATTCATCCACTAACCGAGCCGCTCGGTTATAGCCGATGCGAAAACGTCGCTGCAAGAGAGAAACGCTGGCGGTCTGCATTTCCACCACAAGGGCTTTGGCGTCTTCGAACAGCTCATCTTGCGGTTGTCCGCTGCTGCCGGCACTCGTTTCTTCCTCAGTGACCATCATTTTTTCTTCATAATTGGCTTCTTGCTGATCTGTCACGAATTCAACCACTCGTTCGACTTCTTGGTCGGAAATAAAGGCCCCTTGGACCCGAATCGGTTTGTTCTCACCCATCGGCAGATACAGCATGTCGCCGCGGCCCAGCAGTTTTTCGGCCCCGTTCCCATCAATGATGGTCCGAGAATCGACACCGCTGGAAACAGCAAACGCCATCCGTGATGGAACATTGGCTTTGATGATCCCTGTAATGACATCCACACTTGGTCGTTGCGTTGCTAAGATCATATGGATACCAGCTGCCCGCGCCATTTGTGCCAAACGAATGATGGCATCTTCGACTTCGTTGCTAGCAACCATCATCAAGTCAGCTAACTCATCAACGATCACCACAATGAATGGCAAGATCGGACGATTTTCGCCATCTTCTAAATTCTTATTGATTACTAAATCGTTGTAGCCAGTAATATTTCGGACCCCAGTTGCCGCAAATTTTTCGTAGCGTTCTTCCATTTCCTTGACCACTTTTTGCAACGCTTGCGCCGCTTTGCGAGGATTGGTCACAACGGGTGTCAAGAGATGGGGAATCCCATTGTAAACATTTAATTCAACCATTTTCGGGTCGATCATCATCAGTTTGACTTCATGGGGTTTTGCCCGCATCAAAATACTGGTGATGATGCCGTTGATGGCTACGGACTTCCCGCTCCCGGTCGATCCGGCAATCAAGAGATGGGGCATTTTCGTTAAGTCTGCCGTTTGGACACGGCCAGAAATATCGCGTCCTAAAGGTACTTCTAATAGTTTATCTGGATGATCTGGTTGGGCTTCGATCACTTCTCGGAATGAAACCATGCTGACTGCGCTGTTTGGAACTTCGATCCCAATCAATGATTTCCCTGGGATCGGCGCTTCCATCCGGACGTCTTTGGCGGCCAAGGCTAAGGCGATATCATCGGTCAACCCGACGATTTTGCTGACTTTGACCCCTACTGCTGGTTGAACTTCGAATTTGGTTACTGCTGGTCCTAAGCTAGCTTTGACGACTTTTGCGTCAACACCGAAGCTTTGGAAGGTGGTTTCTAACACACCAATATTTTGTTCGATCTTTTTGTACTCGCTGCTTTGATCCGTTGAAGGGATCGAATCGAGTAATTGCGCTGAAGGCAATTCATAATCACGATTTTCAGCTTCTTCCGAAATCTCAAATTCCAATACTTCACCATCGTCATCGAGGATCTCCCCGTCTTCGTTGACCTTTTTGCTTGGTCCCGGTTTGTTTCCTGCTGGATGCGGTGCTTGAGCGGCCTCTGGTGCCGCCGTTTGCGGCAATTCTTGGAAGTGGTCGATGGGTACAAAGCTCAGCTGCTCTGGTTCAAAATCAGCTGGCGCTTGCATCTGCTGTTCTTTTGCTGATTTTTCGTCTTCTGTCATTGGTCGGACTTGATTCTTTTCTTTGATCTCCGCCATGACTGCTGCTCGCTCGGCTTCTTTTTTGGCTTCTTTCGCCGCTTGTTTCTCTGCTGCTCGTTCCGCTTTGCGGGCTTCTCGTTCGGCTTGCTTTTCTGGAGAGCCTTCTAACAACCGCTGCAGCTTGTCACCAGCTACTTGCAGGTGCTCCACTAACTCGTGGCTGCTCATTTGGCTGAACAAGAACGCCCCGATCAGCATGAGTAAAACAGCGATGATGTAGCTGCCGATCTGGGAAACAAGAAAATAGGTCGCCCCATAAAGCATGGCGCCAATCATTCCGCCCCCGACATTTTGGGTCACTTGGCTGCGCCGGATATCGCCTAACAGCGTCATCCACGTCGTTTGGAAGATATTGGCTTGTTCTCCCACCACATTACTAAAGATTTGCGCATGGAGGATGATCAGTAAACCAAAATACACCAATATACAGCCGATCACTCGCCGAATGCTCTTAAACCGAGCATCGGTCGTTTTGATCGCTAACCAGACACCATAAGCAGCTAGGGCAACACTCAAAAATTGGTACGTGTTTCCGCCAACGATCCGAAACCCGTTGGCAATCAAGGTTCCTAAAAAACCTAAATGGAAAAAGCCAAATATCGAAAACAAGACAAAGAGCAGGCCGACGCCGACCAGCATTAATTTCTCTTGCTGTTTTTGTTGTTTTTTTGTTTTGCGTTTCTTTGCGCGTTTTTTTTGCGCCATTTCTATCCCTCTTTTCATCTTTCCCTATTATAACGAAAAAAGAAGGCGAACAAAAGTTTTCCTGTGAGAAATTTTGGTTAGCTGTTGGAATTTAAGCGAAAATTTCTTAAATGATGAAAAAAACACCAGCTGCTAAGCAGCCAGTGCCTCTTGTTGACTTGTTTTTAGTTTGGTGTGACGTCTTCGCCAAACCACTTTTCAGAGATTTCAGCAAAGGTACCATTGTCTTGCAATTCTTTCAAACCATCATTGATTTTATCTGCCATGGCTTGATCGTCTTTACGCACACCTACAGCAAAATCTTCTGCTTCAAAGGGGCTTTCGATTTCGTTGAAGTCATCGGTTTTGCCTGTTTGAGTCAAATAATATTCTGCGTAGACACGGTCGATCAAAAGACCGTCGATCCGACCGTTTTCTAGATCGATAAAGGCTTCATTAAAGCTGGCATACAAGGTTGCGTCATTGCCGTCTACGAGATCCTTCAAAACTTCCGGTTGGTTATTGAAGGTCTCATAACCAGAAGAACCTTCTTGGGCACCTAAGACTTTGCCCTCCATATCATCGAAGCTAGTAATGCCGCTTGATTTCTCTGTGACCAAGACTTGTTTATTTTCCATATAAGTATCTGTAAACAATACTTTTTCTTCACGAGCTGCGGTTTTGGTATACCCGTTCCAGATCATATCGACGGTGCCATTGCTTAGTTCGGTTTCTTTCATGGACCAGTCGATTGGTTGAAATTTGACTTTGGTTCCTGTTAGATCCAAAATCGCTGTGGCTAAATCCACATCAAACCCAACGATGTTGCCTTGGTCGTCTTTAAAGCCCATCGGTACGAAGGTATCGTCTAGGCCGACGATCACTTCTTCTTTGTCAGCGGCACTGGTTGTGGTGTCATTGCTGCTGCCGCACGCCCCTAATAAAAATACACTTGCTGCTGCGATTCCCGTCAATAGTAATTTTTTCATTTTTTTCTCCCCCTTATTCTCCTGCTACTTTTAATAATTGATCGCCGATATTTTCGGCAAAAACCAAATCATGGGTCACCACGATCTGGGTCACTCCTTCTTTTTTCAGATCCAAGATCAGCTGTTCGACTTGCTGTCTCAATCCTGGGTCTAAGGCGCTGGTAGGCTCGTCATAGGCCAACACTTTGGGATTCATCGCCATCGCTCGTGCGATAGCCACCCGTTGCCGCTGCCCCCCGGACAACTGGAAGGGGTATTGAGCTAATAGGTCACTTAACCCTAGTTTTTCTGCCAACTGTTCGGCTTTTGCTGTATACGCGGCTTTGTCTTGTTTTAGCACCATTTTTGGTGCCAAAGTGATGTTTTCAAAAACCGACAAGTGAGGAAACAATTGGAAGTCTTGGAAGACGACACCGACGACTTGTTCTTGTTCTTTTGTGTCGGTGGGATCAAAGGCTTTGCCATCCAGTAAAAAGCTTCCAGAATCGATCGTTTCTAACCCAGCCAGTGTCCGAAGCAAGGTGGTTTTCCCGCCACCGGAAGGACCGACCACCGCTAAGATACTGCCGTCTTCGATCGTCAGGTCTAGCTGATCGATGACTTTTTTAGCGCCAAATGATTTTGATACTTGTTTTAGTTCTAACATACGTGGTTCCTCCTAACGGTAATAGTCCAGTTTGGTCTCGATTTGTTTTAACAATAACGTGAAGACGCCCGTCATCACCAAGTAGATCAAGCCGACCCCAACTAACGGAAGCAAGGTACTGTCTCGCTCCATGGCGATTTTTCCGATTCGCATCACGTCTGACAAGCCCAAGATGTAGACGAGGGATGTGTCTTTGACAAGATTGATGACTTCATTGCCGACAGATGGCAGGGTGATCTTGACGACTTGTGGGATGATGATTTTTTGGATCGTTTGGATTGGGGATAAACGCAAGACTTTCGCAGCTTCGTATTGTCCGGCTGGAATCGATTGGATCCCCCCACGGAAAATCTCAGCAAAATAAGCAGCGTAATTGATGATAAAGGCGATCAAGGCTGCTTCAAAGCGATCAAAGACGATCCCTAAAATCGGCAGACCGTAGAAAACAAAGATCAACTGCAGCAATAAAGGCGTTCCTCGCATCAACCAAACGTAGACTTGCACGATCAATTTCAAAATACGCAGGCGACTGGCTAAAACAAAGGCAAACAAGATGCCTAAGGGAATGGACCCGATTAAGGTCAGTGCGAACAATTTAACGGTGATTCCGGTTCCTGAAATTAGTTGGGGCATAACATTGACTAAATACTCAAACATGGTGACTTCCTCCTTGATAGGTTTCAATTTCGCTTGGCAGAAAAACAGCTTAGCGACGGCTTACTCCGACGCTTATGTGGCGCTGTGCGTTGGCTGGTGAGGGCAACTGGCAAGTTTCATTTTTCTAAAAAAGAAAAACAAAAAAAGCGCACACTGGCATTTGCCAGAGGACGCTAGATACGTGGTTCCACCTCAATTTGCCTTTCCTTCACAGGAAAAGGCCTCGTGCAGTCTTTGTGATCCTTCCACTTTCGGTTTTCGGTGAGCCGCAAAAAAAGAGAAAAAAAAACGTCCCCTAGCCATTACAGCTAAAGGACGTTATCAACGCGGTTCCACCTTTGTTTATCAGTGCTTCACAGCAACTGAACTCAGAAAGTCATCAATCAATGACTGCTGCTGTAACGGGCAAACCCGGTCTCTCCTACTTTTCTTTCGGAAAAACGACTCCAAGATGTGTTTCACAACCATGCGTTATCTCTTTGCACCAACCAGAGACTCTCTTCAAACAGCAAGCCTTGCTACTCTTCTTTTCGATGTCTGTTTCATTAAGTTGTGTCTTACTTTACTCGCTCTTAAAGAAAATGTCAAACATTTTTTCTGAAATTTTCGAAACTTTGTCGCATGCACCGGTTTCGAGGGGAAGATTTAGGGAAAAGAAGACGCAGCTGCTTAACCGAAGTACGCTTCAGCTAAGGCTTGCCCTTGCTTGATTTTTGCCCATTGCTGTTCAGTCGAAAGCTCATTGCCGCAGTCACAAGAGGCAAAGCCGCATTGATGAGAAAGATAAAGCCGATCCTTAGGAATGATTTGACTAGCTTTGTCTAATAAGGCGATCACTCGCTCTTCATCGGCTAATGTGGCGGTTTTGCTGGATAATAAGCCTAAGACAACTTCCACTTCTGGGCGATCTTTCAGCGCTTCTAAAGCCGAGATATCACCGGCACGGTCATCATCCCACTCTAGGAAAAAGCGGTCATAATGCTGATCACGTAAGAATTTTTCGGCGATCGCTTTGTAGGTACCACTGGCTGCCGCGCGGCTTTGGTAATTGCCGCGACAATTGTGGGTCCAGACTTTTAATCCTAATTCGTGGGCGTAATCAGCGACTTCGTTGTTGATCGCCACGAATTCATCGGCTAACGCTTCTAAGCCGTCATTGCCTTGGGTGAAGAAGCTCTTGTCATTGTCTTCAGCAAATAGTTCCCATAAACAATCATCGAACTGAACGATCTCACCACCGGCTTCTCGGTATTCCTGCAAGAATTCCTTGTAGGCGTTAAGCAGCCCTTCCCGCAAGGCTTCTTTCGTTGGATATACCTGACCTTCACCAACGAGGTCGTTAAAGACAGTCAGCTCGGTAAACGCATGGGCAGCCCCCCAGACGGTGATTTTGACTGGCAGGTCGCCAGCTTGGCGTTTGGTTTCTTTAAACAATGTCAAATAATGATGGTTTTTGCCAGATAATGGTTCTGTGATCCGGATGCCGATGTCTTTACGCGTTTCAAAATGTCCACCGTCCAAATCTTCAAAGGCATACCCATGATCGGAGATATAGCGCTCAACGCCTTTTAATCCCCAGAGAAAATCCAGGTGCCACATCGAGCGGCCATGTTCGCCATCTGTGATGACTGTAATGCCGTGTTCTTTTTGCGCTGCAATGATGTCAGCGATCGCTTTTGCTTCCGTTTCTTGGTAGCCAGGAAACGCATCATAAAACGGGTAGCGGATGTCCTCCCGATGCTCGATTTGATTTTTGTAGTCCAATAAATCTTGTGGTCGTAACAATGACCCCACAAGCTGAAATTTGTCTGTTGCCATATCCATTCCTCCTATACAAAGTTTTCAAAATTGTTAGATTTATTCTAGCAAACATCTTATACTATAGATAATACTTATAAACTTATATATTCCATAGGCAATACCTATAACACAAAAAGGAGGTTGCTTCCCATGCGTATCCAGCAGCTTGAATATTTGGAAAAAATCGTAGAGACCGGCTCTTTCAATGAAGCCGCCAAACAGCTTTTCATCAGTCAGCCCTCCCTCTCTCAAGCCATGAAAGAGTTGGAAAAAGAATATGATCTGCAGCTGTTTTACCGCAGTAAATTAGGGGTGACCTTGACCGATGATGGCCGTTCCTTTCTCAATTATGCTCGAAATGTTTTAGACCAAGTCAATCTCTTGGACGAACGCTTTCGCAAAGACAGCCATCGCAAGCATGTTTTCAGTGTTTCCGCACAACACTATGCCTTCGTCGTCCACGCCTTCGTGGAACTGGTCAAACAGTTAGGGGAAGATGAATTTCAATTCACCTTGCGGGAGACCCAGACACAAAATGTATTGGATGATATCCAGACGTTTAAGAGCGAATTGGGGGTCATTTATCTGAATGATTTCAACACGACGGTCCTCACCCGTTTGATCCACGAAAAAGACCTGCAATTCATTCCTTTATTTGAAGCCAAACCCCACGTCTTCATCGGCCGAGAAAATCCACTGACTCAGAAAAAAAGCATCACATTAGCTGATTTGGAACCTTATACCTATTTGTCGTACGAACAAGGGGAAACCAATTCCTTCTACTTTTCTGAAGAGATCTTAAGCACTTTACAACGCAAAAAACACATTCGCATCAGCGATCGTGCCACGATTTTCAATTTGATGGTGGGTCTCAACGGCTATACCATCAGCTCTGGGATCATCAGCAGTGAGCTGAATGATGAAAAAATCGTTGCGATTCCTTTGGAAGTCGATGATGCGATGACACTAGGTTACCTCAAACACAAGAAAATGGAACTGAGTGAGATGGCTTTGGACTATCTCGCCTTGTTGAAACAGCATATCAAAAATTACGGTTTCGACGTCTTTTAAAAAAACGATCCGCAGACAGTCGGTCGGGCTTCCTTGGTAAGGCGTCCCGACCCTGTTGCGGATCGTTTTGTACTTATTTTGTTCTTAAATTGTCTTACGTTGGTGTTATGGAGAAAAAATCAACGCAATGGTTTCCATTCCCACTCTTCGACTTCGGCGATATCATAGCCGTTTTCTCGAATAAAGTCATGGTGATACGCAACGGTGTCTGCCATTTTTTTGGCAAAGTCCGTTGCTTTTTCTCCATAGACCCATTCGGCGGCGTCTTTGGCTAAGTGGAAGCGATCCAATTCAGAAAGGATCCGCATATCAAACGGTGTCGTGATGTCGCCATTTTCTCGGTACCCATGAATATGAAGCTGTTGGTTGCGACGGCCAAAGAAGATGTCGCGAATCAGTCCTTCATACCCGTGGAAAGCAAACACGATCGGTTTGTCTTTCGTAAAGTAGGCTTCGAATGCTTCATCGCTCAACCCACGAGGATCGACTTCTGGACGACGCAATTTCAATAGATCGACCACATTGATGAAGCGGACTTTCAACTCTGGGAAGGCTTCAATCAGCAAGGAAACAGCAGCTAATGCTTCCAAATTCGGTTCCGTCCCGGCAGCTGCGATCACGATGTCCGGTTCTTGTCCTTCATCTGTCGATGCCCAGTCGATGACTTTCAAGCCATCTTTGACAAGCACTTTCGCTTCATCCGCCGAATAAAACTGCGGACGTGGGTGTTTCGAAGAGACCACTAGATTGATCTTTTCTTCAGAAGCGAGCGTTTCTGCCATGACAGCCATCAAGCTATTGGCATCGGCTGGCAAGTAGACCCGCACAAAGTCGGCTTTTTTCTCTGCAATATGGGTCATGATCCCTGGATCTTGGTGGGTGTACCCATTATGGTCTTGTTGGAAGACCGTTGATGAAGCGATCAAATTCAATGAGGGGTACGGGTTGCGCCAGTCAAGATCATGGGCTTTTCGTAACCATTTGAAGTGCTGCGTGATCATAGAATCAACGACTCTTAGGAATGACTCGTAGCTGGCAAAGAAGCCATGACGCCCCGTCAGCACATAGCCTTCCAAGAAGCCTTCTGCTTGATGTTCTGATAATTGTGAATCAATCACACGGCCCACTGAAGACAGCCATTCATCATAATCAGGATGTTTTGGCTCCAACCATTGGCGGTCCGTGACTTCGAACACATGGTTCAACCGATTGGATTTGGCTTCATCTGGGCCAAAAATGCGGAAGTTGTCAGGATTTTCTTTGATGATGTCACGGGCAAATTTCCCAAAGACCATCATATCTTGGGCCGTCGTTTCCCCTGGTGTCTCAATCGCAATGGCATGTGCTTGCCAATCTGGCAAGCGTAGCGGTTGCGGATCGATCCCCCCGTTGGTGATTGGGTTGACAGCCATCCGTTGCTCCCCTTTTGGCGCCAATTCTTGAATCTCAGCGTTGATGCGGCCGTTTTCGTCAAAAAGCTCTTCTGGACGATAAGACTGCAGCCAATCCGTCAAAGCATCCACGTGTTCCATATGTTTCGCATTGACAGGGATCGGCACTTGGTGGGCACGGAAGCCCCCTTCAATCGGCTCGCCATCCCAGACTTTCGGTCCAGTCCACCCTTTTGGTGTGCGAACGATTAAAACAGGCCAATGAGGCATAGCGGCTTCTTCCGCAGAACCTTTGCGGGCTTCTGCTTGGATCGCGTGGATCTGTTCGATGGCTTGATCCATCTTCTGAGCCAATTGCGGATGAACGGCTTCTGGATCGTCCCCTTCTACGAAATAAGGGGTCCAACCCATGCCTTCAAAATATTTCGTGAGATCTTGGTCACTTTTACGAGCCAAAATCGTTGGATTGGCAATCTTGGCGCCATTCAAATGCAAGATAGGCAAAATTGCGCCATCATTGACTGGGTTGATAAAGGTATTTGAAAACCAGCTGCCCGCTAATGGTCCGGTTTCGGCTTCACCATCACCGACCACTACTGCTGCAATGACATCGGGATTGTCTAAAATAGCTCCGGTAGCGTGGGCGATGGAATAGCCTAGCTCGCCGCCTTCATGGATCGAACCTGGCGTTTCAGGTGCCGCATGAGAAGCGATCCCACCTGGGAAAGAGAAGGTTTTGAATAGATGTTTCATCCCTACTTCGTCTTGGGTGGCTTTTGGATAGATCTCGCTGTAGCTGCCGTCTAAATAAGCATTCGCAACCATGACTTGTCCGCCATGGCCTGGTCCTTCGATATAAAACATGTTTAAGTCGTACTTATTGATGACGCGATTGAGATGGGTGTAAATAAAATTTTGTCCTGCGATCGTTCCCCAGTGACCAATTGGATTCACTTTTAAATCTTTTTCTTCGATGGGGCGGCGCAATAAGGGATTGTCTTTCAAATAGATCTGACCAACGGAAAGGTAGTTGGCTGCTCGCCACCAAGCGTTCATTTTCTGATAATACTCTGGTGTATCGTAGGTTGTCTTCATTGTGCTCCTCCTTTTAGTCCATTGTTCCACTCTTACATAAAAGTCTATGCCCCCTATATTTAAAAGTCAATTTTGCTGATTGCTGGTGCTTTCAAGGGTTTGCTTGCCCGCACTTTACAGCCAGAAGGCAAGAAAGCTTAATAAAAACGCAAAGAAACCGCCGGCATCGCCAACGGTTCCTTTTGTGATTGGGTACTTATTTGATCGTTACGTATTCTAATCCTACAAGTTTCGCCCATGTTTCGATCTGATCAGAATTTAGGACAAGTGAGACAACGGTGTGATGGCCACCGCCTGTTTCGATCCACTGTTTGACGCCATCGTGGAAGTTTGGTTTTGGCGTCCACATTACTCGTGCAACCGGTAGTTTTGGTGCTTCTTCAGTTGGCTCAAAGGCATCGACTTCATTGATCAATAATTTGTAGTGAGTGCCAAAGTCGGCCATCGAAACCACGACACCTTCGCCGCCTTGGCCGTCAAACACGAGCCGGGCTGGGTCTTCACGATCCCCCATCGACAATGGCGAAACCACAATTTTTGGTTTGCTGGCTGCTAATACCGGATCGACTTCCATCATGTGGGATTGCAAGATGGCTTCTTTTCCTGGTGTCAGCTCATAGGTGTAGTCTTCCATAAAGCCAGTCGCTTTATTGTGAGCCATGATTTTCATCAAACGGTCAATAGCGGCTGTTTTCCAGTCCCCTTCACCGGCAAACCCATAGCCTTCTGCCATCAAGCGTTGTACAGCTAAACCAGGCAACTGCTGCATACCATACAAGTCTTCAAAGTTCGTGGTGAATGCCGTATAGCCGCCTGCTTCAAGGAAGCGGCGCAGACCGATTTCTTGTTTGGCTTGTGCTTTGACATGACGTGCCCACTCTTCTTTGTCGTAATCGCCATAATCGAAATCATACAGCTGGCTGTATCCTTCAAAGAGTGCATCGATTTCTTCGTCAGTCACCGCATCGACAACTTGTACCAAATCGCCGATCCCAAAATAATCAACGGTCCAACCAAATTGGATCTGTGCTTCGACTTTGTCGCCTTCCGTCACCCCAACGTTACGCATGTTGTCGCCAAAACGAGCGACTTTAATTTGGAAGCTTTCATTGTAGCCGACTGCCACGTCCATCCAAGCAGCAATTTCTTTTTGGATGGCTTCATTTTTCCAATAACCGACAACGATTTTGTTTTGCTTTTTCAAACGGGCATTGATAAATCCGTATTCTCGGTCACCATGAGCCGCTTGGTTCAAGTTCATAAAGTCCATATCGATGGTTTCCCATGGAATTTGTTCATTGTATTGAGTGGCAAGGTGCAGCAATGGTTTTTGTAATAATTTCGTGCCGCGAATCCACATTTTTGCAGGTGAGAAGGTGTGCATCCAGGTGATCACCCCAGCGACTTCATCCCGATAGTTGACTTCTTTCATGATTTTCGTAATCGTATCGGCAGTAACAGCGAGTTCTTGTAAAACAACTGGATAAGGCAGCTTTGAGCTGTCATTTAAGCTTTTGACCATTTCTTCTGCATGATCCCGTACTTCTTGTAATGCTTCTTCTCCATATAAGTGCTGTGATCCTACGACGAACCAAAATTCTTTTTTCCCGATTTCTAACATTCTACTTGCTCCTTTTTCGTTATTTTTGCCCGTAATAGGCATTTTCTCCATGTTTGCGTAAATAATGTTTGTCTAAGACCCGCTGCGGCAATTCGGGTGCGTAACTGTTGAGCTGGCGCGTGATAAAATTCATCTTAGCGACTTCTTCTAAGACCACTGCGTTCATCACCGCCGCATCCGCCGTTTTGCCCCAGGTAAACGGTCCATGACCGTGAAGCAAGACACCAGGAATTTCTTCTGGCGTGATGCCGCGTTCCTTAAAGGTTTCGACGATCACCTGTCCTGTTTGTGCTTCATAGCCTTCATCGATCTCGGCTTGCGTCAAAAAGCGGGCACAGGGGACTGCTCCATAAAACGTATCGGCATGGGTCGTGCCCATCGCTGGCAGATCGAGTCCTGCCTGAGCCCAGCTCGTCGCCCAAGTAGAATGGGTATGGACGATCCCACCAATTTCTGGAAATGCTTTGTATAAAACGGCATGCGTCGGCGTATCGGAGGAAGGATTTTTTGCTCCTTCCACTACGTTGCCCTCAAAATCACAAACCACCATATCACTGGCTTGCATGGTTTCATAGTCAACACCGCTAGGTTTGATGACAAACAACTGCTGTTGGCGATCCACTGCTGACACATTGCCCCAGGTGTATTTGATCAATCCTTGCTTCGGCAATGCCAAATTGGCTTGAAAGACTTCTTCTTTTAATCCTTCTAACACAAAATTCCCTTCTTTCTTTTTAAATCAACGCATCGATTGCCGCTTGCTCGATCGGCAACCCTGCTTGGTAACGTTGGGTAAAGACGGTGAATCCCTGAATGTCCGCTTCCGTTGGGACTAACGTCACGCCGTGATCATTTTTAAACACTTGATCTGCTAAAAATGCGGCCAAGGATTGTTCTGGCTTGTGGCGGCGTAGGTATGCTGCTAAAAGGGCGATCCCCCAGGCGCCGCCTTCACCAGCCGTTTCCAGGACCGTAACTGGCGCTTCCATGACAGCTGCCAAGACACGCTGGGCAACTTCTGGCGTCTTGAAGATCCCACCGTGACCAACGATTCGATCGAGGGCAACGTCTTCGGCTTCCAGAATCTTCATCCCGATCTTCATCGCACCAAAGGCACTAAACAGATGTAAGCGCATAAAATTTGCTAAAGTAAAAGAACTCTCTGGCGATCGGACGAAAAGCGGCCGTCCTTCAGGGATCTTAGTGATATTTTCACCAGAATAATAGCCATAAGAAAGCATCCCGCCACATTCTGAATCCCCTTTCAATGCTTCGTTGAATAAGGTCGCAAACAATTCTTCCGTGGAAAGTTTCATTCCAGCTGCGTCGGCAAATTCGCGGAAAAGTTTGACCCAGGCATTGATCTCCGAGGTACAGTTATTCGTATGGACCATCCCCACCAAATCACCAGAAGGCGTCGTGACCAAATCGATCTCTGGATACACTTGCGTTAAGGGTTCTTCTAAGACGATCATGGCAAAAGCCGACGTCCCGGCTGAAACATTCCCGCTTCGCTGTGCCACACTATTCGTGGCAACCATGCCAGTGCCCGCATCGCCTTCTGGCGGACATAACGGGATGCCGGCTTGCAAGGTACCGGTTGGGTCGAGTTTTTTTGCGCCTTCTGCCGTCAATGTGCCGGCTGGTTCGCCTGCTTTCAACACTTGTGGCAAAAGGTCTTTGATCTGCCAAGGATACCCCTGACTGCTGATTTGCGCATCAAATTGCTGCAGCATATTCGCATCATAGTTTTTTGTCGTACTATCGATTGGGAACATCCCAGATGCATCACCGATTCCGATAACTTTTTCTCCTGTCAGCTGCCAATGGACATAGCCGGCTAAGGTAGTGAAAAAAGCGACCTCTGGTACGTGAGCTTCTTGATTCAAAATCGCTTGATACAAGTGCGCGATACTCCAACGCTGCGGGATGTTGTATTGGAACAATGCCGTCAAAGCTTTTTCTGCTTCTTCCGTGATCGCATTGCGCCATGTCCGAAAAGGGACCAACAGCGTGCCTTGCTGATCAAAGGCCATATAGCCGTGCATCATTGCAGAAAAACCGATACTGCCGATCGTCGTCAAAGGTACCTCGAATTGCTGCTGGATATTGTGCGCCAACTCTTGGTAGCTGGCTTGCAGTCCTTGCCAAATCGCTTCTAGCGAGTAGGTCCAAATCCCTTGCTCCAATTGATTTTCCCATTCAAAGCTGCCAGAAGCGATCGTCTGAAACCGCTCATCGATCAAGACAGCTTTGATCCGTGTCGAGCCTAGCTCGATCCCAAGAGACGTGCGCCCGTCAATAATTGCTTGCCTTACTTGTTGCGTCATCTTCTTACTCTCCTTTTTGGTTATTGACTGAACCGCGAACGATCAGCTCTGGTTCAAAATAAAAGTGTTGTGCTTCTGTTGCCTTACCTGTAGTGATCCATTGTGCTGCCAATTCCCCCATCGCTTCTTTCGGGTGAGTCAGTGTGGTGATCGTCGGTGTGGACAAGGTGCTAAGGGGCGAGTCATCGTTTCCTACGATCGAAAAATCAGTAGGAACGTTCTTCCCAGCAGCCGTCAATGCTTGAATCAAACGATGCGCGATCTCATCGTTGTAACAAACGATGCCTGTGACTTGATTATCGGCAGCCGTCAAGCGCTGGATCGCTTGTTCAATAACGGCTTCTTTCGTCTCCGTCGTATACGTCAAGACGTCTTCTGCTGCAAACGTCCGCTTGGCTTGGGTCAACGCTTTGACAAACCCTTTCATCCGATATTTCCCTTGTAAGTCATCGATTTTCGTGATCATCATCAACTGCTGATGCTGTTGTTCTAATAGATAATTGGTTGCTAAAAACCCAGAACGTGTATCGTTGACACAAATATGCGGCAAGTCTAGTTCTTCGTAATAGGCATTGATCATGACGAGAGGAATCCCAGCTTCTTGGAGTGCGACATAATAGGCAAGATTCGGGTTGTATTGGCTGCTCTTAGTTGGTTCAACGATCAACCCGTCTACCCCTTGATCCATCATTTGCTGCAAGCACGCTCTTTCTTGCTCATGGTCATTGTTGGTTGAGCCTAAAAGCAGTGAGTAGCCTTGCTCCCGCAATGTCTGCTCCACGCCACGCATGATCGATGGGAAAATATAATCAGACAAATAGGTCATGATGATCCCAATCGTTTTGCGGTTTTTATGATTGACAGTCTCAGGTTTTGAAACGTAGGTGCCTGAGCCCCGTTCTTTTCTTAAATAGCCTTCATTGACCAAAACAGCGATCGCTTGGCGCACCGTGTGGCGGCTATAATGAAATTCTTCCTGTAAGGTTGCTTCTGAAGGGATCGCATCGCCTTCTTGATAGGTGCCTAAGCGGATCTTTTCTCTTAAGATATCCGCTAGTTGTTCGTACTTATTTGCCATTTTTACCCCATCTTTCAAAAGTTGTCCGTACATCTAAGATACCAAGAAACCGCTTCCTTGTCAATTGCTGCTAGGGATTTTTTTCTAAAAAACCATAACGAAAAGAAGGAAAACGACAAAATACCCTTATTTTCATCAGAATAAAACGAATAAAAACGCTATTTGTTGTATAATTGAATAAAATATTACTTATTACGTTTAAGGAGGTAAGTATTTTGACGAGAACACCTAATGAAACCTACGAGGAACCCATTATTCTGTATTCAAAAAAATATCGAGAGAATCGCAGACATGATGCCAGCTGTCGTTGGTTCATTACGAAAAAAGGCGTCTGGATAAACAACACCCATCCAAAAATCCCGGATGAAAAGATTCCCATGGCAAAAATTGCCGATGTGGAATTACATATAGGCAAAGGTCTCTTAGTGGACTACCTCCGACTGCAGGTACCAGGTAATTCTCATCTGCTTTATTTCACCAATCGAATCGATGCCCAAAAAGCCTATGAATTTTTAACGGATCATTTGGCAGCACTTGGCGGACAATCAGCCAAAAGTTACGTGGATGAAGAGGCTGGTAAAATCAAATTACTGTCTTATCATTATCGTGATGCTTGGATCATCGCAGAAGATACCCTCACGATCATCGACTACAAAAAGAAAGAAAAGCAGGTTTTGCAGATTCCCCAGATCACCAGTGTCAGTCTGAAAGAAGTTGCCGAATCTGGTCTTTGGAAAGGCAATGGCTTCTTGGAACTGTATATTGGCGGCGGGGCAATCAGAGAAACCCATTCTCGCAGAAGGACGGAACCAAACCACTCCCTTTGCTTTGCCGAAAAAGACCTGCTGATTGCTCGGATCATACAGCGCTATCTCACTAACTTCCCCCGTAAGCATGCGATACTGCCCCCGCGACCAACTGTAACCCCGACGGAACAGGTCATTGCTGATCTTCGCGAACTGAAAATGTTGGTCGATGAAGGAATTTTGACTGAAGAAGAATTTGCCTTAAAGAAAAAACAACTGTTAGGATTATAGAAGCCATCGCTTCGGGAAAAAAGCAGTCCTCCTGCCATGCAAAGGCAGAGATTTCGGTGAAGGGCTGTGCTTTTTTCTGGGAAAATTTTGAACGGTTTTTTTAGAACATGCTATACTAAATGAAGAATACGTAGAGTATCTCAAAGGAGGTCTTTCTCATTTTTTCTTTTAATGACATCAAAGCGCGTTTCCCCCAGGCAACGCTGCATGACAAAGTATCCACAACGAAGGACATCGAATCCATCGCTTTCGGCAAAAAATATATTTGGCTGCCAACTGACCAATTAAGTGACAGTGAAAAACTGCTGATCCAACTGGGAAACGGCTCTTTGCAACCAGAAATCGATAACCGAAACCATCCATGGTATCCGATTTTATTTGAACATCAGCCCGTTCAAGACCAAACGTGGGTCCGAATGCTGCAAGTTCATTTCACCCGAACCATTGACTCCTTGCAATCCGAATGGCTCGCAGAGATCCAGCAAATGCTCCCTAGCGTGGTGGATCTTTTTTTCCTCACCGAAGACCATGCGGTGATCGTAGAAAAACAAGACGACACTAATTTACCCATCGAAGATCTCGACGGCTTATTCGTGGCTTTGGATATGGATTTCGACTGCTATTCTCAGCTGTTCGTCGGTCCCTTCCATCATCCGCGCCACGATTTCACTACCTTATGGGCAAGTGAGTCTACCCTGTTCAAAAATGAGTTAAAAACGAAAACCACCAGTAAAAGTATGGATCTGCCCAAAGTGGTCTTTTCTCTTTTTCGCAATGGCTTTTCCGAGTATATTTCCTTGTTTCGTACCTTATATCTAGATTGGTTTGAAGAAGAGACCGAAACGATCATTCAATCCCTGTGGCGCAATCAAGGCAATGCAAGCTCCACAGCCAAAGAACTGTTCATGCATCGGAATTCTCTCCTATATAAGATCGATAAGTTTCAAACACTGACGCGCTTAAATTTAAAAAATATGGATGATCTGCTGCTTTGCTATTTATTGATCGATCAGTTCACCCATCAGAGCAATTAAACAACCTGCACAAGAAAACGTTTTTTTCTTGTGCAGGTTTCCGTTGCACATTCGAAGCGTTTTCATTTATGCTATTCATGTAAACTAAATGGAAAGAGGTAATCCCAATGGTAGAAATGGCCTTAAAAAATATCCACAAAAAATATGACAATAATGATGCGTATTCGGTAACTGATTTTAATTTAGATATCGCGGATCGCGAATTCATCGTTTTCGTTGGACCTTCTGGTTGTGGAAAATCAACAACCCTTCGAATGATCGCTGGTTTAGAAGATATTTCTGAAGGCGAATTGAGCATCGGTGGAAAAGTAATGAACGATGTGGCACCAAAAGACCGCGACATCGCGATGGTTTTCCAGAACTACGCATTGTATCCCCATATGACTGTTTTCAACAACATGGCATTTGGTTTGAAATTGCGTAAATACGACAAAGAAGAAATCAAAAAACGCGTAGAAAATGCCGCTGAGATCTTAGGTTTGACAGAATACTTAGATCGTAAACCTGCTGCCCTTTCAGGTGGTCAGCGTCAACGGGTTGCCTTAGGCCGTGCCATCGTTCGTGATGCCAAAGTCTTCTTGATGGATGAGCCATTGTCAAACTTAGATGCGAAATTGCGGGTTGCCATGCGTGCGGAAATCGCAAAATTACACCAACGTTTAGAAACAACGACGATCTATGTAACCCATGACCAAACAGAAGCGATGACCATGGCTGACCGGATCGTTATCATGAAAGATGGTTTCATTCAACAAATCGGTTCACCAAAAGAAGTCTACAACACACCGAAAAACATTTTCGTTGCCGGCTTTATCGGTTCACCAGCAATGAACTTCTTCAATGTTACGTTGAATAACGGTATGATCTCTGATGGTCAAAGTTTGAATTTACGTATTCCTGAAGGCAAGAATAAGATTCTTGTTGAAAAAGGCTACGAAGGCAAACAATTAGTCTTTGGTATTCGTCCAGAAGATATCCACAGTGAACAAATCGCATTGGAAGCTTCTCCTGAAGCAACTGTACGTGCTGAAGTGGTCGTATCTGAACTATTAGGTGCAGAAACAATGCTTTATACACGTGTAGGTGCGACTGAATTTATCTCGAAAGTTGATGCCCGCGACTTCCACCGTCCAGGTGAAACAGTTGATTTAGCTTTCAACATCAACAAAGCGCATTTCTTCGACAAAGATTCAGAAAATGTCATCACACTTCCTTAATTTGTAGTTACCATGCACTGTTCTTGGATTTGCCCCCTAGGCAGTCGCATTTAACTAATATCCACTTTTATTCCTTATTTGTATCCCTCAAAAACAGACAGTCAGCCGACTGTCTGTTTTTGGGTTACTTTATTCTTCCTGAGGCACATAGCGCGCGGCCATGGTTTGAATGATCGGTGTTTGCCGAACTTGAGTAAAAACGATTTTGACAGCAGACACGCCGACCGCTTCAAAGCTGATGATTTTTTGATAGCCGATCGTCACTATTTCGGTCAGTAACTGTGGTCCTGCTACAGTTTGCAGAAAAATTTTTGCTTTTTCTACCCGTTGCCCATATTGAATCGCTTCCTTCAATACAAGTGAATTGATGACGACCGGTTCTGCAAAATGTAGGGTCAGCCATGGCCGTTTGTCTTCCAAGTCCGGTTTCCAATACTGGCCAAACGCTTGAGATAGTTGGAGCTTATCCATTCTGCTGGACACACTGGTTGAAGAACTCGCAAACGTGCCGTTCCTTTCAGTCGTCACCTCTTTCAATTGTTTAATCGAGTGACCTAATTGCTGCAATGCCTTTTGATCCGTTGGATGGATCATACCATCCGGCATCGGCGGCACATTAAGTAGAAAAGAACTATTGCCCCCAACGATCTGCTTGTAAAAAGACCAGAGCTCAGCGCCGCTTTTTACTTGTTGGTCTTCTGATGGATGATAAAACCAGCAGGGGCGAATCGATAAGTTGACCTCAGCAGGGTACCAAGCCAATTCGGCAGCTTCTTTAATGCCGTACTTTTTCAGCGCTTGTTGGCTTCCTAAATCCATTTCCATACTGGAAATCGATTGCCGAAACGCTGTGCTATCGGCTTTTTGCGAATGACTCGCTGTTTTTTCAGCATTCTTTAATGCTGCTGGCACCACACTCCATTCTTGAAGTCTGGTTTGCCCCGCTTCGTTTCCTACCCAACGGACATCCGGTCCGCAAACCGCAATCACTGCATTGGGTTGCAGCTCTCGAATCACTTGATAATACCGTTCCCAATCATAGTTTTGGCGTTTTCCATTGGGTCCTTCACCATTGGCCCCATCTAACCATATTTCGAATATATCACCATAATTGGTTAAAAGTTCTGTCAACTGCGCCGTATAAAAATCATCATAGGCTTGCCCCATTCCATAACAAGCTTCATGCTGATCCCAAGGCGATAAATAAATGCCGAATTTCAGGTCTGCTTGACGGCAAGCATCAGAAAGTTCTTTCACTAAATCACCTTGACCATTGCGCCAGGGCGTTGAAGCGACTGTGTAAGCAGTGTGCTGGCTTGGCCATAAGCAAAAGCCGTCATGGTGTTTACAGGTCAAAATGATTCCCTGCATACCGCTTTGCTTCATTGCAGAAACCCATTGATGACAGTCTAGCTTTTGCGGGTCAAATACCGTTGGCGACTCATTGCCGAGCCCCCATTCACGATTGGTCATCGTATTGAGACCAAAGTGGATAAAGCCATAAAATTCCAGCTGCTGCCACTGCAGTTGTCGTTTACTGGGGCGAATCTGGGTAAGTTCAGCTGGTTCGATAATCTGTTCCTCCATTCTATGAGTTGTTTGCTGCTTTAAAGAAACAGATACAAGATCGATTCTTGACTGTTTCCTCATTGGAAAAGATCCGCCGCCTTTACTGTACTTCCGTCATCTGTCCACTCACTGGCAAACAAAGCTCAAGAACTGACCGAAGCAGCATTCAATCGACGGTTCTTCCCTATCAGGTGATCAAACTACTTTACGATAAAAAGAGTAGTGCTTGCTTGGGGGATTCGCAAGGCACTACTCTAAACAACATATTCAAACGCTAAAAGACACATCTTTTTACGCGAGCCTAGCGATCGTTTTGTAAAAGGGTCAGGCTGTCTGTAAGGACAGCTTCGCCATCTAACAGCTCGTAATCTGTTTCTTTGATTAATTTATATGGCACCGCTTTGACCATGAGAAAGTCTTTTAATCGATTGACTTCGTACTTCGACTGCGGACCGATCAACAAAGCATCGACTGTTTGCTGCTGCAGGATCTGTTCAGCAATGATGGCTGGTGCCGAATAGATATGCACAGCTAGCCCTTTTTCATCTGCGGCCCGCTGCATGTTTTTCACTAAGAGACCCGTAGTGATGCCGGCGGTACAAATCAATAAAATCGTCTTTTGTGCTTGGTCCTCCATAAACAGGCCCTCCTACGAAATTTTCTTTTTCTTATTGTAGATATCCAGCACGACAGCCAGCAGCAAAATCAACCCTTTGATGGCTTGCTGCCAATCGACACCGACCCCTAAGATCGACATCCCATTGTTTAAGACACCCATCACGAGACCACCAACGATCGCCCCCATCACAGTACCAATACCGCCTGAGGTAGAAGCACCGCCGAAATACACTGCGGCCATTGCATCTAATTCCATTGACGTTCCCGCTTGCGGTGTGGCTGCATTCAACCGAGCCGCTAAAACCAAGCCCGCCAAAGCTGCCATCATCCCCATGTTCACGAAGACCCAGAAGGTGATTTTCTTCGTCTTGATTCCCGAAAGTTCGGCTGCTTTTTTGTTGCCGCCGGTTGCATAGATTTGCCGACCAGCGACGGTTTTGTTAGTCAAAAAGCCATAGGCAGCCACGATCACCCCTAAGACGATCAAAATGATCGGATACCCTTGATAAGAGGCAAAGATGTAGGTAGCACCGAGAAAAACAACCGCAGTAAAGACGGCTTTAAAGGCAAAGGCTGCCATTGATTCCACTTCAAAAAGATTTTTTTTGCGGCGATCACGGGTCCGCCATTGGCCTAAAATCAGGATGCCCGTGATCACTACACCTAAAATCATGGAAAGTAAATGGATCTGACCGCCTGCAATATCTGGCAAATAGCCGGTGGAAATTTGTTGGAATGCCTTGGGAAACGGTGCCAATGATTGACCGCCTAAGACGACTTGGGTCAATCCTCGAAACATTAGTAAACCAGACAAGGTCACGATAAATGCTGGGATACCGACATACGCGACCCAGAAGCCTTGCCAGGCACCGATCACTGCGCCCATCAGTAAGCAAAGAGGCACTGCCAACCAAGGACTGATGCCGTTATTGACCATCAAGACGCCTGCAATCGCACCGACAAACGCCATCACGGAGCCTACGGATAGATCGACATGTCCTAACAAGACGACCAAAAGCATACCGGCTGCTAAAACGAGAATATGACTGTTTTGCAACACGAGGTTGGTGATATTCAGCGGCCGCCAGAAAATTCCGTCGGTCATGAGCTGAAAGGCCACCAATAATACTGCTAAGATAATGATCATACTGTATTTGCTAAAGATTTCCAGTGCCTTTTCTTTCAGCGAATGGCTGCGTTCTTTTTTTAATTTATTGGTTGTTTCCATCTCAAACCCCACTCTCTTCTAGTGTCATTAGATTCATCAATCGTTCTTGGTCTGCCTCTTCCCGTAACACTTCGCCCGTGAAGCGGCCTTCGTTCATCGTGTAGATCCGGTCGCACATGCCTAATAGTTCTGGTAACTCCGAGGAGATGATACAGATGGCTTTGCCAGCTGCTGCCATCTCTTCGATGATCGTATAGATTTCGTACTTCGCCCCGACATCGATCCCGCGGGTCGGTTCATCTAAAAATAAGATATCTGGTGTGGTCATCAGCCACTTTGCCAAAACGACTTTTTGCTGATTCCCACCACTCAAACTGCCAACGTTTTGATAGATTGAATTGGTTTTCGTCCGCATTTTTTTGCGAAATTCTTCTGCCATCGTGACTTCTTTTTCTTTATCGATGACCCCTTGGCGGCTGATTTTGGCAAGACTAGCGATGGTGGTGTTCTCGCGAATATCCATCAGCAGATTCAAGCCCAACGCTTTTCTGTCTTCCGACACATAGGCTAACCCATTTTTGATGGCGGTTGGCACGTCTTTGACAGAAATCGGTTGGCCGTCTTTATAGACTTCCCCCGAAATCGAACTGCCATAGGAATGACCGAAGACACTCATGGCAAACTCTGTCCGTCCCGCACCCATCAAACCGGCGATGCCGATGATCTCTCCTTTGCGGATCATCAAGTTCAAATTTTCATTCACCACACGGGTATGGTCGATTGGATGATGGACCGTCCAATTTTTGACTTCAAAAAACGGTTCACCAATAGCGGGTTTCCGCTCTGGGTAACGATTGGTCAAATCTCGCCCAACCATGCCGCGAATGATGCGCTCTTCAGAGATTTCGGCACCACTCAGCGTCTCGATCGTTTGCCCGTCTCGTAAAATCGTGATGCGATCCGCCACATTGACGATTTCATTCAACTTGTGGGAGATGATGATCGAGGTGATTCCTTGGTTGCGAAACTCTTTGATCAGCTCTAACAGATTGGCGCTTTCTTCTTCATTCAACGCCGCGGTTGGCTCATCTAAAATCAACAATCGGACGGATTTTGAAAATGCTTTGGCAATTTCCACCAGCTGTTGATGCCCGACACCGATTTGTGAAACCAGCGTATTCGGGTCTAATTTCAAGCCAACGATCTTTAAGAGGTTGTCTGTTTTCTTTTCGGTCAGATCCCAATCAATGATGCCGTGTTTGGCTTGTTCGTTTCCTAGAAAGATATTTTCTTTGATCGACAGGTAAGGACTTAATGCTAACTCTTGATGAATAATAACGATTCCTTTGTCCTCACTGTCCCGCAAATCTTTGAACTTGCATAACTCCCCTTCATAATAGATCTCTCCGTTATAGCTGCCGTAAGGATAGAGTCCGCTTAAGACATTCATCAGCGTGGACTTGCCAGCGCCATTTTCTCCACACAGTGCGTGGATCTCTCCTCGCTCGATCGAGAGGTTGACGTTATCAAGGGCGCGAACCCCTGAAAACTCTTTGACGATGCCTTTCATCATCAAAATATTATCTGCCATGTTCTTTCACCCTTTTCCTTTTTATGTAAAAGTGGTGCGCTGCCTTTGTAAGAAAAGCGGAAAGAACGAATAGTGGGGATGATTCGTTCTTCCCTACTGCTTTCGGGGAAACCATGTATCTTTTCTCGCTGGATCAGCGCTTCTTGCTTAAATGCCTAGCTCTTCTTCTGTATAGTAATCGGTATCGATCAGTTCTTCTTTGTAGTTGTCGCTATCCACAGAAACGGGATTTGACAAGTAGGTTGGTACGACTTTGACGCCATTGTCATAGGTTTCCGTATCATTGACTGGCACTTCCTCGCCATTGGTGATGGCTTCGATCATTTCGATCGTGTTTTTCGCCAACACCCGTGTATCTTTGAAAATCGTTTGGGTCTGTTCGCCCGCGATGATCGATTTCACCCCTGCCACCGTCGCATCTTGACCGGTAATCACAGGTAGTGGTTTATCGGAAGAACCATAGCCAACGCCTTTAAGCGATGAAATGATTCCTAGGCTGATTGGATCATAAGGTGAAAGAACGGCATCCAATGTTTGATCCGTATAGTTGGCACTCAACAAGTTGTCCATCCGAGCTTGCGCAGTTGAACCATCCCAACGCAAAGTAGCGATTTGGTTAAAGTTGGTTTGACCAGAAGGAACGACTAGCTGTCCGCTGTCAAAGTATTGTTGGAAGACCGAAAGGACCCCATTATAATTGATCAGTGCATTGTTATCATCTGGAGAGCCGCCGAATAATTCAATGTTAAATGGTCCTTCACCGTCTTTGAGACCCAATTTGTCTTCAATATAAGACGCTTGCAGCACGCCGACTCCAAAATTATCAAAGGTGGCATAATAATCGACGTATTCCGAGTTCATCAGTAAACGGTCATAGGCGATGACTGTGATATCTTCGTTATGGGCTTTTTCCAACACGTCTGTCAGTGCCGAACCATCGATCGAGGCGATCACTAAAGTATCAACGCCTTTGGTGATCATATTCTCAATTTGTGCCACTTGGTTTTCTACTTTGTCTTCTCCATATTGCAGGTCAGTTTTATAGCCGAGCTTCTCTAATTCTTCTACCATGTTGTCGCCATCTGCGATCCACCGTTCTGCCGATTTGGTCGGCATCGCGATCCCAACAAATCCTTTGTCTCCGTCACCGTTTGCCCCGCTATCTGATCCATTCCCACAAGCTGCTAACAATCCGCCAACCAATAAGGTGGATGCTAAGACGACCAATTTACCAAAAGTACCTTTCATTGTGATCCCTCCATGTCTTTTTCTTACATTCTCAGTATAGCCAGTTAAGGAATCGCTTACATTTAGATTTTTTCGAGGTTTCTTGGATTTCTTGAGAAAAAACGACTCAGTTGCCCCCTTTTCTTTTCGTAATCTTGGATTTTTTAAGATTCCCTTGGTTTTTATTTGATTTGATATTTTGTGTAAAGCGCTTCCGTATTTTTTAGTAGAATAGACCATAGAGGTGAAAAAAATGAGGAATATAAAAATTGGGTTACTCCTTTGGTTGTGTTTGTCTTTCTTGGCTGGTTGCCAAGCAGTCAAAGAAACGACCGCTGAAACATCGGAAGAAAGTATCGTGATCGGTTTTTCTCAATCGGGAACAGAAAGCAGCTGGCGCAAGCGCCACACCGAATCGATTCGCACTGAATTAGAGAAGGAAGGCTATGAAGTGCTCTATCGTAACGGCTATATGAATCAAGAACGTCAGATTCAAGATATCCGCAGTTTTATCGTGTATCAAGTCGATGCCATCGTCTTTACCCCGATTCAGGAAAACAATTGGGAACCGATTTTGGAAGAAGCTGCGCAAGCGGGGATTCCCGTTTTCGTGGTGGACCGTCATGTCAACGTCAGCGATCCCTCCTTGTTTCTGACTCATATCGGGCCAAGCTTCAAAGCCGAGGGCAATCGTGCAGGTCTCTACGTCAGCAATTATTATAAAGAACATCAAAATGAAACGATCAATGTTTTAGAATTGACGGGACTGGATGCTACTTCTCCGACGTATTTGCGCTCAGAAGGGTTCCGAGAAACCATCAAGCGTGATTATGCCCACAACAATGTAACGATCCAAGTCAAAGATGAGCTAAATGGTGACTTCATTCGCCGCAAAGGCAAAGAAGTCATTGAACAATACATCGCAGAAGGCAAAATGGAGCAGATCGATGTCTTGTTCAGTCACAATGACGAGATGACTCTTGGCGCTCTTGAAGCCCTCGAAAAAACCGATATTGAGCCAGGGAAGGATTTGGTGATCGTATCGATCGATGCCCAAAAAGAAATGATCGACAAATTGAAGCAAGGGATCGTCAATTGTGTCGTTGAATGCAACCCAGATGCTGGTGTGTTCGTCAAAAATGCCATCTCGCGCTACTTGGCTCGCGGCGCCGATGCCATTCCTCGTGAAATCTATGTCCATGAAACAGTTTTTTCCAGTGATATGGACTTTGATCAGATTCCACCAAGAAATTATTGAGGAGATGAAGATGAAAACAAAAAGTATCAAGGGCATCTTCCAGCAGACCAACAAACTGATGATCCTCGTCGCCTTTATCCCCCTCGTAGTAAGCAGTGTCTTTTACTCGCGGCAGATTTTTATTTACCAAAACACCATCAACAATATTGAAGAAGCCAATCAATTATCGGAAAAAGTCGATGCCATTGTCTTGGAAGAAATGTGGGATTTAGTCTTTGGTCAAAAAACCGTCGCACAAGTCCAAGAAACCAATGTGATCGATGAACTAAGGAGCGATCTGCAGCACATTCAAGAAAATACCAGCACTGCCAAAGAGCTCAATATTTTAGCAGTCGCCTTTCGAACGCTCGATTCTTTAGAAACCTATCAGCAACAGTTGATCGATAATATTCTCAACGATGAACCGGTGGAACAAAACCAATACGTCATGATCCAAGTGGATTCGGTGATCGATTTGCTATCCGATATTTTGCAGCAGTTTGTCGGGGTAGAGATCAGCTTAGCCAGCCAAACCAATCACGAACTGGTCCAATCCGTGTTGCTGCTAATCCTTTTTCAGGTCGTGTTGCTTTTGATCATCTTTGCGATCATCAATAAAAACCGCCGCTTTGTTCGTGACAATCTGCAATACCCGCTGGATCGGTTGTTAGACCTTTCCAATGAACTATCCCAAGGACATTTGAGCTACCGAGCAGAACTGCCCGAAACCCCAGAGCTGCGGACTCTGACGAGTAGCTTGAATCGGATGGCAGATGACTTGACTCGGCTCTTGGAAGAAAATGCCTTGAAGCAGTATCACTTAGCCCAAAGTGAGGTGCGGGTCTTACAAGCCCAGATCACTCCACATTTCATCTATAATAGTTTAGATGCGATCGTTTCTTTGATTGAAGCTGCCCGTTACGAGCAAGCAACCGAAATGACTTATGCGCTGTCAGATTTTTTCCGCATCTCCTTAAGCAAAGGGCAAGACTGGATTCCGCTGGAAAAAGAATTGCGGCATGTGGACGATTACTTGAAGATTTTGCAGATCCGCTATGGCAGGATGCTGTCTTACACCATTGAAGATCAAACTGTCAGTCCAGAACTACAGGTTTTGAAAATGGTCCTGCAGCCCCTTGTTGAAAACGCCGTTTATCATGGCACCAAGTTTGTCCGTCGCGTCGGCATGATTCGAATCACAGTGTCAGAATTGCCTCACCAGATTCAAATGACCATCAGTGACAACGGTGTTGGGATCGACCCTGAGCGTCTGGAGGAGATTCGTCGTAACCTTAAAGAAACCACTGATCCCGCCTCTGAGAGCGGCTATGGCCTATATAACGTCTATCGCCGTCTCCAGCTGAACTACGGCAGCGAAGCGCAACTGACGATCCACAGTCAATACCAAGAAGGCACCACGATTAACGTCACAGTACCAAAAAGGGAGGAATCCAACCATGTACAAAGTGTTCATAGTTGAAGATGAACATCTGATTCGCGATAGTTTGCGCCACCAAATCATGACTCTCGCCAAACAATACCCGATCGTTTATAGCGATGAAGCCGCAGATGGCGAGTTGGCGCTGGCTTCGATCCTTGATCTGCGTCCTGATATTATTATCAGTGATATCAAAATGCCGTTTATGGACGGCTTGGTCTTTGCGAAAGAAGCCAAGAAATTATTGCCGCAAGTTCGCATTATTTTCGTTAGCGGCTTTGATGATTTTGACTATGCAAAAACGGCACTGCAGCTGCAAGCAGATGATTACTTGCTCAAGCCCATCAAAAACGAAGAATTAGAACAAGCCATCAAAACCGTCGTTCAACACTTAGATGAACAACAAGCCACTCATCAGCAATTATCCAAAGAAGACGATTTATTCGAAATGGAAATCAAAAAGAATCACTTTCTGAATCACCTCTTTAAACAAAAGATCACAATCTCAGAAGCCTTTTTGCAAGCAGAAGAACTGGGCCGACGCTTTTCAGGCAAACAGTTTTGTGTGCTGTTAGCAAAAACCCCCTTCAGTCAAAGCTTTTCTGACTACACTCGCTTTAGCCAGCAGCTGACCAAAGCCTATGAACAGGATGATGCCGTCTTGTTCTCCAGTGTGTCCAGCCGCTTCATCAAGTTTTTGCTTTTTGACCATGACCGAGAACAAGTTTTAGAAAAAGCCTATCAGATCGCTCAAAGCCTCGTTCATGGTTCTGGGGAAGAAGTAGCAGTGGCGATCGGACCGGTAGCAGATCGCTTCTCGGGTATCTCTCTTTCTTATCAGAAAGCTCGTGACATGCTAAAAACCTATGGCAGCATCCGCAAGGAAAAAATCATCAGCTATGAAGATGACATTCGAGAAGGGGAACTGTCCCCCACCAATCCTTTCAAAACCGATCTTGCTTCAAGACTGGCAAATGCTGGGAAACAGACGATCCCTGAGCTGACCGATGAATTGATGGCGCCTCAAGGGACCGTTGAGCGAACGCAAATGTACCGTTTGTTCGTCTTGGTCGAATTGCTGGCATTATTGAAGAAAAAAGACAGTCATTCGCTGCCCCAGATCGTTCAGCACGCCCATGACTTAGACTATCTAGCGGCATTGACCCATGAGCCAGAGAACTATCAAACGACTCTGGCAGAACTGTTGCCGCTATTGACCAAACAACCCATCAATCCTGCAATGGCGAAGTATCAAAGCGTCATCAATCAAGCCAAAGCCTTTATCAGTGAGCACTTTTCTGATCCCAATATTTCCTTAAATGTAGTTGCTGAAAAAGTTCATTTGAGTCCGGCGCACTTCAGCACCATCTTCTCGCAAGCCACTGATTCTACGTTTATCGAATACTTGACCGAGCAACGATTGACCTTAGCTAAGGAACTGCTGTTAACGACAAATCTACGGCTATCTGAGATCGCCTTTGATGTTGGCTATAATGACCCAAATTATTTTTCCTTTTTGTTCAAGAAGAAAGAAAGTATCTCACCGAAAGAATACCGTCAAAAAAATGCCTAGTTGAATGAATGGATACAAAAAAAGAGTGAGAGACAGCAAAATCGTCCTCACTCTTTTTTATTTTCTACCTCATTCAGTTATTTCTTCTCCATCGCAGCTTTTAAAGCAGCTGCTAATGGGCTTTCTTGCGGTTCTTCTTGATTGATTTTATTCATCAAGCGGCGTTCTTCGTGTTTCGACAGCTTTTTGCTGCGCTCTTTTTTATCCGCCATTTTTTCGGTGGTCCCATCGAATTTACAACGGAAATAGGCGCCATTTTTGCCCTCAATGATCTCCATCTTTCGGTGACATTGCGGGCAACGTCGGTTTGAAACTTTCGGGTCTTTCCGACGACGGTACTTGCAGGTGCCACTGGAACAAACATAGATCTTGCCATCACGGGTATTTTTCTCCCGCAATGGTTCGCCGCATTCTGGACACCGTTTTTGGGTCAATGAGAAATCTTGGTACTTGCTCTCACTTTGCTTGATTTCTTTAACCAATTGTTTAGTGTCTGCTTCGATTTGCGCGAGGAAGGTTTGGGCAGAGTAGGTGCCTTTCGCGATGGCTTCCAGTTCCTTCTCCCATTTTTCCGTCAACTCTGGTGTCACCAAGGAAGGATTGACTAAGACTAACAACTGCTTGCCTTTTGGCGATACTTGCAAGCCGCTTGGGGTCCGCTCCATCAGCTCAGATTTGATCAGCTTTTCAATGATCTCCGCACGGGTTGCCGGCGTACCAAGACTGTGTTTTTCCATTTTGCCTAAAAGAGTTCCTTCATTCAACGGTTTCGGTGGTGTGGTCAACTCTTTTTGGATGGTGAACTCAGGCTTGATGGTACTGCCTTTTTGCCAAGCTATGTCAATGGTTTCTTCTTCAGAAGTCGTTTTCCATCCCGCTTCTAACACGGTATTGCGGTTGAACACAAAGGTCTCAGAACCAAAGGTCACTGTCACTTTCTGTTGCTGTTTTTTATGAGGTTTCGCAAAGAGCATTAAGAAACGACTAACGATCATTTGATAGATCCGTTGTTCATCGGTAGTTAATTTTTCATAACGTGCCCGCTGTTCCGTTGGCAGCAGGGCATGGTGATCCGTGACTTTTTTATCATTGAAGACAGCTTGCTGCACCACTTGTCCGCCGTTTTTCAAGTATCCTTTGACTTCTGGGGCAAAATCCGCAACTGCCTGCAGGCGTTCCTTCATGGTTGCCTTCATATCATTGGTCAAATACTTGGAATCCGTCCTTGGATAAGTGACGATCTTGTGGGTTTCATACAAGCTTTGAACAAGCGACAAGGTCTTCTTGGCTGAAAACCCATAACGCTGATTGGCTTCTCGTTGGATCTCGGTCAAATCGTAGGGCAGTGGTGCACTTTCTGTTTTGACCTTTTCTTCGATCGCTGTCACGCGACCATTTTGTTGACTCATTTGTTTGACCAATGCTTCGGCGTCACTGCGTTCTTTTAGTTGATAAGGATTTTTTTGTTGCAGGCGGGCCTTGGCATCGCCTACGTTTAGGGTAATCACATGATAGGTTTGCGGACGGAAACTCTCGATCTGCATTTCCTGACTGCGCACCAAAGCTAAGGTAGGGGTTTGGACCCGACCCGCACTAAGATTGTCTTGATATTTGACCGTCAATGCCCGCGTGACATTCAATCCTACCAGCCAGTCGGCTTTTGCCCGCGCAAGGGCGGAGTAGTAAAGATTGTCGTAGTGCTTGGCTGACTGCAATTTTGCAAAGCCTTCTTTGATGGCTTTAGGGGTTTGCGAAGAAATCCACAAACGTTTGACTGGTTTGTCAAAACGAACCCACTCCAAAATCCAGCGAGCGACTAGCTCCCCTTCTCTTCCCGCATCGGTGGCGATCACGACTTCCCCGACATCTTTTCTTTGAGCCAATTGTTTGATGGCTTTTAGTTGATGACCGGTTTTTGGCAACGGCTTGATCCCGATGGACTTAGGGATCATCGGTAATGTTTCCATCTGCCATGATGCCCAGTCTTTATTTAGATCTTCAGGCATTTTCAAGCCCAATAAATGACCAAGGGCCCAAGTAACGATCGCCTTGGGTCCTTCGTAATAATTTTTATGTTTTTGCTCACAGCCCAAAACTTTGCTGAGGTCTTTGGCAACGCTTGGCTTTTCCGCTAGAATTAGTTGTTTCATAAAAATCTTTCCTGCTTTCGTCGACGACTTGCTGATATTCTTTGAGCAATGCCAGTCCAATATATTGTTGGAGGTAATCGTCGCATTCTTCGCACCAGCGTTCGTCTTCTTCATTCCAAAAAGCCGTCATAAAGTTTGATTTTGCATTTATGTACGAATACTCTTCTCTGATTTCTTGCCATTTTTGTTCATAAAATGACTGCGCCTCGCTGAAAGTTGCAAATGTGAACGCCTCTTGAATATCTGACTGCCATCCCTCAAAAAACCACCACGGTTCATTGTCCCCATACATGACTACTACTTGATACATTCCATTGCTCCTTTCACGATTCCTTCCCCATATTAGTCACTTTTACTTAAACTTGCAAGGAATAAGTTTCAGCATTTAAACATCGCTTAAAGAATTCATTAAACCTTCGTTTTTTTGTACGTTTTATCGGTTGCTTAAGATTACATCATTTCTATGCCCTTATAGTCTAGCACAGAAGTTTCCTGTTGTGAATATAACAGGAAAAGATTAAAAAAATATCAAACAAGATTTATTTTAACCTCGCAAAAAAAATTTATCTGTGATGGATATGCTACAATAATGGCAACCATGAAACTGCCTGGAGGTGCCCCATGTATCTCGAACAAATCACTTTTCCCGATCAAGAAACCGAGTTTGATTTTTTCCTTTCTATCCAACGGACTGTCTATGATTCTTACTACCCTTTTCAGATTCTCAGTGCCCGCCGTTTTCAGCAGATCGATTTTGAACCAATCACGATTTTATATGGCGGTAATGGTTCTGGCAAAACCACTGCATTGAACGTGATTGCCGAAAAGATCCACGCTCAGCGCTTTGCTGCGTATAATCGGTCGAATTTTTTCGAGGACTATCTATCCTACTGTTCTGTTCGTAGCAACGACGAACCGCAAGAAAAAGTGCTATTGACCAGCGATGACGTCTTTGACTTCATGCTTGATATCCGAAACTTAAATCAAGGGATCGATCATCGCCGAGAAGAAGTGTTCCAAGAATACTACCAAGCAAAGCATGCGGACTTTCGTTTCACAGGTTTTGACGATTACCATGAATTGAAGAAAATCAATCTCGCACGATCCAACACACAGTCCAAATTCACTCGCAAGCACTTGATCGACAACGTCCGAGAATATTCCAATGGTGAAAGTGCCTTTCGCTTCTTTCAAGAAAAAATTCGTCCCAACAGTCTTTACTTATTAGATGAACCAGAAAATTCCCTTTCTGCTGCTCGTCAGCTGGAACTAGTGCAGTTACTGGAAGATTTTGTCCGCTATGAACAGTGCCAATTCATTATTGCTACCCATAGTCCTTTCGTTTTATCTTTAAAGGAAGCCAAAATCTATGATTTGGATCAAACACCTGTCGATGTTCGGAAGTGGACGCAGTTAGCTAATGTCCAGCAGTATTACCGCTTTTTTCAAGCACATCAAGCCGAATTTGATGATCGATCATGACCAAAGCAAACCATTTTCCGTCAAAGATTTCTTTTGGCATTTTTTTCCGCTACACTCACACAAAGACCAAAATCAAATTGATCAGAGCAATATAGAAGGCGACAACTCCCGCAATTTTGCCTCACTTGACTTCTGCTTGGTTATACTGATCGGAATGCTCCGCAATCTGAGCGGACAAAAAGTAGAACTTTTTAAAAACAAGCAAATACCCGGCTAAACCAAATAGTACGGCTAAGGCAAGTTGGTTGATTTGGCTTGAAATGACCTGATTCTGATGAAGCATTACCAACCCTACGGCACTAACCTCCCCTCATTTCATGAGGTTGGCTCTTGTACGATTCATGCACCTCCCCCTTTCTTTTAAAAATGCCAATGCATCAAAAACATTCATTTTCTGACTAAATTATAGCATAATTTGACTAAAAAAATAAAATCCAAGAACTCGTAAACGAATGTTCTTGGATTTTTATCAATCGAAAAAGATGATTACTTGCTGGCTAATCACCACCAGCAAAAATTTCTTCTTTATTATAAATCGGTGCATGTTTTTTCAAGTCTTCAAGTGTTCCTACTTGTCTCCCTTTGGAGTAAAAACCATCTAACAAGCCTAAAGATTGAAAAATCGTTTGCTTATAGGCAATTTCCGCATTCCATTCCGTGGTATCTAGTATTTGCAAAGCTTTATGGATTGCTTCGATGCCAGATGCTCCTGGCGCACTGATCAGTACCCCATGACTGTTGAGGAGCAACATATTCGGTAAGGCGAGTTGTTCTTTTTTCATGTAATCAGAAACTAATTCTGCTAATTCTGGTGAGCAATTAGGTTCAAAGTCTAGTACAGGAATATAGCCAATTTTTTGGGTCGCTTCTGTTAAGTTAGGCATATCCAATCCGGCGGTTGCCCAAAACATCGAGTGAGGAGAATGGGCATGTAAGACTGCTTTTATCGCTGGATTCGTATCATAAACCGCTTCGTGTAAGTTGATTTCTCGTGTCAGCTGACCAACCCCATCAATCACTGTTCTCGTATGAGGCTCAACGACTAAAATCTGGGCTGGTGAGACCTCTCCTAAATAGGCTTCTGACATCATAGTTGGTGTCATAATAATGTATTCTTTTCCAGTTTCATCGGTTGTTTTAAAAGAAAAATTACCGCCTGCAACATTTGTATTCTTCCGGGTAAAAATCAATTTTACGATTCGTGCTAAATCTTCCCGTTCTCTTTCAAAAATCATCCGTCCATCTGACATATTCAAGACCACCTTTTTTATTTTTCAAACGTTTTGTTGCGTAAGATTGTTTGTACAGCTTCCCTTACTTTAGCTGCTTCTTCCTCTTTTTTCTTTTTTCGTTCATCGTATTCTTTAAAAAGTACTGGACTGCCATATTTGTATACACAGACTGCTAGACCAATCGCTACGACATTAAATAGGTACTGTTGTGTCACCAAAGCTAAGAGATAGCAGCCAATTGCTAGAAAAAGAAGCAATTGCCATTTTATTTTTTCGCTCTTTCCCATTCCTGTCGTCCTTTCCTTTTTGAAAATATTAGCCATTCGTCGCACGTACTTGCGTCGATGGGGTCCCTTGTTCTTCATATCTTTGACTTGGTACCTTTACCTTATTCATATATTTATACAACCAGACAAACATTGCGATAAACACAACGGAACCGACGATACCCAAGATATTTCCTTTAAACGCTTCTGCAAATAAAATTCGAAATTCCGGTCCTTCGATCGAAGACCAAGTGATTTGCTGCCCTTTTTGTATTCCTTCTACTGCGCCGGTTCGATCTGCTAAGCCCGTTAGGATCGGCGTCAAATACGTAGCTGCATATAGATAGATTGGCATCGAAATAACCCCCATGATCAGCATACGAACCAAGTTTCCGCCGGTGAGCAATAATCCACCTACTGCGATCGAATAGTTAATGATTCCTGCTAAAGGCAACACAGCATTTCCCGGCAAGATGATAGCATAGCCAATAAAGACAGGTACCAACAAGATAGCAGTGACCCAAATCTCAGAGCGACCAGCTAATACGGGCCAATCTAACCCAATGTAAACTTCCCGATCTTTAAAGCGTTTTTTCATCATTTCCGACATTGCATCAGCCAGTGGTGAAAGAGACTGCATAAACATTTTTGAGATCATTGGGAACAAAGCCATTGCAGTCGCGATTTGAATAGCTAAGTTCAATGAGCCTGACACGCCATAAGCTGCAGCTAATCCCAAGCCCAAACCAATGAGAAAGCCCATCACCGAATTTTCAGAGAAGATACCGATTTTCTTTTTTAAGGCTTTGGTATCGGCCCGTCGATTAAAGAAAGGAATTTTATCCATAATCACATTGATCGGTAATAAAAGCACTGCTGAAATATTCATCAAGTGGGTCACTGTTACTAAAGGAATACCAGTCAAATCCTCAATGTGGCGTTGGAACATATCCCCCATTTTAAGTTCCAAGATAACCTGTACGATGGCGGTGATAAACCCAGCAAGTAAACTTCCACTGATAAAGTAGACCAGATAGGCAGTCAGCGCTTTGCCCCATACATTCCACATATCGACATTCAACGTCTTGGTCCAGTTCAAAATCAACATGACAAAATTCACGCCAAGAACGACGGCAAAGAAAACAAATGCATAGGACCATGACCAGGTGATACTTGCCGCTCCTGTCCACCCTAAATCTAGCGCAGGCAAGTTCAAGCCAGTGTTTTTTGCCAATGCT
Organism: Enterococcus sp. AZ015; assembly: GCF_050499225.1. Lineage (NCBI taxonomy): Bacteria > Bacillati > Bacillota > Bacilli > Lactobacillales > Enterococcaceae > Enterococcus > Enterococcus sp. AZ015. The sequence goes on along the minus strand of NZ_JBMHEX010000001.1, from coordinate 421,214 downwards.
TCGGAAGCTGGACTAACTGCATTTGACATAAAGCCAATGACCATAGACATCCCAGTAAAAGCAATACCTAACGTGATTGCAGACATAAAGGCTTTTTTGAATTTCATCCCTGCAACCAAGCCTAGGATTAAAATGATTAGCGGCACAAAAATAGCGGAACCTAAACCTAAGATATAATTGATAATGTCTTGAAATACTTGCATTTTTTTCACTTCTTTCTTTTGATAGGATGTTTTGTACTAGCCAATCAATTCTTTGATTTCTTCATAAATCGTATCCATACCCATACCGGTAAGAAACGGAATCCCAGCAAAAACGTGTACACCTAGCTCAGCGGCTTTTTCCAATACTTCATCATCTGGCTGAGCAACATACACATAAATTCCTGTCGACGGCAATTCATTTTGGATCGACTTGTAATCAACTGCTTCAACGGGGAAATCGATTCCGTCATCTTCAAGCATTCCAGCAATTTTACTTGCGATCGTTTGACTTGTTGCAACCCCACTTCCACATGCTACGATCAATCTTCTTTTCATCTTAAATTCCTCCAAAAATTTTATTTTGTATACTGTGTAACTAGCTGATAAATTGCCTGCACTTCTTGTGTTTCAATGAATGCCTTTACAAATCCTTCATCCATAAATAATGCCATTAACGATTGCAGTAAGCCGACTTGCTCTTTTGGTTCTTTGATTCCTAGAAAAAAGAGATCCTTGACCTGCATTTCTTGACTGTCGCCCATTTGCTTCATCTTCACCTCGTTTTTCAGACGCACGATCGCAATAAAAGGCTTTTCGACATACGCTGGTTCTGAATGAGGCAAGCCAATATTCAAATACTGTGTAATCAGTCCAGTTGGAAAAGCTTGTTCTCTTGCTAGTAATCCTTCTACATACTGTTCATTCACAAAACCTTGTTGCTGTAATCGTTTTGCTATTTCTTCAAATAGTTCTTTCAACTCCTCTCCTTCCACATCGAGAAAAATTAGCCTTTCATCAAACATGCTCGTATAGCCCACCTATTCTTCCTCCTTGTTCAACTCAAATGATAAATATTGTTAAAGTTTGTTACAATATGTTTTACAATGTAAATATACAATAGTTAATTTTTCTTGTCAACGCTTTCTTTTGGTATTTTTTTCAAACTGATTCCTTTCACCAATACACGAAACTATCAAACTTTAACAAAGATGAACATTTTCCCTTGCTTTTTCCAAAAGTAAATGCTATTAATTAATGTATAAAGAACATCGATAAAAAAGAAACTTAAAAAAATCGTTAATCAACCAGAGGTGAAACTATGTTAAAGAAAGAACGGCAAGAAAAAATTCTAGCGCTAGTGAATCAGCACGATTACTTATCCATTGCAGAAATAGCCAAAACATTAGACGTTTCCGATATGACCATTCGTAGAGATATTACAGAGTTAGCGAATCAATCTTTATTGGTAAAAATCTATGGTGGCGCCCAAAAACTCGAAAAAATCGAACACGAGCTTTCTACTCAAGAAAAAATCGATACGAACGTTGCCGAAAAGAAATTCATCGGAAAAGTAATGAACAGTATCATATCAGACAACGATACTATCTATATCGGTGCGGGAACTACGATGCTCCACGCTTTACCTGAACTAAAAAAAGCAAACTTATTCGTGATCACAAATAGTTTACTTGCTTTTAATTATTTGATTTACAACACAGACTATCGTGTCTTATTGACCGGTGGAGAATTTTCCCGCACGACGGAAGAATTTTATGGGGAAACAGCAGAGAAGAGTTTTGAAAATTTAAATATCGATATCGCTTTTGCTGCTACAAATGGGATCTTTGAAAATAATATCACCACTGCAAATCTTGTTGAAGGTTCGATTCAACGAGTCGCATTCAAACATTCCCGCAAAAAATGCATCGTTGCAGATAGTTCCAAGTTTAATCGCTCTGACGTTTATACCTTCTACTCGCTTTCAGATATCGACTATTTGATCACTGATGATAAACTTTCTGAGACTACTTTTGACTATTATCGTTCCTTTACAGAGATCCTCAAGGAGGAACAAAAATGATTTTAACCATCACAATGAACCCTTCCATGGACTACAACTATCTTGTTCCTTCGCTAAAATTGGATCAAGTAAATCGGGTAGATAACCCACATACATCAATTGGAGGAAAAGGCATCAATGCTGGCAGAGTCATCGCACAATCTGGGGAAGCCGTTTTATTGACAGGTATTTTAGGTGGACCTGTAGGCAAAACGATCCTTGATTCTTTACTAGCTGAAGAACGTTATGTATTGGATTTCCTCACCATCGACGGCAATTCTCGCAATGCGATCACGATCATGCATGACGGTAACACTCATACTGAGCTAGTAGAAAAAGGACTTTATCTGTCGGAGGAAAACGAACAACTTTTTTACCAACACCTTGCAGCAATAATTAAACAACACCCCATCACGGTCGTCTGTATTTCTGGATCAGTAAATTCTGATAATGGACACTTTCACGATCAGTTGCTTCAATTCATCCGTCAATCATTAGGTGAACAAGTCCCGATCCTCATGGATATAGCTGGGGAACAACTAAAAAATTGTTTGACTCAAACGAATGCTCGTCCGAATTTTATTAAACCAAATCAACAGGAATTAGAAGAACTAATGGGTCAAAAATTGCATTCATCGCAAGACATTTTCTCTGTCTTAGAGAGCACTCTTTTCGAAGGGATCGACACCGTCATGGTTTCTCAAGGCGGCGATGGGGCAATCGTTAAACACCAGTCGACTTTTTTTAAGATCGAGATCCCTAAAATCGCCATCGTTAATACGACTGGCTGTGGCGATTCAACCGTTGGTGGTATGGCTGTTGCAATGAATAAACAGTATCCAATGGAACAAGCATTGACCTATTCTATGGCTTGTGGCATGTCTAATGCGCTTTCGAAAACAAACGGTACGATCGATCCTGCACAAGTCGCTGCATTTAGCGAAAAGATCCACCTTTTCAAGATCAAAGAATAAACGGCTACCTATTTTTTTGGTTCTCTTGATTACGCAAAACATTCGTTGGTACAAAGAAAAAAAGCCCTAGCTAAGTGCAACTGATTGGTTCAGTGTTCTTAGCTAGGGCTGATTTTGTTAGTGGTTAAACATATTGTAATTCTTTGGCTTCTTTGTAGGCTGCATCGATCAAACCGCCGCCCAAGCATTCCATCCCGTCATAAAAAACGACTGCTTGTCCAGGAGTGATGGCGCGTACTGGTTCGTCAAAAATCACTTCTGCCCGATCTCCATCTAATAGACGCACCGTTACTGGTACATCTTGTTGACGGTAGCGGAATTTTGCTGTGCATGAAAATTCCGTTCCGCGGTCTTGTTCTGTAGTAAAGTGGATTTGGCTTGCTTCCAAGCGATCTGCATACAATGCGGGGTGATGGAATCCTTGCCCCACATACAAAGTGTTGGTTGCTAAGTCTTTTCCTACGACAAACCATGGTTCTTGAGTGGCACCGCCGCCGCCAATGCCTAAGCCTTGACGTTGTCCGATGGTGTAGTACATCAAGCCATCGTGTTGTCCTTTGACTTCGCCATCTAATGTAACCATATTGCCTTTTTTCGCTGGCAAGTAATTACTCAAAAATTGTTTGAAATTCTTTTCTCCGATAAAGCAGACACCCGTGGAATCTTTTTTCTTGGCTGTTGCTAGACCTGCCCGTTCAGCGATCGCTCGTACTTCTGATTTTTCCATGCCGCCTAGTGGGAACATGGTTTTGCTCAATTGTTCTTGTGACAATTGGCTTAAGAAATACGTTTGATCTTTGTTGTTATCCACGCCTCGCAACATATGAGTTACGCCGTTTTCATCAACGGTCACTTGCGCATAATGGCCGGTTGCTACATAATCGGCACCAAGATCCATCGCATAATCCAAAAAGGCTTTGAACTTGATTTCCTTGTTACACATGACATCTGGATTAGGTGTCCGTCCGGCACGGTATTCTGCAAGGAAATATTCAAATACACGGTCCCAATATTCTTTTTCGAAATTCACTGAATAATAAGGAATCCCGATTTGCGCAGCCACTTTGGCTACGTCTTTGTAGTCTTCTGTTGCGGTACAAACACCGTTTTCATCGGTATCATCCCAATTTTTCATAAAGATCCCGACAACATCATACCCTTGTTCTTTCAGCAAAAGTGCTGTTACTGACGAGTCTACCCCGCCACTCATTCCAACCACCACCCGGGTGTTTTCGTTAGACATGATTGTTTCACCATCATTTCAATTATAGATTCTGAAATCATCTACGATTTGAAGGTCGCAACTTTTCAGTAATTTGCATTATACAACAAAACACAAAAAACTTCACTGTTTGCTGTCTTTTCTTAAAAATTCCTTTTTTAGAAAAGACATCTGGAGAGAAGTAACTGTTCGTTATTCCACCTACTCAGCCAAATAGAGGAAGCGCTGCTTTTGTGTCTGTCATCGACAGCTGTCCAAACAGTAACAACTTACTTTTCAAATGGTGGTTGTCATAAAATCGTATGAAATTCTTCAGGAAATGCAGAAATGCTCTTATTAGAAAAAGACTATACTTCTCTTAGATACTACTTTACGAGGAGGGGCATTTCATGCGATCGCACACAAGGATATCGAAAACGAGGAGAAACGATGGGAAGAAAGAAAAGAGCCTTGCACTGCTGCTTTTTCTCATCGGTGGTGTTTTTGTCATTCATTACGTGATTGATCAGGTCAGGGATGCTGCGTTTGATCAGACAGCGCTTGTCTCAAAACAGTTCACTCGCCAAGCCAATCAAGCGATTCAACAAGCGATGGCAGACACGCAGCAACTGCCGTTGATTGTACAAACCGATCAACGCTGGGGCAATAACACGTATGGATATGGAGAAGAGCAAAACACCTTTGCGGCAAACGGGTGCGCTATTGCTTCTTTAGCCATGATCGATGCTTTTTGGACGGATCTTCCGCCGAATCCTGACAAACTATTGGAGTGGGCTGGCGATCAATTTTATCTTCCCAAACAAGGAACAAGTTGGCAAATCTTTCCTCAGTTTGCCGAAGCTTTTGGTTACCAATTTGCCGATTTAGGGGATTCATTTGAGGCTGCCTATGAGAAAATGACACAAGGCATCCCCGTTGTGGTCTCGGTTCAAGCAGGAACCTTTACGACATCCGGACATATCATGGTATTGGCTTTGAACAAAGAAGGAACGATTCAAGTATTCGATCCTAATGATTCCCCCGAAAAAGCCCATTATGAGAAAAGCTATCCTAACGATGTCTTTAAAGCAGAAGGAATCCATTATTGGAGCTTTTGGCTTTGATGTTCTGATCGGCTGAAGCTGCAAAAATACACCTTTTGTGGGACAAAAAAAGACTAGCCGCAGCTAGTCTTTTGCTTATCTTGCTATTATTGAACGCGTGGTTCGTTGTTTTCTTGAATACGCGTCGTTGTCCGGTTGAAGGCACCTTTGGCTTTACGTGTTTGTTTTGACGCAAAGTCGCCAGTTGTTTCTGCCGCACTGCTTACTTTGTCTTGAACTGTTTCAGAGTCTTTTTCGAATTGTTCACGTGTTTTGACATCTGCTACATTCACGTTTACTTCGATGACTTCTAAATTCGTCATTTTGTTGACTTGTGTTGAAACAACCTCTTTGATTTGGTCGTAGATCGTGGTCATGTCGCTGCCATATTCTGCAACGATATCAAGATCGACTGCCACTTGTTTTTTCCCAACTTCAACGTTGATCCCTGAAGTCACATCATCGGTGTTGACTAATTTACCTGCAATATTTGAGAAGAAACCGCCATCGACTGTTAAGAGTCCGTCTACAGATTCTAATGCAATGCCTACGATTTTTTGAATCACTTTATCTTCGTAAGTTAATTCTCCTTTAACACCTGTTGTTGGTTTTGTTTGGTTTTCCATCGTACATTCCTCCTACTATAATCTTGATATAAATTAAACTAATAATGTTACCAAAGTTAACGGCGCGGTCTTTGAAATTGTTCAAAGAATCCGACTTCTTTGAGATAAAATCCCAGATACGTACCTAGTGCCGTAAATAGCACCAGCAGTATGGTTTTCAAAAAGCCGATCGTTAGAAACAGGATCGCTAGGATCAAACCGAAACCTGCAAAGATAAGCGGGATCTTATAGTGGTAGAACCATTCACTCATACCTGTTCCTCCTAAACTACACGCGGTTGGTCATGGGCTGCTGGCGTTTCTTGCGTATCTTTTAAAACAACTTCCGTTTGGATATTGCTTTCGATACCGAAAAGCTGCTGCAGACTGCTGCTGATCTCACCAACCAAAGCTTCTTGTTTTTGCGGGATGGCTGCTGTTTGTTTCATTTCTCCATCGATTTTTACCGCTACTTTATTCTTGACGATTTTGATTTTTACCGATGGCTGATGGATGAAATCTGCTTGTTTCACCCGCTCGAGCACAAAATGCTCTAACGCCTTCTTCTGAATCACTAAATCGCCTGTCTTATGGGGAATGATCAAGCGGTCTGAGCGTTTTGGATAAAACAAAACGACAAAGAGTGCGATCACTGTAAAAATAGCAAAGCCAACAGATAACCAAAAGAGCAGCATACTCATGGAAGATCCGACCCAAGGATATTCATCCAAAGGAATCAAGTAAACAGGCAATGAAGCCGCTTGCTGATTGGCGATGATCCCAAAATAAAAGACAAGTAAGAGTAAAAGTAATCCGATGATAAAAATCACTTTAGAAATCTTACGCATTGGCAACCTCCTTTACTGCTTTCTACTTAAAGCATACACATTTCTTAAATATCCATCAAATAATAACTCTTGGAATCGATTATTTTTTACATATAAAGTTTATTTTTATCAAAAAAATTTCCTTAATCAAAGCTTGCTGTCAAAGTCATCACAAAAAAAGCAAGCCGTCCGACGTTGTCTTGACGCTTGCTTTTCTTGTTATCTGTTAACGAGCTAGCTTGGCAAGTTCTTGTTGCTTTGCATGATGTAGCACCGCCAGTTCATTTTCGGAAACTGGTCGACCGAAGGGACGCGGCTGCGGCAGAAACGCCAATTCCGGTGCATCGACTCCTACGTTGAGATTCTCAGCGATTGGTACACTGTGATGATGGATATGCCCATGCAGATTGCGGCTGTTTTTGGTGATCCCCAGCAGCATAGGATAATGGGTTAGTAAAAATTGCTGATGAGCAAACTTCAGCAAGACACCAACATCTTCAAACGCATACTTTTGGGCTCCCAAACAACCAGGATCATGCTTGCGCAAGTACGCAAAGAAAGCCCGAGTATCATGATTGCCTTTGATAAAAACGATTTTGCCCTGCAGCTGTGCTAACAGCGCCGCAATTTCTGGAAAACCTGCTTCATAAGCAGGGTGCATCGCGACATCCCCTAAATGATAAACGACATCTTTATCCGCAACCACCTCATTCCAGCTGGCGATCATCGTTTCATGCATTTGCGTCACTGTCTCAAAGGGGCGTGGGGCAAAGTCATTGTCCCCGAGCAAGGCTGCATGAAAATAATGGGTATCAGACGTAAAAAATTTCATAGTCGCTCCTTACTTTACTGCTTTTTTCTGTGATCTGCGTCTTTAAATCATCGCTAACGGCTGCTTTTTCGTTGGCTCCGGAAAGCGTGCATCGATTGTCGCCAATTCGCTTTTGGAAAAAACGATTTTGGTAGCTTCAATGTTCTGCAGCATATGCAGCGAGTCACTGGTTTGGGGGATCGCTAAGACGTGGGGTTGTCGAAGGGTCCATGCCAAAAGCAGCTGAAAAATCGTGCAGCCTTTGGCTTCTGCCAGCTCTTTCACCACTTCATCATTTTTGAAGTGGTGCCCTAGCCGATCGCCTTGAGCAATGGGTGAGTAGGCAATCACCGGAATCTCAGCCTCTGCCTGCCAAGGCAAAAGATCGTATTCGATCCCCCGGGCACCTAAATTATAGAGTACTTGGTTGGCGGCACATTGATCGCCGTTTTCTAACCGCAACAGCTCCTCCATATCTGCCACGTCAAAATTAGAGACGCCCCATGCACGAATCTTTCCAGAGGCTTTGGCAGCTTCTAGTGCGTCAACTGTTTCTGCTAACGGCACATCTCCTCGCCAGTGGAGCAGATACAGATCAAGATAGTCGGTGCCTAAACGCGCTAAGCTACGGTCTAAAGCTTTCGGCAATTCATCTGCGGAGGCATTCCAGGGATAAACTTTTGAAATCAAATAAAGATCCCCTCGTGTAAAGGGCTGGATCGCCTTGCCAACTAGCGTTTCTGCGTTTCCCTCGCCGTACATTTCTGCGGTATCGATGACAGCCGCTCCGGCTTTGATGCCCGCTTGCAGCGCATCGATCTCGGCTTTTTCCTTAGCAGGGTCATCCCCCATATGCCAAGTCCCCATTCCAACGGCTAACACGGATTGCTTGTTTAAGGTTCGTTTCATCTGGATTCCTTCTTTCTCGTCTCAACGTATCCACTTTCTGAGAACGGCTTAGGTTTGTTTTCTTTAGTATAAAAAGAAACCGGCAAAGATACAAAAGAAGTGTATCAATCCCTTGCCTGCTTGGCGGAGTGACACACTTCTTGCCCTTTGAACGGTATAGCTGCTTTTGACAAAAGCTTACGCTTTGACAAACAACCCGCGGCTGATAAAACCATCCATTAAAAAGTAAAATTTTTCTTGCAACATTTTGTGCTGTTCATCTTTGAAAATATTGACTGCTTTTAATCCATTGGCTGTCGTGATGGACATCTTGAAGGTTTGCAGATCTTTTGCAACAGTGATTTTTAATTTAAAGCCTTCTTTGCTTTGGGGTGTTGCTTCAAGGCCACGAATCAATTGGAAGTTGCCGCCGTTCGTTTCTGTAAAGCCATTATCCCGCAACGTATATTTTTTTGCTTCAGGAGCAATGCGGTATTGGGTTGCTGCGCCTAAAACGGTTGCTGTTGTTTCAAATGCCATGTTCTTCACCTCTTTAACATCATTTCTTTCATTATAAATAGTTTTCAGCGAGATTGCTAGCTGTTCTCCTACTTTTTCGTTGCTAAGACAGTTTCTGCTAATAGCTGAGCAAATGCTTCGATTTCCGCCAATGTGTTGCCATAGCCAAAGCTGATTCTGACCGATTCCCGAATAGCTGGATGCTCTTTGCCCACCATCGCTTCGAGCACATGGGAGGGCTCCACATTGCCCGCCGTACAAGCGCTGCCTGTCGAGATCGCAGCCCCTTTTAAGTCCAATTTCATCAGCAGCAAGTCACTGCTGACACCTGGGAAACGCAGATTCAAAATATGCGGCAATTTGTGTGCTGGGTCACCATTCAACTGAACATCGATGCCTTGTGCTGCTAAGGTCTCCATCAGTACATCGGCAAATGTTTGATATTGTTCCGCCGCTGCTTGCTGCGCTTCGGGGGTATGCAAAGAAGCTGCTTTGGCCATTCCCATGATGGCTGCTAAGTTTTCCGTCCCTGCTCGCCGTTTTTCTTCTTGTTCGCCACCATGGAGTAGCGCAGGTAGCGACAAGCCATCTCGTTTATACAAAAAGCCGATCCCTTTTGGTCCGTTGATTTTGTGAGCGGAAATGCTTAAGAGATCAATACTGTTTTCATTGATTTCAAGCGGGATTTTGCCATAAGCTTGCACGGCATCGGTATGAAAAACGGCGGGATGCTCCCGTAAAAGGGCGCCAATTTCTGCAATCGGCAACAAATTGCCCGTTTCATTGTTTGCCGTCATTATGGATACTAAAATCGTATCGGGACGTAAGGCAGCCTCAACTTCACTGACGGCCAATTGCCCCTTTTGATCTACGGGCAAATAGGTCACCTCAAAGCCTAAGCCTTCTAAATAGCGCATACTCTCAATGACCGCCGGATGTTCGATCTGGGTCGTAATGATATGTTTGCCTTGTGCTTGTTTGCTAAGGGCTGTACCGATGATCGCTGTATTATCGCTTTCGGTACCTCCACTGTTAAAAATGATCTCATGTTCCTTGACCCCTAGCTGCTGAGCGATCGCTTGACGAGCCAATTCTAATTGGGTGTGGGCGTCTCGACCATAATGATGAATGCTTGATGGATTGCCAAAAAATGTCTGCATCGTCTCACTCATCACTTTGATCACTTCTGGGTGCAGCGGTGTCGTTGCTGCATGATCTAAGTAAACCATTCTTTTCACCTATCCTTCATTACTGCCATTATAACAAATCTTCCTCAGACGTCTATCGTGAGTGTCCATACGAAAAAACCTGTCAGTCAAAAGCGGAAAAATCGCCAATGATGACAGGCAGCTGAACGCGTTCAGCCTTACGAAAAATCAGGAACGTGTGCTGTTTTGCTTGTGCGAATCACGTCACTTACTGATCGTTTTATTTTTTTCCAGGTTCAGAGGCAATGACAGTCAATTCACCAACCAATTCCCATTTCTTGATCGGGTTTGGCAAAATGCAGCTCGTGCCCATTTTTAGTTCATAGGAATGACCGTCGATCATCAACTGCCCATACCCATCAATCACGGTCATCAAGGTATAATCGGCCTTTTGTGCCAAAGATAATTTCCCACGTACTTCCCATTCATACACATTGAAAAATGGCGTTTCAAGATAGGTAACGACTGCTGATTGTCCTTGTTTGACTTCACGGATCGATAATTCTGGCGTCCGTGCAGGAATCGTCGTCACATCGATTGATTGTTGGATATGCAGCTCCCGTGTTTGTCCTTGATCATCAGTACGATCATAGTCGTACACCCGATAAGTCGTATCCGAGCTTTGTTGGGTTTCTAAGATCATGATCCCTTTCCCAATGGCATGGATCGTTCCACTTGGCACGTAGAAGAAATCGCCTTTTTTCACAGGGACTTTTGTTAACAAATCATCCCAACGACCCGCTTCGATCATTTCCGCAAGTTCTTCTTTGGTTTGTGCATGGTGGCCATAAATGATTTCCGCACCTGGTTCGGCATCAATGATGTACCAGCATTCCGTTTTCCCTAATTCCCCTTCATGGGCTAACCCATACGTGTCATCAGGATGGACTTGAACGGATAGATCATCTTCTGCGTCTAAAATTTTAATTAATAATGGAAAGACTGGTTCGTCTGAATGACCAAATAGTTCTTGATGGTCTTGCCAAAGATCCGCCAATGTTTTGCCTTTAAACGGCCCATTTTCAATGACACTCACCCCATGAGGATGCGCACTGATCGCCCAATCTTCACCGATTTTGTCACTCGGTAAATCAAAACCAAAAACAGAATGCAGGCGACTGCCTCCCCAAATTTTTTCTTGAAAAACAGGTTTCATAAACAATGGTTCCATAATTGTTCCCCTCTCTAGTTGTTCGTGCATATTATAGCATGAATCCACTTATTCGGCAGATTCTTTTAAGTAACATTGCAGGATTTCGTCACGATGACCCAAGTAGCTTTCTCGATGATCCACTGGATGGACCCGATTCGATAAGAAAATAAACGCTTTTTGGTTAGGGATATCTACTGCGAGAAACGTGCCTGTATAGCCTGTATGAAATAATTGGTATGGTGCACCCAATAAGTCCCAGCCATAGGTGCGGGGCTTTGTGCTTTCAGGCGTCTGCCTCTGAGCCAGCGCCTGCATCACTTTTTCTGAGAAAAACGGCGCCCCTTGCTGCTGACCGTTTGCCAGTAACAGTTGAACGAACAGCGTCAAATCATCCACGGTAGAAAACAACCCGGCATTGCCGGCATGGTTTCCCAGCACTCGTGCTTTTGGGTCATGGGTGATTCCTCTAAGGATACTGCCGTCTGGCTGCTGCTGGGTAGGCACGATCAATGGCAGCTGTGAAGGAGGAAAAGGCGGAAAGCCGCTGTTCTTCATGCCTAAAGGCGTCAAGACTTCTTCTTGAAAAATCTCGGTCACTGATTTTTGATACAGCTCCTCCAATAAAAAGCCCAGCAAAATCGTACCAGTATCCGTATAGTTGACCGTTTGACCGATCGTATCACTGCTTTCAAGCTGCAAATACGCCTTGCGCAAAGCAGCAGCACCCAACTGGTCTCGATGAGGAATCCACGTGTTGATGGCTGCCGTATGCGTCAGCAAGTGCTTGATCGTTACCCGATCGTCTTTAAACGCTGGCAACCAACGAGTAAGCGGTGCCTCCATCTCGATTTTCCCTTGATTCCACAATTTTAACAGGACGGTGGTTGTACAAATGACTTTCGTCAATGAGGCTAAATCAAACAAATGATCTTTCGTCATGGGTTCGGTTTTCGGAAGAAGCGCTGCCTGTCCGAATACCTGGGTCTCTTGGGTTTCACCGGCGATAAAACGCAGCACCGCTCCTGGGAAAACGGTCGGCATTTTTTCTTGAATGAGCTGTACTGTTTCTGGGTACATTGTCATCATTCCATACTCGCTCCTTTCAGGCTTGTCTTGCTTCTAACTTTAGCACTTTTCGCCAATGAAAAAAACTACCCATTAAGGATAGTTTTCAGATTTTTTTCTAATCAGTATTACATAGATTACTCATCGGCTGGTGCAGCTTTTGCTTGCGCCTTTTGGACGATTCTCAAATAACTGTAACACGCACATTGACTGCCTAGTACACCTAAGATCAGTCCAGCGAGTAAGGGATGAATCAAGACAAGCAGTAAAGCGAGGCCACTCAACAGCCCTAGCAACATTAGTGTCTGCAACGGTGCCCAAAAGATGATGAAAAAGCTTTTGATCAAGGCGAGCCGCATGGGTGCCGCCAAATGCACACTGTCGCAGATAAAATACAGCAACCACACGAGTAAAATGCTACTTAAAAACAAATAGCCGACAGCCAATAAGGGCAACTGAAAGGAATCGATTTGGCGATAAGAGCCTAACAGCAGCAAAGCGAGACTACCGAAAAAGAGGCCTGCGGCAACACTGCGCCGATAATTTTCCCGATAGAGCCGCCAAAAGGTCCCTCCGATGGCCTGTCGTGGTTCTTGATAGTACAACCAGCGCCGCATGACCCCAAATAAAGCAAAGGTCGCTGGCAAAAGAATGCTAGGAAAACTAATGATCAAACCAACCAAAGAGAAAAGAAACTGACGAGGAGAGCTGGGGAAAATCAGCCCCAAAGCTAGCAATAGAACAGGCAGATTGAACAGTAACCAGTAGCCATTCAAAAGCAACATACTAGCTATCGCTTGACTGGCACCATACCAACGATACCATCGTTCATTTCCCATCAGTCCGCCTCCTTTCTCTAATCAGCTGATTTACCCTCTAGCGGGCTAAGTTTTGTAGATTTTGCTGCCATTTCTCTGTTTGATAATCCAGCAACTCTTGATAGCCCGCTGCTTGTGCTTGGGCTTCCGCCTCAGCAAAGATGGCACGCACTTCTTCATCGCTGTCAGCAAAGATCGCTGAAGCATTGGCTTCTTCAAAAATATCGTTGATCCGTTGCTGAATGATTCCTTCTGGTGAGTCTGGCATCGGGTTGATCGCCGCAAATTCCGTGTCGTCTTTTTGCGTGTCCCAAGTAATAGCATGCTGCCATTTCGTTGCCCAGTTCATTTGATCTTCTGGAAGATTCAGTTCAAATTTTGTTTTGGTATTGTCTAAAAAGGCGGAGTTGCCGTTCCATTGGAAACTTGAAGTTGCTTGCTCAATCTCCGAAACGCCTGCACTGTCTTCTGCATAGGCATCCGTAAATTGCGTATAGCCTTCTTCGTCAAAGCCATCCCAATACTGGCCTTCTGGACCAAACATCAAGATCGATTGGCCCAACGGTCCTGTCAACCAATCTAAGAAGGCAAAGACTTTTTCTGGGTCTTCTGCATTTCTAGTAATGACACTGACATTCCACCCTAGCATTTCATAGGAACCTGGGAAAATATTGTCAGGATCTAGTCCTGGTTTAGCAATTGGTTCGATATAGAAATACCCCGCATCTGGGTTTTGCTCTTGCAAGATGTAATGGGCATCGCGAGCATGGTTGGACGGGCTGGCAGCCGCATAGACAGCTACACGACCACTGGTTACTTTTTCTGCCACCATATCTGCATCTTGGGTCAAGGTATCTTGGGTCATCAAGCGCTCACGGTACAGTCTTGACGCATATTCAATCGATTCTACGTAGTTTTCATTGGCAAAGATCGAGGTCAATACGTCGCCTTCAGGAACAGCGCGAATGCGGATATCTGCTGGTGAACGCCCTTCTGCAAATGCTGAGTACAAGACATTGATCCCTTGTCCGCTGACATCTGTTTCAAATGGAATGACATCAGGAAACTCTGTTTGAACTTCTTTCAAATACTCATAAAGATCCTCTGTTGTTTTCAATTCTGGCGCACCTAAAGCATCATGGATCTCTTTATTGACGACATAACCGGCATTCCCGAAAGGCTCCGAGCTATACCAGTTGGGAAACTGATAAAGTTTGCCGTCTTCTGAACGAAGCATGTTCAGGATGTCTTCTCCCGCCCATTCTTTCAAGTTTGGATACTTATCCAAGTAATCATCAAATGGCACTAAGGCACCCGCTTCTCGCAGCCGTTCCACATCCGACCCTCGATCAAGCCAAATAAAATCAGGTAGATCATCGCCAGCGATCATTGTGCTTAGCCGCTGTGCTGCATTCCCGCCACCATCGATTGCGCGAATATCTACCTTGGTCAGTTCTTTGATAGCAGCAGTTGCTGGATCATCTCCCCAACGATCCATCGTGTACCAATCATAATTACCAAACATCGTGATCTCCAACGGTTCACTACCTAATTCAAAGACCTCCGAACTGTCACGGTCATTCGCTGCCGCCCCATCACTTTCTTTTGTCCCTGACTCACTGCCGCAAGCAGCCAGTAAGAGACTCATCGCAGTCACTGACAGCACGCCTTTTAATACCTTTGCTTTCATTCTTTTATCCCCTTTCAACGTTTCGTTCCTTCTCTCCTCTAATCAAGAGAGTTCCTCCTGCTCTGCTAATCTTTCAACGAACCAATCAATACACCTTTTACAAAATACTTTTGGACAAACGGATAAACCATTACGATCGGCAAAGTCGCCACCATCATGATCGCCATCGACAAGGATTTTCCTGTGACACCAGTCATTTCCGCCAAACGTGCTGCTGAGCCAGAATCGATTTGACTCATTTGCGAACTCACCGTGTTCGAATTCAAGACTCGTTGCAAAAAGGTCTGCAAGGGAATCAGATGATCTGAAGTAATGTAGATGCTTGGCATAAACCAATCATTCCAATGCCCAACGGCGGTAAATAGCGACAAAGTGGCAATGACTGGACCTGATAACGGCAAAATGATTCGGAAAAACGTGCCCCAATAACCACAACCATCAATTTTCGCTGAATCTTCCAATCCTTTCGGCAGTTGCTGAAAGAACGTACGGAAGATGATCATATTCCAAACACTGATCAGACCAGGAATGATCATTACCCAAAAAGAATCCATCAGTCCAAGTGAACGTACCACTAAAAAAGTTGGAATCAAGCCGCCGCTGAAGAACATCGTGAGGATGAAAAAAATCGTAATAAATTTTCGCCCTATCAGTTCTCTTTTTGACATTCCATATGCTGCCATCGCTGTCAGCATGATCGATGAAAACGTCCCGATCACTGTCCGTAAGACACTGATGAAAAAGGCATTCATCAAGCGCTGATCTTGAAAGACGATCTGATAGTTTTCCAACGTAAATTCTCTTGGCCAAAACGTGATCCCACCGGTCACCGTGTCACGTCCAGAATTAAAGGAAATCACCAGTGAATTCCAGAAGGGATAAAATGTCAAGAATGCAAGCGTTATCAAGAAAAGGTAGATAAAAATCATCATCGCTTGGTCGCCCCAATTTTTCTTCATTGTTCATTTCCTCCTCTGCTGATTACCATAAGCTGTGACCCACTTTGCGTGCGAAAAAGTTTGCTCCGCTCAAAAGAGTGACACTAATGACTGCTTTGAACAAACCAACAGCTGTTGCGTATGAATATTGAGAGTTGCTGATCCCTACCCGATACACATAGGTATCAATGACATCCGCCACATTTCTAAGAGCTGGATTGCTCCCCAGTAAAAGCAAATCTTCAAAGCCCGCATTCAACAAGTTGCCAATTTCTAAGATCAAGAAGATCGTAATGATTGGAACGATCGAAGGCAACGTGATCAAAAAAACTTGCTGAAATTTCGTCGCACCATCTAAGGATGCTGCTTCATACAACTGCGGATCGATCCCAGCAATGGCTGCCATATAGACGATCGAGCCAAAGCCAATCGATTTCCAAAGATTTGTCGTAACGATGATCGTCCAGAAATAGCGAGGGATCGATAAAAAGTTGATTGGTTCATCGATCAGGTTTAAACTTTCCAAAGCAATATTTAAGCTACCGTTATCCATCGATAAAATCGACATCGTAAACCCCGCCACGATCACCCATGATAAAAAGTGCGGGAGATAAGTAATCGTCTGCACCACACGTTTGAATGCAACGTTCTTGACCTCGTTAAGCATCAACGCCAGCAAAATCGGTGCTGGAAAACAAATAGCAATCTTTAGCACACTGATCATAATGGTATTCCGTAAAATTTCCCAAAAACGTGGTTCACTAAAAAAGCGCCGAAAATTATCAAAGCCGATCCATGGACTGCCTGTCATACCTTCAAAAATATTGTACTGTTGAAACGCCATCAAAATCCCGTACATTGGGATATAGCTAAAAATGCCTACCAGTAAAATCGCCGGCAGTACAATCATCTGCAGATCCCACTGAGCAAAATATCGGTGTATCCACTTTTTTTCCATCACATCTACTCCTTGTCTTCCCGTTACTGCTCACCACCAAAAGAAACCGCATACATTAATAACAACAAATAACCTCTGCGTCCAGAGCCATCGAATCTCGATTCTTTTTTATTATAAATTAAGAATAACCACAATTCAATATAATGTTTGAGATTTTTGAATCATAATGGCTATTATATTAAGTTTTAAGACAGGCGTTTCAAATATTAAATAACTAAATAAGAAATTCAAAATAGATTGGACCTGTTCTACTAATGCAGATAAACTACCGTTTTTTCAATGATTGGTCTTCGAATCGATGTAACAGTTTTTTACACTCTTTCGTGCGAAATAAAAACAAAAGTTTCTTTTTTTGACAAAAAAAAGAAAAAGCAGAGAATAGTCCTCTCTGCTTTTTCTTTCAAAACACTTTATTTTTTAACGATAAACCACCATTCGATACCGATCGCATCGTAGGTCGTCAACAATTGCCGTTTTTTGTCGATGAAAAACTCTTGGTTCTTCTCAGACAAGTGTTTTTCCAATGTATCGATATCTTCTTGACTGATGGAGATTTTCAAGAAGTCTAAGCCAAGCACCTCGTGGCTCGGTAAGTCGATCGTACCACCTTGTGCTTCAGTCAAGCCAACTTGGAAGTCACCATCATTGAGGATAAATTCCTTTGTTTCGGCTTCTTTTGTTTTCAATCCTAAGCTTTCTTCTAAGAAAAGCTGCTCTTTGGCTAAATCACTGACGTTTAAATACAGCTTGCCAAAATGAGCCTCTTTTGATAAGCCAGCCGCTTTTGCAGGTGCCGCTTTGATCAATTCTGCTTCGTCTTTTGGTACCACAGTTCCTGCGGGTGCTGTAAATAAGACTTCGATTTTGTTTCCTTCTGGATCAGCTATCAGGAAGCCTAATTGATTCGCTTCATAACGAGCTTCTTCGAAAGCAATCGCTTTTTGTTGGGCATTGCTCGCGATAGTTGCCGCTTCTTCTAGCGAGGATACGGCTAAAACGATGCGCTGCATCTTTTTGATCTCACCGAAATGGTCGTTGGCACGCGGGCTTTCTTCCAACCATAAAACTTCTCTATCTAATCCTTTTAGACCAAAGATGGCCAACTCATTTTCTTCTCTTTTCAGCTCAAAGCCAAGTACATCGCGATAAAAGGCAATCGCTTGATCGCGGTCTTTTACCCGAATTGCAACAGTCAGCAACTTCGTACTGCTCCCCAATAAGAAATCTGTCATTGTTTCTCCCCCTACTTACATATGTACTCATTGTACTGATAAAACGAAATTCTAGCAAATGAAATCCCTACCTATTTTATTCTTTTTTTAGAGAAAATAAGAAGAAAAGCACAGAAAAGTCAGAATTTTGCATTTTTATAAGTAGAGAGGTGGCGTTTAGGTGTCGCTAATGGCTTCAACTATAGACAGCTGCTGCTGGACTTGCCGCGAGGATCTGGGTTCCTAAACGATCGATCCGATCGGTGATACAAACGGCAGCTACCTCTGCTTTTAAGGCTTTCTGAGCACTTTTTAGTTTTGGCAGCATGCCGCCCGTGACTACTTCTTCGGCGATCAGTTGGGGGATCTCCTCAAAAGAAACAGCCGACAACCACTTGCTTTCTTGTTTGATGCCAGGAACATCCGTCAACAAATACAGTTTTTCGGCTTGTAAGCTGGCTGCGACCTGACAAGCCACTTCATCCGCGTTGATGTTCAACCATTGCCCATCTGGCGTAATTCCTAGTGGGGCCAAAATCGGAACATGTTTTTTCTCTGTCAAGAGCTGCAGGAAAGCAGCGTTGATTCGCTGAACTTTCCCTACTTGCCCTAATTTCTCCTCATCGATAACTTCTCCTTGGATCAGCTGATCACAGCCAGCATTCAGTCCCACGGCATGGAAGCCAGCTTGCTGGAAAGCAGTCGTAATCAGCGGTTGAACTTGTCCCAAAAGGACCATTCTAGTCACTTCAAGCGTCTGGGGATCGGTCACCCGCAAGCCGTCTTTGATTTTGACTGTCAACGCCATTTTCTCCATCATTTCTGAGATGTAGTGACCACCGCCATGGACGATGACCACTTTTTTGCCCGCAGCTTGCCAATCTGCTATCGTCTCAAAGAATGACGGGGTTAAATTTTCTGAGGCGACACCGCCGATTTTTACTACGATCGTTTCCATCTACTCGCTCCTTTTTGTCTAGTACCTGATTTGTTTCAGGTATGATATAGTGCGTTGATTTTCACATAGTCATACGTCAGATCACAGCCCCAAGCGGTGCCAACACCTGCCCCTTCTTTCAGCTCAACAGCGACTTTGACTTCATTTTCCGCCAACTGTTCTTGCATGATGGTTTCGTCAAAAGCTACCGGCGTCCCTTGGACAAAGACGGGAATGTCGGCTAATGCGATCGATACCGTTGCTGGATCGATGGGTTGCCCACTATAACCCACTGCACATAAGATACGCCCCCAGTTTGGGTCTTTGCCAAAGAGGGCTGTTTTGACCAGCGGCGAACCGACGATGGTTTTGCTGATCATTCGGGCTGCTTCATCTGTCACAGCTCCACTCGTGTGAGCTTCGATCAATTTGCTGGCGCCTTCTCCGTCCTTCGCAATTGCTTTGGCTAGCGCGGTCAGAACTGCTTTAAGCACCCCTTTAAACTCATGATAAGCTGGCGTATCGGCTTCGATCGTTGGATTTTTGGCTAACCCGTTGGCTAAAACTAACACCATATCATTGGTAGATGTATCACCATCGACCGTGATTTGATTAAAGGTGACATCGGTCAACTCTTTCAGCAGTGTTTGCAAGAGTGCTGACGAGATCGCTGCATCCGTCGTAACAAAGGCCAGCATCGTGGCCATATTAGGATGGATCATACCAGACCCTTTGGCACAGCCCGCAACAGTCACCGTTTTGTCAGCGATCGTTGATTGGATGACACTGCTTTTTTCAGTCAGATCCGTCGTCAAAATCGCTCTTTGGAATTGGTGGGCATCCCCTTGCCTGTTTAGTTGCTGAATCCCTGCAGTGATTTTTTCCATCGGTAAGCTCTTGCCAATGATTCCGGTGGAGGCTACCGCAAAGGCTTCGGGACTCGTATGCAGCTGGGCTGCTGCCAATTCTGCCATCTCTTGTGCATCTTTTAAACCTTGCTCCCCGGTACAAGCATTGGCATTGCCCGCATTGACGATCACGCCTTGCAAGGTGCCTGCTTGCATTTTTTCCTTTGTAACGAGAATGGGTGCCGCTTGTACTTGATTGGTGGTAAAGACTGCCGCAGCACTGGCTGGCACTTCAGAGACGATCCAACCAAGATCGACTTTCTCTTTCTTCAGACCGCAATGCAGACCGTCGGCAAAAAAACCTTTGGGGGTTGCGATCGTTCCTTCGATTTCTTTCATTTTCTTTCCTCCTACTGCCACCTTTTTGCGGATTGTCCACTGGCTGACACGAGTATCCTCACGCGTCTGTTGGCTATTTTATGGATATAACGGTGCTTGCATAAGACCAGTCGTTTCTGGTATCTTTGCCCATCGATTGAAGTTTTGGATCGCTTGGCCAGCAGCCCCTTTGCCCAAATTATCGATCACTGCGACAACGGTCAACACTTGGGTCAGCGGATTGAAACATATGCCAATGTCACAAAAATTCGTTCCCGTCACTTGCCGCAGCTCGGGCAGCTTTCCTAACGGTTGCACTCGGACAAACGGATGGTCTTGATACGTTTTTACGTACAGCTCATAGATGTCCTCTTGCGAAATCGCGTCTTTGATAGGCGCATAAAGCGTCATAAAGATCCCTCTTTTGACAGGCAGTAAGCTGGTAGAAAATTGGATCGGCGGCATTGCCTGATCCCATTGCTGAAACTGCTGCATGATCTCAGGAATATGCTGATGCTGATTTGGCTTATACATCGTCATGTTATCCGCAGCGGTTGCAAAGTGACTGCTGTCCGTCAATTTCTTACCAGCACCCGACAAACCCGACTTGCCATCAAAAATCAACGTACCGCTGAATAGTTTTTGCTGAACCAACGGCGCAGCAGCTAAAATGGCAGCAGTCGCATAACAGCCTGGATTGGCGATCAAATTGCCAGGAGTCGTTGCAAACTCAGGCAGCGAATAGGTCGCGTGTGCCAACAACTCGGCAGGGGCAGCTTCTTGGTGATACCATTTTTGATAGCTATCCCGATCCTTCAATCGCAGATCACCAGAAAGGTCAATCACTGGAAAGTCATTTGCGACAAAAGTCGCTGCGAGTTCTTTGCTGATTCCAGCAGGAGTCGCAAAAAACACGAGTTGATTTTCCTTTTGGATTTTTTCTGCATCAAAAGGTTCGATCAGCTGCTCTGTCAGCCCAACTAGATGAGGATACAAAACTGATGAATTTTCATGCATAGAATGACTATGCAAGGTGCCCACCTCCAATTGGGGATGTTGCTGGATCAAACGAATCAATTCAATTCCGGTATACCCTGTTACACCAACGATTGCTGCCTTCAAACACGTCACTCCTCAAAAGAATTTACTTAAGATTATAAGAAACTCCCATTGCTCTGTCAATGATTATTTATAAAACTATTTAAAATAAATTCGCTGTTATTCGGTTTTTATAAGAAAAAATGCCCAAAAAATCTATTTTTATACAATTATGCTAAGATCGCTTGTAAAATCGCCAAGGCTGCTTTCGTTTCCTCTTGCGAGATCGTTAAGGGTGGCAGCAAGCGCAAAACCTTGGTACCCGCCTTTAATGCGAGGAGGCCTTGGTTCCGCAGTTGAGTCAACACGGATTGCAAGCTTTCCGAATCTGCTAATTCGATACCAATCATCAATCCTTTCCCACGAATCGCCTGCACCTTAGATAGTCCTTGCAATCCGTCGAAAAACTGCTGCTGACGCAATTGAACATTGACTTGAATGTCCTCTTCTTGCAACACACTGCAGACGGCACTAGCAGCGGCCATCGCTAATTTATTGCCACCAAAGGTCGAACCGTGACTACCGGGTCCAAAAGCCGTTTGCAAATGACTTTTGCCTAGCATTGCTCCGACAGGGATCCCGTTACCAAGCCCTTTTGCTACGGTAAAAAGATCAGGTTCAATGCCATATCCTTCAAAAGCAAACAGTGTTCCTGTCCGTCCCATCCCGGTTTGGATCTCATCCACCACCAGCAGTGCTCCCTGCTCCTGACAAAGGGCTGCCACCCCTTGGACCCACGCCACCTCGGCAGGGATCACGCCGCCTTCGCCTTGGATCAATTCTAAAAACACGGCTGCCGTCTGCTCATCTAAAACGGCTTGCAATGCCTCAAGGTCATTAAAGGGTACATAAACCATCTCTGGTACCAGCGGACCAAACCCATCGTGAATACTGCTTTGCCCAGTCAAAGACATCGCGCCAAAGGTCCGACCGTGGAAAGATTGTTCAAAACTGATGACTTTGCTACGGCCAGTCGCTTTGCGAGCCAGCTTTAAAGCAGCTTCGTTCGCCTCAGCGCCACTATTGCAAAAATAAGCCAGATACGGCTCGTCTGAGGCGCTCGTTTGATTTTGGGTCAGCTTTTGGGCAACTTCTTCTTGCAGCTGGCTGTCATACAAATTCGGCACATGCCAAATCTGCTCTGCTTGGGTCATCAACGCGGCTTGCACTTTGGGATGACCATAACCGAGATTAACGACCCCGATGCCGCTTGTTAAATCTAAATATTGGTTCCCTTGCGAATCTACCACATAGCTGCCGTTGCCTTGCTGGATATCGATGGGCAAACGACTGTAATTAGGAAAAAGATGGCTCATTGATTTCACTCCTTGTCTTGGATCATTCGAAATTATGTATTAATATACATTTTTATCTAGATAATTGCAATAAATATTTAAAATAAAGCCATATAAATTCATAAAAAAAAGAAAGCAGTGACAATCACTGCTTTCTTTCAGTCAACCTTTGGCGATCTGTTTATCATCATTTGGGGAAGAATTTCTTTCATTACAAACAGTGGATCACGCCACTTCTTCTGAAAATTGACTGTTATAAAGGTCTGCATAGAAACCGTTTTGCGCCATCAATTCCTCATGGTTTCCAGTTTCAACAATTGATCCGTGATTCATCACGATGATATTGTCAGCATCACGAATCGTAGAGAGACGGTGAGCAACCACAAAGCTGGTCCGATTTTCTAACAAACGCCCCATTGCTTTCTGGATCAAGATCTCAGTCCGCGTATCGACACTAGAAGTTGCTTCATCCAAAATCAAGACGTCTGGATCCGCTAAGAAGGCGCGGGCGATCGTGATCAGCTGACGTTGACCTTGGGAGATGTTGCTGGCTTCTTCATTCAAGACCGTATCATAGCCTTCTGGCAATTTGCGAACAAAATCATCCACATGGGCAGCCTTCGCCGCAGCAATCACTTGTTCTTTGGTCGCTTTTTCATTTCCATAATGAATGTTGTCATAGATGGAGCCGGTAAACAACCACGTATCTTGCAGCACCATCGAGATATTACTACGCAATTCATCACGAGTCAAGTCTCGGGTATCTCTGCCATCATAACGAATGCTACCGCCAGAAACATCATAAAAACGTTCCAAGAGATTGATCAGCGTGGTTTTCCCAGCGCCGGTTGGTCCTACGATAGCCACCATCTCACCAGCTTTGACATCCAAATTAAAATCGGTCATCAATAATTTGTCTGGGGCATAACCAAATTGAACATGATCGAAACGAACTTTGTATTCACTGTCTTCCACAGGTAAACCAGAAGGCTCATCATTCATTTCTTCTTCATCCAAGACTTCAAAGACCCGTTCGGCAGATGCAACGGTTGATTGGATGGTGTTTAGCAAGCTAGCGATTTGAGTGATCGGTTGAGAGAATTGATTGGTGTATTGCAAGAATGCTTGCACATCCCCTAACGTCATGTTCCCATTCGCTACCTTGATTCCACCAAGGACAGCCACGAAGACATAGCCTAAGTTTTTAATGAAGTTCATCAAGGGCATAATGATCGCTGAAATAAATTGGGCTTTCCAACCAGCAGAATACAGACGGTCATTTTCTTCTTCAAAAACGACTTGATCGGCAGCTTCATGGTTGAAGGTTTTGACTACTGTATGACCGCCGTAAGTTTCTTCGACTTGGTCATTGAGCAATCCTAAACTTTTTTGTTGGGCCGCAAAGAATTTTTGCGATTTTGGTGCGACGATCATCACGACGATCAAGCTTAAAGGAACCGTTGCTAAAGCAATCAAAGTCAGTTGCCAACTGATCGTCAGCATCATCCACAAAACCCCGATAAAGGTCACGACACTCGTAATAAATTGGGTCAAGTTTTGTTGCAGGGTACTTGCGATATTATCCATATCATTGATTGCCCGTGACATGATATCCCCATTTGAGTGAGTATCATAGTAAGAGATCGGCAAGCGGTTCATTTTTTCATCTAAGTCTCGACGCAGCTCATAAACCGTTCGTTGAGAGACACGGGTCATAATAAACTGTTGTAGAAAGTTGAAGACGGCTGAAATCACATACATGCCGATCGCGATCAAAATGATTTGACCAACTTTCTCAAAATCGATAGGAAATTCTGTCACCTGTTGGCCGGCTTGCATCTGCTGCGTACCGATCATGACCCCTTTAAAAATTTCAGTGGTCGCTTCCCCTAAAATTTTCGGTGTTTGGATTTGGAAGATCACGGCTGCGATCGCTAAAACGAAGACGGCAATGATAGCGAGGGAGCGTTTCGACATGTACCCGAAAAGCCGTTTGACCGTCCCCCAAAAGTTTTTTGGTTTTGGTCCTTTGGCACCGATGTTACGGCCCGGGCCGCCACCCATTGGTCCGCCACGGTGTTGTGTTGTTGTTTTCTTTTCACTCATGCAAGATCCTCCTCTCTCAATTGTGAAGAAACGATTTCTTGATAGGTTTCATTGTCTGCCATTAATGATTCATGGGTCCCTTTCCCTACGAGTTGTCCTTCATCCAATACTAAGATCGTATCGGCATCCATGACGGTGCTGACCCGTTGGGCAACCACGACCATGATGCTGTCTTGCATGTCGCGTTTCAGCGCTGCTCGTAAGTTTGCATCGGTTTTGAAGTCCAATGCGGAGAAGGAATCATCAAAGACATAGACATCTGCTTGTTTCACTAACGCACGAGCAATCGCTAAACGTTGACGTTGTCCACCAGAGAAGTTGCCGCCGCCTTGTTCTACACGGCTATCTAAGCCATCTGCCAGTTCGGAGACAAAATCTTTGGCTTGGGCGATCTCTAATGCTTGCCAGATTTCTTCGTCTGTCGCATCAGGTTTTCCGTATTTCATATTTTCACGAATGGTACCGGAAAACAGTACCGCTTTTTGCGGAACAAAGCCCACGACTTCTCGTAGATTATGCTGGGTGATTTCTGCAATATTGACCCCATTGATTTTGATTGCACCAGACTCCACATCGTACAAACGAGGCAAGAGATTGACTAGGGTCGTTTTCCCTGAGCCCGTCCCACCGATGATGGCAACAAAATCACCAGATTTTGCTTGGAAGTCGATATCTTCCAACGCCAATTTCTCAGCGCCTTGGTAGCGATACGCCACATGGTCAAAAGTCAAGGTTGCTTGATCCCCTTGTAAGCTCAATGTCGCTGGTGTTTTTGGATCGAGAATTTCATCTTCTTCATTTAAGACTTCGTTGATCCGGTCAGCTGATGCTTGGGCTCTTGGCACCATCACGAAGATCATGGACAGCATCATAAAGCTGATCAAAATTTGCATCGCATAAGTCATAAACGCAATCAGGTTCCCGACTTCTAAGGTCATTTCGGCAATATAATGACCACCAAACCATGTGATGGCAATGTTCGTTCCACTCATGATCAACGTCATTAAAGGCATCATCAAGGCCACGATGGTATTTACTTTGATCGCGGTGTGGGTGTAATCTTTGTTGGCTTGATCAAAGCGATTCGCTTCATAATCCGTCTTGTCAAATGCCCGAATAACGCGGACCCCCGTCAAGCCTTCACGAAAGACTAAGTTCAAACGGTCAGTTTTCTTTTGCATACTTTTGAATAAAGGAACGGCAAAATACATAATACCGCCAACTAATACTAGCATGATAGGAATAACGACTAAAAAGATTCGTGTTAATTGGGCATCTTTTTGATAGGCCAAGAAGCTCGCCCCAATCAGTGTGATCGGTGCATTGATCATCATACGTAAAAACATTTGCGTCACCATTTGAATTTGGTTGACGTCGTTAGTGGTTCGTGTGATCAATGATGCGGTCCCAAATTTATCGAAAGAACGAGAAGAAAAATTCTCAACTTTTTGGTAAATGTCCGAACGTAGTTTTTGTCCTAATTTTTGTGATTCTCTTGTTGCGAAATACGTATTTCCTAAAGCAGCGATGATACTGATCAATGAAAAGCCGATCATGTAAAAGCCGGTTTTCCAAATGTAATCAATGTCCCCTGTCGCCACACCATTGTTGATAATATTGGAAGTCAATGTCGGTAGATACAAATCAGAAACGACTTGGATCACCATAAACACCACTGCCATGATTATGGAAATGACGGATACGCGTTTTATCAGCTTAATCATAGGTTTCCCCTCTTTCTTTTTTTGCGCCCTCTCTTAACCAGCGGACTTTACTGTTGAAATCAGCGATCGCTTCGGCAGGATCATAGTCTGGATCAAATGCTGATTGGCGATAGGCTTCGGCAATCGTCGAAAAGACGGTATGCATCAGCAGCTGGATCAGCATTTTCAACTCATGGTCGTCTTTGACTTTCAATAAATCTTTGTCGACCTCTGACAAAAAGATGGCTTGTTGCTTCTGCCGATCGGCTTTGTGTTCTTGATGCATCTTGTGCTGCATCTCTGGAACGACTTTATGGAAGGAACGATAATCCATACTCATAAATAAATTGCGGTAAAAGTTTGCGTTTTTGCCTTTGAAAACCTCGGCGATCATCCGTGAAAAGTACCATTCGAACCCCGCAAACAGATCCCCGTTTTCATGTTGGATCGATTTCAGCAGATCTCGCTGACTATTTTTTTTCAACGTATGGAAATAATAGTAATAAAGATCTTCTTTGTTTTCGAAGTATTGGTAAAAACTCCCGCGAGGAATCTCGGCATCTTTGATAATGTTGGCGATCGAGGCGTCTTTCAGCGGCAGTCTTGAGAATTCTTTTTTCGCCGCATTTAAGATGCGCTTTTGTTTTTCTGGCGGCAAGTGAAAAAATGTATCGGTCGGCATCACAAGCAACTCCTTTCTAATTTAAAATAAATCACAGCTTTCGATATGACACGTTGTCATATGACACTGTGTCATTATACACCCCTCACCAGAGAATGCAAGAATTTAAATTTGACTTTTTTATGAAGGAATCGATTCTGGTCTTTTTATAAAAGGCGTTATTTGAAAAGAAATCACGAGTGAAATTTCTGAAAACAAAAAACCTTCGTTTCCCTGATGGAAAACGAAGGTTGCTATTTTTTCATTCCGCCGATTATAAATAACGGTCATTTTTTCTTTCGGCGCCATAAAATCAAGAAAACGATCAGCAGCAGGATAACACCGGCGATCAATAAGGTATAACTTGGCGCTTCATTGGTTTTAGGTAATGTTTTTTCGCCATCGGCAGTTGCGTCTGCCTCTTTCGAAGAAGTCGTTGTCGCTGTTTCTTGGGCTGTCGTCGAAGTTGCCGTCGCTTCTTCAGTCGTACTCGTTTGCGTGCCTGTAGGCAGATACATGGAATCATTTGCCGCTTGAATGATATAAGAGATCCGTCCGGGGACAAAGGCACCTGGATCAACTTGCATCTCTTGTTCCATCTGATTCAAATTGGTCAAAATTGAGATCATCCATTCGTTGGAAACGGCTTGATTCAAATGTAAAAAGACTCCGTCTGCTGGATAGACGCCCCGTAAATATTCCTGCAACTGATCCACGACAGGAATCAAGTCAGCAAAACTGGCGTAGCTATTCGCATCAAAAGCCAGTTGCGGCTCAATGGCTTCCCAGGATAACGTCTGATCGACAAACAAGGCACCGATGATTTTTGCCAAGTAAGCAATATCAAAGCCCATCGCATCACTAGAATAACGTAGCGCTAGGCGATTGCCATTGGTCAATTCTTCATCTGTCAACTGGTCCAACTGTTCTTGGGTAAATGCGGTCACACTGCCTTCAGTGATCCCTTGGGTTAACGCACTACGCAACGAACTAGGTTCATCGGCTAATGTATTGATTTCATTGACGTTTTGCGTTCCTGTCTCTGCTTGGATCGAGGCAATAACGGCTTCGGAATCGACCGGCTCTTGATTCTCGTCAGCTGTAGTTTCTGAAGTAGCGGATTGATCCGTTTCTTGGTTTTCCGCTGTACTTTCTTGGGCAGAATTTTGGATCTGCTCACTGTCTGTTTGCCCTTCTGATGAAAGTGTCTCGCTAACGGCAGCCGGATTGTCACTTCCACTCGTAGCCGTTTCATCTGCATGAACCATCAATGGTGAAAATGCCAACGTCATTAGTCCGAGCCAAATTATTTTTTTCATCGTCATTGCCTCCTCGTATGGGATTTCTCCCTTTGTAACGAAACTGTAACATAAAGGCCTCGTTTCCGCAATCAATTTAGTAACTTCTTAAAAAAAACCTCCATCTTTATCAGATAGAGGTTTTATCATTATTTTATCGTTGCCACGTGCATCACTGCTTGACCCGCTTTTGTTTCCGCGATCGGTAATAGTTCAACGTTGGCTGCTTGGTCCATATTGGTGATAATAACGAGCATCTCAGAGGCTTTGCCTTTGGCTGTCAGCTGCGCCAAATCGACTTGGGCAACTTGGGTGGCTGGTGTCACCGCTTGGCCTTCCTCCACCAGGATCTCAAAAGGTGCTCCTTGCAATTCGACGGTGTCGACACCCATGTGCAGCAGAATCTCTAGCCCGCTAGCAGTCTTGATCCCCAATGCATGTTTCGTTGGGAAAATCGTCGTGACGGTTCCTGCTGCTGGTGCAAAGATCGCCCCATTGTCTGGCAAGACGAAATACCCGTCGCCCATCATTTTTTGCGAAAATACCGGATCACTTGACGCGCTGATCGATTTTGTCGTACCTGTTGCTACTGCGTATAAGGGTGTATCGATCGTTGTTGCTGATGAATTTGCTGCCGTTTCCTTTGCAGCCGTTTCACTCGTTTCTTTTGGTTGCGGTTGCACAGTGACGGTTGCAGCTGGTTTTGCCTCCTCTGCCTCAATCCCTTTGACTGCTTCTAAGCGATCTTTAGGAATCCCAAAGAAGTAGGTGGCAACGAAGCCGCCAGCATAGCCTGCTAACAAGCCGAAAATATAGCCCATCCAACGGCCGTTGGCAATCAATGGAATCAAAGCTAGCCCTGATGGTCCAATCGCCGTTGCGCCGATATTTGTCAAAGCGCCAATGACCGCACCACCGATCCCACCACCAATACAAGCAGTGATAAATGGTCGACCTAATGGCAATGTCACTCCGTAGATCAATGGTTCGCCGATACCTAAGATCCCAACTGGCAATGCACCTTTGATCATTTCAGAAAGCTCTTTGTCTTTACGTAGTCGTACCCATAAGGCGAAAGCTGCTCCGACTTGACCGGCACCAGCCATGGCTAAAATCGGTAATAATTGCGTGCTGCCTGTTGCTTCGATCATTTGGATGTGGATCGGGGTTAAAATTTGATGCAAACCAAACATGACCATTGGTAGGAAGGCCGCCCCTAAGACAAACCCAGAAAACGCACCGCCCACATTCAAGACCCAAGTGATTGAACCGACTAAGCTGTCAGAGATCAGACCTGCCAATGGCATGATCAAGAAAATCTCCGTCAAACCGATGATCAACAAACACAACGTCGGAGTCACGATAATATCGATCGCTTCAGGAATCACTCGATGCAGCACTGCCTCTAATTTCGCCAAAAGCCATACAGCGAAGATCACACCGATGATCCCTCCTTGGTTGGCAGCTAAAGCTTCGCCGGTGAACAAGTTTTGGATCGGGGCTTCTGGGTTCATACCGGTCAGCAAGATGATCGAACCGATCACTCCACCAAGGGTTGGATTGGCTTTAAAGACCTGCGCAGCATTGACCCCAGTAAAGATTGCTAAATAGGTGAACATCCCATTTCTTAGGACGTTTAAAATCATGACATAATAATTCCAAGTGTCTCCATCTAAATTTCCAGCAGTGATCATGTTGGTCAGAACGGAGGCGATCCCTGCAACGAGTCCTGCACCAACGAAGGCTGGAATCATTGGAACAAAGATATTTGAAATGTCTTTCAGCAGCGACTTCAATGGTGATGATTTTTGTTTGGCTTTTTGGGCTGCTTTCATCTCTGCCGTTTTTTCTGATAACGCCTCTTTGCCTGATTTTTGCTGCGGGATCTCTTGCCCTAAATCAACACCGGCTTTTGCCACCATTGCGTTGGCTACTTTGTTGACTTTCCCTGGTCCGATAATGACTTGCAGCTGCTCGTCATTGACGACACCCATCACGCCGGGAATCTCTTTTAACCCTTGTTGATCGACCTTGTCGTGGTCGCGGACGGTCATTCGTACGCGAGTCATACAGTGATTGACTGTTTCTACGTTGTCCATTCCGCCGGCTTCTTGAAAAATCTTCTCCGCTAACTCTTCTACCGTCAGTGTTTCTTTTGCCATTACTTTTCTCCTCCTAACGCCGTTTTGACAAACTCTTGTGCCGTGGCAAGTTTTGCTTGTGCTTCGTCTTTCGTGCTATCCGTCAACAGCATCACGATCGCCAATTTGACATTCTGATCTGCTTCTTCAAATGCTGCAGCGGCTGTTTCATAATCAGCTTCAGTTGCCTGCATGATGATCCGTTTTGAGCGTTCCACCAATTTTTCGTTGGTCGCTTTCACGTCGACCATCAAATTATTGTAGACTTTACCGATCCCTACCATCGATAACGTCGAGATCATATTCAAAATCAATTTTTGGGCAGTTCCTGATTTCAAACGAGTCGAACCCGTCAGAAACTCTGGGCCACAATCGACTTCAATTGGAAAGCTGGCATGTTGAGAGATCTCCGCATCTTTGTTACAAGCGATCGTAGCCGTTGTGGCACCAAGCTCATTGGCGTAATCAAGAGCCCCAATCACGTAAGGCGTTCTACCACTGGCAGCGATCCCGATCACCATGTCATTTGGGTTCAACTTCAGATCGACAAGGTCTTGTTTCCCTAGCGTTAAGGAGTCTTCTGCTCCTTCGACAGCGACCGTCATCGCTTCTTCACCACCGGCGATCAGACCAACCACCATCTCAGGTGATACCCCAAAGGTTGGGACACATTCGGCCGCATCCAAGACGCCTAATCGACCACTTGTCCCAGCGCCAAGATAAATCAAGCGTCCGCCTTTTTTAAAAGCAGCGATAGTTTGTTCAATCACTTTTTCAATACTAGGAATTTCTTTTTCCACTGCATAGGCAACTTTTTGATCTTCTTGGTTCATTTTTTGGCACGCTTCTAAAATCGTCATTTCATCTAAATTGCTCGTTTCGCTATTGCGTCGTTCAGTCGTTAATTTGTCTAAATTGATTTTATTCATTGGAATCATCTCTTTCTAATTTAAATCGCATCCCTGCTTTGATTTGTTGGATCAAAGGCAGATCGGCTGGTATCACCTGAGCGGCGAGGTTGACTTTGGGGTCTGCAGGCAATGGTCGTTTGCACACTTGAATCTCTCCCATATAACGCAAGTACTCTTGGTTATCGATCGTCACAGCACCCATTGGCCGCTCTTGACTAAGTTCAGGTTTGACTTCTGGAATGGCATTGAAACGGGCATCGGTGCTACGCAAGACATCTCGAGCTTCATCGTAACGATTCTGGTGATCCCCTAGTACGTGTTCAAAGTAAGTAGAACCAAGATCTTTGACCCGCAAAACGATCCGCGCTTCTTGCAGATACGTCGCAAACTGCTGCGCACTTTTTGCAGAAACCATGCCATCGCCAATGTAAACAGCATCAACTGAGCCAGTAGCCAACAAGTCGATTGCTGCGGCAAAAGGCGACCAGTTGCGGTGTCTTTCCAGTGTGGGTAATCCTTGAAATAACGGTCCGCGTTTCTTGGCATCTCCTGGAACAAAGGCTTGGACGAAAAAGCCTTGTGCTTTCAACCAGCGGTTCTTCTCCTGAAACCAGTCAGCATCTAGTCCTGTTTCTGGCCGGGGGTAATAATTGTGCCAAGCTTCCAAACGAGTAAAATCGGCTCCATACGCCTGCAGCTCTCGAATGTCTTTTTCCGTTAATGTACTGGCATTCAAACTGATGGTCATTTCTTTTGAAAAAGCAGCGATTTGTTGATTGTCGATGGCATAGTCCATTCGTAAACCAGTGACACCGATCTCCCTTAGTTCCCCCAGATTGTCGATGGAAAAGCCCGCTTCTGCTAAGGCGTTTCCAGAAATATCTACCATTAAAGACAGCTGATGGTCTTTTGCGAAACCTCCCAAGTCCGTCAGACGCTGCCGATAGGTACTGCGATCGTCTTCTGGTATGTGCATGGAGGTGAAAATCCCTTTAAAGCCTGATACCATCGCAGTCATCTGCTCAAGTTCTGCTGCCGTCAAGTCTTCGTTCATAAATACAGAAAAGCCGAACATCTCTTTGCCTCCTTGGTGAGTCACTATCGTGATACCGTTTTCTATAAAAGCATTATAACTGATTCTCTTCCTGTTCGCAACTATATTTCATAATTAAACCATCAATATAGAAATATCGTTTCATTTAATAAGAAAGCTTTACCGTTTAAACTTTCTTATGCCCTTCTTTCTGCACTTGTGGTACACTTTATTAGGAACGAAACTTGCTTTCGTCATTTTTACATAGTAGGAGGAATCACATCATCAATGATTACAATGGATGATATTATTCGCGAAGGCAATCCAACCTTGCGTGAAGTAGCAAAAGAAGTACCATTTCCTTTGAGCGAAGAAGATATCGCACTAGGAAAAGAAATGATGACCTTTTTAGAAAACAGCCAAGACCCAGTCAAGGCAGAAGAACTCGAATTAAGAGGTGGTGTTGGTCTAGCAGCTCCTCAATTAGATATTTCAAAACGAATCACAGCGGTCCTCGTCCCTAGCAGCGACCCAGAAAAAGCAGAACCTGATTTTAAAGATGTTCTTTACAATCCTAAAATTCTAAGTCATTCCGTGCAAGAAGCTTGTTTGGGTGAAGGCGAGGGCTGCCTGTCCGTGGACCGTGAAGTCCCTGGCTACGTGGTACGCCATGCCCGGATCACGATCAGCTATTACGACATCAACGGCAAAAAGAAAAAAGTTCGTTTAAAGAACTATCCTGCGATCGTCGTTCAGCATGAGATCGATCATTTGAACGGGGTCATGTTCTACGATCATATCAATCAACAAAATCCTTTTTCATTGAAAGAAGGCATTTTAGTCATCGACTAACTAAAAAGTCTCTACCGACATTTTGCGGCAGAGACTTTTTTTTCTTCTATATTATTGAGTATCCTCTGGATATCTTCCTTCACGGTTTTGGCGTTAATTGCCTTTTGCTAGGCTTTCTTGATGATCGGCTTTGATTTTTTCTAATAACGCCGGTTGTTCAAAAAGATCTAACGCGGTCAGCGCTAAAAGTTCAGCCGCGATAGCGATCGACTGCAAGCCTTTTTCACTCTTGGCAGCGGCTTTGAATTCTTCCGAATGACCCGCAATGTAGTCATCTGAAATCGAAACGGTGGGTTGGATCGTCGGGATCACTTGACTGACATTGCCGACATCAGAAGAACCAAGACTTGTTTTGGCTTCCGTATCGATCTCATCGGCAGGTACGCCCGCTTCTTGGGCATGGGCAAAGAAAATCTCATCAAAACTTGGTGTCACGATCACATCATCGACGGAGTTTTGGAACAAGCCGAATTCATAGGTCGCTCCCGTGGCTAAAGCGGCTCCTTTGACGATGTTTTCGACTTTCTCGTAGACTTCGTTCAAGGTCGCTCGATTGGCTGCTCGTAAATAAAAACGACCGGCTGCATATTCTGGCACGACATTGGCTGCCACGCCACCATCGGTGATCACACCATGAATATTGACGTCTTTTGGTAAGTGCAGACGCAATCCATTGATCCCGTTAAAGACTTGCAGCAATGCTTCTAACGCGTTGATGCCTTTTTCTGGTGCAGCTGCCGCATGGGAAGCTCGACCATAGAACTTGATATCCACTGGATCATTGGCTAATGACGCTGTCGTTTTGCCATAGCGATGGGCTGGATGGACACAAAGAGCGGCATCGACATCATTGAAGAACCCTTCACGGACAAAACTGCCTTTAGCGGAACCATTTTCCCCACCTTCTTCTCCTGGCGTCCCATAGACTCGAATCTCCCCGCCTAGCTCATCGATGAAAGGTTGCAGGGCACTGGCTGCTAAGACGGAATAAGTCCCGAAGAGATTGTGCCCACAAGCATGACCGATCCCTGGTAACGCATCGTACTCAGCTAAAAAGGCAATCGTTGGGCCCGGTTTTCCACTGACATAGCGGGCATCAAAGCCGGTACGATGTCCTGCGACATCCTTTTTAACAGCAAAGCCTTCTTTTTCTAATTGGGCGATCAGGGCATCGGCTGAGTAAAACTCATAGTTGCTGACTTCTGGGTGATTATGGATATCTAATGCCAAGGCTTGATAAGCGGCTAAACGCTCTTGGATAAATGGTTTAATCGTTGCTTTTGTAATAGTTGCTGTTGTCATAATCAAATCTCTCCTTTTTCTTACATGGTTTTTTTCAGTGTTTTTATCAAATTACATAGCACTTATTTTGCTCCAAAGGTTTCCCAAGCAGGAACACTTGATCCTTTTGACGTTTCCTCGATGACTTTTTTCGTATCCTCTGTTTGGTAAGCAGCAACCACTTTTTGGTAAACTTCATTGTCTTCATCTTCTTTACGGGCGGCAATGATGTTGACGTAAGGACGGGCCGTTTCATCAACAGGCTCTAAAAAGATTGCATCTTCGGTAGGCACAAATCCTGCATCTACCGCCATGCCGCTATTGATAACAGAAACATCGACATCGGAAAGTGCCCGGGCTGTTTGCGCTGCATCAAGTTCCGAAATTTCTAAATTCAAACGGTTTTCAGTAATATCCGCGACCGTTGGTGTTTGTCCGGCTGCTTCATCCACTTTGATCAATCCAGCTGATTGTAACAAGAGCAATGCCCGACCACCATTGGTCACATCATTCGGGATCGCAACTTTAGCTCCTTCAGCCAAGTCGTTGACATCCGTCACTTTGTCGGAATAAATGCCTAATGGCGCGTTGACTGTATTGCCGATCGATACGAGATCGGTACCAAATTCTTTATTATAATTGTCCAAGAAAAATTGGTGTTGGAATGAATTGAGGTCAATGGAACCATCAGCTAATGCTGCGTTGGGTTGATTGTAATCAGAGAATTGGACATATTCTAAATTGATGCCTTCATCTTTTAAACGATCTTTGACATCATCCCAGACATCGGTGTCCGCGCCAATCACTCCTAATTTCACAGTGACTTCTTCTTGATCAGTGGCTGCGGCACTGCCATTGTTTCCGCATCCGGTAATAAATAATAATGCTGCCCCTAAGACGATTGATTGTACGATTTTTTTCATTTTTTCTTCCTCCATAGACTTGCTTGTTTTTTTATTTGTACGTAAGTGGTGGTCAGTGAGATACTCGTTTAATGAGTAGGTTGCTGACAAATTGACTGATAAAAACGAATACTAAGATGATCAAGGTCGCCATGATCGTGACATCGGTCTGGAATCGGTTGTACCCGCGGGTGATGGCTAAGTTACCTAAACCGCCAGCGCCAACTGCTCCTGCCATGGCGGTCAATCCGATCACATTGATCACGGTCAATGCAGAGACCCGAATGATTCCCGCCACGCCTTCTGGCAAATAGACCCGAAAAATGATGCCGAAAGGACTGGTGCCCATCGCTTCGGCTGCTTCCACGACACCGGGGTCAACTTCTAGCAAGGCAATCTCGATCTGCCGAGCAAAGAAAGGAATGATCCCAGCAATCAGAGGAACCAATGCTGCTGTTTCGCCGATCGTCGTTCCCACAAGAAATCGGGTAAAGGTTCCTAGTAACGTCAATAAGATAATGAAAGGGATCGAGCGGACCACATTGATGACTTTATCGAGAAATTCAAAGAGCGGTCGATTTTCTAAAATCCCGTTCGGTCGCGTCACTACTAGGACGATCCCTAACAAGATACCTAAGATGCCCGCAATCAAAGAGGTCCAAAAAACCATATATAAGGTTTGGATCGTTGCTGCGACAAATTCATCTTGGATCGCAACAACATTGGGAAAATATCTTTCTAATAAGGCAGCCATCTAAAATCCTCCTTTAATCACATTGTTTAATGGTTCTGCATGATTTTCTTTTAAAATATTGGTGTACACTCCTTGAGACTTCAAATATTCTAAGGCATGTTTGCGCTGTTGGTACTCTCCGGATAAGCTAACGACCAAGCTGCCGATCGGCACTTCTTGCAAGATCTCCACGTTACCGTAAAGAATATTGGTGGTCACTTTGTAGCGACTGTACAATTGGGCGATCAGTGGTTCATTGGTTTGATCCCCCACGTAGGACAGCTCCACCAGCCATTCATTCGGTGCCAAGGAAGAAAACTTCGAACTGCCGAGGATCGTTTCTAAGGCTTGGTCGATGTGCGTCGCCGTTCGGATGAAATCTTTGGTCAATGGTTTTTCTGGTTGGCTAAAAATCTGAACGCTCGAACCTTGCTCAATAACTTCACCGTCTTCCATCACTGCCACTTTGTTGCAGATTTCTTTGACAACTTGCATTTCATGGGTAATGATCACGATGGTCAAACCGAGAGTCCGATTTAATTTTTTCAACAAAGCCAATATCTGTAAGGTCGTTTTCGGATCAAGGGCGCTAGTTGCCTCATCACACAGCAAGATCTCTGGATCATTTGCCAAAGCTCTGGCAATGGCGACCCGCTGTTTTTGTCCTCCAGATAGTTGGCTAGGAAACGCTTGGGCTTTTTCTTCCAATCCAACAAGCGCCAGCAGCTCGGTTACTTTTTGATGACGTTCCTGTTTGGACCGTCCCCCATATTTCAAGGAAAAATCCACGTTATCAAAAACATTGCGGCTGTCCATCAAGTTGAAGTGCTGAAAGATCATTCCGATCGTTTTCCGTTTTTCTCGCAGGTCTTTCGCAGAAAGTGTGGTCAGCTCCGTGCCGTTGACGACGACGCTGCCGCTGCTTGGGCGCTGCAATAAGTTGATCACACGGACGAGTGTACTTTTCCCGGCGCCTGAGTAACCCACGATGCCGTACACGTCCCCTTTGTCGATCTCGATCGATACGTTTTTGACCGCTTGGATCGCGGGTTTCTTTGATTGATTGAATGTTACTGATATATCTTTTAATGAAATCATCGTCTTCCCCCTAGTTCTTGTCTTTTTCAATAAAAAAAAGGCATCCTCAAACAAGTCACCTGTGACTTGTTTGAGGACGCCTTTTTGCGTGTTACCACCTCAGTTTAAGCTGTACTCGCATACAGCTCCTTTTCGAGTACGATCATACTCTAGCCAGATAACGGTCGCTACCGTCGTCGCCTTGCAAACTACTGCTCGGAACGAATCACTCCTTGGCCATTTTCTAAAAGTCGTTTGATGCTTCTTTTCAGCTACCGAAGCTCTCTGTTGAAAAAACGTGCTTTTGTACTTACCAATTCTTCGTGTGTGGTGCTATTTGATTTTTGTGTATAAAAAAAGTCCTTTTACCAGCGTTTGCTAGTAAAAGGACGAATACTCGTGTTACCACCTTTTGTTTAGAAGGTTTCCCTTCCCTCAACCCAACGTCTAGCCGTGCTAGAGATTGGTGCACTTTGTAACGGTAGTGCGCATCCGTGATTGCCTACTTATCGACAATCAATCCTCCAAGGCCATTTTTCATCGCTTCTGACTTGACTCTTTCCACCAACCAGAGTCTCTCTTTAAAGTATCCGCGGTTACTTTCCTTCTCAACAGATTCATTATTCTTGTTGAGTTGTACTTTACTGGAAAATGAA
The DNA here is from genome assembly GCF_050499225.1 of Enterococcus sp. AZ015. Taxonomy (NCBI): domain Bacteria; kingdom Bacillati; phylum Bacillota; class Bacilli; order Lactobacillales; family Enterococcaceae; genus Enterococcus; species Enterococcus sp. AZ015. The sequence goes on along the minus strand of NZ_JBMHEX010000001.1, from coordinate 383,293 downwards.
CGCCTTGTCAACAAAAAATCACAATTTTTTCATCTAAGTGTTCCCCAAGACTGCCGATAGCGTCCTTGCCAGAATGGTTTACGCCTCAATTTTGATAGAGCATGCCTTTTTCTGCTAACTGTTGTTTGGCTTTTTCCAGAGCCGCAGGATCGGTGTAACGCAACGTATGCAAGTGTACCCCATTGGTTAAATCTGAGAGCAAGCGGGCTTCTGCATGTTTGGTTTTGTTGATGAAATCAGTCACGTCTTGGTCTGTTTGAATCTGCAAATTGCCAGTGATCTCTCCATAGATTTCATGTTCAACGATGACATCGACCACTTCCACGCCACAAGCGACAAAAATCCGCAATTCTTCTTCGGTTTGTTCAGGCCGATGCTGCACCGCTAGCTTGCTGACATGCCCCGCCTCATTCAACAGTGCTTGCAGTCGATAGCCGCGAGCAGTGGCCGCGATCGCTTCACCGGCTGCTCGCAGCAAGGCAATGTCCCCAACGATGATTTGGCGACTGACTCCTAGTGATTCTGCCAGTTTGCTGGCACTGATCGCTTTGTCCGCTTGCTTCAATGCCGCTAAAATCGTTTCTCGACGTGTTGCTCCATCCATACTCATTCCTCCAATTGATTCTCTTGATAGGTTTTTGAGTGTTTCATAATTGATTGAAACATGGCTAAAATCGTTTCCTCATAGGCTTGATTTGAAATCGCCTGCCGAATATTTTCCAGCACTTTCTCTTCACGATTTTCATCTAAAACCGGCAACTGACTACTTTTCTTCAATTGCACGATTTCATTAACTGTACTCATGCGTTTTTCTAAAAGATGCGTGAGCTGCCAATCAATGTCATCGATCGCCGCTCGCTGAACAGCCAAAGGATCTTGCTGGTTGTTTTCTTCTTCCAAGTCGATCGTCTTGATGACCCGTGCCGGATTTCCCGCCAGCACAACATTGTCTGGGAATGATTTGGTAACGACACTGCCAGCCCCCACCACGACATTGTTACCTAAGCGCACCCCCGGCAAAATCGTGGCCGCGCCACCGATCCACGCGTTATCGCCAATCACGATCGGTGCCCCTAATTCTAAGCCGCTATTTCGTTTGACCGGATGCAATGGATGAGTCGCCGTAAACAACCGAACATTGGGTGCCAGCATACAGTTGTCACCAAAGGTAATTGGACAAACATCTAATAGCACACAGTCGTAGTTAGCATAGAAGTTTTTGCCGACAGAAATATTGTAGCCATAATCAAAGCGGACATTCGGTTCGATATAGATTCGACCAGTCACAGAGCCGAAAGTTTCTTTTAGTAACTGCTCTTTGATTTTTGTATCAGTTTCTTGGTTGATCAGGTTCATTTGTTCACGGGCATATTTCCGGTCTGCCACCAATTCTGGATCTGGGGAAAAGTACAATTCGCCAGCAATCATTTTCTCTTTTTCGGTACGTTGTGTCATATCATAAACTCCTTCATTCAATTTTCTGGAAAAACGTTTCGGCTGCTGCGGTCAACATGCCATATTCATTCGGGATCGCCAATGGTTCCTTATTGATGACCAACACCTGCTGGCTGTAATCGACTAGCCCTGTAAAAGGATAGACTTGCAGCGAAGTCCCCACGACCACCGTCAGGTCGGCTTGAGCAACGGCCTGAATGGCTCCTTCAATGGTTTCATCCGTAAATCCTTCCCCATAAAGCACGATCGCCGGCCGAATCTGACCGTCACATCCTGCATGGTGCCAATCCTGCAAATACGCTTGCCAAGGTACCGGATTACCGCATTTTCGGCAATAACAGTTGTACAAGGAGCCGTGAAAATCGATTCTTTGGTGACTCCCCGCTTTTTCATGCAGTCCATCGATGTTTTGTGAAACGACCGAAACTGTTTTTTTCGTTTGCAGCGCAGCCATTTTTTGATGAATGATGTTCGGCTGGGCCTGAGGATGGTAGAGGTGCTTGACGAACTGATAAAATGTTTCCGGTTCGTTTTCTAAACAGTCATGGCTTAACAAATACTCTGGCTGGGCCAGTCCTTGATAGACCCCTTTTAAGGAACGGTAATCAGGAATGCCCGATGGGGTTGAAACACCGGCACCCGTCAAAAAGGTCACGGATGATGCGGCGGTGACCGTTGCGATTGCTTGCTCAATAGATACCTTCATCGTTCTAACTTCCTTTATGGCTTTTCTCTTATTCTAACCGAAAAAGAACCGTTTTTGCGAAAAATCAGCCATTTTCTTTTTTAAAAGCAACTAATGCTTTTTCTTGCGGAATTGCTTATAATAAATGCAATAAATACAAGAAGAATGGGAAAACCAAATGAAAATTTTGATTATCGAAGACAACAATGAGATCAGCGAAATGTTGGCTACTATTTTAGCAGCTGACTATACCGTCCAGCAAGCCTATTCAGGCACGGAAGGTCTGCTGCTTTTTCAGCAAGATGCTTTCGACTTGATTTTGCTAGATCGAATGCTCCCCGGTAAAGATGGGACACAAGTCTTGCAAGAGATTCGCCAAACCTCCACGGTCCCCGTCATTATCTTGACTGCCTTAGATGAACCAGCTGATGTTTCCACCCTTTTGCTGGCGGGGGCCAATGATTACTTGACCAAACCCTTCAATGTCGAAGAATTAAAGGCACGTATCATTGTTCAATTGCGAACAAATAAACAACCCCCTCCAGTTGCCAGCAGCCACTCGTATAAAAACATTCAACTGTTGCCTGACTCGTTTCAGCTGCAACGAGGAGAGGCAACGGTTCAGTTAAAGAAAAAGGAGTTTGAGATTTTTTCCCTGCTCTTAGCGAACCCCAAAAAAGTTTATACCAAAGAAATGCTCTATGAAGCTGTTTGGCAAGAACCTTACTACGGTGAAGAAAACACGATCAATGTCCATATCAGCCATTTACGCAGCAAAATCAAAACACTCGATCCAGATGAAGCGTATATCGATACTGTCTGGGGCATCGGCGTCAAGCTAGCTTAAAAAGGAGGAACCTCATGCATATACTTCAGTTTTTCGCCGCTCTGATCGTTGTGTTATTGTTGGGCTATTGGTTTTTCTTACTATATGATCTAAAAAAGTACCACCAGCAATTAACAAGAATCAGCGAAATCGAAACAAATCAAGAGATCCATTTACAGACCCGCGTCCCCGCTTTAAAAGCGATCGCCTTGTTAAACAATCAGATACTTAGAAAAAATAAGCAGCAACACTATCAAATGCTGCAAGAAAACCAGCAGTTGGAACAAGCCATTCAAAATATCTCTCACGACTTACGCACACCTTTGACGGTCGCCAGCGGCTACACACAACTGCTGCAAGCCGATGCGACCCTCACCCCGCAACAGCTACAGCTGTTGGATAAAGTCAGCAGCAACCTAGAAAAAGTCGAAAATCATCTGGAACAGTTGTTGACCTATCAGCGTCTCAAAGACAATCAGCTCGCTTTGACTTTGGAAGAATTCAATCTGTCTCGTTTATTGGAAGAAGAACTGCTCCAGCTTTATCCTTCTTTTGAGGAAAACCATTTATCACTGACGGTTGCGATCCAACCCAACATCATGATCATTTCAGATAAAAAAAGCTGGCAACGAATTTTCCAAAATGTCCTTGGTAACCAGCTGGAACATGGCAGTGAAACGGGGACGATCCGCTTGAATCAGCAAGGAGGTCGCATCGTTTTCCAACAGGAAAATCAGCTGAGATCACCGATCCAGCACCCAGAAAAATTGACCCACCGCTTTTATACCGAAGACCTTTCACGGCATAAACAGCAAGCCGGACTTGGTCTGTATATCATCGCGGCATTGACTAATGCATTAGACGGCAAGATCCAATTGGATACAACCGAAGAGACGTTTCGTTTGACCCTTTTTTGGCAGCAGTCCGTTGAACCCCACTAACTCATGGCTATACACAAAAAACACCCAATCGCTCGACCTTCACTAGTCGATACGGTTGGGCGTTTTTCTGCTCTTACAATTCTTGTCTCTTAAACACCAGATGCGCAGCCAAGAGGCAAAGCAATAAACTGATCAGGCTCCCAAGAAAAATGGGTTGGACTGTTTCCCATGTTTGGAAAGTAGTCATGGTCACCATCTCTAACCCGCCTTGAAAGTCCAAGTATTGTAAAAACTTCCAGTTGGGTAAAGAGATTCGGGCAATCGCAAAGGCCATCGGAATAAAAATCGTCGCCAACACGCTGACCGCTGTATTTTTGGTCAAATACAAAACTAGCACTGCAAAAGAGGAAGTCGCTAATAAAATCAGTACAAAACTAACGAAATAATACAACAAGTTTTCTATCTGTGAAAGGTCATTATAACCAATCCCCCCAATAACCGTTCCCGCTACAAAGCTCACCAAACAAATCGCGACGATCTGTAAGACCAGCACCAATGTATAAACCAAGAATTTCCCAAAAAGATAAGCGGGTTTGGAGACACCAACGGTAATGATATTCTTCATGGTCCCTTTCGTGTACTCACTGCCTAAGACCTGCATCACCAATGGCAAGGAGTAATACAGCAACATGGAAGACAAACTGGTCTGGATCGCCAGAAAGCCAGTCATTTCCGTAAGGCTGCCTGCTGTTTGCGTACTATCCCCAAGAGTGACCCCTACACTACCATTGGAAACAACGGATAAAATCACCAACAATAAAATAATTCCTTCTGTGATCCAAAAACTTTTACTTCTTGATAAACGATACAAATCGGCTCGAATAAAATTCAACATCTTAATTTCCCCCTTCACTTGTTACTAACTCTTTGAAATACGACTCTAGATTTTCCCCTTCAAAAGAAATCCGGTCGATAGCGATCCCTTCATAAACCAGCTGACGGACCAGGTCACGAATCAACACATTCTCTTGATAAATATGAATTTTGTGGTCACTGACGACTTTATATTCGGAAATCAGCTGACTCTCTAGCAAGCGGCTAGCTGTGGCTACATCATCCACTTCTAATTGAATAAACCGTTTCGCCATCAGATCGAATTCGTGTTTGGTCATCTCTTTGATCAGACGCCCCTCACTAATGACCCCAAAACGTGTAGCCACTAAGTACAACTCTTCTAAAATATGACTGGAAATCAAAATCGTCATGCCGCGTTCTTGATTCAATCGTAAAAGCAGCTCCCGAAACTCAACGATCGCTACAGGATCCAGGCCATTGATCGGCTCATCTAGTATTAGAAAATCCGGTTGGTTCAATAAAGCGATGGCTAAGCCTAGCTTTTGTTTCATACCCAAAGAAAAATCACGGTATTTCTTGTGGCCAACATTGGTCAATCCGACAAACGCCAATGCTTTACTGACCGCCTCAGGTTCCACCACCCCGCTGATTTTGCAATAATAGTTCAAATTTTGCTCTGCGGTCAATTGGTCGTAAGCAACTGGGGTCTCAATCACATTACCGACCCGTTTCAGCATCTGAGTGTATACTTTGCCGCCTTCAACATCAAACAACTGCAGACTGCCACTAGTTGGTTGGATCAACTGAACGATCGCTTTTAATAGGGTCGTCTTCCCAGCACCATTTCTCCCCACCAATCCATAAATATCTCCCTTAGCGATCGTTAGATCGACATCATGTAACGCCTGCTGTTTGCCGTAACGTTTGTTTAATCCTTTGATTTTAAGAACATTTTCCATTTTTACTTCCTCCTTGCTTGCTTCTGTGCTCATTCTAGCAAGCAGATCTAAATCAGCTATTAACTAATTATTAATTGATTCTTAACTCGTAGTTTTCTGCAAAAAACAGTTTATTTCTATTATACACAGCTGAAAATGAACCGATCTAGAAAAATCGTCTCTTTTCAGTAAACCCACCAATAGCAAATGTAGTAGATGATCTTTTCATTACTGCTCTTGCTCTTTGTTTTTTGCCTCACAAAGAAAGAGATTCCTTCATGACAAGGAACAAAAAACGTGGTAAACTAGTCACGAATCAAAGTGAGGTGAAATACATTGGTAGCAGCTATTATTTATTGGGCAATGATCATTATCAGTTTCGGTTGGTTGGCAGTCAGCTTATATTTCTCTATCTTCTATTTAGCACGTAAAGAAAATGGCAATTTATGGGCATTCGGCTTTTTAAATGTCATCACAGCAATCATTCAAGCCATCGTCCTTGTGGTTTACCGTACCTTCGGACAAGATTGGGGCGTTACACAATACTCAAGCCTCATCTATCTAGCACTTGGCTTATTGCTTGCTTTGACAGTCATCCAAGCTGTTTTAGGCCGTGAACCAAAAGCGAAAGTCGCTTAAGGGTTCCAATAGACACTCGTAAAAACGATCCGCTTTCTCTTTGATAAAAATAGGGAAATGGTCGTTTTTTTGTTAAAAAGAATTGACATTTGGGTGCTTTTCTTCTAAACTCTGAGAAGAATCAAATTAAATACGAGTACCCTTTAACATTTAGGTAGAGGTCGCGAGGTTCATTAATCCTGCTGAGTGAAGCAACACGTTTACAGCAGAGCTAGGGAACATCGCCGAAACAAGGTCGGTTTTGCTTGCATCGATTTTGTTGGGCCGCAAATGAACAATTTGCGGACTGTCTTAGCTTGTCTAAGTTGCGCTATGTTTTGTGAAAGGTTTGTCGACGATGACCTGTCAACAGCCGTTTTCCAATCATGGAGTACGGCTGTTTTTTTGCTTTTTCATCCTTACCTGCTTGTCCAACTCGTGAAAGGAAAGAGAAAAAATGAAAAAAAATAATTGGATCTGGGCAGTCTTCGCCCTCTGTCTAACCCTCATTCAGCTGCCCCTAACCGTGCAAGCGGATGACCAAACACCTGCGGAACAATTCCGTGTCGGTATGGAGGCAGGCTATGCCCCATTTAACTGGACGCAAACGACGGACGCCAATGGTGCCGTGCCGATTTCTGGGGAAGAAGGCTCGGCGTTTGCCGGCGGTTACGATGTCCAGATCGCCAAACGAATCGCTGAAGGCTTAGGCAAAGAATTAGTGATCGTCAAAACTCAATGGGACGGTTTGCCGCCAGCTTTGCAAGCGGGGACTATCGATGCTGTGATCGCTGGTATGTCACCAACTGCCGAACGTCGCGAGCAAATTGATTTTACCGATCCTTACTATGAATCAGATTTGGTGGTAGTGGTTCGTAAAGATGGCGAGTTCGCCGATGCCAAAAGCCTCGCTGATCTTTCGGGGGCAAAAATCACTGCCCAGCTGAATACTTTCCATTATACGGTCATAGATCAAATCCCTGAGGTCCAAAAAGAACAAGCCATGCGGGACTTCTCCTCCATGCGCGTTGCTTTAGCTTCGGGTATCATTGACGGCTACGTCAGCGAACGTCCAGAAGGCGTCACTGCCGTCGGTGCAAATCCTGATTTGAAGATGGTCGAGTTCGATGAAGGCGCCGGTTTTGAAACCAACCCAGAAGACGTCCAAGTAGCAGTCGGAATGCGCAAAGGCGATCCCGATGTTGAAAAAGTCAATGAGATTCTTGCAGGAATTTCTGAAGAAGAACGGGTTTCCCTGATGGATCAAGCAGTCTTAGATCAACCTGCAGATGCCAGCGGAGAAACAGCGGATCAAGGTCTGGTCGCTGATTTTAAAAAAATCATTGATGATTACGGCATGCTCTTTTTACGAGGCGCTGGCTTGACCTTATTCATCGCGATCCTTTCAACGATCATCGGATTGATCATCGGTCTTTTAGTCGGTATCTTCCGGACATTGCCGCTTTCAGAAAATCCAGTAGGACGTTTCTTCCAACGCATCGTCAATGGTTTACTGACCATTTATATCGAAGTTTTCCGCGGCACCCCAATGATGGTTCAAGCAATGGTTATTTTCTACGGAACTGCTCTAGCCTTTGGCGTCTCCATGAATCGCACGCTGGCAGCCGTGCTGATCGTTTCTATCAATACGGGTGCCTACATGTCTGAAATCGTTCGTGGGGGGATTTTTGCTGTAGATGACGGTCAATTTGAAGCAGCTCAAGCCATCGGAATGACCCATTGGCAAACCATGATCAAGGTCGTGTTGCCGCAAGTGATGCGCAACATTTTACCAGCTACCGGGAATGAGATCATTATCAATATCAAAGATACTGCCGTCTTAAGTGTTATCAGTGTTGCAGACCTCTTCTTCCAAGGTACATCAGCCGCTGGAACGAACTTCCAATACTTCCAAACATTTGCGATCATCGGTGTGATCTACTTAGTCTTGACCATCAGTGCCACCCAGATCTTGCGCTTTGTTGAACGCAAAATGGATGGTCCCAGTGCGTATGTCAAATTAGAAGACATCAACCCGAACGAATAAGGAGGAAGAACATGTCAGCAATCATTGAAATTGACCATTTAAAAAAGAGTTTTGGCGACAACGAAGTCTTAAAAGACATCAGTTTGTCTGTTAATAAAGGAGAAGTTGTCACGATCATCGGTTCTTCTGGTTCAGGAAAATCTACACTTCTTCGCTGCATCAACTTATTAGAAAAACCAACCAGTGGGCAAATCATCTACTTAGGTGAAAATGTGCTGGAAAAAGGCTATGACTTGCCGAAATACCGTACGCATCTAGGAATGGTTTTCCAATCCTTTAACCTATTCAACAATATGAATGTATTAGAAAACTGCGTGACGGGCCAAGTCACTGTTTTGAAACGTGATCGCAAAGAAGCAGAAGCGACTGCCAAAGAAAATCTGGAGCAAGTCGGTATGGCTCAATATGCCAATGCCAAGCCTTCCCAGCTTTCAGGTGGACAAAAACAACGGGTAGCCATTGCCCGTGCCTTATCGATGAATCCAGATGTCATGTTGTTTGATGAGCCGACTTCTGCGCTAGATCCAGAAATGGTCGGTGAAGTGTTGAAGACCATGAATACGTTAGCTCATACTGGCTTGACGATGGTGATCGTTACCCACGAAATGGGCTTTGCCAAAGAAGTGTCTGATCGGGTCATCTTTATGGATCAAGGTGTCATTGCCGAACAAGGGACGCCTGAAGATATCTTTATTCATCCAAAAGAGCAACGCACCAAAGAATTCCTTTCCCGTGTGTTGAATTAATTTTCTGTCTTGAAACACTTAGCGGTCTTCTTCCGAGCTTTTTCGTCCTTTTTCAGTAAGCTTGGAAGAATTCAATGCTAAGTGTTTTTTTATTGCAGGAGGAGGAATTGTCAGAATTTATCAAAAAATCACAAAAAACCATTGCTATTTGTTAGAAACTTTGTTATTTTTTTTAAAACTAAGGAATTATAGGAGCTTTCATTTATGGAAAAAAAGTTACAGTTTAAGGATTATATGTATGTTGGATCAATGCTTTTCGGTCTTTTCTTTGGTGCCGGAAATCTGATTTTCCCCGTTCACATGGGACAAGAAGCTGGCGCGAATGTCGGCTTAGCCAACCTTGGCTTTTTAGTTACAGGGATCGGCTTGCCATTTTTAGGGGTCATTGCTATTGGCGTTTCCCAAAGCAGCGGTGTTTTTGAATTAGCTTCTCGGATCAATCGCCGCTATGCAATGATATTTACGATTTTGCTTTATTTAGTGATTGGGCCATTCTTTGCTCTGCCTCGTTTGGCTACTACTTCTTATGAGATCGGGATCGCTCCCCATGTTTCATCAGACATGCAAACTTGGTTATTGGCGTTGTTCTCTGCCCTATTTTTTGGAGCTGCCTGGTGGTTTTCACGCAAACCTAGCAAAATCTTAGATTATGTAGGGAAGTTTCTAAATCCCTTGTTTCTGGTCTTACTAGGAGTTTTGCTCTTTTTTGCCTTTTGGCAACCACTAGGAACCATCAGCGATGCGCCGATCTATCCTAGCTATCAAAGCGATGCTTTCTTTACTGGTTTCACCAACGGCTACAATACTCTCGATGCGCTGGCATCTTTAGCCTTCGGGATCATCATCGTCTCAACGATTCGCAATATGGGGGTTGAGAAACCTGCGACGGTCGCAAAAGACACGATCCTTTCCGGCTCTGTCAGCATCGTGTTGATGGGGATCATCTATACCTTACTTTCTTATATGGGAACCAAAAGTTTAGGCCAGTTTCCCATCAGCGAAAACGGTGGGATCGCTTTGGCACAAATCGCCAACCATTACCTTGGCACTGTCGGCAGTCTGCTATTGGCATTGATCGTCATCTCTGCCTGTTTAAAAACCGCCATTGGTTTAATCACGGCCTTTTCCGAAACCTTTGCTGGATTGTTTCCAAAGCAAAGCTACGGATTCTTTATCGCTTTGACAAGTATCTTACCAGCGATCTTCGCTAATGTCGGCTTGACCAATATCATCGAGTTTTCTATTCCAGTCTTGATGTTTATCTATCCACTGGCGATCACTTTGATTTTGTTGGCGATCATCAGTCCATTATTTAACCATCGTGCCAGTGTCTATCGAATGACGACATACTTCACGTTGATCGCTGCAATCATCGACGGCTTAAATGCAAGTCCTGCAGTGATTACCAACAACGCTTTCGTGCAAGGAATCTTGTCTTTTGCGTCAGATTATCTGCCCTTTTTCCAAATCGGGATGGGGTGGGTCGTACCAGCTGCGATCGGATTTTTGATCGGTTTGCTATGGTCGTGGTTCAAAAAAGACCCTGTTTCAGCCTAAATTAGTTAAAAAGATGAAAATAACCTACCTTTTTTTAAAGGGTAGGCTATTTTTTTGATTAAAAAGACTGACAGTTTCGTAAAAAAAAGATACAATAGAGCCACAAAGGAGGATACCTATGTTTTATGAAGAACTTATGATGGACCCGCAAACATTAATTAAATTTAAAATATTCCGGCGTATGCTGACTCTGCAAAACCCTAGCCACCCAATCGCACAATTGGCAAAGGAAATGGAGTTAAGCTACCAACAAGCTTTTATAGAGTTGACTGAGATCGACCAAGATCTAACTGAGTTAACTCCGGATCATATGTCGATACTCGGTCGTGGCGGTAAATTACAGCCTCAGAATATCGCGGTAACGATCGATGAATACCGCTTCTATTTATTGAATAAAAGCGTTCCGTTCTTATATGTTCTTTACATGCTGAATGAAGACAATCCTACGATCACGGATTTTTGTGCAAAATACGATGTCAGTCGTTCAACGGTGTCTCGCAAATTTGAACATCTAAAAAAACATTTGAAGCAATTTCAGCTTCGCTTTACGTACACTGAATCAAACTTAGTGGGCGATGAGCGTCTTGTGCGGCTCTCCCTATTCAATATCATTTGGTTAGGTACTCGTGGAATAGAATGGCCATTTGCGATCGCTGAGAGTGAGACAGAAAAAATGGTGGATCGATTCACGGAGTATTTCCCAATGACTCATTCTTATCTTGGCCGATTAGAGTTGAAGTATTTCGCCGCCTTGATTCTTTTACGAATCAAAAAAGGGAATTTTGCCAAATACGACAAGCGGTACAATTTCCTGATGAAAAATAATCCATATTTCGATTTTGAGCGTTTGACACAAGTCGTTGATCCTGAAGTTTCAATGACAGACAAACAATTAAAAGGCGAATCAGGGTTTATTTATTTGATGGCGCAAATCTTCCCATTCTACTTGAGTCCTGAAGAAGAAGCTTTGCAACAAACCTTGCAATTCTTTTCAAGCAAACAAAACCCAGTTTATCCGTTAGTCGCAGACTTGTTAGCAGAGATGAAAGCAACCTTCTTTGCTTCACAACCTGGCCTGTTAGACGAGCCATTGGTCGTGGGTAATTTAATCAATGTGACTTTCGGCAACTACGTTTTCCGTCAGCCGTTTCCAAATATCTATCGCTTGCTGACACCCTCGATCAATCGCGGGTCTGCTGAAGAGCAGCTGCAGCAAAAAATCGATGAATTCTTAACGAACTATCGCGAAGAATCAGCGGTGGACTATATCAATGATGAAAACCAAGAGCAGATGGCAACGATGTATACCCACGCCCTGCTGCCGTTTTATGATCAAATCCGTTATTCGAATCGTTTACGGGTAGGGGTTGCGTTAGAAGATAATTTCTTAGTCGTTCAAGGATTGAATCAATTCCTACATGACTTGACCTTCGTAGCAGCAGAACCTTATGATCTAAACCAGCAAGAAAATTATGATGTCATCGTTAGTTCCAATCAGTTGATGAAAAAACTCAAACCAGAAAAAATGAGTTATATTTGGGATTATGCGGCAGACGATCGGCAATACATTGATTTGTATCGTACGTTGAAAAACCGTTTTGATGAAAAGAACCTTTCTCTGTAACCAAACCGTTACGGTTTCTTAAGAACTTCCGAAAAGATTTGTCACAGAATATTCATATTTATCTCGTATACTCTATGTATACCAACAAACAACCCTAACTAACACTTTTTCATTTTTAACTCCTTCCCGTCGGCCACCCACCGACGGGTCTTTTTTTACTTATTTTCGCAGCCAGCAAACTTAAACACTTTCCAATCTTTTCTCCACAAAAAATTCATATTTGGACAGTATAGTATACATAACCCAACAAACAACCCTAACTAACACTTTTCATTTTTACTCCTTGCCTGTCAGCTACCCACTGACAGGCTCCTTTTTTTCTTACGGGGTTTGCCGTATACTAAAGGCAGGAGGTGGCCTATGACAACAGCCATTACGACAGTTGACCAATACATTGCAGCAGCTCCAGCAGAACGACAAGCGATTTTAAGAAAGGTCCGTCAAACCATCAAAGCCGTTTTACCTGAAGCGGTTGAAAAGATCAGTTATCAAATGCCTACTTATCATCAGAGAGAAAATATCGTACATTTTGCCTGCGCCAAACAGCATCTAGGCTTTTATCCCACGCCTTCTGCGATCACGGCCTTCCAAGAGGACTTACAACCATACAAGACCAGTAAAGGGGCGGTCCAGTTTTCTTTTGCACAGCCGATCCCTTACGAACTGATCGCTGTGATGACCGCTTGGCGACTCGCAGAAGTCAAAAACAAGCACGCGTAACTAGCAATTAAAAAACCGCTATGTCTAATGACGCAGCGGTTTTTTTGCTATGCACAGGCTTGTTTACAAGCCGGGTTTTGTATTCAAGGTGCTAACTTTCAGCACATGATGCAGGGGAATAATCCGCAGCTGCTGACGGTCGCTTTGTAATTTCAAGACAACTTGTTCTTTTGCTACCGTTTTGCCGACGATCCAGCCGGTAACGGTTTCAAAACCACCCAATTTCTCTGTTTTTACTTGCAGCACGACCAGATGCTTGGCAGCGGCTGCCTCTTGCAGCGTTCGCCGGATTTCTTTGACTTTCTCAGACTGATTCTTCTTGTCAGCATCATCACTGAAAAAGGTATCCAGCAACGTTGTGGATGTCATCACAATGAGTTTGCCCAATTGTTTGATGGGCGATGGTTTCTTTTCCATTGGACATTCCTTTCTGCGCGTTGCAGCAGTTTCTAAAACCACACATACGTTCGCATTTCCATGGTTCTATTTTAGCAAATTTTTGATAAAATACAAGCGAAAACGCCTTATTTTTCAGAAGAAATAACCTCTAGCCAATAAGGAATCCCCTCTTGCAGCAGTTGATAGGTCTCTTCGAAATCTCCTGTATAATAAGGATCTGGTACTTCCTCAGCCTCTTTGCCAGGAACAACACTCAAATACGAACGGATCTTTGCGGTCGTATCGGCAGGTGCTAGCGCTTGAAGTGTTTCAACATTGTTCGCATCCATGCCGATGATCCAATCAAATGTGGCAAAATCCGCTTCAGTGATCTGCCGTGAAATAAGACCGTCACTAGAGATCCCTGCTTGACGCAGTCTTTTTTTGGTTCCGGGATGAGCAGAATGTCCGACTTCCCATGAGCTGGTCGCTGCCGAATCGATCTGCCAATCCAACTTGTGTTTTGCTATTTCTGCTTTATAAATAGCTTCTGCCATGGGGGAACGGCAAATATTACCTAAACAAACAAATAAAACTTTCGTCATCGCTTACTGCTCCTCTTTTTCATAGATTTGGTAGCCAAAAAATTCCACATCCTTCGCCAAACGAAACAATTGCGTCGCAATCTCTAATGGGGTCTCTGGAAAGTCGTTGTGAATCCAATTTTCCAAAATGCCTCCGCAGCCGTAGGAAAAGAATCGGCTATAAAATAGAATGTCTTGTTTCGTCAATTGCTGCTCTTGATCGACCTCCAAGAACAAGCGCTGAAAAAGCGGTTCTGTGATCTGTAAAAAACCGTTCATTAAGATCTCGCGGTCATAAGCCAGTGATTTGCGGTAAAAGGCCGGCGCTTGTTTCATTGCTTTCAGCATGCGCAAGGCGGCTTCTTCCCAGTTATCAAGGGAGACATCTTCTGTCGTCAAAAAAATCAGGGCATCTTGCCGATAGATCCATTGGATCAAAGCTTTTTTATCAGGAAAATGGTAGTAAAACGTCTGCCGATTGACTTGCGCCTTTTCGGCGATCTCCTGTACGCTGATTTTATTCACTTCTTTGGTCTCACAAAGGGTGATCAATGTCTGGCCAATCACAGCCTTCGTTTGTTTCCCATCCATCATAGGGCACCTCTTTTTCTTCTCTTTCTATCATACCAAATTTTCTACTAAAAAAAAATCCTATCAAATGGTCCTTTTTCACAGACCTTATCCGAACACTTCATCAGGGCAATAGATCCCTGTGTGCTTTTTGCATATGGTAGATTTCTGCAAAAAACGCCTGCCTTCATTTGAGGCAGACGCTGCTTTCGATAGTTAAACGGCAAGATGCTCACTGTGCCGTTTTGGTTTGAAATTGTTCTCTGCGAATCACGCTGATTTTTTCAGTAAAATTGGCCCAATCGATGGGTCTAGGTGGTGCTAGCCATAAAATATGGTCGATCCCCAACGCACCATAAAATGGCAGGTTTGAAAGAATCAGGTGCGTATGATCATCTGGGTAACTCTGGAATTGCACATTCAAATCGAGAATTTTTTCAATATTCTTTTTGATCATCTGGTTGTAGGAATCACCAAACGAAAAATCAACACAGACATATAAAGGAACCAAAATCTCTTTTAGTGGAATCGTAGAAACTAATAAAATTAGGTATCTAAAAAACAAAAACTCTTTATTGTTCCATAAGATCGGTCGATTACGACTTTCTTCCAGATAGTTGCGGCAAAAGGCAGCATATTCAGGATACGTCTCAAGAAAATACGTGACATCCATGTATTGGTACTCATAGCGAGAACTAAAAGAAAACGACAGGAGCTGGTAATGAATCGTAGTCGTTTCGGCATGAAGCAGTGCCAACGTGTCCGTGGCTAGCGAAAACTGCTGTTGGACTGCCTGAATAAACTGCTCGTTTAATTGTTGGATATAGGTTTGTTCTTGGTCGATGTAGCTATTGTTGTCGATCAACCAGCCTTCAACGATCAAGAAGCGCAAAATATCTCGTGCCTCACGTTCTAGGACTTCTTGATCGGTGATCGTCAAGATCTCTTGTAACCAGCGCTTCAATTCTTCAATAATCACTAAATGTTTGGGTAAGACTAAATCATTTTCCACATTGTTTTGCATGTAATGTCCTTTAGACATCCGCGCTAAAACAATGCCTAGATAATGTTTCTTGCGAATCCGCATGCGGGCAGACTGTTCTGGATTCAGCCAAGTACTTTCATTGAATCGATCAAACGTCTTTTCTTTGTCCAAGATACCTTTTGGGAAAGGGGAATGGTTCAAATAATATTCCTTCATAAAAAAGAGAAAAATAAACTCCCGAATCTCACTTTCTTCACCAACCAGCTGAAACTCTTTCGTCACTTCAATGTCGTATTCTTTCAAGATCAGTTTGAATTGTTTAAATTCTTTATAGACGGGATTATGACTTAGATAGTGATTGGTAGCAAATTCGTATAAAGAAGACAATTGCTCAAAAAAGCATTCTTTCAACATAGAAAATTTTAACGCTTGATCTAGATAATAGGTCAGTAGTGTGTCAGAAGTTGCCAGCCCGGAGGCATTCAATTTAATGACCGTCCCATCGGTCACGATCTCAAATTCCTCATTCAATCCTAGTTCATAAAAATCAAGATTCAATTCTTGAACGGTTTTGTTGATCAGAAATTCCGACATGGTCAATTGATCCATCAATGTTTCCTTCGTTTCAGAAAGAGCGACTGCGTTTTCCAAATATTGTAGCATCATCAATTTTCGTTTGTCCGCCTTATTCAAAAATGTCACAAACATGCGTTTTCAAGCCTCCGTTATTTTTTTGGCCATAAAGAACGTTTCCTGAAAATAAATAGCATAAGCTGGCAAGATACGAAGGTTTGTCATCCCCGTCACCATCCGTATTATTTCCCGGCAGTGCTAAATCGACAGCCAAACGATCCGACGCAAAAACATCTTCCAACATGACTCGTTGTGCTAAGTGCTTCTGTTTTTCCAAAAAACTGCTTTCTGGAAATGCGGATTGTTCCTGTTCTTTTTTCGGAACAGGTTCCGGTTCAGGAGCCGGTGATTCTTTGGATTCTTCCTTTTCTGCAGGCGGTTCATCTGCTTTCTCCGTAATTTCTTCTGGCGGATCCTTTGGGACGATTTCTTCTGAGGGGTCTAGCGGATTATAGATAGTCGCAAAAACAACTTGTTCTGTGACAAGATCGATCATTCCAATAATCATGCAGGCACCAATGACAAAACCAAATCTGCGTTTCATTTCTTCACCCTCCTTATCAACAGAGCTTCTTTTTGATGCTCTTTCTACGGCGCTGAACGTTTCAACAGTTTGTGAACGCCAAGCAGACATCCACTAATTATAAATAAAATAACAAATAAAAGAAACCAATTTTTTTTAGATTGTTGTCTCCATAACATTTCTTGTTTTTTAGCCATCACTCTCGCGCCTTGTGACGTACTGCCCATGGTCGCTGTGTTTTGCGACTGTCCGGCAGTTGCTTGCTCAACAGGAATCGCTGTCAGCACGTAGCGTTCTTCTGTTCGAGTAGGTGTGGGACAAGTAATCAATGTCAACTTTGGTGTCTGGTCATCTGTTAGAACCGACAAGTCGGATTCATCTACGACTTTTTTATCGATAATAATATACTGCTGGCGTTCCTCGAGGTAGGTTACGGACACTTCCATCCCCACCTGTGCTTCTAGCAATTGACCAAATAACAAACTTTGTCTACCGAGATGATGCCCTAAAACGACAAAATTGTTATTTTTTAACAAACGTTCCGGAAACATCACGACACCGCCTTTCAGCAGCTGCTGATTGGTTAGCCCCACCAATAGTGGCTGCTGGAACTCGATCGCTTCAATTGCAACAAAGCCGTACCCGGTGATCGTTGCCGACTGCGGAGCCAATACATCCCCTAGAGCCGGCATTTGAATCGTTTCTTCTTCTGGAATCGTTGTCGGCAGCTGGGTCGCTATCGTCAATTCGCTTGTGCGTAATTGCCAACTGACGATGCTTTCTTTTAAAAAAGGAAGTGCCAACAAGAGGATACCTGCGATGATCAAGCCATCGATCAAGTATTTCTCAAGGTGCTCACGCTTCATCCGTTTCATTTTTTTTCTTTCGTCGGTACCATAAAAGCAGCAGTAAGGCGAGCAGCAGCAACAGACCGCCGATCAAGAAGTAAAGCCACGTGTAATCTGTTTCGATCGTCACATCTTTCTTATTAAGATCACGAGCGACATCTCCCGTCACTGTGAATTCTTTTTCGAAGCTCCATTTATAGAGATAGCTTTCTTCCTCGCCTTCTTCATTCTCCACTTTGTATTGTCCTTCATCGCTTTTCCCACCGTAGGCCACGGAAGTCAACACATAGGTCCCTGCTTCTAAACGTTGTCCTTCCAAGGAAATTGGGTACGAGAAGTTTGAATTAGGTGCCATTTGCATTCGTGAGGTATCTGAAGCATACAAGACGTCACTATCACCTTTCTTCCTCACTTCATTGATCAACCGCAAGGAATTTAAGTAAGCTGCTTCAGGATTTTGCAACGTAACATTGATGGTATTGCGGGCGTTGACTTGTCCCGGTCCAACATCCAGCAGTTTTAGATCCGGCGTGACTTCTGTTGTATTTTGACGGAGTAAAATCGCAACGACATAGGCATACTCATTCTTGATGGCTAACCCTTGGTCTTCTTCACTGTCAGCAGTATCGGTTTCCGCTGTCGTTTCTTTCAAGGTCAAACCACCGGCAATAACCCCTTCAAACGGTTCTGAGGGCATACTGATCTTTAAGGGTAAGGTGATTTGGGATTGTTTCGGGATCGTGATCTCTTCCTCCACTTCAATCAAATCAGCCATATCATAAGGCAAGGTTTCGTCCGCTTCGATGTCGTTTTCGCCATATTCCACGACCCCGTTTAGATTCGTGGTAGCTGAAGCGATCACTGGCGCGATGACGACCTCTTGATCGGTGTCATTGCGCAATTGGACTTCTACAGTTTGAACCGCTCCCGGCTCCATTTTTAAGTCAAAATAAGTCTTTTCTTTATCGATTTGATTCTCTGGAATCACTGGATTGACGGCAAAGTTAAATTCAGAAGCGGTTCCTATGGTTGGTACAAAAAAGAAAATACTTGCGAATAGGAGCGCCAAAAGCTGTTTGATTTTTTTCATGATGGATGTCCCTTCTTTCTATGTATTCTCCTTGAACCCTTTCGAGGTTCAAGGAGAAAGCTGGTACTTATGGGTTGGTTGGTGTGTCTGTTAGTAACCAAGTAAATGTGGTGTTGTATTGGCTGGCATATTTCGTCGTTGAGCCTGGAACTTCCAACTCAATGCTATCCATGGCTGCAGCTAAACTATCGCCCCAGCTCATTAAATAGGTCCCTGCCCCTTCGCCATCTTGGGCACTCATCACTAAGGATTGGGCACCATTTGGATTCAATGTGATCGTTGCGCTCACATTTGATGGTTTTGGTGACAATGAAGGAGTTACCACAGTTCCCTTCGTCAAACGAATTTGCGCAGCAGTCAATTCTTGATCTTCCGCTGTTTTGAACTGACCATTTTGGCGAACATTCAATGTCCAACCGCTCTCTGTTCCCCGATTGTCTGTCACTTGGACAAAATTCGGTCCTTCTTGATTATCACCAACTGAATCCACATATTTTTGAGTTTCCGCATGGTAGATCTCTGTTTTTGAGGTGATTTTTTGTGTGCCAAAGTAAAGGCTTGAAGCAAAATCAATCGATAGCGGTCCGTTCGTTCCCGGATTTGGTCCATCTGGGTCCGTTGGATCCACTGGTTTGATTGGATTTTCTGGATCTGGATCCGTTGGGCTGATTGGATTAGTTGGATCCGTATTTGGTTCAAAGGTGATTTGTCCATTTGAGTTGTATTCTGCACTGTCCGCTGCTTGTGCCAGCACTGGTGCTGCTAGGCTTAAGCCTAATACTGAGAGAAATGCTAGTGTTTTTTTCATGTCTATACTCCTTATCCTTCCGTTCCTGGTGTATCTGATAATACCCAAGTCAATGTAGTCGTGTAGCTAACGGCATCTTTTGGGGTGCTGCCTGGTACAGAAAGTGCGACTGCTTTGGTAATATCGGCTTGTACTTCTTGATCATCTTTGTCTATTTCAGTGATCGACTCAACGCTTCCCCAAGCATTGACCCATGTCCCAGCACCTGTTTGATTTGCTGCGGTCATCACCACTGATTCAGCACCGGCTGCATCCAACGTGATCGTTGCTTCTGCCACTGGAGCAGTGACGCCAATCGCATTTGATTTAACGGCAGGGCTTGTTAGGGTGATGACAGAACCAGTCAATTCTTGATTCAACGTCGATTCATTTTTAAATTGTCCATTTTGCTTCACAGACAACCGCCAACCGGCATTACTACCGCGATTATCAGTTACTTGGACATAATTGGCAGTTTTTAATGTAGAAGCTGTGCCATCGTCATTCAAGTACCCTTGTGCTCGTGCATAATAAACTTCGTTTTTATTGGAGATTTTATTGACACCAAAATCTAAGCTAGAGGCATAATCGATCGATAACGGGCCATTTGTTCCAGGATTTGGTCCATCGGGATCGGTTGGATCCACAGGATTGACCGGGTTTTCTGGATCTGGGTTTTCTGGATTGACTGGGTTCGTCGGATCGGTATTTGGAATAAAATCAACCGCCCCATTTGAGGTGTAAGAAGCCGCTTCGGCTGCTGAAACCTCGGTTGCTGCACTCGCTGCTGCCAATACGGCAAGACTTAAAAAGACCCATGCTGTTTTTTTCATTTCTATTTGACACTCCTTTATCTTTTTTACTGAAAATCAGTGATTTTAATTGCTTTCAGGGACATTCTTTAAATTCCAAGTCAATGTCGTCCGATACTCTTTGGCTAATTTTACGGAACTGCCTGGTACGTTTAATTTTACTGCCGTTGACCCTTCCGTTGCATCGTTCCCAAACTTGTAAATCCAAGTTCCCATTCCTTTTCCGACAGGTGCATTGACCAAGGTGATTTCACTATCGGGTACAAAGGTATGACTTGCAGTAACTGTTGGTGCATACTGCATATCGGTGACTGAAGTTGCTGCACCTGAGGCGATCGATAATGAAGCGCCGACTAGCTCTTCGTCATCAGCCGTTTTGAATTGTCCGTTTTGCACAACACTCAATGACCAACCTTCTTGCGTTCCTCGTTTATCTGTTACTTGCACATAGTTTGGTCCAGCAGCGCCAGCTGTGAACTCTTGCAGCTGTGCGTAATAATCTTTTGTTTCAGAAGTAATCAGTTGGTTGCCAAATTGAAAACTTGAAGCAAAATCAATCGATAATGGTCCAGCTGTTCCAGGATTTGGTCCATCTGGATCGGTTGGATCGACGGGATCCACTGGTTTTTCTGGATCGGTCGGATCAACTGGATTGGTTGGATTCGGGTCCGCTTCAAAAGTGATTGCTCCATTTGAAGTGTATTCAGCGGCATTAACGGTTGTTGGTAACAGAGCAGTGCTCATCAATAGAATGCCTGCCGTCAAGAAAAGTTTTTTCATTTTTTGTTCTCCTTTTGATTAAAATGATTCCTGCTGCCAACAAAACGACAAGACCACTGCTTTGATAGCTATTGAAGTGATCTGATCCTGTTGCCGGCAGAATATTGTTGCCTTTTTGATTAACTTGTTTATTCCCTGGCTGTTCTTTTACGGGCTCTTCTGGCTCCTCAACTGGTTCTTCATAGACGCCGAAAAAGGAAGTAATGCCATTGCTGTCATAAGCACCTGCTTCGGCTGCTGAAACGAGCTGAGGAAATATTAATAGACAGCCAGCAATAATACCGATCATGATTTTTTTCATTTGTTTTCCTGCCTTTATGGGTTGCCAGGTGCCGAAACCAGCTGCCAGCTCAGGGTTCCTTGATAGTCCCCAACTTTTTGCTGTTCGACTGGAACGGTAAGCTTGATTCCTTCATTCTGACTTTCGCCCCAGTGCTGATTCACGACGTATGTGCCATTTTCTGTCAATTCCGTTTCCTCGATGATCATTTCCCCACTGGTTATCATCTGTTCTTGACCGTTTGTCACAAAGCGGAAGACATCGGTTAATTGATCTGTCCCATCCGTTAATGGCTGTTGCTCTTTGACCGTCAAGCGCCATGGACTCCGTTCGGACCCTCTCGTATCTTTCACCGCTAGCTCACCTGTGATCGTTGGCCAATAATCTTGTGTTTCTGTGGCAACTTTCTGCTGCCCAAAATCAAAGTCTGTTGGCACACTGCTTAAAATAAGCTCGCCGGCAACTGCGACATTGACGACTTTTTCTGCCCGTTGACTGCCTGCTTCATAATGGTAAGCCGTTGATACATTTTTCAACAGCTCATCTTCCGTTGCTTGCTGGATCGCGGCAAAAGCTTGCGGATCGACAGTCGGTGGTATATTTGCCCGATTATCTGCAAAAATCGTGGTTGCTTGGGTATAGTCTGCCAAAGCGGCTTCATCTGTCAGCGCCGTTGCTTCTGGTAAGTTCAAACGGACATCTTTTGCATAGACGGCAAATTGCCGATCAGCAGAAATGACACTTTCATTTTTGACCACCACCAGATTCACGGTAGTTTCTTCCTGATTCTGATCGTTTTCCCCTACTGAAAAAGTGATCGCTTGTTTGCGGTAGACCGCTGTTTCTAACGGTTCTTGAATCGCAGCTAAGACCTCATCTGTCAGCGTATCCTTAAAGAAAGGACGCCCGCTGGCTTCGAGATAAGTCACGGCTTGTTCTTTGGTCAGCGATTGTGCCTCTTGCTCTGTAAGGATCACATTGCGGGCTTGGACTTCCGCCTTATTTGAGTAGCGGACACTAATATCGTAACTATACTCCCCATCAGGACTCGTCCAGTCAACTGGCTCTGAATCTGGTTGTTCCGTCAACTGCTGATCCGTGCTATCCAGCTTGCTGGATTTGATTTGCCCCGCATAGACCCATGAACCGGACGTTTGGGTTTCTGGTGTAAACGTCAATGTTGGCAATTCCGTTACCGTGTAGGGAATCAATAAACGCCCTTTTTGCACCTGTGTCCCCGCCTGCTCAGTTCCCCATGCTTGCAAGGTCAGCGGCGTATTGTTCTCTTTGACTGCCGTTACATTGTGACTAATGGCGCCAATCCCGTTAGCGACTCCCGGTGTTTCGACTTCGTAGTTAATGATCGAACCTGGTATCGCAATACCGTACCCGTTGGCTGCATTGGTCACATCGTTGTCCCCGATGAAGGTTTTCCCAGTCGCTTTTTCGATCCCGCTGAAGTTGATTGGCGTGATCGCTGCAGCATTAGCAGCAGTTGGATTTATAGTCAGTACTTGATAGGCACTAACCGCTCCAAACCACGTCCCTTGACTGTTGACTCGAGAACCTGCATCATTGGTCGTCGTTTTCAGCCACGTTAAATGATCTTTGTCCGTATCTGGTGTTGCGAAATCTGAAAGATTGATTCGCCCCGTTCCCGGCGGTGACTCAATCGTCCCTTTGTCTTCCACCGTTAACTTCGCGCCTGAAATCAAATTCGTTGCAGAAGAAATACCGATACCGGCATCCTTGGAAAGATGGATGTCACCGAACTGATGATAGGTCGTTGCGTGATTGACAGCAGTGGCTGAACGGCCATTTTTGATGTCTCCCCCATTGGCCATTAGCTTGATGCCGTTTGTCACATTCAATTCGGTAAAGTTGACGATTCCCAGACCCGTCACAGCGATTGGATCAGTTTGATAAGAAGCTGTCCCATCGACATTTTCACCAAAGCTCATCTTCACTTGATTGCTGCTGTTGGCTACGATCGTGTTCGTAAAGTTGTCTGACGCATTTCCGCCTGAAATCCCATTGATACTTTTGGCTCCTTGAACCCGCATTTCGACATCTCTTAAAATTTGGCTGGAAGAAATATTGGAATAGTACGTGGTGTATAAATTCCCGATACTTGATCCTTCTGCCTGGATATTCATATAAATTTTGCCGCTTCTTGTATTGCTAGCAGTCCGTCCACCATCGCCATAGATCGTTGCACCATTCAGTGCATCTGAGCCCGGCTTTGTGTATATGTTCAATGTAATCGTATTGGAGCTGTCGGTCCCAACGATATTCGTACTGTTAAACGGATTACCTCCTGAGATATTCGTTCCTGAAGGAAGGGCAAACTCACCATCGTAATCTCTCAAATCCAATGTCAAACTAGCATTTCCTAATAACCGTCCATTGTTCGTAACACCGCCTGAAAAACCATTAGACCCTGTACGCGGGGTGCCTGAGAAGTTCCCGCCAAACACTCGATTATCTGAGTTTCCGTTAATAGTGTGGGAAGAAGCGACACCATAAGAGGCACCGAGTGAAGCATTGATCACCCCATCATAAACCGTTACTGCGACATTGCCGGTCACTAATAAGTCATCCCAGCCGCCACCAGATAAAAACCAGTCTACTTGCCCATTATTTACTGTCGTTCGTCCATCTCCGTAAACGCGGCGTCCAGTATACCCTGTTCCTTCTAGCGTATCGACGATCCCCGAATTCAAAGTATTGGAAGAATTCCCCTCAATGACACCTGAGAAGGAGCCACCGTAGGTCCAGCGAGCAACCGTGTTATTTAAGATCGTTTTGGTATTTCCTTTAATATAGATATCCCAAGCCGTACCAGGATAACCACCGCCACCAACGATGTCCCAACCAGAGGCGTTTCCTCTTGTTTTGTTGGTTGTTGAGTAATCTAGATTCGTTGGTCTGGTTCCTGTGTAAGCAATCCCATCTCCACCAGGACTACCATCCGAAGTGATCGTGCCAACTTCAATCGTCGTATTTCCTTCAACATAGCCGCCTCGACCAGCTGCCGTCGAATAAATCGCACCATTTGAAAAGGAACCACTGACTAGATGAGAAGTGATATCGCCATAAACTTTAAAACTTGCCGCTGCTTCTGCCAGTGCTGCTCGTTGTTCCGGGGTATAATTGTCATACGTCGTCGTATTCGAAGCCCCCATTGAACTTTGAGTCAAGGTACTAACGTTGTTTCCCCCGCCGCCGTTAAAATCACCAATCCCCCCGACGCTGGCACTCGGTCCTGCTTTCACGGTGTTGACGATGTTCCCTGTGATGGTACCAGTATTCCGATTGCCACCTTCAAATTCACTACGTCCAGTGGAATAACTGCTAGCATCTAGGTTAGTCACGATGGCATCCTTAGAACGATCAGAGCCGATGTTGCCATAAAATGAACCCCCTATGAAACGATTGGCTGTGCCTGACCAACCGCCTGCACCAGAGATCGTACTGCGGATTGTACCACCGATATTTCCATATTGAACGCCACCAGTAAAAGCACTTAAGCGAAAGCTTGTATTGGTCGTCTGGATCGTCGTTTCAACATTTCCTGTCACATTGGCTGTATTGGAAGCATTTGTTCCAAGACCACCGCCATAATAACTGCCTAATGTCCCATTCAAGCGATTGATTGCAACATTCGTGTTCCCATCAATCGTACCAATATTGGCACCTCCTGCAATCGTACTGATGCCGCCCACCGTATTATTTACGACAATCGCTGTATTCCCAGTCAATGTACCACCGCTTTGATTCCCACCATAGATGTTCCAAGTTCCAGAGCCTGTCGCATTTACAGTGATCGTCGGATTTCCAGTAAGGTCGCCATTGTTGCTTCCCCCATAAATAGAAAGGCCATTGCCGGTGGAACCACCGTTCAAGGAAAGACTATGCCCATTCATGTACATTCTCGTCCCCGTATAGTTGAGGTTTCGAATCACTACATCAGAACCGAAGTAGATGTCCGTGCCAAGTGCAACTGTTCGACTACCAGAAGTCAACGTTGTCGCATCTGTGATGGGATCATCGCCATGACCTGTGATGATCAAGCGGCTGACTTTTCCTTGTAGTGCATAGAAAGTCATGTTGGTATTATCAATTGTGGCTGGAATCGTCTTTGAAGTCAGATTCGTTGGCAGTGACAACGATCCACCCGAACCAACATACAAAGCAAATTCTTGGCCATTGCCGTTTTGATACATATCGAACAACGCTTGACGAATCCCTTCAGCACTATTGGTGTATTCTGCATATGCTGAATCATCTCCAGCTGGACTTGGTACAGCGATCACTTTCGTTTTATCGGCTTCTGCAATGATCTCTTTGATCGATTGTTCTGCCAACGAGATGTCCGCCGCTCTTGCCTTAACAGTCGGTTTAAAAACAGCGGTCAAGGTTTGATTCTCCGTGAGAATCAATTCGGTCAGCGCTTGACTTGTATAGACCGTACCATCTAACGACCAACCTTCAAAAGCAGTATCATCTTCAAAAACTGGTAAATCACTTTCTTTTAGTGCTTCCCCTTTGTTTTTGCTGATCTGAGTGCGGGTTTCCCCGTTAGCAAATACATGCTCCGTGTCTGTCAGAAAGGTCACCTGTACTTCTTCTGCAGCTTCCGATGAAGCTTCTGTTTCAGCTGAAGCTGTGTCAGTGGCTCCTGTAGATGAATCTGTCGAAGCAGGTTCGCTAGATGCTTGCACTTCAGTTTCGTTCGTCTCTTCCAGACTGTCGATCGATGAAACGACAGGGTCAGAAGAAGACATACTTTGTTCTTCACTTGTTTTTGTAACACTTTCGGCTTGTGCCACTACCATTGCATATGAAAAACACGGACCTGATGTTAGTAGAAAAACAAGTAAAGTTGTTAAAAACCGTTTCACTTTATCCCTCCTATCTTAAAAAAATAAACGTATCGCGCAGTGCACGCCCTGTGTTACAACTCTTAGTTTAGCGAGTTGACGAAAGAGAATTATAATTCTTTTTTTCTTCCATTCAAAATTATGATTATAATTGTTTTTTCATAATTCCAATTTTTGTAACTTCCACATCTTACAGCTATTAACTACTCATCAATTAAAAAAAGCTCAAATTATCAAGATGAATCATCGACTCTTTTCAAAAAAATGCTTTTCTCTTTCATAAATCATACAAAAAACGAGGGATAAATCAACACTATAAATTAAATTAAGATGAGAAAAATAAATAGAAAGTTAAAATATTTGACAAAAACTAATGTTCCAAAGGTCTTTTATATAAGCCAAAAATAGTAAGTTAAAAGAACGCTTCCCGTCTTCTCTCCGTAGTTAATGATAATGTTATAATCAAAAAATGAATAAAAAACGTTATTTAAAAATTTCAGCACACATAAAATAACAAAATAAAAAATATTATTTTTTTTATAAATCACTGATTTCGATAAAATAAGTAAAGTTATTTTTGAAATAACGCAAAAAAGAGACTGTGACAAAAGCCCATAAAAGAAAGCCGCAAGAAAGGCTCTATAATTTATGGGACTGATGAGTCAAAATTGATTCTTCAGCCTCATTTTCATTTTCGGTATTAAAAAACATATCGTTCTCTAATATGATTAAATCACGACAAAATAAACAAACTAAGAGGACGATAAGTGGTATGAATGATTCTATCAAATATGAATACAAAACAAGGAAAGTAATATTCAAAAAAATCTGAGCTAGAATGAGTTTCATCCTGCTCAGATTTATCTTTTTGCATATTAGCCTCTATTGAAAATAGCTATTATTCTCCAATGACTTGTGCGTATACATCGTTGCAAGATGTTGCCTCTCCATTAGCAAATGATACTGAATAGATGATGCCTCGGCTTCATTTGTTGCAGTAAAGTTTGTTGCTCTTATTGTAATTCCATCAAGTTCCTTTTCCATAATCTAATCTGGTGGAATTGATGTATAATTCGCAATAAATGAATCAATTTTTTCACTTAGATCTGATACTTTTGGAGAATCAATTGATGATGTCGTTTCTGATGAATGAGTTTCATTAAGCAAAGAACTGCAAGAAGTTTCTGTTTCACTTGCTATTAGACTTTGTGAGGTTGACTCTTCGGTTTTGTTATACGAATCTTCAAAGGATGTTTTATGTAGTTTTACATTATTCAAAAAACCATCTATAGCTACAAAGTACTCAATTGATTCTTCATCATCATTCAGGAAAAATGTCATATTGTTTTTATACTTAAATTTTATTAATTCGGGAAAAATATTTTTTAGCTCATCATCAGACACTTCAATATAAAATCCATTTCCAGACTTTTTCACTGTGTAAGGAAAACCAGGTGAATTATAATCATCATTTCCATAATCGATTATTTTTTTCTTTATCTATTCTAAAAGAAAACTCTCCTTCCCCTCGTTAGCAACACCATACCAATCACCATAGAAGTCTTTAGCTGGATCTACAGATAGAAAATAGCCCCCTACAAATCCAATTATAACCAACAAGATAAACCCTAATATTTTTATACTTTTTTCATAAACCCCCTATTATGTTCCTTTTTTAATAATACAGTATAACGAATATTATGCATTGAAAATCAAGTTTGTGCCCCAAAGAACGAAGATTTACTTGCATATTATCGTATTCAACTTTGTTCAATTTTACATCCTTTCCTACGTATTACAAAATTTTTAGGATATAAATATAAATTAAAATGATTTTTATATATTATAGTATGGTATATTAAGTTTGTTAGTAAAATAATAATTAAAAAGGAGATTAAAACAATGAAGAAGTTTTTAATTAGTGTAGTGTTTGGTATATCAGTTTTAAGTTTTGGTCAAATAAATGGTTATGCAGATGAGAATGGTTTTGAGATAGATGAAACTAATCAATCATTAATTAATGAGGCAATATCCAATGAAGAGTCCAATAGAGATTATATTGATGGTGTAATTAGAATGTTTGAAGATTCTGATAGTGCTGACGAGTTCAACGCATCTTTAAATGAGAGTTTAACAGTTTTAAATTCCTATGATGCCGAACAAGATGCATTGTTGGAAGAGTATAAAGCGGACGTTGCCGAATCAGTTGATCCTTTTTATGTTGAACCAAAGTCTAAGATAGGTGCTAGATCATCGGTAACTCCTGCAAATCCAGTTTATGCGGCTGCAATTGCTGCATACAATAAAGGTATATCAATGGTTAAGAAAAAAGGTCACAATCAGACTGCTGCTTATATGAAGCACGCCATTATTTCTGCTGAGAATTACTATTGGAATCCAACATGGAAGCCTTCGACATATGTTAATAAAAACGATAGCTGGGCAAAGACTGTAGACGGCGAGGAGTTAATGACCGCTTATTATTCTAGACTTAAAAAAGAAGCATTTTCTACAGGTAAAAAATCTGGTTCTTTCTCAGGAAGTTATACATTTCTAAGCGGCCAACTTCACACAGCATTACGTGGAGTTAGTTACACAGTAACTTATAAGAAACAAGCCAATGGAAATTATTGGACTCAAGTAAAGGTTACGGATATATTTGATTTCAAATGGGAGCTAAATGGTTATGATGGCAACTTCGAGGTGGGATTTGGAAACAATTATTGTTATGCAATGCAAAGAGCAGGCTTTATCATTCCTTATAAAATCGAAGTGATCCACGAAGTTTCTAGATAGTATAAAAAGAGATGAGCTCTACGCTTATCTCTTTTTGTTTAAGATATATATAATGGATTTTACTAGTGCACCCAAGAAAAGTATCAGGGCTAATACCTTAAAAACTACACCAAGTTCCCAGTTGATTGATCCTTCTCTTAAAAGCTCCTGTTTTTGGGATTTGCTTAGTCCTTCAACGCTTACAGGAATCCAATTTACACTTAAATAGACACCTATAAGTAGCGAAATCATTGAATATATATATAGGATTCTTATTTTTAAACCTTTTAAAAAGTTAATCATCTTAGCACTCCTTTGCAAACTATTATATCAGAAAGCTAACTTTAAATAATTATCGCTAATATAATTTAATAATTTGTGAGTACTTTTTATAAGAGGTTACTTTTGCCCGACCACTTGGTTATGTTAGCTATTTTAATATTCCTAATTTTATCATAGCCAACCTTATTACCACCAACATATATTTCTAGTTCATCATGCCCCTTAAATATGGCCAACTATATTAGGAAAGTAATTTCCATCTCGATCATGCGCTTCAATTTAGATAGCTACTGATTTGTTCTTGAGTGTTGCCTGATTTAAAGTTTCGGCGATCTCATTAACATCCATCTGGAACTTTTGAATTGGTTTACTTCTTTCAATAGTTCTTTCTCCATCAATTGCTTTGGTATGTTCTGTAAGATAAAATCCTCCCCATTTCACCATTCCTTTTTCAACTATTTTTCCTTTAATGGATCAATTAAATAAATGATCCACCATCCACAAAAGTGGTATAAATATGCTCGTCCGCCACTGGTTCCCCTTGGATCGATTGTACGATTTTCTCAGCTGCAACCATCCCCCATCGATGTTTCGAATAGGAGATCGTCGCTAAGCGCGGCTGCACAAAAGCGCCTAATTCCGTGTTATCAAACCCGATGATGCGGATCTCTTTTCCGATGCGATAGTCGGTCTCGCGGACATATTTGTAGACACCGATCGCCATTTCATCATTGAAGGCAAAGATATCAATGGGAAACTGGGGATCATTTGCTAAGAGCTGTTTTGCCGCTCGATAACCAGAAGGTTCCGTGAAGTCACCAGGAATGACTTCATAAGGAATACCAAAGCGCGTCAATTCTTTCGTACTGGCTTCCAAGCGCTCCCGACTGTCGTAGCCTTTTTCTGGCCCTGCTAAGAGGAAGACTTTTTGGCTTTGTCCAGCGATCAAGCGATCGATCGCCAGCGCCGCCCCTCCTTTATTGTCCAACAAGACTTGATGGATATTTTCATGAGACAAGACACGGTCTAACACGACGATTTGATGCCCTCGTTGGGCGTATTGCTCGATTTCCTTTGCTGGAAACGTCCAATCCAAAATGATGGCACCGTCCACCATCCGCTCAGGAATAAACAAGTGTGATTTCTTGCCGCTGCAGACGATCATTTCATAGCCGAAAAGTTCCAACCCTTTCTTGATGCCATCTAGCAATTCCCCATAAAAACTTCCGGCATAATCGGCGAGATAAACACCGATGATGTTGGTTTGTCTGCGTTTCAGTGTGCGAGCAGCCATGTTCGGAACATAGTTCAATTCGTTTGCGATCGCTTGAATCCGCGCACGGGTTTCCTCGGTCACTTTTGGACTGCCATTCAATGCATACGAAACGGTGGATATGGAGACACCCGCTTTTTGGGCAATATCTTTGATTCCTACCATGGCTTCTCCTTTCTTAACGATAGATATCGATCGTATTGGTTTGGTTTTCGTTTAATTTGGCGCAAAGCGCTGCTTTCTTCAGGACAAACGCACCTTGGCGGTAGCGATTTTCCGCAAACCCAGTGGACATTTCTTCGCCGTTGATCAATATTTTCGGCGTACTTGACGAATGATAGACGATTTCGACCGGCCGATCATAGAGTCGATACGTCAGTGTCAATCCTGCTAATTCCGCTGGCAAGACGGGATCAAGTTCAACGTGATCAACAAAGGTCCGAATGCCTAACACATTGCTGATCAACTGATTCATATAGATCCCCGGTCCACTAGAATAGATGCGCCAGCCGCCTTTGACGCCGACTGCTGCCTCCTTAAGTTTACCAAAATTTTCTTGGGCTTCAACCCTTGTTTTGAAATCGCCATCAGAACTGCTGAAATACGCATTTGCTTGACGGATCTCCGCGTTTTCGACCCGTTGAGCGATCTGGATCGGATTGATGACCCCAAGCGCTTGCCAAGTCTCTTCTTCTCGGCCTAATTTCGCCATCGCTTCGGTAAAGCGGATGTGGGCATGAACGTACTGCAAACCGATTTCTCGTCCAAAGTTGGCTGCTTGTTCTGCTCGCTTGAAATTGGTGCTGACACCACCCGCATAAGTCGCTGGATGATTCATCAAGCGCACCCCATCTGGAAATTGCAAATGCTCCTTGATGATCGCCACATGATGCTCGGCTTGTTCGGGAGATAACAGCTCCCCGATCATGCTTTGCTGCATCGGCAACAAGCGGTATTGGATACCGGTTTTCTTGTCAGTCGGATGGACCATCAGTTCCACGTGCTCGCTATCTTCCATATAGACAAATCCTGGCAAAGTCCCATCAGCTAACATGTATTTTTCAAAGTCATGTTTGATTCCCGCAGATAGTTCCGTTAGATGTTTGGCATACTCTGGGTCAACTGACTGCAACTGGCTGGCTAATTTTTTCAATACTTCATAGGTCAAGGCAACGGTCCAACTGCTGGCCATTTGTTTCTTCAACTTGCTGTTATTTGGCTGCAAGGTGTCATCCCAATCGCCATCACCATAACAAGACAGGTACGTTCCTTCCAAGAAGTTCGCTTCGATATACGCCACTTCTTTTTTCAAATGATCAAACAAAGAAGCTTTGGTCTTGGTTTTCAAGAAGGTTGCGCGATCCGTATAAGGCAATTCTTTTTCCAAAATCGCAAAATCTTTGGTTTTTTCGAGATAGTCACTAACGACTTTCATTGGCCAGACGATCACATCTCCGTGGCTCTCATCGGCTTTTTGTTTCTCATAGCGATCAAACATAAACCATTGTGGCCAGTTGCCGTCATCTGCAAATTGATTTTCAAACAAATGCTCGATGATGGACGCCACCATCTCAGGACGATTAAGTGCTAAGAAATACTCAGTCGGTCCTTGGGAAACGTCTCGAGTCCCCCAAGCAGCACCACCGTACTGTTCAAGACCATGAGGAGACAAGTAATGAACAAGCATATTGTGGGTGTACCAACGTGCCAAGTGATTGAAGGATGCGACATCCGCCTGCGAATGTTTCAATTCAAACTGATTCAACAAATCATCGACAAAGGCCGTATAGGCAGTGTCTTCTTGCTGGCGATCTAACGTTTCGGAAACAAAGGGTTCACCAGTCAGTGTGCCTTGGATCACGAAGGAAACCGTCGCCTGTTCTGCAAAGGTCAATACGGTCGTGCTATCGTCGGCTGCCACATTGAAAATCGTTTCATCGGTCAGTTCAAAAGGTTGTGCTACATGGAGATAATACGTCAATTCTGGATAAGTTTCCGCAATCGGTGAATCCGCTGATCCTTTGATGGTGAGCAATTGCTGGTCTTGCGTAATGGTAACAGTCGGTACCGCTTCATCGATCCCCATCACAAATTGATTAGTGATGGCCCAGGTGTAAGCACGACCTTGTTCACTAGTGATGGTGGTTGCAATCGTGCGTCCATTTGCTTTCGTGAAGGTCGTTACTTGAATGACATCATCCGCTGTTTTGTAGTACCACGTCGCCGAATTCAAGCCCATTTCAAAGGCAGATGGCATCGTTAAAATCCGCCATTGATCGCCGTCTTTCAGATAGATCCGCTGACCGGAACGTTTGAAAAGATTCAATGAGTTACGGCTATTGCTCAACAATTTGTTCATGTTCGTATTGCCTAATACGATTTGGGAGTTAAACATCCCCGTCATGTAAACAGTCGTGCTCAAAATGGGTTGATCGACGATCAACTCTTGTCCGCTCATCAAAATATGCCCATGGGAGCGTTCCATCTGCCCTTCCTTTTCTTTCAACACGACATGGTGATAATCAGGGGTAAAAAAGGAATAAAGCTGTTGGTCAACGATTTCCACTGCTTCTTGCTGAGGAAATCGCTTGTTGATTTCTTCTGTGGTAAATGTAAGCCCTGTGAGCGGTCGACCGAAGTTTTTTCGAGCCTGCGCCGTTGCCTGCAACGAGTCAAAGGACAAGGCTTGATACGTTTCTTTCAACGTTTCAAGTGCAAACTGCGGTTCATTGACTGCCGTCGCTTGATTGGCTTTGACCGCTGCGTAAAAAACGATTTCCGTAGGTGTCTCACTTATTGTCAACCATTGCGTTTGCAGTGCCGTATAGGCAAATTCGTATTGATACACTTCATTGGCTAATGTCTCTTGGCTGAGTGCAGCTGGTTGATTCGTTTCTTTGTAGCTGCGACCGAAAAATTGATAGCCATCCGTCGAAAAGCCTTTTAAGGCTTGGAAGCTGCCCTGTTCCACCAATGGAAATTGACCATTTTGTGGTTGATTTTGGCGAGAAGATAGCACGATTCGATCCTTATGATGGCTAACATGATGGTCGATATATTGCGAAACATAGGCTTCATTAGATTGAACAGCACCTTTGGCTGCGTTACCAAGATCTTGTCCGTAAACCAATTCCGCTTCCCCAGAACCACTCAATTGAACTCGCCAGAACCAGCAATCTTGTGCCAATTGGAAATCTACTTGGTAACTGATAGACTGGTACGTTCCAGTCCAAGTCAGCTGTTTGTCTGAGTAAGCAAAGGCACTGTCAGCATTTGAGCCGATCAAGGGAATGAAGTGCCATTCCCCCGCTTCACGCAGTCGTAGATAGATTTGATTCAAACTGCCATCTAGCGCATTCCCATTCAATTGATTGATCATCACATCGTGACTTTGGATCTCATATAAATCACCGTTTGGTAAAAACGTCACGGTCGTATTTTCATTATTCATCACTATTTTTTTCGTCATAGAAACCTTCCTATCTTACCTAACTAATTGCAGGGTTGTTTGTTGGGTGTCTCGGCTGTTCCCACCAATCATGATGTGGAATTTCCCTGGATCACTGCTTGCTTGTTGGTTGCTGTGAACATAGCGCAGCAGTTCTTCCGTGATCTCAAATTGAACGGTGGCTGATTCGCCAGCTTCTAGCCAAATTTTCTTAAAGCCTTTCAGTTCTTTCACTGGGCGAACCACTTCACCGACTAAATCGCGAATGTAGCATTGGACCGTTTCCCAGACCGCTGCTGTTCCTTGGTTCGTAACAGTGATGGATGCCGTGACTGTTTGATCTTTGGTCATGGTCGGCTGATCCAACGTCACCGTAGAATACGCAACTGGGCTATAGCTCAAGCCGAAGCCAAATGGATATTTGGCATAATTGGAGACATCCAAATATTTTGAGACATATTTTTCATCCGGTGCACTTTCATATGGACGACCGGTATTGTCAACGTTGTAATACACTGGGACTTGTCCAACGGTTTCCGGGAATGACATACTCAAGCGGCCGCTTGGATTGTATTCTCCCCACAAGATCTGAGCAAGTGCGTTTCCGCCTTCGGTTCCAGGGAACCAAGCCTCGACGATCGCTTTGGCTGCATCAACCCCTTGCAAGTCAAGAGGACGACCGTTATAAAGGGTTACGATCAATTGCTCGTTGTATTCTTTCAAGGTTTCAACCAAGGACAATTGGGCTTGCGGCAATCGAATGTCGCTGCGACTGGCAGCTTCACCGCTCATCCATTCTTGCTCTCCTAGCGCTAAGACAACTTTATCCGCTTCTTTCACTAATTCGATCGCTTCTTGGATCGCTGCTTCAGACGGTGCAAAATAATCAAAGGGCTCTTGACCGATTAACAGATCCGCACCCAAGGCTTGAGCACCCGCCACTAATGTCACCACTTCTTCTTGTTTCCCTTGCCAAGACCAAGCACCTAATAGATCACGGGAGTGAGCACCCGGCCCTACGATCGCCACTTTTTCGGTTTTCTGCAACGGCAGGACACCTTCATTTTTCAACAACACCATTGATTTCTTTGCGATATCGCTGGCGATCTCTCGGTGTTCTTGAGACAGAACAATGGCTGCTTCAGCGGCTTCATCAGCGCCGCGGTATGGATTTTCAAATAGACCTAGTTCATTTTTCAAGGTCAAGATTCTTAGCACGGCTTCATCGACTAAGGCTTCCTCAACGGTGCCTTCTGCGATCAGCTCTTTCAAGTTATCAGTGTAGCAAGTCGTCATCATCTCGATATCGACCCCAGCTTTGATGGCTAATTCAGCGGCGTGTTTTTCATCTTCCGCTGCGCCATGAGCGATCACTTCTTTGATTGCTGCCCAGTCAGAGATCACAACGCCTTCAAACCCGAATTCTTCTCGCAAAACATCGCGGAAAAGCCAGCGATTGGCTGTTGCTGGAATACCGTCCACCGTATTGAAGGAGGTCATCACCAGTTTGGCACCGGCATCAAGGGCCGCTTTATAGCCCGGTAAATAACTTTCTCGCAGTTGGCGTTCTGACATATTGACCGTGTTGTAATCGCGACCGCCGATAGCCGCACCGTAAGCCGCAAAATGTTTGACACACGCAGCCACGCGGTTGAAATCCGTTCGCAGATTATCCCCTTGATAGCCTTTGACAAAGGCTTCAGCGAAGCGACTGTTCAAGTAAGGATCTTCCCCCGTCGATTCCATGACACGGCCCCAACGTGGGTCTCTTACTAAGTCCACCATCGGTGAAAAGGTCACATGCAAGCCAGAAACAGCCGCTTCTTTGGCAGATACTTCCGCCATCTTCTCCGCTGCTGCCAAATCCCATGAACTACCTAATCCTAATGGAATCGGAAAAATCGTCCGAAAGCCGTGAATGATGTCCGCCATCAATATCGTCGGGATATTCAAGCGGTTATTTTCGATATACTCTTTTTGGACGCGGATCGCTTCTTTTGCACCAGAAACACCTAGCGTTGTTCCCGCATTGTTGATGTTCTCTTGTGTCAGTCCTAAGTCGCCCATTGGGCCGGTTTTCTCTTCTGCTTTATCTGAATAAAAAGCCGCTGCCAGTTGCAGCAACTGATCGATTTTTTCATCTAAGGTCATTTCTGAAAGTAGTTCGGTTAATTTCTGCTGTTCCATTTTTATTCATCCTTTGCTTTCTTCAAATTGGACTTCTGCTTCTAAAGGGAAATGATCGGAAGGAAAACGACGATCACAAGAATCCGTTAGACAGGCGGTTTTGACCACCGTGAAGCCTTTCGTATAGATATAATCAATTTCTTCTAGTTCTTGCCATGGTAACGTATAAATAAAATTTTGATAGGAGCCTTTGGGTCCGTGATGAGGCTTTTGTCCGTGTTCTTTGGCATTTCGAAAATGCTGCTCTAAGTACCGATGCACCCGCTCGGTTGGCTCCGCATTCAAGTCGCCCATCAGCAATACAGGATAGCGTTCGATCTGATCTGCCAGCTGCTCAAAGATCACTTTCATCCCTTCAAAACGAGCCATTTCTGAAATATTATCTAAATGGGTCGTGATGACAAGAAACGGCGGATTCTTTTTTTCCTGTAAGACAGCCCAAACACATAAGCGTGAATAGGCAGCTTCTGGATGAATACTTGGTTCAGTCGGTGTCAATGACAACCAAAACGAACCTGAAGCTAATAACTCGAAAGCCTCTTTTTGATAATACAGTCCGATGCCTTCGCCTAAGCCATCACCATCTCGTTCAGCCGTGACGGAAGCATACTGCGCTAACTTTGCTAAATCTGCAAATTGGCTGGGACGAGCTTCTTGGATCGCCAGAACATCCCAGTCGTAGTAATCGATCAAGGAGCAAACCGCCTCCGATCGATAGTGCCATTGCCATTCTTGGTCATAGTCGGTATCGACTCGTAGATTGTAGGTTGCTACTTTCATCTTCATTCATTTCCTTTGAGTAATTTTTTGATTTGCTGCATTTCACGACGGATTTGTTTCGCTTCGCCGCCGCCATGCCCTTTATTTAAGTAAATACGCAATTCTTTCGGTCCAGGAATCTTTTTATAGGAAACGAAGAAATCTTCCATGGGACAGATCGGATCAGCACTGCCGACCGATGTATAAACAGGACCAGTTATCTGATGAGCAAAATACTTCAAATCAAAATAACTCATGACTTGATAGATCGTTTCCCGCATTTCTGGAAATTGTTCGATATACTCTTGAATCACATGGTAACTTCCTGTTTTTTGTTCGATCCGATGGACAAGATTGGAGTGGCTTGGCACATCAGCAAACGTCGCAAAAATCGGGACGTTCGTTAATGCGTTGACCAATAAGGCGATGCCGCCTCCTTGCGAGCCGCCTCTTAAAATAATCCGCTGCGGATCGATTTCCGGTATCTGTTGAAGGACTTCTAGTGTGCGCAAACTATCTGCGACCAATCGCTTCATATAAAAATCTTCTTTTTTCAAGATGCCGCGTCCAAAAGGTGCTTCATGCTGCGTGGTTTCATAGGGAACCTGATCTTGCGTGCGTCCCCCTTGTCCGCGATTGTCGATGACAAGACAGCCGCAGCCGATCAGTAACCAATGAGCGAATTGGAACGGTTCTTGCACATGATTCATATAGCCTAAAAAATCAATCACGATTGGACAATCTGCCGCTTGTTCTGGCAGCAGCAGATGCCCATAGATCGTTTCATTACCAAGACTTTGAAAAGAAATCGTAAAACAATCGATCCCTTTTAGCAAAGGTGTTTGTTTGGTTCTTTCAAAGGCTAGCGGAAGGGCGTCAAGTTCTTGTTGGACCGAAGCCCAAAAACAGGATCGATCAGTTGCGGTCGATTCAGTCATTTGCCTCTCCCCCCTTCGCTAATACTTTATTGAAAAACAACACCTGTACAAAGGCTGAGCCTGAAATGCCTAAACAAACAAATAAGAATAGGTTTACTTTGCTGCACAATACAAAAACAATGATTGGGATCACCAGTAAAATGATCGCATTCGCCGTACTGCTAAGAACCGCATACGCCGTTTCTTTCGCTGTTTCTTGCAATGATTGCGCAAACAAACTGTACAAGAGAACGAACACGACGAGATACAGCGCAGCCAAGCTGACGAGAATCACGGCTAAAACGCCAAAGTAAGGTGTAAGCATCATCAAGGAATAGATCAAACCGGCAAAGACTGCGACATACGCCATAACAAGACCTTCTAAGAAGAGACCACGTTTGAGGTTGCTTAAGAATGCTTGCTTGTATCGTTGCCAAATCGGGACATCTCGTTCCTTGTACAATTGATCGATCGTCTGATACAGCGCGATCAATGCTGGCCCTGCGAGAATCAGCGTCATTGCTGGAATCATAAAGAGAAAACTAACAATGATCATATCTGCTAGAAAAGCAAAGACCCGATAGTACCATCCTTCATAAGAAAATAGTCGATTCATTATGATCCTCCAATCAAAACTTGCTGATTTGTGCTGCGGGTGCTGCGTAAACCTGTTTCTTGCCTTCTTGTGATTTTGGGTCGTTTCTCAACGTATGGGTTTCTGGGTTGCAGGTCTCACTACGTGAGCCAATCGCAGTGCTTCTTTGTATGGACACTACGCTCCCTGCAGTCGCCTAGTACTTTTCATCATCTGCTCGTCTCCGCTTTCGCTTCGCCTACAGTTGCACTAAGTAAAACACACTAAGTGCAGCTTGCATGTCTCACTACGTGAGCCAATCGCAGTGATTCTTTGTATGGACACTACGCTCCCTGCGGTCGCCTAGTACTTTTCATCATCTGCTCTGTCTCACTACGTGAGCCAATCGCAGTGATTCAAAGTAAAGGGAGAGGAAAGGTCTTTTTTTGGCTTCCTTTCCTCTCCTATGGGGGTTATTCTAGTCGTTCGCGGTTTTCGGCCATTTTTTCAGTTTTAATGTCTTTGATTGCGTCCCAGTTGTTTGAATCTAAGAAGCTTTCAAAGTCGGTTAGTGTGCTGTCAAATGTTCCTTCATCTTTTGAACGAATCAATGAGATGATCGTGCTGTTGATTTTGGTTTTGATGGCTGTGTTTGAACGTGCTTCTGCAGTTCCGGCATCTGGATCCGTATTTTCGATCACAAAGTGTGGATACAATTTGCCTTCGCCCCATTCTTGCATTTGAGTCAACGCATTTTCGGTTTTGACTTTCAGTGCATTGACACGGTCGTTGTTAAAGTAGTTGAAACGGCTGATACCATATTTTTTGTTGTAGCCTTCGTTGTCGGTTTGTTCCATTTCTTTGATTTCTGGCAAGTAATCGATTTTGCCTTCATCGTTGTATTCATACGTCACGCCTTCAACACCGAATTTTGTCAAAATTTGTCCTGGTTCATCGATCAAGTACGTGAAGAGTTGAGTTACTTTTGCTGGATCCGCCGCATCTTTTGTGATGTAGTTGATCAACCAGCCAGAGATTCCTGTTTGGTTCAAGGTTGCTTCACGACCAGAAGTGCTGGCAGGTCCGTCGATTGCGATGTAACGCGTGTCAGAGTTTTTCATGAATTCGGTGAAGTTCCCACCTTGTCCGCTCGTTCCTGCTACTAAGATCGTTGCATAGTCCCCTTGTTTTACTTTTTCATCATAGGTTGGACCGTCATCGGTAAAGCTGTCATCACTGATGTTGCCGTCACGATACACTTGATTAAAGGTTTTCAACCATGAGATATATTCTTCATCTAAGTTACGATCGTAGAAAGCACCATCTTCATCTTCTAACGGAACACCTAAGAAGTCTTGCAATTTATCTAAGAATGGTCCTGCTGTTTCGCCGATCGTTGTG
This sequence comes from Enterococcus sp. AZ015, assembly GCF_050499225.1. Taxonomy (NCBI): domain Bacteria; kingdom Bacillati; phylum Bacillota; class Bacilli; order Lactobacillales; family Enterococcaceae; genus Enterococcus; species Enterococcus sp. AZ015. Next base: position 343,572 of record NZ_JBMHEX010000001.1, on the reverse strand, counting down.
AAGCCCATCGGTGTCAAATCAGGGAATTTCTCGCTGATTTCTTTCATGACTTTCACATAGTTTTCTGGAGTTGAAACATCTGGTTTGCCCAATGCTTCATAGACATCTTCACGGATCACAAAGTTATCGTTGACGGGAATATTGCCGCTTTCGTAGTCCGCTGCTGTGTTGGAATAGTTTGGATAGCCATAAGTTTTGCCATCATCTAAAGCAAACCATTTGAAGGTATCTTCGGTCACGACATTCATCAAATACGGATCGTATTGTTCCGCTAAATCGTTTAATGAGTATGCCCAGCTATCAGCTTTTGTGGCTGCTTGACTGGTTTTATCCATCAACGTCACGATATCAGGCATATCACCACTTGAAATCAAAGCATTTAATTTCGAATCATCACCTGAAATAAATTCAATATCAATGTTCAAATCTTTTTTGATTTGGGCTGTCGTCACATCTTCACCAAATGGCAAAGCTGTCCAGTCTGAATTGATGTACCATGTGATCTTGGTTGGTTCTTCTTTGGTATCGAGTTTCCATGCTGGTGTCTTTTCATCTAACTCATACCGATCTTTGATAGAAAAATCCGAACTGCTGGCATTGTCTGAGCTGCCGCCACATGCTGCTAAGCTAAGTAATGCTGATGCTGCCAATAAACCGCCTACTACTTTTTTCATGTCTATCCCTCTTTCTATTCTTTTACTGCACCGGCCATCATACCGCCGATAAAGTGTTTTTGAAGCAATGGATATATAATTAAAATTGGCACTGTCGTGATGACGATCGTAGCCAACTGAACCCCACGGGTCGTTGCTTGGACGATAAAGTCGGTACTACCGCTTTCAGTCATCGTACTCAAGTTGGATTGGACGATGATTTCATAAATCTTCATTTGCAGCGGATAAAGATACTCTTTTGTGATATACAGTTTTGTTGTCATAAAATCGTTCCATTGGCCAACCCCGTTGAACAAGATGATGGTTGCCAATGCCGGTTTCGTTAATGGTAAGAAGATTTTATAAAAGATTTGGAATTCACTTGCACCGTCGATCTTCGCCGATTCTTCGAGTGAAGGCGGAATCTCACGGAAAAAGTTCATTAAAATCACGACATCATAATAGCTGAACAAAGCTGGAATAATGTAGACCCAGAAAGAATCCAGTAATCCTAGCGAGCGAATCAGCAAGTACGTTGGAATCATCCCACCACTGAAGTACATGGTGATGACCCCCATCGTTGTATAAATGTTGCGGCCAACCAAGCGTGATTTACTCAATCCGTAAGCCACGATCGCACAAAACAAGGTATGGGTTGCAGCCCCAAGAACCGTTTTTAACACTGAGATCAAGAAGGCACGGGGGATACTTGCGTCGGAAAAAACTTTCCGATAGTTTTCCCAGGTAAAGCCTTTGGGCCATAACACGAGGCCGTTGCCCGCTAATCCAGAACTAGAAGACACGGAGGAAACCAAGATATTCCAAATCGGTACAATGATCATTAACGAGAATAAAATCAAGATCACGGTATTGAAGAAGTAAAACCACGTGTTTTCTTTTGCTTTTCTTTTGATCATGTTTTTTCCTCCTATAAGATAACTGAATTGCCGTTGTTCAACTTGCGGGTCACTCGATCCGTGATCACCAATAAGATGACGGAAATGACCGCGATCCCCAAGCCGACAGCAGTTGCATAAGAGAAATCACCTTGCGTCAACCCCATTTTATAAACAAAGGAGTTGATAACTTCTGAACGGTTTTGGTTCTGTGAATTCATCAAAACTAATGTTTGATCTAGGTTTGACCCTAAGATACCGCTCACATTCAGAATCAAGTTTAAGGAGATGATCGGTGTCAGTAATGGCAATGTGATCGAACGAATCTGTCTTAGCTTGCTGGCACCATCGATTCGTGCGGCTTCATAAAACGTTGGATCGATCCGCGACATACCTGCCAAGTAAAGAATCGTTCCCCAGCCGACTTCTTTCCATAGATCAGAAAGGACCGCGATCCACCAATATTTGCTTGGATCCAATAGATGATTGACCCCTTTGTCCATCAATCCTACGGACATCAACACTTGGTTGATAAAGCCGTTCGTTGACAGCCAAGAGATCATCATCCCACCTAGCACGATCCATGAGAAAAAATGGGGAATGTATGAAACCGTTTGAATAAATTTCTTCAAGCGGCCATCTTGCATTTCAAAAATCATAATGGCTAACACAATCGGGATCGCAAAACCTAATCCTAATTTCAATAAGCTGATGGCTAACGTATTTCTAACTGCTTCCCAGAAAAAACTGTCATTCATAATGATACGGAAATTCTCTAACCCAACCCATGGTGCTGATGAAATCGTGTCAATCACCGTATAGTTTTTGAAAGCGATTATAATTCCGTAGATCGGAATATAATTAAATACGATCATAAATGCCACGCCGGGAAAAACCATCCAGTGAAGCTGCCGTTGACTATAAAACTTTTGCAGTTTACTCATACACAAAATCTCCTTCTTTCTATCCTCGCAACACTACGTATATCTCCACACCTTGGTGAAACGTTTCTACAAAAAGATTATATCCGCTGCCATTCGAAAATGCAAGCCTTTCCAATTATTTTTTTCAGGTTTTCTTTTTTCACAAATTTCGTTGAGTTCCTCACAAACATAAAAGCTATTATATCAACATTTTTATAAGAAATCATTTTTCCAAACACTTCCTTTTAATCAAATTTCACAAATGATGTATTTTTTCAACATCTATTGATCCTCAGGAATCATTAAAAAATAAAAAGAAACGTTTCACCAAAAGCACAAAAAAGCAGCAATCATCGCTGATTGCTGCTTCCTTCTATTCACTTCTTTGGGGATAGCCAAAATGGTCATAGGCTAACGGTGTTGCGATCCGCCCACGCGAGGTGCGTTTCAAAAATCCTTTTTGGATCAAAAACGGTTCGTACATATCTTCCACTGTTTCGGTTTCTTCCCCGATATTGACAGCGATCGTACTTAATCCCACCGGGCCGCCTTGATACAATTCGATCATCGTGCGGATCAATTTCTGATCGATATAATCCAAGCCAGCATGATCGACTGCCAAAAGCGCCAATGCCTGGTCAGCAACGGTTCGATCGATCAATCCATCTGCTTGCACTTGCGCATAATCGCGAACTCGTTTAAGCAAACGGTTAGCGATCCGTGGAGTGCCTCGAGATCGGCGGGCGATTTCGATCGCCCCTTCTTCCACGATATCCGTTTCAAAGATCGACGCAGTCCGCTGCACGATCTCTTTTAAATCATGGTCTTCATAATATTGCATATGAGAAATGATTCCGAAGCGATCCCGTAGTGGCGCCGAGAGCATCCCCGCCCGTGTCGTTGCGCCGACTAAGGTAAATGGCGGGAGCGGAAAATGAACTGGGTGAGCCGTTGTCCCTTGCCCCACCATGATATCCACATAAAAATCTTCCATTGCCGAATAAAGCATTTCTTCGGCGACACGAGGCAAGCGATGGATCTCATCGATAAACAGAACATCCCCTGGCTGCAGCTCATTCAAGATCGCAATCAAATCCCCTGGTTTTTCGATTGCAGGACCGCTGGTCGTCTTGATTTGGACCTGCATCTCGTTGGCGATCACCATTGCCATCGTCGTTTTCCCTAAGCCTGGCGGACCATATAAGAGGACATGATCCAACGCTTCTTCTCGATTTTTCGCCGCTTGGATATAAATCGAAAGCTCCTGCTTGACTTTGTCTTGTCCGATATATTGGGCAAGGGTTTGCGGACGCAAGGATTTTTCGATGATCTCTTCTTGTTCAGTACTTTCTGGCGAAACAATTCGTTCATCCATCGTCTACTTGCTCCTTACTTTTTCATCATCAATCGGAGAGCTTCCCGCAAGTACTCATCCGTCGATTTTGTCGTATTCGCCGCTAATTGTTTTTCGGCTTTCTTGACTTCTTTTTCGCTATAACCCAATGCTTTCAAGGCTTCCATCGCTTCATCTAAAGCAGTCGTTGCCACGCTTAGAGGAACGATCGCTTCTTCTCCAACCAGTTCAGCCACTTTGCCTTTCAAGTCTAGGATCATTTGCTGCGCCGTCTTTTTACCGACACCTGGGAACTTAGTCAAATAGTTGACGTCCCCATTTTCGACTGCTGTGATCAACCCTGTATGGTCTTCATTGGCCATAATTGCTAACGCACTCTTGGGTCCAATGCCTGAGACACTGATCAATTTTAAAAACAACTGCTTGCCTTCGATCGTGGCAAAGCCGTAGAGACTATGGGCATCTTCACGAATCACTTGGTGCAGATAGATTTTTACTTCTTGGTTTAACTTGCCGCTAAATGAATACGGATTGCCAAAAGCGATCTGATAGCCGATGCCATGGGTCTCAACGACGATATACGCCGGAAAGATATCCGTTACTTTCCCTATGATATATTCGTACATGTGCTTTCCTTTCTGTACATACGTTCCCTTTATTGTAGCACAGACGAGAGGGCAAAAAAAGGACTGTGAACGAAGGAAAAGGCTTAGCAGGAAACAAACGGAGGAAAAACCGTTGTTTCAGTCGCATTTTTTCAAACGAGACATGCTGCTGCATCTTTTTTTTCGCACACAGTTCCTAATACTTACTCAACGAGTGATTTGAATTCGCCATAGCCTTTTTCATCCATTTCTGCTAAAGGGATGAACTTCAATGCTGCCGAGTTGATACAATAGCGCAAACCGCCTTTGTCTTGAGGACCGTCTGAAAAAACATGTCCTAAATGAGAGTCAGCTTCTTTGCTGCGGACTTCTACCCGATGCATACCGTGAGAAAAATCGGCTTTTTCTTGAATATCTTGGCGACTGATCGGCTTCGAAAAGGAAGGCCAGCCACAACCGGCGTCATATTTATCAGTAGAAGCAAACAATGGTTCTCCGTTGACGATATCAACATAGATCCCTTTTTCATAAAAATCATCATACTCGCCAGTAAAGGGGCGTTCAGTTGCATTTTCTTGGGTCACCGCATATTCGATCGGTGACAATTTTTCTTTTAATTCTTTTTTATCTGTCATTTTTTCACCTGCTTTCCCTCTAGACTCATCCTGTATGCTCTATCATGCCTTTTTTCTTAGCGAATGTAAAATGACTTGCTCAAATTATTTAAGGGTTTTGCAGCTTTTCCCAACGAGTCGTTGGTTCCGCAAAATGGTAAAACTGCGGTTGGTCTTTTGTATAGATTTCTTCGGTTAAGACAGCTTCTGGCAAGTTGCCAAATAACCCGGCCGCAAAAAAATAGGTGTGTGCTTCTTTGAGGTAAAAGAACAGACTCGAGCCGCATTGACTGCAAAATCCTCGCTGTGCCCACTTAGAAGAATCATAACGTCGCAGCCACTTCGCTCCTTGAAGAGCCATCTGGTTCTCAGAACATGGCGCAAGAGCAAACATCGGTCCGCCGTGAAATTTCTGGCAGAGACTACAATGACAAACCGTGATTTCTTTCGAAACTCCAGTCAAGTCAATCGTGACTTTGCCGCAAAGACAACTACCAGAAACATCCATCCTTATTCCTCCTCCATAAACTCTTGCAACAACTGATAGACCGTAGTGACAGGAAACCCTACAATTGTATAAAAATCGCCGTTTATCGATGAGACAAATACTTTGGCCGCCCCTTGGATCCCATAGGCGCCCGCTTTGTCTTGGTACTCATCTAAGACAAGATATTGGTCGATCTCTTGATCCGTCAAAGGACGAAACACAACTTCCGCCGAAACCACTGCTTGGCGCTGTTGTTTGCCTTTTTGTAAAACGACGGCGGTTTGCACCCAATGGGTCCGTCCGTTCATTTTTCGTAACATCGACCGAGCATCTTCACGGTCGGCTGGCTTTCCTAAGATTTCTTCATCCACCACGACCGTGGTATCGCTCGCGATCACCAGATCTTCAGGATATGCTTGCGTAATAGCCGCCGCTTTTTCTGCTGCCATCCGTTGGACATAAGGGATCGCCGCTTCGTTTGGTCGGACCGACTCGTCGATATCCGCTGGTATGACCGCAAATTCCGGGACTAACTCCGCTAATAATTCTTTGCGTCGCGGCGACTGTGAAGCCAAAATAATCATTCCATGCCACTCCTTGCTCGATGAGGATCTTGAATCCGTTTGAACATCCGCTCCATGTCGCTGTTGGTGAAATGGATCAGCACCGGGCGACCATGGGGACAGTTGAAGGGATTCTCGCATTTCGCTAAATCTTGCAACAAGATCCGGGCTTGTGCTTCATTCAAATAATGATTGGCTTTGATGGATCGTTTGCAGCTCATCATGATCGCGGTTGCTTCACGAAACTTTTTGACACTGACACTTCCTGTGGTCAATAACATATCGATCATTTCGCGGATGATGGCTTCTTCTTCACCGCTAGGATACCACGTCGGGTGCGCCCGGACGATGAAACTATTGGTCCCAAAAGATTCCAGATGGATCCCGACTTCTGCCAGCTTGTCGCTTTGTTCTTGTAATTGCAGTGCATCGCTGTTGGGATAATCCAAAACGATCGGCACTAACAACTCTTGCAGGTCATTGGTCACTTCGCCGATTTTTTCGCGGTAATACTCATATTTGATTCGTTCCTGTGCCGCATGCTGGTCGACGATATAGAGCCCCGCCTCGCTTTGGGCAAACAAATAGGTCCCCTGCATCTGCCCAAAATAATCCAGTTGGGGAAAACGCTCCTTCGCTGGTTCTTCTTCCAGCAACCGTTCGACCGTTTTCAGGTAGTTGCGGTCATCCCCATGCATTTCAGGGTGCAGAGTCGCTTGACTTTGCAGATCTTGCGCCGTAAGCTCTGGTGTCTCATTTGGGAGAAAGGCTGGCGCTTCTGGCAGCGGCGCTTTTGTTTCCGTCTGGTCTTCCACAAATGGTTTTCGGACAGGCTTATTTGGCAGCGTCTCTTCCAAACTGCGAAAGGTTTCCTCGGTTTCTTCCAACAGGTTTTCGCTAGATTCCTGTGGCATTTCTGGAAGTTTTCCACCTTCCTCCACAGGTTTTTCCACAGAGTTATCCACAGTCTGTTGATAAGTACTGCCCTGAACCTCAAATTTCCCGGTTTCGCGATTATAAGACAACCCAGAAGTCGAATTTCCTGCTGACTCCAGTTCCAAGCCAAGCTGCTGGGCTTTTGGCTGATCGGCAACTTTTTTCTTAAACCGCAGATTGTCAGCCGCGTTAGGAATCAAATTGATTTCCCGCAGCGCCTCATTGATGGCTTTACTGATTAGTTTCGTTAGCTCTTCTTCTTTTGACAAACGAACTTCTTGCTTAGTCGGATGGACATTGACATCGACTAATAAGGGGTCCATTTTGACTTCAAGGACAGCTAATGGAAAACGACCGACCATCAATTTTGACCCGTAACCGGCTACGATCGCTTTATTCAAAGCAAAGTTGCGAATATAACGACCATTGATGATCGTGGATAAATAGTTGCGGCTGGCTCGGGTGACTTCTGGCAGTGACACAAAGCCAGTGACTTTAAAGTCGAGGTCCTCAGTATCGATCGCAATCATTTTTTTGGCCGTTTCCACTCCGTAGATCCCGGCGATGGTTTGTTTTAACTGCCCACTTCCAGTGGTGCTCAACATCTTATTGCCTTCATGAACGAGGCGAAAAGCCACTTCTGGATGACTCAGGGCGATCCGATTGACGATATCGCCGATGTTCGCAAGTTCCGTTTGCAGCGTCTTGACATATTTCAAACGTGCCGGTGTATTGTAAAAGAGGTTTTCGACAGTGATCTTGGTTCCTTGTCGCAAGTTGGCAGGCAGATGCTCCTCAACAGCGCCGCCTTTTAAGCGCACAAAGGAGCCTTGTTGGGCGCCTTTGACTGCCGTTTCAATCGAGAGGATCGAAACCGAAGCGATACTAGGCAAAGCTTCCCCGCGAAACCCGAGGGTACGTATTCGAAACAAGTCATCTCGATTGTGGATTTTACTGGTGGCGTGGCGTTTAAAGGCAGTCAAGACATCCTCTTCTGCAATTCCTTCGCCATTATCGATGACTTGGATTTTACGCAAGCCTGCTTCTTCAATAAAAATATCGATTTGGGTACTGCCGGCATCCACGGCATTTTCAACTAATTCTTTGACGACAGAAGCCGGTCGCTCAACAACTTCTCCTGCCGCGATTTGGTTCGCCAGACGTTCGGATAGCTCTTGGATCTTTCCCATCTGCTGACCTTCTTTCTAAATTCGTTTTTGCAGCTCGTACAATGTATTCAGAGCATCCATCGGGGTCATTTCCAACAGATTCAATTTCTTCAATTGATCGATGACGCCGATTTCTTCCGTAGATACTTCACTAAACAACGACAACTGCTGACTTTCTTCGACGACGGGTTTTGGTTGTACCGTCGGTTCATGTTCTTCCAGCGCTTTTAAGATCGTGGCTGCGCGCTGTAAGAGTGCACTTGGCAGTCCAGCGATTTTGGCTACATGGATCCCATAGCTTTTATCTGCGGGCCCTTCCATCATCTTATGCAAGAAGACGACTTCGCCTTCTTTTTCAACGGCACCGACATGGACATTGCGTAAGTGTGCCAATTCCTCATCTAAAACCGTCAGCTCATGATAATGGGTGGAGAAAAGTGTTTTGGCATGAACTTCTTTGTGGATATATTCAATGATGGCTTGTGCCAATGCCATCCCATCATAGGTCGCAGTCCCACGCCCTAACTCATCAAACAAAATCAAGCTGTTAGGCGTTGCATGACGCAGCGCTTGGTTGGCTTCCATCATCTCCACCATAAACGTGCTTTGACCGGCGATCAGGTCATCGCTGGCACCGATGCGAGTAAAGATCCGATCAAAAATCGGCATCTCTGCAGATTGTGCGGGTACGAAACAGCCGATCTGCGCCATGATGACTAGCAAGGCAAACTGCCGCATGTACGTACTTTTCCCAGACATATTTGGTCCTGTGATCAACAGGATCTCTGTTTCTTCATCCATCACGATACTATTTGGAATGTACTCTTGGTGACCAAGGACTTTTTCCACTACAGGATGACGGCCATCGATGATCGATACTGCTCGTTTTTTCGCTACTGTCGGCCGCACGTATTGGTAGCGTTCCGAAACCGTGGCGAAACTTTGTAAGACATCGACCGCACTAACGGCTTTGGCTAACTTTTGTAGACGCGTGATACTCTTTTTCACTTCTTCACGAACGTCAAGAAAGAGGCGATATTCCAAATCCACCGATTTTTCTTCGGCTTCTAAAATCAAAGTCTCCAGTTTTTTCAACTCGGGTGAAATAAAGCGTTCCGCATTGGCTAAGGTTTGCTTGCGCTCGTAGCGAGAGGTATCTAAATTCACTAGATTGGCTTTCGTGATCTCAATGTAATAGCCAAAGACGCGGTTGAACCCAACTTTCAGGTTTTTGACCCCCGTCGCTTGACGTTCGTTGGCTTCTAATTCCGCCAACCATTGCTTGCCGTTACGCATCGCCGTACGGTATTCATCTAATTGTTGATGGAACCCGTCTTTGATGATGTTGCCTTCTGTGATCTGCAACGGGGCATCTTCATCGATCGCCGCTTCGATCAGTGCAACCAAATCATCTAAGGGCGTTAATTCCAGCAGCAAGTCATTCCACTCGCCACGGTTGATCCCCTGCAGCAATTGCGCGATCAAAGGCACTTGCTCCAAAGAAGATTTCAACTGCAGCAAATCGCGGCCATTGACATTTCCGAAGGCGACCCGTCCGACTAGGCGTTCCATGTCATAGACTTTCGTCAACGCTTCTTGCAGATCCGCTCGCTCAAAGAAACTGTCCAGTAACGATTGGACCATTTCTTGGCGGGCAGTGATTTTCTTTGGCTGGATCAAGGGACGATCCAACCATTGCTTTAACAAACGTCCCCCCATTGCGGTCTTTGTCTCGTCCAGCAACCACAAAAGAGTCCCTTGTTTTTTTCCGGTTCGAATCGACTGCGTCAATTCTAAGTTGAATTTGGAATAATGATCCATTTTCAAGGCATGATCCGGCTGATATTCCACGGCTTGCTGAATGTGGGCTAAACTGCGTTTTTGGGTAATCGCCAAATAACTTAGCAATTTCCCTGTGACTACTTTTTCTAACCCTTGGGAGAGAGGTTCCGTTAAAAATTGAAATTCGGCATTTTCTTCCAACGTTTCTTGCTTAGAAAACACGACATTCAAGCGATTGGTCAGCATCGTTTGCAATGATTCAGGAATCTCGCTGCACAAAACGACTTCTTTCGTTTGCAGAGCGGCGGCCTCATTGACGACGGCTTCTTCATCTTCCAATTGCGCTGCTTTTAATTCACCGGTACTTAGATCGACATAGGCAAAGCCAAAACGCTCCCCTTGCTGCAAAACAGCTGTTAAAAAGTTGTTTTCTTTGGCGGATAGGCCTTTACTGTCCATCACCGTTCCCGGCGTGATCAGTTGAACGACTTCGCGTTTGACCATTCCTTTGGTGGTTTTTGGGTCTTCCACTTGCTCACAAATCGCTACTTTGTAGCCTTGCTCGATCAAGGTGTCGATGTAATTGCTGGCGGCGTGGTAAGGCACCCCACACATAGGGATCGGTTCCTCCGCATTTTTGTTGCGGCTGGTTAACGTCAGTTCTAAAATTTGTGCTGCCTTGACAGCATCCTCATTAAATAATTCATAGAAATCCCCTAAACGATAGAATAAAAAAGCATCTTGGTACTGAGCCTTGATGCTTAAATACTGTTCCATCATCGGGGTATTTTTAGTTTTTTGAGGCATTGGTTTCATCCTCCTCGATGGCTTTATTCATTTTCTTTTGGATCTCCGTCGTGACATATTGCAGCAATTCATCTGCTTGCAGTAACGCTTGGCGATAAGCAACCACTAAGGGGTGCTGCTCGTATTCGTTTGTCAATGACGCATAACGCTGCTCCGCAGCTTTTTTTGCTTCGGGTTTCTCATAATGCTCAAATTGAACGATTTCTTTTTGCGCTTGCTTCAGCGCTTCTTCCAACTCCAGTAGCCCTTGGTTTTGCAAGGCTCGTACTTGAATTTCTTGAAATTCTTGAACGATCGGATGATTAGACAAAAGCTTTTGCAAAGCAGCCAACTCTTGGGCAACGTTTGATTCTTTGGTTAATTGCTCTTCCATGCTTCTCCTATTCTGTAAACGGGCGATCTTCACTGATTTGGATCGGACGGATCGATTTTGCTTTACCAGTGGCTTCATCAATCTCAAGCAAGCAAGCCGACAAAATACTGCGGCCTTTTTCAATCACTTCAAACCGTTGCGGCAACGCCGTCAAAAATTTTTCAATGACTGGTTCGCGTTTCATTCCCAAAATCCCATCATAAGGACCAGTCATGCCGACATCTGACAAATAAGCCGTTCCTTGGGGCAAAATCCGCGCATCGTTGGTCTGGACGTGGGTATGCGTGCCGACGACTGCCGAAACTCGGCCATCCAAATACCAGCCCATCGCTTGTTTTTCGCTAGTAGTCTCCCCATGAAAATCCACAAAGATAAACGGTGTACGTTTGCGGGCAATCGCAACCAATTCATCCATTTTGCGAAACGGATCATCAAGGTCTACCATGAACGAGCGAGCTTGCATGTTGATCACCGCCAACTCAATGGTGTTGACTTTCACAAACACCATGCCGACCCCCGGTGTTCCCTCTGGAAAATTGGCTGGACGAATCATTTTCTTCGCATCGCCAATAAATTCAAAAATGTCACGGTTGTCCCATGTATGATTGCCTAATGTCACGACATCGACACCATCTTGCAAAAATTTCTTATAAATTTTACCAGTGATCCCACGACCCGCCGCCGCATTCTCGCCGTTCGCGATCGTCACCTGTGGTCGACACGCCTTCTTTAATTTGGGAAGGTACTCCGTGATTGTTTCTCTTCCTAATGAACCAACTACATCTCCAATGAATAATACCCGCACACATTTTTCCTCTTCTCTTTTAGCTTCTTTTCTATTATAAGGGTTTTGGTCCAGAAAAAAAAGGTTCTTTCACTTGCTGTTCTTCCTTGCAGCAAAACAAAAAAACACGCTAGACTTTTTCGCTTTAGTCTAGCGTGTTGCCGCGTTCTCTAGGAAACGGTAGTGTCTTCTTTCCCGACATGTTCCACGATCGCCACGATCAAATCACGGGCTTTTTCCATCGCTTCCACGGTAATAAATTCATACTGGCCATGGAAGTTTTCACCGCCAACAAATAAGTTCGGTGTTGGAATGCCTTTATAGGTGATTTTCGAGCCATCGGTCCCGCCACGAAACGGCGCTTCGATCGGTGTCACACCAATCGCTTGCATCCCTGCTCGGGCAGCTTCGATACTGCGGGGATCTTTCTTGATCAAATCCCCCATATTGTAATATTGGTCATACAGCGTATAGGTGATGCGTTCTTGCCCATAGGCTGTGTTCAATTCGTCAATGATCCCCACGATGTTGGCTTTTCGCTGTTCAAAAAGCATATGATCGTGATCACGAATGATATAAGAAACTTCTGCTCGACCAATATGTCCCGTCAAATTGTGCAGTAGGTAAAAACCTTCATACCCGCGGGTGCGTTCAGGAACTTCCTCTGCTGGTAAGGCATCGTCGATTTGATGCGCGATTTTCAAGGCGTTGACCAAACGACCGTAAGCAGTTCCAGGATGCACACTCGTACCATCAATCGTTATATCAATACGAGCAGCATTAAAGGTTTCATATTCCATATGCCCCACACGACCACTGTCCATCGTGTAAGCAAATGCCACTGGAAAATCCGCCGCATCAAAGCGATCAGCGCCAGTCCCGATCTCTTCGTCAGGCCCAAAAGCGACCCAGACATCGCCACGTTTATGCGCATCCATCGTTTGTAAGATTCGCAGCGCGTCAATGATCTCTGCGATACCAGCTTTATCATCTGCACCCAGCAGGGTCGTTCCATCCGTTGTGATCAGCGTTTCGCCGACATAGTCTTTGAGATTAGGAAATTCAGCAGTTGTCATATAAATGGCTTTTTCTTTATTTAAACAAACATCCTTACCATCGTAATTTTCATGGATCTGCGGCTGAATATTTTCAGCTTCGAAATCTGCCGTGTCTACATGGGCAATAAAGCCAATCGCCGTTTTTTCAGGATTACCAGGTAGACGTCCGATCACAAAACTATTCTTTTCATAGTAAGCAACATCCGCTACCCCCATCTCGATCAACTGATCTTTCAATAAAAGAGCCAACTCAACTTGTCCCGGCGTCGTTGGGATGGTCTGACTCGTCGCATCTGAGCGAGTATTCATTTTTGCATAGGTCAAAAAATCCTTTAAGATTGCTTTCAATTCTGCACGTCCTTTTTCTTCAATTCTTCTACTATCTTTATAACGACAAGGGACGATTGTCCGTTTCGTGGATCACTTGTCGAAAATCAGCAAAGCCAGCTGCTAACCCCCGCAACAAGATTTCTGCCGTTCCCATATTGGTAGCTAAAGGAATCTCGTACACGTCTGACAAGCGAATCAATGCCGTTACATCTGGTTCATGGGGTTGCGCGGCTAAAGGATCGCGCAAAAAGATCACCATGTCCAAGTCATCTTGCGAAATCATGGCGCCAATTTGCTGATCTCCTCCCAGCGGCCCTGATTTGTAGCGGTGGACAGGCAACTGGGTTGCTTCTTCGATCCTCTTCCCCGTAGTTCCTGTTGCGAAAAGTTCATGCTGCGCTAAAATTTCTCGATAGGCAGTCACTAATTTTACCATTACATCTTTTTTTCGATCATGAGCAATCAATGCGATTTTCATTTGCTGCATTCCCCCTTTTTTCTATTGTACCAATTTATTTTCTTTGCGACCGAGAAAAAACAAAAAAACATAGCACAGATGCCGTAAACCGACTGTGCTATGTCTAAAGGATTCCTTTTTAAATCAGTTGTAATTCTTTCAAGGCTAACCAGATGCCATCTTCATCATTGCTAGCGGTCACCATATCTGCGACTTGTTGGATCTCAGGGACCGCATTGCCCATTGCCACACCGACACCTGCGGCAGTCAGCATTTCACGATCATTTTGGCCATCACCAAAACAGATCACATCTTCTTGCGCTATCCCTAATTGTTCCGCGACGCACAGGATCGTTGCTGCTTTGGAGCCTTCTTTTGGAACGACATCCACACTGTTTTCATGCCAACGCACAAAACGCAGTTTGCTGTATTTCTCGTCAAAGAAATGCTCATACTCTTTTCCGTAAAAAGCCAATGCTTGATAGACTTCTTTTTCTTCGGGAAAATCCATGTCCAACTCAGGAAGTTGGGCACCAAAAGAATGCATCGCTGCTTCCATTTTAGCAATATCCAAAGAAGACGCTCGTTTCGCTGTATCCATCCCGACAAATGCCGTGTCGATCCCAAGCTCTTGGGCTTCTGCCACGAAAGCAGCCAATTGCGTTTCATCGAGTAAGTTTTTATACACCTGCTGATGCGAAAGAAAAGCAGCTGCGCCATTACATAAAATGTAATTATCAAAGGACAACGAACGAATAATATCTTGAGCGTGGAAACGACTGCGTCCAGTGGCAACGGTCACGAAATGGCCAGCATCTCGTAAAAGATCAAGGGCTTTTAGCGTACTGTCGAGTGGCTGTTTGTTCGAGTCAAGCAAGGTTCCATCAATATCAAAGGCAAAGAATTTCCGATTCATAAAAGGTTAAGGCTCGCTTTCTATTAAGAAGTAACTAAGATTTTGGTCTTGGTTGCGGTCATTTTTACAAAAAACAGCAAGAAAAACCGTACATACTTATTCTTAACATAAATAGGCGCTGATTTCAACGCTCCGTTAAGGGATGATGGCTTCTTCCTGGAGAAATGTTAGAGAAAAGAAAAAAAAGAAGCATCGCTGCTTCTTTTGGTAGGTTCTAATTAGTCGACATAGGTCGATTTTGAGTTGTTCAACCATGCATAGCCCAGCCCCATGACCAAGCCACCGCCGATATAGTTACCGATAAAGGCAAAAACTAAATTATGGATCACACTGCCGACAGTCATACCTGCCAAGTGTCCGCCTGAAGCCCAGAAAGCTAAGGTAAACGCTGGGAAGTTAGCAATAACGTGTTCGAATCCTAAGAAAGCAAAGATGAAGATGATGAAAATGATTGCTGCAACTTTTCCGGCATCGTCTTTCATCCGCATGCTTACTAGCACAGCTGTGTTTACAACGATATTGGCGAACATCGCTTCTACTAAAATTTGGATGGTCGATTTTTCTAATTTCGCAGTGATCGAGGTCAGCATAAAGTTGTCTGCGGTCAGCCCTTGAAAAGGACCTGTCAGTGCAACGATTGAGCCGAAAATCACCCCGCCGATCAAGTTGAACAAGACACACGTAAGCAAAATTTTCAATGCCAAAGGAATACTTAGACGTTTACGATAAACCCCAACAGTCATATACAACATATTTGATGTTCCTAATTCTGCGTTCATATAAAGAATCATGACTAAAGACCAGCTAAACATAAATGCATATAGAATTTTCCCTAACCCGTGAACCATCGATTCACCTTTCATAGCGATCGCAAAAGCAATAGCTGTTCCGAGGGTCAAGAATAAACAAGCCATCATCGCACGTACAGCGTAACGCAAATAACTACTCTTGATCAGATCGATTTTCTTTTCTATGGAAGAATCGATCTTCTCAAATAATGGGGATACTGGATTCATTTTTTCTACTCCTTTTATGAATAATTTCACTTCGTTATCATTTGCACAATACTTTCATATTCTAATGACGAAAAGCTGTTTTGTAAAGAGATATTTGAAAATATAAGTAATTAATGAAAAATTTCAAGATTTGTTTTCATCAAATCCAAAGCCAGCTCCATCTTGACTTTTGCCCCTAGTTTGTCGTATACTATTCCTTGTGTAAAATAATGCAGCAGGAAAATAACAGCTCGTCACCAGTTCGTTGCCCCTCGGGTGCAATTGCGTAACCGCGGCTGCAAAGGTGAAGATTGAAGAACGAACTGCACGAATGTGAGTTTTTCAACGGATTATTTTACTCCAAACTATTTTATTGGAGGAACTAAATTATGTCTCGTTATACAGGACCATCATGGAAAATTTCTCGTCGTTTAGGAATTTCTTTATCAGAAACTGGAAAAGAATTGGCACGTCGCCCTTACGCTCCAGGACAACACGGACCAAACAGCCGTGGCAAAAAATCAGAATACGGCATGCAATTAACTGAAAAACAAAAATTGCGTCATATGTATGGCATGAACGAACGTCAATTCCGTACATTGTTTATCAAAGCAAGCAAAATCAAAGAAGGTAAACACGGTGTTAACTTCATGATCTTGCTAGAACAACGTTTAGATAACGTTGTTTACCGTCTAGGTTTAGCAACTACTCGTCGTCAAGCACGTCAATTAGTAAACCACGGTCACGTTTTAGTTGATGGCAAACGCGTTGATATCCCTTCATACCACGTTGAAGTTGGACAAGTCATCAGCGTTCGTGAAAAATCACAAAACATCTCAACAATCAAAGAAGCAGTTGAAGCAACAGCTGGCCGCGCGTCATTTGTAAGCTTTGATAGCGAAAAATTAGAAGGTTCATTAACTCGTTTACCTGAGCGTGATGAATTGTCTGCAGAAGTTGACGAAGCACTAGTCGTTGAATTCTACAACCAAAAACTTTAAGATTTCAACCGACACGATTCCTTTTTGGAATCGTGTTTTTTTGTGGAATCAACGGATTTACTGATCCTCTTAAGAAGACCCTTGAAAAAATACCAAAAAAACCGACAATGATACATCGCTGTATTCATTTGCCGGTTTTGTTCCTATTATTAGATAAAGTTCGCAACAGATTCGCCTTCTTCTTGCTTTTGGCGATAATTAAACATGAGCAGCTCTGTTTGGCGTCGTTTGAAAATGATCTTTCGTAAGTTTCGTGGCACGAATTTACGAATGTCTTCTTCATTGTACCCCACTTGGAGCTTGTTCTCATCTAAGATAATTGGCCGTTTCAATAAGTTCGGGTATTGTTCGATCAATGAAAGCAGCTCTTCTAGCTTCAACTCTTCTAAATCGATGTCTAACTTTTGGTACACTTTCGAACGAGTAGATATAATGTCTTCCGTTCCATTTTTTGTTAAAGAAAGAATCTCCATTAGTTCATCACTATTTAATGGATCGCTAAAAATGTTTCTCTCTTTAAATGGCAGTTCATTTTCGGTCAACCATGCACGGGCTTTACGACATGACGTACAGCTGGGTGTTGTATATAGTGATATCATTTGTTTATTCTTCCTTTCTCTTTGATGTACTTCGATTTTTTGCGTGGTGCTCAACCTTCGATTTGATCGATCGTTTCCTGTTTGACGATATCGGCGATTCGAATATTGATCTCTTTAACTTTTAAAGAAGTCAAGCGACTGATTTCTTCTAAAACCACTTCTTGGACTTGCGCAAAGAGTTTAGGGATATCTTTGCCGTAAGCCACGATTACTTCCAAATCAACTGCAACCTCTTCTTTGCCAACTTCCACATCGATGCCAGAAGCGACTTGCGGCTGTTCTTCAAGGTTTTCGGTCATATCTGAAAGAAATCTGCCATTTACACTAATCAAGCCATCAATTGACTGCAAAGCGACACCAACAATTGTTTCAATGACTTTTTCTTCAAAGGACAGTGGACTTGCTTGCGCTGCTTCATTAGACAAATTCGTTGTTTGCTGATCGTCAGTCATTTTTCACACTCCTTGGTTAAATAAGAAAGGATACTAGAGACATCGCAAAGTCGCATACACGACCTTGTCTAAAGTGGACATTCCTCTTGGGAGTTTTTTTCCCTACCTTTCTAGCATAAATTCTTTTTGTTTTTTTTACAAAGAAAAACACTTGTTTTCGGAATAAATTTATCGTGCAAGATAAAATGAATGCGCTAAAAAAATCTCGAAGCATAATTTTCTTGAAATGATTCGTTTTTCTTGACAAAAAAAAGAAAGCAGCTACACTGCTCTCTTTTATTCTTTGTTATTTTGACAAGGCATCTAATGGATCAACCAGTTGATGCCGGGCTAAACTAGGTGAAAGACTAACTTCAAAATGCAAGTGAGGACCTGTACTGTTCCCCGTACTTCCCATGGAAGCAATCACTTCGCCTTGTTCGACCGTTTGACCGACTTCCACTAAATTGCGATGATTGTGCGCATACAATGTCGTCAGCCCATCTTTGTGCTCGATAGCAACATAATTCCCCCATGAAGAATGATATTCTGAGCGGATCACCGTTCCTGAAAGACTAGCCATGATCGGCGTTCCTTGCGGGGCGGCGAAGTCCACTCCACGATGAAACCCATTGCCTCGTGGACCAAAGACAGAAGAGACAACTGGATTGCTGACAGGATAGATCATCTGTTCGCTGCCTGTCGGTAATTCTGGTTTCTCTTTGTCATAACTCGTCAGAGCATATGCTTCGATCAGCGCATTTAGCTTCTCATTGTATTGTGTATCTGATGCATAACGCCCGGTCAGATATTCCGTGGCATCTTCATAAGACTCCGTTTCTGATTTCCAAACACCTTTATAAAAATTCGGATTGTGGTCCAATCCTTCTTTCAACAATTTCGCATAATCTTTCAAAGAAGATTCGATACTGTCATATTGGCGAAACGTGGCATGAACTGTGTATAAATTACCGGAACCATCGTCTTCTTGCGTTTGGAAGGAAATCCCATTCCCTTCATAAAGTCCCTTAATACCAAATAGGTTATAAAAAGGCTCCTGGCTCAGACGACTTCTTCCGCTACCAGACTCTAAAATCGCTTGTGCAATCATGACCGATGCGTAAAGATCTTCTTCTTGTCCAACTTTACGAGCATCTTCTCCAATCTCCATAATAAAGTCCCACGTTTCTTTGACTGGCGTGACTTCAAATTTTGCTGGCTCATCTTCTTGCGGCGGCGTTACCGTCAACTCTGGTACGTTCGGTACTTCTTTGATGTCAGGCGAAGGCTGGCTTGGTGTTGATTCTGGCTCTGGATTTGGTGTTGTCTCTGGTTCTGGGTTTGGTGCTGGTTCTTCTGGTTCTGGCGCCGGCTCAGGTGTTGGTTCTGGCTCTGGATTCGGCTCTGGATCAGGATTTGGTACCGGTTCTTCTGGTGTTGGTTCTGGCGTCGGGGTTGGTTCCGGTTCTGGCAATGGTTCTGGTGTTGGCTGTTCAGGAACAGGTGTTGACTCTCCTGGAACTACTTCGCCGTTTTCTCCTGGTACCGTTGCGGCATCTTCAGGGACCAAGCCCATTGTTGGCCCGTTCACTCCCGGAACCGTTGACTCAGCTGTATTTTGACCAGCAGTAGACTCGCTCGTTAAAACAGCCGCAGCCGCTGATACTGGCAGCAATGTTGAAAATTGACTGGTAATAATGGCAATTGCCATCCATTTCTTTATTTTCATTCGTGAACTTTCCTCCTTTATTCCTCCCTCTATCATACAAAAAATGCAAGAAACTTTGTAATCAATTTTTGCATTCCTATATGAAAAAGGAGAAATACTTGATTTTTCTAACGAATGAATGATCCAAGCCATTCATTTGCTCTCTAGTAAAAATACGCAAAAACAGCTCAATACCATCTTTTCAAATGTCCAAAACAAAAACAGCAGCGAGCGTCCTCCCTGCTGTTTTGATCTATCTTGACTCTATATCGATATATTCGCGATCATTTGACACTTCTTTATAGGCGGGGCGCATGATTTTTTGTGCGTTGACCAGCTCTTCGATCCGATGGGCGGACCAGCCGACGATCCGCGCGATAGCAAACATTGGTGTATACAGTTCTTCTGGCAGATCCAACATGTTATAAACAAACCCGCTGAAAAAGTCGATATTGGCACTGACTCCTTTGTAGATTTTGCGCTTTTCATTGATGACTTGAGGAGCAATGCGTTCGACCATCGTATACAATTGATATTCTTGCCAAGCTTCTGATCCTTTTTCTTGTGCCAGTTTGGCTACATAATTTTTAAAGATCGCCGCACGGGGGTCGTTGTCGCTGTAAACCGCGTGGCCCATGCCATAAATCAATCCTTTACGGTCAAATACTTCTTTATCTAGGACTGCTTCCAAATAAGTGCGGATGGCCTGTTCATCGGTAATATCAGCAACGTTGCGCTTCAAATCTCCCATCATTTCCGTCACTTTGATATTGGCGCCACCGTGTTTAGGTCCTTTCAAAGAACCTAGCGCTGCAGCAATCGTTGAATAGGTATCCGTCCCACTGGAGGTAACGACTCGTGTCGTAAAGGTCGAATTATTCCCGCCGCCATGTTCCATATGCAAAACAAGTGCCATATCCAATGTTTGGGCTTCTTGGAAGCTATATTCTTTCGTTGGACGCAGCATAGTCAAAATCGTTTCAGCTGTACTCAACTCTTCGGTCGGGCGGTGGATGTACATGCTCTCCCCTTGATTGTAATGATTGTAGGCATGATAGCCGTAGATTGCCAAGAGTGGAAAGACACTGATCAGCATCAGACTTTGTTCCAACACATTTTCAATACTGATGTCATCTGCTTGCGGATCATAACTTGCCAGTGTCAAGATACTGCGAGATAAACTATTCATGATATCAGAAGAAGGTGCTTTCATAATGACGTCACGAACAAAATTGGTCGGCAAAGTACGTTTTTCTGCTAATAGGCAATGAAATGCCGCAAGTTCTGTTTTGTTTGGCAGTTCGCCGAAAAGTAATAAATATGCAATTTCTTCAAAGCCAAAACGTTTTTCATTGACGAACCCTGCTACTAACTCATTGATGTCAATTCCGCGATAACGCAGCTCGCCACAAGCTTCAACTGGCTTGCCGGCAATGATTTTTTCTGGATAAATGGTGGAGATCGTCGTAAGACCTGCTAAGACCCCCGTGCCATTTAAATCCCTCAGTCCACGCTTTACATCATATTCTGAATAAAGATTCATATCTATCAAATTGTATTTCTGACATTGCGATGCAAGATAGGACAATTTCTCTTTCTTTTCTAATCTTTCCACGGTGATGTTACCTCCAATCTTTCTACAAACTATCGACTATAATGTTATTTAACCGTATACAAACATCGTTAAAATAGTCATCCTATAAAATCGTTGCTTTTTAACAAACTTTCACACATTATAGCACGATGTTTAGAAAATGAAATATTTTTCATAAATTTAATTGATTTTTTAAATTATCAACGTATAATTATTCCTAATAAGTACGATTATCTTCGTAAAAAGGAGGATTCTTATGAAGTGGCAAACTCAACTCACCGTCAATGACACGCAATACACGTATATTGACTTAGCGAAAATCACCCAAGACTTAGGGGCTGATTTATCTCGCTTGCCCTACTCCATTCGAGTTTTATTGGAAAGTGTTGCTCGTCATCAAGACGAGGAAATTACAGAGGATTATTTACCATTTTTAGCGAATTGGCAGGCAGAAAGCCCTACCGGTGTCGTGCCATTCAAACCAGAGCGGGTCGTCTTGCAAGACTTTACTGGGGTGCCTGCAGTTGTTGATCTGGCTGCCATGCGGGATGCGATGGTCGCTTTAGGCGGTGCCGCAGAAGACATCAATCCTGAGATCCCCGTCACACTCGTCGTCGACCACTCTGTGCAAGTCGATCAAGCCGGTACGCCTGGGGCGATCGCTTTTAATACGGAGCGGGAATTTGAACGCAACGCAGAACGCTATCAATTCTTGAAATGGGCACAAGGTTCTTTCGACAATTTCGAAGTCGTTCCGCCTGAAACAGGGATCATTCATCAAGTCAACATCGAATCATTGTCTGATGTGATCTTGCAAAAAACACACGAAGACCAACGTCTGCTGTTTCCTGATACATTGCAAGGAACCGATTCTCACACCACGATGATCAACGGTTTGGGGGTCCTCGGTTGGGGGGTTGGCGGTATTGAAGCGGAAGCTGCGATTCTTGGCGAACCTTCTTTCTTTCCTACACCTGAAGTCATCGGGGTGAAATTTATCAACGAGATGCCTGCAGGTACCACAGCAACCGATTTAGCACTAAAAGTAACCGAAGTGCTGCGGATCGAAAAAGTGGTTGGAAAATTTGTCGAATACTTTGGCCCGGGCTATGGTCATTTGAGCTTAGCCGATCGGGCGACATTAGCGAACATGGCCCCTGAATATGGTGCCACTTGCGGTTTTTGTCCGATCGACCAAGAGACCTTGAACTACTTGGCAACGACCGGGCGCTCCAGCGAGCTGATCGAACTCGTTACCGCTTACGCCAAAGCCAACCATTTCTTTTATGATGAAACGACCGTGCCGACCTATACTAAGGCGATCACCATTGATCTAGCAGAAGTTCAGCCGGCATTAGCGGGCCCCAAACGCCCGCAAGATCGGATTTTGCTTCCAGCAGTCCGTCAGGATTTTGAACAATCAGTCACGGCAGCCGTTGGTCCCAAGGGCTTTGGACTTTCGGAGGATGAATGGCAAAAAGAAGCCAGCGTTACTTGGCCAGATGCTGCAGCAGACAAATTAGAGACCGGCGATATCGTTTTGGCGGCGATCACTAGCTGTACGAATACTAGCAATCCTTTCGTCATGCTCTCTGCAGGCTTATTGGCCAAAAAAGCCATTGAAAAAGGTTTGACCGTCCCTCGTACAGTCAAAACCTCCCTTGCACCTGGCTCCCAGATCGTGACCACCTATTTGCAAAACAGTGGTTTGCTGCCGTATTTAGAGCAACTCGGCTTTTATTTAGTGGGCTACGGTTGTACCACCTGTATCGGAAATTCCGGTCCTTTAGAAGCGCCGGTCGCTGAAGCAATTGAGGCGGAAAATCTACTGGTGGCGTCGGTTCTGTCAGGCAATCGGAATTTTGAAGGAAGAATCCATCCACAGATCAAAGCCAATTATTTGGCTTCGCCGCCGTTAGTTGTTGCTTATGCGATCGCTGGCAGCACTCGCAAAGATCTTACAAAAGAACCATTAGCTATCGTCAATGACGAGCCGGTGTATTTGTCTGATATTTGGCCTAGCAATGAAGAAGTCAATGCTTACGTTCAAGAATACGTCGGACCAGAAGCATTTCGCGCTGCCTATGAGCATCTTTTTGATGCCAATGAACGCTGGAATGCGATCGAAACCACCACGAGCGCATGTTATGAATGGGAGGAACAATCTACTTACATTGCTCATCCGCCCTACTTTGAAACATTGACCAAAGAATTGCCTAAACCAGATGTCTTAGCCGATCTGAAAGTCTTGGCAAAATTGGGTGATTCCGTCACCACTGACCATATTTCTCCTGCCGGCAGCATCAGTATGGATTCTGCAGCTGGAAAATTTTTACAAGAAAAAGAAGTTCCGTATCGTGAATTCAATTCCTTTGGTTCGCGGCGCGGCAATCATCAGATTATGATGCGGGGGACTTTCGGCAACATCCGTCTGCAAAACCAGCTGGTTCCTGGCAGCACTGGCAGTGTCACGCATTATTTTCCAACTGGGGAAACCTTGTCTATATTTGACGCCGCTATGAATTACCAAAAAGCCGGCCAAAGCTGTATCATTTTAGCCGGTAAAGATTATGGCATGGGTTCTTCTCGCGACTGGGCCGCCAAAGGAACACAATTGTTAGGCGTTAAAGTCGTTTTAGCAGAAAGCTTCGAACGGATCCATCGCAGCAACTTGGTCATGATGGGGATCATTCCTCTTGAATATCTGGCTGGTGAAAGTGCCGCCTCTTTTGCTTTAGATGGCAGCGAAACATTCTCGATTGCTTTGCCAGAAGAGCCAGCGGTCAAGCAGCTGGTCGAAGTCACTGCGCAACGGACCGACGGAGGGACTGTCTCCTTTATGACCCGTCTACGCTTCGATGCCCCTGCAGATATTCGCTATTGGAAGCATCAAGGAATTTTGCCAATGGTCATTCGAAAAAAAGCGGAATTAGGAGGAGCTGCCCATGTCTAACCAAACAACCCATGAAGCAACGACGATCACCATTCCTTACATTGCAGGAGACGGCATCGGTGCCGAGATTTGGCAGGCTGCGCAACCTGTGATTGATGCAGCTGTGAATAAAGCTTATGACAATCAGCGCCACATCGAGTGGCTGGAAGTTTTCGCTGGAGAAGCCGCCTTTGAACAGACAGGGGAATGGCTGCCGCAAGCAACCATCGATACGATCAAGGCCCAGCAATACGCCTTGAAAGGACCGTTGACTACCCCGATTGGCGAGGGCTTTCGCTCCTTGAATGTCACCTTACGGCAGACCCTGGATCTTTATGCCTGTGTCAGACCTGTTCGCTATTTTACAGGGGTCCCTTCGCCTTTAAAACAGCCAGAAAAAACCGATATGGTGATCTTTCGCGAAAATACTGAAGATGTTTATGCTGGTATCGAATTTGCCAAAGACGACGACGCAACACAGCGTTTGATCCAGACACTGCAAGCAGACTTTGCCGTCAAGGCGATTCGTTTTCCTAAAACTGCCGCTATTGGCATCAAGCCGATCTCTTTAGAAGGCAGTCAGCGCTTGATCGCTGCTGCCATTGAGTATGCGATTACTCAAAAGCGGCCCACGGTGACACTGGTGCATAAAGGCAATATCATGAAATTTACAGAAGGCGGATTTAAAAACTGGGGCTATCAGCTTGCAGAAACCACGTACGCCGACCAGTGTTTTACAATAAATCAATACAACAAAATCAAAGCAGAAAATGGTTCAAAGGCAGCCGAAGCCGCCCTTGCCTCGGCAAAAACGGCTGGAAAGATCGTTGTTAACGATGTGATCGCCGACAACTTTTTACAGCAGATCCTTTTGTATCCAGAAAAATTCGATGTCATTGCCACTTGTAATTTGAACGGCGACTACATTTCTGATGCACTCGCTGCACAAGTTGGCGGCATCGGGATCGCCCCCGGCGCCAATATCAATTACGATACTGGGGCAGCCATCTTTGAAGCTACCCACGGAACGGCACCGGATATCGCAGGACTTGGCAAAGCCAATCCCTGTTCACTGCTGCTATCGGCGTGCATGCTATTAGAACATTTGAACTGGCCGGAAGCTGCTGCAATACTGACGCAAGCCATTGAACAAGCCTTGCAAAGTCAGCACGTCACTGCCGACTTTGCACAGTTGATGCCCGAAGCCGTCTGTTTAACAACACAAGCGTTTGGTGAACACCTCCTTCAGCTGATCCATTCGTAAACTCAAGCTGTGATTGAGTCGGCATTTGCCTGCTCAATCACAGCTTGATTGCGTTTTCACCTTTTGAGAAACTATACTTAGAGCATGAAAGGGGGAATTCATTTATGAGTGAATTCAACATGAGAAAAATTGGTCAGCAGATCGCTACCAAACGCAAAGAAAAAAATCTGACCCAAAGCAACTTGGCAGACCAATTACTTGTCAGCTATCAAGCGGTCAGTAATTGGGAGCGGGGCAACTCACTGCCGGACATTGAAAAATTGCCGCAGCTAGCGGCGATTTTAGGCCTATCGATCGATGAGCTGTTAGGGAAGCCAGCAGCTGCGGTTCAACATTATCAAGCAGGAACCGCGCAGCCAAAAGAAATCGCCGAACTAGCTCCGCTGATCAAACCGCAAGAACTATCGGCACTGATTCAAGAAGAACTGTTTCAAGAATCTTCTTTAGACCTAGACTTATTGCCTAGACTAGCACCTCATTTGAATAGTGCTGACTTGCAGCACTTGCTTAATGGCGCCGAAAATATCCCAGAAGATGTCATGGAAGAACTCTTGCCGTTTTTGAAAAAGCCCCAAATAGAAGAGCTCCTTAAAGGCAACCACTATTCCATGGCTTTTTGGGAAGAGGCGGCGCCCTTTTTAACCCCCAACTTTTTGGCGGGAGAAATCAAAGGTTGGCTTGAAACCCCTGACTTTCGCTTTTCTGAGATTGAAGAACTGCTTCCCTTTTTACCTGCACCGTATCTGGATGAACTCCTGCTGACGGCCCTGGAACAGCCAAACGTTACCGCATCAGAACGCTTGTCTTATGATGAAATCGAAGAACTGCTGCCGTTTCTGACAGAAGCAACGATCTGCTGTCTCGTTCAAGCACTGCCCTTCTCAACAGATGAATTGGAAGAAATCGCCCCTTTCCTCTCCTCAAAGAACTTACTTGTCCTATTAAAAAAAGGACACTAAAAAAACAAGATTCTTCTTTACTTTTGGTAAACCACCGTTTATAATTTCGTTAACCAAATAAATCTTTTTTAGGTTAACGAAATTATTACTAGAGAGAAGGATTCGATGAAATTATCATTACGTGAACAAATCCATGCCGCATTATTTGCGATCATTATTGCTGGTCTTTCCCAATTGACGATTCCGTTAGGTTTGATCCCATTGACAGGACAAACCTTTGCGATTGGACTGGCGGTGACTTTCCTCGGCACGCGAACAGGAACGATGGCGATCATCATCTACTTGCTGTTAGGATTGATCGGTCTGCCCGTTTTCGCTGGTTTTTCCAGCGGTATCGGTGTTTTGTTAGGACCAACCGGAGGCTATTTAGTCGGCTTCCTCTTTAACGGATTGCTTACTGGATTGGTCGTAGAAAAAACGGCGTTTCGCTACACAGGAGCAGTGATCGGCAATATTGTCGGTGCGCTGGCAACTTTGTTGTTTGGTACATTATGGCTGAAATGGAGCACTGGCATGGCATGGCCGGCGGCTTTTAACGGTGGTTTTGTTTTGTTTATTATCCCCGGGATCATCAAAGCCGTTGCCGCAGCTTATCTAGGCATCTTTTTAAGAAACCGCTTGGCGCAACGACTGGCTTTGCGTTAATAAAAAACACTCGCGTCATATGCAGCGATTCCCATCAGTTAGCTTTTTCGTCTAACTTTTGGAAATCGCCACATCACGCGAGTGTTCTTTTTTAGTTGTCGATCTCTTCAATCAACAACTGCGGCCAAACTTTCTGCCACTGCTTCATCGCTTGGCGTTGTCGGTAAACCGCAAGGTACTGGTCATTTTGGGCGAAATGCGGTGTTGGACGCACCCGAAAACTGCAAACATCCTGCCAACCGAAAGGCGCCATCAATTCAATCTCGCCTTGTTTCATTCGTGCCGCCACCGCTGTACAACGCTCTGGAAACTTCGTTAAAGCATCGAAGGTACTTGTATAAGTGGGTTCCTCGGCAAAGTTGTGCTGGTGCATCAACGCTTGGTTTCGAACCTCCCAAGGAAATTCGGGAAACGAACGGCGCAGTTGCGCTTCGATCGCTGCTGTTTCTTCTAAGCTTACAGTCGGATCATAAAACACGACATCAATATCGGTTATCGGCACCTCCGCTATTTTTCCGCTGAGAAAACCCCATAAATAATTCCGCAGGTACCCGGCACACAGCCAGCAATCCGGAAGCTGTAACGCTTCAATGATCGTAAGCAGTTGTCGACATTCACGATTTTTTGCAAACAAGTTCTGGATCGCTTGTTCCTTCATTGGCGTCCTCCTCTAATGGGCTCAGGCTAGTTATTTCAAGGTCCAACCACCGTCGATGGGCACGATCGCCCCCTGCAAGTAACTAGCTTGCGGGCTGGCAAGAAAAAGGGTCAGCGCTGCAACTTCTTCTGGTTGCGCCCAACGCTTGACCGGCGTCTCCTCTGCCACCCATTGCGCCATTTTTCCGTCACCGGCAAAATCAGCCGCATTCATCGGCGTTTGAATCGCACCTGGCGCGATGCCCTTCACCGAGATCCCTTGATCTGCAACATCCAATGCCAACTGTTTGGTAAACCCGACGATCGCGTGTTTTGCGGTTGTATAAGCGATCCCACCTCCACCTGCGACCATTCCAGCGATCGACGCCATATTAATGATCGTTCCGCCACCATTGGCTTGCATCAGCGGCAAAATTTCTTTCGTTAAATAAAACATGCTGGAGACATTGGTTTGAAATATCTCCTCCCACTCCATTGATGTCGTCTCAGCGATCGTATGATAGCCATCTAGTTTCCCGGCTGTATTCAACAAGATCGTCATGCCACCAAAGTGTGTAACACAAGCTTGGACCGCTGCAAGACAATTTTCTTCCACCGCTAAATCGCAACACGTGCCGAAAAAGCGGGGCTGGGCTAAAAGCGTATCAGGAAACGATTGGCAGTCAACCCCAAATACTTGAGCGCCTTCTGCAAGAAACGCCTCTGCTTGCGCTCTGCCGATGCCTGAAGCAGCTCCTGTGACAAACACAATCGTTTTGTCATCGATCCACGATGCTGTCATTCCACGATTTTCCAATCTTCCGCAAGAATGTCGCAAACAGTCGGTGCGAAACTCGAGAATCCCTCATCTGCTGTTTTGATCAAAAAGTAAGGGGTGACTGGGGCATTGTCGTACACTTCCCCTTCAACGAATGTCACATAAAGTTCAAAACCGCCCCAACCTTCACGGATGATTTTTTTGCCGGCTTTTAATTCTGGTAAGATTTCTTCAAATGTCATGATTTTTCTCCTTTGGGTTTTTCTTCTAATGGTTTAAATTGCTTGGAAATTCAATTACGAAAACAAGCAGGACTCGGTTGCTGCGCTAATACGGCAGTAGTGTGATCGCTTGCGCCAATTCTTCTAAAAGATGCGTCGTTTTATAGTCCTCAAATGCCTCATGATGGTTTCGCAGCAGCGTCCGAACTTTCGTTGGCGAATATGCTTCTGCTAAGTGATTTTCCATAACGAACCGGCGGGTCAACTGCCATTCATAATAGTAGCCGAAGGGGCGGCAATAGTAGCTGGTTCCCGCAAGTTCTTTTTTCTCAAAGCGTCGATGGGTATGCCCAAAGACAACTGCCCGAACATTGGCGTAGCGGTCGATCACTGCGCCAAAATCGGGCGACCCTAAAAACGCATTTAGGTGGTTCCAGCGGGCATACTTGCCGGTCTGACGAACAATAAACGCTTCTTGGGGCACAAAATGGGTAGAAAGAAGAATTTCTTGGTCTTGCGGCAAACGGGCCAATGTTTCCGCTAAACGCTCATTGATGGCTTGGCTGATTTCCTTATCCGATCCCTTTCGCTGAATCATGCGGTCATACCAAAACAAATTTTTCAGCCGCAAGATCTCAGATTCACTGGTCAGATCAGAATATTGGTAGTCATACCAGCCATTGATTCCCAACAGCAGTGTTTTTTCTGATAAGCGATACGTCTGAAAATTAAGAAAGGCGGGATCATCGAAAGCCTCGATCTCTTGTTCCGTCAAGTCCACCATTTCATGATTGCCCCAGTGAAAGGTCGTTGGCACCTGTCGACTTTGAAAAAATGCGACCACGTCTAATAGCCTTTGCTTTTTATTCGCCACATCTCCTGCCAGATGCAGATGGGTCACCTGATTTTGCTGCAAATAATCAGCGATCAGCTGCAGATGGGGGTCGAATAATTGGTTGATATCGACGTGCAAGTCGCTAATAACCGCCAGCGTGCCCATATCAGCGGCCTGCCGTCTGCTTTTCGATCCGTAACAATTGGACATCATTAGCTAAGATCCCGCTATTTCCCACCAATTGCAACCGTTGATAGGTCGGTTCCACCTGCATCCGAGTCTGTTCTTCTAAATACACCTGAGCCCCTTGCTTCAACCAAATCGTGCCTAAGGGTGTCGTTAAAGGGGTGTCGTAGATCGCCAATCCTTCTTCTGGATAGCTCTGTGGCACGATGATCAGGCGAAAATGGATGTCCAAACGGCAGGTGATCTCCGTTGCAGGAAACGGACCGACGCCGTCTTCAAAATCCAAATAGAGACGATCATCTGGCTGTACATAAGAGGTTATTTTTTCAATTGCTGCTGGCTCAATGTTCAGTTCCATGACGAGAGCCCTCCTTTACATAATACGTTTTTTCCATTCCTCCAGCGTGATGCCGCGCGTGACTTCATCGATGATTTCTTCACCCGATTTGCGGGCAGCTGGGATCGTTGCTTCCAATTTCATCCCAATTTTCTCCATGACCCGTCCAGAATTGGGATTTCGAGCATCATGTCGAGCAAAAATCCGAATCAATTCGAGTGTTTCAAAACCAAAATGCAGCAGTGTCATTGCCGCTTCTGGCATGATCCCTTGCCCCCAGTAATCGCGACTTAATGTATAACCAAGCTCAGCGATCTCTTTTTCAGATTCCACCCGTAAATCGATGGTCCCGATCATTTTGCCTGAGTCTTTTTCTTCGATCGCATATTTCCCTAAGGGTGCAGCAACAAAATACTCGGCAATGCGCAGTTTTGTTTCGTCAACCGACCCATGTCTAGCAAAGACGAAGGTCGTCGTTTCTTCATCATTTGCATAGGCAAACATGTCTGCTGCATCCGCCAAGGAAACGGGGCGCAAGAGCAGCCTCGGTGTCTCCAACCGCTGATTTTCTGCTAATAATAGCAAATGTCGTTCTTTTGTTGTCATAGGATCCCTACTTTCTATCAGAACTCTCTCACGATCGCACCCCTCTTTTGCTATTTGTTGGATATGCTATAATAAGCATAAGTAAACGCTTTGAGGAGGATACTTCAATGTCAGACGAATTAGAAAAACGCCTTGATACAGGAATGTATGGGACGCCTCGCGTCAACCCAGATGAACAGCGCAAGTATTTAGGCACGTTTCGTGAACGGTGTTATCTTAGTATGACAGTAACAGAAATGAAGAAGAAGGACAACCAGAAAACGCTCTTGAACGCCTTACCAGATTATCAAGGTGCGCTCGTGCTGCTCAACGGAAAATTGCCAGAATCGATCCAGACCGATTACATCACTTTACTGACCAAACAACAGATGGAATTTCGGATCGTCTCCGATGCCCAAGATGCCGGTCCAGACAGTATCGGCTTGCTGATTGCCGGGAAAGAAGCCGTCAATCAAGACGTCATCGATATCGAAAAAAAATACCCTGCAGCTGCCGCTCCATCAGATAAAGAGCACGAACAACCAGAGAAAACGTCATTTTGGAAACGTCTTTTCCATTAAAAGGAGGAACTATCATGGAACAATCAACACCGCCCTACCTTTCATTAAAGAAAGAACTGCTTGATGCTTTGGATTTGCATATCGATTTGTTGAAAACGGCCCCTACGATCGAATCGAGCCATCTGGATGGCGTATTGTTCATGATGCGCAGCTTGGGTTTTATGCTGGATCGCGCTCCGAAAGTACTCCTACTGGAGGATCAGAATGAAATGAACTTTATGATGTTTCAATATTATAGCCTCCTGTCGGAACTGAAGTACAATCTCGTTTTAAACTTTCCCTATGCCTCGATTCAAGGCGTACCGTTATTGACCTTGATCCAACGTTTTCCTACCACGTATGAAAAAGAAATGAAACAATGGTGGGAAGCCCGAACGGGTCTCAAGGTGGAAGAAACAAAACAAACGATTGAGATCGCTGCTTTTGAATCCTAATAAAAAAGACTGCACACTTTCGAAGGGAATCACCTTCCAGAGTGTGCAGTTCTTTGCTCTCTAAGCTTCCATCAGCTTTCGAAGACTTCAGGGAACAACAGGCGTAAAACAGACATAGTTAAGCGTCGGCCTTTCCCGCTGTATGGATAAACGTGCATATGCATCGCTGGGTTGAAATTGGCTTCAATGATTCCATAAGCCCCCGGTTCATTGGCTGGCTTGGTTTTATCTGGAATAATCAGATCGATTCCACTGATAGACGCTTGTAATGCGGCGACCGCATCGACTGCTACTTGTTTGTAGTCATCGTTGAAGTCATCCGTTACATCGATAGAATCACCGCCAGTACTGATATTCGAGTTTTCTCGCAGATAAACGATCTGCCCTTCTTCCGGCACTGAATCAACTTGATACCCTTGCTCTTTTAACATCAGTTGTTCCAGTTCCCCTAATTGAATCAACTCTAATGGAGTCCGATGATGGGTGCCGCGCAATGGATCGAGATTTTTCTCTGCGACGAGTTCCGTGATCGTACGCTTGCCGTCACCCACGACATTGGCTGGGATACGTAATAAAATCGCATCGACTCGCCCATCGATCACGAAGAACCGATATTCCGTCCCTGATAAAAAGGTCTCAACGAGGATCGAATCATCTTCCGCAAAGGCAATGGCGACCGCCGCTTGATAATCCGCTAAAGAGGCGCCTTCTTTGAAAATCGAGATACCGATCCCATAGTTGGTGGTTTTCGGTTTTACCACAAACCCGCTGTGGGCGATTTGCGGATAAAACGCGATCGCTTCTTCTGTCGAAGCGAATTCAGCACCACCTGGTACATGAAAGCCATTTTCGGCTAAGATTTTTTTGGTGACCGTTTTATTCGCCATGATCAATGGGACGATGTACTGATCCTTACTAGTCATATTGGCATTTTTAACATATTCGATGTGGTCTTTCACGGCTAATTTCAAGAACTGATCCGTTTCATCCAGTACCGTCACTTCGATTCCTTTTTGGATCGCATCGAACAAGAGAATCTGGGTCGACAATTCCATTGCTCGAAAGCCAGCTAATTGATACGGTTTTTCCCAAGCAGCTTGATGATACTTTTGTCCCAGCAATGTTGCTGTCTGCGCTTGGCTAGTTGCTTGACTCGCTGAGAAAAGACGTCCGGCGAAGGTTCTTTCTGGTTCAGCCAGCATCACAGAAAGCTGATCCAAAAATGGCGGATGCGGCAGCTCAAGGGCTTGGGCAAAGTCCATCATTTCAGCAATCAGTGCTTGCGCTTCTTGCTGATAAGTCAATGGTGCAAGTGGGTGTTCTAATGCGACCTGATCATTTTTCTGATTGCCCTCTTCGATCCACGCATCGGCATCGCTGCCTTCTTCTTTTGTACTTAAAAACAATAAGAAGAAATGTAAGAACGCGACTTGCTCTTTGGAAATGCCATAGCGGGCAAAGGGATCGATATCGATATTTCTTAACTCAATATAACGGATACCAGCTGAGGCTAGATCTGCGACCCGTTTTCCCCCACGTAAACGCACTGGCGCATAAAATTCTTTTTCTTCTGAAAGCTTTCCTGTCTCCACTAAGTTGGCAATATCCGCAAGATAGGTCTCTAACGAAGCATAAGATACCTTGACGTCTTCGTGATTCGTGTAGCCATAACGGCTATTGCGAATACTGCGGACTGGTTCTTGCGGTCCGTTTTCTGTCGTAAAATAATTGGCTTCTGATGCAGGGGTCGCCCCAAAGAAATACGTCAAAAACCAGCGATAATGCAAATAATTGCGAGTTACTTTCAAATAAAGCGCCGTTTTAAAGGCTTGATAGCTTTCCTTCGTTTCAGATAAAGCATACAGTTGCTGCAAAAAGTCTTCCGCAAATTCAAAATTGAAATGTATCCCACTGACCATTTGCTTACGGCGACCATAAGTTTTGGCCAAATAGCGGCGGTAGAGCACATCTTCAAATTGGTCTAATTTAGCAATGACGATGTCTTCTTCTTTTTCTGGTAAAGCCGGTGGCATGCTCAAAGGCCAGAGCATTTCTTCTGCTGACATCGAACGATACGCCACATCATGAATAGCCCCTAAAAAACGGAACAATTCATCCACTGAATCAGCGACCGGCGTGATCAGTTCCAGTTGATTTTCCGCAAAATCTGTTTGGATATACGGATGGAAGCGCCGATTGCCCAGCGCTTTAGGATGATCGGTTCCCGCGAACGTCCCATCGAGCCGCACCCGTTGCGCTTCACGCTCAATCCCATAGCGTCCTTTCAATAAATAGGGAAAAAGCTCTTTATGTGATAACAATGTTTTTATTTTCATTCGACTGCCCTCTATGTTCTTCTACTATTTTTTTCTTATATTCTGTTTCTTTCCATCTATTATAGTGAAAAATGGTGAAAAATGCAGAAATTTGCTCTTCACTTGTAATATCTCTTACTAAAATTACCAAGAATTTATAAAATACTTGAATAAATTTGATATTTACCTTCAAAATAAAGTATACTGCTTATAGAACAGTAAATTATTATGTCCATATTACTCTTTTTGAAAGGAAGAATAGTGAATGAAGCCACTTAATCTTACCAAACGCGAACGTCAAATCATGAATATCTTCTGGAATTCAGACAAACCTCTTTCTGCAAATGACATTGCTGTCCAACAGCAAGATCTAAGCAAGAATACCATTCAAGCAGTCGTACGTAAACTAAAAAACCACGACTTATTGAAAGTAGCAGATATCGGCTACAGCGGTACTGTTTTGACTCGGTTGTATTCTCCGAATGTGACCCAAGAAGACTTCTTAGCAGCAGAATTGTCTGATCAATCTTTATTGAATTTGATTACGAACTTTATCGAAACCAACAAAGATATCGATACGTTGAACAACTTGGAAAAAATGATCACTGAGCGCCAAGGGGAACTTAAGAAATAATCTTTCCCCCTCGTTCAACTCGTTGTATTCTGCCTGATACTTCCCAAAGTTTTTAGACAGTGCAGAAGAAAACGAATCGTTCAAACTGCTTTTCCTGATTTTTGGCAAAGTCGTGCATCGCTGTACCCACATTTGCCACGCCAAGTGTTCTCAGCTTTCCGTCACAAGTCAAGCTCATGGAAAGAGACGACGACCCGTTTTCTCTTCCCTTTGATCTCACAAAAGCAACAATAAAGGAGAGCCATGTGCAGGTATTTGACCTGACACAGGGCTCTTCTTTTTTTATTCTTTGATCAAGCCTTTGAATAAGCCGACGACAAATTCATTTGGATCAAATGGTTCTAAATCGTTGATGCCTTCTCCAAGTCCCACTAATTTGACTGGCAGCCGCAGCTCGTTACGGATCGCCAAGACGATCCCTCCTTTAGCTGTGCCATCAAGTTTGGTTAAGACGAGGCCAGAAACATCCGTCGTCTCTTTAAACTGTTTTGCTTGATTCATGGCATTTTGCCCCGTTGTTGCATCCAACACGAGCAAGACTTCATGAGGGGCCGTTGGGTCCACTCGCTGAATGATCCGTTTGATTTTTTCTAATTCGTTCATCAAATTGACTTTGTTTTGCAAACGGCCTGCTGTATCTACTAATAAAACGTCAGCATTTTCTCGTTTTGCGCGCTCCATCGCATCAAACACAACCGCTGCTGGATCGCCTCCTGCATTGCCACGAACGACTTCAACCCCAGCCCGTTCACCCCAGACCACTAATTGATCGATGGCACCGGCACGGAAAGTATCCGCTGCAGCCAATAAGACTTTCTTGCCTTCGGCTTTGAATTGATGGGCTAATTTCCCGATGCTGGTGGTTTTTCCAACACCGTTCACGCCAACAAATAAAATGACGGTCAACCCCGGTTGCATGTTCAACTCGTTGACTTCACCGACACCCGCTTCCCCATATAGGTCAACCAGTTTTTCGATGATGACATTTTGGACATCTGCCGTTTTCTTCACATTACGCAATTTGACTTCTTGTCTCAATGCATCCGCGATCTTCATCGCCGCATCAAAGCCAACGTCTGCGCCGATCAGCGTTTCTTCCACTTCTTCGAAGAAGTCTTCGTCCACCGTACGGAAGTTGGCAAACAATTCGTTCATCCGTTGCCCAAAGGTTTTCCGTGATTTCGTCAACCCTTTGGTGTATTTGTCCTGCACACTTTCCGTCTCTGGCACTGGTTGAAGGATTGGTTCAGAAGCTGGTACTTCCTCTGATGGTGTATCCTTAGCCACTTCAACTGGAACACTTGGTGCTTCTTCTACTTTATTCGCTACCGTTGCTTCTTGCTGTGGAAAAGTTTCCGCAGTTTCTTGCTCTACATCCAAATCACTGGAGTCGGCGGCGTCTGCAGGTGCCACTGGTTCTGAAGCTTCATGTTCAGCAGGAGTTTGTGCTGGCTGTCTTTCTTCTGAACGCTGTGCCTCTGGTGAGTCAGCATCGACTATCGGTTTGTCGATTTCTTGCTCTGCTTCTTTGGTTTCTCCAATCAGCGCTTTTTTGATTTTGTCAAAAAATCCCATCTTACGCACCTCCTTTTAAGACATATTCTTCAATCACTGCTGCCACACCGTCTTCTTGATTTGAAAGGGTGACAACGTCAGCCGCTTCTTTAATGATTGGCACGGCATTGGCCATCGCTACGCCAATCCCTGCATAGCGAATCATCGGCAAGTCATTTTCTTCATCACCGATCGCCATCACTTCTTCTTGCTTGATCCCTAAATCTTGCGCCAATAGGCTGATACCATAGGCTTTGGTGATTCCTTTAGGCATAAATTCCAATAGGTTATTCCGGCTTTTGATGATTTCATATTTGTCGCGGATCTCTGAGGAAATCTCAGGGATCTTAGGATCCAAAACTTCCTGATGGTAGGCGATCACCGCTTTATTATAGAGCATCGATTCATCCAGATCAGCTACGGCAAAAGGACGACAATCCAATAAAGGATTCAAGGAGCCATAAATCGATGGATGCGCTGCTGAAGTGGGTAAACTCAAGACGATCTCTTCGGATACCACGTCTAGAGGCAAATTCAAGTCTTCCGCTACTGAAACCAATTCATGGATATCTGCCAGCTGCATCGCTGCTTTTTCAATGATCTCGCCGGTCTCATTTTTTTGAACCAAACCGCCGTTAAAGGTGATACTGTAGTCGCCGGGTTCTTTCAGCGATAATTCTTCTAAATAGGGACGGATCGCCCGCAATGGACGTCCGGTACAAATAACGATTTTCACGCCTTGTGCTTTAGCACGAGCAAGTACCTCTTTGTTGCGAGGAGTCACTTCTTTTTTGTCATTCAATAACGTTCCGTCTAAATCGATCGCAATCAGTTTAATCATACCATTCCTCCTCTATGCTTGATCTGCTGCAAAACTACCGCCTTCACGCACTTCTTCTAAGCGCACGGACACGGTCTTCGACACTCCAGATTCTTGCATGGTTACACCATACAACACATCTGCTGCCTCCATCGTTCCTTTGCGGTGAGTTACGACGATAAACTGTGTATCATTTTGGAAAGCACTCAAGTAATGACCGAAACGAGAGACATTGGCTTCATCCAATGCTGCTTCCACTTCGTCAAGCACACAAAACGGTACTGGACGAACTTGAATAATGGAAAACAATAACGCAATCGCAGTCAGTGCCCGTTCGCCCCCTGATAGCAAGCTGAGGTTTTGCAATTTCTTGCCCGGTGGTTGGGCTTCGATCTCGATCCCAGTGTTTAATAAATCTTTCGGATCTGTTAAGACTAATTCCGCATGACCGCCGCCAAACATATTAGGAAATACTTGTTTGAATTGCAGACGGATCGCATCGAAGACTTCGCCGAAACGGGTTTTGACTTCTTCATCCATTTCAGACATCGTATCAAACAGCTGTGCTTTAGCCGACAGCAGATCGTCTCGCTGACTCGTCAAGAACAAATGCCGTTGATTGACTTGCTCATATTGTTCGATCGCATTTAAATTGACTGGACCAATTTGTTCGATCGCTTGTTTTAGTTCCTGAATGTCGACTTTGGCTTGATCTGCATCCTCGATTTCAGAAAAATCTTGCGCTGCCTTTTCAAAGGTAAGATTGTATTCTTCTTGTAAATACAACAAGCGATTGTCCATCACCAATTCTGCGCGATTTTTTTCGATCTCAACTTCAGTTTTTTCTGACAGCTTTTCTTTTTGCGTTAAGTTTTCAGCACTCAGGGCTTCGTCTAATGCGCCGATTTCTTGTTGAACCACTTGCCGTTGTTCACGAATCACCGTCAATTCCGCTGTTACCTGCTGCTTGGTTTTTGTGAATGCTTCAATTCGCTGAAGAATGTTTTCTTCTGAGAACTCATGATCGCTGACGTTACTTGTCAAGGCAGCTAACTGCCGTTCTAAGGAGTGCTGACGCGCTTCGTTTTCTTCCAATGCTTGATTCGTAGCGGCAATTTTTTGCTGCAAATGCGCCACTTGTTCTTTTTGAACGGCGAAAGCTGCCTGCAAGCGCGCACTTTCTTGTGCTAAGGTTTGGCGTTTTTCCTCGATCAAGTCTTCTTCGGCATTCATTTGATGAATATCTTGATCGATTTTCGCCAATTGCGCCGCAATATTCTTTTGCTGTTCTTCCAAACTCGTCTTCTTCTCATCATATTCTTCAAAGAAGGCTTGCACTTCGCGATGTTCAAAATCAAACACTTGCTGCTCTTGCTTCAAGCGGCTCAGGTCATTCTCAAGATTTTGTAAGCGGCTTTGCAGCTCATGCTCCGTCATGCGAGCCTGTTCCCCTTGCGTCCGCAATTCTTCTAGTGCTGCTTGTGCTTCTTTGGTCGCTGCTTCAAAATGCTGGACTTGCTTTTCCGTTTTTAAAAGCCGCTCATCCAGTTGCGCCGCTTGTGCCGTCAATTGTTGCAGCTCATTGCTTTGGCTAAACAAACTACCGGCATTTTTCTTCGTTGCGCCACCCGTCATGGAACCGCCAGCATTCATGACATCCCCTTCTAAGGAAACGACCCGATAGCTATAGTTCAATGCCCGTGCTAACGCATTGGCACTTTGCAAGTCTTCGGCAATCAAGATACTACCTAACAAGTTATCCGTAATGGTTTGAACGTGTTCAGACGACTGTACCAATTCGCTGGCAACACCGATAAAGCCAGACACTTGCTTGGCTTGATTGCGGGCATAATCTGGCAAATGACGGGCTTTGATGGTCGTCAACGGTAAGAAAGTGGCACGACCGCCGCGATTTTCTTTCAAATACGTGATGGCTGCCCGTGCATCTCGTTCATTTTCAACGACGACATGCTGTGCAGCGGCGCCTAGTGCGGTCTCGATCGCCACGGTATAGTCTTGTGGCACATCGATCAACTCCGCTACTGCGCCAACGATGCCGCTGATTTGCTGTTTGTTTTTCAAAATCAAGCGAACGCCTTGATAGAAGCCGCTATAATTTTCTTGAATGTCTTGCAGACTGCGCTGTTTCGCTCGTACCTGCTGCACTTGACTCATTAACTGATACATTTTCTTTTGTTCTTCATCAAAGCGTTTTTTGTTGGTCTGAGCTTTTTCTTGAAGATGGATGTATTGCTTGCGTTGTTCTTCTAAAATCACCTTAGCCTGCGTTAGCTGCTCTTCCACGATTTGCGCTTCCGTCGTCTTTTCTTTCAACGACGTATTCATTTGCGTCTGCTTGCTTAACGCCGTTTGATTTTTCGCGGCTTCTTGCTGGTATTGACGCTCCAAGTATTTCAATTCGTTTCCGATCGTTGCCTGCTCTTGCATGGCTTCGACATATTGGCTACGCAATTCTTCAATGATTTCTTTTGCTGAACGTTGGTACTTTTCCTGCTCTTGCTGACACGCCAGCATCGCTGCTTCAACTTCCTGCACACTACGATTCTTTTGTGAAAGCAAGCCAATCAGTTCTGCTTTTTCTTCATTTAAAAGTGTGACCCGTTCCGTGACTTCCTCTAAGGTTTCTTGGTATTCCGCGGAGCTTTTTTGCGTATGTTTTGATCGTTCATCCAAGACTTCTTTTTGTCCTTCAGCTTGCTTCAGTCCTTCGGTAACCTCTAAAAGCTGCTGATTCAAACGCTCCAACGTTTCATCAAAGGCGGTACGTTGTTGTCGCAAAGAATGTAGCGACAGTTCCCCTTGATTGATCTTTTCGGAAATCTGCGCCAGTTCTTGGTTAAAGGTACTCAGTTGAGCTTTGGCTGTCTCCCACGCTTCTTTTGCTTTCGTGATCTCTAAGACCGCATAGGCCACATCAACCGTCGTCAATTTTTCTTTTAACGCTAAAAAGCGATTGGCTGCGTCACTTTGGGCTGCCAAAGGCACCAACTGATCTTCTAGTTCATAAATGATATCTTGTAGACGGCTTAAATTGTCTTCCGTTTCAAACAACTTTTGCTCGGCTTTCTTTTTCCGCTGTTTGTACTTCAATACCCCCGCCGCTTCTTCAAAAATCCCACGACGGTCTTCTGGTTTGCTGCTGAAAATTGCTTCTACCTTGCCTTGGGAAATGATCGAAAATGATTCTTTCCCCAACCCAGAATCCATGAATAACTCTTGGATGTCCTTTAAGCGGCAAGCTTGTTTATTTAAGAAAAAGTCGCTTTCGCCGGTTCTTCTCAAGCGGCGAGTCACGCTGATCTCACTGTAATCCATCGGTAAGTAATGATCGCTATTGTCTAAAACGATCGTCACTTCCGCTATATTTAGCGCTCTGCGGGTGTCAGAACCTGCAAAAATAACATCAGGCATTTTGCCACCACGTAGATTTTTGGCAGATTGTTCTCCTAAAACCCAACGAATCGCTTCGGTAATATTGCTCTTGCCGCTGCCATTTGGTCCGACGACTGCAGTCACACGATGTTCGAAATCAATGACTGTGCGGTCGGCAAAGGATTTAAAGCCGGCAATCTCTATTCGTTTTAAATACACTCCGCCAGTCCTCTCTTACTGTTCAAGATCTGCCAAGGCATTCGCCGCGGCGTCCTGTTCTGATAATTTCTTCGATTTTCCTTGTCCTTTTCCGATCAAGGTATCATCGCAATAGACTTCCGTCCAAAAAATCCGTTCATGGGCGGGGCCTGCTTCTTTGATCAAACGATAGTTGATGGAAACATCGCCGCCACGCTGCAAGACTTCTTGCAAGCGGGTCTTGTGATCCATCTCATGGGAAAAAGCACCTGCTTTTACTTTTGGAAAAACAACTTTCGTTAAAAAGCCGCTGACACTTTCCAGTCCTTGGTCCAAGTATAACGCACCTAAAAAGGCTTCAAATAGATCACAAAGCAAAGAAGGTCGTTTACGACCGCCAGAGTTTTCTTCCCCTTTGCCTAGACGAATGTATTCATCGAATCGGCAATCTTTGGCAAACATGGATAAACTGTCTTCGCGAACGATTGCCGCCCGTAGCTTCGTCAGCTTACCTTCGGGCAGATCTGGCAATTCACGATACAAATACCGTGAAACGATCAACTCTAAGACAGCATCGCCCAAAAACTCTAAACGTTCGTTATCTGACAAGTGCAAGTTGCGGTGCTCATTCACATAAGATGAATGCGTAAACGCTTGTTCAAGCAGATCTACATCATGGAACACAATATCAAACTTTTCTTTTAGTTCTTTCGTTAATTGTGTATTCATTTGTCACATTCCTTCATTAGTTTATCGACACTTCCCTATTATACTGGTTTTTGCCGAATTATGAAATGTTTCCTCCAAATTCTTGGAAAGACCGTAATAAAATTTTATCTACTTATTCTTCTCCTGTATAAAAAAAGCCTGTTTTCCTCAGATACCTGCAAAAAAACAAGAAAAAAGACGTCCCAGAAAGGACGTCTTTTCATCGATCATTGATTAACGAGATTCAGCTGTAACTGAAATTGTTGCCCAAGGATTGTAATTCACATCATAGGCCCATGTGAAGTCTTTGACACGATTTGATACAGGTAACACCGCACTACGGTAAAGTGTTGGGATAACAAATGCTTCATCAGCAGCATATTCTTGCCATGCATCAAACGCTTCTTTACGTTTTGCTTCGTCAAACGAATCTTTTGAATCGATTGCTTCTAGCAATTTCGTATTTTCTTCTGATTCAAAACGAGTGTAGTTGAACGCAGAGTTAGGTCCATACAAGCCCATTGGTGATGGGTCATAGCCAGTATTCCATGCACCTTGGTAAACATCAATCTCAGGATCATCATTTTCCAATTTGTCATAGAATGCTTGGAAGTCGATCAAGCGACCTGTTGTGTATTGTACATCAAGTCCGATTTCATTCCATTGTTGGATGTAGTAATCTGCTAACGGTTGTGCTGTTTCGCCACCGGACATTGAAGCAAAGTTGATGGTCAATTTCTCACCATTTTTGTCTTCACGCATACCGTCGCCATCGACATCTTTGTAGCCAGCATCATCAAGTAATTGATTTGCTTTGTCGATGTTTAAAGTATAACCTTCAACATCTGTATTGTGTAATGAGCCAAATACTGGTGGGATCAATGTCGTTGCATTTGTACGCAAGCCATTGTAGAAACGGCTTCCGACAGCATCATTATCTAATGCATACCCCATTGCTTGACGCAATGATTTGTCAGCCATTTTTGAATCAGGATTATATTCTACTTTTCCTTCATCAGCATTCCATTTACCTAATTTGAAACCTAAATAGGTGTAAGCAGTATCTGTTCGGCCTAAGATTTGATAACCATCAGTATCTTTATAAGTAGGATACGTATCTGTCGGCATTGATAAAGCCATATCATATTGTTTTGCGTTCATCGCTTCAACAATAGATGAAGTTGGAACTGCTTTAAATGATAATTTATCTAGTTTTGGCTTATCTCCATAATAGTATTCGTTTGGAACGTACTCTACGGATTCACCAGCTACGATATTTGACATTACATATGGTCCGAAGACGATTGGATTTTTACGAACTTGATCGCTTGATTCCATATCTTTGACTTCGATTCCTTCAAAAGCGTGTTTTGGTAATGCAGAAGCCCAAATACCACCACCTGCTTGCATCATACCAGGGTGAACTTCTTTGTATTCGATTTTAACGACTTTGTCACTTTCTTTGGTGATACCAGAAATAGTATCAGCTTTGCCATCATGGTAATCTTCCATACCAACAATGTTAGTAAAGTTACTATCATAACGAATACCAGTATAATCTTTGTTACCAATTACTTCGTATGTGAAGATGATATCATCTGCCGTAACATCTTCGCCATCAGACCATTTCAGATTGTCGCGTAAAGTAATTGTTGCTGTGTTGTTGTCTTCATCTAGCTCAAGATTTGCAGCCCCGCCGTCAACAATTTTGAAATCAGCGTCATTGACGAATAAACTTTCATTACTTGGCAACATAAATTGTGCATCATAGTTATCTTGATAAAATTCTGTTTGGAACAACCCTTGGAATTGCGTATCCATCACTACTGCAACATCCAAAGTACCACCTTCGATTGCCTCTGCATCATTGCTAACTTCGATTGGGAAGTTGCTTACATCTTCCGTATCGTTTGCTGCATTGCCGCCACCAGAAGAATCGGTTCCGCCGCCGTTGCTGCCACAAGCTGCCAATGCTAACACTGACAAAAGAGTGACCATACCAAAAATATTTTTCTTCATCCTGTATCCTCCTTGTTTATCCTAGTCGTTGACGCGCATCCGCTGAACGCTTAAATGCTTGACCAACGTAATTGATACTCAACATCAAGACTAAAATTAGAATTGATGCGGGTAACCAGATCCACTGTCTGTTGACCAGCACATCACCGCTGCTGGCATATCCGATCAGTGTTCCCAAACTTGGAACATTGGTCGGCAGACCAAAACCTAAGAATGTTAGTGTCGTTTCAATACCGATATTCGCTGCAAAGTTCATTGTTAAGTTG
The DNA here is from genome assembly GCF_050499225.1 of Enterococcus sp. AZ015. NCBI lineage: Bacteria > Bacillati > Bacillota > Bacilli > Lactobacillales > Enterococcaceae > Enterococcus > Enterococcus sp. AZ015. Next base: position 300,237 of record NZ_JBMHEX010000001.1, on the reverse strand, counting down.
GTGATGATCAATGAGCTAAGGTTCGGCATGATTTCGCGGAACATGATGACAAAGTCATTGGTTCCGAGGGTTTTCGATGCACTAACATAGTCGCGACGGCCTTCTGAAAGGGTCTTACTTCGGAAGAGCCTTGCTTTTCCGACCCAGTAAAAGGCACTCATGACCCATATAAAGGTCCAAACGTTATAACGAGGTACGATCGATACGATAACGATAATGATCAACATGATCGGCAAAATCATAACGAAGTCAACGATACGCATCAAAATGTTATCAATGATGCCGCCGTAGTAACCTGAGATGATCCCTAATCCGACCCCAACGATCGACGTAATGATCGTGATTGAAAAACCAATCAAGATTGAGTTACGCGCACCGATGATCAATTGTCCCCAAACATCACGGCCACCTTCATCCGCCCCTAAAAGGTAGGTGCCGCCGTTTGGCGAAATCGCGCCAGGTACAGCGTATTTATCAAGGATGCTGACACGCATCACTTGTGATTGATCGATAACTGCCGAGCCGATAAACACGAATAATAAAACTGCGACTAACAAAACTAATGAAAAAATCGCCATTTTATCTTTTAAGAATTCGCGAAAAATCATTTTCAATCCCATAGGCGGGATGCTCTCTTGTTTTAGTACTTTTTCTTTCTTTTCAGACACATTTATCCCCTCCTATTACTGGATTCTGATTCTTGGATCGACAATACTCATGATGATATCTGACAGCAGCGTACCGATCAAGGTCGCTAGTCCTAAGATCAATGTCAGTGAAGTGATCACGGCATAGTCCCGTTGGACGATACTATCGATAAACAGTTTTCCGACACCTGGGTAGGCGAAGATTTTCTCAATGACCACAGAACCTGCGATCAATGACGTGATCTCGTAGCCCATTTGTGATGCGATCGGCAACGATGCATTCCGGAAAACGTGACGTGAGAAGACTTTGTTCGTTGGTACCCCTTTTGAACGAGCGGTACGAACGAAATCCAATGATTTCGAATCAATGACTTCACTTCGCAAGTATTGGATCGTCACTGCTGTTCCTAATAATGCAGAAGTGATTGCCGGTAATAGTAGGTGATACAAGCGACTCCAAAACTCAGCCATGCCGCTGACCCCCGGTGCAACGGAACCACCCGTTGGGAACCAAGCCAATCGGTAACCGAAGATGAACAATGCGATCAACGCAAAGATAAACAACGGTACGGCGAAACTGAAGAAGTTGTAAACAACGACGACTTTATCAAGCAATGAATTTTGGTAACGTCCTGCCCACATCCCTAAAGGAATGGCAATCACGTAAGTCAAAATGACCGTCAATAAAGATAACCACAATGTATTGCTGATACGTCCTGCTAATAATGTTGAAACAGGCAATTTAAAGATGAAGCTTTGTCCAAAGTCCCCTTTTAAGGCATTTCCGATCCAACGGAAATACTGGGTATACCATGGGTCATTCAAACCAGCGGCTTCACGCATCCGCTCAATAACAGCTGGATCTTGGTTTGGATTGATCAAACCAGTAAATGGATCCCCAGGCATTGCTTGTGCGATCAAGAAAATCAAGATACTCAAAATAATGACTTGTGGGATCATCAACAACAAACGACGTAGAATTGTTTTCCACATTATTCAGCACCCCCGTTTTTCAATGCGACTTGGTGCGACTCGGTGATTTTACGCAAGTCATACACTCTGCCAGATTCGTCGTAGTAATCTTTTTGATGGGTCACATATTCCAACTCGACCTTGCGGCGGTTTTCTTTGTGAGCATCGCGATTTTTTACGTCGATTTGAGGAATCGCTGATAATAAACGTTTTGTATAGATGTGACGCGGGTCTTGGTAGATATCTTCCCGAGTCCCGATCTCAACGAAGCGGCCTTTGTACATGATGGCGATATTGTCGCACATATGTTTTACGACCCCTAAGTCATGAGAGATAAATAAGAAACTTAAGCCGAATTCTTGCTGGATCCGTTTCATAAAGTTCAGTACCTGTGCTTGCACGGATAAGTCAAGAGCTGAAACCGGCTCATCGGCGACGATCAGTTTTGGATTGGAAGCTACCGCACGGGCAACCCCTAACCGTTGACGTTGTCCGCCAGAGAATTCATGAGGATATTTGTATAGGGCATCTTCTGGCATCCCAACGATATCCAACAAACTTTTCACACGTGTTTTCTCTTCTTGATCGCTTAAGCGTTCAAAGTTGCGCAATGGTTCTGCGATAATGTCCACCACACGTTTTTTAGGATTCAAGCTAGACATTGAATCTTGGAAAATCATTTGGACATCTTTGTTGTAGTTCATTTTCTTGCGGACAGAACGTTTAGTCACGTCTTGCCCATCATAAATGATTTCGCCGCTAGTGATTTTTTCTAACCCAACGATAGCTTTCCCAGTTGTGGATTTACCAGAACCAGACTCACCAACCAATCCGTAGGTTTTTCCTTTTTCAATGACGAAGTCCACACCATCAACGGCGTACACGTGATCCGTGACGCGGTTGAAGAATCCGCTGCGAATAGGATAGTGGACTTTCAGATCTTTGATTGTAATTAATTCTGTCATCTACACTTCTCCTTCTTCGTCTCTAAAATGAAAATGCTTGTAGCATGTGCAACGGACCAAATGATCAGGTGCTACTTCATGCAAGACTGGGTTTGCTTCGTGGTCGCTTTCAGGGATCCAAGGAATCCGTGCAGCAAACCGACAACCAGTCCGAGGCATATTTTTCAAGGAAGGAACCACCCCTTCGATCACATGCAGTTCACTGTCTTGAGAATTTTCTTGAGGGATCGAGTTAAGCAATGAGCGGGTGTATGGATGTTTCGGATTGGCAAACAACTCTTCGGCTGATGCGACTTCCACAAACTGTCCCCCATACATTACGGCTACTCGGTCGGCCATCTCTGCTACGACACCTAAATCGTGGGTGATCAAAATGATCCCCGTTTGCGTTTCTTCTTGCAAATCTTTTAGTAGATCAAGGATCTGTGCTTGGATCGTCACGTCCAACGCTGTCGTTGGCTCATCCGCAATGATGATTGGCGGTTTACAAGCAATCGCGATCGCGATGATGACCCGCTGACGCATCCCACCAGACAATTCATGAGGGTATTGACGTCCTACACGTGGCGGATTTGGAATCCCAACTTGTTCTAATAATTCTAATGCTCGTGCTTGGCGCTGTTCGGCATTCATATCTGTATGATAAGACAAACCTTCTTTGATTTGGTCTTCGATCCGCATCAACGGATTCAGTGCAGACAACGGATCTTGGAAAATCATCCCAATATCATTTCCGCGAATTTTGTTGTATAACGTTTCATTTAAGTTTGACAAGTTTAAATCTTTATATAAGATTTCCCCAGTGATTTTCGTGTTGTTTGGGTCATGTAGCCCCATGATCGTTGTAGCCAACGTACTTTTTCCGCAACCAGATTCTCCTACGATTGCTAAGATCTCATTACGATCCAGTGTAAAAGAAATACCATCTACTGCGTCATAGTAATCGTCTTTGATACGAAAACCTGTGTGAAGGTTTTGAACATCTAGTAATTGATTATCTCTGGACAATCGAATACCCCTCTCTACTTTCTAAGATGTCTTGCGTTTTAATGTAAAAAAGAAGGAACATGCATTTCATTTCCAAAAGCTTTCTTAACATTGTATAATATATTCTTAATAATTATATAGAAATGCTAACAATAATGCAAGTCCCAGAAAACTTAATACACTGAATTTTCAGAAAATTTACATTACGCTTCCAACGCCGTCATGTCAGGTTTAACGATCGTTTTTTTGATTTCGATTCTAAAGAAAAGCCGCCCAAATCACAGCGGATCAATTATGAGAAAGAAAGAGCTAAGTCATCTAGGACTTAGCTCTTATGTCTGTCTTAAGCAAGATGGCTTGAAATATAATCAACCGCTCCACCGACTGTTTCGATCTGCTCGGCATCTTCATCAGAAATCTCGGTACCAAATTCATCTTCTAGTTCAAGGACGAATTCCATCACACTGATCGAATCAGCGTTCAAGTCGTCTTTAATGCTCATCGTATCCGTTACGTTCTCTGCGTCAATTTCAAAATGATTGGCGATCACGACCGCAACTTTCTTGAATACTTCATCTCGTGTCAACTGGCTTCACCTCCACGCGTTTGCACAAAACATAGAATGGCTAACAAACATTGTACTGCTTTCTATGCTTTTTGTCTAGATTTTTTTGCAATTTCATTACAATGATTGCATTATGATTGCGTTTCGTCTTTTGCAGCCGGCATTTCTTCAAAGTGGGCGACCAATTGTGCCACGACATCTGTTGCTAGCATCGTATGGATCTGCTTGATGGTGTACGCTACCGCTTCTGGTCCTGTCGCACCATGGGTTTTGATGACTGGTGCTTTCAAACCAAACAATACGGCCCCGCCATGTTTCGCATAATCCATTTCATTTTTCACTTTCCGCAATGCATCTTTCAGTAACAATGCGCCTAATTTTCCTTTGGTACCTGAATCAAGAATCGATTGTTTCAACAACGCCATCAAGTTCAAGGCGGTTCCTTCGATCGATTTCAAAACAGCGTTCCCAGTAAAGCCATCTGTCACGACGACGTCAGCTGCACCATCCAGTAATTCCCGGGCTTCGACATTGCCGATAAAGTGGATCGTAGGATCCGCTGACAGCAGTTCAAAGGCTTTTTTCGTTAATTCACTACCTTTGGTTTCTTCCGTTCCGTTATTTAACAAGCCGACCCGTGGTCGATTGATCCCACGAACTTTTTGGGCGTAAAAGGATCCTAAGACGGCATAGTTTGCCAAATGTTCTGGTTTATTGTCGGCATTGGCACCTAGATCCAGCATATCAAAGCCAGCATCTTTGCCGATCACTGGCATTGTGGACATCAATCCTGGACGATCGATTCCTTTGATCCGACCGACAATAAACAAACCAGCCGCTAACAAGGCACCGGTATTTCCAGCTGAAAAAATTGCATCTGCTTCGCCATTTTTCACTGCTTGTGCCGCTAAGACCATTGAAGCGGTTTTTTTCCGTCTGATTGCTTTGACGGGTTCGTCATCACTATTGATTTTTTCATCTGTGTGGATGATAGTGACATTTTTATCATCCGTCATGTATTTTTTGATTTCATTTTCTTTTCCGTAAAGGAGGAATTCAATCTCTGGAAAGTCTTTTTTCGCCAGCATGACTCCTTCTACGATCGCTTTTGGGGCGTTGTCTCCGCCCATTGCATCAACAGCAATCCGCATCTCGCTGCCACTCCCTTCATTTTCCCAATCAGTATAGCATATTCTTTAATCAAAAAATTGTTTGTCTGCTTTTTTTGCTGCCAAATAGTTCGCCAATGCCGAAAATTCTGGCAACAGCTGCCAGCCGTTTTTTTGCCAAAGCTGGGTAGCTTCGACTTGTGCCACTTCTAGAATATGGGCATCCGCGACCAAATCGGCAGCCGCAAACTCTGGCAAGCCCGATTGTCGATTGCCGAAGACTTCTCCTGGCCCCCGCAACTGCAGGTCTTTTTCGCTGACTACAAAGCCGTTGGTGGTTTCTGTCATGATTTTCATTCGTTCGACCCCCGTCTCATTTTTCGGGTTCGCGATCAAAATACAGTAAGAAGCATCGGCGCCGCGTCCTACCCGTCCACGTAATTGGTGGAGCTGGGCTAATCCGAAACGATCAGCATCGATGATCAGCATCACTGTCGCATTGGGAACATTGACCCCTACTTCGATGACCGTCGTGGAAACCAAGATCTGCAGTTGATTTTCTTTGAATGCTTCCATAATAGTGTCTTTTTCTTGATTCTTCATTTTCCCGTGCAACATCCCTACTTGATAGGTTGGGGAAAAATAACTCTGCAGCTGCTCATAAATCTCCGTGGCGTTCTTGACATCCAGCATTTCGGATTCTTCGATCAAAGGACAGATGACATACATCTGATGCCCCTGTGCCAATTCTTTTTGCGCCCACTCTAAGATCGATTCAAACTGCGGTGGCCGGACCCAGCGAGTCTCTACAGGAATCCGTCCTGCCGGCATTTCATCGATCACCGAAACATCCATTTCGCCATAGGCGGTGATCGCTAGTGTACGTGGGATCGGTGTGGCGGTCATAAAGAGCACATCAGGCAGATAGCCTTTTTCCCTTAATACTTTTCGCTGATTGACCCCAAAACGGTGTTGTTCATCGGTGATGACTAAGCCAAGATGTGCAAAGTCTACCCCTTCTTGAATCAGTGCATGGGTCCCAACGATGATGTCGATCTCCCCGGCTGCTAATTGCTCTAAGATGACCCGCCGTTCTTTTGGTTTGGTCGAGCCTGTCAAAAGAGCGGTGGTCACTTCTAAGGGGTCAAAGAGTTGATTCAAGCTTTCTAGGTGCTGTTGGGCCAAAATTTCAGTCGGCACCATCAGTGCGCCCTGAAAGCCAGCCGTCATCGTAGCATAGAGGGCGATCGCCGCAACGACTGTTTTCCCGCTCCCTACATCTCCTTGTAAGAGCCGCTGCATGTGCTGCGGACTTTTCAGGTCATGGCAGATTTCATTGGTCACGCGCTTTTGCGCATTCGTCAATTCAAAGGGCAGTTTACGAGTAAATTCTTTCAAGCGTTGCACATCATAATCGATCGCCAAGCCGTTTTTCTCGGCTTTTTCGCTTTTCTTCAGTCCTTGGATCTGCATTTGGAACAAAAAGAACTCTTCAAAAATCACCCGACGCTTCGCTTGATGGCTCTCTTGGGGATCTTTGGGAAAATGCATTGCAAACATCGCGGATTTCCGATCCAACAAGCGATATTTTTCGATCAATGACAAAGGCAAGATCTCTGTGATCTGATCACCAAAATCAAGAAATGCCTGTTTGATCAGTTCGATCAACACACTTTGACGCACGGCTTTATTGACATGATAGATCGGTGCAAAGTCTTCGCCACTTTTACTACCAAGAATCTTCATCCCCGTCAGTCCTTTGCGTTTGGCGTCCCATTTGCCATAGACGGCGATCTCTTCTGAGACCTCTACTTTGTCCTTCAAATAAGGCTGATTGAAAAAGGAGACATTAAAGACATCGTGGTCTTGCATCATGCGAAATTGCAACCGACTTTTTTTATAGCCAAAGCGATTGACGACTGGCGGGGAAACGACGATCCCCTTGATCGTTACTTTTTCTTGGTCTTGAATCTCCGCTAATTGCCGTTCTTGAATGTCTTCATAACGAAACGGATAATACTTCAGCAGGTCTTCGATGGTTTCGATCCCTAAACTTGCCAAGTCTTGGGCGCGTTTTTCCCCGACACCCTTTAATACCGTAAGTGGCTGATTTAGCATAGGTACCCTCCTTTTCCAAAGTGATTTTGTTTATTGCAGAGGTTCCTGCATTCATAGAAAAAGACGGAGCCAAAAATCATCTATGATTTTTGCCCCCGCCGCCTAATTTGTTTATTCTGCTGAGAAAAGATATGGATAAACCGGCTGATCTCCTTGATGGATCTCTACTTCGATCTCAGGATGCAGTTCAACGATCGCTTCTTCGATTTTCGCTGCTTCTTTGGCTTTGCCTTCTTCACCGATAATGATGGTGACGATCTCAGTATCTTCTGTGATCATTTTTTCTAAGGTAGTCATAGAAGCAGAGAAACGATCGGGAACAGAAACAACGATTTTGCCGTCCACCATTCCTAAGAAGTCGCCTTCTGTGATTTCGATGCCATCAATTGATGTATTACGGATCGCATGGGTCACTGAGCCACTGACAACACTTGCTAAGACATCAGTCATCGCTTGCTGGTTTTCAGCTAGTGTGGATTGCTCGTGGAAGGCTAGCATCGCCGTCATCCCTTGAGAGATCGTCCGTGTTTCAACAACCGCTACTGGAATCTCGGAAACTTCCGCTGCTTGCTGCGCAGCCATAAAGATATTTTTGTTGTTCGGTAATACGATCACTTGATCAGCATTGACTTCATTGATTGCCACCAAAATGTCTTCTGTACTTGGGTTCATCGTTTGGCCACCACTGATGACATAAGAAGCGCCTAGGCTAGTAAACAATTCTTTCAAGCCTTCGCCAGCCGCGATCGCGATGATCGCAAATGGTGTCCGCGGACGTTTTACTGGTGCAGTTTTTGCTTCTTGCTGATCGTGTTCCAAGATCGTTTCATGCTGAAGACGCATGTTATCGACTTTGATTTTCACCAACGAACCGAATTTTTGACCATAATTCATAACTTCGCCGGGATGTTCCGTATGGACATGGACTTTGATGATCTCATCGTCATTGACCACTAATAAGGAATCCCCTAACTCGTTTAAGTAATTACGGAATGTTTCATAATCAAATTCACTATCTACAGTCGGACCTTCACCGATCTTCACCATGATTTCTGTACAGTAACCAAAGGTGATGTCTTCTGTCGCTAAGTGCCCTTGAACGCTGCGATGATGTTCGGCATTGACCATTTCGTCCATAGCCGCTGGGGAAGGTTCGAAGATTTCATCGGCTGGGTATTCCCCAGTCAATGCATTTAAGAAGCCTTCATAGATAAACAACAATCCTTGACCGCCGCTATCTACCACGCCGACTTCTTTTAAGACGGGCAATAGATCAGGGGTTTTCGCCAATGAACGTTTTGCGCCGTGAACCACGGCTTTCATCACTTCGATACAATCATCGGTAGTTTGTGCTTTTTTCTCGCCATATTCAGCTGAGATGCGTGCCACAGTCAAGATGGTTCCTTCCACAGGTTTCATGACTGCTTTATAGGCGGTTTCTACTCCATGAGTAAAGGCTTGAGCCAATTCTGGTGCAGTGAGTGTTTCTGCGGTCGGGATAGCTTTAGAAAAACCGCGGAATAATTGAGACAAAATGACGCCGGAATTCCCACGTGCGCCCATCAATAGTCCTTTTGAAAGTGTAGCGGCAAGATCGCCGACGTTTTCTGAAGTCGCATCTGCGACAGCTTTTGCTCCACTGGTCATGGATAGATTCATGTTTGTCCCGGTGTCTCCATCTGGAACAGGAAACACATTCAATGAGTTGACAAACTCTGCATTAACTTGTAGACGAGCCGCGCCTGCCTGCACCATTTCTTGAAACTGACTTGCGCTGATATTCGTTACCTTCACTTAGATAGTCCTCCTTAAAATCATCCGCCATGAACGGATCCCTTGCCTAATCTGGCAGTACACGTACGCCTTGAACAAATACATTTACCGAGTTCGCAGATACACCTAGCATCGTTTCTAAGTTGTATTTCACTTTTTCCTGCACATTGCGGGAAACTTCGGAAATTTTTGTTCCATAGCTAACAATCGTGTATACATCCACTGCAATGCCGTTTTCTTCTTGGCGGACAACGACACCGCGAGAATAATTTTCTTTTCGTAAAATTTCATTGATGTTATCTTTGATTTGTTTCTTGCTAGCCATACCAACAATGCCGAACACATCTGTTGCTGCGCCTCCGACCACTGTTGCAATGACTTCATTGCTGATTTCAATAATACCTGATGAGGTTTGAATTTTTACAGCCATTTTATAGCCTCCTTCAATGGGCATGACCCATCTTTCTTCTTACATATTTTATCATAGCTGTACCGCAAATAAAAGGATGAGACATATGAAAAGGGGCTTTCTGACCAAACGTCTTGCATTTCGACCTTGTTTAATTTACAATGTTTACTGGGAAAAGTCAATGTTTCTTGAAAATTACTCTTGCTTTTTTCACCTTTCTGTGATAAATTCAGATGGTATGAGCTGAAATAGCGCTCCAACATCAAGGCAAAGGAGGAAATAACCACATGGCTAAAGTTTGTTACTTTACTGGACGTAAAACTGCAAGTGGAAACAATCGTTCTCACGCAATGAATGCGACAAAACGTACTGTGAAACCTAACTTGCAAAAAGTTCGCGTTATGATTGACGGAAAACCTAAAAAAGTTTGGGTGTCAACTCGTGCTTTGAAATCTGGAAAAGTTGAGCGCGTATAATTAGACCTTTTCGGCCGTTCGTTTTGAACGGCTTTTTTTGTACCCTTTTTTCTTTGGTGCGCTTTCACTTAGGTTTTCATTAAAGAAAATAGGTCTTTGTTTTTTTAATCGATTCACCTGTGGTAAACTAAGAAAAAATTGATAAAGAACAGGTGACTTCTTGTGACGAAAATAAAAACATTTGCCAAACAACATTGGCCTTATATGCTTGCTAGTTTCTTCTTGCCGTTTCTTATCATGGCAGTGATCTATTTGACCATCGGTATCTACCCCGGCAGCAGCCGCAGTGTCTTAGCCAGTGATGCCTTTTCGCAATTCTCAAACTTTCATGCCAGCTTTCGCAATATGCTCTTAGGCAAGCAAAGTATCTTTTATACATGGAACGCCTCTTTAGGCTTAAATTATCTGGCATTGATCTCCTATTATTTAGGGGGAATCTTCACTCCCCTCGTCTTATTTTTCCCAAATCAGCTAATGCCAGATGCCCTGTACTTTTTAACCTTGATCAAAATCGGCAGTGCAGGATTGGCGTTTTGGTTTTATGCCAGCCAAACCTTTAAGATCCAACGTTGGCAGCATGTGACCTTAGCAGTCTGTTATGCCTTGATGTCCTTCATCACCGCCCATTCGGAGCTGATCATGTGGCTTGATGCCATGATCTATCTACCGCTAGTGATTTTAGGTATTGACCGGTTAGTGAAAAAGAAAAAACCAGTCGTGTTATTTATCAGTTATCTGCTGTTATTTTTATCCAGTTTTTACATGGGCTTTATGATCGGTCTCTTTTCCGTGATGTATTTCTTGGTTCAATTGGGTCGCAACTGGAAGCAAGCTCGCGGGGCGATCATTCCTTACGGCATCACCTCTTTGTTAGCTGGCGGCGCCTCAATGGTGATCATCTTACCTGCCTTATTAGATTTGCGGTCGAACGGGGAAGAATTGACGACGATTTCTTCCTTTAAAACCGAAGCCACCGATGTCTTTGATCTCGTGATGAAAAACATGATCGGTGTTTACGATACGACAAAATACGGCTCCATTCCCTTCATCTATATCGGCTTATTGCCGTTGCTGTTGTGTATTTTATATTTTGTTTCGAAGAAAATCCGCTTGAAAGATAAATTCTTATACGCTGGCATGTTTGCTGTTTTGATCGCCAGTTTTTATATCGTGCCGATGAATCTTTTTTGGCATGGGATGCATGCCCCAAATATGTTCCTTTTCCGCTATGCCTATTTGTTCTCCTTCTTAGTGATCATGCTGGCGGGATACGGATGGGAGCAACTGCAGCAAAAAGATCGCGGATTGTTTCTCATTATTGGTCTTTCTACGATCGTGGTATTTGCCCTCTCCTACGCATTGAAAGGAGCCGGAACCTATGAATATGTTTCCGCTACTTCCTTTGCGCTAACGATCGTATTCTTTGTTCTTTACTTGTTATGTATTGGGTTCGGGCAATTAGGTCTTTTAACACAAAAACGAGTGACGATCTTGATGCTGATCTTCGTCTGCGGAGAAATGGCCGTCAATACGAGCGGCATGGTTCGCGGAATTTTGAATGATTGGAACTATGCTTCTCGTAGTTTGTATACAGAACCTTATCCGGACATCAAAAAACTAGTCACTCAAGCCAACGAAGACAATGATACCTTTTTCCGATTAGAAAACCTTGATCCTGTTTCTTCCAACGACAGTATCAATTATGGCTACAGCGGGGTCAGCATGTTTTCTTCAATTCGTAACCGCAATTCCTCAAGCTACCTGGATAATCTGGGCTTTCGGTCTCGCGGCACCAATTTAAATATCCGCTATCCGAATAATACCTTGCTGATGGATGCTTTTACAGGAATCAAATACAATATCTCCAAGCCAAATCTCACCAAATACGGCTTTCAACGAGTCGGAGAATCTGGTGAATACAAGCTCTATGAAAATCAAAATGCGTTACCTCTAGGTTTCTTGGCTGAACCGACCATCGAATCGATTGAACAGCCGCAAAACGACAACTTGACGAGCCAGAAAAATCTTTTCAATGGCTTGGCCGATTTAAATTTAGAGTATTTTGCCTTTCAGCCGATCACGGTGATCCATAGTAAAAATACAGATATCACCAATGACGGCATGTATATGAAATTTACTGAGCAAGAAAGCAATGTCGCAAAAGAAGTGACTTGGCAAGTGGAGGTTCCGGCGAACTCGCAAGCGTACTTGAGTCTCTTCCCTGCCAACTTCGGAGAATTGGAAAGCTCATCTGCCACCGTGACAGTCAACGGTCAGCAGCGAGAAACGCAAATCAGTATCAACGGTCAATACTACGACTTAGGACATTATGAGACCGATACGACGGTTCAATTCACCGTCAGCTTCTACGGAACGCCTGAAATCTCCTTCCAAAACCCGCAAGTTGTGACCTTGGATACCAACGCCTACCAACAAGCAATTGATGCGATCCAAGAACGAGGGGTCGCTATGACTGTCGGCAAACGCAGTGCCAAAGCCGACATCACGACTGAAAAAGAGCAGCAGCTTGTAACAACCATCCCTTATGACAAGGGCTGGACTGCTACGCTTGACGGCAAAGAAGTCCCAATCACGGCCTTTCAAGATGGCTTTATCAGTGTGACGATCCCAAGTGGCACCCATCACTTGGAACTCTCCTTCTTACCGCAAGGCTTTGTTATCGGTGTTTGCTTGTTCTTTGGCTGCATCGCATTGTTTATCTTGTTTGCTTGGTTTTACCAGAAACAAGTAGCCAAAAAGCAAGTCTTGGACAACCAACGCCAACTCATGGATCAACCACCAGAAACCTAATCGAAAAAGAACCAACTCGTCTTTTTGAGGCGATCTCCTTAAGTTAGAGCAAAAGCTGACTTATGGGTGTCGCTCAATGATCGGTGAGTTTGGTTCTTTTTTGTGCTCAGGTTCCGCAGTTGTTCGCTCTAGTGGTCTTAGCATCCATTACCCGCTAGATCCCCTTCGATTCGGGGAGCAATGCCTAGCCCGTTAGCCCTTAGAGCGTTTAGCGAAACATAAGATAACTGTTGGGTTCTTCCGCATTTTTCTTGATGGAGTGCAACGATCGCTCCCATAATTTAACCATTTTGGTTTGTTTTAAGACGCGAAAGATCGAAAGCCCTTGATCGATTTTCAACAGTCCTTTTTCTTGATCGCCATAAATATACCAGTACCATCCTTGATAGCAAAGAAGATGCGTACTGTTTAGCATGTCTCCGCGATCTGCCAATAATTCCTCTGCAATGGTCAACACCTCTTTTGCCCACTCCAGGCGGCGAAAATTGACAAACGTCGTAAAACAACTAAAAATCAAATCCATTTGAATTTCTCGCATCAAGGACAAACCTTGTTCTTTTTTTGTGCGAGAGATAGCGATCTGCAGTAAGTGATAGGAGGTTTCGACAGGAAATAAGAATTGAAAATAACGAAAAAGCAAAATCTCATAAACGCCCCAGTTGTCTACTTTCGTAAGGTAGGAAATGACGGGGCGAGTTTTGGTGCGTAGCTTTTCCATATAGTCACCAGAAGAGTGATTGAGTTTAGGACCTGAGAGATTGATTTCATGTATCTCCTTTGTGATCTCAAGGTACAGAAAAACAAAAGAATGCTGTTTGGAAGCGGCGATCAGTTCGCTACGCATTTCCTCCAGCCCTTCTTTGCTTCTCTGGGCGTGGGCGTTACTCAAATAAGCTTCTTTGTTGATCCCTAAAATTCGATCCAGTAAATCCATAAATTCGCTCGTCATATAGCTGGGAAAGCTCATCAGGTTGTCGTGCCCTTTTACGCCCTTTTGCTGCGCACGCAAATAATAAAACTCCTCCACTGTGACATGAATATTTTCTAATAAGCGTTCCAATCGATGAATACTGATACTTGAAGCACCTTGCTCAAATTTACTGATAAACGAGCGACTGTTTTGTTCATCCGCCACTTGAGCGATCGTATAGCCGCGCTCTTTGCGCAATTGTCGGTACAGTTTTCCTTCTTCCATAACCATCCTCCTCACAACGATCGGTCTACAAACGCCAAACCAATCCCACTTCACGAATGAAGCTCCGCAATTAAATTTTCCTGTTCTAGATTCAAGTTTAGATTCAAACCTATAAAATGTTGAGGAGCAAAATCTGCGGCACCTTATTTACATGCCACTCTTTTAACTGCTAATCACTCGTGACAGTAACCTCTGGTATGCTCCTGGTGCATTTAAATTCCACTATAGTGGATTATTTTCTTCTCTTAGTATAAAGCATCCTATACTGATTTTACAACGTAGAACGTGAAAGGATGATTTCGATGAAAGAATATCAACAAAACAAAGGCTATCGTGCCTTAGTCAACGCCGCCTTACTCAGCGGCATCGGCATGAGTTTATTTAATATCGTCTTTGTAGTTTATGCCAGTACATTACCCTTTAATGCCCTTGCTGTTTCCTTAGCCTCCATGGCACTGTTAGTCCCTGATCTCTTACGGATCCTGACTGGCTATCTAGCCGATCGTACCAAAAACAAAGTGCAATGGATGATCAGCAGTCGACTCTTACAAGGAGTCCTTTTTGTGGCACTCGCTTTTTTGATCCAACTGCCGCCTAGTTTATGGTCTTTCTTCCTTTTGCTAGGCATCAACATTGTATCTGATTGTTTGGGCGCTTATTGTTCTGGGTTGCAGCTGCCCTATGTTCGCCGTCTTGTGCCTGCTGATGCCTTAGACAGTGCCATGGGCTTTCAAATGGCGTGTCAAACCACCGTTCAAATCGTCTTTCAAGGCATCGGTGCTTGGGGGATCATTTTACTGAATAATAACTTTGCGGCTTTTGGTTTGATCAATGCCGTGACGTTTTTCTTAGCCGCGATCGTGATCTTCCTGAACCGCTCGCTCTTCTATGCGGTGCCAGGGAAAATCAATCAAGCAGCAACACCACTCTTTCAGAATTTCTCGGATACTTTTAAATTATTGACTGGTACGGCTTTTCTTAAAAAGATGATCCTCTTTGCCTTACTGATCAATACCTTAGCTGCTAGTACGAGCGGTCTACTAAATCTCCAGCTGTTGGATGACCTTGCGCTTTGGTTTGCCACTTATGGCAACACCGTTGCGATGGCAGGCATCGCTACTTCGATCGGTATGGTCGCTGGCGCCTTGTTTGCTGCCGACTGGTTCAAGAATACCGGTCTGGTTCGCTTGATTGCGTATACCTCTTTCGTTTTATGTCTGTTGACCTTGAATTTTCTCTTCCTGCATAACCGTTGGCTCATGATTGCGCTGCTCTTTGCTGAAGGCTATCTGATTGGAAAAATCAATCCTCGTTTTTCGGCATATCTGATTCGTGAGATTGATGAAGAACATCTCGCCATCAGCAGCGGGATCTTTTCCACCATTGTGATGCTAGGGGGACCTGTCGGACAAATGGTCTTTTTAGGCATCGGCAATCGCTATCACGTTGCTTGGAGCTGGCTGCTTTACTTGCTTTTCGCATTTTTGGTAGCCATCGCCGCCTTAGTCGCTGCCGGTACCTTGGAAAAAACACCCACCATTGCTGCGCCTAAAAACGCGACGGAAAGGACTGAAGATTGGCAAGAAACCACCTCTGTTTTGCCTGAGAAAAAATAAAAACACAAGCTTTCGCTATCTCTTGTTGTGTAAGAGCAGCGAAGCTTGTGTTTTTCCTTATTCATAAGCAACATGAACCAAATACAATCCTTCTGGATGAGCCGTGGGACCTGCCGCATTTCGGTCTTTTTGCGCAATGATTGCAGGAATGCTGTCAGGTGCGATCCGTCCATTGCCGATTTTCAGCAATGTGCCCACCATGATCCGGATCATCTTGTACAAAAATCCATCGCCGCGAAAGGTAAAAATCAACTCATCTCCAGCGTCATTGACCGCCATGGACGCCTCATGGATCGTCCGCGTCTTGTCATCGACTGAACTGCCCGTCGCACAAAAACTGGTAAAGTCATGGGTGCCTAAAAAATCTGGCAACGCTCGTTGGATTTTTTCCAAATCTAGCGGATACGGATAATAGCTGGCATAATGGCGGCGGAAAGGACTGCGGGGTTTCCCAATGTCTACCCGAAACTGGTAGGTTTTTTCAATGACTAAGTAGCGGGCATGGAAGGTATCGTCAACGATCTCCACCGATTTTACCGCAACATCTTCTGGCGTTTGGGTATCTAATCCAAAGCGCATTTTTTCCAGTGGACGCTTTTGAGGGAAATCGAAGTGGATCACTTGCCCTTGCGCATGGACCCCCGCATCGGTGCGGCCAGAGCCATGAATCTGGATCGGTTGCCCATTGTTCATCTTCGTTAATGTCTTTTCAATCTCTTCTTGAACCGTTCGTCCATTGGGTTGACGCTGAAATCCTTGAAAATTCGTACCATCATAAGCGATCGTCGCTTTATAGCGGACCATTGAATCACCTGTTTCTTTCTATTTTTTCAAAAAAAGGCCTATGAGAAAAGTCTGATCGATCGACAGGCCTTTTCGAACCAGCCGCTGGGATTGCCAGCAGTCTCGTTGCTTCGTTAAGAACCTTTCGTGGGTTGACTTCAATCATAGGTCTTCGTTTATCCTCTTAAGAACACTAATGCTACTGTAAAGAGCGCAAAAACGATGACAACCAATGTGTCCCGTTGATGCCAGTGCAAAATACGATACTTGGTACGCCCTTCGCCGCCTTGATAGCCTCTGGCTTCCATAGCGGTAGCTAGATCTTCCGCACGGTTAAAGCTGCTGACAAATAAAGGAATCAATAAAGGAACGATCGCCTTCATCTTCTGCAACAGTCCCCCTTCGCCGAAATCGACCCCGCGGGCACGCTGAGCATTCATAATTTTTTCTGTTTCATCCATCAAGGTTGGTACAAAGCGCAACGCAATCGACAGCATCAGTGAGATTTCATGGACAGGGAAACGGATCGCTTTTAAAGGACGCAAAATGTATTCGATCGCATCTGAAAGCTCTAATGGGGGCGTCGTTAACGTCAACAGAGTCGACATGAAAATGATCAAAACAAAACGACAAAAAATAAAGATCCCATTTTGGACACCAAATTCTGTGATGTTAAAGATCCACCAAGACCAATAGACGTCACCGCCGGTAGTAAATAAAATCTGTAACGCCACGGTAAACAAAATCAGCCAAATCAAAGGACGTACGCCGCGAATAAAGAAGCCAAAATCAATTTTTGAAAAAGAGATACAAAAAAGCGTAAAAGCCCCCGCTAATAAATAGCTTTGCCAATTATTCGCCAAAAAGATAATCGCGATAAAATAAAAACTAGCAATCAATTTGACCCGTGGATCTAAACGGTGGATCAAGGAGTCCCCGGGAATAAAACGACCGAAAATCAGTTTATTCATCATGGGCAGTCGCCCCCTTTGCTACTAAAACATCTGCCAGTTCATCAGCCGTTAGCGGCAACTGCTCAAATGCCAATCCTCTGGCTTGTAGTTGCTCCGCAAATGCGGTTGCTGTCGGTACCCCCAACTGCTTTTCTTGCAGCCAAGCAGTGTCTTGAAACACAACGGACGGCGTGCCGGCTTTGACGAGACGTCCCTTTTCTAACACATAGACATAATCAGCATAGTTCGCCACATCATCCATCAAGTGGGTCACTAAAATGATCGTCATGTTCTTTTCCCGATGCAGGCGATCAAACATTTCCATCATCTCTTTGCGTCCTTGTGGATCTAAGCCAGCTGTCGGCTCATCTAAGACCAAAACTTCTGGTTCCATAGCTAAGACTCCAGCAATCGCTACACGGCGCATTTGGCCCCCTGAAAGGTCAAATGGTGAACGTTCCAGAAAACTTTCATCTAAACCTACCAATTGAATGTATTCTTGGGCTAAACCTTTGGCTTCTTCTTCGGAGATGCCAAAGTTTTTCGGTCCAAAAGCGATATCTCTCGCAACGGTTTCTTCAAATAATTGGGATTCAGGAAATTGAAAAACGATCCCGACTTTTTTACGTAACGGTTTTAGATTTTTGTTGTCTGACTCGGGTTTGATGACTCGCTCACCGATCGTGACCGTTCCAGTCGTTGGTTTTAATAATGCATTCAAGTGCTGCAGCAACGTAGATTTTCCGCTACCCGTATGACCGACTAAGGCGGTATAAGAGCCTTCTTTGATCTCTAAATCGATATCGAACAAAACCCGTTGTTCAAACGGAGAATGCGGTTGGTAGGTGAATCCTACTTGTTCAAAACGGATGTCCATAGCCAATCCACCATCCCTTCTTCAGTTAAGTACGCTTGTGGTACCGTGACGCCCCGCTGTTTTAGTGCCGCCTTTAATTTTTCAGGAAACGGCAGATCTAAGCCTAGCTCAATCAGTTCCGGACCTGCAGAAAAAATCTCTGCTGGTGTCCCTTCGCGGACGAGCTCTCCTTGACGCATCACCAGCACCCGATTGGCGTTAGCTGCTTCATCAATATCATGGGTGATCGATAGCACGGTCAAATTGTTTTTCTCTTTGATTTTTTTGATCGTTGCGATCACTTCTTCACGGCCTTCTGGATCTAGCATACTAGTGGCTTCATCAAGAATGATGATATCCGGGCGCAGTGCAACGACACCGGCAATGGCTACCCGTTGTTTTTGACCACCAGAAAGGCGCGCGGGTTCCCGCGTCGCAAACTCGCTCATCCGTACTTGTTCCAGAGCGTCTTTGACACGAACCAGCATTTCTTCTCGCGGGATTCCTTGATTTTCTAAACCGAAAGCCACATCATCTTCCACCGTCGAACCAACGAATTGATTGTCAGGGTTTTGAAAGACCATACCGACCATTTTTCGAATATTCCAGATATTTTCTTCATTCAAAGGCAATTCGCCGACAGAAACACTGCCTTCTTGCGGCAAGATCAAGCCATTGATGGTTTTTGCTAAAGTTGATTTTCCAGAGCCGTTATGGCCGATCAACGCCACCCATTCCCCTTTGTTGATGGAAAAGGATACGTTATTTAACGCGGCACGCTCTTCTTCGCTATAACGCACAGTAATAGCATTCAATTCAATGATTGGCTTCATGATAGACTCCTTCATTTGCGATTAATTCTTTCTAACACTACCAAAAAAGCGCACGTTTTTCAATGATTCGCGCACGATTTGTCTCCAGATCTTTTTTTCACTTGCCATCACCTGTCTTGACAGGTAATCGAAAGTAAAAAAAAAGCACTTTATGATGAGTGCGTACACCTCGAAATACATCGAGGTGTAGGCGCTGAGCTAGACTCGGAAAGTTTCTTCCAACATCATAACACTCTTAGTAAACATCTATAAAGTGATGATAAGTGTGATTTTAAACAAGTTCTAGGATAACCATTGGTGCAGCATCTCCGCGTCTTGGTTCTGTTTTCAAGATACGAGTATATCCACCTTGGCGATCTGTGTAACGAGGAGCGATATCATTGAATAATTTTTGTAATGCTGATTCAATAACTACTTCTTCGTTTTCTTCACGTACACTTGCAACTTCATTACGAACGAATGCTGCTGCTTGACGACGTGCATGCAAATCACCACGTTTACCTAAAGTGATCATTTTTTCTGCAGTTGAACGAACTTCTTTCGCACGAGCTTCAGTCGTAACGATACGTTCGTTAATGAATAAATCAGTTGTCAAATCACGCAACATCGCTTTACGTTGGCTAGATGTGCGTCCTAGTTTACGATAACTCACGTGGTTTCCCTCCTTCACTTTCGAATGTTGTATCGGTCAGACGAACCGAACTAACGTAATCGAAAACGGTTTAATCGTCTTTACGTAGTCCTAAACCTAAATCATGTAATTTCACTTTGACCTCTTCAAGAGATTTACGGCCTAAGTTTCTTACTTTGATCATTTCTGGTTCAGATTTGTTTGTCAATTCTTGTACAGTATTGATTCCTGCACGTTTTAGACAGTTGTATGAACGAACAGATAAGTCTAATTCTTCGATCGTCATTTCCAACATTTTTTCTTTTTGTGTTTCTTCTTTTTCAACCATGATTTCAGCGTTTTTCGCTTCATCAGTTAGGTTAACAAAGATGTCTAAATGTTCAGTCATGATTTTCGCAGACAAACTCATTGCTTCCAATGGTTCGATTGAGCCATCAGTCCATATTTCCATCGTTAATTTGTCGAAATCATCTCGACGACCGACACGTGTGTTTTCTACTTGGTAGTTGACACGACGTACTGGTGTATAGATTGAATCGACTGGAAGAACGCCGATTGGCATGTCTTCTTTTTTGTTTTCGTCCGCTTGAACGTAGCCGCGGCCAGGTTTCACTGTTAAGCGAGCATGGAACGTAGCACCTTCAGAAACGGTACAGATATACATATCTTTGTTAAGGATTTCTACATCACTATCAACGATGATATCGCCAGCAGTTACTGTAGCAGGTCCTGAAATATCAATTTCAAGGGTCTTTTCTTCATCCCCGTACATTTTCAATGCAAGACCTTTAATATTCAAGATGATTTGAGCAACGTCTTCCCGAACACCCTTAACAGTTGAGAATTCGTGTAAAACTCCATCGATTTGAATATTGGTGATTGCCGCACCAGGTAAAGAAGATAATAAAATACGACGTAGGGAATTTCCTAGTGTAGTTCCGTAGCCTCTTTCAAGAGGTTCCACGATGAACTTGCCATAATCTTTGTCTTCATCAATCTTTGCGATTCTTGGTTTTTCGAATTCAATCATTCTTATCTATTACCCCTTTCAAAACGAAAAGTGTCTTGTTCAATGACGTATTTGTTACACTCAAAATGAGCAGCACTCATTAAACACGACGGCGTTTTGGAGGGCGGCATCCATTATGAGGGACTGGAGTCACGTCACGGATCGCACTCACTTCCAAACCTGCTGCTTGTAATGAACGAATTGCTGCTTCACGTCCAGAACCAGGTCCTTTAACTGTTACTTCAACAGTTCTTAATCCGTGTTCCATTGCTGCTTTGGTAGCTGTTTCTGCTGCCATTTGAGCGGCAAAAGGAGTAGATTTTTTGCTTCCTTTGAAACCTAATGAACCAGCTGATGACCATGCTAATGCATTACCATGAGTATCAGTGATCATTACGATTGTATTATTGAATGTTGAGTGAATATGTGCAATACCCGCTTCAATATTCTTTTTCACACGGCGTTTACGACTCACTTTTTTTGCTGCCATGAAGTTTTAACCTCCTTCACTTAGGAATTATTTTTTCTTGCCTGCGACTGTTTTAGACGGGCCTTTACGAGTACGTGCATTGTTTTTCGTGTTTTGTCCACGAACTGGCAATCCACGGCGATGACGGATCCCACGGTAAGAACCGATTTCCATCAATCGTTTGATGTTTAAGTTCACTTCACGACGAAGGTCACCTTCAACTTTTAATTTATCAACTTCTGCACGGATAGCATCTGTTTGTTCATTCGTTAAATCACGAACACGAACTTCTTCAGACACGCCAGCGTCAGCTAAAATTTGTTTTGCAGTCGTGTTACCAATACCATAGATATAAGTAAGTGAAACGACCACACGTTTATCACGAGGAATATCTACTCCTGCAATACGAGCCATATTTGTTACACCTCCGATTATCCTTGACGTTGTTTATGTTTTGGATTTGCTGGGCAAATCACCATAACGCGTCCTTTACGACGAATTACTTTACAATGTTCGCACATTGGTTTTACTGATGGTCTTACTTTCATGATAATACCTCCTGTGGTTTTACGGAGTACAATTATTTAAAGCGATAAGTAATGCGGCCACGGTTCAGATCATACGGGGATAATTCCACCGTTACTTTGTCTCCAGGTAAAATACGAATGTAGTGCATCCGGATCTTACCAGAAACGGTCGCTAGAACTTGGTGTCCGTTTTCCAATTCTACTTTAAACATTGCATTCGGCAAAGTTTCGACGACTGTACCTTCGACTTCAATCATATCTTCTTTTGCCACGCACAGTACCTCCTTGTACTTGTGATTTTCACACGATAAAATGGCGGAAACTCGGTTCCCACCTGATATTCTCAAACTATGCTCCTACTTAATAAAAAGTAGAAGTCGGACTGACATATTCTATCATATCCTGTCAAAGATTTCAAGAGAAAGTTTTAAGCTGCAAGTTGGACTCGGGCAATCTATGATTAGTCAATGATCTTTTGAACATCTTCGAATACAGCGTCGATGTCGCGATCCCCATCAATCGATTGCAATAACCCTTTGTCTTTGTAATAAGTCAAAATTGGTTCACTGCTTTTGATATTGACAGCTAGACGATTTTTGACCGTCTCAGGCTTATCATCTTCACGCTGGTAGAAGTCATGACTTCCACAACGATCACATGTTCCTTCCTCTTTGGGAGGATTGAACAATTTATGATAAGTTGCCCCACAATTGCGGCACATGAAGCGGCCGGCTAAACGTTCTACAAGAACTTCTTCAGGAACATGAATATCAATAACGGCATCAAGTTTTTTGTTAAGGTCAGCAAGCATCTCATCTAACGCTTTTGCTTGATCCAATGTACGAGGAAAACCATCTAATAAGAAACCTTTCTCGGTATCAGGTTCAGCTAAACGTTCTTTAACGATCCCATTTGTAACCTCATCAGGAACTAATGCGCCTTGATCCATGTATGATTTTGCTTTAAGGCCTAGTTCTGTTTCGTTCGCCATCGCAGCCCGAAACATATCGCCTGTTGAAATATGAGGAAGACCGTATTCAGCAACGATACGTTCTGCCTGAGTACCTTTTCCAGCACCAGGTAATCCCATTAAAATGAAGTTCATTCTAATTCCTCCTGTAAGTTTTTGAATAGTGTTGAGGAAATCCTCAACACTTCAATAACTTTAATTGATGAAACCAGTATATTTCCGTTTCAGCATAAGCCCTTCTAACTGCTTGGCAGTATCAAGTGCCACACCGATAATGATCAATAGACTCGTTCCACCTAGTCCGATCGATTGCGGTAAATTCCAAGCCATCTGAGCAATGATTGGAAGTAAAGCAACCAATCCTAAAAAGATCGATCCAACCGTGCTTAATCGCATCAACAAACGCGATACATATTCTTCTGTTCCTTTACCAGGACGCACACTCGGAATGTAACTTCCTTGTTTTTGCAAGTTTTCCGCTAATTTCTCAGGGTTCACTTGAACAAATGCGTAGAAGAAGGTAAACGCAACAATCAAGACAGTGTAGATGATCGCACCCGGTACAGTATTGTAACTAAAGATCGTTTGCACCACTTCGTACCAAGTTTCTCCTCTATATGAACTACCTAATGCTTGAATGATCGCATTTGGTGTTGTAATAAAAGAACTGGCAAAGATAACTGGGATAACCCCGGCAGCATTTACTTTCAAAGGAAGGTAACTGCTGGTAGGCGCTCCTGCTACCCGTTTTGTATATTGGATCGGAATCTTGCGTTCTGCCTGTTGAACATACGTTACTAAAGTAATGACGATCAACACAGCAATCACAAGCAGCGCCATAAAGATAGCATTTAGCCAGATATCCGATTGATCCACGTTAATGAAGTAATCTTCAATCAATTCTTTGATGCTTGCTGGTAAGCGTGAAATGATCCCCGCAAAGATGATCATTGACACACCGTTTCCGATACCACGCTCGGTGATCTGCTCTCCTAACCAAGTGACTAACATCGTTCCGGCTGTTAAAATCAGTCCGATCACGATATAGGTTGCCATATTAGGATTGTTTACAAACCCGAGTTGAGTGTAATAGTTAAATCCAGCCGTTAATGTCATGGATTGGACAAAGCCTAATACCAACGTCAAGTAACGTGTTGCCTGATTTAATTTCTTACGACCCACTTCACCTTGTTTCGACCATTCAACAAATTTAGGGACGATATCCATCTGCAACAACTGAATGACAATTGAGGCAGTGATGTAAGGCGAAACCCCCATCGAGAAAATCGAAAATTGTTGCATGGCGCCACCACTTACCAAGTTTAACATGTTTAAAAATGGTAGATCCGCGATGGTATTTAGGCGACTTGCGTCTACGCCTGGCACAGTAATATGTGTTCCCAGACGAAAGACAAACAAGATTAAGACGGTGAACAATATTCTGGATCTAATATCCTTAACCTTAAAGGCATCCTTCAATAGTCTGATCATTAGATCACCTCGATTGATCCACCAGCAGCAACGATTGCTTCTTCAGCTGCTTTTGAGAATTTAGCTGCTTTCACAGTCAATTTCTTCGTTAATTCTCCGTTAGCTAATACTTTGATTCCAGCTTTTTCGTCTTTGACGATTCCAGCTTCGTGTAAAGCAACAGGTGTTACTTCAGCACCGTCTTCAAAGCGGTTCAAGACATCAAGATTGATGACTGCATATTCTTTGCGGTTCACATTTGTAAAGCCACGTTTTGGTAAACGACGGAACAATGGTGTTTGTCCACCTTCGAATCCTAGACGTACTCCGCCGCCTGAACGAGCTTTTTGACCTTTTTGTCCACGTCCAGCTGTTTTACCGTTACCAGATGAAGTTCCTCGTCCGACACGGTTACGTACTTGGCGTGAGCCTTCTGATGGTTTTAATTCATGAAGTTTCATAGGTTTGGCACCTCCTTAATCAAACTAGATCTGCTGATCCTTAGACCTCTTCAACGTCCACTAAGTGAGAAACAGTGTTAACCATGCCTTTGATTGCATCATTAGCAGGTTTTACAACTGTTGAATTCAACTTTGTA
The DNA here is from genome assembly GCF_050499225.1 of Enterococcus sp. AZ015. Taxonomy (NCBI): domain Bacteria; kingdom Bacillati; phylum Bacillota; class Bacilli; order Lactobacillales; family Enterococcaceae; genus Enterococcus; species Enterococcus sp. AZ015. The sequence continues at coordinate 275,495 of NZ_JBMHEX010000001.1, read as the reverse complement.
AGACCTAACGCTTTTACAGTATCACGTTGGTTTTGGGGACGTCCGATAATACTGCGTTTTAAAGTAATTTTCAATTCAGCCATTATAGTGTCCTCCTTAACCGATTAATTCTTCTACTGATTTGCCGCGAAGTGCTGCCACTTCTTCAGCGCGTTTTAATTGTTTTAAACCTTCAACTGTTGCGCGAACAACGTTGATTGGTGTGTTAGAACCTAAAGATTTAGATGTGATATCAGCTACCCCAGCTAATTCCAATACGGCACGAACTGGTCCACCAGCAGCTACCCCAGAACCTTCTACAGCAGGTTTCATAAGGATGCGTCCGCCGCCGAATACACCGATAACTTCGTGAGGGATTGTAGAACCAACCATTGGTACTTCCACCAAGTTTTTCTTCGCGTCTTCGATTGCTTTACGGATTGCTTCTGGTACTTCTTGCGCTTTACCAGTACCGAAACCTACGTGTCCGTTTTTGTCACCGACAACAACTAATGCAGCAAAACGTAGACGACGTCCACCTTTAACAACTTTAGTTACACGGTTGATCGCAACAACGCGGTCTTCTAATTCCAAATGTTTTGGATCAATATAAACCATGAATGGTGTTCCTCCTTCTCTTAAAATTCCAGTCCATTTTCGCGAGCTGCTTCAGCTAAAGCTGCTACACGGCCATGGTAAAGGTATCCACCACGGTCAAAGACTACTACTTTAATACCTTTTGCTGCTGCACGTTCTGCGACTAATTTACCGACAGCTTGTGCTTGTTCAGTTTTTGTTGCACCTGAAACTTCTTTGTCTAAGGCAGAGGCACTTGCTAGCGTCACACCCGCTACGTCATCAATTACTTGTGCGTAGATGTTTTTGTTCGAACGGAACACGTTTAAGCGTGGGCACTCAGCAGTACCAGAGATTTTGTTACGTACACGACGATGTCTTTTCTGACGTGTCTTGTTTTTATCTGGTTTTGTAATCACAATTTGTCACCTCTTTTAATTTTGCTAGCCTAAGCTGCTAGTCGTAAAGAATTACGACTATTTACCAGTTTTACCTTCTTTACGGCGTACAAATTCGCCAACATAACGAATTCCTTTGCCTTTGTAAGGTTCTGGAGGACGAACGCCACGGATATTGGCAGCCAATTCGCCAACGACTTCTTTATCTGATCCTTTAACGATCACAGAAGTGTTTGAAGGAACTTCTATTTCGATTCCAGCTGGCGCTTCGATTTCAACTGGATGAGAGTAACCAACGTTCAATACAAGTTTTTTCCCTTGTAATTGAGCACGGTACCCAACCCCGATTAATTCTAACGCTTTTTGGAAACCTTCAGAAACACCAACAACCATGTTGTTGAAGTTTGCACGGGTAGTTCCGTGGATAGTTTTCATTTCTTTACTATCATTTGGACGAGTGAATGTTACTTCGTTTCCTTCGATATTCATTGTGATATCAGAAGAGAAAGTACGTGTTAATTCACCTTTAGGTCCTTTAACTGTAATGTCGTTTCCGTTTTGCTTGATTTCAACACCAGCAGGAAGAACGACGATCTTATTACCGATACGACTCACTTAGAGGCACCTCCTTGTGGAATATTTTAAATTACCATACATAAGCGACTACTTCGCCGCCAACATTTTTTGCTCTAGCTTCTTTGTCAGTGATTACACCGTCAGAAGTTGAGATAATCGCGATTCCTAGACCATTCAATACTTTTGGTACTTCGTCAGCTTTGACATAAGCACGCAAGCCTGGTTTAGAGATACGTTTTAAGTTTGTGATAACACGTTCACCGTTTTTACCGTATTTAAGAAATACGCGGATCACGCCTTGTTTGTCATCTTCAATGTATTCAACATCGCGGACGAAACCTTCACGTTTCAAGATTTCAGCGATATCACGTTTGATTTTTGAAGCAGGTACTTCTAGGCTTTCGTGTTTAACCATGTTTGCGTTACGCACGCGCGTTAGAAAATCTGCAATTGGATCTGTCATGACCATGGGATAATTTACCTCCTTTATGCGAGTATAGTTTACCAGCTAGCTTTCTTCACGCCGGGAATTTGTCCTTTATAGGCAAGTTCGCGGAAGCAAATACGGCAAAGATGAAATTTACGATAAACTGAATGTGGACGTCCGCAACGTTCACAACGAGTATATTCTTGCGTTGAGAATTTAGCAGGGCGTTTGTTTTTAGCAATCATTGATTTTTTAGCCACGTAGTTCGCCTCCTTTTTTTATTTTTGGAATGGCATGCCTAATTGTGTCAACAATTCACGAGATTCTTCATCTGTGTTTGCTGTTGTTACAATCACGATATCCATACCACGTACTTTGTCGATCAAATCATAATCTACTTCAGGGAAAATCAATTGTTCTTTGATACCTAAAGTGTAGTTTCCGCGTCCGTCGAACGCTTTTTTGCTCACACCGTGGAAGTCACGGACACGTGGCAATGACACACTTACTAGTTTATCTAAGAATTCATACATTCTTTCGCCGCGTAGAGTTACTTTCGCACCGATTGGCATTCCTTCACGTAAACGGAATCCTGCGATAGATTTTTTCGCTTTTGTGATCAATGGTTTTTGACCTGAGATCAATTGTAATTCTTCAACAGCTTTGTCTAAGTTTTTAGCATTAGAAACAGCGTCACCGACACCCATGTTGATAACGATTTTATCAACTTTTGGTGCTTCCATGATTGAGCTGTAGTTAAATTTGTCCATTAATGATGGGACAACTTCTTTTGAATATTTTTCTTTAAGGCGGTTCATCTGTTAGCCCCTCCTTCCTTCATCAGATTATTTATCAAGAACTTCTCCGGTTTTCTTAGAAACGCGGACTTTTTTGCCGTCAACTTCTTTGTAACCGACACGCGTAGCTTCACCGTTCGATGGATCAACCACCATCACGTTAGAAACATGAATTGGTGCTTCCATTTCAACGATTCCGCCTTGAGGAGCAGTTTGAGAAGGTTTTTGGTGTTTTTTGACAACATTGACACCTTCAACAACGACTTTGTCATTTTTAGGAAACGCTGCTAGCACAACGCCTTCTTTGTTTTTGTCTTTACCAGTGATAACTTTAACTTTATCGCCTTTTTTAACAAACATGTTTGTTTCGCACCTCCTTTAGATAAGAATCACTATTACAATACTTCTGGTGCTAGGGAAACGATCTTCATAAAGTTGCCTTCACGCAATTCGCGGGCAACTGGGCCAAAGATACGAGTTCCACGAGGGCTCTTATCGTCACGGATAATAACCGCAGCATTTTCATCGAATTTGATGTATGAACCGTCTGTACGACGAGCTCCTGATTTAGTACGAACGATAACGGCTTTAACGACGTCACCTTTTTTGACAACCCCACCTGGCGTTGCTTGTTTAACCGTAGCAACAATCACGTCACCAATATTGGCAGTTTTACGACCAGATCCGCCAAGGACTTTGATCGTTAGAATTTCACGGGCACCTGAGTTGTCCGCCACTCTTAATCGGCTTTCTGCTTGGATCACGATGTGTATCCTCCTTTCAGATTTTGCAATTCACAATCTATATAGGAAAATCTCGTGTGATTAGATAATCACTGCCTTTTCAACAATCTCTACTAGACGGAAACGTTTCGTAGCTGATAATGGACGAGTTTCCATAATTTTCACGATATCGCCAACTTTTGCTTCGTTGTTTTCATCGTGTGCTTTGTATTTCTTAGAATAGTTCAGACGTTTGCCGTAGATAGGGTGGTTTTTCTTTGTTTCAACGACAACAGAGATAGTTTTATCCATTTTGTCTGATACCACGCGACCTTGGTAAACTTTGCGTTGATTTCTTTCTTCAGTCATACGCTAAATGGCCTCCTTCCACTATTACTTAACTTGTTCACGCAATACTGTTTTAATGCGTGCAATCGATTTACGTACTTCTTTGATACGTGCAGTGTTTTCTAATTGACCTGTTGCTAATTGGAATCTAAGATTGAACAATTCTTCTTTCAATTGTTTTTCTTGATCTAGCATTTCGGCAGTGGTTAATTCTCTGATTTCTTTAACCTTCATTCGATTCACCACCCATTTCCTCACGTTTTACGATCTTCGTTTTCACTGGTAATTTGTGAGAAGCAAGACGTAGCGCTTCGCGCGCAACTTCTTCAGGTACACCGGCAATTTCAAACATGATTTTACCACGTTTAACTGGTGATACCCATCCTTCAGGAGCCCCTTTACCAGAACCCATACGTACCCCGATAGCTTTGGCAGTATAAGATTTGTGAGGGAAAATTTTGATCCATACTTTCCCGCCACGTTTCATATAACGAGTCATTGCGATACGGGCAGCTTCGATTTGACGGTTTGTGATCCAGTGTGATTCAACAGCTTGTAAGCCGTATTCACCGAATGCTACTTCTTTTCCGCCTTTCGCTTCGCCACGCATTTTTCCGCGGAACTCACGACGGTGTTTTACACGTTTAGGTACTAACATGTTTATTTCCCTCCTTTCTCAGTGTTCTTTTTAGTTGGAAGAACTTCTCCACGATAAATCCACACTTTAACTCCTAGTTTTCCGTATGTTGTATCTGCTTCTTCCCATGCGTAATCAATGTCCGCACGTAATGTATGAAGTGGAACTGTTCCTTCTGAGTAACCTTCTGAACGAGCGATATCCGCACCATTTAGACGGCCAGAAACTTGTGTTTTGATTCCTTTAGCGCCAGAACGCATTGTGCGTTGGATCGCTTGTTTTTGAGCACGACGGAAAGCAACACGGTTTTCTAATTGACGTGCGATTCCTTCGCCTACTAATTTAGCATCTAAATCTGGTTTTTTGATTTCAACGATGTTGATGTGAACTCGTTTGCCAGTTAGGCTATTTAATTCTTTTCTTAGGTTTTCGACTTCAGATCCGCCTTTACCGATAACCATACCTGGTTTAGCTGTGTGGATTGAAATATTCACGCGGTTTGCTGCACGCTCGATCTCAACTGTAGACACAGCGGCATCAGCAAGTTTAGATGCGATAAATTTACGGATTTTCAAATCTTCATGTAGAAATTCAGCATACTCTTTTTCAGCATACCATTTAGCATCCCAGTCACGGATGATGCCTACACGCATTCCAATTGGATGTACTTTTTGACCCACTGATTGTCCCTCCTTATTTTTCTGATACGACTACAGTAATATGACTTGTACGTTTGTTGATCGGTGAAGCTGAACCTTTCGCACGTGGACGGAAACGTTTCATCGTTGGTCCTTCGTTTACGAATGCTTCAGAAACAATCAAGTTTTCAACATCTAAGTCAAAATTATTTTCTGCATTGGCAATAGCTGACATCAAGACTTTCTCGATGATTCCAGCTGCTTTATTTGGTGTGAACTTTAAGATCGCGATTGCTTCAGCAACGCTTTTCCCTCTGATTAAGTCAATAACTAGACGAGATTTACGAGGAGAAACGCGGACTGTTTTAGCAGTTGCTTTCGCTGATGTGATTTGTTCTGCCATTTTTGGATATCCTCCCCTCAAAATTAGCGTCTTGTTTTCTTATCATCGGCAGCATGTCCGCGATAAGTTCTTGTTGGTGCAAATTCACCTAATTTGTGTCCTACCATGTCTTCTTGGATGTAAACTGGTACATGTTTCCGTCCATCATACACAGCAATTGTAAATCCGATAAAATTAGGGAAAATTGTAGAACGACGTGACCAAGTTTTGATCACTTTTTTCTTTTCAGCGCCTTCTTGTGCTTCGACCTTTTTCATCAAATGGTCATCGACAAAAGGTCCTTTTTTCAAACTACGACCCATGGTGTACCTCCTCTCAAAATGTGCGACACACGGTCAAGTATATTACTTAGTTTTACGACGACGAACGATAAGTTTGTCTGATTTTGCTTTTTTGTTACGTGTTTTGTAGCCAAGTGCTGGTTGTCCCCAAGGAGAAACTGGTGCTTTACGTCCGATTGGTGCTTTACCTTCACCACCACCGTGTGGGTGATCATTAGGGTTCATTACGCTACCACGTACAGTTGGGCGTTTGCGCATCCAACGAGAACGACCGGCTTTACCGATGTTGATCAATTCGTGTTGTTCATTACCAACAGAACCGATTGTTGCACGACATGATGCTAAGATCATCCGTACTTCACCAGAGTTCAAGCGGATCAATACGTATTTGCCTTCTTTACCAAGTACTTGAGCACTTGTTCCAGCTGAACGAATCAATTGTCCACCTTTACCAGGTTTCATTTCGATGTTGTGGATAACAGTACCGACTGGAATGTTTTCTAGCGGTAATGCATTCCCTACTTTAATATCTGCATCTGGACCAGAAACGACAGTCATGCCAACTTCTAATCCTTTAGGTGCTAAGATGTATGCTTTTACTCCATCCTCGTAATGTACTAACGCAATGTTAGCAGAACGGTTTGGATCATATTCAATCGTTTTAACCGTAGCAACGACGTTGTCTTTGTTACGTTTGAAATCGATCAAACGGTATTGACGTTTGTGACCGCCACCTTGATGACGAACCGTGATACGTCCGTTGTTGTTACGACCAGCATTGTTTTTCAAAGGAGCTAACAATGTTTTTTCTGGTGTTGAAGTTGTGATTTCAGCGAAATCAGAACTTGTCATATTACGACGGCCGTTCGTGGTAGGTTTGTACTTTTTAATCGCCACGTCTTTTTCCCTCCCATGTAAAATTTATGCGTGAGTTGCTTATTCAGCAGCTTCGAAAATTTGGATTTCTTTAGAATCTTCAGTTAAAGTCACAACAGCTTTGCGACGTTTTTTTGTATATCCTGCATATTTACCCATGCGTTTGAATTTAGGACGAACGTTGATGATGTTCACGTTTGCCACTTTCACTCCGTCAAAGGCAGCTTCTACAGCTTGTTTTACTAAAGTTTTGTTAGCTTTTGTGTCCACTTCAAAAGTGTATTTCTTGTCATCCATGGCAAGCATTGATTTTTCAGTGATCACTGGGCGTTTAATAACGTCTAGTAAGTTCATTATGCAAGCACCTCCTCGATCTGAGTAAGAGCAGTTTGTGTCACTAACATTTTGTCGTTAGAAACGATGTCTAGCACACTAATGTTATCAGCAGTAACTACAGAAACTTTTGGCAAGTTGCGCGCAGATAAAGCGGCAAAGTCGTTTTCAGATTCTAAAACTACCAATACTTTAGAGTCAATTGTCAAGTTAGCTAAAACTTGTTTGAATTCTTTTGTTTTTGGAGCATCAAAGCTTAATCCTTCTACTGCTACCAAGTTATTTGAAGCAACTTTTTCTGACAATACAGATTTCATTGCTAAGCGACGAACTTTTTTAGGAAGTTTGTAGCTGTATGAACGTGGTGTTGGTCCGAAGACTACGCCACCTCCACGCCATTGTGGTGAACGGATTGAACCTTGACGGGCACGTCCAGTTCCTTTTTGGCGCCATGGTTTACGGCCACCGCCACGAACGGCACTGCGGTTTTTCACAGCGTGTGTTCCTTGTCTTAATGAAGCGCGTTGCATGATGATTGCATCATAGACAACTGATTCATTTGGTTCGATTCCGAAGATTTCTTCGTTCAATGTAATTTCGCCATTTTGGCTTCCATCTTGTTTGAATAATGCTACATTCGGCATTCCTTAGTTCCTCCTTTCTTCCTATCTACTTATTTAGCTTTCACAGCTGATTTGATTGTAATCAATGATTTTTTCGCGCCAGGTACATTACCTTTGATCAAGATAACGTTGCGTTCTGCGTCTACGCGTACGATTTCCAAGTTTTGGATCGTGATGCGATTTCCGCCCATACGTCCAGCAAGACGTTTGTTTTTAAATACACGGTTAGGTGCAACTGGACCCATTGATCCAGGACGACGGTGGTAACGAGAACCGTGAGCCATTGGTCCGCGGCTTTGTCCGTGACGTTTGATAACGCCTTGGAATCCTTTACCTTTCGAAGTGCCGGTTACATCGATGATGTCTCCTGCTTCAAAAATATCAACTTTGATTTCTGATCCTACTTCTAAGCCCTCTAGCTCTACATTCTTGAATTCGCGAATGAAGCGCTTAGGAGCCGTGTTTGCTTTTGCAACATGACCTTTCGCAGGTTTGTTAGACAAAACTTCACGCATATCTTGGTAGCCGACTTGAATTGCTTCGTAGCCGTCATTTTCGATTGTTTTCACTTGTAGCACTACGTTTGGTGTAGCTTCTACTACAGTTACTGGAATCAATTCGCCAGATTCAGTGAAGATTTGAGTCATTCCCACTTTTTTCCCTAAGATTCCTTTGGTCATGATTACACCTCCATCTTAATTATTATAGTTTGATTTCGATATTAACACCGCTTGGCAAGTCTAGCTTCATTAAAGCATCAACAGTTTTTGGTGTTGGATTCACAATGTCGATTAGACGTTTGTGTGTACGCATTTCGAATTGTTCGCGTGAATCTTTGTATTTGTGCGTCGCACGGATGATCGTGTACAAGCTGCGTTCAGTTGGTAATGGAATTGGACCAGATACGCCAGCTCCAGTTCTCTTTGCAGTTTCTACGATTTTATCCGCTGATTGATCTAAAATACGATGTTCATACGCTTTTAAACGGATACGAATTTTTTGTTTTGCCATTGTTTTCCCTCCTTCGCCTATTTTGAAAAGTAGACATAGCTCCACGAAAATTTTCCGTCACGCTCGTCCATGGCAAAGCGTCCGGGCGTGTCGCAACCTCTCGTTTCGTAGCCGGCAGAAAATTTCTTTGCTGCCAGTGTGACTTACGTATTTACGTAAACAGCACCTTTATGATTATATTACGGATAAACATTGATTGCAAGCTTTTTTTATGGAAAAACCGGGATTCTTTTGCATTTCTTTCAGAAAATTTTCTTTTGTTTTCGAAACACAGAAAAAGAAGCATTGTCCGCTTCTTTTAAGTGCTTCTTCAATTCCTATTTATATAGAAGAAAACCTGCTATTGCGGCGCTTCTTCCTTCATACGTCCTTGGGCGTGGGTATAGGCACCATGCCACACATGGCCCACATAGGGATTGATGACCACGCCTTCTTTGATTGCTGCTGTGACAAAGGCTTTCGCTAAGCGAACACTTTCCACGACGGGTTTGCCTTTTGCAAGACCGGCAGCGATCGCCGCTGAAAAGGTGCAGCCTGCTCCGTGATTGAAATCAGTAGCGATTTTGCCACTTTCTAACAAGAGGAAGGATTCTCCATCATAAACAAGGTCAATGGCTTTTGCTCCTGGCAAGCGATGACCACCTTTGATCACGACGTATTTAGCACCTAATTGATGGATTTTTTCAGCAGCTTGCTTCATGGCTTCCACACTCGTCAAATCCCCCAAACCCGAAAGAATCCCCGCTTCTACTAAATTAGGAGTGACAACATCTGCTAAAGGCAACAAATGCGTGATGATGGCATCGACACTTTTTGGCTGTAAGATTTCTGCGGTCCCTTTGCAAGCAATGACGGGATCGATCACCACATTTTTGACTTGCTGTTGTTGAATCATCTTCGCTGCTTGCACAATATTGTCTTCATTGCCTAACATCCCCGTTTTAAGGGCATCCATCGGATCACCTGCAAAAGCGGAGATCAATTGCTTTTCAACAAGTGCTGGTTCCATTGCTGTTACTTCATGGCTCCAACCCGCTTGTGGATCCATCGTGACGATCGAAGCAATCGTGGCAAAACCAAAGACACCATACTCCTGAAACGTTTTTAAATCTGCTTCGATACCGGCACCTCCGGTTGAATCAGACCCGGCAATTGATATTACTTTTTCCATCTTCCTCATCTCCTTGTGCTTTTTGCTAAGTATAGTCAATCTTCCCCTTGACGAAAAGAGCCATTTGGCTTATTTTTAAACCATCCAATTGAAAAAGGTGGTGCAGGATGGCTTCATCAAGTATCGACAAACAAAAGAAACAACCGATTTACCAGCAGATCGTGACCCATTTTATCGAAGAGATCCAAGCGGGAACCTATGGGCCTGGGGATCGTTTACCACCAGAGCGCAGCCTTGCTCAGACTTTTGACGTCAACCGTTCCACCGTCGTCAAAGCGTTAGATGAATTGAAGAGCTTAGGATGGATCGAACGAAAACAAGGCAGCGGCTCTCGCGTATTGGAAGGTCGTTGGGGGAACCGACAAACACCGCTTTCTTATTTGCGCTCGTCTTTAAGCAGCCCTTACTTGCAGCAAGACCCTTACGTTCAACAGATTCAGCACTTGCGCACCGAGAAGGATGTGCTGGATCTGTACACAGGTGATCTACCTGCCGATCTGATTCCCGACTTCACGTTTCCCGCCTTTACATGGGAAGAGATCCGCAAAGAAAGCACCAAAGTATTACCGACTGGTTATGAGCCTTTGCAAGAAATCTTATTGCAGCACCTTGCTGATTCCTTCAATTTGCCCACCAGCGGTCAAAAACTAGTAATTACTGCCGGTTCGACGCAAGGAATCACTTTGCTGATGCAAGTCTTATTGCAGACGGGGGATTGTATCGCGACAGAGGACCCTTCTTTCTTGTTCTCTCTCCCCTTGTTTTCCACGATGAATGTCCAGTTGATTGGGATCAAACAAGATAGCGAAGGGATGCGACCCGCCGCGTTGGAGAAAGTGCTGAAGGAAAAGAAGATCAAATTCGTCTATCTGAACCCCACCTTCCAAAACCCAACGGGCCATACTATGAGTGAGCATCGGCGCCAAGCGATCATCCGCCTTTGCCAGACCTACCAAGTACCGATCATAGAAGACGATGTTTTTAGCGAGTTGGCTTTTGATGAAGTACCGCCCAAGCTAAAATCCATGGCTCCCGAAACCGTCATTTATTTAGGCTCGCTTTCAAAATTACTTGGGTCATCAATCAAAATCGGCTGGCTTTTGGTGCCAGAAGCGTTAGCCGCCCAATTTGCCCAAGCGAAAAAACGGATGGCGATCGATACCACGATCTTCCCGCAAGTCCTTGCCAACATCGCCTTACGCTCCTCTGATTACCACCAACAGCAGCGGACACTGCTTGCAGAAATGGCCCAGCGCCAGCAAGACCTACTCCAACTCTTGCAGGCATTTCAGGAGGATTGGCAATGCCAGCCGACGAAAGGTGGTCTTTACCTGTGGTTGACTTGGCGTCACCGCACGTTGACCCGCAAAGATTGGTCGCGCTTTTTGGCGAACGATTGCTTAGTAGCACCTGCGTTTCTTTTCAGTAACGATACGAATGGCTTGCGTTTGAACTATACCCGCTTAGCCAAAGATGATTTACCACGATTTCAAGAACGATTCACAAAAATCACCCAACAGTTAAAGGAGCAAACCTATGAACGAAACCATTGAGCTTTTGCACAATCATCGCACTTACCGACAATTTGACCCTGACTACCGCTTGAGCCAAGAACAAGTAACCGCGATTTTGACTGCCGCTCGTCAAGCACCAAGCTGGATGAATGGGCAAGCCTATTCGATCCTGGTGATCGACGACCCGCAGATCCGCCAACAAATGGTCGAATGGAATCCCGGCAATCCTCATATCGCAGCAAGTTCGCTCTTTCTGCTGTTTCTCGCAGATTTAAACCGAACCAAAAAAGTTGCTGACGAAAAACAGACCCCTTATCCAATCGATGAGGGCTATCAGCCATTATTGATCGCCACCACTGATGCCAGCATTGCTTTACAATCTGGTGCGATCGCTGCTGAATCACTGGGCTTAGGTACCGTCATTTCCGGCAGTGTCCGCAAAGACAGCGCCAAAATCGCTGAATTGTTGCACTTACCGGAATATGTCTACCCTGTGGCTGGCTTGAGCATCGGTAAACCAATCGTAGAAATGAAGGTCAAGCCTCGCTTGCCAGAAGAAGCGGTCATTCATTACAACCAATATCAGGACTATTCTTATGAGGCGATCGAAGCCTACGATCAAACAATGACTGATTTTGGAGAAGCTCGCGAGACCAAACCATGGTCAGAAAAATTTGCTGGGTTTTACAGCAATCGCCCTGACCAAGGATTTGACGCCTTCTTGAAGAAGCAAAAACTAATAAAATAAAAAGCACCGCTCTCTTTAGCTTCGATGAACCACAGTGGATTCGTCAACGCTAGAGATGGCGGCTCTTTTTTGGTTCTACGAGTCAAAAAAAAGAGCAAAAGCGCGTACGCTTTTGCTCTTCGATCAATCAAATTAAGCTTGGATTGAAGTTACAACGCCTGAACCAACAGTACGTCCGCCTTCACGAATTGAGAAACGAGTTCCGTCTTCGATAGCGATTGGGTGGATCAATTCAACGTCGATTGTTACGTTATCACCAGGCATAACCATTTCAGTTCCTTCTGGTAATTCAACAACACCAGTTACGTCAGTTGTACGGAAGTAGAACTGAGGACGGTAGTTAGTGAAGAATGGAGTGTGACGTCCACCTTCTTCTTTTGTTAAAACGTAAACTTCAGCTTTAAATTTTGTATGAGGTGTGATTGTACCAGCTTTAGCTAATACTTGTCCACGTTGGATGTCTTCACGAGCAACCCCACGTAGCAATGCACCAATGTTATCCCCTGCTTCAGCATAGTCTAACAATTTACGGAACATTTCAACACCAGTTACAGTTGTTTTAGCAGTTTCTTCAGCAATACCAACGATTTCAACTTCGTCACCAACGCGAACTTGTCCACGTTCAACACGGCCTGTAGCAACAGTACCACGTCCAGTGATTGAGAATACGTCTTCGACTGGCATCATGAATGGTTTGTCAGTGTCACGTTCTGGAGTTGGAACGTATTCGTCAACTGCAGCCATTAATTCCATGATTTTTTCTTCGTATGAAGCATCGCCTTCAAGAGCTTTCAAAGCAGAACCAGCGATTACAGGAACATCGTCGCCTGGGAAGTCATATTCTGACAATAAGTCACGAACTTCCATTTCAACTAATTCTAGTAATTCTTCGTCATCAACCATATCCATTTTGTTTAAGAAAACAACGATGTATGGTACACCAACGTTACGTGATAACAAGATGTGTTCACGTGTTTGAGGCATAGGACCATCAGCAGCAGATACTACTAAGATCGCGCCGTCCATTTGAGCAGCACCAGTGATCATGTTTTTAACGTAGTCCGCGTGTCCTGGGCAGTCAACGTGAGCATAGTGACGTGCTTCAGTTTCGTACTCAACGTGAGCAGTTGAGATAGTGATTCCGCGTTCGCGTTCTTCTGGAGCGCCATCGATTTGGTCGTAAGCTGAAGCTTGAGCCAAACCTTTTTTAGATAATACAGTTGTGATAGCAGCTGTAAGTGTAGTTTTACCATGGTCAACGTGTCCGATCGTACCAATGTTTACGTGGGGTTTAGAACGGTCAAATTTTTCTTTTGCCATTTTAAAATGTTCCTCCTAAAAATGCAGTTTATTTTTTATATTTGATAGGTAGGGAGCCGCAGCTCCCCATCCCTTATCATCGATAATATTGTACACGAAACTCAGAAAAAAATATAGCTTTTTACTTAATTTCCTATACTTCCATCAATTATTCAGCTTTGCCGCCGTTTTTCTTGATGATTTCTTCTTGAACAGATTTTGGTACATCTTCATAGTGATCAAATGTCATCATGAACGTACCGCGACCTTGTGTTGATGAACGAAGTGTCGTTGCGTAACCAAACATTTCAGCTAATGGCACGATTGCGTTCACGATTTGTGAGTTACCGTGTGCTTCCATTCCTTCTACGCGTCCACGACGAGCAGTTACGTGACCCATAACATCACCTAAGTAATCTTCTGGTACAGTGATAACTACTTTCATCATTGGTTCAAGAATTACTGGATTTGCTTTCTTCGCTGCAGCACGTAAAGCCATAGAAGCTGCAACACGGAAGGCAGTTTCACTTGAATCGACATCATGGTATGAACCATCATAAAGTTTTGCTTTGATGTCTACTAATGGGTAACCGGCTAAGACACCGTTCGCCATTGAGTCTTCAAGTCCTTTTTCAACTGCTGGGATGTATTCACGAGGAACCACACCACCGACAATCGCGTTTTCGAATTCGAAGCCTTTACCTTCTTCGTTTGGTGTAAATTCGACCCATACGTGACCGTATTGACCTTTACCACCAGACTGACGTACAAATTTACCTTCCGCTTGTGTTGCTGCACGGAATGTTTCACGATAAGAAACTTGAGGCGCACCTACGTTTGCTTCAACTTTAAATTCGCGACGCATACGGTCAACTAAGACGTCCAAGTGAAGTTCTCCCATACCAGCGATAACAGTTTCGCCTGTTTCAGCGTTTGTTTCCACACGGAATGATGGATCTTCTTCAGCAAGTTTTTGTAAAGCAACCCCCATTTTATCTTGGTCAGCTTTTGATTTAGGCTCAACAGCGACTTCGATAACTGGTTCTGGGAATTCGATTGATTCAAGGATTACTGGTGATTTTTCATCACATAGTGTATCCCCAGTTGTTGTGTCTTTCAAACCAACAGCAGCGGCGATATCGCCTGAGTATACTGTTTGGATTTCAGCACGTGTGTTGGCGTGCATTTGTAGGATACGACCGATACGTTCGCGTTTGCCTTTTGAAGCATTCAATACGTATGATCCAGAGTTCAAGATACCTGAATACACACGGAAGAATGTCAAACGACCTACGAATGGGTCAGTCATTACTTTAAATGCTAATGAAGCAAATGGTGCTTCATCGTCAGCCGGACGATCAGTTTCTTCGTCTGTTTTAGGATTGATCCCTTTAATCGCAGGAACATCAAGTGGTGAAGGCAAGTAGTCGATGACTGCATCCAACATCAATTGAACCCCTTTGTTTTTAAAGGCAGATCCACAAAGAACAGGGAAAAAGTCAACAGTCAATGTTGCTTGACGAATACCAGCTTTCAATTCTTCTTCAGTGATTTCTTCACCTTCCAAGAATTTCATCATTAGTTCTTCATCAGTATCAGCAACAGCTTCGATTAATTTTTCGCGCCATTCTTCAGCTAATTCTACATATTCTTCAGGAATTTCAGTCTCTTGGATTTCAGTTCCTAAGTCATTTGTGTAGATTTCAGCTTTCATTTTTACTAAGTCGATAATACCAGTAAAGTCATCTTCCGCACCAATTGGTAATTGGATTGGGTGAGCATTTGCTTGTAAACGATCATGTAAAGTTGATACAGAGTATAAGAAGTCTGCACCAATTTTGTCCATTTTGTTACAGAATACAACACGTGGTACGCGGTAATCTGTCGCTTGACGCCAAACTGTTTCTGTTTGAGGTTCTACACCTGATTGTGAGTCCAACACAGTTACAGCACCATCAAGTACACGCAATGAACGTTGCACTTCGATTGTGAAGTCCACGTGTCCTGGTGTGTCGATGATATTTACGCGGTTTTCTTTCCATTGCGCAGTTGTCGCAGCAGAAGTGATTGTGATCCCACGTTCTTGTTCTTGTTCCATCCAGTCCATTTGAGAAGCACCTTCATGTGTTTCACCAATTTTATGGATTTTACCTGTGTAATAAAGGATACGTTCAGTTGTCGTTGTTTTACCAGCGTCAACGTGGGCCATGATCCCGATATTACGAGTTTTTTCTAGCGAAAATTCTCTTGCCATTCTAGGTTGTTCCCCTCTCATTCTTACTTAACTTAAGCTAAGGTTGTCTCAGTACCTTCCAATAAAAAGCAGTGAGGATCTTACCAACGATAGTGAGCAAATGCGCGGTTGGCTTCCGCCATTTTGTGTGTGTCTTCGCGTTTTTTCACAGAAGCACCAGTGTTGTTTGCTGCATCCATGATTTCTTTTGCAAGACGTTCTTCCATTGTGTGTTCGCCACGCAAACGAGCGTAGTTTACCACCCAACGAAGACCTAGAGTTGTACGACGTTCAGGACGTACTTCTACTGGTACTTGGTAGTTAGAACCACCGACACGGCGAGCTTTAACTTCCAATACAGGCATAATGTTTTTCATTGCTTGTTCGAAAACTTCCAATGGATCATTTCCTGTAGATTCTTTGATAATGCCAAAAGCATTGTAGATAATATTTGCAGCAACACCGCGTTTACCATCAACCATTACACGGTTGATCAAACGAGTTACTAATTTTGAGTTATAAATAGGATCTGGTAAAACATCACGTTTTGCAACAGGACCTTTACGAGGCATCCGTAACTCCTCCTTCCGAGATATCAGTTCTGATTTAAATAAGATTCATTTGATCTGTTTGTCTTAAAGATTAAGCTTTAGGACGTTTTGTACCATATTTAGAACGAGATTGTTTACGATCGTTAACACCGGCAGTATCCAATGCACCACGAACGATATGGTAACGTACCCCTGGTAAGTCTTTTACACGTCCACCACGTAACAAGACCACGCTGTGTTCTTGTAAGTTGTGTCCGATACCTGGAATATAAGCTGTCACTTCAATCAAGTTTGACAAACGAACACGCGCATATTTACGTAGAGCTGAGTTCGGTTTTTTCGGTGTCATAGTTCCCACACGAGTAGCTACCCCACGCTTTTGAGGTGAGTTAACATTCGTTTGAGCTTTCTTGAAACTGTTATATCCTTTGTTCAATGCTGGTGAATTTGATTTTTCAACCTTGGATTTACGAGGTTTACGTACTAATTGATTAATTGTAGGCATCCCTAGTTGTCCTCCTTCCTTGATTCGCTTTATAGTCCCACACATCCAGGTGGTTCTTTTTTTGCGATAAAAAATAATGCATTCTCTGCATTCATATCAACTATGCTTTGATAGACAGTCAGCACGTCTCCAACGAGAGACCTGTAGATAAAGCACCTTTGATAGAATATCATGCTTATTCTTACCTGTCAAGTATCCTCCCAAGCTTTTTTCAAAAGAAATCTGTTACGAAAAAATCCGCAAATTTTGCGCTTCTTCCTATATAATAGAGACAAAGCATTTATTTAAAAAAGGCGGGAAGAAAATGAACCTAAAAGAAATGGTCGGCATTGAAGCGGCTAGTTATGTAAAAGATGGCATGGTCGTTGGCTTGGGCACTGGCTCAACAGCCTACTACATGATTGAAGAACTGGGTCGACGTGTAAAAGAAGAAGGTCTATCGATCACTGGTGTCCCAACTTCTTGGGCATCGAAAAAACAAGCAGAAGGATTAGGTATCCCGATTCGCACCATCGATGAAGTGGACGCTGTGGATCTAACGATCGACGGTGCAGATGAGATCAGCAAGGATTATCATGGCATCAAAGGCGGCGGTGCAGCCCTTTTATTCGAAAAAATCGTGGCGTCTAACTCCAAAAAAGTTTTGTGGATCGTTGATGAATCGAAAATGGTCGAAACACTTGGTGCCTTCCCGTTGCCAGTGGAAGTGATCCCTTATGGCAGCCAACAGCTGTTGCGTCTGTTCGAGAAGAAAAACTACCATCCAAAACTGCGTCTGAATGAAGAAGGCGAACCTTTAAAAACCGATTGCAGCAATTACATCATCGATCTTCATCTAGAAACGATCACCGCTCCTACTGAGTTGGCACAGGAATTAGATGCTACAGTGGGCGTGGTTGAACACGGTCTGTTTTTGGATATGGTTCATACGATCATTGTCGGATTGCCTGAAGGACCGAGTACCAAGCACGTTAGATAAAGGAAACAAAAAAGGAGAAGCAAAAATGCTTCTCTTTTTTTCGTTATTTTTCTTCAATCGACTTAATTTTTATTATTTTTTGTGCAAATTACCCTATCATTTAAGAAATAATTATGATACATTCAATAAAAAGGGAAAGGTAGGAGGGTTTATGAAAATCATAGGCTATGCTCGTTCAACGATCACCGATAACTCAACAAGTGAACAATTAAACAAGCTCGAAGAATTTGGGTGTCATGAATTTTTCCATGAGACATTTAGCGTGGAAGAAAGTGAAGAAAATCATTCATTGGAGTCAGTGGTGGCACAAATGCAGCCCGGTGACACCTTAGTCGTTACGGAACTGCATCGTTTAGGGAAGACGACCAGACAGCTGACCGATCTCACGGATCTATTAAAACAGCGAGAGCTTCATCTGGTTTCACTGGCAGAACAAATCGATACCCGCGGTCCGATGGGACAGGTTTACTTCAATTTGATGGAAGGACTTGCGATCATGGAACGCTCACTCATCAAAGAGCGCACGCTGGTCGGCTTAAATAAAGCCCGCAAAAAAGGCAAAATTGGCGGTCGTCCAAAGATCGATCAAAAAACGATCAAAAAAATCCGTCAATTGTACTACGAAAAAAAAGAAACGATTCAATATATTTCTGAAAAATGCGGTGTTTCTGTAGGTACATGCTATAAATACATAAAATTATCCGAAGAAGAATGGAACAAGTTACGTTCATAGTTGTCGACTCCCCCTAGAACAGCATGAAACAAAAGCGGTCCTCTTTTTAATGATCCCCTTTTGTTTTTCCTTAAGAATGGCGTTTTCCCCCAGCTTTTCCTCCAAAACCATGGAAATTCTTTGAGAAAGAGTGTACAATAAATACGGAATTGAAAATTTCAGAAAAATATCGAATATCTAAAGGAGAGTTTTACATGCCAAAATTAGTATTTTCTCGTCATGGACTAAGCGAATGGAACAAATTAAACCAGTTTACCGGTTGGGCTGATGTTGATCTAGCGCCAGAAGGTGTCGAAGAAGCAATCGAAGGCGGACGTAAAATCAAAGAAGCAGGCATCGAATTTGACGTTGCTTACACATCTGTTTTAACTCGTGCCATCAAAACTTGTAATTACATTTTAGAATATTCTGATCAACTTTGGGTACCAACGATCAAATCATGGCGCTTAAACGAACGTCATTACGGTAAATTACAAGGTTTAAATAAAAAAGAAACTGCTGAAAAATACGGTGACGAACAAGTACACATCTGGCGTCGTTCTTACGATGTTTTACCTCCATTGATGGAAGCTTCAGATGAAGGTTCTGCTGCAAACGACCGTCGTTATGCAATGCTTGACCCTCGCGACGTACCTGGTGGAGAAAACTTAAAAGTTACTTTAGAACGTGCATTGCCTTTCTGGCAAGATGAAATCGCCCCAGCATTAAAAGACGACAAAACTGTCTTAGTTGCGGCTCACGGAAACTCTCTACGTGCATTAGCAAAACATATCGAAGGTATTTCTGACGAAGATATCATGGATCTTGAGATCCCAACTGGTCAACCACTTGTTTATGAATTGAACGATGATTTGACTGTTGCGAAAAAATACTACTTATAAGCCTCGCTTATCGCTGCCCTTTTTAACCAAAGGGCAGTTTTTTTATTGGCATTTTCTCCCCCCTCTTTTATAATTGAGGGCATACTCGAAAGGAGCTTATTATGAAACTAGTCAAAAATGATACCGTTTTATTTTTAGGTGACAGCATCACAGATTGCGATCGTGATCGCCAAGACCCCCACGATTTAGGACATGGGTTTGCCCGTCTCGTTGCCGATCAGCTGGCAGAGAAATTCCCCACTGCGGGCTTTACCTTTTATAACCGCGGGATCGGCGGCAATAAAGCTGCCGATGTCTTAGCCCGTCTCCAAGAAGATTGCCTCCAATTAGCGCCTGACGTCTTGGTCTTTATGATTGGGATCAACGACACGTGGCACAATGCCGGTGGTCCCGATTTTGGTTCAGAAGCTGCGGCAACGTCCTTTGAGGCAACCTACCGTCAAATTCTGGAACAAGTGACCCAACAAGGGATCACGCGTATTTTCTTGCTGGAACCTTTTGTATTGCCATATCCTGAAGATCGCCAAACCTGGCGGATCGATCTTGATCCGAAAATCCAAATCGTTCGTCGCTTAGCTGCCGCCTTTCATTGTCAACTGCTGCCGCTGGATGGCTTGTTTGCCGAAGCATCCGTCGCTAGCTCCCCACAGGCACTGACAGGCGATGACGGTGTGCACCCTACTCCTGCAGGACACGCCTTGATTGCGAATCAGCTAATGGCCCGTTTGGCTTTTTCTTCTGAAGGGTAAATAAACAGACCGCTCCGCGACAACCAAGTCGCAGGAACGGTCTGTTTAATGATTAAAGATAGGTTGAAGGAGTCAAGGAATCTTGGTAGATTGCGATCACGTCTTCTTCTTGTAGCGGTACATACGCATTTGTTGCAATAGAGCTGAATTGAACTGCTTGAGCCGCCATTTCAGCAAAATGAGTGTCATCGGCGATTCCCACTTCTGGCAAAGTCATCGGAATATCGCAAGAAGCAAAAAAGTCATACAGTTTTTGAATCCCCATTCGGGCAGCTAATTCTGGCACTGCTTCTTGGACACCAAAGACTTCTCTGGCAAAACGCGCAAATTTCGGCGCCGTTTCTTCATTCAATACATGAAGCATCCAGCGTGGGGTCAGGATCGCTAAGCCGATGCCATGGGTAATGTCATAAAACGCACTCAACTCATGCTCCATCGCATGACAAGACCATGCACCACCCTTGCCGCTTCCAGTCAAACCATTTAAGGCTAAGGTGCTCGCCCACATCAAATTCGCCCGTGCGTCATAGTCCGAGGGATCCTTTAATGCGATGGGCAGATTTTTAATGACTGCTTTTAGCAATCCTTCTGCTACACCGTCTTGGACATCTGTTCCTTCTGTTTTACTGAAATAATTTTCAATCAGATGGCTCATGATATCCGCTGAACCGGCAGCCGTTTGATAACGACTGACACTAAAGGTCGTTGTTGGATCTAAAAAGGATACTTTCGGTAAAAATTCGGGTCCGTGAACGCCAAGTTTTTGTTTCGTTTCTAGATTAGAGATCACTGCGCCGCGATTCATTTCACTGCCGGTAGCCGCAAGGGTCAAGATCGTTACTAATGGAATCGCTGGTCCTTGATAGCTTCTGGAAAGTACTAAGTCCCAAGGCTCTTGCTCACTGCAAGCCGCCCCAGCAATCACTTTGCTGCAATCAATTACAGAACCGCCGCCAACAGCTAAAATGACGTCGATCTTTTCTGAACGACAAAGAGCGGCTCCTTGACGAACGGTTTCGATTCGTGGATTTGGATCGACACCAGTCAATTCAGTGACTTGATTGCCGTTGGCAGTCAATTGCGCCATGACTGCATCGTACAAGCCGTTTTTCTTGATACTGCCGCCACCATAGACTAGCAAGACGTTTTTTCCAAATGTATTCAGTACTTCTGGCAATTCGTTCAGACGGTCTTTCCCAAAACGAATGTCCGTCGTTACATGAAACGTAAAATTATTCATTGTCTCGTCTCCTTTTTACACCTTTTCTTTTCATTAAACCATTTTCTGGCAAAAGTGCAACGCTTCTTCGTGGCTTTTTGCCAACAAAAAAAGATAACACATTCTCGGTTGCATGCAAACCAATACGATTTGGCTGCTTGCTCTCTCAAAAGCAAGCAGCCCTCGCATCGTTCATGCACCGATCCTGTGGTATCTTTTTTACGCAATCGCTGTTTCTAAGCCAACTTTGATCATGTCGTTAAACGTCGTTTGTCTTTCTTCTGGCGTTGTTTCTTCTCCAGTGATGATGTGGTCGCTGACAGTACAGATCGCTAAGGTTTGAACGTGGAATTTCGCCCCTAAATAGTATAAGGCTGCGGCTTCCATCTCAACACCCATCACTCCAAGGTCTGCCAACTGTAACGTTTCCGTCATGTCATCTTTGTAGAAGGTATCTTCAGATAAGATGTTGCCGACGTGGGTCGTAAATCCTGATTCAATCGCTGTATCATAGGCTTTACGCAGCAGTGCAAAGTCAGCGATTGGTGGGAAATGGAAACTTTGGAAGTTTTTTGCCACCATCGAGGAACTTGTTGCTGCCGCTTGGGCAATCACAAGATCACGCACATGGACATCTTTTGAGATGGCACCACACGTACCGACCCGAATCAATTTCTTCACGCCGTAAGAGTTGATCAATTCATGGGCATAGATGCTCGCTGAAGGCATGCCCATGCCGGTTCCTTGGACAGAGACCCGCTCGCCCTTATAAACGCCTGTATAGCCCAACATTCCCCGAACATTGTTGTAACAGATCGGGTCTTCTAAAAATGTTTCAGCAATATATTTTGCCCGCAGTGGATCACCTGGTAACAAGATTTTGTCTGCGATCTCGCCTGCTTTTGCTTCGATATGAACGCTCATTCGTTTTTCTCCTTTGGTCTGCTTTTTATAGTACTGCTAACGTTTCTTTGATCAACGCTTTAAATTCTGCCTTGACCCGTTCCGTCGTTTCCACGACTTCTTCGTGATTCAAGCTCGCTTGCATACCAGCAGCCAAGTTTGTGATGCAAGAAACACCTAAGACTTTCAAGCCACTGTGAACAGCAACGATCACTTCTGGGACAGTCGACATACCGACAGCATCGGCACCGATCGTCCGAGCAAAGCGGATCTCTGCTGGCGTTTCATACGTAGGACCTGAGAAGCCCATATAGACGCCTTCTTTTAAGTGCAATCCTTTTGATGCGCCAACTTTTTGTGCCGCTTCCCGATAAGGCAAATGGTAAGCTTGGCTCATATCTGGGAAACGTGGACCCATTTCTTCTTCGTTTTCACCAATCAGTGGGTTGTCCCCCATAAAGTTGATTTGATCGGTGATCAACATCAAGTCTCCAGGCTGGAAGCTTTCGTTCACACCGCCACAGGCATTGGTCACGACTAAGGAATGAGCTTTCAATGCCGCCATCACACGGACGGGGTAAGTGACCGTCTGCATCGAATGGCCTTCATAATAATGGAATCGTCCTTGCATCGCTAAGACTTTTTTCCCAGCTAATGTTCCATAGACCAATTGTCCAGCATGACCGACCACTGTCGAA
The DNA here is from genome assembly GCF_050499225.1 of Enterococcus sp. AZ015. Classification (NCBI taxonomy): domain Bacteria; kingdom Bacillati; phylum Bacillota; class Bacilli; order Lactobacillales; family Enterococcaceae; genus Enterococcus; species Enterococcus sp. AZ015. The sequence continues at coordinate 252,687 of NZ_JBMHEX010000001.1, read as the reverse complement.
ACAGGAAAATGCGGGATATCGTTATAAGGCAACACGATTGGATTTTCGATCTCATCGGCTAGTTCACCTAAGCCAGATCCTAAAATCAACCCAAATTCCACTTCACCGACGCCGCTTCCTTTGATAAATGCCGTTGTTTCTTGTAATTTCTCATGTAACGTTGTCATTTCATCACCTCTAATTTAAATGTTTTAAAAAGCTTGTTCCGTTTTCTGTAGCTGAAACACCAAAGTTTTCAGCGATCGTTGCGGAAATATCCGCATAGTAGCCTTGTGGCAATTGGCCTTGGCCTTGAAATTTCTTGCTGTACGCTAGTAATGGCACATATTCTCTCGTGTGATCCGTTCCCGTAAAGGTTGGGTCATTGCCGTGATCAGCTGTGATCAACAGCAGATCCTCGTCTCCCATTGCTTCTAAGAGTTCTGGAATACGCAAATCAAAATCTTCAATGGCGTGGGCATACCCTACGACATCGCGACGGTGACCATAAAGCGCATCGAAGTCGACTAAGTTCGTAAAGCTTAGACCCGTAAAGTCTTGTTTCATCACCTTCAATAATTGATCCACACCGTCCATATTGCTCTTCGTCCGTACAGAATCGGTGATTCCTTGCCCGTTGAAGATATCATTGATTTTCCCAACGGCGATCACGTCTTTTCCAGCTTCTTTCAATGAATCTAACACTGTATGGCCAAATGGATCGAGTGCGTAGTCATGACGATTGCTCGTACGAGTAAAGTTTCCAGGCTCACCGACATAAGGACGCGCGATGATGCGGCCGATCATATACGGCTCATCTTTCGTGATATCCCGAACGTACTGACAAATACGATACAATTCTTCTAATGGAATGATTTCCTCATGAGCGGCGATCTGCAACACTGGGTCAGCCGAAGTGTAAACGATCAGATCCCCGGTCTTCATTTGATGTTCGCCAAAGTCATCAATGACTGCTGTCCCAGAATACGGCGCATTGCAGACGATTTTGCGTCCAGAGAACGCTTCGATCTGTTGCAATAATTCATCGGGAAACCCATCTGGAAATACGCGGAAAGGCTTTTGGATATTCAAGCCCATGATCTCCCAGTGACCCGTCATCGTATCTTTCCCAACAGAAACTTCTTCCAATTTGGTTGCATACCCATCATGGTCAGCTACCGCCTTTACGCCTTCTAAAGGACGAATCGTCCCTAGGCCTAATTGTTCCAAGTGAGGGATCGTTAAGCCTGCTTCTTTTGCAATATGGCCTAATGTATCTGAACCGACATCACCAAAAGCTGCCGCATCAGGTGCTTCACCAATTCCGACTGAATCCATCACGATCAAGTGTACACGTTTAAACATTCTATTCCCTACTTTCTTTATTTTATGCTTTTACAAGCGGATCTACTACCTCTATCATACTAAACTTAAGCAAAAATTGCGCTGGGTTGCTTTGGAAATTTCCTGACGCTTTCCTTTCACCCAGAGGATAGAAAAAGGGCAGGACACAGCAACACATTCATGTCCCATAGCCCCACCCTTTCATACTGAAAAAATTATTTAGATTTAATGTAGTTCTTCCCGTTAGCTTTCGGACCAGCAGCTTTTCCAAGGAAAAGAACGAGCACGATGATCGTCAAGGCATAAGGCGCAGCTTGTAAGTAAACTGCTGGAATGGAAGAGATGATTGGCAGCTGGCCACCTACGATACTGATGTTTTGCGCGAAACCGAAGAAAATCGCTGCTCCCATCGCACCAAGTGGATTCCATTTACCAAAGATCATCGCAGCCATCGAGATAAACCCTTGACCGGCGATCGTTGTCACAGCAAAGCGACCCGCGATCGATTGAGCAAACAAGGCACCGCCCATCCCACCAAGGAATCCAGAGATCAAGACGCCTGAGTAACGCATCACGTAAACATTGATCCCTAAGGTATCAGCTGCTTGAGGATGCTCACCGACAGAACGAAGACGCAACCCAAAGCGTGTTTTGAAAATCACGAACCACGCGATCACTGAGATCAAAATGGCGAAGTACGCCGGTAAGAACGTTTGATTAAAGAAAATCGGGCCAATGATAGGAATATCTTTAAGAATCGGGAAATTGAAATACCCCAATGTCCGTTGGATGTTATCGGTTTGCCCTTTGTTGTAGATCGCTTTAACTAAGAACACGGCCAAAGCTGGTGCCATCAAGTTCATCACCGTACCACTGATGATGTGGTCTGCACGGAAGTTGATGGTTGCCACCGCATGCAGCAAGGAGAAAACCACACCGACAAGTCCGCCGACGAGCATCCCTAACCACGGTGTCCACGCACCAAATTGTGACGCAAATTCAATATTGAAAACAATCGAGCTAAAAGCACCCATAACCATGATTCCTTCAAGACCCACGTTAACGATCCCGCTTCGCTCTGAGAACACGCCACCTAGCGCCGTCAAAATCAGAGGAGACGCATAAATCAATGTTTGAGTGACGATCGAAGAAATTAAACTAATATCCATTAGATGGTTCCTCCTTCCTGATCTTGATCGTTTGGTTGGGCTTCAATCTCCTGTACGACCAGCGCTTCTTTTTTGCCGTCAAAGATTTTTGCCAACAAGAAACGAATCACAAAACTGATCGCTACGAAGAAAATAATAATTGCGATATTAACATCAACTAATTCAGATGGAATACCTGCAAACTGCATGCCTTGTCCACCTAATTTCAAAATACTGAACAAGAGGGCTGAAAGCAAGATTCCGATCGATGAGCCGCTTCCTAACAAGGATACAGCCATACCGTCAAACCCGATGCTTAATGATGACCCTTGAACGAAGAAGTTTTCAAACGTTCCTAGTCCTTGAACAACTCCACCTAATCCGGCAAGTGTCCCAGAGATGATCATGGAGATAATGATCGTCCGTTTGCTGCTCATCCCAGCATATTCAGAAGCGCTTGGGTTCAAGCCCACCGCGCGGATCTCATAACCAAGAGTGGTTTTTTTCATCAAGAACCAAACCAAAACTAAGAAGATCAAGGCTAAGAAGATCCCTAAGTTCAAGCGAGAGTTGCTCGTGATGCTTGCTAGAAACGGCGTCTGCATGGAGGCATTTTCCCCCACCATTTTCGTGACCCCTTTTGTCGTGATCATGGATTCACTCATCACATTATTGACTAAATGGTTCCCCGTATAAAGCAAGATATAGTTCATCATGATCGTCACGATGACTTCACTTGTTCCAAAGAATGCCCGTAGGAAACCAGGAATCGCAGCTGCGATCGCCCCGCATAAAGCCCCTACGATCACGGCTAATGGCAAGACCACCAACCGAGGCGCATCCGGCATCGCCAGTGCGACCCAGATACTGGCAACCCAACCTGCTAGCGCTTGACCAGAAAGACCGATATTGAAGAATCCTGCTGAGTTTGCAACGGCAAATCCCAGAGCAGTAAAGATCAAGGGTCCTGCTGTAACAAAAATCTCACCAATGTTGCGGGCATTTAACCCACCTGTTTGTCCGTTGATAAAAACGGTCCGGAACATTTGTGTATACCCTGTGATCGGGCTGTAGCCGAAGGCCGCCATGATGATTCCGCCAAGGACGAATCCCAACAAGACAGCGATGATCGGCACTAATATATTGCGGATCTTTTCTTTGCGGTTATTCAACCGAACCACCTACTTCCTCCATTTGCAGCTCTCGTCTTGCTTCCTCCAAGGAGTACCCTGCCATCAACAAGCCAAGCTCTTTCTCTGATGTTTCTTTCGGATCAACGACCCCAACGATCTCACCAGCATGAATAACAGCAATGCGGTCTGATACATTCAAAATTTCATCTAATTCAAAGCTGACTAATAAAACAGCTTTGAACTTATCCCGTTGTTCAATCAAGCGTTTGTGGATAAATTCGATCGCTCCGACATCCAACCCACGGGTCGGATTGGCAACGATCAATAGATCAGGATCGCGGCTGATTTCTCGTGCGATAATCGCTTTTTGTTGATTCCCGCCGGACAATGCCCGTGCCGGTACGATCTCGTTGACTGTTCGTACGTCAAATTCTTGAATCAAGTCACGAGCAAACTCGTTGATCTCTCCGTAATCCAAGACACCTGCATTACTCAAAGGTTTTTTGTAGTAGGTTTGCAAGGCGATGTTTTCTGATAACATCATATCCAAGACAAGTCCGTATTTGTGGCGGTCTTCTGGCACATGACCAACGCCGGCTTCAGTGACTTTCCGAGGCTTGAAGTTGGTGATGTCATCACCATTCAGCAAGACCTTGCCGCTTTCGACTTTCCGTAAACCAGTGATGGCTTGTAACAGCTCTGATTGCCCATTGCCATCGATCCCAGCAATCCCCAATACTTCACCTGCACGTACTTCTAAGCTTAAGTTTTTGACTGCTTCTAAGCCACGGTTTTCTTTTACGACTAAGTTTTCAACAGAAAGCACGACTTCTTTTGGTGACGCTTCTTTCTTCGGTGTCTTGAAGGACACAGAACGACCAACCATCATATCGGCCAACTGTTGCGAGCTGACGTCTTTGACATTGACAGTGCCGATCCCTTGTCCCCGACGGATAACTGTACAACGGTCTGCCACCGCTTTGATCTCATCCAGTTTGTGGGTGATCAAGATAATCGATTTGCCTTCACGCACCAATCCGCGCATGATTTCGATCAGCTCTTCGATTTCTTGCGGTGTCAAAACTGCCGTTGGTTCATCAAAAATCAGTACATCTGCGCCGCGGTAAAGAGTCTTCAAGATCTCTACCCGTTGTTCCATCCCGACAGAGATGTCACGCACATAAGCATCTGGATCAACCGATAAACCATATTGTTCAGAAACTTTTTTGATTTCTTTGCGGGCTTTCTTGCGATCTAACACACCGAGATGATGGGGTTCGCTCCCCAAAATGATATTTTCTGTTACAGTAAAGGCGTCTACCAGCATGAAATGCTGATGCACCATACCGATCCCCAATTTGTTTGCCGCGGTCGGACTCGTGATATTCACTTTTTCACCATTCATCCAGATTTCACCAGATGTTGGTTCCAATAATCCTGACAGCATATTCATCAAGGTCGACTTGCCCGCTCCATTTTCACCAAGCAATGCGTGGATTTCTCCCGGCCTTACTTGCAAGTTGACATCGTCATTGGCTTTGAACGTTCCAAACTCTTTGGTGATATGACGCATTTCTACAACATATTTTTCCTCAGCCAAATTACTCACATCCTTACTTTCTAATTCGCTTATACAAACCATTCGTCATGTCAAAAAAATAATTGCTATTGCTTAGGATGATTACTATCCTCATGAAAACCCGTAGCTTTCATCAACATAGTAATCCAACAACGATCATCTTGCCCTAAGCTAGGGCAAGATAACCGAAAAGAACCACTTTATTTTTCAGGTGTTTCTGGTACTTCTACTTTGCCGTCGATCACGTCTTGTTTCGCTGTTTCGATCGCTGCTTTGGCATCATCTGAAAGGAACCCTTCAGTAATGTCTACACCGCCATCTTTCAAGCCATAAACAATGTGTTCGCCGCCAGGGAAGTTGTCTTCCAACGCCCGAGTTGAGATATCTTGTACCGCTGCGCCAACACCTTTCAATGTTGAAGCCAGTGTGAAGTTATCTTCTTTGCCGTCAGCAGTTGTGAAGTTACCTTCGTCTTGTTGATCGCTATCTACACCGATGACCCAAACTTTTTTGTCTTCTAGGTCTGCTTCGTTCAATTGTTCATTGATTGCTTTTGCTTCTTGGAAGACACCTGCACCAGTACCGCCAGATGCGTGGAAGATTACGTCAATGCCGCTTTGGTACATTGAAGCTGCCAAAGCTTTCCCTTTGGCAGGATCACCAAATGATGCTGCATATTGAGGATCAACTGTGATTTCTTTGCCTAATTTTTCAGCTGCGTCTTGAACACCTTTCATGAAACCAGCTTCGAAACGGTCGATAACGACGCCTTCTTCACCACCGATGAAGCCGACTTTGTTTGTTTTGGTTGTATAAGCTGCTGCAAAACCAGCTAGGTAAGCTGCTTCGTTGTCTTTAAATGTTGCTGAAACAACGTTGTCTTTGCCTTCGATCACATCATCGATGATCCCGAATTGTGTATCAGGGTTTTGATCAGCTGCTGCTGCGATTGAATCTTTCAATAAGTAACCCACACCGAAAACTGTTTTGAAACCATTTTGAACGGCACCATTTACGTTTGTTGTGTATTCTGATGCTTCATTTGATTGCACGTAGTCATAACCACCAGCACCGCGAGCGATCCCGTGTTCTTCCCCCCATGCTTCTAAGCCTTCCCATGCGGATTGGTTGAATGAACGGTCATCCACCCCGCCGATATCGGTAACGATTGCGACACTATGCGCTGCATCAGTCGTACCGTCTGCAGAACCGCCACCAGTTGAATCAGTTGAACCTGAATTTCCTCCGCCACAAGCACCAAGTAAAGTCAACCCAGCTACTGCAACAATACCTAAACTAAATAATTTTGCTTTTTTCATTGCTGTAAAGCCCCCTAAAAATATAGTTTTTTTCAACAGCCGCATCGACTGAATGAACATGGTTTATAAATCTTTGTTCGTAAAGTAATAAGGCAATAGGCCTTCTACCGTGGTTTCTTTGATCACTCCATCATCGCCGACTAAGGTCACCGGCATATCTGGCGCACAAAATTCCACCATGACCTGGCGGCAAGCACCGCAAGGAGAGATCGGTTCTGGCGTATGACCCGCCACAACCAAATGTTGAAACTCTTTTTCGCCTTCAGAAACGGCTTTGAAAAAAGCGGTTCGTTCTGCGCAATTTGTTAAGCCATATGAGGCATTTTCAATGTTAATCCCTTGATATATCGTACCATTTTTGGCAACGAGACAAGCACCGACCGGAAACTTAGAGTACGGCACATACGCTTTATCTAAGGCGGAAACGGCGGTGTCGATCCACTCTTTTTTCGCTGTTGTCATTGTCTTCCCCGCTCTTGTTTTTATTTTTTGCTACTTTACTTAATAATGCTAAGCTTAGTAGCCAGCACCTGTTGAGCCAGTCACGATAGCAACACTTGCGCTTGTTCCTAAGCGATTTGCCCCCGCTTCGACCATAGCTGCAGCTTCTGCTTCGTTGTGGATACCACCGGAAGCTTTGACACCCATTTCTGGTCCTACTGTTTCACGCATCAAGCGAACATCTTCAATGACTGCCCCACCAGTTGAAAAGCCAGTTGAGGTTTTCACGAAATCTGCACCGGCTGCTTTGGCTAATTCACAGGCTTTGACGATTTCTTCGTTGTCTAGTAACGCTGTTTCAATGATTACTTTGACAAGCGCTTTGTCTTTGGCCGCTTCAACGACTGCTTCGATGTCTGCTTGAACTTTTTTGTATTGTTTTGATTTCAAGGCACCTACGTTAATTACCATATCGACTTCATCTGCGCCATTTTTGATCGCATCTGTTGTTTCATAAGCTTTGACTTCAGATGTGTTTGCCCCTAAAGGAAACCCGATCACAGTACAAACAGCCGTTGGTTCGCCTTGTAATTTTTCTGCTGCTAATGAAACCCACGTTGGATTGATGCAGACAGAATAGAAGTGATAGGTTTTTGCCTCTTCGATGATTCGTAAAACATCTTCCTCCGTTGCGTCTGCTTTCAAAATCGTGTGGTCGATCATGCGATTCAATTCCATTTTTATTCGCTCCTTATTCTGTAATAATGTCATGGATCAATGGCGGTTCTGCGCCACCTTCCCCAATTGCAATATTTTGGTCGATCAATGCTTTGACATCCTCGATTGCTTCGGTATTGCTATAGATCGTCAATAGCGATTCTCCTTCAGTTACGGATTCGCCAACTTTCTTATGCAATTTGATGCCCACTGCATGGTCGATGTCTTCGTCTTTGGTCTTACGACCTGCCCCTAACATCATCGCCGCGATCCCTAGCTCATTGGCAACTAATTTCGTCACCACGCCGCTAGTTTTCGCTGGGACCTCCACTTCATATTTTGCTGTCAAAATCTTGCTCGGGTCATCGATCACTGAAGCGTCTCCGCCTTGATCTATGATCATCTGTCTGAATTTTTCTAACGCTTTGCCTGAATGCAAGGCTTCTTCCAACAGTTGGCGTGCTTCTTCCAATGAATCAGCTTTTTTCGCTAAAACGACCATTTGGCTGCCCAGTGCATAGCACATTTCTTCCAAGTCTTTCGGTCCTTTTCCTTGCAGTGTATCAATAGCTTCCACCACTTCCAAACTGTTCCCGATCGCTTCCCCTAGAGGTTGTGACATATCAGAAATGACTGCCATCGTTTGGCGATTTGCCAATTTTCCGATGCGGACCATCGTTTGGGCTAAGCGTTTGGCATCCTCCAAGTTTTTCATAAAGGCGCCATCGCCTGTGGTTACATCTAACACGATCGCATCGGCACCTGCCGCGATTTTTTTACTCATGATCGAGCTGGCGATCAATGGGATCGAACTAACCGTTGCCGTCACATCTCGTAAGGCATACAGTTTTTTGTCCGCAGGAGCTAAATCTCCTGATTGACCGATCACGGCCACTTTGCTTTCGTTGACTAATCGGATAAAGTCGGCTTCAGAAAGCTCGATTTTAAATCCAGGGATCGCTTCAAGCTTGTCTAACGTCCCCCCGGTATAGCCTAAGCCGCGGCCAGACATTTTCGCAACCGGTACGCCAACACTAGCCACTAATGGCGCTAGGATCAACGTGGTCGTATCACCAACACCACCAGTCGAATGCTTATCGACTTTGATTCCTTCAATTGAGGATAGGTCGATCACTTCACCAGAATTTGCCATTGCTAGCGTTAAGTTCGTGATCTCTTCATCTGTCATATCTACATAAAAAATAGCCATCAACAAGGCACTCATTTGATAATCTGGAATACTTCCTTCAGTATACGCAGTTACAATGTAGTCAATTTCTTCCTTCGTCAATGACTTGCCGTCACGTTTCTTTTCAATTAAATCCACCATTCGCATCGAAATGACCCTCGCTTCCTTTAACATTATACAATAATTTTTCGTAGGGTAAACCACTTTAGTAAAACAGTTTACTAAATATCGCAAAACTATGAAAACACTTACAAGAAGAAATATACCGCATTATTTCTCGCTTGTCAATGTCTTCACGCTCTCACGAATAATTAATTTTGTATCAAAAATCTTATTTGGAATTCGCCGTGTCGGAAACTCAATGGCGTCCACTAAAAACTTCGCTGCGGTAAAACCGATTTCAAAGGTCGGCTGCATGACCGTGGTAAGCGGTGGTGTGATGTATTCCGATAATTTCAAGGCATCAAAGCCGATCACCGAGTAGTCTTCTGGTACTTTTTTGCCAGCCTCATAAATCGCTTGATAACAGCCGATCGCCATGGCGTCGTTGCCGCAGAAAAACGCTGTGATCTCTTTGTACTTCAATAATTCCTTCGTTGCTTCGTACCCGCCGGTAACCGTTAATTCAGCATTTTCTACATATCGGCCTTTAAAAGGGATCTGATGGTCCTTCAAGGCATGGCGATAGCCATTGAACCGTTCCTCTAATTGATAGTAGCCGGTGATTTCTTTGAGCATCGCAATGTTGCGGTGACCGTTTTTGATCAAATAACTGACGGCTTGGTAGGCACCTTCGTATTCTTTCACGATTAAACGACCATTGTCCCGCTGATTGATCCCGCGATCGACTAAAATAATTGGTCGGTCATCAAAGAACCCGCTCTTCAAGGAATAATCCTCCGGCAGTAAATGCGGCGTCGCTAATAAGATACCATCTACCGAACGATGAGACAGTTCATTCAAATATTGAACCTCTTTTTCTTGGCTGTGGCGCGAATTGCATAACACTAGCATGTAACCTAGTGGATTGAAATAACTTTCCGCCCCTTCAATGACTTTAGAGAAAAAGAAATCCGTCACATCAGGCACGATCATTCCGATCGTTTTTGAATGGCGGTTGATAAGATTCGAAGCAAAAAAATCCGGCTTATAGTGATATTTATTTACGATATCTAAGACCCGCTTCCGGGTTTCTTCACTAAAACGGCTGCCTTTATTGTTTAGGATCTGCGACACGGTCGTGACAGAGACGCCAGCCATTTCAGCAATCTGTTTAATCGTCAATTTCATCTGCTTCTCTCCTCTCTTGCCTAAAGTGTAGCAAATTTTTCTCAAAAAAAATAGCACACTTTCAACAAGTGTGCGACTTTCTTTTTCGTTGATCAAAAATAGCCCGATGATATAGACAGCTGATTAACCAACGCTGCAATTGCCCGAAAGGCTGCTGGCAATAGGCTTTTTGAGAAACCAACTGGTCCAGTTGCTGCTAACCAGCGCTTGCCTTGGCGATGCCTTTGATCTGCTGAGAATCAAAGAGCAGCTACGCTTCTTTTACGCTTTGAATGATGTAATAGCCTTTGTCTTTTTTGATGATTTCGGCATTGCCAAAGGTCTCTTGCATTTTCTTTTGAGCACTCGGCGCTCCTTGTTTCTTTTGGATCACGATCGTTAAGGTTCCCCCTGCTTTTAGCAGCGGAAACGCCCCCGTCAAAATCTCATGAACGACTTCTTTTCCTGCCCGAATCGGTGGGTTGCTGAGGATCGCCGCATAAGCAGGTTGATTTAATTGGGCATAGATATTGGATTGATGGATATCTACCTGTTCAATGCCGTTACGCTGGGCATTGCCTTTTGCCAAATCCACTGCCCGCTGATTGATATCGATCATCTCGACAGGTCGTTGACTCGCATAAGCTAACGCTAAGCCAACAGGTCCATAGCCGCACCCAACGTCCAGCAGACTTCCTTCTGGTAGCTCCCCCCACTCAAACGCATCGATCAACACCCGCGAGCCATAGTCCACCGTGTCACGGGAAAACACCCCGCTATCTGTCACAAAATGAAACTTCTTTCCTCTTAATTCAAACGACCACTGTTCAAAATCATGGGCCGTATCAGGATTTTCTGTATAGTAATGATTACTCATGGTTATGCTCCTTTCTTCTATTTCCTCTTCACTTGTTTTTTCTACTGGTTTCTACTAGTTTTTCCTTGTTTCTTCTATTCGAACGAGTGAACATAGTGAAAACACTAGTAAAAAAGCCCAGCAAGATTTGTCTGCTGTTTCTTTCTAATCATACCGAAAAACAGCCAGAAGTAAACGCCCAGCAAAAAAAACAACGAAAAAACAGTTTTTTGTTGTTTCTGCAAAGGAAATCATGTCTTTTTTCCAAGTTCTGCGGGTTTCTATGGTAAAATACTTTCGAACAGTGGCCTATCGCTTCTAATAGAAACCGATGATGCCGCAAAAAAGGAGCCTACTATGCAAGAAACCATGAATTTTTATCAAATTCCTCGTGAGCAATGGCAAGGGTTTTATACGAACGGCATGATGCCTTTCACTCAAGAAGAATTGGATAATATCAAAAGTTTGAACGACCGGATCTCGGTCCAAGATGTGGAAGATGTTTACGTGCCTTTATGCCATCTGATCCATCTTTATATGAAAGAGTTTGAATCATTGACCCTCAGCAAGGGACTCTTTTTACACCGCTATGTTAAAATGCCGCCTTTTATCATCGGCATCGCCGGAAGCGTCGCCGTCGGCAAGAGTACCACCGCACGGCTCGTCCAAAATTTATTGGCCCGTTTGTTTCCCCGCAGAACCGTCCAACTGATCACCACTGACGGCTTTTTGTACCCGAACGAAGTCTTGGAAGAACGCGGCAGCTTGAATCGCAAAGGATTTCCAGAAAGTTATGACATGGAAGCCTTGATCAACTTTTTGAATGCGGTCAAATCAGGAGAACCAGACATCCAGATCCCCGTCTACTCCCATGAAGTCTACAATATTATTCCTGATACGTATGAAACGATCAGTCAACCAGATATCTTGATCGTGGAAGGCATCAATACCCTGCAACTACCTGCCAACCAACAAATCTATATCAGTGACTTTTTTGATTTTTCAATTTTCGTGGATGCCCAACCGGCACTGATTGAAAAATGGTATTTGGAACGATTTGAATCATTACTAGACACTGCCTTTCAAGACCCTAGCAATTATTATTACCAATATGCGATCGGGGATCGCAAGGAAGCGATTAAAATGGCAAAAGAAGTATGGAAAAATGTGAATTTAAAGAATTTACACGAGTATATCTTGCCTACACGCAGCAGAGCCGATATAATTCTTCATAAAACAAAGCACCATTTGATCGATGAAGTGTTCTTGCGCAAGTATTGACCGCTTCATTTTTATAATTATGCTGTTGAAAAGGCCCAGCCTTTTTTCAATAAAAACTAAAAGAATTGAGGTAATTTATTGTGACAAACGTTGACACTTTGCCAAACGTCGAAAAAATTATCGTACTTGATTACGGTAGTCAGTACAACCAGCTGATTACACGCCGTATTCGTGAGTTCGGTGTTTTCTCAGAATTATTGAGCCACCGCATTACCGCTGAAGAAGTAAAAGCGATGAACCCAAAAGGGATCATCTTATCTGGCGGACCAAACAGCGTCTACGACGAGAACTCTTTCGGCATCGACGAGAAAATTTTTGAGTTAGGCATCCCAGTTTTAGGGATCTGTTACGGCATGCAGTTGATTACTTATAAATTAGGCGGAAAAGTTGAACCTGCCAAAAACCGTGAATACGGCAAAGCAGAATTGGAAGTCACTTCTGATGCAGCGGCCCTTTTCCAAAACACGCCCGCAACCCAAACCGTGTGGATGAGCCACGGAGACTTGGTCACTCAAGCACCTGCAGGCTTTGATGTTGTGGCGACGAGCAAAGATTGCCCGATTGCTTCTATCCAAGATGCAGAACGCAAAATGTACGGTATCCAATTCCACGCAGAAGTTCGCCATTCAGAATACGGCAACGACTTACTGCGTCACTTTGCCATTGACGTTTGTCAATGTACAGGTGATTGGACAATGGACAACTTCATCGATATGGAAATCGCAAAAATCCGCGAACAAGTGGGCGACAAAAAAGTCTTGCTTGGTCTTTCCGGCGGGGTCGATTCTTCTGTCGTTGGTGTTCTTTTACAAAAAGCGATTGGCGATCAACTGACTTGTATTTTTGTTGACCACGGCCTCTTGCGTAAAGGGGAAGCCGAGCAAGTAATGGAAAGCTTAGGCGGCAAATTCGGCTTGAACATCATCAAAGTTGATGCCAAAGAACGTTTCCTATCAAAACTTGCTGGGGTTTCTGATCCTGAAGAAAAACGCAAGATCATCGGGAATGAATTCGTGTATGTCTTCGATGATGAAGCAACGAAACTAGCTGGCGAAGAAGGCGTTTCTTTCCTTGCTCAAGGAACCCTTTATACCGACGTCATCGAATCAGGAACCGAAACTGCTCAAACCATCAAATCACACCACAATGTGGGTGGTTTACCTGAAGACATGCAATTCAAATTGATCGAACCATTGAACACCTTGTTCAAAGACGAAGTCCGTGAATTAGGGACCCAACTTGGCATGCCAGACAGCATCGTATGGCGCCAACCATTCCCTGGACCAGGTCTAGGTATTCGTGTCCTTGGCGAATTGACAGAAGAAAAACTAACGATCGTCCGCGACTCGGACGCAATCTTGCGGGAAGAAATCGCAAATGCCGGCTTAGATCGCGACATTTGGCAATACTTCACCGTCTTACCAGGCATCCGCTCCGTCGGTGTCATGGGTGATGGCCGGACCTACGATTATACCGTCGGCATTCGTGCAGTCACTTCAATCGATGGCATGACCGCTGACTTTGCCCGCATCCCATGGGAAGTCCTACAAAAAATCAGCGTCCGCATCGTCAACGAAGTCGCACACGTTAATCGGATCGTGTATGATATTACGAGTAAACCACCTGCTACTGTGGAGTGGGAATAAAGTAGCAACCTCACTTGGTTGCGAAATGTTGATTTAACAGTGTTTTAGTTCACTTGGAATGGATAACAATGACCTGTTTTACCTAGGTTCACCACCAAAATCCCGTCAGATTTCTCTGACGGGATTTTTGATTTAGGCTTAATCTGACAACCCTTTTGGGAAAATACGATAAGAAATTGTTGATTCTCGTTAACTACGTTAATCCCAATAGTGGGACTAACGCTCATATTGGAAATCAGATACGATAAAATAAGCTTAAATGCTTTTATTGCCTAAGTTTCTATAGAAGGTTTTTATTAAAAAATAAAAAACACTAAAAAGGGTGAACATGAACTATGAAGAAGAAAGCTGTCGTTTATTGTGTTACGGGGTCACATATTCAATTAGCTGCAGTATCCATTGCGTCAGTAGTAAATACTTATGAAGGGAATGAACCTTTAGATATATTAGTAGTTGTAAATGAAATAGGGAACGAAGAAATACTGAAATTGAAGAGTATTTCTGGATTATATGGAGAAAAAAATGTAACTATTACTATTTGGTATCCACCTAAAATAATAAACGAAATAAAGAATTATAGTAATTCGCGTTTTCCTGAAGTCACTCTGTGGAGATTATTTCTACCTTCATATTTTAGCAATTATGATTACATTCTCTATTTAGATAATGACACTATTGTATACGATGACGTATCCAATTTCTTTGATTTGATCCCTGATCAAAAATCAATTGCTGCAGTTAGAGACTTCTACTTCTCAGTTATAAGTGATACAGAGGACAGCTTTAAATATTTTGGCGTAAAAACTATGAAGAATTACTTCAATTCTGGAGTTATTTTATTTAATGTAGTTGTGTTCAATGAACAGATACGACCAGAAGCCATAGTACGTATGATAAATAAGAATGAATACTTGTATTTAGATCAAACCATTTTAAACATTCTTTGTGAGAGAAGTGTTGAGTTGTTGCCTTATGAATACAATTACCAGAAAGATGATCATTGGTTATTTGATTGGGCAAAAAATGTGAATCCACTCAAATTTTTGAAAATTGAAAAAGCTAGAAAAAATATAAAGATTCGACATTTCGTTGAATTTGAAAAAAATTCGATGCCCTGGGAGCATCTTTCCATACAAGATAGATGGGAAAAAGATTTTTGGAATTATTTGTATGAAATCAAGTCAACAAGTTTAAGGAGTGGAAAACAATGAAAAAATTTTTTTCAAGAATTCGTTCGTTATTTTTAGTTGCATTAATTTGCTCTATAGGAACAATTTCTGTAGATGCAAAGTCAGCCGACATAGCGAAGACGCCTATTGTTGATTATTACTATCCTGGAATATTGTATGGTACAGCTACTTGTGTTAACGAATACGGTACCATCATTTACGACTCAAACTCACTAGGAGAAACCTGCCAAGAGGCTGTCAATGAAGCTGCGCAATCATGGAATCAGTCGATTGGGAGATCAGTAATTGTTGAAAAATCAAGTGTAAATGCAGCAGATAACCAAGTTGATTTAGTTTTGCAATCAACGGATGGCGATTCCTATGCAGATATGGGGTACTCTGGATTTGGTTGGGGAAATAGTACGAACAGAATATTTTTGAATAATGCTGCTTTAAATGACGCATCATCTGGAAAAGGAACCTCCGGCTACGTACAGCTGGTTTCAACTATCCGACATGAAATGGGGCATACTTTAGGTCTCCAACATGACAATGGATCAGTAATGGCTGATTTATATGATGCCCAGGTTAGCAACAATCAAGAGATGCTGGATGCAGCGCAAAAAACGGCGGACTCAATTTCTAAGGGGATACTTCCTGCTGTCCCATTATTCAACAAATATGCGATACTAAATATCCTTAATAATAGGGATAAAGTCTATTATTTGAATAATCATCGTTCTAATCAAATTGCCTCAATCTTTTTAGATTCTCCTGCTGGAAAAATTTCTGGCGTTACTTTCATCGATCAAACAGTTGAAATAACAGGTAACTATAATTTGTATAAACTGTCTCTGTCCCCAAGAGATCCATATGTAGGAACAATTTCGAGTAATAATCTTATGAATAGAACTGTTCCAGTTACTGAAGATATAGTTTCTATTTATGGTCAACACTATTATCTTTTTGAAATTGATGGAGAAGAGTATATTGTTAATCGCCGCGCCTTCGGATAAATTCGCTACCAATTCTTACTTGAAAAGTTGCCACTGCAATCTTGGAAAAGTGTGTTTGCAATCTTAGATACATTCTTTCGTGGCAAACATACGCCTTTTAAGTAAGAAGAAAATTAGCAAACGTTTCATGCCAATGCGCAAGTTTTCAGCCTTTTCTGTGAGGATTTTTTTGACAAAACCTCGGCCCTTGAAAAGTAGTTAAAGGAATTAATAGTCAAAGAAAAAATCTATGTTTAGCCTTTCATCGTTTCATTTTCTAGCTGACAAAAAACAGCTAGAGATTGATCCCTAGCTGCTGATGATGAGACAGATAGCATTGAAACACCTTACTCGACTACAATCACTTTATTTCCACCGTCTTGCTCCGCAAAGTTCACCGTAAATAGATTCGTCGAAGCATCATAACTGATTCCATCGCTTTGAGAAACGATTTTTTGGTAGTCTTTTGGCAATTTTAAGGTCATGGTAGTCGTTGTTTGAGTTGGATCAGAAAAGGCATAGATGGTTTTGCCTTCTCTACTTGTTCTAATCAATGAAAGAGGTTTGTTAGTAGTAATATCGGCGACACTACCTCCATCATTCTGCCAAAAATTGATACCTAAATAGTCAGTTTGATCAAGTTTTACTGCTTGAACTTCCGAGGTATTGGCTAAAATCTCCAGCGGTTCTTCTTGGGCATAGGCAGTCAGTTCTGTTTCATTGATACCTGGCAACATGACATACGCATAATGATCCTCCATGGGATTTTTGCCATGATTGATCAAGAATTTTCGATATTCTCCGGTATAAACCGCATTACTTGGAAATGCCTCATTGATTTCTGTATAGCTGCCTGTTCGTGTTTCACTTACCACGTTTACTGTCGTTTCTTCTGGAAAATAGTAACCGATATTGGCCTGGGAATGATCGGAGTCTAACAACAACCACTGCTTGCTACTTGTTTCATTTAACTGATCAATACTTCCTTGATCAGAAAGGATTTGATAAGTATACGCATCGTTTAGTAAGCGATTATCCACGACCGTCTCAATAGAAGCTGTCGTATCACCAGTGATTCCCGCACCTAAAGCGACAATCTGCCCATCAATGATAAACCACGATTTTTTTGCCCGCACGTTCATAGGTAAAACATTCCCGTTAT
The DNA here is from genome assembly GCF_050499225.1 of Enterococcus sp. AZ015. Lineage (NCBI taxonomy): Bacteria > Bacillati > Bacillota > Bacilli > Lactobacillales > Enterococcaceae > Enterococcus > Enterococcus sp. AZ015. The sequence goes on along the minus strand of NZ_JBMHEX010000001.1, from coordinate 235,460 downwards.
TTTTTGTACCCGTTTTGTTTAATGCCATTCCCACCGCAGCTGCACCATCATAAGCCACACCGCCTACCCACTTTTCTGGAGACGTTACCGTTGTAAAAGCTGAATTTTCATCCGCTAATTGTATGGTGTCCACGGTTGTTCCTGGCAAGCGATATGGATCGACGGTCGGCCAATAGCTAGAATTGAATTGAACTTGATCATCATTATAGAGGTAGAGCATCCCGTCTGCTGTATGCCACCCACGCTTGTTTTCCTTGTTGCCAGCTTCAAAGGAAGAAATGCGACTGGAATATAGTCCTAAACCCACCATATAATCAGTTGTTCGTTGAACAAAGCGATCCATTGAAGCGTACAGTTTTGTTCCCGTAAAAGGTAATGCATCCCCTGTAATCGATGGGTCTGCCAAGAGATTCATTGTCATTTGTAAATCATTGAAGTCTCTTGCATTCGTCAAATAATAGTCTGGATTTTCTTTGAGCCAATATTTGGCAGCTTCACGGAATCTTTGCTGGTATTGAGTTGGTGCGAATTGGGATACGATCAGCAAATTATAAACTGTTGATGAGCCATAACCGACTTTGTTTTTGGCTGGAGCTCTTGAAATCGAACGACCATTGACCAACGGCAACATTTCTCCTTGATAGATCAACGGCAAGAATGCTTGATCAACATTTTTGACAAACGTTTGTACGAGATCGGCATCCATTTCAAAACTTGACCCTTGCGTGATAGCTAGAATTTGTCCCACACCCTTGATCAGTACATTTCCATAAGAACCAGTATAAGGGATCGTATTATGCTGAATAAAGGAGCCATCTTTATAAAAACCATCGCCTTTTGTGACTAACTGAAATACTTCTTCGATACTTGCTGAAGCTTGGGTGATTTTCCCAGCGTCCCTTTGCAAAATGCCCAAGCCTAATACAGTAAGCGCGAGATCTGTACGATTAGCACCAGAAGTCACAAAATTTGGAATAAAAGCAAGCTCAGTAAAACTGCCTTGTGTCTTCGTATACAATTGCTTGAAGGGATCTGGTACATAACTGCTGATAATGGCAGTGTATTGCTGTAATTTCTCGGACGGTAACTCAGCGCCTAAAATCATTAAAGTACTGATCAGTTTTTGCGGGACACCGATTTGCCAATCCCACCAGTTTCCATGGTACTTTTTCCCATCATACCCTTTTCGAGTGACCATGAAATCTATCCCATCAATAATCGTCGTCGCCACTGCATCATCTTGATACAAAGAACTACCTTTCGTGCCATAGGCTAAAGCCATTTTCTGTAATTTTGTAAATTGAGTCGTTACATCCGCTGAAGCAGTATTCCCTTGTTCGAGGGGCCATAGGCTCGTTCGATCAGATGCTTTATTTATGGTTTGATACAACGCCTCAGCTTCTGAGGTGACCATCTGCACGTAATCAGCCATAGTCGGATTATTTGGATCATAGTGATCGGAAACCAGTTGATTTTGCCATTTTTCTTGCAGCTGCATAAATTCTGCTGTATGATCTTCCACGGGCAAGCTGCCGATAGGACCGCTGCGCATCGATAATACCTTCAGCTTAGATAAATTGCCAAACAAACGGATACCCACATACCCGGACCAGTCCCCATCAATTGCCGTACCATTGGGATAGTTTACCTTTTGATTCTCATAAAATAGCTGATCATTTAAAAAGGCACGAAAACTCGAGCCCTCATACTGAAGCAAGAGTTTATATTTTTGTCCCGCAATCAAAGTAGGTCCAGAAATAGCTGTCAGCCATTTTCCACCTGGTTGACCAAGTTGCCACTGCCCATCACGATTATAAGCAAACGATTGCCACTGATCTGTCTTTTGTTCATCTGCGCGAAAGACCACCCCAATGTTCGCTTGGTCTTCATATAAGAAAGTAGTTTCAAAATCCCCTGAAGACCGCTTGGGAGCATCTTTGTTGAGCGTTACTGATTCCAGATTGGTGCCTTGCTTCGTATTACTGATCATTAAACCAGTAGCATTTTGTGCTACTTCGGCTTTCCCGACTAAATCTTGCCAAGACCCTTTCTGGTTTGAAAAATCCGAGTGATAGATCGATTCTGCTTCCGGCAATTCGGGTATTTGTTCCTCGGCATTTCCAGAAAGACGAGTGGCGCCAACTACCGAATACAGCAACAAGAAACACCCCATGATCAGCAGATATTTTTTCCCTTTTTCCATCCTTTACTCCTCCTATTTCCCCGCGCAAAAGATAGCGCTATCATTTCGTGGAATAGGAAAAGAGTGAAGAAATTCATTTCCGCACTCTTTTCCATTTAGTTCAACTATTCTAAAAAAGAAAACAGGTTGACTACCCTAACTGCTTATACGATTTACAAAACAATCACAGCAGCTGCCCATTTCCTTTTACACCATGATTCTTTCCTAACCCAAAATACCAAACGCACTCAAAACGATCGACAAGATCAAGATGATCCAAATTACTCGAGTGGAATTTAGTTTCTTTTGGCCTAGCATCCAGTAGGTCAGCAAGACGAGCAAGATAGGTACAAGGGATGGCAAGATGGCATCCAACGTGTCTTGGATCACTAATTCGACACCGTCTTTTTTATAGACAAAAGGAACAGTTGCTTTGACCACAGAGGGAATCAAGGCACCAATCACTGTAACCCCTAAAACGGTTGCGGCATTGGTGAAGGCAGATAATTTGTCTTTCAAGGTCGTCACTAATTTGACCCCTTGTTTGTAACCAAGGGGAAGCAACGCTGCCCGACCGAAAAGTAACGCGATGTTGGCGATGATCCAGATGACACAACCAACGACGGAACCATTTTGCGCTAATGTGCCAGCAACAGAGCCAAAGATTGTTCCCCAAATCACGTGGAACAAGGAGTCACCGACACCGGCTAAGGAACCCATCAAGGCCGTTTTCAAGGCGATGATCGTTTCTTTGGCTTTGTGTCCATCTTGTTCTTCAATCGCGACATCGATCCCCATGATCAAGTTCCCAAAGATCGCATTGGTATTAAAAAATTGATTGTGGGTCCGCAGCATATCTTGCAGCTGGGTTTCATCATGGCCATAGAATTTTTTCAAGACGGGCAGGATGCCGTAAAGGTAGCCTGAACTCATCATTCGCTCATAGTTCCAGTTTAATTGGCTTGCCAAAATATAACGCCAGCTAATGGTATTCAACTCTTTTTTTGTCAGTTTTTGATCACTCATCGCCATCATATCCTCCTTCAAAATCTCCGGCAGCTGCCGTTGCAACCGTGCCTTTTTCGCTATCACGTTTAAAGACTAACATTGCTGCTACAAGTCCGATGATGGAAACGCCGAGCATTGGTACTTGCAGATACGCAGCTAAAAAGAAGCCTAATAACAAATAAGGAATGTAGTGCTTTGTTGGCAAGTAGCGCAATAAGATCGCTACCCCGACGACTGGCAAGACGCCACCAGCGGTTTTTAGTCCGGTCATCAGCCATTCTGGCGTGTTATCGGTAATCGTCGTAACGACTGCATCTCCAGCTAAAAGCATCAATAAAATCGGAATCGCCCGTGACAATCCCCATAAGAAAGAACCCGATAAAACTAACCGTGGGATTCGTTTGACTTGCATGTTGTCGATGGCTCTATCGATCCGGTGTAGTAGAAATACGTTACAAAAACGAGCCACGACATCCAGTTGCAGCATCAGCAAGGACACTGGAACTGCTAAGCCGATGCCATATTCCGCGCCGTTTCCTGAGATCACGGCAAACGCCGTTCCCAGTACTGCGCCGGTAAAATAATCCGGGACGGATGCACCACCAAATGCGGCGATCCCCAAACGCATCAACTGCAAGGTCCCACCGACCATCAAACCGGTCTTTAAGTCCCCCATGATCATTCCAGAAATCATTCCGGCGATCGCTGGTTGGGTCAACGTATTGGAAATAAGTGAATCATTAATAGCAATAAAAGCATAAACAGTAATAAGAATGATTTGATACGCTGCTAAATGCATGAATTTTCCTCCTAATTGTATGAACGAGTCTTAACTGGCTAGTTATCGATCGTTATGTCGCCTCAGATAAATCGTGAAAAACACTCGTTTTTTGACAAATCTTCCGCTACATATTCTCCTCGATTCAATCCCTGCCTGGTTTATCCTCGTAATTTCTTCATAAAGTCGATCGATGGTTCATTGGGAACAAGCTGTGCCGTGACGGTGATGCCTTTTTCGGCGATCGCTTCAAAGATCGGCTCTTCTTCTGGCATCACTTGAATACTTTTGGTTATTTCCCGTGCACCATCTTTGTAGCTCATGTTGCCGACGTTGATCGCTTTGATCGGTCCATCTGCTTCAATATAACGCAAAACATCTTGGGGATTTTTGAAAAGCAAAAACAACCGTTGTTTTCCATAACGACCGGCACGAATATTTTTGGCTGCCGTTGCCACTGGAAGGACGGAAAGTCGCATTGAAGTTGGCGCTGCCATTCGTAAAGAAGATTTTTGTAATGGGTCTGCGGCAGCTTCATCATTGGCTACGATGATCCGTTGCGTGTTTAAACTGGTGGACCAGATACCGGCGACTTGTCCATGGATCAAGCGCTCATCGATCCGACTATTGACGATATTTTCTTGCCCAGCATACGCACTGTAATCCCCTAATTCTTCTTGCTTTTCTTCTAACATCTCTTGTTCTGCTTGGTTCATCCCTGCTTTGACATCAACGATGTTTTCTTTGGCTAAGCAAAGCAGCTCTTTGATCGTCGCTCGTTGATTGACGACTGCCTCGATCACTACGGACAATGTCATTCCAGCGAAGATCGCCACTTCGTCATCCTCTAAATAATTCTTGACTGCAACGTTGCACGGGGTTCCTCCTAATAAATCCGCAATAATCAATGTTGGACCGTTAAGGGCTTTCATTTTCTCGTTCAATTCTTTCTCAAATTGTAGATTGTCACTATCTGGTCGTAATGAAACGGTGTGAACGTTTGCTTGCTGGCCTACGATCATCTCGAGACTACTTTTGACCCCTTCTGCCATGCCGCCATGACTGATCAATACAATGTTTTCCACTAATTTCCCTCCTACTCCGCAGGTCGCCCTACTTAACATGTTATGTTCCTTGTAAGCATACTATACCACATGGCAAGCCATTCGTAAACCTAATATCTTAACATATTGAATTTTATTTTTCAGACCTGTATAGACTGGAAAACAACGAATTTTCTACACTAATTAAGTGGCAGGAAAGGATTTAACATGTTATGCTTGATGTATTCATATGGAATGGAGGGAAACCACTGTGTTGCCAAAGTATGAGCAGATCAAGCAAGATCTTTTACAAGAAATCAAAGACCATAAATTCATTCCCGGTGATAAGTTTTATTCAGAGGCAGATATCAAGCGGATGTATTCTGTTAGTTCGATCACGGCAGTCAAAGCGTTGAATGAATTGACGAGTGCTGGCTATCTGTATCGCATCCAAGGCAAAGGGACCTTTGTTTCAAAAGCAAAAGTATCTCAGAGTGTGAAGTTTTCCGACATTGAGCTGCATTCACTGGACCAAGAAAAGGTCAAGGTCCTTGCGGTGGAAGAAGGAAATGCCCCAGAGATTTTGAAAGAATTAGGATTGGCTGCCAGTGCTTCCTACTACCGAATCAAACGAGTCCGCTATTTTGGCGACGTTCCTTTCTTGGTTCACATCACTCATTTGCCGAAGAAGCTGATGAAAGAACCGATCGCCAAAAACCTCAACCAATATGCTAGTGTTTATGAGCGGGTCCGAAAAGACTTTGCGATCGACCTTTTCTCATTGGCTTCTGTTGAAACCAACGAAATCGTCTTTCCTGATGACGCTGAATTGTTGAACTTATTGCAACTGAGCTTCCGAGAGCCTGCGGTCAAACAAGTCAAGCACTCCTATTTGGCAGATGGAAGTGTCGCTGAATACATCGTCAGCTACAAGCACTGGAAATATTTCAAAACAAAAATAGAAGTAGAGCCCGCGTAAATTTGGGTCTCTACTTCTATTTTTTTATTCTACGACAGGTTGATCACAGAAAACGAGTTCCTTGATCTCAACGCCATCGGTTTCAAATACCACGACTTCGTTGCTGCCTTTTTTCAAAAATTCTTTCGGACAGTATAAGGAATGCACGGGGCCACGTTGCCAATAGCGACCAAGATTGATGCCATTGACGATAACGACGCCTTTCCCATACCCACGGCAATCGATAAACGTATCTCCTACCTCTGTCAGCGTGAAGGTCGTTTGATAAAAGGAGGGGTGTGTCGGATTTTTTCCTGCTTGATAATCGATGGCTTGTAGCTGCTCTGCGGAAAGCGTCAATGGGTAATGACGATAGCCTTGATGGAAATGAATATCTTGCATGATGCCCCCACGGATACCTTTGGCTTGTGTAGGCCCATTCAATTTAAACCCGTAGTTCACGCGCCCTAAGTTTTCTACTAAGACATCTAGCTCGATGGTTTCTTTATCTGGTGTCCCTTGGATCAACAGCTCCTCACCTAGCGTTTCTTGGTATTGGATCGCCTGTAATTGGCCGTCGGTAAAAATATGCAACCGATCGCTAGCTTCTACCACTTTTAATTTGTTTTCTCGATGATAGTTTTTTAACTGAACCGAATAGAGCAAATAGCCGTAGCCTGTGCTGGCCGCTTCCATTGTTAGAGGATACATGCTTTCTTGTGGTGCCATCAGCTGATCTTTGATAGCCAATAATGAGACACTGTTTTCGATGGGAAAGGTTCCTAATGCCGCTAATTGCTTGGTCCGTGGTTTGGCTTGCCACACTTCGGGACAGGCTTCTTTTATGGCTTTTTGTACCTGATAGTATTTGTCGGTAGGTTCTCCTGCTTCTGTCAGTAAAGCATCGTAATCATAGCTGGACACTTGTGGTAGATCCAGCGCTCCCCGAGCGGAACAGCCATTGTAAAAGCCAAAGTTCGTGCCTCCATGGAACATGTAGAGATTCAAGGAGCCGACCGCTAACATCTCTTTGACTTCATTAGCTAAGTCTTGACCGTCTCGCTTAATGATTGGCTCGCCCCAGCGGTTGAACCAGCCATCCCAATATTCCATGCACATGATGGGCCAATTTTTGCCATGTTTTGCCATAAACTCTTTCATCACAGCCGCATTTTCCTTGGAACGACTGCCGAAATTGCCTGTGACAAAGATGTCGTCTTCAATCAATGTCCCAGCGTCCAGTACTTCTTCCCATGCCCCATCTGAGGTAAACAAGGGTACATCGATGCCGTATTCTTCCATCAACTCCTTGGTCTGGCGCAAATACGCTTTTTCCATTCCATAAGAGCCGTACTCATTTTCCACCTGCATCATGATCACTGGTCCCCCATGGGTGATCTGCAACGGCACAAGCTTTGGCAACAAGACCTGGAAATAGTTGCGCACCTTTGCCATGAAGCGTGGGTCGGTTGAGCGCAACCGCATCGGTTCATTTAACAGCCAAGCTGGCAACCCACCAAATTCCCATTCAGCACAAATGTAGACGGAAGGTCGCAAAATGACCATCAAGCCAATCGTTTGGGCTTGCTTTACAAAAGCACAGATGTCTTTCATCCCCTCAAAGTCGTAGACTCCTTCACGAGGTTCGTGGAGATTCCAAGGAATGTAGGTCTCAACTGTGTTGGCTCCCAGTGCTTTTAGATTGTAGAGGCTATCTGTCCATTGCACCGGTGTCATGCGGAAATAGTGGATCGCTCCGCTGATCAATTTGATTGGTTTTCCATCTAACAAAAAATCTTCTTTTATCTCAAACGTTCGCATGTCGTCTTCCCCTTTACCAGTATCTTTGCCAATCAGGCAATGCCAATCGGATCAATCCTTCTAAATAGAAATAATCACCCCAAAGATTGGGCTCATCGATGCCTTTGCCTTCCGCATGAGCATACACACCATGCAGCAATAAGCCTTCATTTTCTGGCACTTGGCTCGCTGCATACTGCTCGCCTAATTGGTAAAGCATTCCTTTAGCGATTTTTTGGGCATCGGGATATGCCCCCATTTTCTCTGCTTCCAACAAGCCACAAGCCGCAATCGCTAAAGCAGAGCTGTCTTTTTCAGCAGGATGTTGGTCGTTAAAATCAAAGTCCCAATACGGTACCAAATCTGCTGGCAAATGAGCCAAAAACACCTCCACGATCTGCGGATAATTTTCTGGAAAAGGCTGACTATGCAGGTAGCTTTCATTCAAAGGAAGCCCTAAAATCGCCCAGCTCTGCCCTCGTGCCCAAATCGATTGGTCGCTATTTCCTTGATGCGTCGCACCGTGACTTGGCTGCCCCGTCTCAGGATCGAAATAATACGTATGAAAGGTGGTGGCGTCATTCTTAATGACGGTCTTTCGGACTGTCTGATAATGCTTACTCGCAACCTCTGCGTAGCGAGGCTCTCCCGACAATTGAGTTGCTGCAAATAAAAGCGGCAAGTTCAGTAGCGAATCAATAATCAAGCGGTATTCTTGTGGGTCGCCATAAGCGCCCCAAGCTTGAATAAATTCCCCCTTTTCTTGAAACCGTGCCAACAAAACATCTGCTGCTTGAATGACTTCTTGCTTGCAGTGTTCATCGCCAGTGATCTTGTAGCCCGCACCGGCAGATAAGCTATATAAAAAACCAATATCATGATGATCTAATACAAAATGGTCGTCTAAACGCGTTTGAAAACTGTCGATATTTGCCATAGCTCGATCAAGAAAGTTCTTTTCCTTGGTCCACTCATAGGCGAGCCACAACATACCGGTCCAAAAGCCATTGGTCCAATCATCGTTGCCTTTCAGCCGATATTTGCCATTGGTGGCACAGGCTGAAGGAAATTGTGTGCCAAAGCGCTGACTATTTTTTTCGATCTGTTGGATGCACGCGGTGATTTTATCCGCTACCCACACATCGGTCACTTTTTCTCCTAACAGGATCAAGCGTTGTTTGTTCTCTTGCAGACGCATGTTTACCCTCTCCTTAACTTGTTAACATATTAACTGAAATCATTATAACGTAAACACAAAAAAAAAGCGACCTTCCTTCCTTGATTCCTAAAAAAGAGCATGACAACTGCCCACAAATGCAGACCTGTCATGCTCTTGTCCTCTTTTTTTTAACAGTTCCAACCAAATACTTCGATTTGTGTAAGAGCTGGAAACGGGGAATCATCCTCTGCTTTTTGCAGCTCTTTATAGGTCAGCTTAGTCGTTTCTTTTTTCGGAAAACGAACTTCTTGAAAAGACGCCGTATTTGTCGTTTCCACCACCAGCTCTTCTCCATCAGCAAAGACCAAGGTCCCTTTGGTCCAATAGCTATCATGGGGATAATCTGCCCGCAATAGGAAGCGAACCCGATCAATCAAGACGGGACGACCAAACTCAATGGTCAATGCAGCATCGGCTTGCTGATTGATGCCCCAAGAAGCAAACGGATACGACCCGTGGGATCGGTTGCCATATTTTCCATCAATCGCATTCTTAGCAAAAAAGACGGAATCATCTCGCGTTTCCACATTCGCTGAAGCATGAGGATACGCCCCTGTCGCTGACTTTTGATCATGGGCATTGAAGGATAAATTTTGATAATTCGTGATCTCAAACGCATGGGCTTTGCGCACCATCAGGTGATGGCGCTGCGAGGTAAAGGCCGTTTCCACCGAGGACTTTCGAGCGGATTCCGTCCAAGGAATCTGATACTCCCAAGTGGATTGGGAAAGATAGATCAGTGATGGTGCTAAGGTTTCATCAAGCTGAAGGACATAATACGGATTTTCCCCCGTCACCTCAATAACGATCTTATCTCCTTCCTCATAGGGATAGTTTTTAATGGCTAATACGGCCAAATCATCATCAGAAACTTGAAATGGCGCGGGTTCTTTTTCATGGTCGATGCGACCGACGATCACCTGGTCCTGCTTATTTTTTATTGCTAGCGTAATCATTTGGATCGATCCTTTCTTTTTCTACGATACCACCGACTAAACAAATCAAACGGTGCTTCCCGGGCGGAATATGTTGTGCTAAGTATGGAAAACTGGTTCTTGGAAAAAAGACGGAGGTATTGGCTTCTGGCTGAACAATACTGGCTTGTTGATAGCCTTCGATGTTGATGATTTGAGAACAAAAGCCTTCTTCACTGACTCGACTCCAGGTCGGTCCTGTTTGGGCCTGAGGCAACCGTCCAGTCAGCGGTACACTAAACCCGCCCTCACGAAGATCCAACGAAATCGTCGTCGTCAACTCGTGCACGCGCACATGCCACTGACCAAAGGGATAAATCTCAGTTTCAATCACTACCTCCTCAAAGGGTGCCCATTGGTAAAAGACCCCTTTTTCCGTCACTCGATAATCCATGACTGTGCCCTTCGTGCGAAAATAGCTGCCATCTCGAGCAATAGCTAATGTGCTATCGAAGGCGCCTTCGGCATACGTGACGCCAGCTTTCGGCACACTGAAACCAAGTTTGCTCGAATAGACGAATTTGCTGTATTTTGCTTGAGCATGGGCTTGCTGTTCAAGCATCAAGCCTGCAGGATACCCCAACAGATGATGGCTTTTTTCATTGTGCACCAGCAACATATTGCCTTTTTCAATCCGTTTTTGCGGCTCTCTTTTGATCGGCTCAGGTTCAGCCCGCCAAAAAGGATGCGTTTCTGCGACCGCTAAAAGCAAAAAGGTCTTCAGCCCCCAATAAGGCGAGCCTGGTGCATTATACCCTTCTGCCATTACATGATTTTCATAGTGGTACCCGATGGACAAGCGACCATCGAAAGTGAAAATCTCCTGCGCCATCCAATTGCGCAAGTGTTTCGCCAGTAGTCCTCGCACCTGTCCCCATGGGATCGCTTCGACATCTGCGAAAACCAGCGCCGAGAAAAAAGCACCTTGCGCAAACCGATAGGTCAGGCTGCGGCCATAGGGCAAGGCTTCGCCGTCTTCATCAAAATAATAGATGAAATCTTGGGCAAATCGGGTGGCTCGTTCTTTAAAACGCTGTGCCCATTCTGGGTCTTCGTCTTGCATAAATGTAGCGTAAATCAAGCCATAATAATGAAACGCAAAAGGAATATAGTAATCTCGCTGCGTCGTTTTCCCATCTACGTACCAACCATCGCCAATGTACATGGAATCGATCAATGCCAACTCTTGGGACAATGCTTCTTTTGCCAACGGTTCCCCACAGTGAAACAGGGCAACGCGAATCAACACTTTGAAGAATGTCCAGTTGTTCTTAGGAATCTTGCACTCAAGTGCTTGGGATAGCCAAGCCACTAGCTTTCGCTGGTTCTTCTGCGGCAACGCTGTCCAAAAAGCATCCTTTTGCAATAAAAGAGTCAATGACAATGCGGCTGCTTCCACGATGTATTGATCATAATCCGTGATCCTTCCCCAGTAAAATGCGTGTTCAGGATCTGTCCCCGCGATCACTTTTTCCACATAAGCTACTCGTAACGGATCATCTGAGCAAATCCTCCAATAAGGCGCCAGCCCCCACAAAGGACGCACAAGCGCTTCCATTTCAGCCCGTGTTCGGTCATACACGGCCCCACTGCTACCTAGATTCAATCCTGGATGGTCATCTGCCAAGATCGCTTCTCGCAAAGGAGCGATCATGTCTTCCACTGCCCGCTGATAATCCAGACGCGTCAAAAACGTATTCTCTTTGATTGCCATTTGCTTCATACGCCATCTCCTTCTGTCAATTTACAGAACAGAATAGCAAGCCACGACTTTTTTATCAAGCGATTTTCTACTGGCAATACTTCTGAAAAATGAGAAAAGCTTTTGAGGGATTTTTGACTTAACCTGTTAACAAATCTTTTGGGATTGATTTTCTTGCCTTCATTTTCTTTTAACTAGCAAAGTTAACTTAGTCTATATGAAAAAATTATGATAAATCATCCGTAGTGCCATGACTTTTTTTCATAATTTTTTTGCTAACCTTTTTTTGTCTAAATGAGGTCAGCATCCGTTATACTATCAACCTTTTTTCACTAGAAAAAGACACCTTAAAGCCTTAAGTCAGAAGCCTGCACTTCTTCTCAAAAGCCCTTAAGATGTCTGATCATTGGCCATTTCTCTTGTCAAACAGCGAAAAAACTATTCTTCGACCGTGACTTTGTCCCACCAAGAAGTGGCGGTCTTTTGGATCACTTCATTCAAGTCTTCGATGTGCTGTTTTCCGGTACTTGCTAGCCATTCTTTGGCAGCTTCTATTCCTTGTTTTACAAAGGGATCAACACCGTCTTTCCACGTTGCCCGGCCGCACAAGACGCCATTGAAGGTTGAACCGGCTTCTTTGGCAAAAACCAGTGTTTCTTGGAATAAGCTGGCTGATACGCCTGCACTGAGAAAAATAAACGGCAGATGCGTCGCATCGCTTTGCGCTTTGAAATACGCTGCGGCTTCTTCCTTGGTATGCACGGCTTCTTCCTTGGCAAAATCTGCCACATAATTCATGTTGACTGGTACTTCCACCTTTAACACATCGACTTTGTACTGTGGTTTTGAAAATTCCTTCATCAATCCGATGACTTTTTCTGGTTTGCGTTGCGCATATGCTTTTGAGTCGACTTCAGGCAACTTAGCATCATAGGAAAGAACTTCTAAAAAGAAGGGCAGATCAGCGGCTTGGCATTCGCTGCCGAGTCGTTCCACAAAGACGTGTTTCAACTGATTGATCTGGGCATCTTCATCTACATCATAATAAAGCAAAAATTTGATGGCATCGGCGCCTGCTGCTTTTAATCGCTCAACTGACCATTCCCCTAATAAATCAGGCAAACGTCCCGGCGTAGTCGCATCATAGCCGGTTTTTTCATACGCCAGCAAAAGCCCCGCCTCTGGATCACGACTTTGCGCAGCTGCCAACCCATATTCTGGATCTAGTAAAATGGAAGACGCGTAAGGGGTCAATTCTTGTGAGACTAGCTTTTTAAACTGGCTGATTTTTTCTGCATCAGCCTCCACGCCAAGTGCTGCCATCATTTTTTTCAAGGCACCTCGTTGGTCGATCGCTAAAGCTGCGATCACTCCTTCTTTCGTTGACAGGCGATCCATCGCTGCTTTTTTGGCTTTCGTTACGGTTGCTTTCATTAAAATTCCTCCTTTTTTGTCCATGCCAAAGAATCAACCGCTTTCACTTTTTTCAGCGTTGGCGAAACGGTTGTCAGCACGTATAAAAATGTCTATTGATGAAGCCGTTCGACTGATTGACCACCGCACGTATCGACTTCGTACACGAAAAGATACGTGCTCGTGGTGGGCTTTCTCAGTCATCGTTAGTTGTTATACGGATGAATCGTCACGCCTTTGACCACCCGATTGACGGTACGTGTTGGCGAAGGAGTATCCGGTGTATTACCGACTTTGATCGATGCCAGCAGTGCGATCGTTTGTGCAAAGACAATGTCTGCTAAGGCTAGATAACCGTCTGGCAATGATGTGTCATCTGGAAAGAAAAAGTTTGTTCCTGAGAAATTCACAGCGGCCGGCTGTCCGATAGCAGTCACTGCGGCGGCGATGCCATCACTCTTTAATTCTTCCAACATATCAAGATCATACTGCCGCGTGTAGGGCGTATTGCTGACAAAGACAAAGACGAGGGTTTGATCATCTACGAATGATTTCGGTCCATGACGGAAGCCCATCGAAGAATCGAACACGGTGGCGATTTTTCCCGCAGTCAGTTCCAATACTTTTAGCTGTGCTTCCCTGGTCAACCCCGACAACGTGCCTGAACCAAGGTAAACGATTCGCTTAAAGGAACGGTCCGTCAGTACTTGGAGTTCTGTTTCTCTGTCGATCACTTCTTGCCCCAACCGGCTAAGGGTTTCAACATAATGCCCTTTTTCCGCCAGAGGCGTCTGGTCAAAAATCAGCAGTGCCGAAAGGGCCATGCAAGAAAAGCTTCCCGTCATCGCAAATCCAGCATCATTTGACCTCTCAGGCATCAATAACAGATAACTCGCTTCATCAGCGGCAGCTTGTTGTGCCAAAGATCCGTCGGCTGCACAAGTGATCGTCAAATGATAGCTGTCCGCAACGAATTGATCGACGATTTTGACCGCTGCTAAACTTTCTGGTGAATTGCCACTTCTAGCAAAAGAAACGAGCAGTGTTGGCTCATCCGCAAATAAAACTTGTTCTGGAGCAGCGACAATATCCGTCGTAGCAATACTTTCAAAAAGATAATCCACCGTTGCGCCGTTCTTATTCAAGTAAGGAACGATCGTATCTCCAACATATTGCGATGTCCCCGCTCCCGTGAAGACCACGCGGATTCGCTTGTCCGTCTTTTGCTTGATAGTACGTAAGAAAGCCGCGATCGCCTCTTGCTTTTCTTGATAGATCGTCAAGGTTTCTTGCCACAGTTCTGGCTGTTGTTTGATTTCTCTTGTTGTAATCTCCGCACCTAATTCTGCTAATTCCTTTGTTGACAGTTGAAACATCTTTCTTCCTCCTAGCTGCTGGTTTTCCAGTATGTATTCCCATTGACGGTACGAGGAGCGTTGTCTTGGATGAATACTTAGCGATCACCCAAAGGGCAAACTTCCTCGACCTCACTGGTTTTGAATACACACCTTTTCTTTGCTCGAGCGGATCATTTCAGACTGTCTAGGAAATGCGCTACTCGTCGTTACGCAAGTGGCGGACTTTGTATCTAAATTGGTCTGCTCGAGCAACACTCAAGGTGTATTCGATCACTTCATTTTCAATATTGAACGTGCTGCGTACCAGGTTCAACACCGGCGCACCTTCGTGGATTTTTAGCAATGCCGCATCCTTCGCACTGGCAATGCTGGCAAAAAATTCTTCGTCCGCTAGGCGGATCACTTGATGAAAATCTTCATGGAAGATATCGTACAATGGTTTTTGCTCGATCATCTCACTCGTTAAATTCATGAAGCGCTTGACGGGCAGATAAGAACGCTCGATCATCATCGGTTGGCCATCAGCAAGACGCAATCGTTTTAACTTGTAGATCGGCTCGCCAATGGAAACTTGCAACTGAGTGGCAAAATATTTTGTCGCTTCCATTTTTTTGAATGCCAATACTCTAGTTTCTGGTTGTTTCCCTAGTGCTTTCATCTGTTCGGTAAAACTATACGAACCTGATAAATTGGTTGCCTGCTTGCGGATCTCCGAGACAAAGGTGCCTTTGCCATGTTGGCGATAAATATAGCCTAATTTTTCTAACTCCTGTAGAGCCAAGCGAACGGTGGTCCGACTTAACCCGTAGCGCTTTGACAGTTCTCTTTCTGAGGGAAGCATCGTGTCTGCTTCCATTTCATTTTCGATTTTTTCAATCAGTAAATTTAACAATTGATCGTATAATGGTTGTCGATTTTTATTGATATTCATAAGCCCCTCCAAACTGGTTACTACCACATAACGAGTGTACTATTTCCCGATAGGCGTGTCAAACAATCGTCTACAGGGGCTCTGTTTCCTGAACTTGCATCTCTTCACGCAGGAAAATGAACCAATTGCCAGCACGAGCTAAGCTGAAAAGTCAGCTTTTGCTTGCTTAGCAAAACTCCTCCTACGGTTTGCGCCGTTTCTTCTGCTAGCTTGCTTATTGCGGCCAAATGGATGGATACAGACCAAAGCCAGAACCGATCAAGCCGATCACTAGCAGCAAAGCGATACATTTCAACGGCGTCCAGCCGCGTTTTGATAAGAAGAAATACAGCATCAGTGTGATGGTCAATGGAATCACTTGCGGCAAGATCCCATCGAGGATTTTTTGAATATCGATCGTCACAGGCACTTCGTTGACTTTGTTAAACGTCAATTCATATTTGCCGTTAGCCAATTCGTTGACCGCCGCATTTTCTTGCAGTGTGTCGGTCAATTGTCCATTCTCATCCGTGGTATACAGCATGTCTTCGTAAGCGGCAATGGCTGCTTGATCATCCACGATCGTCGTCGCTTGTGTCACTTCATTGGTAGTACCGTTAGGGATCTGAATATCCAAAGACGTCGCCCCATACACGCAGGTCAAGGAACCGACAACAAAAATCCCTAAAATACTCGCTGCTCGGGTGAACTCTTTGGCATTTTCCGTTAAGATCCCAATCGCATCTGTCCCTAAACGATAGGACCAATGCATCAAGAAGAACCGTAAACCAAATTGGGCCGCATTGAATACCAGTAAGAAAATAAACGGTGCAGCGATGTTGCCGTTGATCGCCATATTGGCTGTGATACCAGCTGTTATCGGTACCAGAGTGAACCAGAATAACGCGTCACCGATCCCGCCTAGCGGTCCCATCGCGGCGACTCGCACTGCCCGAATCATGGGAATATCGGCTTTGTTTTGTTCCATCGATAGAATGATCCCCATCACAAAGTTCACGAGGAATGGATGAGTATTGAAAAACTCTAGGTTATGGCTCATTGAAGCAGCCAAGTCCTTTTCATTTTTGTGGATCTTTTTCAATCCCGGTAAAATACTGAATAACCAGCCTCCTGCTTGCATTCGCTCATAGTTGAAAGAGGCTTGTAGAAATAAGGAACGCCAGACCATATTGTTCAAGGTCTTTTTATCCAGTTGTTCTGCGGGCGCTTGTTCGCTATAAGAATCGGGAATATTATATGCCATCTTCATCGCCTCCGAAATCATAGGTATTGGCTGTTGCTACTTTAAATTTGGACTGGATTTGATAATCCCAAAAGGCTAATGCAAAACCGATAAAGGCTAGAATGATCAAGGCTGGTCCTTGCAAGGAAGGTGCCGCCATTACGATCGTGGCTAAACCAAACCCCATAAAGAAGAAGCCCCACATTTCTTTGGAAACCATCACTTTTAGTAAAATCGCAAAACCGACATACCGCATCATGCCCCCAGCTGCGCCGAGCCCACCCATCAACCATTGAGGGATCGCTGCGACCGCCTGATTCCCGAAGGCAACACCGCCGATAAAGAATAAGACCACAATCAAGCCGAAGATCGTTCCAAGACCCACCATCGCTAAATAATTGATCCGGTCAATGCCCTTCGTATTGGCATCATGGGCGTAGCTGTCAGCTTTTGACATCACTGGCGACATTAGTGAGAAGATAATCGTCACCCCATATTGCCCCAGCAAAGAAAACGGAATCGCCGTAGCGACGGCCACTGTCGGTTCCAGCTGCAGCGTGATCGCTAAGATTGCTGCCATAATTCCGCCAATCACCGCATTTGGCGGTTGCGCGCCGCCCACCGGCATATTGCCGATCGTCATTAACTGATAGGTTCCGCCAACGATCAAGCCGGTTTGAAGATCTCCAAGAATAAGTCCGATAACCATCCCAGTAACAATGGGCTGGTACAATGATTCTAAAAAACTAAATTGATCGATTGCGGCAATGAATGTAACTATGAAGACTAAAATGATTTGAAAAATCGTGTAATCCATTTTCTTTCTCCTTCCTTATCTCTGCATCACTGAAATAATTTCTTTTCATCTTCAACAGGTGTCGTTGGAACCCGCTGAATCACTAATTGCACCCCCATTTCCTTCAGTTTTTTAAAAGCATCGACATCTGCTTCATCGACGGCAACTGTCGTAGCAACCTGTCTTTTCCCTTCTGACATATGCATATTCCCAATGTTGAGTTTCTTGATTGGCACCCCACCTTCAGCTAATTTCAACGCATCTTGAGGATTTTCAACCACCATGAAAATCTTTTGTTTTGGCGATGCTTTATGAATGATCTCGATGGTTTTTTGAATCGAGAAATACCTCGTTTGGACGCCAGATGGCGCCGCCATATCCATCAACCCTTGTCTGACTTTGTCTTTGGCGACCTTATCATTTGCCACTAAAATTAGATTTGCCCCCAACGTACCGTTCCATTGGGTGGCAACTTGCCCATGAATCAACCGATTGTCGATTCGCGTCAACAAAATATTTGGTTCTCCCATAAATATGTCCTCCTTCTATTTACTGCATGATTTCTGCAACCGCACTGCGTTCTACTTCGATCACCGTTCCCGATTTCACCCTTAGATCGACCGTCTCTTTCCCAAGTGCTTGAATCTCCCCAATAATGCCGCCGTATAATTTGATTTTCTGCCCCTTTTTCAAGGACTGCTGCAATTCAGCGAAATAGCCTTTTTGCTTTTTCAGATGTTTCCCATTCAAGAAAGATGAGACCGCCAAAAAGAGAAAGAGAAAAACAAGCACCACGATTGAGGCTGCTAAGATCATTTCCCACATCGTTAAATCCCTTCTTCCTCATTGGTTTCCTCATGGCCTTTGATCTTTCCGTGAAAAATACCGCTCTTGCCAATCTCTGCCAGTTCTTGACAAAAACGCTCTGGATCAGTTGCCGTATATCTAGTCAACGAACCTTCCACTAGCAGCAGTAGATTGATGCCGCCGATGACCTCGACTTGCGGGTCCTCATTGGCAGCGGTCATCGCAACATTAAAAGGGGTCCCGCCTACAAGGTCTGCACAAATCACGACCCCATCACAGGTTTCCTTTAATTGATCGATTGCTCCTTGCAACTCTTTTTCAAAGTCAGCTAACGGATTTTCCTCTAAAAACGACACTGCTAGAAACTGTTCTTGCGGCCCTGCAATCATCGCAAGCGCATTTTCCATCCCTTGCGCAAATCCTCCATGACCTGTTAAAACCAAACCAAGCATCTTATGTCCTCCCCTTACTCTCAACTGGTAGTAACCACATATCCAATATAAACGCTTTCATTTTGTCTGTCAACAATTTTTTTGTTTTTATATAAAAATGTCTTTGTTATCTTTAAATACGAAAAACGGCGCCAAAACAATGATTATCAATTAATAACCCAATTGATAAAGGTATTGAAATCCATCAAGGGAACGACCTTAATGTTATTTTTAACAAGTACGTTCACTGGTTTTTGAGTCTTGGTATCTAAAGAACCACAAGTCACTCACTATTCACCGATACAACAATCAACGTTGTTAAATAAAGGAACTATCAACAAATCTGCTTCCATAATAAAAAAACCAGCTAGGTATAATCCCTAACTGGTTTTGATCATCACCAAACTCATTTTCCATTATGTGTTTTATTAAATTGTATTACCATTTTTTTTAGGAATAATTCATGTTATTAACTTAAACAGGTTAGAGATAACAAGCTACCTTATAATCTAGAAGCTTTAAGAATATAAAAACCACCCATACTAACAGAACTAATGTAAAGCATATCTTGGTGGAGCTGATCTACTCTCTGTTCAATGTTTTCACGTGAAACAAAAAAACCTAACCAACCAGCAGGATCGCTGTTTGATTAGGAAATGGGTACTCCTTTATTGTTCGGTCAACCACGTGCGCGAGTGTTCAACTTCTTCATACGTTAACTGATGACTCGGGGTCCAAACGGTTGAAAGGACTGCACCCCGGGAGGTGAAGATCTCTTGGACGTAAGCACTGTCGGCTAGGGAAACGATCGGGTCGTTTCTGCCAAAACTCAGAAACACATGAGTGTCAGGCAAGGAATTCGTCGGTACATTCTCGACTGGATACATGGCGTGGTAGAGAATCGCTTTTTTGAAGTGGTCGCTATCATTTAGTAATAAGCGAATGGCAATGTTGGCGCCATTGGAATAACCCACCAGTACCACTTGGGCTAATGAAAAGTTGTATTCTTTGGCGGCTTGCCGAATGAAATCGGCTAATTCGTCGCCGCGAAGTGCTAAGTCGGCTTCATCATACACTCCTTCAGCCAGGCGTTTGAAGTAACGGGGCATGCCGTTTTCTAAAACGTTCCCGCGAATACCTAATAGTGATGCTAGGGGATCAAGGGCTTTGCCTACTTCCAGCAACGACTGTTCGTCGCCACCAGTGCCGTGGAGCAGCACCAAAACTGGTGCGTCGGCTGCTCCTTGTTGGTAGATTGCTTTCATCGAAGTTCCTCCTTTAACTTGGTCGTTTGATATCGAAAATCTCCCCAATCGTTGCGTAAGAATTTCCCGCTAGCCGGCTGACTGCTTGTAAGGCACGGGGATCGATCTTGCCGTCTTGATAGACATCCTCTGCAATCTGGTAGCCGACGACTTCCAACAATAAGAGATCGGCAGTGGTCTGCTGGTCTTTTTTGATGGGTACGTGCTGATGCAGAATCGTTTCTAAGCGGACACTGGCTTCGTTCAAGCCAGGAACGGCAATCGTTTTCGATGTCGTTGTGGTAAACCCAGAAACCGTCAACTCGCTTTGGTCTGCGGGCAATAATGCCGCGGTTTTATTGGCCTCTTGGACATTTGTTTGATCCAAAATATGCACGACGGCTTCTTTCGTCGCCAACAGATTGCGGGCGGTGTCTTTCAGTTCCCCCTCTTTGCGCTGGATAGCCAACGAGAGGATCACAGGTTCTGAGCTGACGATGTTAAAAAAACTAAATGGGGCGATGTTGACGATACCATCGGCTGATTGCGTACTGACCACTGCCACTGGCCGTGGAATGATGGAGCCAATCAGTAGCTTATAATTTTCTCGTTGGGTCAAATCCTTGGGATCTAAATAGTGCATACAGCGTCTCCTTTTTTCTAAACCGATAAGTCTGGCAAGCGATCCTCGATCTCTGCACGGCGGCTTTCAAATTGGGCGGGCAGCATCAACTGCTGTCCTAACGTTTCTAATGGTTCATCAACTAAAAAGCCTGGGGTTTCTGTTGCGATCTCAAAGACGATGTTGCCCCGCTCTTGGAAATAGACGGCTTTGAAATAATTGCGGTCTTTGATTTCAGTGACTCCGTATCTTTGATCGTACAAGTACTCTTGCCACTCTTTTTGCACTGCTTCCGTTGGCACAGACCACGCGATGTGATGGACGGTGCCGACACCCCAGCGCCCTGCTGGCATTGCTTCATGGGGCACGACGATCTCATGAGCGAGGGTGCCTGCGGTATGAAGATGGGTGCTTTTCTCTGTTTTGTTAACAATGTCCAGACCTAGATCATCTGCCAACGTTTGAATGGTCGCTTCTGGTTGTGCCGAAAGCAAGACGGCCCCATGAAAGCCTAAAATCGCTGGTGTTTCTGCCGACTCTTCGGCTTCGACTAACGCCAAAGACAGGTCATGCTGATCATGAAGTTCTAACGTTGGCCGATCAAACAATGTACTTTCTTGGACAGTTACTTGATGTTTCGCCAGATGTTCTTGCCAATAGGCACTGCTGTCTTTTGGAATGCGAAACGCGATCGTGCCGACTTGTCCGCTTCCTACTCGCCCAGGATGAGCATTTGCCCAAGGGAAGAAGGTGATGATGGTCCCATTTTCTAACGCTTGATTGCTGTAATAAAGATGATACGTGTAGGGATCATCAAAATTGACGGTTTGTTTGACGAGGCGCAACCCCAACACGTCGCGGTAAAAGGCAACGTTCGTTTGCGGATCGCCTACGATAGCTGAAATATGGTGGATCTGTTGAATGGGTTGCATACTATGTGCCTCCTTAGGCGCGTTTTGTATTGAAGGGTTTGATGACTCCTTCGATGTATTCACGGCGATTTTCTAAAAATGGTGCCAATGATAAGGACTCACCCAATGTTTCGTATGGCTCATCCCCCATGAACCCTGGTTCATCTGTTGCTAGTTCAAAAAGAATATGGCCGATGCGCACATACAAGGATTCAAAATAGTAGCGATCCACATAGCCGGAGTTGGCCAATCCCAAGTTATCAAAGATTTCTTGCCAAACTGCTAATGAGTCGTGGTGAGCTAAACGAAAAGCGACATGATGCACTTCGCCATCGCCTTGTTGTGCTTGCGGGCTCGTGGTATCTTCCACTAAAACGACTTGAGCGCCATTGCCGCCTTCACCGACTTCTAGCAAATAGCGATTGTCTACTTGATCAATGGTTTTGAAATCAAAAACGGATTCCAGCAGCCCTTTGAAATCTGCCAAGTAAGAAACAGACATTTCGACAGGACCTAAGCCATAAATCGCAAATTCAGTAGGAACCGGTCCTTTTTTCCAAGGGGTACCAGCTTTCACGCCAGTATTGTGTTCATCAGAGATCAATTGATAGGCTTGCGTATCAAAATCCCAAAAGCGCAACACTTTTTTCCAAAATTCGGTGGTGATTGCTTCGTGTTTTACCTCAAATTCATCAAAGCGTGCGGCATAATAATCAAGGGCAGCATCACTGGGTACTCGGAAACTGGTGCGGGTGATCGAGTTGGTTCCTTTGCTGCCGCGAGCGGTATTGGGAAAATCAAAGAACGTCATGGTCGTTCCCGGTGTCCCTAAATCATCCGCAAAGTAGGTATGGTACGTATAAATGTCATCTTGATTGACGGTTTTTTTCACTAAACGCATCCCTAACACATCCGTAAAGAAATGGTAATTCCGTTCCACATCACTTGTCATGGCCGTCACATGGTGTACCCCTAATAATTGATCTTGTTTTCTCATTTTCTTTTCCTCATTTCTGATCGTAAGTTATTTTTCGTAAAATTGTTTTTAATTGTTGCAATTCTTCACTGCTGAGTTCGGAAAAACTCGCCGCAATCTTTTGTGCATGACTGGGAAAAATTTTCTCCATCAATGCCCTGCCTGCTTCCGTAATCCTGACGTAAGTTACCCGTTGATCTTCTTGGCTAGGTTCCCGGCGCACGCAGCCTTTTTTGACTAATTGATCGACTACATAGGTTGTCGAGCTGCTGGCGATCAAAATTTTTTCCTTGATGGCTTGCGTCGTATGGGTGCCTTTATGGTAAAGCAATTCCAGTACAGAAAACTCTGTAATATTTAAGCCATAACAACGAACATCTTTTTTTGCCACTTGTTCCAAACGACTCGCCGTACGCAGCAAACCGATGTACGCTTTGAGCGCTTCTTCTTGATGCGCCATTTTCCTCACCTCTTTATTTCGAATTCGAGATAATCATAACTTACTTTTTGTAAGTTGTAAAAAGATATGCTTTGGTTGTTTAAGAAAATCATTCAATGCTTATTTTTATAGAGGTTAAGAACGGTTAGACACTAACGAAGGTCCCACCTTTTCTCTATGTCCCCTTCAAATCTAATAAAAAAGCAGAACTCATGAAAGATTCCATAAGTTCCGCTAAATATATATTTTACTGAAGAGGATTCGATCCATTCCATGTACTGATCGATGAAGCGCTGATTCCTACGCATAGTTATCTCTTTTTCAAATCTTTACAGTCGGCTGGACCTGCTTTTCCAAAGCCAGCAACCACTTTTTGCGTTCGACACCGCCGCCATAGCCGCCGATACTACCATCACTATTGATGACACGGTGACATGGAACGATCAACGCCAATTGATTTTTTCCGTTGGCGTTGGCAACAGCTCGGGTGGCTTTTTCATAACCGATTCGCTGTGCCAATTGTTTGTAAGAGTATGTTTCTCCGATCTTCATCGCCAACAGCTGCTGCCAGACGGCTTTTTGAAAATCAGAGCCGATCAATGCGATGGGTACCGTGAAGGCAGTTCGATTCCCTGCAAAATATTCCGTCAGTTCTTGTTTGAGTTGCTGAATGATTGCTGTTTGCTGCGGAATGATCACTGCATTCAAGCGGCTTCTCAAAACAGCAATCTCCGTTTCTAGCCCTCTGCGATCCACGAATTCTAACAAGTAAAGCTGCTGCTGGTCGCTGATCGCCAACATCGACCCTATCTTGGTCTCAAGCCAAGCAGAAGAAAGAATCGTTTTTTCGCGGCTGTTGGAAGGCAATTCCCCCATAATCCGGGAAAACGCATCTCGAAAGCCGTTGCCAGAATCGAAGCCGGCTTCTAATTGTGCTTGGATCAGCGGTTCTCCTTCACGAATCTGCTTAAACGCTAACCCTAAACGGCGTGCACGGGAATATTCGATAAAGGTCATGCCAAAATATTTTTTAAATTGTCGACGCGCAGTATTGGGATGGATCGCTAGCGTTTCAAAATCTTTATCGGTCCACTTTTTCTCCGGGTTACTCTCCACCGCTTCCACAAGGCTTTTCACGTCAGGGGATAAGTGGCTAGGTGAGCTGAGCGGGCGACATCGTTTGCAGGGACGATACGCCGCCAGCAGCGCTTCTTGTGCCGTCTGAAAAAACTCGCAGTTTTTCTTGAGCGGTTTTTTCGCTGGACAGGTAGGACGGCAAAAGACGCCGGTGGTTTTTACCCCAACGTAAAAAATCCCTTCATATTGGGAATTTTTTTCAATCAGCATGTCGTAATAGTGGTCCCGTTGTCGGCTATCTTCAATCATCTTGCGCATCCCTCCTTCTTTTCTACACTTACAAAAATACTTTGTACCTGTCCTAACACACGACCAACCAATGCAGCAGCCTGCAAAGGCAGGTCGAAAATTTGCCCATATCCTTCTGATGACATACGATCACCCTTTCCTCTGAATGACCTTAGTGTACAAAGAATGGTCTTGACGCATCCCATAAAAATTAACACCAATTTTTTAAAAAGGATCGAAGGCAGTTATCCTCCGATCCTTTTGATTTCCCGTTTGCCTATTTTTCAGCGAATCTTAAAGCGGCACCTACAGGAACCTAGACCGTCGCCTTCTGCTTGACTTGCAGGGCACTTTTTTTCCGCAAGACTCGCTCCAAACGGGGGCGATTATAGCGTTGGATCATGATGAATGGGCAGTTGGCCAATAACGCATAGACGATCATCACCCAGCCCGCCCACGCAGGATTCCAGAGGAAAAAGAACGGTGCTGGAACCATCAGCAGCCAATGGGTCAGCTCTGCTCGGCGTGTTTCGATGACGAATTTTTCCAGATAGTCCTTTTGTTGCTGAGCCAAGCGAGATTTGTCAAAGCCTTTTTTGGCAATCACAGTGCCGTCGGGCAATTTGTCTTTCCACTGACGAATACGAAATACCTCCGCCCAGATTCTGCCGCCTTTTTCAAAGGCAAAAGAACGGAACCAGTTGGCATGACGTTCAAAAAAAGCATCACTGACTTTGCGCAAGCCAAACGAGATGCCTAGATGAAACAGCAGCCAAGCCAAGCTGTCTGTAATGAGCAAGAGCAGTGGAGATAAGGTGATCAGCGGCATGTTCATCGCCTCCTATAAATTGATTTTTCGTCCTTTCCAGGTCACGGATTTCAACAAATGGGTTTGGATCCATGACCAACCAAATAAGCCTAGGAAAAAAAGAAAGTAACATGGGAAAAAAAGCAGCAAGACTCGGTTGAAGTTGCCGACACGGCGGGCAAAGCACACGGTTTGTCCAAAATAAGCAGCATAAAAAAGCAGTCCTAGCCAAAACGGTTCCATCAGAAACGGTGCCGCCAGTACCCCAATGCCGCCGCTGATCCACAAGATGACACCTGCCATAATCAAAGGGTGAGTGAATTGCGAAGCAGTGGCAAAATCCTTCGTCCAGCCTTGAACAAGTTGACGAACACCAGCTGGATACATCCGAAAGGCCAACAGGTCTTTTCCACCATACAAGGCGATCGGCAAGCGTTTTTTCTTAAAGCGTCTCGCTAATGCTAGATCATCTAAGATTCCTTGTGGCATGTCCTGATGCCCATTGGCTTGAAGGTACGCTGTTTTGCTGCACAAGATACACGGACCAAAGGCGCCGCCGGCTGAGAGTTTTTCGCCTACGATAGAAAAGCGGTTCAACCCGACAGGTAAGATGACATTAAAGACGGCAGATAATTGTTCATACAGGCGCTTCGTTTGATGATAGGGCTGCACCGAGAGCAGGCCTTGTCCCGATCGCTCCTCATACGCAGCGAAAAGGCGCTCTAAGCCATCTTCTGCTAGAAAGAAGGTATCGGCATCCAAAAATAATAGATACTTGCCCACCGCTTGTGAGGCGCCTAACCAGCAAGCCGCCGCTTTCCCAGCAGAATCAGCAGCGGTTTGCAAGACCGTCGCACCGAAGCGCTTGGCACAGGCGATCGTCTCGTCTTCCGATCCGTCATCAACCACCAAAATCTCCACAGGATAAAGGGTTTGCTGCTGCAAGGATGCCAACAATTGCGGCAAATTTTCTGCTTCATTGCGGGCGGGGAGGATGATCGACAATTCTGCCCTCTCCTTCAAGTCTTTGGATGCGGCTGTCTCCTTGCGGGTGGGTATCGTCGGCAGGCGGAAAAAAATCAGCCAGCCTGCCAGCCAAGCAGCGCAAATACCAGCGAGCAGCAGGTACACAGTCATCATCCTTTCTTATCTTAGTGTTCTCTTTTGGTGATCATCTCACTGACTTGCTGGCCACTAAGGGTCACCATCGGCATACCGGCACCGGGATTGACCGTACCGCCAACGAAGTAAAGATTGTCGTAGCGTTCGCTGTGTTTCGGGTGTTTAAAGCCATGATTTTTCTTGCGATTAGAGACTGTGCCGTAGATGGCGCCGCGATGTGACAAATAATTCTTTTGGATGTCTTCGGGTGTCCAGCGGTCTTCATACACGATGTGCTTGCGTAGATCCGTTAAGCCCATGTTTTCCAGCTTGATCAAGATCCGTTCACGAAAGGCATCGTATTCCGCTTCCGTAAAGGGTTTATCCTGCAAATAAGGGATATGAGGCAAGATTTTGATGTTCTCATGCCCTGCCACTGTTTGCGAAGGATCGGTTTTGTTGGCATTGACCAAATAGATCGTTGGGTCTTCCGGCAGCTGATGCTGATGGAAATTTTGATCAAAGTTTTCTTTTGAGGCATTTGAAAAGAAAAAGTTGTGGTGCGCCAGTTGCGGATAGGAGGTTTTGACCCCTAAGTGCAAGACAAAGCCAGAACTTGCTGGTTCAAATTTTTCTTCCAGTTTTCGAGTAAAGGCCGGCGCTTCTTCTAACAGCTCTTCATATGCCGGGATCACTTCCATATTGGAAACAAAATAGTCCGCTTCGATCAACGTACCATCATCCAAACGAGCGGCACGGATTTGTTCTTGTTCAACGATCAATTTTTCCACTTTATGTCCCGTATGGAAGGTCACACCGATCTCTTTTGCTAAGTGAACGATGCCTTCGGCTAACCGATGCATCCCGCCTGGCACGTACCAGACACCTTGGGCATGCTGCATGTAGATCATCATGTTCAAGACGGCTGGGGCGTCATAAGGAGACGAGCCGACATACTTGATAAAATAGCTCAGCATGTCTTGCAGCTGCGGATTGCTGACACGTTTTTGAATAGCATCATGCATGGAAGAGAAATAATCAAAGCCTTTCAGCGCTTTGATCACGCCGTGATACTTCAAGATTTCTTTCGTGGTATCTAAGCCTTTCTCGAAATAGCCTTTTTCCGTGATATCATAAATCTTTTGCGCATAGTCCAAAAAATCTTGGTACTCTGCCATGTCTTTTTCTGACAAGTGGGGGTTTTCCTTTGCCATGCGGGCAAGATCGCCATAGAGATCGATCTTGGTGCCGTCAGGAAAAAAGGAGCGCCATTCCAATGGCAATCGGCGAATCGCAACATAATCCGCCATATCGCGATTGCTGCCAGTAAATAATTTTTCAAAAATCTGCGGCATCGTCAAAATCGAAGGACCTAAGTCAAAGCCGAAGCCGTTTGTTTCCAGTCGGTTCAATTTGCCACCTAAATGGTGATTTTTTTCATATAATGATACATCAAAGCCATTTTGGGCTAATGAGACCGCCGCTGATAGACCACCAAGTCCGCCGCCGATCACTACAACTGTTTTTTTCTCATTCATTGAGTTGCTCCTCGTTTGCTTTAATAAACGTCCCTATTTAGCCAATTCTTTTCACCGAAACAGACGGTTGCGTCTCACTGCAACTGCGTGTCTTCGCACTATTTTGGCATTGGCCACTTGAATCAAAGGATCGTTTTTCTAGATAATTCTATAGTATCACACCTTTGAAAAAATGACGGGGATGAGCCTACCGGTCAACTGATGCTGTTTTTTCTCAACCATGATTTCAGCGAATGAAAAAACAACCTGCTGGAAAAGAAAGGAAACCCGGTCATTTCGTCCATTCCGAAAATATTCTTTTTATAACAACAATTATCAGAATAGTTGAACATTTTTGACGTTAATACCAGCGAAAAACAAATCTTCGTATGGTTACGAAAAAACGCGTTTGAGCCAATTTGGAATATCCTGTACATTGAATGTAGCGAAAGTCCTTCCCCCAATCATTAAAAAAAACAAAAGGGCCTTCTCAGTAAGACATTGCTTAACAGTGACTCTTTTTGATAATGACACGTATTGTCGCCTTTTCCTAACACTTATAAGGAGTATTGATATGAACTTAAAAACGATCCAATCAGCCGAAGAATATGTAAACTTTTTTGACGTAGAATTTATCCACTCTCCCTGTTCTTATACACACCCAAAAATCTTTAATTTTTATCTCTCTTTGCGCCAACGATTCTTGGCGATCTATGAACAAGACGAGGGTACTTTTTTCGAAAAAATGTCGTTGCTCTTAGATATCGACGCACAGCTGCAAATACTAAAAGAACTTTATGTTTTAAAAATTTCTTCTCTAAACGAGTATACGGAAGAAGAGATCATTCAGCTGACGGTCAAAGACAAAACCTGTTTCTATCGGGAATTGACCGGTCTTCAGCTAAACCAAAAGGCGCCTTGGAGTTTGATTTACTTAAGTGAAGCCCAATGATTTCGCCCACATTGATCGATTGAATTGAAAACCGCTGGTTCCAAAGGCTTGCATCCGTACCTGATGCATTCCCCACTTCCCCTTCCCACACTCCTGCACAGCTGCGGAGAGTCAAGCCATTAAAAAAGAAAGCATCTTTCCTTCTCACTGTCTAAGCAGTGAAGGAAAAATGCTTTCTTTTCATGTAAAAGGCCCTTTCTAGCAACTCTTTAGGTCAAAACAGAATGGGAAACTAGAAGAGGTCTTTTAGGGCAAATTGGCGGGTGACGTTAGGATTGATCCGTTCAAGCAGCCGATTCCAGTCAGAAGAAGAAGGGATCGTTTTGAAGACGATACATTCAACGATATCTCGAAATTCGGTCGCATGCTCGGCATAGTTCGTCACTAGCAGATCAATGGTATTTTGTTCTAAATACTGAGCATTGACTTCCCCTGAGTCAGGATAAAAGACTTGATGGGATCGGCTAAAATAGCGGTTGGACCAGCCCTCAATGTACTGAACGATATTGTTATTTCCTTCGAAGATAAAGGCGATATTTTTTCGGGGAAACCAATGACGTTCTCGAACAGATTCAATAAAAATCACTAAGTTTGCACAAAAATCCGTCAGATACTCCACAGAATAAAGGGTGTGGTACTCGCAACTACTTTCTAAAAACTCTCGGTAAGCAGCAAACTCCTTAGAAAAAGTTTTCTTAATAAACGCATTCACATCATAAATATTACGATTGGCCGAAGTGGATAAGCACTCCTTCAATTTGGCAGAAGTAAAAAAGGATTCGATCAGAATCTGATCTTCTTTAGGCTTTTTCGACGATACATTCAACATCTGATAAAACTCGTTGGTCAACGTGCGAATCTCGGTCCAATGATTATAAGAAAGACAAAACTTTTGTTCGACGATCACATTTTGCAGTTTTTTCTTTGTGATAATACTAACAAACAAAAAGATAAGTTCATCGTTCGTCAATCGACATTGAAAGTACTTTTCAATAATGCCATTGATTCGCTGAAAGTGCATCAGCTGAATACTGTGTCGCAAGGCGTGGTACAATTCGTCGTTGATTTGCACAGTTTTGCCTTGCATAAATCGCTCAAGCGAAATATAAAGTAGATACGTATATTGTGAAAACGAAACGGTGTGATAACTATTTTTGTCAAACATCCTGCCGATTTCCGTTACTGCCTGTTGGACCGCAGCAGGCGGAAAGACAGTATGGGGTGTGCTATCCGTTTCATAGAAAAAGGTACAGAAGAAATTGCGGATATCTGCTTCTTGTCCAACGATATTCAGGGGATCTAGTGCTAGTTGGAGATCAAAACGTGCCAGTTGTTCATGAATGCGCTGCAAGTATTTTGATAAGGTACTCTTGGATAAAAACAAGCAGTCCGCCCACTCATCGATCGTCTTTAACTCTCCAATAAAAATATTTTCCAATAAAATAAAGAGCGGTTCATTCGCTAAAAGCGAGGCTTTTTTCTTTTCATACTGTGAATAATCAAATAGTTCAAACGAATAGCCTTGATTGGTGGAAGTGATCAGGATCAACCCACAGAAATAATCATTAATCTGACTGATGTCTTTGCCAATCGTCCTTGTAGTACTACTTGTTACTTCAGCCAAATGGCTGGCACTGCAAATTTCATTTTTTTCAAATTCACTTAGAATCTGCAGCCATCGGACGGTCGATTTGCTTGTGACAAAACTCAATTGAAAATTTTTCAAACATAAGCTCCTTACTAAGAATTTCTTTTTTGCGGCTAATTTACGCATGAAAGGCGCCTAAGCAGTCTCATTATATCGGTTTTCATCCTACATAAAAAATCGGTTTTTTCATAGACTGATGAAAAAAAGCGTTGTGTCCAGACTACTGTCTTATAACAATTATTTTATCGGCTATTAAAAATAGTGCAAGGATTTCGCTTTTACTTTCATCAGATTCTGCTTAAGGAATAAGAAAATTCTTTGTATTATTTGCTTCATTTTGAAAAAAACTGCTATGTTGAAAATCACCTATGTTTTCTTTATTTGTCTAAATGTGTCTGTCATGATGTTTAAAAGCTGTTCATATTGCGTTTCTTGACTTACTTTTTTCATCTGCACATTAAAGTCCTGTTCAATAAATTGTTTGGGTATCAACTGATCCATTTCTATTTTTGAAAGCCTCTCGGTACATTCCGCTAACAGTTGGTAATCCTTTACGAGTGTTTGCGGCAGCTTGTATGTTTGTGTAAAAAAGGAATATCTCGCATTCTTTTGAATCGTTAGTGCCACCTGCTTTTGAATCAAATAGTGTAATTTTTCTAATTGCTTATCTGTGACGGATCGTTCACCGTTTTGTTCAAATAATTGACAGTAATAGTCTAAAAATTCGCTATTGGCCATCACTGCCTCAAAATCCGTTTTATTTATTCTCATAAAATGTTCCCCTCTTTTTTTATTTTATGCATCACTGTGTAAAACATTCTTTTCGTTTAACAGAAAAAAAGAGCAGCTCATTTATCTCTTCTACTTTTTTATGGTTAATCATTTCTTGTTAGTTCTTTTCAACGATCAATACTGATTAGAAAAAAAGGAGTAGACTTATAATTGATGCACTTCCTGATTATTCGCTCCCCTACTTCGTTAGCAAGTTTTTATTCGTAGGGGTAATAACTGTAACGATTTTGCTTCTCCGCTCATCATCAATAGCATTCGAACCTACCATTTGTGCTGCTGGCTGACCGATCTGTTCACGCCAGTTTATGGATTAGCAACTGTTACGGTTATGTGAAAATTATAAAGAATCTATGCACGATTTTTTTAAACATTTTTTCGGTTTTCATGAAAAAAAAATTAAAATCGTTGCTCCCAAAAAATTGCTGGAAAAAGACAAAAAAAGAAAGTATCCACGATACTCTCTTTTCGGCAATCCTTATTTTGTTAGAAAAGCGATTGGATCGACCAATTTCGCTTGGCTCAAGCTAGGCGATGCACTGACTTCAAAGTGCAGGTGTGCGCCTGTGCTATTGCCCGTACTACCCATGAGCGCAATCGTTTCTCCTTGTTCCACTTGTTGACCAACCTTCACAAGGTTCTGTTGATTGTGAGCATAGAGTGTCGTCATCCCGTCCTCATGGAGAATCGCTACATAATTCCCCCAAGAAGGATGAAACTCTGAACGGATGACCGTTCCAGATTGACTCGCCATGATGGGTGTCCCAAACGCTGCGGCAAAGTCAACGCCCCGATGAAAGCTTCCCCAACGTGGGCCAAAAGTAGAAGTGACAACGGCTTTTTCAACAGGAAAAAGATACGTCTCACTTGCGGTCACATCAGGTTTTTTCTGATCATAACGGGTCAACGCATAGGCTTCGATCAATGCGGTCAGCTTTTGATCATACGCGGTATCAGTGGCATACCGACCAGTCAAATAATGGGCAGCTTCTTGATAAGAAGCCGCTTCTGATTTCCATACACCTTTATAAAAATCAGACTGTTGTCCGACCCCTTCTTTCAACAAACGAGCATAGTCCATCAATGACTCTTTGTACCCAGTATATTGGCGGAACGTTGCCGTGATCGTATAGTGATTTCCCGAACCATCATCTTCTTGTGTCCGAAAGGCAACACCCTGTCCGTGATAGGTTCCTTTGATACCAAAGAGATTGAAGTACGGCGCCTGACTCAATCTGCTTTGACCGCCACCTGATTCTAAAATAGCCTGTGCAATCATGACAGAAGCGTACAAATCATTTTTCAAGCCAATATCTCGGGCATCTTCGCCGATTTCTTGGATAAAATCCCACACTTCTTTTACTGGTGTGACCGTCAAGCTCGTTTCGCTACCTTGCTGCGTTATAGGATCGGATTGACTTGGCCCGCTTGGTGCTTGGGTACTTGGTGGTATGATCGGAGACACAGCCGCCGGTGTTTCTTGACTTGCATCACTGTTTGCTTCTGGTGTCGGTTGCGTTTCTACAGGTTCTGACGGTTGGGGCTTCTCTGGCTGCGTCTCAGGTTTGGGCGCTTCAGGCTTCGTTGGTTTTTCTGGTTTCGGTGCTGGGGTTGGTTCTTCTGGCTGAGAAGGCTCTGGCTTACTCGGTAGTTCTGGCTCTGGTTTCGGCTCTGGTTTCGGTTCTGGCGTCGGTTGGGGATCTGGGGTTGGTTCTTCGGTTTGCTCTGTTCCCTCCGGCGCTGTCTCAGATCCTTCTGGTACACTTTCTACAGGTGCCGATCCTTGCTCCGAATCGGACACTTGTCCTTCCCCTGCTGGAGCAGTTTCTTCAACCGTCCCTGCTGTGCTGCTACTGTCACTTTCTTGTGCAGCTGTTTCTGATGTTTGGGCAACGATCGTACCTTCCGATGCAACAACCGCAGCTGAAACTGGCACACCAGCTAAAAGTTGTCCGCAAACCAAAAGAAGCGCTACCCCTTTTTGCGAATGCTTCATAGGCGATTTCCTTTCTCTCCTTTTTTCACTTAACAACCTCTATCAAAAAAACATGTTGTCATCCAAATAGTAAATAAATATCAATTCTCTTTTATTATACTACGCTTCGTTTTTTCGACTCAAGCAAATGACTCCCGTGCTTGTCAAAGAGAACGAGTTGTTGGAAGAATGGGTCTACTGGTAAAGGATCACGTTTTGCATCCAATTCGTTATCGAGTCTGGGTTGCAGCTTTTTCTTTCTGTTGCCTAAGATCCTCTGGCGTCATCAGAAAAAAACACAGTTTTTCAAATGGGCAACTGCCAGTTGAAAAACTGTGTTTTTATCGTCTTTTCTTGCTTCATTAGCTTTTTATCTAGCGTTTGGAGCCTTTCTATTAGCGCTTCGTTTTCTCAAGTTTATGTATGATTTTTGGCAATTGGTTTCTCAGGTCCTTGCTATACTTACCGTGAACGATTGATATTCCCGGAAATGTTCTGCTGGTAGTCAGAGCCTTCAAGGCACTGTGGCAAGAACGCCTAACAGTTGAACGTTTCATTCTCTGTGTAAATGATTATGCTATAATTATTTAAACTTATTTTTCGGAGGCTGACATGAAAACATTTCAATTAAAATTCATGCGAAATCGTACGTTGATTCGCTGGCTGCAATTGTTGAATGAATTTGAGAAAAGTCCCTCCCGTACACTGGGAGAACTCGCTGAAGTGACCGAGAGCAGTACGCGTACGTTGATTACTGACATTGCTAGCTTGCGAGAGTATTTTAAAGGGGCTATGGCGATCCATACAGCAAAAATCGGGTATCTTTTTGAAGAAATCGATCATGATAGGTATCGAAAGCAAAAGCAAGAACTGATAAAAGATGAACCGATTTTCCAGATTTTAGAAAGTATTTTTTATGATGAGCAGCAAACCCTCTTTGATTGGAGCTTAACGCTTAATATTTCTGAACAAGCGCTGATCAGCTACTTCCGGAAAATACAGCCATTTTTATCCCCTTTCGGTTTAAAAATAAAAACGGATCCCGTCTCTTTGGCAGGTTCGGAGATCGATATACGAAAATTTTTCTGTCTTTTTTACTACGAGTCTGACATTAATGTCCACACGTTATTTCCCTCGATCCATGTACAAGATGCGGTGATGGAAATCACTGACCTTTTGGAAACGAAGGCCTTACAGAGCTCTTCGTTTTCTTATTTTGCTTATATCCTTTATATTAGCGTGGAGCGCAGCAAACGCGGTTTACTTGCTGCCCCCTCTCCAGAACTAAGCGAGTTAGTTAAAAAAAATGGTTTACTTTCAAATTATGAGGACCTTAAAAAGATTATCCAGCGTTATTTTACCTTTGAGTTTCCTCAAGAAGAAGCAATCTATCTTCTGACTTGCATCATTTGTCGTCGCAAACTCAACACCGATCTAGAAACAAGCAAAGCGTTTTGTCTTAACTATAACCACTGGCCCGCGATCAAACAAATCACTGCTGATTTCTATGCCCAAAATCGCGGCAACAGCTTTGATGAACAAAAAGATTTGCTTTGGTTAGAGTCATTCTTTACTATTTTCAAGCTTCGTGAGTTGTTATCGCCAACGATGAACGTCAACATCGATGATTTGAATGCTTTCGTCAAAGAGAAATTTGCGGCTGAATATAAAAAAAATCGCCAGTTTTTGCTCTCACATCCTCTTGTGAAAACACTCTATTCTTTCGACCATTTGGATGATTTTTGTGCAAGTCTCACCTTCCACATGGAAGCCATCATTGAAGAGAATTGGGGCACGCGGAGAACTATAGCTGTTATTTTTGAAGGTAACGAGTATGTTTGTGAGTACGCTGAAAGTATTATCCGAAAATATCTTGGCGTTTATCATGAAATGTACTACCCTGATTCAAACGAACTCTCCCACGAGTATTTAAAAGAAAAAAACATTAATTTTCTCATTACTAACTACTCCGAATACGCCACTGAATACTTACTGGATGTTGAAAGTGTCTTATTAAAATCAATACCCGACGCTGCCGATTGGAATTATCTTTTGAATCGAATCAATCCGAGAATTTTGCGGTTGGTCGTTCTTGATAATACGTAGTAATTCCAATCATTCACGCCGCTTCTCCAAAGAAAGAGAATTGATATTTCCTTGTCGCCTTTAAACGAACGCCTGACTAATCCTCCCATATAAAGCTGTTCTTTTTTAGTGGAAGCAGTTTTATATGGGACTTTTCCAATGAATCAAGTACGCTTTTTCCTTCTACGCTGCTACTATCAGCAATCATTGCTCTTTGGATTGATCTGCACTTAAAAATGTCCGTTTCGTAAAAGCCAGTGCGCCTACGAGGGTCATGAGTACGATGATTGGATGAGAAGATGCAGACAAGATCCCCAAAATCGCCGTCAACAGCGTGCCCGTATAACTCAAACCGACTGCCCATTGCTGAAGCCTTGAAAGCTCTCGCAGCTGCCCTTTAAAGGCCACCCCCAGCATCATTGCTCCGACAAAAGATAAAAGACCAAAAACTACATGTAAAAGTAACATTCTTTTTCCTCCTTTCTTAAATGTTCACATCGATCGCTTCAGCGATTCGTCTGCCGTATTCTGGGTCCGCACGGTAAAAATGCATGACCTGCCGTTCTTTGATCTGTTGATTTTGAACCTGTCCCAAACTTCCCGCAATCGTTTGAATTAAACGTGTTCGTTCTTCTTCTGAGAGCAAACGATAAAAATCACCTGCTTGGCTATAATAGTCTTCATCGTAATCAAAGGAACCGATCTCTCCTTCTAACGAATAGTGGATGCCCTTGGCATGCGGGTTTTCTTTGATGCCATCGAAACTGTTCGGTTCATAATTGATCCCTGAAGAATTCGTTTTGGTATTCATGAAACCGTCCTGTTGGTGATTATGGACAGGCGCTTTTGGCGCATTGATCGGCAACTGGCTGCTGTTGGGTCCAACTCGATAACGATGCGCATCACCGTAAGCAAACAGCCGACCTTGCAATAGTTTGTCCGGAGAAAAATCAATCCCTGGAACGATATTGCCCGGTGAAAAAGTGACTTGCTCGACTTCGTTGAAATAGTTCTCTGGATTGCGATTCAAAGTCATTCGTCCCACTTCAATGAGCGGATAGTCTTTTTGTGAGACTGTTTTGGTCACATCAAAAAGATTGACGGCAGCTGACCAACCTTCTTCAAAGGGAATGATTTGAACATAGAGTGTCCAAGAAGGATACTCCTTTGCCTCAATCGCTTTATATAGATCTTCAATATGATAATCAGGATTGCTTCCCGCAAGTTCTGCTGCGAGTGCCGCACTCATGTTCATAATGCCTTGATCCGTCCGAAAATGATATTTCACCCAAAAGCGTTCTCCCTCTGCGTTGAGCCAAGCGAATGTATGGCTCCCATACCCATGCATATGACGAAAGGTTGCCGGTAAGCCCCGATCCCCCATCAACAGGCTGACTTGATGGAGGGATTCCGGTGAATGGGACCAAAAATCCCACACCGCCTCTGGATTTTTCAAGTGCGTTCGCGGGTCTCTTTTTTGGGTATGGATAAAATCAGGAAATTTCAACGGATCACGAATAAAGAAAATCGGGGTATTATTGCCCACGAGATCATAATTCCCCGCTTCCGTGTAAAATTTAACCGCAAACCCCCGAGGATCGCGCAACGTATCCGCAGACCCTAGTTCTCCGGCAACCGTTGAAAAGCGAATAAACATCTCCGTTTCTTTCCCGATGGCTGAAAGAAATGCCGCTTTCGTGTACATCGTTACGTCGTTTGTTACTCGGAAGACCCCATGAGCCCCCGCACCTTTCGCATGAACGACCCGTTCGGGAATCCGCTCACGATTAAAATGTGCCAGTTTTTCTAGCAAATGGACATCTTGAATCAACACTGGTCCACGGCGCCCCGCCGTCAAAGAATTCTGGTTATCCGCTACACTGGCTCCTTGCGCAGTCGTCAACTTTTTTTTCATATCTTTCCTCTTTTCTCTATAAAATCAGTCAAGTGCAATTACTCTCAACAAAATACTTCTAATTAGTACAAAAATTATCATTATTCTTAAAATATATCAATTTATTTGCTCGGAAATAAGAATTAATTCAGATTTTTGACCATTTCCCAATTTTTCTATCGAAGTATCCAGGTTTTGCAGCAAGCCTCATGAATAAAAGGAAGCACAAAAAAGCAGTGAAGCGTTGGCTTCACTGCTGCTTTGCGTTCCATTCGATCCGAGACCACTCTACTGGCGATCAATTATTTTTTGCTGCCTGCTACTTATTCGGCAGCTTCAATATCTTTGGCGATTTTTGCGACATCGATCTCCCGCTGCAAGTAGTCTTGGTTGTCGATAGGAAAATGCTGACGAAATTCGGCTAGTTCCATCAATTCGACTTCACCAGCTGCCACTTCAAAGTCTAAGACATGACCAGCAAATGTGCGATCATCACTAATAAAATGCAAATGGAAACCGGCGGCCGCAGCACCGTGGAACAACAACGGGGTAAAGAACCCGACGATCGTGCCGCTGATATCTTCTGCTTGAAATTCCGGCTGATGCTGGATGATCTCAATGAATTTTGGGTACGGTTTTTCTTGCTTTGGGGCAACGCGGACGTGTATCTTGGTAAATACCCCATGAATCTTGACAGCGGAAAACAAATTCGGACTGACTTCTGTCAGGACGTGGTTTTTCACTTCTTCATCGGTCATTTCTTGGCTGACCTGCAGGTGCTTCGCCGCAGAAAAATCAACGACTGCCGCATAGGGGGTTCCTTCATTTCCTTGGAGCACTTGTACCTTGCCCGACTCGTCTACATGGTAGATTTCACCATCTAAAATAATCACTTCACCATTGGAACCAGCCAAAGTACCAATCCCAAAATTGCCATATTCAAGCATTTTTCCGATTTGCTCCGTGCCATCCATTAAATCCTGCATCAACCCACCTAGGGTGCCATGCTGATATAAATAACTTTTGTTTTTCACTTTCATCTTGATGCTCCTTTGGTCTTAATAAAATTGATCAGGTAGGATCGTTTTGCCAAGATCGGCATTGTCTGAATAATCCACAGGGATATCAATGATCACTGGACCATCCGTTGCAAAGCCTTCTTCGATGGCTGCCATCAATTCTTGTTTGGTGGTTGCCCGTAAGCCTTTGGCACCAAACGCTTCGGCATATTTCACGAAATCAACTGGTCCAAAATCAACCCCAGAAGCACGATCATATTTCATTTCTTCTTGGAATTTCACCATATTGTAGGTACCGTCATTCCAAATCAAGTGAATGATGTTTTGTTTCAAACGGACGGCTGTTTCTAACTCTTGGGCAGAAAACAAGAAGCCACCATCGCCAGATACAGAGATCACTTGAGTATTTGGTCGCACGAGCGCTGCCGCGATCGCCCATGGCAAAGCTACCCCTAAAGTCTGCATGCCATTACTAAAGAGCAGATGCCGTGGCTCATAACTGCGGAAATGACGGGCCATCCAAATGTAGTGGCTGCCGACATCCACCGTCACCGTCATGTCATCGGTCACTTCTTGTTGCAAAGCATCAATGATTTCCAGGGGATGCAAGGTATTGTTGCTGCCTTCGACATCCGCTGGTTTTTCATTGAGTTTGGTTTGCAGCGTCGTTAAATAGTTTTGAGCGTCTTCGGTCAAGTGATACTGATCGATGGCTTTTGATAGTTGTTCAATAATTTTCGCGATACTGCCCATCAGTTCAACTTCTGGCTGCATAAATGGATCGATCTCCATCGGTACTTCATCGATGACGATCACGCGGGCATCTTTTTCCGCATTCCAGTTGCGAGCTTCGTATTCGATCGGGTCGTACCCCACAGCGATCACTAAGTCGCTGCGTTTCAACAGCATATCACCAGGCTGATTGCGGAACAAGCCGACGCGGCCAAAGAAATGCTCTTCTAATTCACGAGAAATGATCCCAGCGCCTTGGAAGGTCTCTACGACAGGCAACCCAGTTTTTGCAACTAAATGACGAATCGCTTGTGTTTCTTTCACGCCTGAAGCCCGCATTCCTAAGAGTAAGACAGGCAGTTTGGCTTCTTTGATCCGATCGACGAGTGCCTGGATATCTTCTGCATCGGCACTGCCTAATTTAGGCGAAGATAGTGGTTTGATCGCTGCCCCTTGAACGGTTCCGTCCGTCACATCTTGAGGAATGGATAAAAAGCTCGCCCCTTTTTTCGCTGTTTTTGCGATGCGAAAGGCGTTGGCAATACTTTCAGAAAGGGTTTCAGGATCTTGGACTTCACTGCTGAATTTCGTGATCGGCGCAAACAATGCCGCATTATTCATGCTTTGGTGGGTCAATTTTGAAAGGTCAGAACGCTTCACTTGTCCTGCTAGTGCCAGGACGGGATCACCTTCGGCAGTTGCCGTGACCAACCCAGTCGCTAAATTACTGGCTCCTGGTCCACTTGTCGCAATGACGACTCCTGGCTCTCCTGTCAGGCGACCGATTGCTTGTGCCATAAATGCCGCGTTTTGTTCATGTCGCGCCAAAATCAACTCTGGTCCCCGATCACTCAACACATCAAATACGCCATCGATTTTTGCACCGGGAATCCCAAAGATATAAGGCACCCGATGATTTTCTAAACTTTCAACAATGATTTCTGATCCTTTTGCGCTCACTGTATTACCTCTTTTCGAAAACTGTATTAATCACAATACATATAATAGCACTTTCTATTTATTTATAAACGAAAAACACTCATTAATATCTGTACTATAAAAACGTAGTTTTTTAGAGAGCGTTTGCATCTGCTTCAGACTGCAGGTGTATGTCTTTCCATTTTTCCGACAAAAAAAGGAGTGGATCGCTCCACCCCATAAATCCTTTACTGTATCAGAACACCTCTAAAAAGAAGCTTCTTTTGTCGGTTTTTTATTCTGCTGGGACATTTTTTTCCGTCAGCCAACCGACAGCCAGTGTCATGGCCGCTCGTGCAGCTTGGGTCTGATCCATCGCATTGACCATCACAAAATCATGGATGATTCCTTGCAGACGTGCTTGGGTAACTTCCACGCCAGCTGCTCGTAAATGCTGCGCATAGGCTTCCCCTTCATCCCGCAAGACATCTGCTTCCCCTGTAATGATCAACGCTGGTGGCAGATCGGCTAACTCCTCTTTGGTCGCTCGTAAAGGAGAAGCGGTAATTTGATTCCGCTGTGTTTCATCCGTCGTGTATTGATCCCAGAACCATTGCATCCCTTCTTTGGTCAGAAAATAGTTTTCGCCGAATGCTTCATACGAAGGCGTATCAAAGCGGGCATCTGTCACAGGATAGAACAATAATTGCTGTGCGATCGGAATGCCGCCACGGGCTTTCGTCAACAAGGTCATAACGGTCGCCATGTTCCCACCTACGGAATCACCACCCACGGTCAAACGGCTAAGGTCTAAGCCTTTGACATCGACAAATCCCGGTAATTGCTGCAAGACCGCATAATTTTGTTCGATCGCCGTTGGGTATTTTGCTTCTGGTGAACGACTATATTCAGGAAAAATGACGATCGAGTTGGTTCGTACCGCCAATTCACGGATCAATTTATCATGAGTCGCGGCACTGCCGAAGACCCAGCCCGCGCCATGGAGATAATAA
This sequence comes from Enterococcus sp. AZ015, assembly GCF_050499225.1. Lineage (NCBI taxonomy): Bacteria > Bacillati > Bacillota > Bacilli > Lactobacillales > Enterococcaceae > Enterococcus > Enterococcus sp. AZ015. Next base: position 194,830 of record NZ_JBMHEX010000001.1, on the reverse strand, counting down.
ATGACAGGGAGAATCGCATGATTTCCTTCAGGACGAACAAAACGAACATTGATGGTCCCCCATTCGCCTGTATCTACGGTCTGATCTTCTATCTCAACCGCCAATTTATTGACGGGTGACTCTTGGACTTGTTCCAATAGTGCGCGCCCTTCTTCTGGCGGTAATTCATAGATCCGTGGGTGCGGTGCATTTGCCTCACTAAATTCAACGGCTGCTTTTTCCAACGAAATTCTATCTGTCATACGATTCTCTCCTTTTGTTTGAAATCGTTCGTGTTGACCTTAAGGGTACCACCAAGTCATTCTGATGCAAAGAATCTTGCTTCCTTCTGCTTCCAGGCATTTTGTTCGACAAAAAAGGTGGTTTTTGCACTCTTAACTGCCTTGCCTTCATGACCGATAACTGTAAGACACTCGCTGTGTAAACTTCCCAAAAAACTGAAAGGCGTAGGTAAGTACGTATGAAATTCACATTAGATGAAACACAAAATAACCGTCTGCTCGCTGCTATTTTTCAAGAACTCGCTGTCATAGTCTTTGATCCGCAAAAAGAAGTTGTTTTCGCCAATGCCAACATGACTGATATCCTAGGGTACAGCCAAGAAGAAATCATTGGCTTGCCGCATCGGACCTTTTGTTTTGACCATTATGCTGCCAGTACGGATTACCAAGCTTTTTGGAATCAACTGCTGTACTCAAAGCAACGGTTTCAAGACAAAATCATCCGAAAAAACAAACAAGGAGAAAAACTGATTTTAGAAGGAATCTACTTCCCCGTCCTCGATGAGCAGCAAGAAGTCGTCAACGTCGTCAAAATCGCTTTTGACATTACCCAAAGAGAACAAGCCTTAGCGGTCACTATCAAAAAAGTGCAAGAAAGTGCTGCTTCCCTGACACGACTTTCTGCCAACGGGCATCAGCAAGTCGATCATTTGTCAGAGAACTTGGCGCAAGTCAAACGGCTGTCTGATCAAAATCAAGCAACGACCCATGCCTTAGAAATGGATAGCCAACAGGTGACAGCGGTGCTGCATGACATCGACCGCATTGCACAACAAACCAAACTGCTATCCTTCAACGCTTCCATCGAAACAGCACGGATCGGCGAACAAGCAGCTGGCTTTCGGGTAGTTGCCGATGAAATGCAAAAATTAGCCGAACAGACCAAGCAGTTGACCCAAACCATTGCCGCAACCATGCAAGCCATCAACCAACAAGCCTTAGTCGTGTTAGATAGTACCGAGTCGACGACTATGAAAATCAGTGATTCGCAAAAAAGTCTCGCTGCCGTTTTGCATTCTTACGACACGCTGCGAACGACGGCCAGTCTTTTAAACGATGAAGCCGAGTATTTAACAGAGACCAACAATGCTGAGTTGGAAACCACATGAAGTGAAAGAGAGCGCCGCTGTTTGCGACGCTCTCTTTGTTTTTTTGACCAATAAATTGATTCCCTATTTGATTTCATCGATACTCAGCACTAGCCAGTCTCCCACTCTTGCAGCAACTGCTGTAATTCTTGCAAAAATGATTGGGTCGCAAAGCCCAATGCTTGAAGAGGAACACGATATTCCTGTTGAATCACCAAAAAGCTACTAAACATTTTATGCTGGACCTCAAAACCGAGGTTTTTCCAAACACTCCAGGAAAAACTGACTATTCGTTTTTCTTTCTTTTCGTACGTGCACAAATACACTCGTTCAACGCCAAAAAGCAGTCCCGCATTCGCTTGCTTGCCAGTCATCTTTGACGTTAGCAACGCAAGAGGGGTCTCCGTTTCAGGCACTTGAAAACTAGCGAGGACTTGTCTTTGCCATTGCCTTGGTAGCACTTGTCTTTCTCCAGAAAAATAGAACAAAAAATTTTGCTCTTGCAAAAAAGCATTCAAACGAGTTTGTCGCTCCTTGACTGGATCGCGTGGCGCCCGCTGAATCAAAGACGTCTGATTCATTGCCGCTTGCTTTGACTGCTTGTGATTACTTGAACCCCCTGCCGCTGAGGAGTTTCCCAGGGGAAGAGGATCCATCGTTTGGTTGGCAGCAGCTGATTGACTGATTTTCTTCAGCAAAACAGCAAGGTGCGTCAACGAAAGCTGTTTTGCTGTCATAGGATTGGCATGCGGGCTTTTGGTAGGATCGAAGGACCGTTTGATCACCATTTTCCCACGACAATACAGACAAATCGCCGTGCCAGCGTCCCAATTGACTTCTAGTTCTCCTAAGCAGTGGGGGCATTGAATCGGAATAATATCCATTGAATCATCCTTTCGTTTCGATACAGGTATCGGAGCTATCCGTGGTAAAGATACGGATCGTATTCCAGCTGAAAAACGCCAGCAGCACTAGAAGCGATATGCCATAAAAACCGAAATACCAAGTCAGGAATGTTAAAAAAAGGATCAAGGCGAATTCATACGCCATGTTTTCCAGACTGCTGTAAAATACTGTCTGTCGGACGAGTTTCTTCCTACGCGTTTCAAAAGCTTTCTTCACTGCAGTTGCTGATGCATCCGATTGACTCAATGCCTGAGAAAGTTCTGCTTTGAATTTGCCGTACTCTGAGAAAAACTTGACCTCTGGTACGAGCAAGAAATACCAAGTCACGACACAAGCAATCAGCAAGATGACCGCTGAAACAATCAGACTAAAGGCAACGGCAGGCATTAAAAATCCACCAAAAAAAAGATTCAAGAACGTTCCTGAAAGCATACCTAACAATAAAAATATACAGAAAGAATTTCCAAGGATCCTGCTGGTTTTGGAAAAACTTTTCTTCACTTGCACCAGCTGTTCACATTCAGGAAGCTGGGTTGGAAAGAGACGTTCAGCATCGGTGCCATCAGCCACGAAAGAATAGGTTTGGTTTCCGTATTTGAATTCGCCAATGTAATAAGGAAAATACAGTTTTTCCGTATCACATTGTTTCGGAAAAAGAGTCAGTTGAACCTCATTGGCAACATCTGCTCCCACCAAATGGTCTTTGGCTTTTGCTTCAAAGACTTCCATTAGATGGGTATCAGAGAGTGCCGCTTCTCTGGAAATATCAAAGGGCAGCACCTGAGCGCCTTGGCTAAGTGCCGAAAACTGCTGCATATCCGTGCAATAGGCGGCTCCTTTTTGAAGATGCAGCGGCAGCTTACCATTGATACTGTAATCCGCTTCTTTTTGGGTATCCGTAGGGAAATATTCATTGAAAATTGTTGTGTTCCCGCTGTTATGTAAAGAAATATCGGCAGTAATGCGCCCACTCCCCCTCTGCTGTTCCTCGTGGACATAGCTCCCTCTCACTTGAGCATCATAAGCAATTTGAAAGTAATACATCGGGATAAATACACGTTTTAGATGAACCATCTCTAGCTCAAAAAAGATACTTTCCGAGATGGTCTCTTGCCATGCTAGTTTATTTTTTAACGCCGCTTCACATGCCTTTTCATCATAGGCAAACGGATAAAACCCTTCTTTGACAGTCCCTTGAATGTGTGGCAACTCTTTAAGCGAGACGACTTGTTTTGTTTGTTCCTGGTTTTTTTGTTCCGGTTTGATCAACAGCTCATTTAAACAATACTGACAGACTGCTTTCCCTGAGTCCCAATCAACTTCTAGACGTCCCAGACAGCTGGGACATTGGATTTGGGTGATTTTCATTTTTTCTCCTTTTTTATGAATCGTTTTTTCTTTTCAACAAGATGGTTTATCAAAGAAACCGAAGAATGTTCCAAATAAGGATAACGACCACGACCACATAAGCGAGCGTATCGAGCCATTCATAAAATTTCCTCATTCTTGCAAGATGCTTTCCACGCTTCTCGTAGTTTGCTAAAAAAGCTGTCCCAGTTTTCTTACCTAATAATTCTCTTTGGAGCTCATCTCTAAATTTTTGGACTGTTTTGAGGTACTGTTCTTTTAGAAAGTGCAACACTATCCCCGATACTACCCAATAAACTGCAGTTGGCAGGGAACTCATGACAATTCCCCCTATGACAGCCCTAAATACTCTTCCTAGAGGAAGCCATTCAGAAATGAATAGCGCCAAGATCATCAGGATCACACCTAACGTAAAAAAGAGTACGGAGGACCAGCCAAAAACCTTACGAGCTTTTGAAAAATTCGCAACCGTTTGATAGGTAGCTTGGCACTGTGGGATAATCGGCAGCTTCATTCGGTCAGGATCTTTGCCGTCGATCGCAAATTCAAAGGATTGCTCTTGGTACTTGAAGGTGCCCATATACAGGGGAAAGTAGAGCTCTTCTGTAGCACAGCTGATCAGGGAAAGATTTAGGTGCAGCTCTTTTAGATGATCGGCAGATTCTTTCTTCTGGATCACCGCATTCGCATGAGCTCTCAATTCCGCTTGTTTTTCAGAACCAAAGAGCGCCTGCTCTTGCTCAATATCAAAGGGAAAAACATGAATAGCATGTGCTGAGACTAGCTGTTGAAATTCCTTTTGATCGGTATTAAAGTGCGGTTTTCTTTTCATTTCATCATTGACCTCAAAGCTCTGAGGAATTTCTTGTTCGATCACCTCCGAACTGCCGCATTGATAGAATATAACCGTCTCACCTGAATGGTCGCCTCGCTTCTTTTCCCACGTGGTCGTATGCGAGCCTGCCCATGCAATGGAATGGGTATCGTAGCCAAAGGCCCCCTCCCAGTGCATCGTATAGGTCACCTGAAATTCATAAATCGGAATAAAATATCGTTTTACCTCGCTGACTTCAAGATGAACGATAATGTCCTCAGGAACTGATTCCTGTTGGATCAGCCATTTTTTCAAGGCATTTGCTACCTCGTCTTCATTAAAGGCAAACGAATAAAACCCTTCTTTGACTTTTTGAAAAACTACGGGAGCCTGTTCATTCGAAGCTTCTTGCGTTTGTTTTGGCGGCGACTGTAGGACTGACTTAGTTAAGCAATACTGGCAGACTGCTTTTCCTGTCTCCCAGTCAACGGTTAACTGACCCAAGCAGCTGGGACATTGGATTTGTGTGATTTTCATTGCTACTCCTTTTGCACATACTGATTTTCTTATCAATGAAGTGGCTTAGTTGCACATGAGGGGGAATGTCTTTTTTATGGTGTTATTTGGGGAAAGCCGCTTGTTTGCAGGTATTTGCTCGATTTCATCCGTTTGTTCAAAGCGTCTTTTTCTAGTAATGAAGTAAATACGTGTATTAGGACCAAGAGCTGTTTAGCAAAAAAAGCAAATACAAACGAAAAAAAACCTTTCTACATCATTTTATAATAAAAATTTCCGTAAATCTATTTATTATTGATAAAAATCTATTGGTTTGCTAGTTGAACTCCCTCCATACGTTCAGCAACCCTTGCTAGCCGGTTATTGATGGCGGATACGTTAGTAAAAATGTTATAATTAAATTATTCACAAGAAAGGAAATGGAAAAAAGTATGGGGATATTTATTTTTGTTGTTGGTTTTTTGACAATGGTTGTAAGCGGAATCTTTTTTGTTCTTAGTTTGATCAAGAAAAAGTCGCTTCGCAACAAAATCGTTATTTTTATGGGTGGTTTTCTCTTATTGATTGGCGGAGCACTAATGACTCCAGCAGCAACACCGGAGCTTCACGTAGATGAAGCAGAACTGGTTACCAACGAACAAGGCGAAGCGGCGATTACGGGTCAAACCAACCCAGAAGCGCAACTGACGATCAACGGGGTGGAGGTTTCGCTGGCGGACGAAACATTTTCTTACACCGTGCAACTTGAAGATGAAGAGGAACAGGAATTTACTCTCCAAGCCTCAATGGGTGGAAGCGCCAAAGAAGAAGTCGTCACCGTCAAACCTTCTCGCGCATTTCTAGCGAATTTACAAGCTGAAAGACAAGAACAAGCAGCACTGGAAAAAGCTGAGACGGCACTGGCGCTTGCCGAAACCCAGCCAAACCAAAAGAATTATGACGAAGCCGTGACGCTGATTCATGCTTTAAGTAAAACCTACGAAAATTTTGCTACCCGGCTAGCTGTAGTTGAAGAACACCTTGCCATCGGCAAAGCCCTTGATACCGCTGAAGCTTCTCTTGAGCGCAAGGATTTCGATCAGGCAAAAGAATTGGTCGCACAAGCAGTGTTGAACAAGGAAACGTTTGAAAGTCGGTTATCCACTGTAGAAACTAAGATTTCTGAGAAAGAAGCAGAAGCCCTCGTTGCAGAAGCTGTCCAAGCGGTGGAAGCGGCAGAGGCGGAGCCGACAAAAGATACCCTTGCTCGTGCAGAAGATGCTGTCGCTCGTCTCAAGACCCCCGATGAGGAATTAGCTACTCGAACAAAAACAGTGGCGCAAACGATCGCTGCCAACGAACAAGCAGCCGCTCAAGCCAAGGCGGAGGAAGAACGGCAGGCAGCCGCCGCTGTGCCAGAACAAAGTCAGCCAGTCGCTGCTAGCAATCAAGCCCAAACGTCGGTCCTCGTTACACCAACAGGTTCGAAATATCATACGAGAAAATGCGGCAACGGTACCTACACGCCTGCCACTTTAGCAGAAGCGCAAAGTCGCGGACTTACTCCTTGCGCAAAATGTTTTCCGTAATAGTCACTAATATTTTGCAACGAAAAAAAACAAACCTCATTTTTGTCTAAGGTTTGTCTGCAGTCTAAAGTGGTTGTCTCGTCGGAGGCAGCTGCTTTTTTATCACTTGCTATTTCTCATCGTAAGAAAACTCGTACTCGTTTTGTTCATCATCGATCAGACGCTTGTCATTGTTGTCCACCATTTTGAATACTTTCTCAAAATCATCGCCAGTCATGCGCACTTCCTTTTTCTCTTGATCAATGATCACTTGGGCATTTGTCACTTCAAAGGTGTGCATAGTGCCGATGTCTGCCGCAGTCAGTGCTTTGCTTTTGGGAAACTCTGCTTGCAGTGTTTCGTTGATCTGCACTAATTGCGCCTCTTGTTCTTCTACCAAGTCCGCAGGTTCCTGATTCGGATCGACCAAAAAACTCAGCGTTTTATTGACAGTGATCCTTCCATCTTCAAATAGATACAAAGCATATTGTTGATGACTGTTGCTATTGGTCAATACTTGATTTGCAGCTGCAGAGTCAACCCCTGCGCGGCTGCAGCTTGCCAAAAAAAATAGCACCGCCAAACAAACGGTAGCAAACATTCTTCTACCTAACTTGCTTTTCGTTTTCATTTTTCCCCTCCTCGTTTTCCCTAAGTTTCCTTCTTTCATGATTTTTCGCAAACCCGTGGGTTTGTGTTTCCTGTCAAATTTAGTTATTTTCAGTATAGCATAAACAATTTGCTTTTATAGCTTTTTTTTATAGTGAGATTAATTTCACGCGCAAAAAAACCAACCTTGTCGAGACAAGATCGGCTTTCTTTAGGATTGATTCGTTGAGATCTTTGAACGTTCTCGCTGGGATATGATCGCTGCCTATTGTCCAATTAGTCCGACAACAAGCCCTAAAACGATCACTCCTAGAAACCCATTCACAAGGTGCAGCCCAACTAATTTACGGGACTGTCCCGAGTAAACAGCCATCACGAAGGTGGCGACCCCATACACCCCTAGCCACAATAAGCAAGCGACTTGCAAGGAGGTCATCAGCCAACCATCATGATCGAATGTGGCAAACCAATAGACGACTTGATAGGTCGCTGCCGATAAGAGAATCCCACCAACAATCGTGCCGCCAAAGGTAAAGAGCATGTCACCGGTCGTCATCTGCTGACCGTCCATCTTCTCTGCCATTCCTGATTCTTTCGCCCAAAACTTGCCCCACTTATGCATCGGGTTGTAAAGCAGACTTTCCACCACAACCCAGCTGAGGGTGCCGAAAATCAATGTCCAAAAATTAACCATTTTCGTATTCTCCTTTACTTTATTTTTAGCCATGTTCCTGAGAAGCGAAAAAATAGCCAAGCGGGCTGTTCCTTCTCCATCAGTTTATGCCTTAAGGGAGGGTTCTTCAACTTTTTCCACTGGTGTCCCCTATTTTTCGATGGTTCCAATAAAAACTAAGAAAAATGATCGTATACAGCAATGCGGTGAAACCTGTAACCGCTAATGGGTTAGTGATCAAGATTCCGGCAAACAGCAAAAGCAACGCAAGGATCGCCCCACCCAAAAAAATCGTATAGCCCATTTTCTTCTGCTTGCGTACCAAAACAAACGCCGCCACACTGATCAACAACCAAATCAGTAATACAGTATACGACAGGGAGCCTGCCAGATAATTGAAGAGTTTGTCGCCTAAAAAGTAAGAAAGAACGACTCCAAGATATAAAGTACCGCTGCAAAACATGATCGCTCGTTGGGGCACGCTGTTTTTATTCAGCATCGTGAAGCGGCTTTTTTTCTGGCCATTGTTGCTTAACCGGAAAAACAACGTTCTTGAAGAAGCATAGACCCCAGAATTGATGGAGGAAAACAAGGCCAAAATGATCACTAAATTAACGATGTCGGAAGCAAAAGGCACATGGATTTTTTGAAACACCATTACAAAGGGACTGACATTTGGATCTGCTAATTGATTCCACGGATAAATGATCAGTAAAAGAAACATGGGAATGATGTAAAAAGCGGCAATCCGAGTCATTACTCCTTTGATTGCTTGAGGGATCGCTTTTTTTGGATTTTCTGCTTCACTAATCGTGATGGCTACTAACTCAGAACCGCCATAAGAATAGATTACGACCAATAAAGAATTGATAAATCCTTTGAGACCGTGAGGGGCAAAACCACCATAGTCTGTCATTTGTCTCATCGTCGGTAAAAAGCCCAGATCAAAGACTTGCGTGGCAACCAGATAGAGACCCACCAAGATCAGCACAATCACCACACTGATTTTGGCCCACGAAAGCCAGTATTCCGTTTCTGCAAACAAGCGGACCGAAAACAAATTGATGATGGTCGTGAGTAGTGCCAAAATCAAAACAAAGATCCAAGCTGGAATATTGGGAAACCACAGCTGCAAAAAGCTTGCGGCAGCAACTGCTTCGGCGATGATGTTGATCATCCACATTGACCAGTAGATCCAATCAATGAAATCAGCTGTATGCAAGCCAAGATACGGCTGGACTAAGCCCGAAAGGCCATGTTGTTTTTGGTCAGATAAAACCAACTGTCCCAGTCCTGTCATGACGACAAATAAGATCAGCCCACAAAAAATAAACGCTAGCAAGACCGCAGGCCCCGCTAACTGGATCGCTTCCCCACTGCCTTTGAATAGGCCGGCACCGATTGCGCCACCTAGTGCCAACATAGTGATGTGCCTGGTTTTCATCTGTTTTTTTAATTGATTTTTTTCTGTCATACGTTCCTCCTCGAAAACCGTTGATCCTTCATACACAGTGATTCTCTCACTGTTGCTATTTTTAATTATATGAATGATTTTTTTTAACTACCTCATAGAGAATACCAGACGTTTCTGCTATTGCAACTAAGAATTGAAAAAATTATCTATTTTTTCTGAAAATTCTATCATCCTCTAATCTTTTTCACCCAAATCAAATCTTGGCGAACTTTTCTTTAGGTGAAGGTACTAAAAAAAGCCATCTCCCAACATGTGGGAAATGACTTTCTGTCCGTTTCTTCAAGCAGGCTCGATGATCAATGGGTCGTAACCAACTCGTCTTTGATAGCGTCAGGGAGATCTTGCTCGGTCACCTCTTGATACGACTCCACATGTTTGCCCTTTGCATCAAGCTCTAGGTAGGCATTTTCTTTTAATTTTTGTGGTGCCCAAAACGTGATTTTTATTTTTTGTCCATCTTCATTGATTCCTTCTTGCGTATATTCATAGGCATCATGTTCTTGCGGCACGCCATACTCATCGGATGTTTTGACATAAACCTTTTTCTCCGGTACGAAAGGATTGAAACGATCCACCAGCTGAACCAGTTCGCTGGAATCATCTTTCGTAAAATAAGACCATGTAACCAATGTGACGGTCCCGATCGTTAACACGAGCAGGATCATACTAATTGCTTTTTTCAAGTGATTGTCCTCCGTTTTTTCTATCTGCCTTCAGTATAAAAAAACAAGCGATAAATATAATCAAACTTAAGACGTATTTTTCCGTCGGTCATTGTAACTAAGGTATCAATGGAATATTTTCTGCTTTTTCCACCTAAATGTATAGACAAACAACTAAGTTACTCCTACAAAAACGTCCCTTCTCACAGGAAGACCAGACTGTTTAATAAGTATCGTGATTTTTCATTCTTTGTAGTAAACTAAACTACAACAACTTACTTTTAAATACTCATGATTGAAAACTATAGAAAATCGAGGTGTCCCATGCTAGAAATCAAACTGATCGATCAAGAACACCAAGCTGATATCCGCTTGAAAAACGAACCCTTCTCCTTATGGGGGAAAATGCTGCCGTCTTATAATGAGGGCAACTGGCAGTACACAATCTGTAAATTTGCACCTGAAGACATTCAGACGATGCGTTTCCCAGATGAAAATTATTGCTATGATGAAATGAGCCGAAACAGTCTGTTTATCGGTGCTTATGATGATGGAAAATGCATCGGCTTAGCGATCGTTCAAGACGCTTTTTTCAAGTATCTGTACCTCTATGACTTAAAGGTCAACACAGACTACCGCAAGCAAGGAATCGGTCAACTGTTGATCCAACAGGCACTGAAAGCGGCCCTTGCCAAAGACTATCGCGGCATCTATACACAAGCGCAGGACAACAATCCTTCTGCCTGTCTGTTTTACTTGCGAGCAGGCTTTCGTATCGGAGGCCTGGATACGGAGGTGTACAAAGGAACCAATCAGGAAGGCAAAAGTGACATTTTGTTTTATTTGGATGCAGCGGAAACGGCAGGCAAAAAATAGCTGAAAAAAGAAAAAAATTCCTCCTGCCAGATGGTACACTTAAGGCAACAATGTTTTAGAAGGTGAGGAAGAAGAATGTACGTAGGATTTGATATTGGCGGAACAAGTATTAAATATGGGGTTTTAGATGAAACCGGAGCGATCCTTGAAAAATCAGCGATCCCTACTAGCTATGAGCCAGCCCAGTTTTATCAGGATCTACTCACGATCATCGAAGATGCCCAGAGCCGCCACACGATTGATGGCATTGGGATCAGCGCCCCCGGGATCGTTCAAAAAGACGGGTTTATGTTAACGGCTGGAGCAATCAAATCGTTATATGGTGAAAATTTTAAAGCAGTCTTGGAAGCGCGTACAGGATTGCCGGTGGCGGTGGAAAATGATGCCAATGCAGCAGCGATTGCTGAAAAATGGATCGGGAATGCGCAAGAGGTAGCCAACTATTTGTGTCTTGTCCTAGGCACTGGTGTAGGCGGTGGGATCGTAATCAATAATCAAGTCTACCGAGGTGCTCATGGCATGGCTGGTGAATTTGGTTGGATGGTGATCGATCAGCTGCCAGAAGAAGGCAATATCGAGGAAAGTTCCATCAATAAAAAAACTGCCGTCGTGGGCGGCTTGATTCGCCTCTACAATTTATCTGGCGCAGCAGTTCCTGGCTTTGAACCCACCCAAGACGCCAAAGAGATTTTTGACCGCGCGCAGCAAGGCGAAGCATTGGCGTTGAAGCTGACGGACCAATTTCTGACGGATCTGTCTGTAGGGTTGATCAATTTGATTAGCTGTTTTGACCCAGAATTGGTATTGATCGGCGGCGGCATCAGTGCCAATCCTTATTTCTGGGAACGCCTGCAGGCTCGCTTGACGATCACGGAAACACGGCATGAAGCGATCAATTATTTGCGCGGACAAACCATCGCGCCTGTTCGTCCAGCGAAGCTAAAAAACGATGCCGGCTTGATCGGCGCAGTCTATCAGATCCACCAACAGCTGCACCGTTAAAAGTTCGGATATGCTATACTGGTGTAAATTGATTATCTAGGACAGCGAGGAACCAGCATGGCGCTTTTTGAACAATTAAACTTGAACAAGCTCTCTGCGGTAGAACAAGAAATCTACCGTTTTATCGTCAATCACTTAGAAAAGATCCCGTATATGCGTGTGCGCGACATTGCCGATGATGCTCATGTCTCTTCGACTTCGGTCTTTCGTTTTATTCAAAAAGTCGGCTTTCAGTCGTTTCCAGAATTTCGCTTCTATATCAAAAATCATTTAGAAAAAGCCCATTTTGACGCGCATCCTGAACACTTAGGTTTAGAAGCGCGCATCAAAGGCTTGAATATGCAGATCTTCCACCCTGATGCGGAATACCAAATACGAAAACTTGCCGAAGCGATGCGGGATGCCGATTTGATCTTATTTATGGGGATGGGGGCATCCGGTGCGATCGCGCAATACGTTGCCCGCAAGCTAGCCAGTCTCGGTTACTTTAGTATCAGCATTGATGAGCTGACCTACCCAATCAAAAGCTTTTTGCGAAAAGATCAAAAAAATGTTTTGGTTTTTCTGAGTGTCTCTGGTGAAACCAAAGAACTGATCGAAGTCATTACCGGTTTAGACAATCAAGCGATCGTGCAGAAATACTGCATTACCCCTAATCGGGAAAGTACGTTGGCACGCCTGTGCGATTATTCGATCGAGTATGCGATCAAAGAGGAACGCAAAGACATCTTTCTTGATTTGACTAGTCAATTGCCTTCAGTAGCGATTTTAGAAACACTGATCGGCTATTTACAAGATTATCGTTCCAACCCTTGATGGTTCAGTTTACTGAACCATCTTTTTTTGTAACACTGTGTTCCGGATGCGGAATTTTTTTCATTTCTTGAGAGATATGTACGGAATCCGTATCCGCTTACTTTTAGCCGCTTTCATTCGCTATAATGATGGCATCAATTAAGGAAAGGTGTTATTATTATGCAAAAATTCAATGACCTGTTAGACCGCTCGTTGGTACCAATCGCAACAAAGTTGAACAATCAACGCCACGTAGCAGCGATCCGGGATGCATTCATGCTGATTTTCCCACTGACCATCGCTTCTTCTCTCGTTATTTTGGTCAACAATATTTTATTTTCCAATGAAAGTTTCATCGTGCAATTATTTCAACTGAATCGGCTTTTTCCTAATCTGGAAAGCGCCCAGCAAGTTCTAGCTTCCGTGGCGAACGGGACCATCAACATCATGAGTTTATTCATTGCGTTTCTTGTTGCCCAACTTTTAGCCAAGCATTTCCAAGCAGATGCTACGCTAGTTGGTTTGACAAGTGTCGCTGCCTTTATGATCTTGTACCCGACCTCGTTTGCAGTAGATGATGTCAATGTGATCTCTACACAATATTTAGGCGCCCAAGGGTTGTTCGTAGCTATGATCGTGGCTTGTTTGGTCGGTGAATTCTTACCCAAGCTTTTCAAGGTCAAACGATTGCAGATCAAAATGCCTGAAATGGTACCACCAGCTGTTTCCCGTTCCTTTTCTGGCATGATTCCGATCGTGATCATCGTGGCAGTCACTGCTTTGATCAATTTCTTAGTTTTAATGATTGCACCGGAAGGCATCAATGAACTGATTTACAACGGGATCCAAAGTCCATTGCGGGATCTGGGGGGCAATGTCGTCGGTGTCTTGATCTTGGCATTCTTGCAAACCACGTTGTTTGCGATCGGGATCCATGGACCAAACACATTGAATGCGGTTCGTTCAGCGATTTTTACCGAACAAGATCTAGCTAACCTAGACTTTATCAACCAGGGCGGCTCCTTGTGGGACGTTCCTTACAAAGAAACCTGGGGCGTTTTAAATGATATGTTCGCAAATATGGGCGGAACTGGTATGACATTGGGCTTGATCATTGCGATCTTCATCGCTTCAAAACGTCCAGAACAACGTGAGATCGCTAAGATGTCCTTAGTTCCAGGAATTTTCCAAATCAATGAACCGATGATCTTCGGTCTACCGATCGTCTTGAATCCAATCATGATCATTCCGTTTATTTTGACACCAATGGTCAATATTTTGGTGGGTTATTTTGTCACTGTTGTCTGGCCGATCATGCCGACCCCAGCGATTGGGGTACCATGGACGACCCCAGGAATCATTAATCTCTTTTTAGGAACTGGAGGAAATGCGATCGCTGCGGTTGTCGGTGTCGTTTGTCTTGCGATTTCGGTCTTGATCTATTTGCCTTTCGTGATCGCCTCTAACCGTTCCCAGAAAGTAGAATTATAAGCAAACGAATGAGTCGAGGAGGAATGAAATTTATGTCCGCAAAAATGCCGAAAGATTTTTTATGGGGCGGCGCGATCGCTGCCCATCAAGCGGAAGGCGCTTGGAATGTTGCTGGCCGTGGAATGAGTACCGCCGATGTCATGACGGCCGGTGGCAACGGTATTCCCCGTAAAATCACCAAAGGAGTCATTGAAGGGGAATATTACCCGAACCATGAAGCCATTGACTTTTATCACCGTTACAAAGAAGATATCCAGTTATTCAAAGAACTGGGCTTGAAATGTCTACGGACATCGATTTCTTGGAGCCGGATCTATCCAACTGGAACAGAAGAAGAACCAAATGAAGCCGGTCTCCAATACTACGATGATCTTTTCGACGAATTGCAGGCAAATGGCATCGAACCCGTCATCACTTTGTCTCACTTTGAAATGCCTTATGCCCTCTATGAAGAATTTGGTGGGTTTGCTAACAAAGAAGTGATTCCCCTCTTTGTCAAATTCGCTAAGACTGTTTTTCAACGGTATCATGACAAAGTGACGTATTGGATGACTTTCAATGAGATCAATAATCAAGCAGATGGGCAAGAGCCGCTGCACGTTTGGACCAATTCTGCCATGATCATCGAGGATGACAGTCAAAAAGAAGCACTCGTCTTTCAAGCGGGCGTCAATGAGTTGATTGCCAGCGCGGCAGCCGTGATCGAAGGCAAAAAAATCAATCCAGAGTTTCAGATTGGTTGTATGATGGCCTATGTCCCGGTCTACCCCTACTCTTGTGCGCCAGCTGATTTGATGGCATCCGTCAAAGCCAATGAACGGCGCTATTTTTACAGCGACGTCCACGTACGAGGCAAGATCCCAACCTATGTGCAAAAATATTGGGCAAAAAAAGGCATCACGATTGAGATCACGCCCGAGGAACAAGCGCTATTAAAAGCAGGAACCGTTGATTATATTGGGTTCAGCTATTACATGTCAGGAACGATCTCAACCCTTGATGAAGTGGCTGGCACACCAACTGAGGATATCCCGGGAGCAAAAATCGTGAGTAATCCTTATATCAGTGCTTCTGATTGGGGCTGGCCTATCGATCCAGTCGGGTTGCGCTATGTGTTAAATACGATCTATCAACGCTATGACTTGCCGCTATTTATCGTAGAAAATGGCTTTGGTGCTTACGATCAATTAACCGATGAACAGCAAGTCCATGATGATTACCGCATCACTTACCTGAAAGAGCATATCGAACAGATGGAAAAAGCGGTGGTTGAAGATGGTGTACCGCTATTAGGTTATACGCCTTGGGGGATCATTGATATCGTCAGCTTCGGCAGCGGCGAAATGGAGAAACGCTATGGCATGATCTATGTCGACAAAGACAATACCGGCAAAGGAACCTTGAATCGTTTGAAAAAAGATTCCTTTGCGTGGTACCAGCAAGTAATCGCCTCTAATGGTGAAACGCTCTAATTACTGCTTCCATGACTAACACAAAAACCGCCCCCTCGTTTCGCCATCCTCCTTTTTACATTAGGAGCCTGGCAACGAGGGGCGTTTTTTTTATTAAAGAGGTGCGCCATTGCGAGGATGGCTTTTCTTATCATCACTAAACACTACCTCGATGCTTGTGGTACACTATAGCTATTCATTTACTTTTACGTTAAGGAGGAACTGCATGAAGCCGATATTTCGTCCGATCCAATCTCAAGATGATGCGCCATTAGCTGCTATCATTCGCAAAAGCTTGACCGACCACCAGTTGGCGGTTCCAGGAACTGCCTATTTTGATCCCGAGTTAGACCACTTAAGTGAATTTTATGCAGCAGATCCTGCTAGCCGCCATTATTTTGTCGTCACTAATGAATCGGGTACCCTTTTAGGCGGCGGTGGTCTTGCCGCTTATGATTCAGAAGGGCAAATCGCCGAGCTGCAAAAATTTTATCTCAGTGATGCTGCCAAAGGGCAGCGCCTCAGCTATCCCTTGCTGGCGAATATCGAGGCCAAAGCTGTTGAACTAGGTTATCGGCAACTCTATTTAGAATCCCATCATTCTCTAGAAGCAGCCTTGCATGTCTATCAAAAAGCCGGCTATCGCGCATTGTGCCAGCCACTATTGGCAGCACAGCATACCACGATGGATCGCTTTTATGTGAAAACACTCGTTGAAGAAAACGAATAGAAAAGCAGCCATTCCTTGATCGCTAGGAATGGCTGCTTTTCCG
This sequence comes from Enterococcus sp. AZ015, assembly GCF_050499225.1. NCBI lineage: Bacteria > Bacillati > Bacillota > Bacilli > Lactobacillales > Enterococcaceae > Enterococcus > Enterococcus sp. AZ015. The sequence continues at coordinate 178,504 of NZ_JBMHEX010000001.1, read as the reverse complement.
TTATCCTTGTCCATAATAAGCATGTTCGCCATGCTTGCGGAAATAATGTTTATCCAGCAAATAATCAGCGATCGGTGTTCGATCCAAGGTCAAAGCTTCGGTACCTAGTGCCATTTCTGCAACCTCTTCTAAAACAATACTATTGCTGACCGCTTGTTCCGCAGATTGCCCCCAAGTAAAGGGACCGTGTCCCGCTGTGAGGACAGCTGGGCATGCAAGCGGATCTAATCCCCGCTTTTCAAACGTCTCGACAATGACTTTGCCGGTTTCTTTTTCATAGTCTGCCGTTACCTCAGAGGCCCGTAATGGTCGTGTACAAGGGACACTACCATAAAAAGTATCCGCATGCGTCGTTCCATATGCAGGAATGTCTCGCTGTGCTTGCGCCCATTTTACCGCATTTGTCGAATGCGTATGGACGATCGCCTTGACGCCTTCGAAGTGCTTATACAATAGCGCATGGGTTTTGATATCCGAGGAAGGCTTCAACGTCTTCGCCTCTTTCGGTGTTCCCGTTAAGTCGCAAACCACCATTGAATCAACCGTCATCGTCTGATAATCAACACCACTTGGTTTAATGACGATAATCCCTAAATCTCGATCAATCTCACTGACATTTCCCCAAGTCAGCTTTACTAGCCCTTCCTCAGGCAGTCTCTTATTGGCTTGATAAACTCGCTCTTTCATCAATTGAAGCTGATTGATCAAGGTAACCGACCTCCTTTAGTTTTGGTAATAAAAATGCTTTGGCTTGTTCAATCTCCCCAATCGGGTCAGCGCTCGTCTCACTCCACATCTCGATGACAAAAGAACCGTTATAATTCAACCGCTTCAGCGTGCGTAAGCAGCCATCAAAATCAACACACCCAGTGCCAAACGGTACTTCTTTAAACTTTCCTCGAAACTTATCTGAGACCGCCAATGTATCTTTCAAATGAATCTGGGTAATCTCGCAAATGCCTTTTTCTAATTCATAACCGACATCATTTTCTGGCCAGGCCGACAGGTTCCCGACATCTGGATAGACTTGTAGATAGGGCGAAGGGATCTGCTCCTTGATCCGTAAATACTTTGAGATAGAATTCAGAAACGGATCATCCATGATCTCTAGTGACAAAACGACCCCCTTTTCAGACGCCCTGGCGACGGCTTCTTTTAGATTGGCAATGAACCATTCTCGGCTACAAAGACTTTTTTCCTCATAATACACATCGTATCCGGCTAATTGGATGCAGCGAATACCCAAATCTGAAGCCAAGTCGATGGCTTTTTCCATCAGATGCATCGCGTGCTTGCGCTTTTTTTCATCGATCGAACCAAAGGGAAACCGCCGATGTCCACTGAGACATAAAGACAAGATTTTGATCCCCGAGTCATAGATTGCCTCGACGATCTCTTTGCGCTGTGCTTGGTTCCACTCTAGGCGTGCCAAGCGTTCATCGGATTCATCGATGGACATTTCAATGAAGTCGAAACCTCGGTCTTTGACAAACTGCAATCGTTCCGGCCAAGAAAGGGCTTTGGGTGTTGCTTTTTCATATAGACCGATCAAACTCATAGAAAACTACCCCCAAATCCGTAAAATCTCTTGCTTGAAATCAACTGCTGCTTGTTGCGGATCGTCAGCGGCAGTGATGCCTCGTCCTGTGATAAAGGTATACACATCAATGCCGGCAAACAGAGCCAACGTCTCGACGCTCAATCCTCCCGTGACTGACACTCGAAACCCCATATCGATCAATTTACGGACTTTCGTTAAATCTTTTTCTCCCCATGTTTCACCAGCTAACAATGCGTCACGACTTTGATGATAGATGGCTTGTGAGATGCCGGCATCTAGCCACTGCTGTGCTTGCTGGTAGGTCCAGTCACCATATAATTCTACTTGGATCTCAGCAATTTCTTTTGCTGCTGCCTTCATTGTTGGGATCGTTGCTGCACAAATCACGGTCATATAATCCGCGCCAGCTTGCTGGCAGTTTTTGGCGACCGTCCCACCGGCATCGGCACATTTTGTGTCTGCTACGATCAACTTCTCCGGATACATTGCTCGGAAACAGCGTAATACCTGTTCTCCTTCTTGCAACAATAAAATAGTCCCTGCTTCAATAATATCAACCACATCGCCGACTTTTTTGATATCTGCCAGTGCACTAGCTAAATCGGAGTGATCGCAAGCAATCTGTAGTTTTGGTATGCTCATGAAATTCCCCTCTCTTTTGTTTGACCAACCTTTTTGTTTTGCCACATCCTGTTACGCTGACTACTCCTTTGAAAGACCCGCTTCTCTGACCCGCTCAATGATTTCTTTTGGAGACATCACATTTCTGACCCCGATTACTGTTACGCCCTTTTCTTTTGCTTTATCGAACATATTGACAAAGTTCATTGGCGTAAAGACCACATCGTAATTCTTGGCGGTGCTTTTGCCTTCGGAAATCGCGCAGTGGTGGATAGAGGTGATTGTGATCCCTTCAGACTTCAAAGCTTTTTCAACACTCCGCATCATCATCAAACTTGTTCCTGATCCATTTGCACAAGATACTAATACTCTCATCTTTTTTTCCTCCTAAGAATTTATTATTTTTGTTTTTCTACATACGCATCGTAATCATCTACGATCAAGAAATATCCTTCTGGATCTCTGCGGTACTGCAATTGCGGAATCACTAATAAGATCACCACCACAAGAACCACACCAATGATGCCTAAGAATTTCATCAATACTGTAAAGAATGGCCAGACGGTCGCCCAGTCGAACATACCAAGATAGCCGCCATATTGGGACAATCCTACCCAAGTAGCGATCAAGGCCGAACCACCGATCTGAATGATGCCTGATAAGAATGGGAAAAGACAAGCCGCCTTGATACCTCCACGGTTGTTGGCAAAAACGGCAATCGCTGCATTATCAAAGAACAGTGGGATAAACCCGGCAATCACGATCGTTGGTGACCGGAACAAAATCAGTAAAGCAATCATTAAAAATTGTCCTAATGCACCGAATAAAAAGCCCACCGTCACAGCATTTGGTGAACCAAAGGCAAAGGTTGCGGCGATATCGATCCCCGGAACAGCACCTGGTAAAATCGTATTTGAGATTCCTTGAAATGACTCGGTCAATTCGGAAACGAAGGTGCGCACACCTAATTGAAGAATTGCTAAGTAGACGGCAAACATCAGTGATGTTTGTAAAATATAAAATAAGAAACTTTGTCCTTCTGCCATAAATCCTGCTGTTATTAAATAATCTTGTCCAAGTGTCACTAAAATGATACCGAAGAAAAAGAGCATCAGGATCGAAGTCGATACCATATTTTCATTGAAGACCGATAAAAAACCCGGTAGTTCGACATCTTCTAATTTCCGGTTGGATTTGTTCTTTTTGAACCGTTCCGCAAGTCTCGCAAAGAAATAAACACCAAACATCTGTTGATGGGCAATCGCAAAACCAGCACCTTCCGTCAAATCTTGACAGATGCCCACGGTCAAATTGGAACCAACCGCCCAATAGCAGCCTAAGATCAAGCCCATGACAAGTAAGACTTCGATCCGACCCAAGTCTGGAAAACAAAATAGCAGCAACCAAAAGGCCGTTGCGGCTTGCTGTACTTGCACATTTCCAGTAGTGAAGACGGCCCGCAGCTTCGTATATTTTTTAAAGCGAACGAGTAAGATATTAAAAACAAAGGCAATCAATAATAAGAGCATCGTGTCACCAAAGGTGCGTCCGAATCGTTCTTCAATGCCGGCGGTGATCGCATTTTGACCAAAATACGGGTCAGTGACCATCGCATCTAATTCAAAACGCTCCTTAAGCCCCACCAAGATCGGACGGAAATTATTGACCAATCCACCAGAGCCAATCGTCAAAATCAAGTAACCAACGGTGGCTTTTAAGAAACCTGCGACACATTCAACAAACGGCCGTTTCAATAGTAAGTAACCGATCAGTACAATAAAACCGATCAAAAAAGCTGGCTGCATCAAAATATTCTGAGCAAAGTAATCCCAGCATCTCAATAAGAAATCTCCTATCACTTCCATCTAATCCCTGCTTTCTTTTTGGTCATATTTCTCCATCACCACTTCAAAATCTGCCATCGTTTTTACACCTAATAGATCTTCTACCAGCCCCTCTTCCATCAACATCTCTGATAAACCAGCGATATTGTTCATATGTGCTTCAGCGTTTTTGGCAGCGAGCATAAAGAACAACTGCGCCTCCTTGTCCGGATTATCTTCCTGAAACGAGACGGGCGCTGGAAAAATCGTCAGCCCGATCCCTGTTCCTAAGACGCCTTTGCTTTCTGCTGAAGAATGGGGCATGGCTACTTTGGGAATGATCACAATATAAGGACCGTATTGATGGACATCCCGAATGACATCTTCAATGTACTGATCCGTAATCAACGCCTTTTGCTTTAATCCTTCGCCACTCGCCCAGATAGCAGCTTCCCAGTCTTCGGGCTGTTCCTGGTTGATTGCAACCAACTCATTTTCATAAAAATAACGCAGCATTACGTTTGCTCCTTTCAAATTTGGCTTTTGCAGCATCCCCCCTTCTTTTATAAGAAAGAAGGGAATGGCGTATCATTGTCGACCGAAAAAACATCTTTGAAGCCACGATAGAAATTAAATTCAAGATCATCTTTATTCGTTGGGTAGGTGAATTTGCCGCCAACTTGCCAAATATACGGTTTAAACTCATAGTTCAAACGATCTTTTTTAAACTTCCAAATCTCGGTGATCTCTTTTGGATCAGCCATAAAATTGGACCAGATATCATAATGTACGGGAATCACCACTTTGGCATTGAGGGATTCGGCCATCCGCAACATATCGACTGATGTAACTTTGTCGGTGATGCCCCGCGGGTTTTCGCCATATGCACCTAAGCAAACATCGATCTTGTACTGATTCCCATGTTTAGCAAATACATTCGAATAATGAGAATCTCCTGCATGATAAATCGCCCCACCGGAAGTCTCAAACAAGTAATTGACTGCGATACGATCCATGTCCTGGGGCATTTTTCCTTTCAAGCTGGTATCCGGATCTTCACAAGTAATCAGAGCGGTTCGATCGAATGCTTCTAAAGCGACGATTTTCACCTGCCCAATGGTTACTTCATCCCCCGGTTTGACCACGATGGTTTTTTCTTCTGGTATTCCCCATTTCAACCAAGTTGCAACGACTTCATGGGGACCGACGAATTTTGCTTCTGGACAATTTTGATGGACTGCGGCTGCGGTATTGATGTCTAAATGATCGGAATGGATGTGGGTCACCACTAACGCATCCACTCCTTTGATTGCAAATGGATCGATCACAAAGGGCTGAGTCCGTAGGTTAGGCTGCATTTCTTGTACACCACTCATTCGCATCATTTGATGGCCTTTTTTCATTTGCCCATTCCCATGACTGCGCTTGCCAGTGCCACACCAAAGGTCGCATAAAATATTGGTTCCTTCCGCACTCTTCAGCCAAATACCCGTACAGCCTAGCCACCACATGGAAACTGTGCCTTCTTTCACAAGCTCATTTTCGATCTCTTCGTTCAAATAGGTCCCCCATTCTGGAAACGTATTTAAAAGCCAACTCTCTTTCGAAACATCATTTACATGTGCCATTCTTATTCCTCCCTTGCTTATTTACACTTTGATTCTAACATATAGAAAAACGCTTTCAATCTAGTTTTATGTTAATTTAGCTTATTATATGTTAATTAACCCATAAATAAATGTGATTATTTAATATATATGGTAATGTATAGGAGATATGTTAAAATGAGTTCGAAAGAAGAAACAACAAACACATCGTTGCTTCTCAACAAGTGGTGTGGGATCATCACTTGAACTTGCGAGAAGGAGGCGAGAAGGTTTTTGCTATGCAAAGGCAATCGCAATCTGGATAAACGATGAAAGACAAGAATAGAATAAAGCGCATGTAAGGAGGAAGTATCGTGAAACGTTCCAATGAAGAAGTGAGGCAAAGGAGAAAACAATTGATCGTTCTGATAAAAACATCTGGTTTTTCTGATGTGAAGACCCTCAGTCATCAGTTGGGAGTATCAGAGATGACGATCCGCAGAGACTGTACCGTACTGAGTGAGATGGGTCAGATCAAACAAACCCACGGAAAAATCGAATACTGTGAAGCTTATGAAGATGAAGCGCATCCCACCGACTCGATCGAGTACATCAAAGATCGACTAGCCAAAGAAGCGGCTCGCCAAGTAAAAGATGGCGATACCCTTTTCGTCAATACGAGTACTAGCGCCGCTCAAACGTTGCGCCATCTCACAGACAAACGAATCAGTTTGTTGACGAACAATACAAGTGTGATCCAAATGGAACACCATCCAAAATCAACGATCGTTTTAAGTGGCGGCGAAATACGCTATCCTAAAGCGGCCTTGTCAGGGGATATCGCCGTGGAGTCGTTTTCTCATGTTCGTTCTGATGTTACGATCATTGGTTGTAGTGGGTTAGATTTACAGACCGGCATTTCCACTTCAGTGATCCACGAAGCCAAAGTCAATGCGAAAATCATCGAAAATTCTGGCAAGTTGATCGTTATCGCGGATTATCGAAAAATCGGTAAGCAATCCAATTTTACGATTGGCGCAATTGCGGCTATCGATCTGCTGATCACCGACCATTATTCTGATCCCAAAGTCATCGACTTGATTGAGCAACAAGGTGTTCAAGTCATCCAAGTTCCCGTCTAACCATCTTTGTCGCTAAAAAAAGCCCGACAGTTGATCTGAAAAGCCACGCCTTGCTGCCTCTTCCAACAGAAACAGCAAAGCGTGCCCTTCGATCAACCGTCGTGGCTTTTTTCGTTAAACAATCGTACGCTTCAAACGTGCTTTATGGGATGTGCCTCGTGTGAATTAGAGCCGCAGCAACCAAATCAACGCAACAGCACCCACGGTTTGGACGGCTCCAACGGAAAGACCATAGAATAAAAAGCGCGGTCCTTCTTTTAAAAACTTGCGGAAATCCAGGCGCAAACCGATGGCTGCCAACGCCGTTGTTTCAAACCACGTACTGATAAAATGAGCACCCTCATTCAACCAGCTAGGCAGCGGCAAGAAGCTGTTCAAGATACAGATGGTCAAGAAGCCCAACACATACCAAGGGATTGGCAGCCGTAGCTTACCTTTGCCTTTGGTTTTGGTGGGGGTCTTTGTCGTCATTCGTTCAAAAACAATGACGACGACTGCCAACATGATGATGCGCGCGATTTTAAAGAGCATCGCGTATTTGACGGTGTCGGCATCAATCAAACTAGCCCCCGCCACGACTTGCCCGACGGATTGCAGTGTGCCGCCAAGTAAGGCGCTTTTTTGCAATAGATCATCGCCGTATAAGGCCAAGCCTAAAAACGGCAGCGTCAGCATCATCACCGTTCCTAAAAGATTGACCAAGGTGATGATCTGCCCTTTTTCTTCATCATCGGCATCAATGGCTGGTGCGATCGCCGCAATCGCAGAGGACCCACAGACAGCATTGCCGCCTGCCATCATCAGGCTCATCTTTTGATTAAAGCCCATTTTTTTCCCTATCAAATAAGCAGCGGTAATGACCAAGCTCATCATCAGCAAAATAAAGAGAAAGCCCCGAAGACCCATTTCACTGATAGTCTGGAAAGTGACGGTAAAGCCCAGCAAAACCACCGAATATTCTAGGAGACGACTTTCCGCAACCTTCGTCCCGACTTGATAGCGTTCTTGCTTGAACAGTGTATTTCCTAAAATGATTCCTAATAAAATAGCAAGGGTTGCTCCCCCTAATTTTGGCACAGCCAAAGCCATGATTCGGGCGATGACGGCTACCGAAAAGGACAGGAACAAACCGGGAAGTATCAAAGCTGTTTGTCGTTGCTTCATTGCTTTCATCCTTTCATATAACATCCATTATACACAGATTGACCGATCAGTAGGATTTATTGGTATAATAGTTATGATTGAATTTTCTAATGGAAGGGATTGCAATGTTAAAATTATTGGAGACTTTTAAGATGGTCTATGAAACGAAAAATTTTTCGAAAGCTGCCGAATTGCTATTTATTTCGCAGCCCACGGTTTCTGCTCAAATCAAGCAGTTGGAACAAGACCTGGATACACCGCTCTTTTTACGCAATGGTCGCAAAAACGTGATCGCCACACCCCAAGCAGAGTACCTTTACGAAAAGGCACTGAATTTATTGGATGAGTGGTCGACGATCACCAGCGAGATCCATACCAACACGCAGCACCAAAGCCACTGTGCCCTAGGCATCTCTCATACCTATGCGATGGCCTTGATGCCTAACTTGATGATTGCTTTATACAACGCCTTTCCCACGGTACGTTTTCGGGTATCGATGATGAACTCCGCTGAAGTCTTAACAGCGCTTGAACAACATCAACTGGATTTAGGGATCATTGAAAAACCCTTATCCGCACCGAGTATTTTGCGTTTTCCGATTTTGAAAGATCAGCTCGTCTTAGCTGGCGATCCCCAAACCGGTCCTTGGCTCGTCCGAGAAGCGAGTTCTGGTGTCTACTATTACACTAAGCGCTATCTGGAGGAACAGAACATTCAAGGACCGATCATCGAGATCGCCAGCAATGAATTGATTGTCGCTTTGCTGAAACAAGGCTTCGGCTGTTCGATCCTTTCCAAGCGAGCCTCCCACGGCATTGGCTATCAACTGCTGGATAAAAACTTTGAGCGCCAATTTTACTTAATCCAGCGCAAAGTAGTCACAGAACCAGCCATCGAGGGATTGCGGACCTTCATTCAGGAGTGGTCGCAAAACGATCCCTCACAGGTGGCAAGCGTATAATAACAAACTGATTTTTTTGGGGAACCACCGCCTCGTGGGATTTCTTAACCTTTTCTTACGATTACGCTTCCTCGCTGCTGATCTGGTCCGATTGATTGTTTCTTAAGAAATTTGTGCTAAAATGAGGAGTACTGGCTATGGGCTCTAACGTTCCCCTTTTTGAGGGAAACTTAGACCGCCCTTTGACTACTTATGCAGTTCGTGAAGCAAACCAGTAAGAAAGGATCTTGAAATGAACGAACAAATCAAGAACAAATTAGCGCTGCTTCCTGATCAACCTGGTTGTTATTTAATGAAAGATAAAAATAACAAAATCATCTATGTTGGGAAAGCCAAAATTTTAAAAAATCGTGTCCGTTCGTATTTTACCGGCAGCCACGATACGAAAACCGAACGGCTCGTTCAAGAAATCAATGATTTTGAGTACGTCGTTACCGAATCAAATACGGAAGCTTTATTGCTGGAAATCAATTTGATTCAAAAAAACAAACCAAAATACAATATCATGTTAAAGGACGACAAGTCGTATCCTTTTATTAAAGTGACCAAAGAGCGCTATCCGCGTTTGATCATCACTCGTAAAGTTTTAAAAGACGGGGCTTTATACTTCGGCCCTTATCCTGATGCACGAGCAGCCAATGAAACCAAACGGGTGCTAGATCGCCTCTTTCCTTTACGAAAATGCGGTCCTTCTCAAAAGCGGCCTTGTCTTTATTATCATTTGGGTCAATGCGTCTGTCCTTATGTCAATAATGTAGACCCCAAGGATTATCAAAAGATCGTGGATCAAGTCAAACACTTTTTCCACGGCGGTCACGTCGATATTTTGAAAGATCTGAAAGAGAAGATGGGCGAAGCCATTGAAACATTAGAGTTTGAGCGAGCGGCTGAGCTGCGGGATCAGATCCAAGCGATCGATACCGTCATGACGCGACAAAAAATGACCTTGACCGACCTGATGGACCGTGATGTCTTTGGCTACAGTGTCGACAAAGGCTGGATGTGTGTCCAAGTATTCTTTATCCGTCAAGGAAAGCTGATCGAACGAGAAGTCTCTTTGTTTCCTTTCTACAATGAAGCGGATGAAGATTTCTTGACCTTCGTCGGCCAGTTTTACCAAAAGAATGAACACTTCATTCCCAAAGAAGTCTTTGTTCCGCAAAATGTCGATGCTGCCCCATTAGAAGCGCTGTTGGAAACCAAAGTCCTGCAGCCCCAACGAGGCGACAAAAAGAAATTGGTCGATTTGGCCAATAAAAATGCCCGCATTGCCTTGGCCCAAAAATTTGCGTTGATCGAGCGTACTGAAGAACGGACGATCGGTGCTGTGGATCGTCTAGGCGATGCCATGGGGATCCCGACACCTTATCGGATTGAAGCCTTCGATAACTCCCACATCATGGGAACCGATCCGGTTTCTGCAATGGTGGTTTTTGTCGACGGGAAGCCGTTTAAAGATGATTATCGGAAATATAAGATTCGTACCGCACAAGGCGGCGATGATTATGGCTCTATGCAAGAAGTCATCTACCGCCGATACTCTCGTGTCCTAAAAGAAAACCTGCCTTTTCCTGATCTGATCATCATCGATGGTGGGAAAGCCCAAGTCGGTGCCGCCCAAGAAGTGCTGCATAACCAGCTAGGTTTAGATATTCCCGTTGCCGGATTAGTGAAGAACAACAAACACAAAACCAGCGAGTTGATTTTCGGAGAATTTTTAGATCCGATCCAGCTGGAACGCAATTCTGTCGAATTCTTTTTGCTGCAACGGATCCAAGATGAGGTCCATCGTTTTGCGATCACCTTCCATCGCCAACTGCGCAGTAAAAACAGCTTTTCTTCCAAGCTAGATGAAATTCCTGGCTTAGGACCAAAACGCAAGCAACAGCTCATGAAAACCTTCAAGTCGTTAAAAAACATCCAAGCAGCTTCCGTGGAAGAGATCCAGCAAGCTGGTATTCCCAAAGCCGTTGCGGAAACTATCTTAGCCAAACTAGGCGATCAAAACCAACCCACTTCTTAAGTCAAAACAAAAACGCTCCATAGCCAACAGTAGCTATGAAGCGTTTTTTCGTTGAAGAACCATTTTGTAAGCCGTTACTTTTTGCGGTGCTGTAACAGATCAGGCTTCATGTCTAACATGGAATAGCCACGAACATCATACCGATTGCGGCTGCAGGAATAGTCCACTGGACGTCCCGATTCTAAATAGATGATCTGTTCTAATTCCAATACTGGATCATCTGCTTGGCACGCTAAATAGGTTTGATCGTATTCATCACTTTTGGCAGCCTGAAAAGTCCGATAAGCACCAGCAAATTTGTAGCCTAAATCTTGCAACAGATAGTCATAGACGGATTCTTCCAAGATCTCTTTCGTCAAACCGCTGACCAGATCCAACGGCATATAGGAATGCTCGAGTATGTATGGATTGCCTTCTAAGATCCGCAAACGGATCACATGGTAGATTGGTTGTTCGGCAGTGATCTGAAGCATCTCTTGAATTCTTGTTGTAGGAAAACAGACTTCAAAGGTGATGACTTGGCTAGTCAACGTCCGTTTTTCTTGTTTCATCTGATAGCTCAGGCCTTTGTATTCTGTCACCGATGAGGTATCTTTGCCCCAAAAGGAATGATTCAAAACTTTGGTCCCTAAGCCGCGCTTTGTCAGCAGCAAGCCTTCCATAATCAGGATATTCACCGCATTTTTAATCGTCATTCGGCTGACGCCAAACTCTTCCACTAACTCTGTTTGATAAGGTAAAAGACTGTCTTTCGGATAAGTTCCGTCCTTGATTCTTTTACGCAGAACATCTGCGATCTCCATATATTTGGGCATTTTGCCACCTCCAAAACGTGTGTTGTATTGATTGAAAAACGAGAAAAGAACCGGCCAAACGAAAAGAGTGTCATCACACCACTGCACCTTCCAATGAAGCAGTGTGATAAGGGGTATTGCACTCTGATCGCGGCCGGATAAGGTCTATTACGTTTGGCGCTTGTTTCTAATCGACTCGATCAGACATTACGCATTTTTTAAACGGCGTGTTTCTTGAATTTGCGCCATTTTCACGAACGGCAAGTAAATAACGATCGACAAGATCAAGTTAACAGCTGCCAAGATTCCGCCAGCAATACTTTGTGTCGACAAAATACCGCCGATGATTGGTGGCGTCGTCCATGGTGCGATGACGGTACTTGCAGGAACTAAGCCAGTTGCAGTTGCAAAATAAGCAGTCGTGACTAAAACAAGTGGTGTCAACACATATGGGATGAACAAGATTGGGTTCAAGACAACGGGTAACCCAAACATCACTGGTTCATTGATCATGAACACACCTGGTGCAACGGATAGTTTTGCGACAGTCATATACGCTTTATGATGACGAGCAACTAAAAAGATCGCAATCAGAAGACCTAGTGTCGCGCCTGTTCCGCCGATGTTCACGAAAGAATCAAAGAATGGTTTGTTGACGATATAAGGCAAATCTGTTCCTGCTTCTAATGCTCGTGCGTTTGCTTCGATCGCTGGCACATTGATCGTTTGCATGAACGGGTCGATGATGTTGGCACCATGCAAACCAAAGAACCATAAGAATGCAGAGATAAAACCTAATAGCAAAGCAGCTGGGTAAGAGTTTGCCAAGCCCATGAATGGTTGTTGCACCAATTCATAGAAGGACAATACGATACTTGTCACACCAAATGCTTGGAAAATTGCTGTAAACAAAGCAAAGATCGATACGGTGATCATTGCTGGGAATAACGCAGCAAATGAACGTGAGACTGCTGGTGGTACGCCATCAGGCATGTTGATGACTAAGCGTGGGTTGCCAGCTAGACGACGGAAGATCTCAGTAGAAATGATCGATACGATTAATGCTAAAAATAATCCTTGAGAACCAAGTCCGGCAGCTGTTAACAAACCATCTGGGCCTGTCGCCATTGCACCTAATGCGAAGAAACTTGCAACTGAGATCGCCCCAGCACCTAATGCGTCTTGATTGTAGCTTTTAGCTAAATTATACGCGACTGTGAAAGCGATTAACAGACCAAGTATTGAAAAAGTACCTGCTGACAAGTTGTTCCCAAAGGCTTGCCATGTCCCTTCACCAAAAATGCCATTCATAAAATCAATATAGGCAGGAATTGGTAAGTTGTTGATCAATACCCCAAAAGAGCCTAAGATCATCAACGGCATCGTTACGATAAATCCGTCACGAATGGCCACTAGATGTCTTTGAGAGCCTATTTTAGAAGCGATCGGAATAAAGTGCTTCTCCATAAATCCAATAAATTTATCCATTGTTTTTTCTCCTTTCAAACCCTAAACAAAATAATGAAACCGATTTCTACTAAAGAATACCACGAGAACGTTTCCATGTCTAGTCTTTTCTTTATCAAAACTGCGCTTTTGTTTAACCCAGCTTATCATTTGCAAAAACAGGTGGTTTTTTAATAGAGAATTCCCTTCGGAACAAGACAGAAAAATCCGCGATTTTACACAAAAAAAGCAATGCTGGCCCCTACAGCATTGCTTTTTTCATTGTTATTAAAAGCCGTTATTATCTGAAACTTCTTTAAACCAACGACCTGATTTTTTCACTGTTCGTTTAGCATCATTTGCTAAGTCAACGGAGATAAATCCGTAACGGTTCTTGTAAGCATTGGTCCATGACCAGTTGTCCATGCAGGTCCACATATGGTAGCCAACACAATTGGTTCCTTCTTGGATCGCTTGGTGGACATACTTCAAGTGGTCAGAGACAAACTCGATGCGGTAATCATCTTCGATCACGCCATTAGCATTGACGAAACGTTCTTCTCCTTCGACACCCATGCCATTTTCAGAAATGTAGCACTTGATATTGCCATAGTTTTCTCGCGTGTTTGTCAAAATATCATAGATCCCTTTTTCATAGATTTCCCATCCACGATACGGGTTCATTTTCTTGTTCGGCATATCATAGTTATCAAAGTAATCATCTGGCATTGGACTTTTCGCTTGATCGATCGGTGATTCTTTCTTCATGATACGACGAGGTTGGTAATAATTGATCCCCAACAAGTCGATCGTATTTTCGCGAATTGTTTGTAAATCATCAGCTTCCATCGCTGGTACCATATCTAATTCCTTGACGATGGTCACTAATTCTTCTGGGAACGTGCCTTTGACCGCAGGGTCTAAGAAAGAGCGATTAAAGAAGGCATCTGCGATTTGCGCTGCTTTGACATCCTCTGGATCGTTCTCATCTCTTGGATAGCTTGGCGTCAAGTTCAAGATGATGCCGATCTCCCCACCAAGGTTCATCTCATGGTAGACTTTGATGGCTTTAGCACTCGCCAACGTTTCGTGGAACCCAACTTGGACTGCATGTTTCATGTTGATCTCATTCGGATAATGGAATTGGTAAAGATAGCCGCCTTCAACAGGGACGATCGGTTCATTATGAGTGAACCATTTCTTGACACGATCACCAAATAACGTAAAGCAGGTTTGCGCAAACGCGACATAGGCATCCACGGTCTCTCGGTTCAACCAGCCGCCTTTTTCTTGCAGCGCCATTGGCATATCGAAGTGGTATAAATTCATGAAAGGTTCGATCCCGTTGGCGATCAACTCATCAATGTAGGCATTGTAAAAATCAACGGCTTTTTGATTGACTTCTCCTTTGCCCTGCGGGAAAAGACGACTCCATTGGATCGACGTCCGAAACGTCGTATGGCCGGTTTCTTTCATGAGTTGAATATCTTCTTGATAGCGTGTGTAGACTTGCGAGGTTTTTTCAGGACCTACCCTATTGAAAAATTTCTCTGGTTCTTGCTGATACCAGTAATCCCAGATGCTTGCCCCTTTGCCATCACCTTCAAATACACCTTCTGTTTGTGGGCCACTAGCGGCTGACCCCCACCAAAAGCCTGCTGGAAATTGATAATCCATCTTCATTCACTCCTCATTTTTTCTTTGCTGCCCTAATCATAAAGGAAGCAGTTACAAAAATCAATCTTTTTTAAAATAAATGTATAGACATTTAAAATAAAACATGATACATTATCAATGTAATCGATTGCAAAAAGAAATTTAAGGAGTGAACTAATAATGAATGGTTTTATGGATAAGTTATCTGAAAAGATTTTGCCCTTGGCGAATGCCTTAGGACAAAATCGCTACCTGACCGTCTTGCGGGACGCGTTTATGCTTTCGTTCCCAATCACTATGTTTGGATCGATCGTGGTCGTTTTAAACAACCTGCCCTTCTTCAGTGATGCCACTAAAGGAACATTAGGAACGCTGTTTGGCAATGGGCAAAATGCAACAATGAGTATCATGACTGTTTTCGTTACTTTCGGTATCGGCTATTATTTATCAAAATCATATGATGTGGAAGGGATTTTTGGCGGCGCCGTTTCTTTTGCCAGCTTTTTGATCTTAACTCCTTTCTTTATGACTACTGAATCTGGCGAAACGATCTCCGGCGTGCTGTCTCTTGATCGTCTTGGCGCAAAAGGGATGTTTATCGGGATGATCGCAGCATTTTTAGCAGCTGAAATCTATTGCCGCATCACAAAACGCGGCTGGCAGATCAAAATGCCTGATGGGGTGCCACCAGCAGTTTCTAAATCTTTTGCCGCTTTGATTCCAGCAATTATCACCTTAACGGTATTTTTAGTGATCAATGCCATCATGACGGGTGTCTTCAATGCCAACTTGCATGACTTGGTTTATGAATTGATCCAAAAACCATTGACTGGACTAGGCAGCAGCTTGCCAGCAACTCTATTGGCTTTGTTCTTTGTCCAATTCCTTTGGTTCTTCGGTCTACATGGTCAAATCATCGTCAACTCTGTGATGGACCCGATTTGGAATACATTAATGTTAGACAACTTAGAAGCGTATCAAAATGGGGATGCACTGCCGCATATCGTCACAAAACCATTTATGGAAACATTCACCGTTGGATTAGGCGGTTCTGGTATGACGTTAGCCGTTGTTATCTTGATGGCTTTTGTATTGAAGAAAAAACAATACCGCGATGTGGGTCGTTTGGCTTTAGCACCAGGGATCTTTAACGTTAACGAACCAGCAATCTTCGGTATGCCGATCGTCTTGAATGCGACGATCCTGATTCCTTGGGTCGTGGCACCTCTTGTGGTAACGACCTTCAACTACTTAGTGATGGCGGCTGGACTTGTTCCTGCACCAACTGGTGTTTCTGTTCCTTGGACCGTTCCAGTGGTCTTCAGTGGTGTCTTAGCAACCAACTCTTGGTTAGGTGGTTTGCTGCAAGTCATTGACGTGGTGATCGTCGGCTTAATCTGGTATCCATTCTTACGTGTTTTAGATCGTCAAGCAGAACCATCGATCGATTAAGCGCAACGGCTGGCTGAATTTTTTCAGTCAGCCGTTCTTTTTATAAAAAAACCAAGGTTTGATTGTCGAAACCGCTTTTTTCAGCTATACTTCTTGCGAGGTGATCAGATGCCAAAATACCAAGAAATTGCCAATATTTTACGCACACGTATCAAAAACAAAACGTATCCGCCTGACAGCTTACTGCCGAATCAAACTGATTTAGTCGAAGAATTCGGAGTCAGCCGGATGACCGTCAAAAAAGCCATCGGTATTTTAGCCATGGAAGGACTGGTTTATTCTCAGCGGGGCGCTGGAACAAAAATATTGAACCACCCATTCTTAAAAAAAGACACCACTGCTTTAACGGTCTATGAAGGCTTGTCAACAGAAATGGGCAAAGCTGGCCGCAAGCTAGTCAGTCAGGTCATCGATTTTCAAGTCGAATTTCCTGACCAAACGATCCAAGAAAAGTTGATGTTGACGGAAGAACAGCCAATCTATAGTATTGTCCGCTTGCGGATTCTTGAAGACCAGCCGTTTATTTTAGAATATACCTATATGCCGGTCCATTTGGTGCCCAATTTAACTCGTGGCCATTTAGAAAGTTCTATCTACCGCTATGTCAAAGAGGAACTAGGGGTCCAGTTTGCCGGCGCTTACCGCACCATTGCCGCTGATAAAAGCACCGCGTACGATCAACGGTATTTGGACTGTAAAGCCGATGATCCGGTTTTAGAGATCGAACAGATCGTCTATCAGAAAAATGGCTCACCTATCGAATTTTCCCGTAGTCGCAACCGTTATGACGTGCGGGCCTACTCTTATTTAGATGTCCAGCACTAAAAAGACCTATCCACGGTTTTCTTCCATCAGAAACCGTGGGCAGGTCTTTTTGTTGTTGCATTCGTTGCTTCGTTTATTTTTTTGCTGAGGGTTGGAATCGTTTCAGCCGCAAGGCATTTAATAAAACGGATACCGAGCTGAAGCTCATGGCCGCCCCGGCGATCATTGGATTGAGCAAGGGGCCGCCGAAAAGATGCAACACACCCATTGCGACAGGAATGCCTAAGACGTTATAAGCAAAAGCCCAGAAAAGATTTTCTTTGATGTTTTTGATGGTTGCCCGACTTAACTCGATCGCTGATGGGACGTCCATCAGATCGCTGCGCATCAGTACGATGTCTGCCGATTCGATGGCGACATCGGTACCAGAGCCAATCGCGATCCCTACATCGGCTTGGGCTAACGCCGGCGCATCATTGATCCCGTCACCTACCATCGCAACCTTTTGGCCTTTGGCTTGCAGGCCGGCTACTTTGGCGGCTTTATCTTCTGGCAAGACGTCACTGATTACTTCATCGATACCGACTTGTTTGGCGATGGCTTGGGCTGTCCGAGCATTGTCGCCAGTGATCATTGCTACGTACAAGCCCATTTGATGCAGACGTTCAATGGCTTTTCGACTGCTTTCTTTGATAGTATCTGCCACAGCGATGATCCCGATCGCTTCGCCGTCTTTGGCAACATACATCGGTGTTTTCCCTTCGTGAGCCAATTGTTGGGCTTGCTCGATCAGGCCATCGATGGCAACGTTTTGTTTTTCCAGCCATTTCTGGTTGCCTAATAGGACTGGACTGCCAGCAATCGTGCCTTGAATCCCATGCCCCGGAATCGCTTCAAACCCGTCAACTTCTTGCAGGGCGAGGGCTTGCGTGAGGGCTTCGATCACAATGGCTTCGCCTAATGGATGTTCTGAGCCTTTTTCAACAGAAGCCGCCAGTTGCAGCAATTCCGTCGGCGTGTGGTTGCCGGCAGGCAGGAGATCGGTTACGACTGGTTTGCCTTCTGTGATCGTGCCGGTTTTATCAAAGACGATCGTCGTCACGTTTCTAGCTGTTTCTAACGCATCGCCGCTTTTGATCAAGACGCCATTTTCTGCCCCTTTGCCCGCACCCACCATGATGGCGGTCGGTGTCGCTAATCCTAAGGCACACGGACAAGCAATCACTAATACAGAGATCGTAATGGTCAATGAGAAGATCCAGGTTTCTTGTCCTAAGAAAAACCAGGCAAGTCCTGCAAAAACCGCCAAGACCATGACAATCGGGACAAACACACCCGAAACTTTATCTGCCATGCGGGCAATCGGCGCTTTGGAGCCTTGGGCATTTTCTACTAACTGAATGATTTGCGCTAACGTTGAATCTTCTCCCACATTGGTGGCTTCGTATTGAAACGAGCCATTTTTGTTGATACTAGCGCCGATCACCCGATCACCGACTTGTTTTTCGATAGGTAAGCTTTCTCCGGTGATCATTGATTCATCGATGGCAGAGCGTCCTTGGGTAACGATCCCATCCACAGGAATCTTTTCACCAGGTCGTACGACTAAGATATCGCCGGCTGCGACTTCTTCAATACCCACTTGGACTTCTTCGGCTTGATTCCCGCTGCCGCGAAGCACGCGGGCTTTTTTCGGTGCGAGATCCAACAACTTCTTGATGGCTTCGGAGGTTTTGCCCTTTGAGACCGACTCAAGGTATTTTCCTAAGGTCACTAATGCCAAAATAACGGCGGCCGTTTCATAGTACAAGTGCATCGCATAGTGGGTCGTGCCCAGGTAGACCATCACGGTCCCATAAATACTATAAAAGAAGGCAGCACTGGTTCCCAATGCGACGAGGGAATCCATGTTAGGATGGCCTTTCCAAAGCGCTTTGAAACCAGCAATGTAAAAGGCGCGACCGAGGACCATCACCGGTAAGACTAAAATCAATTGAGTGGTAACGAAATTGACTGGATAGGCCATTGGATCTAAAAAGCCAGGGATCGGCAAACCGATCATTTCCCCCATCGTCAAATAGAACAAGGGGATCGTAAAGAGCGCCGAAAGCCAAAACCGTTGCCATAAAGCACGAATCTCTGCCTGTTTTGAATCCGCCTTGTCGGCAGAAGCGGTCGGCAGCTGTGCGTCATAGCCCGCCTCTTTCACGGCAGCTGCGATCTTCGCGGCGGACACTTGGTCTTGTTGATAGCTGACCGTCAGTTTTTCTGTCGCCAGATTGACGGAGGCTTGCTCCACACCCGCTAATTTTTGGACAGCTTTTTCTACTGTTTGGGCACAAGACGCACAGGTCATGCCCGAGATGGCAAAGGTCTCTTGTCTTTGAGAGCCGATCAGTTGATAGCCCGCTGCTTTGATGGCCTCAGCGAGTGTTTCTTCGGTGAGCTGCTGCTCATCATAACGAATATGTAATTTTTCAGTAGCCAAATTGACAGCTGCTTGGTCGACCCCCGCCAGCTTGCTGACTGTTTTTTCGACTGTCTGGGAACAAGACGCACAGGTCATCCCTTTTACCCCATAATTCTTTTCGATCATTGTTTCCTTCCTCCTTGCTTGCTATGCAAACCCATTCACCTTTTGTGTTTACAGTTGTAATCTTCTTCTACTTTACAATTATCGTTTACACTTGTCAACGATAATACTCAAAAAAAGGACGTTCTCCTTTGAAGCGGCCCAAAAAGCGAGACTTTTGGTCTACCTTTGGGCGGTCGCTACAGGTGGAACGTACTTTTTTCTAAGAAACGATCACTGCCGTTGCAGGGGTCGTTTCGCTTATTCAGGTATTGGCTTTAGGAGGCTAGCACTCTTGCCCGTTGGTTTTGATCAGCTCTTGATACCAGTAGAAGCTGTCTTTCTTGTAGCGTGCCAGTGACCCTTCTTGGGTTTCATCTTGGTCGACATAGACAAAGCCATAGCGTTTTTGGTAGCCGTTCAACCAGCTTAGCAAATCAGTGAAGGACCAGGTGCAATAGCCAAGAACTTCCGCGCCGTCGCTGATCGCTTCTTTGATGGCATGGACATGCCCTGCTAAATAATCGATGCGGTATTGGTCATGGATTTGGTGATCGTCTGTTAGTTTATCGTATTCACCAAGTCCGTTTTCTGTAATGATCACAGGCACCCGATAACGGCTAGTGATTCGGCGTAAAGCGATCCGTAGCCCTTGAGGATCGATCTCCCAATCCCAATTCGTCCGTTCCACAAATGGATTTTCAGCTTTTTTGAACATTCCTGGTGTCCCGGTTTCTTCGGAGCTGCCTTTTTTCCCAGTGGTGTTCATTTTACCCGCACCGACACCATCTAATGGATTGTAGGCATTTGTTGCTGTTTGGTAATAGTTGATCCCTAAGAAATCTGGTTTTGCTGAACGCAGCAAGTCCATGTCTCCTGGTTCGATCGTTGGTGCGATCCCTTGCTCTTTCAAGTAATTCATTGCAGCAATCGGGTATTCGCCCCATAGATAGACGTCTAACCAATAATGCGCCATCAAGTCTTCCGCGTTTTCAGCTGCCAAAATATTTTTCGGGTCGCTGTTGATTGGGTAGTTTGGTGAGTAGGCGAAACTTGGTCCGATTTTCCCTGGGATTTTCATCTCATGGAACTTGTTGATCACCGAAGCATTCGCCAAGTTAGCGATATGATTGACTTCATACATCCGTTTAGGATCGGTCACTCCTGGTGGATGGGCAGCTAAAAGATAGCCTAAAGAAGTAAAGATATTTTGTTCATTCAAGCTGACCCAATAGTGAACTTTGCCGCGAAAGGCTTCAAATAATACGGCCGCATAGTTGGTGAAATCTTCAATGATTTTGCGAGATTCCCAGCCGCCATATTCTTCTTGCAACGTACGTGGCAGATCCCAATGGTACAAGGTCACCATTGGTTCGATCCCTGCTTTAATCAGCTCATCGATCAATGCTAAATAAAAGTCTAACCCTGCTTGATTGACTTCTCCTCGTCCTTCTGGAAAAATCCGTGTCCATGCAATGGAAAAACGATAGGTTTTCAATCCTTGTTCTTTCATCAAGGCAACATCTTCTTTGAAGCGGTGGTAATGGTCGACCGCGACATCTCCGTTCGTTGCTTTAAAGGTTTTGCCTGGAATGCGGACAAAATCGTCCCAAACTGAAGCGCCTTTGCCGTCTTCTTGCCATGCGCCCTCTACTTGATAGGCTGCTGATGCTGAACCCCATAAGAAATCGTTGGGGAATTCTTTTAGTTGTTTATGATCCAATTGTTTCCCTTCTTTCTGTTTGATGATACCCCTTTCTTAAGTATACCGATAATTGCCTGATTTGTCATAAGAAGATTTTTTACCTGTGCCAAGAAAGCCGATGGCACGCAAAAAACATCCGTGCAAGCAGTGGGTTACTCCTTGTACGGATGCGGACTAGCTATGGATCATGCGTCAAATTGTGCCTGATAGAGTGAGGCATAACGCCCCTTTTTGGCTACTAACTCTTCGTGGGTCCCTTGCTCTACGATATTGCCCTGTTCCACCACGAGGATCGTGTCGGCATGTCGAATCGTGGACAAGCGATGGGCGATCACAAAGGAGGTTTTGCCTTTCATCAATTTGGTCATCGCTGCTTGGATCAGCAGCTCCGTTTGCGTGTCGACATTTGATGTGGCTTCATCAAGAATCAGCAGATCGGCATCTAACAGCATTGCTCGCGCAATCGTCAATAGTTGTTTTTGCCCTTGTGAAATACCGGTCCCGTCTTCAGAAATCAAAGTATCATAGCCTTTTGGCAGGCTCATAATAAAGTCATGGATATGGGCGGCTTGTGCAGCAGCTTGGACTTCTGCCATCGTCGCATTCGCCTTGCCGTAGGCCAAATTTTCAAAAATCGTTCCCGTGAACAGCCACGTGTCTTGCAGCACCATTGCATAGCTTTGCCGTAAGCTGCGGCGTGTCGTTTGGCGGATATTTTTGCCGTCTAAACGAATCGCTCCTTGGTCAGGGTCATAAAACCGCATCAAGAGGTTCACAATGGTGGTTTTCCCGGCTCCGGTCGGTCCGACGATCGCGACCAAGCTGCCAGCTGGTACTTGCAGCGAAAGGTCTTTGATGATCGGCTGCTGTGCTTGGTAGCCGAAGGTCACATGGTCAAAGGCGACCTCACCAGACACCTCGTGGTATTCGTAGGCTCCAGGAACATCAGAAACTTCCGGTTCTTCATCCAGCAAACGGAAGATCCGTTCTGCCGCCGCCAATGCCGATTGCAAATCACTGAAGATGTTGGCTAACTCATTGATTGGTCCTGAGAATTTTCTGGAGTAAAGAACAAAGGAAGAAACGTTTCCGAGTGTCAGATGACCGAACAAAAACAGCAAGGCGCCAAACATACTGATCAAGGACAACGACAGATTGTTGATAAAGTTGATGGAAGGACCGGTCATACTGCCGTAGTATTCGGCATTGTAATAGGCATCCACCGCTTCCTGGTTTTTTTCATCAAAACGGCTGATGATCGCTTCTTCTTGGTTGTAAAGCTTAATCGTTTGCTGACCAGAAATAATCTCTTCCACAAAGCCGTTCAGCTCGCCTAATTTGCGGGACCGATGGCGAAACAATGGTTGAAATTTGCTCATCAAAAAGCGAGTCAAAAAGATCGAAGCAGGGACCGTTACGACAAAAATCAGCACTAGCAATGGCGAAATCAAAACCATCATTACAAACGAACCAATGATCGTCACAAGACTGCTGAGAACTTGAATGGCATCGCTGGCCAATGACGTATTGATGGTATCGACGTCATAACTGATGCGGCTGATGATATCCCCAGTGGCGACCCGGTCAAAATACCCCACTGGCAGTTCGGTGATTTTATCAAAAATCGCCTTGCGCATCGCTGCCACCACCCGCTGACTCAAGCGGATCATCATCAGAGAAATCAGATAACTAAGAAGGGAAGAAGCAAGATAAAACAGGAGCATCAGCCCGCAATAAAAGAAGACCCGCTCAAAAATGACCTTTCCGGGACCCGGTTGAATAGCATCAATAGCGTACCCGGAAAGCAACGGGCCCACCAAGGCGAAGATGTTGCTGACCATCATTAAAATAGCGGCTGCCAACAGGAGTCCTTTGTACTCGTAGAGATAGCTCCACAAACGGCGGAGTGTTTTCTTGCTATCCTGCGGTTTTTCCGTTTTTTTCTTCGGCATCGTCGGCACCTCCTGTCTGCCCTTGATAAATGGCTTGGTAGATCGCATTATCTGCTAGTAATTCTTGGTGACTGCCAAAGCCGTTCATTTGCCCGTTTTCCAGTACCAAAATTTTGTCGGCATGTTGGATCGAGCTGATCCGCTGCGCGATCAAGATCGTCGTCGTCTGTTGAAACTGCTGTTTCAGGACCTTGCGCAACTGAGCGTCGGTTCGATAATCCAGCGCACTGGCAGAATCATCCAAAATCAAAATCTCTGGATCCCCCGCCAATGCCCGCGATAACAAGACCCGCTGCTTTTGACCGCCGCTTAAATTGCTGCCTTTGGCATGCAGTGGATGAGCTAAGCGCTTGGGCAGTTGATTGATAAACTCCTTGGCTTGGGCGCGAGCCGCCGCTTCTTCGATCTGCTCTTTGGAAAACCGCCGGCCAAAGGCGATATTTTCTTCAATCGTTTCCGCAAAAAGCACGTCTTTTTGTAAGACGACACCGAATAACTGATGCAACTCCGTCGGATCAATGGAGCGAATGTCGCGACCAGCGATGCGGATCATACCCTTCGTTGGGTCATAGAGCCGCAGCAGTAATTTGACGATCGTTGATTTTCCGCTACCAGTCGCACCGATGATCCCTAAGGTTTCTCCCGGCTGCAAGGAGAAATCGATGTCTTTCAGCACCCGGGTACCGTTAGGATAAGTGAAGGAAACTTTTTCAAAAACGATATGCGCCGACTCTTCTTTGGCAGGTGCCTCAATGACTTGCATATTTTGCGGGAGGCGCAAGACGGATTGGATCCGATCGGCAGAAGCCAGCCCCTTAGACACGATTACAAAGATGCGCGTGATGCTGAGCATGGCATTCAAAATGATCGTAAAATAGGTCAAAAAGGCAATGATGACCCCTGGTTGGGTCAACCCTTGATTGACGCGAAAGGCACTGACGACGATCACCAATGTCAACCCGATATTCAAAAAGAGGTCCATCAGAGGTGGTGTCGCAGCCATGGTTCGATTAGCAGTGGTTTCCGCAGCTACTACGTCTTGATTGACGTGATCAAAGCGCTTTTTCTCGTAATCTGCTTTAGACAAGGCCTTGATCACCCGAGCCCCAGTTACATTTTCTCGGACAGTCCGCACCAACACATCCACTTGCTTTTGCAATGAGGCAAACAAGGGGATCCCCCGTTTTGAGATCGTGACTGCCGCCACTAAAGTGAAGGGCAAGACGCCTACTAAGACCAGTGTCAAAACGGGATCTAATGTAGCAGTGATCATGATTCCCCCTAATAACAGAATCGGGGCACGAATCCCCATCCGCTGGATCATCCCTACCGTTTGATGGATGTTGTAAGTGTCTGTCGTCAAGCGAGACACCAAGGAAGGAATCCCGACTTCTTCGACTTGCGGAATCGACAGATAGGAAACTTTTTCAAATAAATCATGGCGAATACTACCGGTGGTATCGCGAGCAACACTAGAGGCCATCCGATTGGCGATGATATTGGTGACAACTGCGATGATGGAGCAGACCACCATCGCCCCGCCCCAAGCAAAAATCGCTGATACTTGCTTCGTGGGAATCACAGAATCGATGATATACGCCAAAATCCAAGGCAATAGCAAGTCCATCAATGACCCGAAGAATTTGATGCTGACGCCAAGGGAGATGCGCCCGATATAGGGTTTTAAATATTGAGCCAAAAGATTCATTCCATCGCCTCAGCTTTCGCTAAAAGCCGTTGGGAATTTTCTTTGACGATTTCCAGATCGGCGATCAACTGCTGCTGTTGGGCAGCAGAAAAACCTGCTACGACTTGTTCATTCCAGCTTTGAAGCAGCTGTTGGATCTTTGGTTGGACGACAAGTGCTTTTTCGGTTGGATAAACCAGTAATTGTCGTTTGTCGGTGGGACTGCTGGCTCTAGTGACAAATCCTCGTTCTTCTAAGATCGCTAGTTGACGGGCAACATTGCTTTTATTAACAAAAATCTTCTTGGCTAAGGCTTCTTGACTGATCCCCGGTTGACGGCAAATGTTTAAGATATAGGTATGATGCATCCCACCTAAACCAAATTTTTTCAGTTCTTTTTCCCGATAAAGGGTGGCGAGACGGGCAATATGATTGATTGAGCGGATAATGGCTTCCATGAGCACTCCTGCCTTTCTTGGTTCTTCAAAGTGTCTTATCTATTATAAGGAATAATTGTTGCGCACGCAACGATTATTGTTTCTCTCGGAAAAAAATAGGTACACTGTTGCTGATCAACAAAAAAAGAACTTCAGCCCTCTCGCTGAAGTTCTTTTCTGATTCATTTTATTCAGATTCTTTCAATAAAGCTTGTACGACCTTACGACGACGATACAGCTGTCTTGTTTTCCAGCTGATAAAGCCGATGAGTAAAGCGATCCAAGAAATGATCGTCAGCCATAAAGCTCCGTCGAAAAACCAAGGTGCGTCATAGTCAACGACTAAGACATTCTCCCCTGCTTGCTGTTGGACAGAAACGGCACCAATGGCACTCAAAGAGACATCTTTCTCAGTTAGTGGCTGCTGATTGAGGGTCAATTCAGTATAGCGGTAATTGATGATCGGTAACGCCTTCCACGCCTCTTGATCACCTTGCCAACGTAAAGTAAGTTTCCCGTTTTCTACGGTTTTTGCCACGGTATCATTTTTTTCAATAATTTCTTCCCCGTACAAATTGTACTTGTTCTTCTTGGTCTCTTGATAGAGGGGCAGATAATCTGGGGTAGAACGTTGATACAGCGCTAATGCTAAGGACTTGTCTTTACTAAAATAGGCTTCCTTCAATTGCGCTTCAGATTCCGCCGAGAGATAGGTGTGGTTTCGCAGTGAAACTGCCGCTTCATCGGAGTGCCAGTCCTGCATTTTGACCGTGTTTTGGATCAGGATTTGACCAACACTCAAAACTAAAACGAGGACGAACCAACGCGGATTTGCCAATGGCTTGCCCCGATAATAAGGAACCAGCAGGCACAAACCGACTAAGATCAAAATCGTGGCAGGAACAAAGAACCGAAAAGGGAATTGTAGTAAATTGATCACACCATTGTCCAGACTGCCTAGCCATTGCCAAGGAATAGCGTTCGATGATAAAACGAAAAAGACCGCTGCAGCTGCTGTCATTAATTTGAAGCCGCCGGATAGACGAGGCCATACACGAATCGCACCGCAAAAGAACAAGGCACATAAGATTGGCAGCAGGTACGGAGTCGTCCACCAATAGCTGCTGGTTCCAGTAATGGTATTGTTCTGCATGTTGCGATTCACAAAAGGCGCGATCAACGTGTTACTCGTATAGAGATCCAACATCCCTAACCAAATATTGGCGGTCAGCAGCAAGAAAATCCCGATCGCTCCTGCTAAGCGCAGCACCAATTGTCGTTTTTCTTCGCCGGAAGTTCCAACAAAAAAGGCGCGTAAGAAAAAGGGCACATATAAGAGCACTAACAAGATGCTTGAAAACACATGGATTTGAAATAAGACTGCCACGGAAACCCCTACCGCAAAAGGCCGCAACCGTTTATGTTCCCCTAGTGCAATCAGTGGAATCAGACACAGCGGTAACACGGCTGCTCCCCAAGCAGAAAAGCCCTGCCGCTCTATCCAATACTGGACAGAATAGGTCGCCATAAACAGGATGCTCATCCCCACTGACAGCCAGCCATTGACTCGTAGTTTCTTTAATAAGCCAAACATCGAAAACCCTGCTAGCAGATAGAGCAGCCCATTGGCGAGCAGTTGGTAGGAAAACCACGAAGGACTCAGCAAGACCAGCAGACCTTGGAAATAGGCAAAAAAGGGACCGTATAATGCATTGACGATACGAGCAGATTGCTGAAACCCGTAGATAGAAAGAAAATATTGAAAATTGCCCTCTTTGATCTGCTGGCTGGTCTCATAAAAACGATTGAAGTGAAAGACCACATCAGAGCCCAAAATCATGCCTTGGCCTAAGATCTGCGGTAATAAAAAAACACCACTCATTGCAATCAGAATCACCACTTGCCAGAAAAGCGGCTTTTGTACTATTTTTTGTTTCAAAAAAAAACCTCCTTGCACCTTTTCGGTACGCTCATAAAAAGAGTACCAGATAGGGACGAGGAGGGGAAAAAGAAAGCTTAGTGAAAAGGGATACATGGTAAAAATTTAACCAATTACTAAACTTTTCTAGGTTTTAGGTGGTCGTTTCTTTGCTTTTTCTCAAATTTATTGGGTGATCGTTTGCCAGCTTTCCAGTAGTTCGCTTAAAAGCGGGACGACCGTTTCTGCAGGGGCTGCCTCTTTTTGGACATTGGCACTGACTAGCTGATCGTACATATAGCCATACAGCTGATCGAGATCTTCAGCAATAGCGCCGCCTTGCTCACGGTCTAAAGAGACCCGTAATTCCAATAAAATATTCTGCGCCTTGACAAATTGCTGATGGGCTTGGCTCAACTCTTCTTTTTCCAATGCGATCACTGCTAATTTGATGTTTTTGATGGCTGCTTGCAACAGCATTTCAATCAGTTTGTTGGGGGAGGCACTCATTACTTGGTTCTGCAGGTAGTTGTTTTGCATTTTTTGATAATTCATCTTTTTTTCCTCACTATAAATCAAATTCGACGAAGGCGGCACTGTCTTCTTGCTGCAAATACGTTTTGACAAGATTGTTTTTGCGGTTCAAACGCCCCAATTCTTGTTTGATCTCTTGCTGCTGGGCTTTGACCTGGTCTAGGAACGCTTGATACGCTTGGATCACTTGTTGCGCCAATGCACTGGTTTGTGGACTATGGCTCTGTTCTTCTGCTTGCATGGCTGCTATGACCGCTGCATTGGCTGCCATCAAACGACCGGCTTCTTCGCTGTCGCCGCGCCATTTTGCAAACCCAGTTAAAATCTGATTCAAACGTTCATCTAATGATACGTGTGGCTCCATAGGTTGTTTCCTTTCTTGTTGACGAGGGTTTCTTATGCGAATGAAAAAATGACTGCTTTAATCGGCTATCCTGCCTAGTTTGACGTATTGGCAAACTGATTGCTTAGGTAACTCAGCTGATTTTCAGCCTCCATCATCACGGAGTCTAATTTGGTAAACATTGTGATGTAACGCTCTTTTTTCATTGCTAAAATATCATCAAACCGTGTAATCTGTTTGTTCAAATCCTTGATGGTACTGTCATAGGTCGCAGATTTGGTGGCAATGATCCCTTTATTGGCTGAAGTATTGACGACATAGCTGTTGGCTAATTCTTTTAGCGCTAATGTATAGCCGGTCTCTTTCGTACTCGCAGTGCCATCGGCTTCTTTGGTTTTCGTACTTGCATAAAAGAAGGACTTCACAGCAGCGGGATCTTCCGCTAGGGCTTCTTTTAACTTGGTCGTATCCAGTCCCAATGTACCATCATTATCGACGGTGGAGATGCCTAGCTTATTAGCAGTCAGCTTTGAGCCGCTGACGGCGGGAATGGTGATCAAATTTCGCAATTGAGTCTGTAGACGGGTCAACGCACTGTCTCCCACCAAGGTCCCCGTCTTGTTGTTTTCACTACTAGGATCTCCCACGGTCAAATTATCGCCGATAAAACTCATCAAGCTATTGTATTGATCCACTAATCCTTGTACTGCATCAACGACTTTCGAAGTATCATTGGCTAAAGAAAGCGTCACATGCTCCTCGCTTTTTTTCGCTAACGTCAGAGTGACACCATCGATAACATCCGTCACACTATTGCTGTCGCGGGTGATCTCCATGCCGTCTAGTTCAAAAATAGCCGGTTGGCCTTGCGTCGTAGCCGCAGTTGAACCGATCCCTAATCCTTCGGCGGCATTGCCGTCGATCAAGAAGTTTTTGTCGCCCATTTTCGTATTCGTTAAAATCAAACGGTTATCCACGATGCTCGCTGCAACGAAGGTCGTCTTGCTTTGGCCATTGATCTTAGCTGCCACATCTTTTAAGCTGTCTTCGGCAGTGATCTCGATCGAAGCGGTGATCGGTTTGCCATCTTCATCGACTTCCGAACTGGTCAATGACAGCTGACCACTGACATTTAGGGCCGTTTTGCTGCTTTGAGCTACTTGACTCCCCGTCACCTTCGTGGCGGTTGCTAGTTGGTTGACTTTTAGATCATAGGTGCCTTCTGGGGCTTCCGTTGTTCCTGCAATTGAAGCGATACTACTATTGGTGGTCGTCGCTTTTTTTGTCTGATAAGCATCATCTTTTTGTAACGCATCGACTTTTGACAAAAAGTTAGTCAAGCGAGTGCTGATATCACTCCATGCCGTTTTTTGTGCTTTAAGCGACGTGATTTTATTCTCAGCACGGGTCTTATTGATCGCATCTGCCGCCAATAATTTTTCAATATCTTCTGAAGTCACGCCAGAATAACTCCCTAGCGTTGTACTGATTCCTGAACTGCTGGTTACACTTGCCATAGTTTCATCCCTTTCGATCGACCGCAATGCCCATGTCATCCCATATTTTTCCAATCACATCTAGCATGTTGGCTGGTGGGATCTCTTTGATCACTTCGTTGGTCTGCATATCCACTAAACGCACCATCGTACGCCCTGTGCGCTCATGTACTTCATAAGCCAATTTCATATCTTTGCCAAGTAGTCGCTGATTCACTTCCTCCACGGAGGCTGCGATCTTGTGCTGATCGGCTACTGAAAAATAGTGGATCGGCGGTTCAGTGACCACTGTCCGTTCCTTTTTCTCCGCCAGTTTCCCCTCTTGGTGTTGCGGCTGAAGGTTGGCGGTCTCTGGATCTAGGGATTCGATCGGACGTGCTTTAGCGACCGACGCAACGGCTTCGATCGGGTGTATTCCTGACATTGGCTGAATATCCATCAGAGCTTCCTCATTTCTAAGCGTTTTTGTGCTGCTATGTAAAACACAAGAACTGCGCTTCCCCTAGGCAGTCCTTGTGTCAGTGGTTCACTTGATCAAAAATTATCCTTGTAACAAGCTCAATACGCTGTTAGGCATTGAGTTTGCTTGTGCCAACATTGAAGTTGCTGCTTGAGAAAGGATGTTGCTCTTCGTAAAGCTCATCATTTCTTGGGCCATATCAACGTCACGGATACGTGAGTTTGCTTCAGATAGGTTTTCTTGTGTTGTACCTAAGTTGTTGATTGTGTGTTCTAGACGGTTTTGCGCCGCACCAAGATCCGCACGTTGTGCAGAAACTGCTTTGATCGCTTCATCGATTTTCGTGATTGGGTTGTTTTCAACGCTGACAGTTGCCGCTGCTGCTTTGCCTTCATCAGAAGCGGTAAATGTTGCTAAAGCATCATCGTATGTTTTTTGAGCTGTTGCTTTTGCTGTATCATCCGCAGCTGTGTCGATGGCTGTTTGTAATTCAGCAACTGTTTTACCAGCTGCCGCATCAACTGTGCCGTCCGCTGCATATTTTGTTGTAGCATCTGCTTTGAAGGCAGTCGCTACTGCTTTATCTTTTGCTGCAGCAACAGCTTTGGCATCGCTTGTGTCAATGGCTTGTGTTAAATCTAAGCCTTTTACTTTCAAGGCAGATGAGCTCATGTTGTTGATTGAAACGCCCATTGTTTGGTTTGCGTTGGCACCGATTTGGAAAGTGAATGATTTCGCATCATCGCCTTCACCAGTTAACAAGCTTTTTGTATTGAATTCAGTGGTATTGCTGATACGGTCGATTTCATCAGACAATGCAGTGTATTCTTTGTTGATCGCACTGCGGTCGTCATCACTTAACGTACCGTTTGAACTTTGAACCGCAAGGTCACGCATACGGCCTAAGATGCTGTGGGTTTCATTTAATGCACCTTCTGCTGTTTGGATCAATGAGATACCATCTTGTGCATTGCTTTTTGCTTGTGACAAACCGCCGATTTGGCCTTTCATTTTTTCAGAAATTGCTAAGCCAGCTGCGTCGTCCCCAGCTTTGTTGATGCGTAAGCCTGAAGATAATTTAGACAAAGAATTGCTTTTAGAAGCATTTGCTGCCGTTAGGCGTGAGTAAGTATTCAATGCTGAAACGTTTGTATTGATTCTCATGTGTAGTTCCTCCTAATTTTTATTCGCTAAGGTTTCCCTCTGCTACTATTTATCGGAAGAAACCGTTCAGGGTTAAGCCTTTTTTCTAAAAAAAATAAAAAACTTTTGCTCCCGTCAAAGAACAAAAGTTTTTTGGGTTAATTTAAATAATCTAGAATGGACATCTGCATGATCTTTGTTCCCATTGCTAATGTTGAGCGGTAGGCAGTCATTTGATTTTGATATTCCATATACTTTTCCGCAATATCGACGTCTTGTTTGTTGGACAGTGTTTCGGTCAAGTTCAGCTTTTCCGTCTCATTTCGATCAGCAGCCGCCTCCAAGCGATTGTAGAGGGTGCCGATCTGCGCCCGTACATTCACTACATTGGTGGCATGCTGGTCATGAGCGGTTAAAAGCTCGCCCCCTAAGGCATCTTTATCATCACTGCGCAACGCAGACAATAAATCATTGAAGTAGGTGCTTAAATTTTGGGGATCCGTAGCGGTGCCCGTCTCGTTCATCAGTCGATCACCGCTGGCTAACAGATCCACCGAGACCCCGTTTGCGATTTCTCGGGGCAAGTCTTCACTGGTGCCATTGTATTTGATACCGACGATGGCGTCATTTTCTTTGACGATCTCAAAAGGCGCCGTCGTCGTATTCGTTCCGCTAAATAAATAGCGGCCATCAAAGTTGGTATTTAATGATTCAACGATACCTGCGATCTCTTGCTCGATCTCTGAACGATTTGCGCCTAATTCCTCACTGCCGGCTGTCGCATTGGCAGAAGATTGAACCAATGAGCGAATCCGCAGCATCGAGGTACTGACGCTTTCTAAAGCAGAATCTTGGGCTTTTGTCCAAGAAATACTGTCTTTGATCGTATTATTGTAGGTTTTGTTTTGATTTAACGACACATTGAGATCCATGATTTTTGAAACCAGCAGTGGATTATCCGAGGACTTGCTGACTTCTTTCAAGCTCGATAGCTGATTCAACGTGGATTGGACTTTGGAGGCGTTGGTTCCTAGATTTCGTAAAAAATCATTGTAGGTGATTGAATTGGAAATACGCATGTTCTACACTCCTGTTCGATTGATCAATGTGTCTAACATTTCAGAAACGACCGATAATATGCGGGCATTGGCCTGAAATCCTTGTTGGAAACGAATCACATCTGACATTTCTTCATTTAATGAAACACCGGACACCGATTGATTTTTGTATTCTAGTTGATTCAGCAGCGACAATTGGGCACTGACCGTATTGTCGGCTTGCTGTTTTGAGATCCCGTTTTTGGTGACGATGCTGTTAAAATAACTGCTGACACTCATGCCGGATGCTGCATTAGCAAACGTCAATGTCTCAGAATCAAAAGAAGCGATCGTCTTTTCTGACAACGGGAAATCCAATTTGGCACTGCTGAGTTTGGCCATTGCAGCAGCTCTTGAACCATCTCCTGCTGCATTGCTCGTTCCGCCGGTCACCAGACTTGGGTTATCTAACAGTGCTTGGCTGACCCGAATCGTCGTCGCTGTGCCGGTATCATCTTGGCCGATCTCAAATAGTCCGCTTGTACGAGAAGCGCCGCCGGTAAAGACCATGTTCATGGCTTGCGCGATCGTCGTCGTAAAGTTGTTCAATTCCGTCAAGCGGCTGCCGATTTCACTAGATGATGCTTGCAGGCCACCGATCGCCCCTTCTTTGATCGGCAATTCTGTATAGGCGGTGTCGCCATTGTCGGTGGTTTTCGTCAACAAGACGGTTCCAGCTGGATAAGACCCTGTGATGGTTTCGGCAGGATTCAAGGCGTTGCCGTCTTTGGAAACCAAGGCGCCTGTCTCGCTTTGTCCCACCACCACACTAAGGGTATTGCGTTCCTCCGCACTTAAGATCGTCTGTCCGCTCATGGATACAAACCCACGACCATACTGATCGGTCTTGGTTTCGATCCCTGCTAGACCCGAGAGATCTTTCAACAGACTGTCTCGACGATCTAAAAGATCATTGGGTGTCTCACCACTCGTCGTCAACCCATAGATCTGTTCATTCAAGGATTGCAGCTGCTTGACCTTCTCATTGAAGTCCAGCGCGGATTTTTCGATGGTATCCAGCGTGTCGCTTTGCAGCTGCGTCATTTGTTTGCCCATTTGGTTGATGGTATCGGCAAATGTACTGCTGTTTTCCAGCACAAGGGTCTTAGACGTATCCAGTTCAGGATTGTTGGCTAATGCGGTCCAAGAATCAAACATCGTTGCCAGCTGTTTGGACAGTCCGTTGTCAGAAGGCTCATTCATTAAACTTTCCAGCTGTCCTAATATGTCTGCTTTTTGTTCATAATATGTATAGGTAGAATTGGCATTGCGTACTTGTCCAATGACAAAATCATCGACGATCCGTTCGACACTGCCGACTTTCACACCCATACCGATGCTGCCGACACCCGCTAGATGGTAAGACGCTTCGGCTTGCAAGTTGACTCGTTGTCTTGAGTAGCCGTCTGTATTGGTATTTGCAATGTTGTGGCTGCTGGTTTGCAACGCTGCTTGATTGGCGGTCATGCCCCGGGTTGCGGTGCCTAATGAACCGAATAGTCCTGTCATAGTAGTACTCCTTACATTTTTTGATCGATGATCGCTGTTGAGACTGCTTGTTTTTCTTGGTATTTCGAATACGTATTTGCCGGTGTCTTGATATTTTCTTTGACTGCATCCATCAAAACGGTTTGGAAACTAATGGCTTGTTCCGTCAGCAGGAGATTCTCGGCTTGCTGCACTTGGATCTGGCGGATGAGTTCTTTGATCGCCCCTGAAAGAGTTCCTTCATACGTGGAAAAAACGGGTACGAAGGCGGTTTTTTTCTCGACGAGTTCTGGTAATTTTTCTGCTTGATTTTTGATCAAGCAGGTCTTTTCTTTTTGCAGCAACCGCAAGAACTGCTGTAGCTGACGCTCAAATTCCCGTTCTGTCATCTAGTCGACCTGCTTTTCATCTTGTTGCAGCATTTTATCGGCGATCGTTTCGGCAGATACTTGGTAGGTGCCTTCTTTGATCGCTCGTTTCAATTCTGCCACTCGTTCACTGCGACTGGCTGTTTGATTGGCACTCTTTTGAATGGCTTGAGCTGTTTCGGACAATTGAACATCGACGGTTTTTTCTGTCTGAGCAGCAGTTGGCTTTTCTTGTTTGACCGCTTCACGTTTGATGGCCTTGTCGCTGTATTCTGCGTAACCTCTTTCGATTTTCATAGGTTCTCCTCCGTTCTCATTCTTCTACCCTCTACTATCGGTCAAATCACAAAAAAGTTAAACCCATATGTTTAACTTTTTGCGATTTCTTCAAATTAATGCAAATTGTGGATGCGTTGTTTTTGCGAAAGAATGTTGGTGATCCGTACGCCGAAGTTTTCATTGATGACCACGACTTCCCCAGTGGCGATCAGTTTGCCGTTCAACAAAATCTCTAGCGGTTCATCCGTCAGTTTTTCCAGCTCGATGACGGACCCCGTATTGAAAGATAAAATGTCCTTAATGGTTTTTTTGCTGCGGCCTAACACGACACTTAGATCCAGTGGCACATCAAGAATCAAGTCCAAATTATCCCCATCGCTCACCCCGCTAGAGGCCAATGTTTGAAACGCCGGTTTGCTGACTTCAACGGGTTTTGATGTAGCCGCCGGTTCAGGGGTAGGCGCAGCAACGGGTGCCGTTGGCTGCGGTGTTGGTGTTTCTCGAGTAACGACAGTCGCTTCATCGGACAGCATCGCACTGGCGATATCGTTAACCACCGGATCCGTAAAGATCTGCATGATTTTGCTTTCGATCAGACCTTCGACGCGCAAAGAAAATGAGATACAATAAATCTCTTCCTCTGCCTCGATCCCGCTATACTCAATGTTTTCTGGTGTCTCCCATAGTTTGACGATCGGCGGTAAGATATCCACTTTACGGCTGATCATCGTCGCCATCGAAGTCGAGGCAGTCCCAATCATTTGGTTCATGGCTTCTGCCACAGCACTTAGCTCTAATTCCGTGAATTGGGTGTTGCTGGTTTCACCGGTTCCCCCCATCATCAAATCAGCGATCACGATGGCATCTTTGACTTCTAACAGCATCAAATTACTGCCTAAAAGGCCTTCTTTAAATTCAACTGTCGTTGCTACTTTTGGTGCAACGAGGTCGTTTAAGATCTCACCAAATTTGATTTTAGACACCCGGGGAGTCGTGATGCTGACCCGACGATCAAGAATGGAAGACAACGTCGTCGCCGCTTGCGACATGGAGATATTGCCAACTTCGCCGATAATGTCGACTTTGACTTGCTCTTCTAATCCTTGCGGCTGGGTTGGGGCACTTTGATTCAACAATGCATCGATTTCTGCTTGGGATAAACGTTCACTCATAGTTCTTGCTCCTCTTCTAACTTGTCTAATAATTCAATGGCTAAATGGTCCTCTTGCTTCCCAGGTTTTGCTCGGAAGTAAGGTTTTCCATCGATGAAGGTCTCTAATGGTTCAGTAATTTTTTTGTCTAGTTTGATGACATCGCCTTCTTCTAAGTGGAGAAACTCAGAAAGACTCATTTGAGCATGGCCCAACAGAACTTCTAGATTCAATCCGACCCCATTCAAACTTTTTTGCAACTCGCGGCTATCGTCTTGGTTGACTGGCTGATTGCTATCAAACCAATTGCGGAAACTTAATTTATCAATGATCCCTTCAAAGAAGACATACGGGATACATAGATTGATGAAATGTTTCACTTCAAAAATTTTGATAGTAAAGGTCACTAATACGACGGGTTCGTTGGGCGACATGTTTTGCATCAATTGCGGATTCGTATCGATTCCATCCAAAACCGAATCCAAGGCAACGATGTCCTTCCAAACATTTTGGTAGACCCGTACAAATTGTGCCACCACTTCTTCCAAGATCGCTGTTTCAATATCAGTAAAACTTTTTTTCTCGCTAAAATCCATTTCAATCGGCTTGTTTTGATAAACATCCAAGCCGCCGCACAACAACTCCACCAACATCATACACAGTTGTGGATTCATCTCGATCATCTGGATCCCGCTCAAAGGCTGAGAATGAAAGAGCCCCAACAAAGTAAATTTTGGTATCGAATGGATAAATTCGTCATAACTGACTTGTTCGATAGCTGCCAACTGCAAAGAAACATTGGTCCGCAGTTGGGTAGAAAGCATGCTGCTGCTCATCTTCGAGAAATCCTCGAAGATCATGTGCAGGGTATTGACGTATTCTTTCGACAGCTTTGTTGGTCGGCGAAAATCGTAGGCTTTCACTTTGGCTTGTTTGTCTTCTATCTCAATAATTTCTTGATCGATCTCTCCGCTGCTCATCGCATTCAACAATAAATCAATCTCTTGCTGCGTCAATACCTGATCCACACTAATCCCCCATTTTTTTAAAAAATCATGTGATCGATTTGAATCACACTGGCTACTTTTTCACCGATCGTCACGACCCCAACGGCATGTTCTGTCTCTTGATTGCTTAGTTGGATATCGTCTTCGGTGATATCAAGAACTTCAATTACTTCTTCTACGAGGACCCCTTTGGTCTCCTCTTGCTTCTTCATGATCAATATGTTTTTTTCGTAGGCTGGTTCCATGATGGGAATCAATTTTGCCAAACGAATCACCGTTACGACAGACCCCCGCAGATTGATCAACCCTTCCACCCACTCTGGTGCTAAGGGCACCTTCGTAAAAGAAGGGGCATCAATGACCTCGTCCACCGAGTCCGCCGAGATCAAATAGTACTGCTGAGCCATTTTGAAAAGAATCATCTGCATGTCGCTATCCTCCTAGGCATTAGGCAAAGGCTTTGTCGATGGCAGTGATTACGCGGTCCGTGTCAAAGGGCTTCACGATAAAGTCCACCGCACCGGCGCGAATCGCATCCATCACCATTCCTTGTTGTCCCATGGCACTGCACATTACGACTTTGGCCTGCGCATCAAACGTGCGGATCATTTTTAATGCCTCTAAGCCATCCACTTCTGGCATCGTGATATCCATAGTCACTAAGTCTGGTGTCGTTGCTTGGTATTTTTCAAAAGCCTCTTGGCCATTTTGGGCTTCCCCCACGACTTCATAGCCGTTTTTTTCTAAAATATCCTTTAATTTCATGCGCATAAATACCGCATCATCCACGATCAATACTTTTTTTGACATTGTATTTGCCCCTTTCAAATTCCTAATGAATCAAATATGTTTTCTAGTACACCGATTTCTGGAATCAAAAATAACGATGCCTCTAATGTTTCTTTGGCGTAGACGAACTCATTACGAATCACCATCACCTGCTCATCATACTGGGCCATCGCCAGATAGATGGAGCTGATCGCTGCGCCAAAGAAATCATAGCTGGCGCTTGGTAAAGACGCACTCAGCTGAGTTTCCAATAGTTGGCCGATCGCGATCAAAAAAGAATTGGTAAGAATGTTAGTCAACTCGTTGATGACCGATTGCTTCAATTCTTCAGACGGATCGATTTCTTGGATCATCAACTGACGCAATTTTGCGGCGGATTCATCCGTTAAGACAAACAAGAAGATCCCTCGAAACGCCCCTTCGATCTGGCTCATCACCACATGAACTTCTTTGTCTTCCGCCATGATCTGCTGATACAGGTCCTCATACGCTAGAATCTCGACTTCCGGTACCCGCATATCGATCGGTTGTTGGACGAGCTTTGATAAACTAGTCGCAGCGTGACCACCGCCGATATTGATCAGTTCTTTTAGGCCATCGATTTGCAGCGCTGTATAACTCATAGGCGGTCATCCTTTTTTTCCTGACAGATGGCATGAATGTCTAGGATCAATGCGATCGAGCCGTTGCCCATAATCGTTGCCCCTTGATAGCGATTCAGCTTTTGCAGCAATGGATCGATTTTCTTGATGACGATTTCTTGCTGGCCGATCAGCTCATCTGCCAAAATGCCGTGAAATTGCTGGTCATTGTTGACGATGATGGCGAATTTTTTCTCAGATGGATCGCCTTCGATCGCTAAGAGTTGATCGGTCCGAACCAAGGGAATCAACTCCTCTTGAAAACGATAGACCTCATCCGAGACCGTCTGGATGATCTCTTCTTCTTTGACCATCACCACGCGTTCGACGAGATTTAGTGGAATCGCAAAGGTTTCTGCTCCGACGCGAACCATCAACGCTTGAATGATCGACAGAGTCAATGGCAATTTGATCACAAACTGCGTGCCTTTATTTGGCTGGCTCTTCATTTCGATCGTGCCCCCTAGTTGGGTGATCTTCGATTGCACGGCATCCATCCCGACACCGCGCCCAGAAATGTTAGTCACTTCTTGCGCCGTTGAAAAACCAGGATGGAAAATCAGCTGCTGCAACGCTTCATCGGAAAGACCTTCCGTTGCTAAGCCTTTCTTTTCAGCACTTGCTTTGATTACTTGCGGATCAAGGCCTTTGCCATCATCCTCTAAAGTAATGATCACGCGATTGCCTTCTTGGTAGGCCGCCAAGCGAATCGTGCCCTTGCGCGGTTTGCCCAGTTTTTCCCGAACATCGGGTGCTTCGATGCCGTGATCGACAGAATTACGCAATAGATGGACCAGAGGTTCACTCAACTCAGAAACCACTGTTTTATCCAATTCCGTTTCTTCCCCAAAAATGACAAGTTCCATCTCCTTTTGCAGTTCATTGGATAAGTCCCGAACCATTCGCGGAAAGCGACTAAAGACGACATTGACTTGCTGCATGCGGATCCGTAAGACCAAATCTTGCAGCTCAGAGGTCAATCGTGAAACTTGCTCTAAGGGGTCTTTGACTGCTTCGATGTTTTCCCGCTCACTGACATCTTCTAATTGATTGCGATAGACCACTAATTCGGACACGAGATCCAAGAATGAATCTAAGCGATTCAAGTCGACTCGGATCGATTGGTTTTGGGCGGACGCATGATGCGCTGGCGCCGACGATTTTTCTTTCGTTTCTGTTGTCGCTTGCTGAAGGGCAGGAGTCTCTGACTCTTGGGTCGGCGCTGGTTGAAGTAACTCTTCTGCCTCCTCCAACACAGCGGCTGATGGATCAAAAGGTGCCACCACGAAGGCTTCGATCTCACTATTGCTGGCGATGTTTTGCTCGACATCAGCCAGTGTTTGCTGCGTCAAATACAGCAGTGAAAAATCTGATTCAAAGGTGCCTTCTTCGAGTGTTTGGGCATCTGGTTCTGTATAGAGAACATCCCCTGCTTGACCCAGCTTTTCCATGATCAAGAAGGCACGAGCACCTTTTAACATGGATTGGGCATCTAAGCGAACAGCAATTTGAATGGCTTGATAACCATCTCCAGCCGCTTGCTCGATCACATACAGATCAGAAGGATCGATCTGTTGAAACTGTGGGATTAATGCGCCCACTGCGGTGGGTTTTTGACTTGCCTCTGTCTCGGTTGGTAGGCCGCCAGAATGTTCTGTTTGGTCAAGTTCGGCCAATAAATCGGCAATTTGAGCT
This sequence comes from Enterococcus sp. AZ015, assembly GCF_050499225.1. Taxonomy (NCBI): domain Bacteria; kingdom Bacillati; phylum Bacillota; class Bacilli; order Lactobacillales; family Enterococcaceae; genus Enterococcus; species Enterococcus sp. AZ015. The sequence continues at coordinate 138,768 of NZ_JBMHEX010000001.1, read as the reverse complement.
GGCTGCAGGTCACGTTCTTCCCGCAGATCCTCCACAAGTTCTGACAGACGATCTAGACATTTGAAAATCAATGAGATCGATTGCTGGGTCACTTGCAAGGTCCCTGTTTTAAATAACTCAAAAATATTTTCCATTTTATGGGTCAGCTGCGTCATGACGTCATAGCCCATCGTTGCCGCCATCCCTTTAAGGGTATGGGCAGAACGGAAAATATCATTCAGCAAGGCGCTATCTTTTGGATCGTTTTCCAATTGCAAGACATGATCATTCAACTGCGCTAAATGATCGTCTGTTTCTTCAAAGAAAAGGGTACGATAGACACTATTGTCATCCAAATGGGTCCCTCCTTTACAAAATTATACTTTTTGATAGATAAACGAATCGATTTTCTTGAGACCGAATTGTTCCGCAAAATTGATCGTTTCTGTCGCTCCCGTAAACAAAATGCCCCCTGGGACCAATGCATCGCTGAATTTTTGATAGACGGCATCCCGAGCATCACTTTTGAAATAAATCGTCACATTGCGGCAAACGATCACATCAAAAGGCCCATTGTACGGGTCTTTCAAAAGATCGTGTTGCTTAAAATGAACTCGCCGTTTGATTTCTGGTTTGATTTGAAACTGGTTCTTTTCTTTTGCATCAAAAAAACGGGTACGTTCTGCCGCTGAGACATTCCGCAATTCGTGGTCTCGATAGAGTCCTTGCTTGGCTTTTGCCAAAATTTGCGTATCGATATCGGTGGCCAAGACATTGGCTGCGGCAATTTGGTTTTTTTCTAGCAGCATGGCGATCGTATAGGGTTCTGCCCCAATCGAACATGCGGCACTCCAAATTTTTGGCAGCGTGGTTTTCGGGAGAACAATGGTTTTCAAGACGCGTTCAAAGGCGTCAAACAGTTCTTTGTTGCGATAAAATTCCGTTACGTTAATGGTGATATGGGCTAAAAAAGCCGCCCGCACCCCGTCATCTCCTTCGATCAATTGCTGGTATTCCCTCAACGTTTTTGCCCCGCTGTTTTCCATGATCGTAAGGATGCGGCGCTGCATTTGATTTTCTTTGTATGCGGCTAATGGAATCCCTAATCGGCGATCCACCCACGCATTAAATAAGGCAAATTCTTCTTCCATCTTCTTCACCTGACCATCTGTGCAATTTTTGCTTCAATGCCCTGCAACGGCAGGACTTCATCCACGACTCCTTGTTCAATGGCATACCGCGGCATCCCAAAGACTGTACACGTTTCTTTGTCTTGAACGATCGTATAGCCCCCAGCCGCTTGGATCTGTCGTAAGCCAGCGGTGCCGTCTTTTCCCATCCCCGTCAAAACCACCGCCGCTAGTTGCGGGCCATAGTAGTCAGCTGCTGAGGAAAAAAGATAATCGACGGTTGGCCGCGTCCCATGTCGTTTTTCTCGCTGGTCCAGTTGCAAGTGCCCTTGTTTGACCGTCATGTGGTAATCCCCTGGACAAAGATACACTTGATTTTCGATCCGCATGCCATCGACTGCTTCTTGTACTCGGACGGTTGTCTCTGTGTCTAAGCGCTTTGCAAAGGAAGCCGTAAATCCCGCAGGCATATGCTGAACAATCAAAATGGGACAACGCAAACGCGCAGGCAAACGGCGGATTATCCCCAGCAAGGCACGGGGTCCGCCTGTTGAAGCACCAATGACTAGCGCATCAAGTGATACCGGCAAGCTGTTTTGCGTCAGCTTAGTGGGCTGGGCAATCGCTGGCATCAGGGTTTGAACCGTGCCGGCTTCATGATCCATCGCCAAAATTTTTTGATGAAATTCAGCGATCCATTCTTTTTCAATCATCGATAGACTGACCGGTTTTTCGACAAAATCTCGGGCGCCTAGCGCCAATGCCTCAATCGTGGTTTCTTGATTGGTTAATGAACTAAGCATGATGACGGGAATGGCTGATTGCTGTTTCATCCTCCGCAAGGTCTCTAATCCGTTCATCACAGGCATCTCCACATCCATTACTACCAAATCGATCGCTTCTTTGGTCAGATAGTCCAATGCTTGTTTGCCATTGCGGGCAGCGACGGTCACTTCGATATCAGGCAGCTGATTCAATAAATCTGTCACTACTTTCCGCATGAATGCCGAATCATCGACGATCATTACTTTTTTCATATCCCTGTACTCCTTTTACAAATAAACGATTTCTTGTTTGACTTGCCGAACCATGGTCTTGAAATCCTGAAGATCCACGATCATCGTTCGACCAGCACTGCCGCCAACATGTTTGGCCACGATCGGAATGTTTAGCCGAGCCAAGACTTCCTCGACGGCTTCAATATTGCGCTGACCAATATTGCTGGCAGCGTTAAGCGTCTGGAACTGAAACATATTGGCGCCGCCAACGATTTTCGCTTGAAAGCGAGGCCGACGGATCTTTTGTTCCAGCTCAGTCACCATCGCCGGCAATGCCAAATCCGCAAACTTCTCGGGCTTGATTTCCCGCTTGTGCAAAAAAGGCTGACTATCTGGCAGCATAATATGACTCAAGCCGCCGATATGACTGGCTTCATCGTAAATGATCGTGCCGATGCAAGAACCTAAACCCACCGTGATCAAACGCGTTGGCGCTTGGGCGATCTTATACTCCGAGATCCCCACATGCAGTTCCTCATTCACGGTCATCATTGTCATCGTCATTGGCGGCTGCCAATTCCTCTGTCTGATAGGCGTCTAACTCAGCCGTCATCTCAGCGGCTTGTTCATAGCTGAAGAGAAATGGCAGTTCCAATGCCAGCACAAGTTCATCGTCTTTTTCCAAAAAGGCTTCGATATAGTTTTGCTTGAGTCCTGACGTATTTAATTCCGCATTGCTGGGACTTTCAACTAGCGGTAAAATGCCGACGATCTCTTCCACGTAAAGGCCGATCGCTTGCTCTTGCCAGTGACACAACAAGACCACATTTTGCCCAGTTTCCGGCGTAAATTCATCAAACAGCTTTTTGCGGATGTCAATGATCGGAACCATTGCCTCTTCAAAAGGCTGGATCCCCAACACGAAATCCGCCACTTCCGGCAGCTGTGTAAAAGAAGCAGCCTCAATGACCCGTACCACATAGTCGATACGCAAGGCAAAGAGTTGTTGATGACTTTTAAATACAACGTATTGTTCCATTGGCGTCACTGCTCCTTTTTAGAATTTGAAACTATCCACTTGGAATTTAAGGATAGTGGCGATCGTTTCGATCTCTTGCACATTCCGCTCAAAGTCTTCGATGACTAAGTAGAAGTCCTCTAAGTTTGCCGTTACTTCTTGGGTGCCGGCAGAGGTTTCCGAAACAGCAGCCGAAATGTTGCTGACGGAAACTTGAACCATGTCTTTTTTCTCAACGATCCCGGTAATATGGGCTTCCACGGCTTGAATACTTGAAACCAATTTTTCGACAATATCAGAGATCTCATTGGCTGACTCGATCGCTTTGTTGATATTGTTGGTTTGTTTTTCGCCGCTTTCAAAGGAATCCGTCACTGCAGAGACCACTTTTTCCGATTTTTTGCGGATCGTTTCAATGATCGAACGAATGCTTTTCGTTGATTGACTGCTTTGTTCCGCCAAGCTGCGGACTTCCTCCGCAACGATGGCAAACCCTCGGCCCGCTTCTCCAGCTCGAGCTGCTTCGATGGATGCATTCAATGCCAGTAAGTTGGTCTGATCAGAAATGTCATTGATCAGCTGAACGATCTTACCGATGCTTTGGACATCTTCGTTCATGTCGTTCATGCTTTCCACTAATTCCGCTTGGTTTTGCCGTTCGATCTCCCAGCTTTCAAATACATGGAACATCATTTCTGAATTGTGGACATTGCTGCTTTGGGATTGACCCACATAGCCGTTCATCAATTCGATCTCTTTGTGGATCTCTTCGATACTTAAGGCTAGCTCGTCCATATCAAAGGAGGTTTGTTCCGCTTCGGAGGCTTGTGAACTAGTGGCATCTGCGATGGCATTCATCGTCTGACGCACATTTTCAATTGAATTTTTGGCATTTTTTGAGGTTGTCGTTAGGCCGCCTACCATTTTTTCCATTCGGCTGCTTTCTTCGTGCATGCCAACGATCACCGCTTTGAAGGTGTTTAAAACCCCTTGAAAACGATTTTGAACTTGCCCAAAAAGGGAATTTTGGTCGCTGCTGCCGATCTCATCGATATGCGACAGATCACCAGAACCAACTGCTTCTAGTTCTGTCAACAACGTATCCATGCCCGAGTGGGTCTCTTTTTTTACCAAATAGGTCATTCCTACTAACACTGCGATTTCTAGCAGCAATACGATCACTGAAAAAATAAAGAAACTTTTTGCTGCTTGTCCGTCTCCGTGGGTGCGGATCACGAAGAAATAGCATCCTAATAATACGATCAGGGTAAACCCTAGCGGAATCAACGCCGCCAAGCGGATTTTTTTGATGATAGCTTGTACCTTCTTCTTCATAACAGTATCCTTTCCTATGCAAAATGATCAGTCGTGCTGTTTATCAAGATTCGCTCTTCACTTGATAATCGTTGGGTCACTCCTTCTTTATCCGATTATGAAAACAATCTTCTAGTTCTTTAATCGGATCTTTTGCTAGAAAAGTTAAGCATCTTCACCAGACATATGTATCTTTTGGATCAGCAAAGCGCGTATAGCCGCCTTGGTATTCATCACGAACCAAGCGACCGTTTTGCAGCTCGACCACCCGATTACGGACCGTATTGACCATCGTACTGTCGTGGGTCGCCAAGAGGATCGTGGCACCGACTTGATTGATCCGCAAGAGTAGTTTCATGACTTCAACGGCTGATTTCGCATCCAGATTGGCGGTGGGCTCATCGGCGATCAAGACTGCTGGCTCTGTGACGATCGCCCGCGCGATCGCTACTTTTTTGCGCTGTCCCACGGAAAGCTCTTCAGGATAGTGATCCTTTTGAGGAAACATACCCACCAGTTGCAGTGCTTTGGCGGTTTTTTCCTGACGCAGCTTACGGGGAGTGCCTAGTACTTGCAGCGCATAGTCAACGTTTTTGGCAACCGTCAGATAAGGAAGCAAAAGGTCTTCTTGTCCGACGATACCGACTTGTCGTCGAATCATATAGAGATGACGGTCTTTGAGTTGTTCCAACAAGACATTGCCGACTTGGATAGAACCGGCCGAAAGCTCTTCTTCTTTCAAGAGCAATTTGAATAATGTCGATTTGCCGGCACCACTGGGACCCACCACATAGATAAATTCTCCTTGAGGGATCGCAACAGAAATATCGGCCAATGCCAACGTACCATTGCTGAATTTTTTACTGACCTTGGTTAAGCGAATCATGTTCTTTCTCCTCTAATCTGTAAAACGATTGATCACGGACCACATCTCATCAGCTGTCTGCATGGCTTTCGTATTCAATCCATACGCACGCTGGGTCGTTAACAAATCTGTCATGGAAGTCGCTAGATCCACCGTCGACTGTTCTAACTGTCCTTGCAACACGCTGCCAAAGGCTGCCGGATTGGTTTGCGAAGTAAGCAACGCTTGATCACCGGCACTGTACAGTTGGTTGCCCACTGACGTGATGTTTTCTGTATTCGTCGGCTGATAAAGGGTCAGCTGTCCCAACACGCGAGTCTGACCATTTTCTTCCGTCGTCAACTGACCGCTGGCATCTATTGCGATTTGCTGCGCATCTGGCCACTGCGCGGTCGGTACGTTTGTGGTCATTGCCACAGGGTACCCTTCACTATTGACTAATTGCTTGTTCTCACTTAAATGAAAATTGCCTGCTCGACTTAGCAGCAATTGACCGGTTTGGTCCCGAACCCCGAAAAAGCCATTGCCTTGGATCGCGAGATCTAATGGCTGAGCAGTGCCCGCCAGATTGCCTTGGGCAAAACTGGTGGTCGTGGTTGCCTTCGCCCCCATTGACGCACCATATTGGGCGGCGTTGCCATTAAACAGCGTTTCTTCTGCACCGATGGCATTTTCCATCAATGCTTGAAAGTGCGTCGTTTGTGCTTGGTAGCCATTGGTATTGACGTTGGCAATATTGTTGGCTGTCGTGTCTAAGTTTGTCTGCAAATGATTCATCCCAGAACGGCTGATTCCTAATAATCCACTGATATTCATTGACTCATCCTCAAATCTTTCCTAATTCGTTGACCGCTTTTTGCAATGTCTGATTCGTTGAACTCAAGACTTTCTGATTGGCTTCAAATTCCCGAGAAGTCTGGATCATCGCCACCATTTCATCGGCAACCGCTACATTGGCTTGTTCTAAGGCACCTTGCTGGATCACGGGTGCATTCACCGTGGTTCCTGCTGCGTTGCTAGTCACATAGTTTTGACCAGCTGTAGTCAATGCTTCTGGGGGAAATGTTTGGATCTGAAAGTTCGCTGGTCCCAAGGCGCTGACTGCTTGTCCATTGGCACCTAAGACAAGATAGCCTTCTTGTGTTACGTATTGATTCTGCTGATTGACGGTAAAGTCGCCATTTCTCGTATACAACCGCTGCCCCGCATTGTTTTGAACGACAAAGTAGCCTTCGGAAAGCAGTGCAAAATCACTGGCTTGTCCCGTCTGTTTGACAGCGCCTTGGTCTTGACTGATGGTACTGCCTGCCAATTGGGTCCCTAAAGACAACCCACCGATATCGCGACGAGTATCCGCATTGGGCCCGCTTTGGTAATTATGCAGCGCCACTTCATCTAGCGCCGACTGGAACAAGATTTTTGCTTGATACCCTGTTGTATTGACATTGGCAATATTGCCGCTCGTCGTCTCTTGTCGCTTTTGTAATAATGAAATGTTCCGTGATAAGACATCCAATCCTCGAATCATGCCAGTTCCTCCTCAATCAATGTGCGCAATTTGGCAATCGTTTTGCCGTGAATTTGTGAAACTCGTGGAATCGAGACTTCTAAGATTTCAGCGATTTCTTTTAACGTCAGTTCCTCGGTATAGTACAAACTTAAAATCAATTGTTCCCGTTCCCCTAATTTTTTGATGCACGCCACCAAGGCGGTGCGTTTTTCTTCAGCGACCAAGGTCTCTTCGACATTTTCGGCAGGATCTCGAACCATATCTTTTAAGGTCATGCCTTCTTCTTGGTAAGCAAACAAGGTATCTTCCAAAGAGACGCTGGCTAAGTAGTGCAGACTCTCATAAATATCCGCTAGTTGACTTTGGTTGATTCCCAACTGTTTGCAGATCTCGATGTCGGTCGCTTCTCTTTTGAGGCTTTGCTCCAACTCTTGCCGCGCTTGATAAAACTGATTGACTGCCGCCATTTTGTAACGGGAGATTTTGGCGTGCTTGCGTACTTCATCAATGATAGCCCCTTTGATGCGAATCGCTGCATAGCTTTCAAAAGGAACTTTTTTTGAGGGATCGAATTTCCGCAAGGCATCCATCAGCCCAATCACCCCAATATTGTAGAGATCGCCTGATTCATAATCGGCGGTTTTGATAGACAGGCGCTGAACCACCCGTTCCACTAGCGGCAGATACTTGATGATCTCCGCTTCTCGATCGACTTCATACATCGGCGATGCCCCTTCCTAAGAAAATTCTGCTTAAATGTCAATACTGCCCACCGTTTCGATCGCAATTTCATTGGGAATCTCATTCAGAGAAAGAACGGCGATATCTGGGAAATTAAAAACGATCATTTTTTTGAATGCTAACCGGATCTTAGGCGATGCCAGAATCACGAAATTGATATTTTGAGCGATCGCTGCATGTTGGATCCCACTGATGGAATCCAACAGCTTGGTCACGGTATCTGGTTTTAAGACCGGGTACGAGCCAGTTGCGGTTTTTTGGATACTTTGAGCGATGATTTCTTCTAGTTTCGGCTGGATCACCGCCACTTGCAGCTCGTGGTTCTCATTGGCATACTTGGCAGCGATCGTCCGTTTCAATGCTTGGCGGACATATTCTGTCAAAACTTCTACGTCTTTCGTGACAACGCCGTAATCGGCTAAAGTTTCTAAGATCGTTGCTAAGTCATTGATGGGAATTTGCTCATCCAATAAATTTTGTAAAACTTTTTGGACCTCGCCGAGCCGTAAAATATCGGGGATCAATTCATCGATCACGACATTGTACTGCTCTTTGATGCCCTCCAATAATTTCTTGACTTCTTGGCGACCTAACAGCTCTGGTGCATGGGCATAGATGATTTCTTTTAAGTGTGTTGCGATCACGGTCAACGGCTCGATAATCGTAAACCCTTGCAGATCCGCCATCTCCTTATCGGATTCATCGATCCACATAGCATCCAGATGAAAGGCTGGTTCTTTTGTTGCGATTCCTTGAAAAGGAAACGGCTCTTCATTCGGACTGATCACCATGACTTTATTCGGGTAAATATCGCCGCGGCCGACTTCGTTGCCGCGGATCTTGATCACGTAATCGTTGGCATCCAAATAGAGATTGTCGCGAATACGAACGGGACTGACTAAGATCCCTAATTCTCTAGCACTCTGTTTACGGATCGCCACGATGCGGTTCATCAAGCTGTTGTCGATCGAACTATCCACGATAGGGATCAGACCATAACCGATTTCCACTGAGATTGGTTCCACTTGGAAGGAAGCCACGGAATCGTCTTCTTCCTGTGCTTCTTTTTTGCGTTCCAGTGCCAATTTTTGTTCCCATTGTTTTTGTTCCACTCGCTGCTTTTCTTCTTTTTGCGTCACCAGAAAGCTGGCTGCGAAAAGGCCTAAGCCAATCAACACAAAAGGCACAAAAGGAAACCCAGGAACTAAGGCTAAGACGAAGAGAATCGCCCCCACGATCCGAAACAGTTGGGGATTACGCATCACATCTGCCGCAATATCCAAACCAAAGGAACTATCGTTATCAGAACGAGTCACGATCACCCCAGAAGCAATCGAAATCAATAAAGAGGGAATCGAGCTGACCAAGCCATCCCCGATCGCCAGTTTCCCGAATTGGGCGAAGGCTTCCATGACGGTCATTTGTCCCCCCATGGAGAAAATGATCGCCCCGCCGACTAAATTGATGACAGTGATCAAGATCCCTGCGATCGCATCCCCTTTGACAAACTTGCTGGCACCATCCATCGAACCAAAGAAATCAGCTTCTCGCTGCAGATCTTTTCGTCGTTTGCGGGCATCCGCTTCCGTGATCAAACCGGCATTTAGGTCGGAATCGATCGCCATTTGCTTGCCGGGCATCGCATCCAATGTGAATCGAGCAGTCACCTCTGAGACACGCCCTGCACCATTGGTCACGACGACTAGCTGAACGACCATGATGATCACGAACAAAATGATCCCCACGATATAATTGCTGCCGGCAACGACATTGGCAAAGGCATCGATCACGTGTCCGCCATTTCCTTGGGTCAAGATCAAACGAGTGGAAGATAGGTTCAAACCTAAACGAAACATCGTTGTGATCAGCAGCAAGGTTGGAAACGTAGTGAATTCCAACACTGATTTGGTAAACAGGGTGATCAGTAAAATGTTGATCGCAATCGTCAAATTGATAATGATCAAAATATCTAATAATGCACTCGGTAATGGAATAATAATCAAACCAATAATAGCTAGGACGATCACCGAGATTAAGATATCCGCCAGACCAATGCCTTTTTTCGGTTTTGAGGCAGCCTCATTCATTTTTGTTCCTCCTGTTTCCTTAAATCTTGCCGCGTTGGCTTTCTTCTAACTGATAGACCAAAGCGATGATTTCGGCAATGGCTTCATACATTTCAACAGGGATCAGATCCCCGGGTTCTACTTGACGATAAAGGGCCCGTGCCACTTCACGGTTTTCGATCTGTGGGATATTTTCTTTCAGGGCTTCTGCTTTCATCCGCTGCGCCAGCTGATCTGCCCCTTTGGCCAAGACCCGAGGCACCCCTTCACTGCTGGCATCGTAACGAATCGCAATGGCGAAGTGGGTCGGATTGGTGATCAAAACCGTCGCTTCTTTGACGTTGGCGATGGCATTTTGGGTCATCGCACGGTACTTCGCTTTGCGCTGTGCTTTGACTTGCGGATCACCTTCCATTTGCTTGAACTCTTCTTTGACTTCCTGCTTGCTCATCATCAAGTTCTTACGATGGCTATAGCGCTGGTAGCCGTAGTCGACTACGGCTAAAATGATCAAGAAAATCGAGATCTGTAAAAACAATTCTTTGGCCCGCAGCAGCATGAACAGGATCGTTTTTTCCAACCCCACTTCACTCAAACCCAGTAAAACAGGGACGGCGGCTAAAAATTGTTGATAGCACAAGTAGACGATCACGCCGAATTTCGCCAATGTTTTGCCTAAATTCATCAACGAGCGCAAACTGAATTGCTGCTTGATCCCGCTGATGGGGTTCAGCTTTTTAAAATCTGGTTTAATGGCCTTGCCGGAAAACAACAGACCGACTTGGGCATAATTCGTGATAAGCCCGACTCCGAGCGCAACCAGAAAGACGGGCGCACACAACAAAAGCAGCAGCAAGATACTCTGCACCCCCAGTTTTGGCAGATCCGCCAAACTGGTTTGATAATCAGCCAGCTGCGCCAAACTTTGGGAAAAATAAGGCAAAAAAGAAGCGGCGAAAAACTGCCATAAAGACAGGATCAAAAATGAGAAGACCAGCAGCGAAACAGCAGCTGCTAATTCCTGGGTCTTAGGTACCTCCCCGCGTTTGCGGGCATCCCGCAGCCGCTTGGCACTGGGTAGCTCGGTTTTGCCATCTTTTTCTGCCATCTTCTCACCTCCTGCTGGTTGCCTGTTACTTTATTGAAAGGACTCGATAAACTCCTGCAAGTAGCGGACCGTATCTGGCAAGTGTTTGCCTAAGTACGAAAGGACATTGGGTAATAGCAAGAGAAACACCACAAAACTGATGGCAGTTTTCATCGAGAGACTCATCATCAAAATATTGATCTGGGGGATCGAACGAGAGATCACACCTAGCACGAGGTCCACCAACAGTAGTGCAATGATCATTGGTGCCGCAAGATTGACTGCCATCACCATCATTTGGCTGAAAAGTTTGACGATGCCTTCAACCGTCGTGCCTTGGATCACCACAGAGCCTAAGGGCACGATCCGAAAAGACAACAGCAGTGCTGTGATCAGTCGATGATGCAGATCAAGACCAAAAAACACAGCGATCGTCAGCCAATAGTACGTTTTGCCATACTGGGAAGAGGCGATTTGCAACGTCGGATCATAGGCTTGCGCCATCGAAAAGCCTACTTGAAAGTCGATCAATTGGCCCGCAATTTCCACACCGGTAAAGACCAGCTGGCTCAAATAGCCCATCGCCATCCCAAACAGTACTTCTTTGATGACGAAAACCGTCAGCATAAAGAGGGAAAGCTCGGGAATTGCAGGTGCCGTCGGCAGACATAGGACCGTCAACGCCATGCCGATCACGATTTTTGCCAGTGACGGAAAATTTTGCTGTGAGAAGATCGGACAAAGGACAACAAACGCCAATATTCGACAAAAAATCAACACCGTCGCTTGAATCGGCGCCATCAGGTTTCCTCCTTACATTGCCGCAATCATTTTGAAGATCATTTCGGTAAAATTCAACAAGAGATTCAGCATAAAATTTCCCGCTAAGATCAAAGTCAAAAAAATCGCTAATAGTTTCGGCACAAAGCTCAACGTTTGTTCTTGGATTTGGGTAGTGGCTTGAAAAATACTGATCACCAATCCAACGAGCATGCCGACCAATAAGGCGGGGCCAGATATCGCTAGAATTCGAAGAAAGGCTTCCCTTAGCACATCAAGTACCATTTCTACTGTCATTTCCTCTTGGCTCCTTTCTTAGCGGCTATTGAAAGCTCTTGATCAGCGACTCCACGATCAGATACCAGCCATCCACTAAAACAAAAAGTAAGATCTTGAAGGGCAGTGAGATCATGATCGGCGACAGCATCATCATCCCCATCGACATCAAGATACTAGAGACGACCAGATCAATGATCAAAAAGGGAATAAAAATCAAAAAGCCGATACTGAAAGCCGTTCGTAATTCACTGATAATAAACGCCGGTACCATAACGGTCAGAGGAACATCGTCAGAAGAATGATACTTTTCGGTCTCCCCATCAGCTTCCGCAAACAAGGCAATGTCTTTTTCCCGTGTCTGTACCATCATAAAGGCCTTGATCCGTTTTTCTGAACGGTCAAAGGCTTCGGCTTGGCTGATCTCTTGTCGATCAAACGGTTCGATCGCTTGCTGGTAGACGTCGGTATACACAGGTTTCATAATAAAAAATGTCAAGAATAAGGCCAACCCGATCAACACTTGATTGGGCGGGTTTTGCTGTGTACCTAACGAACTGCGCACAAAGGACAAAACCATGATGATACGAGTAAAAGAAGTCATCATGATCAGCAAGACTGGTAAAAGGGAAAGCAGCGTCAGCAACAAGAAAGTATTGATCGTATCACTTGAGCCATTCCCATTCGACAATAAATTGTTGATGGTGGAACTGACGTCTTCCGTGTCTAGCGCAAATGCCGTCTGCGGAAGCATCAGACTGCTGAAAAGGACCGCAGCCATGATCTTGATATCTCTGCCTTTGATCTTCATTTTTGCTTGCCTCGTTTTCCAGCAATTTCCGCCTTGGCTTTGTTTAGCCATTCAGAAAAATCTTTGCCAGCTTGCACTTGGGTGCTTTCTAGGCTTTGCTGTAAAAAAGCGGCCGTTTCTTCTTGCGTCAACTCTTTGATGATCTGATTTTGCTGTTCAGAAAAGCTCATGACGTAACATTTGTCCATGATTTGGACGATCCCGATCGAAGACGACTTGCTGACGGCGATTTTTTGCAAAATACGCAACTGGTGATTGTGCTGGTTCGTGTAACGATTCAAATATTTCAAACTAATGTTGATCAAATAAAGAATAAGCAGCAAAAACCCAATCATTTTGACCAGCGATAAAAATGTTTCCATCAACATGCCTCTTTCTATTGGATCACTAAATCCGTCACATAAACATCCTTGGCGATTTCTGATCCGTATTCCTGATTAATTGTTTCTTTCAATGCTTTTTTTAAATTCGGTACACTTTCGGCGGAGCTCAAAATACCGCTGGCCTTTTGTTGGCGCAATAAGTTTACGACGCTGTCACGAATGACAGCCACATTTTTCGTGGCTTCCGCGCTTTTTTCCTCATCCGCCACTAAAATCGATAAATTGACCTTCATGTATTGCTGCTCTTGGTTGTCTTCTTTTGCCAGATTGACTAAAAATTCATCCAATGCCACGATCGCTTCGTCTGAGGAGATTTTGCTGCTGTCTTTTGCTGTTTCAGCAGCTGCTGTTTTTTCCCCCGTCAAAAAGTGATTCGTCACTAAGGTTCCGCCTATACTGCCGCCGACTACCACGATCAAGAGGATCGGCAGTAAAACAACCATGTTCAAGCCTTTTTTCTCTTTTTCTGCTTTTGGTACTTTTTCTTCTTTTGCCATCTTTCCCACCCTTACGTTTTCACTTGGTTCGAATGGATCACCGTATGATACTCGATCACCCGCTGCGCAACTTCTTGCGCAGCTTCCGTCACCACTAAGGTTTTGCCGTCTGTCAGTGTGATCAATGTATCCGGCATTTCTTCGATCCGATAAATCAATGTTGGATTTAAATAGAATGGCTTGCCATTCAATGCGGTCACTAGAATCATGGTCAAACTCCTCTCAATGATGAAGCGTCACGTTCTTAACGTTTTAGATTCAATAATTCTTGCAGCATTTCATCAGAAGTCGTAATACTTCTTGAATTTGCTTGATAGGCACGGCTCGCAATGATCATTTCGGTAAATTCTGTCGAAAGATCGACATTCGACATTTCCAAGGCACCTGCTTGCAGCGTTCCCGCTCCATTATTGCCGGGGCCTGCAACGATCGCATTTCCTGAGTTGCTGGTTTGGATATAGTTGTTGCCGCCGACTTTTTCTAAGCCTTCTGGGTTATTGAAGGTTGCGACACCGACTTTTCCCATCACAAAGGTTTGATTGCCGTATTTTGCCAACACTAAGCCATTGGCATCGATTGCCATGGAGTTATAGGTCAAGGTTTCCCCATTGACGGTCAGTGTGCTTGGGATCGACAAGGGAGATACCGCACCTTGTCCGCTCAATGCCGTGTTTTCATCAAAGTTGTCATCATAGACAACTGGTTGACCGCCATTGACTGAACGACCTAAGACTTGCATCCCATCACTATTGGTCAAGGTTCCGTTGCTGTCGCGAACAAATGCGCCATCTCGTGTGTAATAGGTTTCGCCATTTGCTCCTGGTCCTTGTACCATAAAGTAGCCTTGTCCGCTGATATAAAAATCCATGCTGCGGCCAGTCGATTGCGGGGCACCGACTGTATTGATGGTATCGATGGAGCCCGTCTGAACCCCTAAACCGATCTGCGTTGCATTGATCCCGCCTAAGCCGTTGCCTGGTGCAGTTGCGTTAGACATCGTTTGGCTCATCATGTCTTGGAAAAGGACTCGACTTGATTTGAACCCAACCGTATTGACGTTGGCGATATTATTTGAAACCACGTCCATTTTCGTTTGAAGATTTTTCATTCCACTGACACCTGAATATAATGATCGTAACATGCTTATTTTCCTCCTTATGGTTGACGTATTTTCCTCTGTCATTCAGAAAATACTTGCAGCCCCTTTTCAGTCCAGCTGCTATTTGATAAATGTGGCGCTGTCAATATTGGTGACGGTGTGAAGCTCATTCATCCCCATCGCCGTAATGATGGTTCGTGAATGGACATCGGCGATCAAGCCCATATCTTTGTAAACAAGCAGTGATTCTTTGCTGCCTTTTTCCGCTAGCTCGCTAAGCGCCGTTGAAAGGGATTGGTAATCATCGTCTTGTAAGGTCAATTCCCTTGCGGTCAAACGCTTTTGCGCATGGTGCGAGACTTTGATGTCGTTTTGTTTTTGTTCAAGCATTGAAGAGAAGGCTTGTTTGTCCACGGCTTTGCGGGGATTTTGATAAGGCTCCCCGGCAACTTTTTGCAGCCCCTGTTGAATCGTCAAACTCATTTTGCTTCGCCGCCAATCTCTTGGATCGCACTCATACTGTATTCTTTGCCATTTACGACGATCGTGGCGTAGCCATTGGCAAAGCGGACCTTTTCGATGGTTCCTGACAATGTTTCTGTGCCGTCCATCAGAGTGACTTGTTTATTGATCAAGCTAAAAGCTTGCTGCTGTTGCTGTAAAATCACCGAGGTCGTCAACGTTTCGCTCAATTCATTCAAGCTCTCTAAGGTCGTAAATTGAACCAGTTGCGAGATATAGTCGGTGCTACCACCACCAGAAGAATCGCTGCCTCCCATCGATGGGTTGCTCATAGATGCTGCTAAGATCTTCAAAAAATCATCCATGGAGATATCTGAAGATTTTTTTGTTTGCGTTAATGCCGATGTATTGGCAATACCGGCCGCAGCTGCTGTAATTTCATCTGCCATAGGTCTCCTCCTTTACACTAAAATACTGATCGCATGATCGATCGGTGCTAATTGCTGCTCTTCTTCAACCGTATTGCTTTGATGAAATGGCTTTTTGCTTTGTCCTTTTTGAGCCTGTAAAAAACGCTGTTGGTTTAACTGACTGTCACTTGCCATCATACTGCCGGCAAAGGATTGATTTGACAGCGGACCAGCCTGCTGGACAGAAGCTAACGTAGGTTCTTTGATTGCTAGGATCGGCTGCTCTTGCTTTTGCAAAACTTGCTCTAGCTCATGCTTGATGGACAGCAATAATTCTTTGGCTTGCGGCTGCTGAACGGTCAGTTCTAAGCGGCTGCCTTGGGCATTCGTTTCTAGAGAAAGCTGGATCGTGCCTAATTTCTCGGGAACGAATTGCAACGTGATTTTTTTCTCGCTTGACGTGCTGCTCGTTTGGACGAGTTGGGCAGTCGCTTTTGCTAAGGGCAGAGCCGCTTGCTCCATACTCGCTTTTGTTGGCGCTAGTCCTTGCTTGCTCAAAAGGGGAGAAACATCAAGCAGTTGCAGTGCTGGTGTCGCCATTTCATTGTCGGTTACTGCCGAAAAAGCAATGGCTTGTGCAGAAACAGCTTCCGTATTTTTGGCGACTGTTTCCTTCGTGCTTTGCAAGGTGCTAGTCGTATCCGTCGCTTGGTGGGTCACTGGCGACACTTGATCCAATGGTCCCGTTTGGCCCAATTGAGCGGTCCCTTCGGTGGACTGTTTCAGCTGTGCTTCTGTCGTCTGCGCAATCGCGGCTTTTGTTACTGAATCGATTTCCTTGAAAGTCGCGATCCCTTTTGCCGTGGACTGCTCTTCGCCTACTAAGTCTTCTGGCAAAGGCGTTTCAAGCGTTGGTGCTGCGGCTTCACTTCTGTCATTTGTCATCAAATCCAGACCTTCAAGCGTAGACTCGGAGGGGTCGATGACTGTGGTGGCTACGTCTATTGGTGCTAAAGCTGCTGTGGCGCTTGTTTGGTTCTGCTCCGTCGTTACCATTGATGCCTGTGCCGCTTCCTGAACCAAGCCTGCAAAAGGTGTCTGGCTGATCTGGCTCATTTCTGGCGCTTGCGTCGTTGCAGATTGTTCAGCTGCTGAAGTGATTTCTGACTCCTGCGGCAGATGTTCCATACTGCTGGCCGTACCCATTTCTGGTGCGGCGGCGATTTGCTCCGTCATCCCTGATGTTTCGATAGGGGCTGGCAGGTTGCTGCCTGCTTGAACTGTCAGCTGTCGCATCATCAAACTGAAGACCTCTGGTGACGCCTCCATCTTTTTTGATTTGCTACCGACAGGTACAGCGGTTGCGGCACTTGTTGTGATCTCTTTCATTGTTCACCTCCTCTCAGCTGATGCTTTAAAACCAAGGTCATCTCATCACTAAAACATTAGTTCTTTAAGAAAATAAGGCGCGATTGCCGAACTCATCCAATTGTTTTTGCTCTTCCAATTGCTGTTCATAGGTGTATTCAGCAAATTGTTTTTCTCGCAGTTTTTCCACGATCTTGCGTTCCTGCTGCGCTTCTACCACTACCGATAAAGACTCTGCCAATTCTTGCTTCACGTGAAACATTTTGTTCTGAACCTCATCGATGGTGGCATTCAAAGCAAGCAAATAGCGTTGCTGCACTTGCATCCGCCCAATGGTCATTTCATTGACATCAAAAAGCTGGGCTTTTTCCTGTGCCAGCGTGTTCAGGTGCTGTTCTTGCTGAATCAACAATTGCTGTTTTTGGGCGTACGCTCGTTTGGCTTCTTGCTCAATGGTTTTTCGGTGATCCAATACTTTTTCTAAGGAAAAGTGAAATGCTTGCATGGTTGCTCCTTTATGATCTGTTTTACATGGTCGAACGCTGGCGCTCGATCAGCGCTTCTTCACTGAACAAATGCGCCAATTCAAAAATCGTTTGTTCAAATGGGATCCGCTCATCCACTTTTTGCTGTAAAAACCGTAGGATGGGGTGATGCAACGCGATCGCTTGGTCGGTCAACGCATTACTGCCGCTTTTGTAAGCACCGATATCGATCAAATCCTTGGCCTCTGCATAAACGGCCATGTTTTCTTTTAGTTCCCCCGCATGTTCATGCTGTTCCTCAGAAACGAGGGTCTTCATCAAACGGCTGAGGCTGTTTTGAATATCGATGGCAGGATAATGATTTTGAGCGGCGATTTTCCGTGACAACAGAATATGACCGTCAAGAATCCCCCGCACCGCATCAGCGATCGGTTCATTCATGTCATCACCTTCTACCAAGACGGTATAAAAGGCAGTGATCGAGCCTTTGTCAGACATCCCACTGCGCTCTAACAACTTCGGTAAAGCTGTAAACACAGAAGGGGTATAGCCTTTGGTCGTCGGTGGTTCACCTGTTGATAAACCGATCTCCCGCTGCGCCATCGCAAAACGGGTCACCGAATCCATCATCAATACGACTTTCTTGCCTTGATCGCGGTAATACTCAGCGATCGCCGTTGCCACATGAGCCCCTTTTAGTCGTACAAGGGGTGGCATATCGGAGGTAGCACAGACAACGACCGACTTGCGGTAGCCTTCTGGGCCTAGATCATTTTCAATAAATTCTTTGACTTCTCGTCCTCGCTCGCCGATCAAGCCGATCACGATGACATCTGCTTCGCAATAACGAGCCAGCATCCCCAATAAGGTACTCTTACCGACCCCGCTGCCAGCAAAAATGCCGATCCGTTGGCCAAGGCCGACGGTCAAGAGACCATCGATCGCCCGGACACCTGTCGGCATGATCTCAGCGATTTTTTGACGACGAAAGGGGTCAGGAGAATCTTGACTAACTGGATATTCTGACGCAGTTTCCAGATCCAGCGCCATATCTAACGGTCGCCCTAGTCCATCTAAGGTGTGCCCTAGCAGCGTATCATCGATTTTTACCGTCAACGATTTGCCAGTTGGCCGCACTAAACAGCCCGGTCCGATGCCTTCTAGCTGATCAAGGGGCATCAGGAGCACGGTTTTTTTCACAAAGCCCACGACTTCGGCTAAAGCTGTATGTGTCTTGTTTTGCAGTGCGACTTCACAGATTTCTCCTATGAAAACCGACAACCCTTCGACTTTGATCAGCAGACCTACGACTTCGCTGACTTTGCCGTAAGTGGTAAAGAACGGCTGTGCTTGCGCTGTTTTGCGCAGCGCTGTGATCGGTAATTCAAACGTCATTCCTTCACACTGCTTTCTAAAAATTGGCTCAAAAAGCGAGCGATTTCTTCCCTCAGTTCAAAAACCACCAAGGCATTTTCAGATTCGATACAAAAATCGTGTTCCGCCAAGCCGTCATCTGCCATGAGTAAATAGCGAAACCCGCTGATCGTCTGTTTTTTGGTTTCCAACAATTCTCGCAACCCTGCAAGATGCTGCTCTTGGCTGCGAATAGTCACAAATTGATCGGGTTGTTCAAATTGCCATAGCACAGACTCCACAAAAGGCAGGAAGCCTGCTTGCTCGTCTGTAAAACGTTGATTGATCAAGGCTTCGGCGATTGCCGTGCCGTAAGCGATCATTTCTTGCTTTTTCTCTGAGCGAAAGGTGTTGATTTCAGAAACGGCTTCAGCGACATTGGCTTGGGCTTGTGTCATCAATGCTTGCGCGGCTTCTTTGCTGGCATTGAGTCCTTCTTGATAGCCTTGTTGAAAGCCGTCTGCTTGTCCTGCTTGAAAGCCTTCCGTTCTCGCTTCTGCTAGAATTTGCGTCGCTTGCGCTTGTGCATCGGTCAAGATTTGCTGTTTCAAGGCTTCCATTTGCTGCAGATGCCGTTCCTGCTCCAACTGGCGTGCACGTCTAGCCGCTTGCAGTTCTGGGTCTAAGCTCGGTTTCTCAATCGGCGCTTTGATGGTCGTATCCGTCAAAATACTGCGAGCAGCTTCAGTCGTTTTGACCGCCTGCTGCTTCAATAAACTGCTATTTGACCACTGCATCTTGGTCGCCCCTTCCGATGTAGATCTCACCGGTTTCATCTAGCCGTCGAATCACAGCCACCACACTTTGTTGGGCTTCTTCTACAGCAGACAAGCGGGTAGGACCCATAAATTGAATTTCTTCTTGCAGATTTTCCACCGCCCGTGATGAGAGGTTGGAGAAAATAAAGTTCTTGATGTCGTCGGTCGTGCCTTTAAGCGCTAAGACTAAGACATCGTTTTGAACATCTCGCAAGACTTTTTGAACATCCAAGCGATCGAGGGTCACGATATCCTCGAAAGTAAACAAGCTTGATTTCACTTCGTTGGATAGTTCCGGTTGCCGCTTTTCCAAGTCGTTCAAAATGTTCTTTTCAGTACTGCGGCTGACTGAGTTCAAGATTTCTACCAGTGTATGCACACCACCGACATTTTCCGTATCGTTCTCAATGTAATTCGAGAATTTGTTCTCGATCACTTTTTCAATCCGTTCGATCACCAAAGGCGACGTACTGGAGATCGTCCCGATCCGTTCAGCGATCTCCACTTGCAAATGATCGGGAAACTGTGACAAGACGCTGGCCGCTTTGTCCGGCTGCATGTAGCACAAAATCAACGCTACCGTTTGTGGATGTTCGCCGATCAACAGATTGGTCAACTGTTGAACATCGGCTTTGCGAGCGATATTAAAGGGCCGTTCCCGCAGCTGAATCTGAGTCAATACGTCAATGACTTCTTTGGCTTTTTGAGGGCCTAATGCTTGGTTCAGCAAATTTTTGGCATAATCGATCCCGCCGTCTAAGACATATTTGCGGGCCGTTGCGGTATGAGAAAATTCCTCCAACACTTGATCCCGCTCTTCGGGACTGACAAAGTCGATGTTGGCGATCTCATAGCTCACTTTTTGTATAAATGATTCTGGCAGCAGCTTCATGATCTTTGCAGAGGTATCTGATCCTAGAGAAATCAGAAGAATCGCTGCTTTTTTTACCCCGTCTATTGTATCCATGGCTGCCCCCTTATTTTTCTTTCATCCAAGCTTTGATCAATTCCGCCGCTACTTCAGGATTGCTTTCGGCATAATTTCTAGCCGTTTGATCCAATGTTGGTTCTCCTGTATGTTCTGCTGTGGCTTCTTGTGTGGATGCTTCTGGCACCGCTGGTTTCGTTTCAGCAGACCGGTTACCGACACCGCCAAAAACGACTTCTTGTGCAACCGGGTTACTCGCTCCGATGCTAGCAGCGGATGGTTGTGCAAAAGTGACCATTTCATCCGTCACATCCACTTCCAACTCGTCTTCTTTGCGTCGGCGTCGGATCACGCCAACGATCATTAAGATCACCAAGAACAAGGTCAACACGATACCGCCGATGATGGCATACTTGACATAACCTTTGGCAGCTGCAATCTGTTCATTCCCTTGAGGATCAGCGGCTGGATCAACCTCTGCTTGGGCAAAGTCAAACCCTTGGATCGCAATTTGATCGCCACGATCATTGTCATAGCCGACGGCGCTAGCAATCAACTGCTGCAATTCTGCTTGATCCGCTTGCGAAAGGTTCGCATTGATCACGATTGAGCTGGTCATTCGTTCGATCATGCCAGGAGCCGTAATGGTCGTAGTGGTCTCGGTATCCAATTCATTTTCAACGGAGCGACTGTAGGAATTGTTCCCCTCTCCGTCCGTGCCCGTCACATTGGAGACATTGTCATCCACAGTCCCTGTTTGGGCTTCTTGGACGGTCCCTTGCGAACCAGCAGCCTGCACTGTTTCACTCTTGATCTCTGGGTCATCATAAGTGACTTTCTTCCGCTCGATCGAATCAAAATTCAAGTCTAAATTGATCGACACTTGGAATTTGTCTGCACCATAGATCGGTGTCAGCAACTTCGCTACTTTTTCTTCTAGCGTTTTTTCATAGGAATCTTTGATGGCAATGTATTTATTGTTTAAGCCACTTAATTGACTGGCTTCATCTTCGGTTCTAGTCAACGTATTGCCCGCGCTATCAACGACTTTTACATTTTCAGGCTTCAGCTTTTCCACTGCGCCGGAAGTCAAGGTAACGATCCCTTGCACGGACTCGTCTGAGATTTGCTGATTTTTCAAGGACAACACGATAGAGGCCGTCGGCGCACTTTCCTCCGAAGAAAAGACACTTTCTTCTGGCATCACGAGTAAAACTTTGGCGGATTTGACCGCATCGATCGACTCGATTGCTCGCTGTAGTTCGCCCGTTACTGCCCGCTGATACATGATTTTGCGGTCTTCATCCGTTGTCATCATGTTGGCATCATCAAATAATTCAAAGCCTGTACTGGTATTTGGTAACTTATTGTCCACGGCAAGATTGATGCGGTATTCATCGACTTGGTCCTTATCGATCAAAATAGTCGTCCCATTGTCGGCTAATTTGTAGGCGATCTGCTGTTCATCCAAATCCTTGCTGATCGTTCCCGCATCGGCATCGCTTAGATCCGTAAACAAGATACCGTATTCAATTCGCGTATTTAAATAATAAACAGCTGCTGTGATTCCGAGAACGCTGATAACGGAAAGAACAACGATCATTTTCTTTAAAGAGCTTTGCATTTGCCAACGGTCTTTGAGTTGTTCTGTCCATTCTTTCACTTTATCCATCATTTATTCTTATTCCCTCACCCACTGCTAAAACTGCATATTTTTCACGTCATTGTAAGCTTCTAAACACTTGTTTCGTACTTGAACGGCTGTTTGTAGCGCCAATTGCGCCTCCGTCATGCGAATCATCACATTGCCTAGATCGCTTTCATCGCCGGTGATCAAATTGACAGTATCTTGATCCATGACCGCCGTTTTTTGATTCAACTGATCGACCGCATTGATCAAGTAGGAAGAAAACTGGTTTTCCTTGGTGCCCACAACACTAGTCTCTTTTGAAGTAGCCCCCGTGCCTAGTGTCCGCAAAACGTTTTGGTAGTCTGTTAATCCTGTCGTTAAAAGTCCATCCATTTTCTCGTTACCCCTTTGATATTTCTAATGCTTTTTTCAAGATTGTTTTATTCATTTCTGAAGCAGAAACATTGGCTTCGTACGTTCGAACCGCTTGCAACATTGCCACCATTTCATCGGCAATATCCACATTTGATTGACCGACATATCCCTCAGCGTTGGCAGCGGGATTGGTAGGATCATAGGTCAGTTTTTCCGTCTCATCGGCAGCGATCCCCGTCACTTTGACACCGTATGTAGCCGGTGTTCCTTCACGACTATTTTTTAAATTTTCTGAAAAAAGAATACTCTTTTTTTGATAAGCCGCGGTTGTTTGTGTTTGATTTGTATTTACATTTGCGATATTGCTGGAGATCGTATCTAGTTTTAACCGTTCCAATGCTAGACCGCTCGCGTTGATCGTTAGTCCGTTAAATATACCCATTTGTTTTTCCTGCGCTTTCTATCAATTACTCAAGACAAGGTTCATCATTTGCAAGCGTCCGTTGACTTGTGCGGTCAATGCACTGTAATACAACCCATTGGCTGCTTGATCCAACATCTCTACCTCAAGATCCACGTTATTGCCGTTGTCTTTGATACTGGTAGTTGCATTTTCAGTGATTTTCGGTTTTACTTGAGAAACTGACGCTTCTGTTACAGCGTCGGTCCCTGACGAAGCGAGTGCCTGCTTTAATTCGCTTTCAAACACGATGCGTTTTGCTTTGTACCCATCCGTGTTGACATTGGCGATATTAGACGAAATCAATTCTGCGCGTTGTGCAGAAACGTTCATAGCTGTTTTTAATAAATCATAGGTATCCAACAATAATTGCTCCTTCCACCTTCTGTACCAAACGTTTTTTTCATCGATGGAACAGAAACAAATATATTTATTTATTTTTTTGTTATAGATTAAAAAAACAAGAAGACGTGATGTCATTATAGTAGAATTATTTTTATTTTACAATTTGATTTTTGCAACTTTACGGATATGACATTTAAGTTACAGACGTGTTATGTTATTTGTTAAACACTGTTTCATCGCAATTTCGTCCCCAGTTATAAAAAGCAAACGATCGATATAAAGCGTTTTACAAGCATATCTATGCCTTTTGATCAAAATCAGTTTTTTGATAAAAAAACAAGCATTATTCGAAAAATTGATTAAAAAATTTTCATTTGTGCCTGATGACATGACAAACCCTGAGAAGCGCTTCACGAAAAAAAACGGTACCATCTATAAATATTCACAAAAATTGCAAGCTGTACCATTTCAACAATTTGACGAAACTTGTCAAAAAAAGAACAAAAAAAGGAGAAACAGAAAATTTATTTTAGTTATTTTTTGGATTATTTTTTTTTGCTATTAAGAATGATTTTAATTCACCGATAAAATAAATGAGGGTTTAAAACCTGGAAATAGAATTTAGGAGGACGCAACAAATGGATTTTTTCTTGCTGATCGGTATTATTTTAGGATTGATATCTGTGGTGGTTGGGATGATTGTAAAAGGTGCCAATGTGGCCGTTTTGAT
Source organism: Enterococcus sp. AZ015 (assembly GCF_050499225.1). Taxonomy (NCBI): domain Bacteria; kingdom Bacillati; phylum Bacillota; class Bacilli; order Lactobacillales; family Enterococcaceae; genus Enterococcus; species Enterococcus sp. AZ015. Next base: position 114,850 of record NZ_JBMHEX010000001.1, on the reverse strand, counting down.
CAATCCGGCAGCCGCGATTATCATTTTCGTCGGTGTGATCGCAGCCGTTATCAATTCATTTCCCAGCAGTGATATCAAAAAAATCCCGAAGATCTTCGGCGTTCTGCTGAAAAATAAAGAATACGACTTAAAAACAACCATCAATACCATCGTTGAATTAGCTAACCAAGCTCGGCGCGATGGCCTACTATCTCTTGAAGGTGCTATCCAAAACTTAGAAGATCCTTTTTTAAAAAAGGGCTTGGAAATGGTGGTGGATGGCATCGCTGCCGAACAGATCCAAGAAATCATGGAAAATGAGATCTATGGGATCGAAGAACGGCATCGCATCGGCTCGGCTATTTTTAAAACCGCCGGCACGAGTTCCCCGACCTTAGGGGTGTTAGGAGCCGTGATCGGGCTGATAGGGGCGCTAGGCAATTTAGAGGATGTAGAAGCACTGGGTCATATGATCTCGGCGGCTTTTGTGGCGACCCTTTATGGTATTTTCTTCGGTTATGTGCTGTTCATTCCTTTTAGCTCACGATTAACTTTGAAATCGGAGCAAGAAGTCCAAATGATGTCGATCATCGTTGAAGGAGTCTTAGCGATCCAAGCCGGACAATCGCCGAAAAGTATTGAGAAAAAATTATACAGCTTGATCGATCCGAAAAAACGGCAAGAACAATTATAAAGGGTGAAGCGACATGAAGCGAAAAAAGAAACATGAAGAACATGTAGACGAAGCGTGGCTTTTGCCTTACTCGGATATGTTGACCTTGCTGCTGGCCTTATTCATCGTCATGTTTGCCATGGCGAAAGTCGATGATGAGAAGTTTCAAGAAATCCGAAGCGAATTCGGCACCATCCTTTCCAGCCACCACAGCAACGCCTCCGTCATCGGGTCAGTGATCGATATGGGCGAGACCACGCCGCGAAAAAAAGCCGCCACTTCTGCCGAAGCACAAGCGCAAGAAGCAGCGGTCCGGACCCAACTGGAAAATCAGCAGCTAGAAAAAATCAGCGACCAGCTGTCACAAGAACTCGCCGCTTCTGGCTTAAAAGACCAGACAGAAGTCCGCTTGGAATCCGATGGCTTGCATATCACGCTAGCCAGCAGCATCTTGTTTGCCTCTGGTAGCGCCGAGATCACGGACACCACTCGTCAGTCACTGGATCTACTATCGGACTCACTGAAAAAACTAAAAGCCAACAAAATCGTGATCGCCGGGCATACCGATAACGTACCGGAAAAAGGCAATGGCCGCTACCAATCTAACTGGGATCTTAGTTCCGCTCGTGCGATTACCGTTATGGAATACTTCATCAGCAAAGGCGCCGTTTTAGAAAAAAATGCTGCCATCCAAGCCTTTGCCGATACCGAACCGAAAGCCGATAACAACACCCCACAAGGCCGCTCGGAAAACCGCCGCGTGGAGATGATCATCCAGCGGACCGAAACGACACAATAGCCCGTAATAAGGTTTTATAAATATCATTATGAAAAGCCAAGATGAGCAACATTCGTCTTGGCTTTTTTGTAGTCTCCTCCTCAACAAACAAAAATCACTCATCAGCCATTCTTGCGAATAGCTGATGAGTGATTTTTTTGCTTGATTTATTTCTCCACTTCAAAACGATTGGTCAATCGCTTCAACTCTTCTGCAATGTCTCTGAGGTCTGCCACATGGTTGGTAAATTCATCCATGGTTGCCAAGACTTCTTCTGCATTTGCGGAAACTTCTTGTGTGCCAGCGGCATTTTCTTCCGTTGATGCGGAAATGTTTTCTAAGTTTTCCAGTACACTGTTTTGAATATTTTCGATACGGGCACTGGCTGCTTCAATATGATGGATGCCTTCGATCATATAGCTGCTGCGTTGGAAAACTTCTTTTGAAGATGAGATCGCTTCTTTGATCAAGTTGGTTTGGCGAACGCCGCCTTTGACAGACGCCGACGTTTGTTTGACCATTTGACTAGACTGCTCACGAATTTCTTCAATGATCGCTTCGATTTCTTTGGTAGAAGCTTTGCTTTGTTCCGCCAATTTACGGATCTCAGCAGCCACGACGGCAAAGCCTTTGCCAGACTCGCCAGCACTTGCGGCTTCGATCGATGCATTCAAGGCTAGCAAGTTGGTTTGGTAAGAAATATCGTTGATGACCCCAATGATCGAGTTGATATTTTGGATACTATCATTCATTCCCGTCATATTCGACATCAAGCGCTCCATCTGTGCCAACTCTTGTCGCCAACTGTCATCGACTTGATCCATGATCGTTAAGTTTTCTTGATTGATCTTCGTAGATTCTTGCGACTTGCTGCTCATGCCGCCAACATTTTCTCGTAATTCTTTCACGACTTGCGAAAGGTTTTGCATTTGAGACACGCTGTATTCTGTTTCTTGGGCTTGAGCACCGGTCACTTCAGCAATACCCGTAATGGTTTGAGAGACTTCTTCTGTCGCAATATTGGTTTGTTTTGACAATTCTAATAAAGAATCCGACATTCCTGCGACACTGTTGCTTTCTTTTTGTACTTTTTGGATCAATGCACCCGTGCCTTCGATCATCACATTGTAATTGTCCGCCATTTGCTGGATCTCATTGCCTGCTTTGTCTGGATAAACAACTCGGCGTGCCCATTGATCCCATGTCCATTTTTCGCCTTTGGCTCTTTTGGTTTTGCTCATCTTCTCTAGTTTGCCTTCACCGACTTTTCTAAAGTAGCGATTGAAGCAATCGATGATTGCTGCGACTACTTTGATCGCGGCATAAGAAACCAGTCCTACAAAGAGCAGCATCAAGATCGTAACGATAATGGTGGTACGGACCAACGCTCCTAACTCTTTGTCTAGATCACTAGCTTTGACTTCGGAGTACGCCCAAACATTGGAATCAGCAGACTTGTCATACAACACATCATTGACTTTATTCGAGTCGCCTAAACCAACCATGCCTGTCGGATCTTTGGCTTCTTTGATTTTTTGGAACACTTCTTCTTCTTTGATATTCTTACCGATTTGCTTGGTATTTTTTGAGGTCACGATGACCCCAGATTCTGAAACTAAGGTGACATTCCCAGTCCGCCCCACGGTAAAGGAAGACAAGATGTTTTGAATGCTTTCATAGGAAACATCGACGCTTAAAACCCCCACTTGATTATGGGAATTTTTGACCCGGATCGAAGCCGACGTCACAAATTGATTCGACACCGTATCTAAATAAGGTGCTGTCCAATACACTTCTCCTTCGGCTTTTACAGCCCCTTTGTACCACGGCCGAATTGTGGGTTTATAGTCATCCGGTAAGGGATTGAAGGTCACATACTCATCATCTTCTGTCCCAAAAGTTACTGCTAAGAAGCTGTTGCTCCCAGCAATCGCTAAAGAAAGATCTGAACGGATACGTCCCATGCTGAATTCTGTTTTCATCGCTGGCAGTTCAGCCATTGATTTCAATTTGCTTTCCGTCGATCGGCGCAAACTCTTTTCTTCTGCCAAGATCAAATTGACGGCACTTTCTTTGTTCAAATCATTTCGTTCAATCAATAAGTTCTTGGTGGTTAGATAGGAACTTGTCAGCATGACAATGATCGGGATCCCCGCAACCAGCATCAAGGTGATCATCACATAAATTCCTATCGTCTTTTTTCTTTTTTTCACAACTGTGCCACTCCTTCATTTCCAATTTCACACGATCCACTGAAGACTCGTCCGTAGACGACCCTTAGTAAGGATAATCGGTCATTTCTTTGAATATTTAAGAGGATTCATTGTCAGAAACGGCTGCAAGCGCATTTTCTTTTTTGCTAAGGCTTACGGTTGCTGTTGTAACGAATAGAAAAGCTCCTCAGTCATCAAGGAGCGTTACGACTGCATAAAAATAGCCAGCACGGAAGTTTCCGCACTGGCTGTAGGGTCCCTTTAATAGGACCGCTTCTATTGCCTATAATTCTTTGATGACGGCTTTTTCTTCCGCCGTCAAAGCGAAATCAAAGAGCGCTAAATTTTCGGCTTGATGTTTTTCTGAATGGGATTTCGGAATCACGATCACCCCACGCTCGATTTGGTAACGCAAGACCACTTGGCTCCAGTTTTTTTGATGCGCTTCCCCGATTTGGGTCAAGGTTTCCCGTGCCGCTTCCGAAATCCGGGAAAGCGGACCCCAGGCTTCTGGAACTACCTGATTGTCTAAGGAATACGAGATGATCGCATCATTCCACTTGCCTGGATGCGATTCGATCTGATTGACCGCTGGTTTGATCCGACTGTTTGCCAATAAATAGCTGAGTTCTTCTTCTTGGAAATTGGACACCCCGATCGCTTTTAAGACTCCTTTATCGACATAAGCCTCAAGAACCGCCCAGACAGCGGCGATCTCTGCCAAGTTGTCCCACGGATGATGGATCAAATAAAGATCGATCGATTCCGTCTGCAAGGCTGCTAAACTCGCTTCGACAGACGCTTTCACGGCAGCTGCATCTTGCGTATGCTCTGGTTTGCCAGGAATCTTAGAAGTCAGGAAAAATTCGCTGCGGTCAATCCCGCTTTCCTTGATGGCTTTGCCAACCACGGCTTCGTTGCGGTAAGAAATCGCCGTATCAAAATGCCGATACCCAAGCTTGATGGCAGTCAATAGCTCTATCGTATCATCATTGATCGCACCTTGGTATTCTCGGTTTTCTTTCCCAAATGTATTCGTCCCGCTGCCGATCACTGGAATCTGAATGCCGGTATTCAATTCAATCGTTTCCATGCTGCTTCCCCCTTTGTGTTGTTTCTAGTCTATCAAAAAAGCAGGAGTAAGGGGAAGAAAAACTCTTATTGCCGCTAAAAAACGGGGAAAAGCACAAAACGCATGTTCAAGCAGCCCCTCCTCCGTTATACTGAGGGTAAGATACGAAACACCCAAATAAGGAGGGTTACTTTTGAAAAAAACACTGTTTTTTCTTTGTGGATCACTGACATTCGGTTTAGGTACTTTAGGAATATTTTTGCCTTTCTTACCTACAACCGTCTTTTACTTGCTGACGGCTTATTTCTGGCTGCGGAGTTCCGATACCTATTATCAACGCTTGGTTCAATCAGAAAATTATCAAAAATACATTGAAAAACCACTCGTACAAAAACAGCTGAGCACCAAAGGAATGCTCCGGATGTTTGCCATGATGCTGATAGTTTTTGTAATTCCTGCACTATTGATCTCCAATCTGCTGGTACGTTTCGTCCTCGCTGCCATCTACCTCGCCCATGTCATTGGGATCACTTGGTATTTAAAAGGACGCAAACCTGCGATCCAAAAAACGGATCAGCCCCTGTAAGTACGACGCTAAACGAGCACGCCGTAATCCACCAAGCAAGCGAACCTTGCTAGTGGACTGCGGTGTATTTTTTTCTCCTATTTTAGCGGGTGCTCACTGACGCCTCTTCGATGATGGGGGCTGATTGGGCGATCGCTAACCAAGCAGCAGGGATCCGGTATGGGGAACAAGAAACATAGTCGATGCCGATCTCTCGCAAAAATGCAATAGAATAGGGATCGCTGCCGACTTCGCCACAAACACCGATCGAGTGCTCTGGCTGCCGATCTCTTACGCCGGCGATCGCTTGACGCATCAACGCGCCAACACCTACCTGATCTAAGTGCTGGTAAGGATCTTCTTGTAAGATCCCCGACTGCAAATAGACTTGAATAAAGCTGCCGGCATCATCCCGCGAAAAGCCAAAGGTCATTTGGGTCAAGTCATTGGTACCAAAACTAAAGAACGCCGCCTCTTCAGCACACTCCCCAGCAATCAAGCACGCTCTAGGCGTCTCGATCATCATCCCGATCTCGATGTGCAACGGTTGCTGAAGGGTTGCTTCTGCTTGAGCGATCACCTGTGACAAAGTCTCTTTCAACACCTGCAGCTCTGCGGGCAAACTGATCAGGGGCAATAAGATCGCCGCCTCTACCTCGACTCCTTGCTGCCGCAACTCCACAGCCGCTTCACAAATCGCCGCTGTTTGCATTTCATAAATTTCTGGATAGCTGAGTCCTAAACGGCTGCCGCGATGCCCCATCATAGGATTGACCTCTTGCAGTTCGTCAATTCGCCGCTCGATCACTGCCAATGATTTTTTACTGCGGCGGGCCATCTCAAGGCGTTCATGCTCATGGGGCAAGAATTCATGGAGTGGTGGATCTAATAAACGAATCGTGCATTTCTTTCCTTGCGCGGCCTGCAGCATTTCTTGGAAATCGGCTTTTTGATAAGCCTTGATCTCAGCCAAAGCCGCCAATCGTTCCGCCTTCGTTTCTGCCAAGATGACTTCCCGCATTTTCCACAAACGCGCTTCCCCAAAAAACATATGCTCCGTCCGTGCTAAGCCGATGCCCGCTGCACCAAAGGCCAGCGCAGCCTCAATGTCATTTTTCGTTTCCGCATTTGCGTAAACCTTTAGATCTGCCTGGGCTTGTGCCCACGTCAAAAGCTGATCCAGCAAAACCCGCTCCTGTACACTGGTCATAGGCAGCTGCCCTTGATACAGTTTGCCAGTGCTGCCGTCTACGGAAAGTACGTCACCTTCTTCAATCAGCAGCTCGCCGCAGCGGGCCTGTTTCAAAAATGCATCGACACTTAATGCCTCGCACCCTACCACACAGCAGACCCCCAGACCACGGGCGACCACCGCCGCATGAGAAGTCATCCCCCCACGAGCGGTAATGATCGCTTCACTCACCACCATGCCTTCAATATCTTCAGGTGAGGTTTCCTGCCGCAACAGCAGGACTTTTTCTCCTGTGCGGCTGGCTTTTTCCGCCGCCTCTGCAGTGAAATAGACATGTCCTGAAGCTGCCCCTGGACTAGCCGGCAAGCCCTGCGCAAAAGCTTCGGCTTGCTGCAAGGCTTCGGGGGCAAATAACGGGTGCAACAATTGATCGATCATTTCTGGTGTGATTCGGTCTAAGGCTTGCCTGATGGTGATCCGACCTTCTGCGACCATATCCGTTGCAATTTGCGCTGCCGCAGCGGCGGTTCGTTTGCCGTTTCTTGTTTGCAAGACAAACAACTGGCCGTCATCGATGGTAAATTCAATGTCTTGCATGTCTTGATAGTGATCCTCCAACCCCTCAGCCAGTTGCTTTAGTTCCTGATAAATCACAGGATGTTGTTGCGCCAACGCTTGGATCGGTTGTGGTGTACGAATGCCAGCAACCACATCTTCCCCTTGAGCACACACTAGAAATTCGCCGAAAAGTCCCGGTTCCCCGGTTGCTGGATTGCGGGTGAAGGCGACACCCGTCCCACTATTTATCCCGCTGTTGCCAAAAACCATTTCTTGAATCGTTACGGCAGTCCCTAGATCGTCAGGGATCCGATGGAGGGAACGGTAGGTCTTAGCCCGTGGGTTGTTCCATGAGCGAAAAACTGCCGTGATGGCTGCCAATAATTGCTGAAACGGGTCTTGGGGAAACGCTTCTTGGGTATGTTCCATATAAATACTTTGAAACACGCGGCAGATCATTTGCCAGTCATTGCCGGTCATCATTTGGTCTGACACATAATTCTGCCGTTTCTTATAATCTGTCAAATAGGCTTCAAAGTGTTCTTTTGCTACACCTTTCACCACATCCCCATACATCTGGATCAAACGGCGGTAACAATCATAAGCAAAGACGGGGTCCCCCGTCTGCTGAGCCAATCCTTGGACGGTTTCATCATTCAACCCAAGATTTAAAATCGTATCCATCATCCCTGGCATGGAAAACTTGGCACCACTGCGGACAGAAACCAATAACGGCGAGTGCAGTCCGCCAAATGTTTTGTTCCTGAGGACTGCCAATTCTTCGATGGCAGCTTTGACTTGCTTGATGATCGCCTCAGGAAGAACCTGTTCTTCTAAATAGGTCAGGCAAATGGTGGCCGGGACGATAAATCCCTGAGGAACAGGCAAACCCAAATTGGTCATCTCCGCAAGATTTGCCCCTTTCCCGCCTAATAATGCTTTTTGCTCTTTCGTGCCTTCTGAAAACCATACGACTGCTTTTTCCATCATGTTCCTCCTTTTAAATGTTATATACTATTTCGATTAATTAGCAGTATATAGTATGACACATTTAATCGTCAAGCCAAAAAAAGAAAACTTTTAAGGGATTTATCCTTTTTAAAAGAGAAGGATTGCCTTTTCATTCGGAAAATCATATAATCAATAGCATAGCACATAAAAGAAAGAAGGTGACACATTGGAATTAAGCCAAAGACAAATGAAAATCATTGAGATCGTCAAAGAGCATCAGCCGATCAGTGGGGAGACCATTGCGAAGCAGTTGGGTTTGAGCCGCGCAACCTTGCGGAATGACTTATCGATTTTGACCATGACCGGTTTATTAGACGCCCGACCGAAAGTCGGCTATTTCTATACAGGACAAACCGTTGAGCCTTTACTTTTCGAAAAACTCTACCATACCAAAGTTGCAGAAGTCATGATCCCACCGTTGCTGATCTCACAAACGGTCTCCGTTTATGAAGCAGTCACGACTTTGTTTATGTACGATGTCGGTTCCCTCTATGTCAAAAATGACCAAGACGAACTGATTGGGGTACTCTCCCGCAAAGATCTGCTGCGCTTTGCGATCAGCAATGCCGCACCGGAAAAAACACCCGTAGCGATGATCATGACTCGCATGCCAAACATCGTGACCATCACACCGGAAGAAACGATCTTGACGGCTGGTACGTTGTTAGGACGACATGAAGTCGATACCTTGCCAGTGGTCGATCCACAGGAACCAAAAAAAGTCATCGGCAAAATCACGAAGACGCGGCTGATGAATTACTTTATTCAAGCAGGCAATGACAGTGACAACACACACTTTTAGGGGGCAAAAACAATGAAGAACGTTCGAATATATTTGATTTCAGATTCCGTAGGCGAAACGGCACAAAAGCTGATCGCCGCCGTTTCCGCGCAGTTTCCCACGATCGACCTTTCAGATATCCAGCTCTTTCCCTTTACTAATGATGAAGAGAGCTTAGGCGAGATCCTCAAAGATGCCTTGCTAGACAAATCGATCGTCGTTACCACCTTAGTCAATAAAGAATTAGTCGCTTTTGTTGATGCCTTTGCCAAACGGACTGGCTTGCAGCATGTCGACTTTATGTCGCCCTTGACCACGATGCTGGAAAAAACATTCGGTGTAGAAGCCGTCCAAGAGCCTGGTGCCTTGCATCGCTTGAACCAAGCATATTTCAGCCGGGTGGCCGCGATGGAATTTGCGGTGAAATACGACGACGGCAAAGACCCACGGGGATTTCTCGATGCTGACTTTGTCCTATTAGGGGTTTCGCGAACCTCAAAGACCCCATTGAGCCTATACATGGCAAATCGCGGCTACAAAGTGGCGAATCTGCCTTTGATTCCTGAAGTCGCTTTGCCAGCCGAAGTGCACCAAGTAGACCCACGGAAAATGGTCGGTTTGACTACGAATCCAGAATCCCTTACGGAAATCCGGCGGTCCCGGATGCATTCATTGGGCTTGAAAGAAGAAACCCATTACACCAATTGTGAACGAATCGAAGCAGAATTAGCCTACGCGAATGAATGGTTCAAAAAGCTGAACATTCCGGTGATCGATGTCAGCAAACGCTCCATTGAAGAAAGCGCGATGCTGATTGAAGAACAAGCCAAAGAACAGGCCCATGTTCAATAAAGACACCTTGGCAAACCTGACCGAGATCATCAACTTGGAAGCCATCCAGCAGCTGCCGAAAGCTACCGAGCATTTTGTCAGCGATCTGCATGGCGAATACGATGCCTTTGACCATATTTTGCGGAATGGTTCTGGCAGTATTCGAGAAAAAGTCGAGACTTTGTTTACCGGCGTCTTGACGAAAGAAGAACAGACCGAACTCTGTTTTGTCATTTATTATCCAGAGGAGCTATTACAAGAACAGGCCTGGACCCCTGCCGATTGGCGCTTGAAGATGGCACAGCTAGTGAAAGTTGCCCGCTTTACTTCCAGTAAATACACACGCTCCAAGGTACGCAAAGCATTGCCGACTTCTTTTGCTTACATCTTAGAAGAACTGTTGTACCAATATGATGCCGACTTCAATAAAGAAGCTTACTATCAGGCGATTTTTGATAAGATCATTGAATTAGAGGCAGCCCCGCTTTTTTGCCAAGAACTGGCGTACTTGATTCAGCGTTTCGTAGTGGACCATCTCCATGTCTTAGGCGATATCTATGATCGAGGACCGGCGCCAGACAAAATCGTCGATCGCTTGATGACTTTGCCTTCACTGGATATTCAGCTAGGCAACCATGATATCTTGTGGATCGGTAGCTTTTGCGGCTCGCTGCCCTGTTTGGCCAATACGATCCGCATCGCTGCTCGCTACGGCAATTTGGCATTATTACAAGATGGTTATGGGATCGATCTATCAAAAGCACTGGCTTTTAGCCAAAAATATTACACAGAAAATGCCGGCTTTTATCCGCAAAAAACAGTGGACCCTTTATCAAGCCAGCAAAAAAAAGCCGCCATGCTTTTGCAGCAGGCATTTGCCATCATCCAATTCAAAGTCGAAGCAGCCGTGATCCAGCGGCGACCGGCATTTGCGATGGCAGAGCGCTGCTTATTGCATCGCTTGTCTCAAGATCGACAACAAATCCAGCTAGACCAGACCTATCCTTTGATCAACGGCTGTTTTCAACTAGTAGATCCCGATGATCCTTACCGTTTGACAGCCGAAGAACATGAAGTATTGCAAGATTTGCTGAGCCAATTTCAACGCTCGCCCCGCTTAGCTGCGCATATGCGCTTTTTGGTCGAGCATGGCACATTGTACCAGCGCTTCAACGACAACCTACTGTATCACGGCTGCCTGCCTTGTCGGGAAAACGGCGATTTCCTGGCCTTTACTTTCCAGCAGCAGCCCTTAGCAGGCAAAGCGTTGATGGACTTTTTTCAGCAATGTTTGCAGGAAAGTTTTGCCCAACCAGAAAACCAAACAGACCTTGCCACCGATATGATCTGGTATCTTTGGTGTGGCGAAGGCTCTTCCCTCTTCGGCAAAAAAGCCATGAAAACCTTTGAGCGCTACTTTATAGCAGATCGCAACACTCATACGGAACAAAAAAATGCCTATTATTCTTTAAGGGAAAACGAAGACTTCTGCTGCCGTGTCCTAGCTGCCTTCGGTCTGCCGCCGACAGGCCACATCATCAATGGCCATACCCCTGTCAAAGTGCGTAAAGGCGAGACGCCCATCAAGGCAAATGGTCGTTTGTTGGTGATCGATGGCGGACTCTCTCGCTCCTACCAATCAGTCACAGGCATTGCCGGTTACACGCTGTTGTCAAATTCCTTCGGCATGACCTTGGCGGCGCATCAACCCTTTACAGATCGCCAGCAAGCCATCCAGCAGCGACGTGACATCGTCACTCAGAAAAAAATCGTCGTGCGGCAAACGGAAAGAACAACGGTAGGCCAAACAGATATCGGCAAGCGGCTGCAGCAAGAAAGCCGAGTGCTTTTTGAAGAATTAAAAAATCATCCGATCCCTTGACGAGTCATTCGTCAACCAATCGGATGATTTTTTTTACAGTCCTTTGGAACTATGAAAGGCTTTGAGTTTTTCCAACGCCTGCAGCACAATGATCAAGACCAAGATCGCTAACGCCAAAAAGAGCGTTTCTAACCCTTTTCCTTGCGCTAAAAGCAGCTCTCTTAAAATTGCTGTGATACTGATCAAAATCAAGTAACGCACCGGAATATGGTGACCTTCTTTTACGTAACGCAATAACATCAAAATAATTTCCAGTAAAATAAACAATGTCGCGATCTCTTCGATCAATAAAGAAAGATCGCTAACTTCATGCAGTGGGATCACATGGACAACGATTTTGTAGATCGCTTCCGCCATCACCACCAAAACCAACAGAACCAACAGTCCTAACATAATATCAACCACAACACTAATCAATTTTTCGAAGTGCTTAAAATACTTTCCCATAACACCCCTCCTCGCACTTATTATAGCGAAACTACTCAGAATCACTTTATGATATGCTTGCAAGTGCAGCTTTTTTTATGGAGGCAGTGAATAAAAACGTAAGACAGCTCTTTTCTGTTCCAGCAATCCTCCAAAAAACCTTCCTCTTTGCTACTTTTTGAAGTCTCAGAGTGAGGAATCGCGCATCCTTCGTACACTTGGTGTGTTCGTGGCTCTGACCATAAGCAAATAAAAAAGCTAGGCTCAAGGCCTAGCTGAAATGGTCCCTTTAGATGAGATTGATTTTTACAGTCAGGCTCAGTGAGGCCCTTCGACTGTTAGATCAACATTTTCACTCGTATCTTCCGCAGCTTCGTCGTCGCTATTGGAGGTTTCTGAAGACGGCTCAGTCGTTTCACTGCTGGAGCTGCTTGTTGTAGTACTGGTCGAACTCGTACTGGAAGAGCTTGAAGAACTGCTGCTAGCGCTACTGCTAGAAGTATCGCTGGTGGTGGTTGATCCGCCACTCGGCGCGGTACTCGAACTGCTTTCGCTACTTGCAGAAGTGCTGACGCTAGGCTCTGTCTCTGCTTCACTTACGGAAACAGACGTGCCTTCATTTGTCGACGCTTCGATCGAGCGACTAGTCGTTGAAGGCGATGTGTAAGAACTAACACTGGCTTCATAAAAAATCTGACTGGAATCAGAGGTTTCTTCGATACTGCTGCTTGCTGTCTGGTAAGGTGGCTCGGAGGAACTACTGGAAGAATCTCGTACAAAGGGCGCAGCCACAAAGGCATTGGCGTCTTGATTGATCGCCACACTCAAAAAAACCGCAACAAAACAACTGACTAATGCCGACTGCATATTGAACTTAAATTTCATCGCACTCCCCATCCTTTCCCCAAAAATGTGGTTGGCTCTTCCGACAACGCTCTATCTCATTCTTATATTATACAAAAAAAAGCAATCGTCAACAAATTAAGTTTTATTTTCAAAAATGACAAAGACATAATTGTCTGTTGCACAAAAAAAGCCCGAGGACAACTGCCGATCACCTGCGGGCCCATCCCTTCACTAAGGGTTGGCAGATACGACGGATGCTTGTTCCTCTGGCTTTAATGATTCCTTTATTGTTTAACCCCTTCTATTTATAAGTTACGCAGATGGTTGGGGTCATGGATCGGTGCTTCAATATCGCTGTCTCCCATGCGGGGCGTTGGATGGACGGACTCATCTGGCATTGCTGTTTCGCCTGGTAACGGTTGATCGATGATCGGACCAGTATCTGCATCACGATCGGTTATTTTGTCCATCGGCTGATAATCGTAGACACCGACAACGAGTTTGTCTCGTTCAAGGTCATCACGATAACCATATAACGGATCATGCTCATCATGCCTATGATCGGAATCGCCGAAAGAAAAAGCATCTTTGATTTTTTCCCAAAGCGAACGATCTTCATCCTCACTAGCTGCCTGCTCCACTTCCACATCGTCGATGGATTCTAACCCAAATTGATCGATGACTGTTTGATTCGCAAACAGCACGATATCCTCTTTGCCATAGCCTTCGTTTGTCAATTGCTCAATAACCGGTAATACTTCTGTTCGAGTGTCGTAACTGCCAATAATCGTTAGGTTTCTGTTGTGCATGTGAAATCCTCCTTATTTTGTGTACGCTTCGATCGTTCTGGTTCTGAAGCAATTCCTTTAAAACTAGCAATTTCTATTGCTTCTTTCATTCTAACGCAGGGTTCTATGATTGACCAAATAGTTTGATTGCGCTTACGGAAAACAAGCGGTTTCTTGAAAAAAAAACTAGCTGCTCCGGAAGAAGCGGATCCATCATAAAAAAAACGCGTGAGCCAATGGCTTGCACGCGGTTTTTTTGCTTGTTACTTGGAAACGATCAGTTTTTGACCGACAAAGATCGTATAGCTGCTGTTGATGTTGTTCCATGATGCGAGTTGGCTGATGCTGGTATTATATTTTTGTGCCAGTGACCATAAGCTGTCCCCTGATTTCACCGTGTGCGTCTTCGTTGAACTGCTGCTGGTATTCGTATTAGAAGACCCACTGCTAGCAGACGTCAAGTAGGCACCACTGACCCAGCCTTTGCCAGAAACATAATACCATTTGTTCGTGCCATTGACGGTCGTCCCGGTTTTTGTTGCGGTAACCGTGACGGTTGCTCCTTTACTTAAAGAACCAGTAATACTACTGCTGGTAGAAGCATCGGAACGAACATTTAAAATCTCGGTGGTTTTCATTTGCTGATTTGTGGTTGTTGAACCGTTATTATTGGAAGAGCTGCTGGTTGTTGTCAAGTAGGCACCACTGACCCAACCTTTGCCAGAAACGTAGTACCACGTTTTATTGCCTTCCACTGAAGTGCCGTTCTTTTTCGCTGTCACGGTAACGGTCACCCCTTGACCAAGCGTTGTCACGACACGGCTGCTGGTAGAAGCATCGGAGCGGACATTCAATGCGGCCGTCGTTTTCATTTGTTGATTGATACTTGAACCATTGTCTTCTTTTTCCGCTTCAGAAGCATTATTGTTGGTCACTTCAGTAAGGTAGGCACCGCTGACCCAACCTTTGCCAGAGACATAATACCAATTTTTGTTGCCATTGACTGATGTGCCGGTTTTCATGGAAGTGGCAGTAAAGGTCGTGCCTTTGCTAAGTGACCCTACCACTGATCCGCTAGTGGACGCGCTAGAACGAATATTCATCGCTTCCGTCGTCTTCATTTGCTTGTTGATCGTCGTACCGGAATTGCCATTGTCAGAACCGGTGTTGCCTGATCCGCTATTGTTGTTTGAAGAGTCGGTCGAAACCTTCGTCAAATACGCGCCGCTGACCCAACCTTTGCCAGAAATCTTATACCACGTGGTGTTGCCATTGACGCTGGTGCCGGTTTTGGTCGCCGTTGCCGTAAACGTCGTATTAGCTGCTAACGAACCAGTAATAGAGGCACTGGTGGAAGCATCGGAACGAATATTCATAGATGACGTGGTTTTCATCTGCTGATTGATCGCTGTTTCATCACTGACGATCGTTTCATTGCTATTGCCGCCACCTGTGTTTGAGCTGCCAGTATCATATTGCGTTAAATTATACGTACTGATCAAATTGTTTAATTTGCTGGCATAAGAAGTATCGGTTGCATACCGCCCTTGTAGCCAAGCGGTTGCTTGCGTGTAAGAGGTCGTATTGCTTTTCCATGCACCGCTGTAATAGTAGTTGCCGCTAGAAAAACTCGTGTTGCGCAACACATATGCATTGTCTTCAAAAGACTCTTTTAATGATGGGTATTTCCGAAACTTAGCGCTGATCAAATAATAATTGCCAGAACCATCATCTTCATAGGTATCCATCGTCACGTATTGGCCGTTGTAGCTGCCTTTGATCCCAAACATATTGTTGGCTGTGGTCGTCAAAGTCGAGGCGCCCCAACCTGATTCCAAAATCGCTTGTGCCATCATAACAGAAGCATACAGATCGTTTGCTGCCGCCACTTCCGTTGCATAGCCGCAAATCTGACTGATAAAGGCAGCCGGATCGATCGTTGCCCGTGAAAATAATGCCCGACTAGTCAAATCAGAAAGGGCTGATGGTACTTCATCTGCTTCTAAGACTTCATCACTAGCGACTGTTGTGCGTTCTGTCGTCGCTGTTTCTGATCCCTCAGTAACTGCTTCAGCTCCTGACTCCTCCGTTATTTCCGAAGTTTCTTCGGTCACAACAGGTGCTGTCGTCGATTCTGTCGTTTCCTCAACCGGCGTGCTGTCGGTTTCTGGTGTAGTGTTTGTTGTTTGTTCAACGACCTTAAGGTCATTGCTGGTTTCTGTCGTTGCCGTTTCAGCCGCATGCCCTAAGGTCGGGATAAACGTTGATCCCGCTACTAAAGTAGTAGCCATCGTAATACTTTTTTGGGTGTATTGCGTGCGCTTCAAGCGCTTTTCTAAGCGGCGTCGTTCTTTACGAATTGTCATTTAATCCCTCCGTCGTATTAGCCTTTTTTTATTGTAACACGATTTATTAAAAAATGGGGGGTTAAGATGAAAAAACAGTGAAATCAACGAGATAAATTCTTGCTATGAAACAGTTTTCTCTTTTGCTTTATCAGCCAATACTCTGTTCTAAAAAAAGAAAAAAGAGTTGTTTTAGCACCAAAAAAGCAGCCTTTATCAAAAAGACTACTTTTGGTGAATTGTTATTTAATAACAGGTGCGGGCTTTTTGGCTTTTTTTAGCATCGCATAGCCTATGTTGAGAACAAGCCCAAAAAGTGCTAAGAAAATTGCCGTATAGAAGGCTTTTGTATAATCTCCTTGGTTACTTTCTGCGATTGCTGCTGCAACTCTGGGGCCAAAGAATGCCGCCGTAGAATAACCAATAAAGACGATTCCATAGTTGACCCCTTGATTGATCGGTCCGTAATTTTCCATAACGATCGATGGGAAAACCCCCATCACGCCCCCGAAGCACAGTCCTAAACCGATGATCCCGACAGTGAAGATCACAGTTGTTTGACCAAGCGTCAATAAGAATAAGGACAATGCCACCACGCCATAGATGATCATCAACGTATTCGTCCGACCAATTTTATCAGAAACGGTGCCCCAAAGGACACGACCAAAACAGTTGCTCAATGAGTACAAGCTGACATAAAAGGCAGCGGCCGCTGCCGTCAAACCAAACATACTTTGCCCGATCACTGAGGCGTTGGAAGCAATCATCAAACCTGAGAAAGCCCCTACCCCTAACATAACAATAATCAAGTAAAAAGTTGGTGTCTTCAGCATGTCCAACCAATTTAGATTGATTTGAGGACCATTTTTTCCTTGATCCGCTGGTTGCCAACCTGCTGGACGGTAATTTTCTGGTGCTTTACGAATAAATAGACTAGCCACCAAGACGATCACGATATAGGCAATTCCTAAAATCCGAAACGCCGCTAAGACATCTTGTGATTCGATCAAACGATTCGCAATCGGTGCGGCAATAATCGCTGCCCCACCCATACCTGCTGTGATCAAGCCCGAAGCCAGTCCCCGTTTATCCGGGAATAACCGAATCGTATTGCTTAAACAAGCCGAATAGGCAAAGCCTTGCCCTAAACCAGCAAAGACTCCATAAGTCAGGTACAGCATAGCGGGTGAGTTGACCAAACCCGTCAGGAAGAAACCCGCTCCGAACAACACGCCTCCGCCAGCGATGACCCATCTAGCGGCTCCTCGGTCTGTCAGCAAACCACCCAAAATCATGGTAATCGGGCCAACTGCGGCATTGATGGTAAAGGCTAGCATGATCTCTTCCATGGACCAACCTTTTAATTGACTAAGAGGTCCTGCAAAGACACTAAAGGCGTATACAGCACCCGTACACAGCAACACTGCGGTCGAAGCGATCAGAATCAGCCAGCGATTGATTTTTGTTTCCATTTTTTCTCTCCTTTGTTTTATGCATGTTACTTTATTCACATGTTTTTTCAAAAGCTAGCGCGCGTGACAAGTCACAACGCGCAAGGCTTTTTATTCGAGATGTTCTGCGACTGCTGTATTTCCAGCAATCCGGCCAAAAGTAAAGATGTCTGTCAACGAATTGCCGCCTAAGCGATTGCCGGCATGGATCCCCCCAGCAACTTCCCCTGCTGCATACAGCCCTTCAATGATTTGATCTTCCTTCGTCAACACATGGGTTTGCGGATCGATCTTCAATCCCCCCATCGTGTGGTGAACCGCTGGTTTTCTTGGTGTGGCATAGAAAGGCGCTTTTTCCACTTTCAAGTCGAAAACATCTTTGCCAAACTCTGGGTCTTTCCCAGCATCCACATAGCTGTTGTATTTCGCAACAGTCGCCTCTAAGACGGCTGGATCAACATTGATCTGCTCTGCCAGGCCAGCCAAGGTCTCACTGCGGAACAGCGTACCAGCAGCTACTTGCTTATCGATTTTTTCTTGACTCGTGTTATAAGCGGTTTTCTTGATCTCTTCATCCGCGATCAAATAGAACAATCCGCCATTATCGATCGCCGCTTGGGTCAATACATCGCGGCTTTCGTACTCATTGACAAAGCGCTCCCCCTTTTGATTGACCATCACAAAGTTAGCTGGCGGCACTTGCAGCCCACTGAATAAAGCCCCTGTGTTCGGATCAGATACGGGCATCATTTGTGAAAAGCCCATGCCAACAAGGTCCGCGCCAGCACTTTCCCCTAGTTTGATCCCGTCACCAGTGATCGCTGGTGAATTTGACGTTTTGATATCGTCTTCGATCTCTGTCCAATAGGTATTGTATTGTTTCAACATTTTGGTGTTCGCTCCGAACCCGCCGGAAGCCAAAATCACTGCTTTGGCATGGATTGTGATTTTTTGACCGTTACGGCCTTCCCCGATGATTCCAGTAACCTTACCATCTTCGATCAATAATTCTTTGACAGGCGTATCAGTTAAGATCGTTCCGCCATGTTCTTTCACGAATTGATGCAAAGCCGATACAAAGGCATACCCTTCGTTTTTAACTGGTTTATGCCCACGGCGCCATTTCGCTCCTACTGGCATATCGACATTGTTCATATCAAATTCTACGCCGATTTCTTCTAACCATTTCACTGAGGCCAATGCTTGATCCGTCAAGATTTTCACTAGCTCGTACTTCCCATAGATCGGTTGCCCATTCAAATCTTTGCGTTTTCCGCCTAGATAAGTTTGGATTCGATGCCACAAAGCAGAATCAAACAAGTATTCTTTTTCTGGCGTCGTTTCTGAAAGATACGCAGTGATTTGTGCCTTCAAAGCTTTGAAGTCTGGCAAGTATTCTGCATCGATGTCTTGTTCATCGATCGTCAGCACTTCTTCTAAAGCACTGCGTTCGCCAGGCAATGCGGAGAAGCCGTTTTGCCATTTTGGATCCGCAGCATTCATCGGTCCGCCAGTACGTACAGTATTGCCACCAATCGCTGGGAATTTTTCTACTAAGATCACGTCTTTATTGGCTTGCAGCACACTGGCAGCTGCACTCAGACCTGCGCCGCCACCACCTACGACAACGACATCGGTAGTGTACGTTTCATCTTCTGTTTGCAAAGCACTGGCGGCTTTTGGACGTTTGCGCAAGACATCTGGGTTCGCACCAGCCATTTTCACGGCTTTTGCTACGCCATCAACGACACCGTTACTAGTAACCGAAGCACCAGAGATCGCATCGACATTCAAGGTTTGCCCTTCAATGATCTCTTGAGGAATCCGTACGAAAACGACATCAGCGATCCCTTCTGATTCACCAGACGTATCGATATCGATGGCTTCGATCCGTTCTTCGCTTAATTTGACGACCATTGGCAGATCCCCGTTATGTCCTGGTGCTGTGACGGTGTATTCACCAGGTTCATAAACGACTTCTTCTGGTACGTTCAACAAATTGGCGACTTCCGTAAACCGAACGAACTTGCGGAAACAGCTTTCCAAAAAGTCGATCGTTCGTTGATCTTTTAAATTGCCTTGTTCATCAAAGGCTTGATGCGCACGTCCCAACAAGAACTCATTTCCTGGCATAACTGTCGCATTGACACCTGGAGCGTCAAGGATTTGGCGCAAATGAAGCTGTGCTCGGGAGGAGCCTTGCACATCGTAGGATGCGCCGACGATCATCACTGGTTTGCCATCAAAGGGATGGAGATTGAAGGAGAGCCATTCCAAGACGCTTTTCAATGCGGAAGGAATCGAATGGTTATGCTCTGGTGTTGCGATAATCACTCCATCGGCTGCTAAAATCTTGCTATTTAACCGTTGGATCACTTCGCTATTGGTTTGATCTTGTGTTTCATTGAACATTGGAACATCCTTGATTTCCAGCAGTTCAATTTCTGCTAGGGCAGCAAATTCTCGCTGCATAAACGCTACTAATTGGCGATTGGTCGATTTTTTGGCGTTCGTTCCGATTAGGCCGACAAATTTCATGACTAGTTCCTCTCTTTCTTATGCTTGTTCCCACGAAAATTTCTTTGCTCGTTCTTTAGCCGTTGAATATTCACTGACCAGACGGTTCGTGATTTCGACGAACAAGACAAATTCATTGAAACAGTCTTCTAGTTCGGCAACTTTTTCGTTATCGATCAAGTTTCCTTGTTCATCGAAGGCTTGCATGGAATGCCCTAACAAAAATTCCGCACTCGGCATGATTCGGGCTTTTACTTCAGGCGCATCTAAGATCTGACGCAAGTGGGCTTGGGCTCTCGATGAACCTAATGCACCAAGAGAAGCACCCGTGATCATCACTGGTTTATCGATCAAAGGCCGCGTCGTATAAGAAAGCCATTCGATCATGCTTTTTAACACCGCTGGGATCGAGTGGTCGTATTCTGGTGTACTGATGATTACCCCATCTGCTGCTTCGATCTTCTCTGACAAGGCTTGGACTGCCGCTGGTGCCGTCCGATCTTCTGGTTCATTAAATGCCGGCAGATCACTGATTTCGCAAAGTTCGATCTCCGCTTGGTCACTAAAATGGCTTTGAATAAATTGCAGTAAGCGACGGTTGGTCGAACGCGTCGAGTTGGTTCCTACGATTCCAATCAATTTCATTATCATCTCTCCTAATTGTGAATAATTTAACATTTAACAAAAAATAAAAAGTTTTTGACCATTGGCTTTGATTTCTTTTTTCAATCGTTTCTCAAGTTGTTTTTTACGACCTACTGAGATGAAAGGCTTCTTCCTAAACAAAAAAATCTTCCCCAAGTACCCATTAAGTGTACGGCTGAATTCTTTATTTGTGAAATATTTATTTAATTATCCATCGATAACAAATTTGTTATAATGAGAAAAATGACTAGGAGGACAACGCGATGGCACTTAAAGATTCCCATCTGATGCTGCAATACCTCGATACCTTGTTAAAGCATAGCAACTACACCAAAGCCGCCAAAGATCTCTACATTTCACAGCCTTACTTGACGCAAACCGTGAAACGAGCCGAGCAAGAGCTAGGGACCCCCATCATCAATCGGCAGCCGGGACATTTTCAACTGACGGAAGCTGGTAAAATCTATTATCAATATCTAGAAACCTTGGAAACAGAATCTGCCAAATTGAAAAGTCGGCTGTCTTGGTATACCGCGACCGAGAAGCGTTCTTTGCGCTTAGGCATCTTGCCAAGCCTTGGTTCTTACCTGCTGCCGCTCTTTTTGCCTGCGTATTATGAACACTATCCCGACGTGCACTTTTTCTTGCGGGAAGACCTGCCGAAGCACAATGAAAAACGCCTGCTGAATGGGCAGCTGGACTTTTTTATCGGACAAAACCCTGAGACGATCGCACCGAATCTAACGGTCCACAGTACCAATCAAGAACGGTATCTAGCGATCATTCCGCCTTGTTCTTCCCTGTATCAACCAGGGAAGCGGTATTTAGCGCCTGATTCATTGGCCGTCAAAGACTTGCTGCAAAGTCCATTGATTTTGACCGCCAGCGGCTCGGCGATTCGGCGCCAAATCGATCAATTGCTGCAAAAATACAAAGTAGAGGCGACGGTTCTCATAGAAAGCAGCAATATTTATACAGCAGCGGCATTGGCAGAAAACAACCTTGGGATTGCGATCGTACCAGAAAGCGTGCTACAAGCAGCGACCGCGACCCCTTTTAATCTTTATCCAATGCCAGAGGAACTCTTGTCCCTCACCTATTTTATTGCCCACCAAGCCGAACGGGCATTGTCAAACAGCGAAGGCGCCTTGATCGAGACCTTTTTGCACCACGTCTAACTTTCTTTTTTTACAAAAAAAACAAGCAGCGATCACCTATATTCCTAGGTAGTCGCTGCTTGTTTTCATTCTGCTGTTGGCGTTTCGATCAAACGTGCTAATTCTTGCGGATAGATCAATTCACCTTGTTTGGTAATGACTAATCCAGTGATCCCTTCTAACGGCGCCAGCTCCTGCAAGATGGCTGGTGGCTCTTTGCCGAATAAGCGGGTCGTCCAAATCTCTCCATCAACCGATTTGTCGGATAGAATCGTGACACTGGCAATGGCTGACTCTAACGGATAGCCCGTTTCTCGATCAAAGATATGATGATAGGTCTTGCCCGCTACCTGATAGGTTCGTTCATAGATCCCTGATGTAACGACTGACTGATTGTGTACCTTCAACGCGGCGACAAAATTCCCTCTTGGCAAGAAAGGATTTTGGATCCCGATCCGCCAATAGCCATCAGCATGGCTCGGGGCATCGCCGTAAGTAACCACATTGCCCCCAAGATCGATCAAAGCGGCTGTGACACCGACCTGCTTGAAATACGCCATCAACAAATCAGCAAAATACCCTTTCGCAACGGCCCCTAGATCAAGCTTCATGCCGGCAGCTAACCCAACGGTCTGCAGCGTTTCATCCAAAACGATCTTGGCGGGATCAGTCTTTGGCAGCAGTTCAGCGATTTTCTCAGGCGTTGGTAGATGGGCATCTTGAAACCCGATTCGCCATTCCTGCACTAAAGGACCGATGGCAATATTTAAGTAGCTATCTTTTGGCAAGCTATGGGTTTTCCCTAGTGCGATCAATTCAACCAATTCCGGTGTGGCGGCGATCGCTCCTTGTCCTGCCTGCTGATTGATCTGCATCAACTCCGACGTAGGGTCATTGGCACTAAAACGCTGTTCAAAGGCCGCGGCTCTTTTCGCTGCTTCCTCTAAGATCACTTCTGGGGTTTCATGCTGCACCCAAATCGTGATCACCGTTCCCATTCCCTGTAACACTCGTTGACCTTCTGCCATTGTCCTTGCTCCTTTGTCCTCTTCTTTTGGCTATCATAGCAGTTTCTGGGAGAAAAAAGTAGTCTGCGGGATGCCGCCACTGCTTTTTTTGAAAAAAAACTGCGAGGTCACCCTCGCAGTCTGCTGTCTCTATTGCTCAATGATAAAAGTCGAAGCGGCCTTTCGCCAATACTTCTTTGACCCCACCGGTTTGGTACAAGGAACGGTCCATAATGGCTTTTTTCACCACGGAAGCGGGATAGCCTTTGATGCCCATTTTCCCTACTAAGCCAAAGGCATGGGTATTGCCGATAGACGCCACTGAACCTAATGATTCAAAGTGGAAATCTGTTGGTTTTTCCCCGTTCATTTGACGTAAGATATTTTTACCCGCATGCTGCCCCATCTTCAAAGCGATTTGAGCCGTTGTTGGATACGGGCGATTAGTCGCTGGGTCCATGACTGCTGAAACATCACCGACAACATAGACGTTACTATGATCAGGGTCTGTTAGGTCTTGATTGACCATCACACGACCACGACGAGCAGAAAAGTCTGATTCAGCCATCACATGGCTGCCGCTGACGCCTGTGGTCCAAACGATGGTTTTGGCTGATAATTCAGCTGTTGCTCCTGTATCGGCATCATCTTGATAGACAACGACACCCGGTTTGATTGATTTGATGGGTTTACCAGTCAGGAAGTTCACGCCCCATTTAACGAGATTTTTGATCCCATAATCCGATAGTTTTTCATCAAACATCGGTAATAAACGAGTCACTGCTTCGACACAATACAGTTTGATGTCTTCTGGCTTGACGCCTGCTGCTTTCGCAAAGGTTTTACGGTTTTCCACCAATGAACCTAGCAATTCGATTCCGGTAAAACCAGCACCGCAGACAACGATTTTTAGGTAGTCAGGATTTTGTGTTTCTTTGTATGCCTTCATTTGTTTCAACAAATGATGATAGATGTTTTCTGCGGAGTCGACATCCACCATTTCCAACGCATGCTCCTCGACACCAGGGATCCCAAATGATTCTGATTCAAAGCCTAACGCCACGATCAAATAATCATACGTGCACGTGGATTGATCTTTAAAAACGATCACTTGCTGGTTACGATCGATCGACGCCACTTCCTTTTGAACAAAGCTCGTCTTTTGGGGACGAACGACATCATTGATGGGATAGCAAATGCGGTCTCTTGGTTGCGTACCAGCCGCAACTTCATGAAGATCGGTTGCCTCATAATGATAATCGTTTTTGTCGATCAATGTGATGTGAAACGCTTCTTTTGCTCCTTGCAGTACGTGCAATGCTCGCAATCCAGCATACCCTGCTCCTAAAATGACAACTTCCTTCATGTTTCCTTACTTCCTTTCTTTGCTGTAAAAATTATAAAATCAAACCAATCGCAAAACTCAGCACTTGTACGCATGCTCCGACCGCAAGGATCCGAACGGCACAAATGAAGGTCTCTCTTTTGATTTGTTTTTGCATAAATCGTTTTGTCTGTTGCCAGACAAAGGGCGCCGCGAAAAAGGTCAGAACCAGTGACCAAGGCGCAATGTTGAGGGCAACTGAGGCAATGATCGCAACAAACGCCAAGACGTTCATCGCGATAAATAATTTCAACGCACGGGCTTTACCAAGGTAATGCACCAGCGTATAGCGCTCATTTTTTTCATCCTCTTCCAGATCACAAATGTTGTTTGCCAGCATCAAGTTGGCGATCCATAATGTGTTGGGCAATGAGATCAAGAAAATACTGCCAATCGTGGCAATGTTCCATTCAAAGGTTTGATAGGCATTAAGATAGACACAGATCAATGAGATCATAAAGCCCATCGTAAAGCCGGAAAAGAACTCGCCTAAAGGCAAACTAGAAAGCGGCCGTGGACCAGAGGAATAAAAGATCCCGACTAGGTAACAATACAGCCCCATCCAAAAGAGCGGCCAGCCAACCACCATTGCCAAGGCGATCCCCATGGCAGCGGAAAGGATGATCATGGAGACCATCAACCAAAAAACCAATTTGACAGACAATTGTTCCCGACCAATGATATTGGTTTTTTCTTTGTAATCATGCCCTTCTGTGGCATGATGGTAATCGTTGTAGTTATCTAAAATATCCACCGCCATATTGAAGATCAGCATGGCAATGAAATACAACAAGACATAGCCAAGATGAATCGTTTGATAATTGTACCAGCTGTAGCAGACACCAATAAAAAATGGCAAAATACTGGCGGTTTTTGCTTTAAATTCGACAAGTTCTAAAAATACAGGTAGCGTCACAACTTCACCTCCTTTAGTGAGTGCATTAAACTAGTCAATCACGCCCCTTTACGCTAGAATAAGGGCTGAATGACTGTTAGAAAGGGTTATACTATGTTTGACTTTTGGATCGATTATCCGACGATCGAACAACGATTGAAAACCGTATGTTCCATCATTGAAGAACACGTTACTGTTCGTAACAAAGAGATACAAGATGTTTTGATCGACTTTACTTATTCAGGTGGAAAAATGCTGCGGCCAGCGCTCTTTTTTTTGTTTGCTGACTTAGGCGATCCCCATTATAAAAAAACCGACCAATTAACAAAAATTGCTGCTTCTCTAGAAATTTTACACATGGCCACTTTGATCCATGACGACATTATTGACGATTCGCCGCTGCGGCGCAGTCAAGTCACTGTTCAAGCCAAATATGGCAAGGATATCGCGGTCTACACGGGTGATCTTCTGTTCACCCAATTTTTTGAGCTTTTGATCGAAAGTATGAATGGCTCCCCGTTTTTAAAAACCAACGCACAAGCCATGAAACGACTCCTTTTAGGTGAGCTTGATCAAATGCACACTCGCTACAACATCCATGAATCGATTGACGACTATCTACAAAGCATCAACGGCAAAACCGCTGAACTGTTTTGGCTCGCTTGTCTCGAAGGCGCTCATTTTGGCGGCCTCGACACAGAAAACCAAGAACGAGCTGGTGAGATCGGGCGCAACATCGGGATCGCCTTTCAAGTATTCGACGATATTCTCGACTACACCTCTGATAGCGGCACCTTGAAAAAACCGATTCTAGAAGATTTGGCGCAAGGGGTCTATACCTTGCCGCTGCTATTTGCCAAAGAACAGGCACCTGCAGCATTCGCTCCTTATTTGAATAAAAAAGCAGCACTCTCCTTGGCAGAAGCCCAAGAAGTTGCGGATCTTGTCGTCCGTTACGGCGGTGTCGAAAAAGCGCGCGCTTTCGCGGTCACCTACACGCAAAAAGCCTTAGACGACATCGATCTGCTGCCAGAAGCACCTAGCAAGGCCAAAATTCGTTCATTAACTGAACTGCTCTTGCAGCGCAATTACTGAGCCATAGCGTAATGAGAAGAAAAGCGTCCATCACTGATTGATGGACGCTCTTTTTTATCGTCGTCCTTGGTCAATGGCCAATAAGTGTTGAAAATGTTTATTTTCTGCGGCCAATTCGGCAGGTGTTCCGCTCATGGTCAACTGACCATCTTCAATAAAAAGCACACGATCCATCATCGAAATTCCTTGCAAGTGGTGGGTGATCCAAATGATCGTTTTGTTCTCCAGCACTTGGAAAAAGGTTTCAAGTACGTCTTGCTCCGTGATTGGGTCTAAGCCGACGGTTGGCTCATCCAATAAGATGATTGGGGTGTCTTTTAGCAAGATTCGCGCCAATGCCAAACGATGCCGTTCTCCACCAGAAAAACGCAAGCCGGCTTCATCCACCATCGTCGCCAAACCATTAGGCAAAGCTGCCACCATTTCTTTCAACCCGACTTGCTCCAGTACGCGCCAGACTTCTTCTTCCGAAGCCGACTCATTGCCTAGCCGAATATTATTCAAGACGGTCGTATGGAAAAGATAGGGACTTTGATTGATGACACCGATCAAGTCACTGATTGACTCACTCAATGCCGTCACTGGCACGTCATTTAAGGTGATCGCCCCTTGCGTCGGTTGCAGATCGCCTCGCAACAAGGAGGCAAAGGTACTTTTCCCAGAACCGCTGCGGCCAAGGATCGCTAGTTTTTGATGTGCAGGAATCGTTAGATCCAGCCCATGAAGCACTTCTTTGCCTTCAGGATACTGAAAATGCAAGTCCTTGACTGTGATCGACACGAGGCCCGTCACTTCAGGTATTGACGGTTGCTCCATGGAGACCTCTTGGCGATTTTCTTCTGGTAATGCATTGAAGCGATCGATGGAGTCTTTGTAGCGATTGGTTTCTTGAGCAGCTGACGGTAATGGCGCAAATGCATCAACTAAAGGAAAGACGCACAGGACAAAGGCAGCGATCCAGTTGGCTGCTCCTCCGTGGTTACCTGGAAAGCGAATGCTGGTCCAAAGTAGCAATGCGACAGCGATCACCCCAAAGATGCTTTGTAAAAGAAAATCACGCCGGCGATCAAAGGACAGCATCTGTTCATCCACCGCCCGCAACTGCGTTTCCAGTTCCTTATGGGCAGCCACGTACTCGCTCCCTCTTTGAGAGAAGACCCAATCAGAAACCCCTAATACATTATCCGTCAGTGTCGTATACAAGTTGTTTTTCATGTGTTTTTGCTTTTCTTGCCGCGCGCCGTTGATGATCACCGACCAAAGCGGCAAGACAAAGACGATGATCCCTAATAGCAGCAGCATCACCAAAGCAAACCACCAAGAAAAATAGCCTAGTCCAATGATCAAGAACGCATACAAGATCCAAGCGATCACAGTAGGAAAGATCGTCCGCAAATACAGGTTTTGAATATGGTTGATATCTTCTGCCAATAAGCCCAAGATATCCCCTGTGCGATGCGCTTGCTTAAAGAAGATCGCATCTTTTTCTACTACGTTATACAATTTCAAACGTAAATTAGAGGTCATGCGCAAGACCCAGCTATGACTGGTCAACCGTTCCAAATAGCGAAAGACTGGACGGCCGATCCCAAACGCTCGGGTCAGTACGATGGGGATGTAAACCAATAGAATGTTTTCCGGGATCGACGCCGAGCGGCTGATCAGGTACCCCGAATTAAACATCAGTGCACCGCCACAGAAAAAGGTCAAGAAGCCTAGGAATAAGGCCAACGCCAAAACGTTTTTGTATTTTGACAAGAAAGGCTTGACCCAGGTATCGGTTTTCAATGAGCGCAATAAGCCGATTTTATTCAAGCTGTTCCCTCCTCATTCCATTGACTAGTTCTGTAAAAGCACCTTGCTTTTGCTGCAGTTGTGTCAAGGTGCCTTGTTCCACGATTCTTCCTTGATCCATCACGATGATTTCATCCATTTCTTCCATCCAGTGCAAGCGATGGGTTGCAAAAAAGACTAAACGGTTTTCCATCAGCGGCAGCATCCGTTCCTTTAAGGCAACTTCGGTTTCAATATCCAAATGAGCCGTTGGTTCATCAAACAAAAGAATCTTTCGTTGCTGGTCTAAAAAGGCACGGGCTAGAGCGATCCGTTGGGCTTGTCCGCCACTTAGATGCCGTTCCCCTTCTCCTAACATCGTGTCCAACCCTTGCGGCAGCTCCGCCAAAAGCTCAGTCAAGCCTGCCACTTCAATGGCCTTCAGTACGGCTTCTTTGGTAGCTGTCGGCTGATAAAACGCGACATTTTCCTGCAAGGTCAACCGATAGATATAAGGATTTTGCGGAATATAGATCAGCTGTTCTTGCCAGCTTGCTTGGCGAAAGGCCGTGGTCTTCGCCCCTCCGAGAGTGATCTCGCCACTGTCTGGCACGAGAAAGCCACTCAAGGTATTGATCAAGGTAGACTTGCCAGAACCGCTCAAACCGATGATCCCGATCTTTTTGAAGCCAGTCACGTTCAAGTTGATATCCGTCAAAGCCGCTTTTTCCTCGTAGGAAAACGCCAGCTGATCGATCGTTAACTGGGCGTCTTCCTGCCAACGAGGCACCGTTACTGCCGGTACTTGGGCTTCGGGCTGATGCAAGATCTCCGTCACCGCAGTCATCGCATTTTTTCCGTCTAAGGTTGCATGGTAATCACTGGAAAAGTCGCGGATCGGCAAGAAGTATTCTGGTGCTAAAATCAAGATGGTTAACGCTGGAAACAGCAAGATTCCTTCATTGATCAGCCGCAAGCCTAGCAAGACTGCCACGACGGCAATCGATAAGGTCGTGAAAAAGTCTAAGGCGAAGGTCGATAAAATACCGACTTTTAATGAAGCCATCGTCGCTTTGCGAAACCGTTCGCTGGAAGCAAAGATACTTTTGCCATATTTTTTACTGACCCCAAACAATTTCAGCGTGTCGATCCCTCGCAGGGAGTCGATGAAATGATTGGACAGTAATTGAAACGTTCGGTATTGTTTTTCCGCTTTGCTTTGCGCGGCATAGCCCAAGATGATCATAAAAATGATGATCAAGGGGAACACCAACAGCAAGACCAAGCCGGATTCCCAATCCAGATAAAAAACGAGTGCCAAAATGACCCAAGGAATGATCGACATATTCATGATCTTGGCAAGAATCAATTTCAAGTAGTTTTCGACTTGGTTGATCCCTTCCAAGACCATCGTTGTTACATTCCCCGTCCCTTGCTGTTGTGCGATCTGAGGACCGACCCGAAACAATTTCTCCAACAATTGATCCCGCAGATCGGCGGCTTGCTGGTAACTGTAATCATCAAGTCTTTTGGAACGGAAATAGATAACGGCTTGTCGGGCGATAAACGAACAAAAGAACAGCAGAATCCAGCCCCACTGTTCCTCTAATGGTCGTCCTTCCCATAAGCCAGTGATGGCACGTGCCAATCCATACGCCTGCCCAATAATGAAGAGCGCCTGCAGGAACGAAAGTCCCGCAAGCAGCCCTAAAAGTTGTTTCATTCCTGGGAGCTTCATGATTTGTTTATCAATCATTTATACCCCTCCAACGCCTCCGTATGACTGATCCGTTTACGGAAGATATAGTAACTCCAAGCCGTATAGGCCAAGACGAAAGGCAAGATCGTCAGTGAAAGATAACTCATGATCTTCAATGTGTAGCGGCTTGAAGACGCATCAGCGATCAACAGGTCATAGCTTGAATCGATCGAACTGATCAAGACTCTTGGGAATAACCCTGTGAAGATCAATGCCACCAAAGCGATCAACGTCAAGCCGCTCGCAATGAAAGCCATCATTTCTTTGCCTTTAAAGACGCCGATATTTGCAATCAGTGTCAGTACAACGATCACAAGCAACAAACCAAGCGTTGTCGCAAAATGATTCTCAAAGAAATCCGTTTGGAAGTAAAGCATCACAGCAAAGACGATTAAGCCTGCATATAGGATGCCATAAAAAATACTTGCATAGTTGCGTGCCCGTGCCCGAATCGGACCTTCCGTTTTCAAAGCGATATAGTTTAATCCGTGCAAGTAGCACAACAAGGTCAACGCGATCCCGCCAACGATTGAAAAGGGATTGACGTAATCCGTAAAGGTTGCGGTCATGTTGCCATCTTCACCCAAAGGCATTCCTTGTATCATGCTGACAAACATCAGACCGAAGAAAAACGGTACGATCGTACTGCCGATCGTCAACGTCCAGTTCCAAATGTTTTTGTGCTCTTTCGGGAAGTTCGCTCGAAACTCAAAGGAGACACCACGAATGATCAACCCAACTAAGATCAACAGCAAAATCAAATAAAACCCGCTGAACAAAGAAGCATACCAGTATGGAAACGAGGCGAACATCGCTCCGCCGGCGGTCAATAGCCACACTTCATTGCCATCCCAGACAGGCCCGATCGTTTTAACGATCTGGTCTTTTTCCTCTTCATTGTGAGCCAATGTCTGCACAGACATCCCCACACCAAAGTCAAACCCTTCTAAGAAGAAGAATCCGGAAAATAAAAGCCCAATCAACGTGAACCATAGTAATTGCAGACCGGTCATCCTTCAAACGCCTCCTTATCAAATGGGTCTTCGTACCCATCTTGGTTGTCTCCTTGGCTGATTTCACCAAAGACTTCTTTTTCGGGTCCATGATCCATTTCCCGTTTCACAAGATAGACCATTGTTCCGCCTAAGCCAGAGAATAAGAGGAAGTAAACGATATTTGAGATCAAGAGAGAGGTCACGGAAACGTTTGGTGACACACTATCTTCGATCGTAAACAAGCCGTAAACCGTCCATGGGTAACGCCCTAACTCCGTGATCAGCCAACCAGCTGTATTGGCAATAAATGGGGTGAACAAAGTGATTGCCACTACCCAAAGTAACCAGCGTTTTTCAAAGAGCCACGGTTTCTTCTTACGCGTAAAATACAACCCCAGACCAGAAACCAACAGCATCAAGGCACCAAAACCAGCCATGATCCGGAAGCTCCAAAAGAGTGTGTTGACCGGCGGGTAGTAATTACGGTCGCCGTAGGTTTCAATCAATTGCTGATTGACCGTATCCATCCCATCGATTGAGCCGAAGGGTTCATTGAAGGCTAAGATACTCAACATATATGGAATCGAAATACCGAAAACTTGGTGATGTTCCGCTTCATTCGCCCAAGCAACGACAGTCCAAGCCGCAGGACTCCCGGTATCTTCATAAGTTCCTTCCATTGCGGCAAATTTCATTGGTTGTTCTTCAACCAAGTATTTCATTTGTTCATCCCCGGCTAGCAAGACGGTGAATGAACCGAACAATGCCACCGCAAAACCGATCCGCATTGATTTTTTGAAGAAGTCGCGGTCAATGTCTTTGTCTTTCTTCAACAGACGAAAGGCTGATAAACCAGCAACAATGATCCCACCCATCGTGATGGCAGCGGTGATCACGTGTAAAAACTCATACCACACTTGTGGATTTGCCAATAATGCACCGAAGTCAGTCATTTCTGCCCGGCCATTGTTCAAGGTATACCCTACTGGATGCTGCATAAAACTATTGGCAGCTAAGATCCAAAACGCCGATAGCATCGAACCAAGCGTCACCAACCAGAAAAAGGTGGCGTGCAGCTTGGGACTGACCCGATCCCATGTAAAGATCCACAGTCCTAAGAACGTCGATTCTAAGAAGAACGCCAACAAAGCCTCCAAAGCCAAGGGCGCACCAAAAATATCCCCGACAAAACGAGAATAGTCTGACCAGTTCATCCCAAATTGAAATTCTTGAATGATCCCTGTCACGACCCCGACAGCAAAACTTAATAGAAAAATATTTCCCCAAAACTTCGTCATCCGGCGATATTTTTCATCTTTTTTGATCACATAAAGTGTCTCCATAATTGCAACGACGACACCAGTTCCGATCGAAAACGGTACAAAGAAAAAGTGAAAAATCGTCGTCATCGCAAACTGGATTCGCGCTAGTGTCACAATATCCATCCTACATCCTCCTATTTCATAAAAAAGTGCATTAAAATAATTCTAAAGAAAGAAAAATTCCAACTTCGAATATACTCCTCTAATCAGTAAAAAAGAAGCAAATTGCTTGCATTTACTGATTTTTAATCACTTCCTCTCCGATTCTTAAACATAAGGCGCTTTCATCAGCGGAATATAGCTTTTTAGGGCTCTTCCCACCCGTAACGAGTTCCCTCAGAAAGCAAAGGATCACTCAATAAAATTCCCGGGAAATCCTCCTTTAAAACAAACGTGCTTAATGATTGATACATGGAAAACGTGGTCTTCATCCCTAATCTTTCCAATTGATCTAACGTTTGTTGCATTAAGTCCGCCGCTTTTGGCTTGTTTTGTTTTAATAGACATGTCCAGCCTTCAAAAAACGGCATAAAGATCGCTTGCTCAATGTGTTCTTTTTCATAAACATGATCTCGCCATAAATGAAAGGTCTTTTCCGCATAATCCACCTCATCAAAAACAGCAAAGACGGAAAACACCGTCTCAAACGTGTTGTATAGAATATCTTTGTTGCCGGGGATTTTTGCAAAGCGCTGACTCTTTTTGATGGCGATCGTCAAACAGCGCCAAAGCAAAGCTGGCTCCATCGAAACTGCTACGCGGGCAAATAGCCGCAGCTCATAAACACCCCATGTATCGGTATTCAGCAAGTAATGTTTCGCAGAGTCCAAACAATAATTGTGTTTCGGGTACGCCTCCTGGATGGGCATCCCTTTAAAAAGCTCCTCTTTCATCAAGTAGTCAAAACGGATCAGTTGTAAGAAGTGGTCCAGCTCCAAGGAGTAATGTCGTTGAAAGTAGGCGGTCAGCTTTTGATATTTCTTTTTTAGTTTAGGTACTTCATCAATAGATTCGATCCCCATCGAACGGACATAGTCGACCATTAGCTTTTGAGCCTCCGAATGATGCTCCCCAGTATGCAGCAGTTGAAATTCGGCAAAACTCACTTCTAGTTTATCTAGCAAACGATGAAATCGTTCGCAGGAAATCGTCGTTTTGCCATTTTCAAATTGCGATAACAAAGACATCGACAATTGTTCGTCCACTAATTCCTTCAATAGTAAGCCTTTGCTTTTGCGAAGCTCTTTCACTGTCGCACCATAATTGTTCATTTCTTCACCTTCTTTTTCAATATATTGAAATAAGCAGTTGCTTTTCCCGAAGAGCCTTTATAGTTGAATTATCTTATAGAAACGAGGGAAAAGCTATGGATACCCATGTAAAAAAGAAAATGCTTCACGTGAAACATTTACAAAAAAGTTTCAAAGACAAAACCGTTTTGAAAGAGGTCACTTTTGACGTCACTCCTGGCGAAGTATTTGTCTTATTAGGATCAAACGGTGCTGGAAAAACCACTCTAGTCAAAATTTTGTCTACCATCCTGCCTTTTGATCAAGGAACCGCGCTGATCGATGGGATCGACTTGACCAAAGATCCAGCAGCGATTCGCGAGAAAATCAGTCTGACGGGGCAATTTTCCGCCGTCGATCAAGAACTAACCGGACGAGAAAACTTGCTGATGATTGCTGCCTTGCGCCATGTCAAAAACAAACAGTTGATCGTCCAACAGTTGTTAGAGCGTTTTGATTTGGTGGATGCCAGCAACAGACTAGTCAAAAACTATTCTGGTGGCATGCGACGGCGCTTAGACATCGCCATGAGTTTTATCGGCGAACCTGACCTGCTCTTTTTAGATGAACCGACGACCGGGTTAGACCCGCAAAACCGCTTAGCCACATGGCACATGATCAAAGAGATCGCCGCTCAAGGACGAACGATTTTCCTGACGACCCAATACCTAGAAGAAGCTGAATTTTTAGCAGACCAAGTCGCCATTTTGCATGAAGGGAAAATCATCTTGCAAGGAACACCAACGGAAGTCAAAGCACTGCACCCTTCGCAAACGATGGAAATCAGCGTAGTGACAAAAGAACACTTGCAAACCGTGCGTCAGCATCTGTCTGATTTTCCGCTGCAAGTCAATGAGTCCAGTCTCTCTCTGGCATTTCCCGTCAGTCAAGACTTCCAGCATTCCTTCACGCTGTTGCAGGAACTCAATCAACTACCGATCACCATCACCAGTTTTAATCAAAAGAATGCTTCTTTAGAAGATATTTTTCTAACACTTGTCCAAGGAGGAAACCAATGAAAGCAATTATAGAAACCAACACCTTATTCAAACGCAACCTCTTGCTATCGATTCGCAGTATGGAGACTCTGCTAAGTGGAATTTTGACCCCAGCGATTTTAATGATCCTCTTTGTCTATGTTTTTGGTGGCGCTATGAACGTCGGCGATACTTCTTATGTCGATTTTGTCGTTCCCGGTGTCCTCGTCCAATGTATCGCCCAAAGTGCTTCCTCCGTTGGGGTAACGGTGACGGAAGATTTGAAATCCGGCATGGTGGAACGGCTGATGACCTTGAATATTTCTAACTCAGCCTTTTTAAACGGCCATGTCTTCGCCGCGACCCTTCGGAGCTTGATCAGTACCTTGGTCGTATTGATCGTTGCCATGGTCATCGGTTTTCGCCCTCAAGCCACAGTTGCTGGCTGGGGGCTCGCCTTCCTATTGATCTTTTGCTTCACCTTCGCTTTTACTTGGGTCTCAGTTCTGGTTGGTCTCATCGCCAAAAGCCCCGAGACAGCTACCTTGTTTACTGTCTTGATCACCCTGTTGCCCTACTTAAGCTCTGGTTTCGTCCCTACGGAAACCATGCCGCGCCCGTTAGCCATTTTTGCTGAATACCAACCAATGTCGCCGATCATCCATTCTTTGCGAGGGCTTTTGTTAAACTTGAAAGATACCACCTTGATCAGTGCCTTTAGCTGGTGCGGTGGTATCGTAGTCGTGAGCTGGTTCTTGGCACGAATGCTTTATCAGAAACGGTTACGCTAATGACGCCGGCTCCCTTTTCTGACTCTCTTATAAAAAAAGCGGCAACGATCAAGCTTCTGCTTCGTCGTTGCCGCTTATTTTTTAATCGAGGACTTCTCCGTTAGAAGCCGTCACTTTCTTATACCAGTCAAAGCTGGCTTTTTTGTACCGTTTTCCTGAACCATTGCCCCAATCATCTAGATCCACGTAAATGAACCCATACCGCTTGCTCATTTCTGATGAGGAGCAGCTAACAAGATCGATCGGTCCCCAAGGATAGTAGCCGATCAGTTCTACGCCATCATAGATTGCTTCTTTCATTTGTTCAATGTGCTGTTTCAGAAAATCAATGCGATACGTATCATCGATCGTTCCTTCTTCATTCAATGTCTCATAAAAACCCATACCATTTTCTGTGATCATGATAGGCAATTGGTACCGATCATAATACTCATTCAAAGCAATCCGTAACCCAATTGGATCAATCGCCCAGCCCCAGTCATTGGCTTCTAAATAAGGGTTAGGCGAAGCTGCGTCTTCTTTCCCGTAGTTTTCACTATGAATGATTCGCGTGTAGTAATAGGAGAAAGAAACAAAATCGACCGTATGCTTGAAGTCCGCTTCATCGTTTTCCCCAAATTGAATCTCGATGCCGTTTTCTTCAAAAAAACGATAGGCATAATTCGGATAAGTTCCTCGCGCAAGTACATCTGAATAATAATATTCCATTTGATTATTTTTGAGAGCACTCAGAACATCCAACGGTTTACAAGTAGCTGGATAAACATTGCCATAATAAGACATCATACCAATTTGAAAAGAAGGATCAATTTCTTTCCCTACTTTGATCGCTCTCGCACATGCTACCAATTCATTGTGAACCCCTTGGTACTTAGCTTGCTTCAGATTGTCGACTCGGTCAGCGGGAATACCAAGGTGGTTAAATGATTCATGGGTAATCAAGTTCATTTGATTGACTAAGATCCAATATTTGACTTTTCCTTGGTATCGCTTGAATACGACTTGCGCAAAATGAACAAAGAAATCAATCAGTTTTCGATTTGACCAGCCGTCATAAGCCATCGCTAAATGGATCGGCATTTCATAATGAGACAAGGTGATCAAGGGTTCCATGCCGTTTTCAAGGATACAATCGATCAATTCGTCATAAAAGCGCAACCCTTCTTCGTTAGGCGTTTGCTCGTCTCCCTTTGGAAAAATCCTCGCCCAGCTAATAGATGTTCGGAACGAATTCATGCCTGTTTCTGCCAAGAGTGCCAGATCCTCACGAAATGTATGGTAAAAATCGATCCCATCCCGTTTCGGGTAACGCCCTTCTTGATCATTTAAAGCAAATTCTACGTCTGCCGTCGTTATCTCTTTGTTGCTTTTCTTTTTTATATCGATATCATCACGAAAGCGATTGATGTCTGCCACGCTCCAGCCTTTTCCCCCTTCAAGATAGGCCCCTTCTAATTGATTTGCGGCAACTGCACCTCCCCAATAAAACTCGGCAGGAAATTGCTTCTTATTTTTCTTCATGTCATTGCTCCTCTTCTAAAAATTTGATTGCTCATCTCATAGACTTATGCTTCGGTTTGACCTTCTTCAAGCACTAATTTGCGCTCGTAGGCCTTGAAGAAAGGATAATAAATACCCAAATAAATCAAGAAATTCACCACAACTAAGACAGCACCGCGAATGCTGGCTGTTGCGATCACTGCTGAAAAAATACTCGGAACCGTCCACACAGCCGCTAATGGATACGCCATTCCGGGAACAAGATTGGACACAAACGCGAAATAGGTCACGAAAGTGGTCACGATTGGTGCCACGACAAAGGGAATCGCCAGTGCTGGATTCAAAACGATCGGCAACCCAAACAACAGTGGCTCATTGATGTTGAAGACCCCAGGAATAAAGCTGAGACGACCAAGTTGTTTTAAAAATTTTGATTTGGAGAAACACATCATTGCGCAAAGTGCTAAGGTTCCTCCGCCACCGCCGATCCATAAGAAAGTAAAGATAAACGGCTGTACCCCCAGATTAGGAATCGCTTGTCCGGCTTGTGCTGCTGCCATATTTGCTTCAGAATTGACTAGCCAGATCGGCAACATCACCGTCGCTAATATTTGCGGATGAATCCCGAATAGCCACATGATACAAGTCAATCCTACATAGACCAAGGGTGCTGCTAACGAGTTGGAAGAAACACTTAATAAGGGTGTGATCAAACTTGCAATCAGGGCATTGATGTCAAAGCCGATCAAGTGAACAATGATCCAAACGATCGTCATTGAAAAAAACACGGGAATAATCACTTCAAAACTGCTGCTGACATTCGTAGGTACTTGCTCTGGCAGTTTAAACCCGATATTGTATTTTTTACAAAGGCGCATGCACTCGACTGCTAATATAGCGGTCAAAATACTGGCGAACATGCCTTCTCCTCCAAGATATTGCGTAGAGATAAACGTTCCTTCATCTAAAGAAGTGAAGGTCAATGTAGTAAAAAAGGTAAAAATTGCAGAAACGCCCCCTGCCAAACTATCCAGTTGGTAGCTTTGCGCTAATCGTGCGCCGATGCCAAAAGCTGCATAGATCGAAAGCAGTCCCATACTCATATTGAAGGGAATGATCAGTTTTGCCACTAAGTCGGGATGATTGCCCATAAACGATACATAGGATTGAGGCCATGGAATGTACGGTATCAATAAAAAGATCGATCCGATCACTGTGATTGGAATCGTTGCGATCAATCCATCGCGAACAGCACTCAAGTGACGTTGATTAGAAAGTTTCATCATTGGCGGCATCACTTTGGTTTCAATAAATTGCATTAATTTATCCATCAGTAAATCCTCCTAAATTTTTTAAGATATATCTTAACTTGAATATAAGCGCTTTCTCATAAGGAAACAATAAAAGCTATTTTCCAAAAATGGAAAATAGCTTTTTACGTTTACTCTTTTCTCATATTCATAATCATAAAAATCATCCATAGATGAAGCACTTTTTGCGAGTAATAATTCGATGACATCAATGGAACGACCTCTTTAAACAAGACACGCTCTTCAAAGAGATTACTTTGAGCGGCTTGCTCGCTGAACGTCAATAAAACTTTCTGACAGGCCGTTTTTTCAAGCAAATAGGCCTTTTTATCGATCCAGCTGCCTGTTAGATTGATCACAAAACAAATATCTGTTTCCCGCAATACTTGATCAATCAGCTGATCTTCCGCATTACGGTTTACTTCAAAAACGATATAGCCCATTTGACTAAGCAGTTCCCGCAGGAGATTAACAACCGAAAAAGAATAGCTGTTACCCAAAATCGCCACTCGTTTTTTTCGTTTCATTTCTTCTGCGATCCGTGTGCATTGGTGTTGATCAAATTGGTCAAAAATCTGTTTTTGGACCATGTACTCTCGGGCTAAAAATTGGTCAACCATTTCAGATACTTTACTCTTTGTATCGAGATTCGCTAGCATCCCTTCAAACATCGTATTTGCTAAATGGTATTCTTGTTCAAAATAAATCGTGAGGTCATTACGCATTTCTTTAAAACTAGCATAACCAAGTTTCTTACAAAATTTAGTGATACTGGCAGGGGTCGTCTGTGCAGCATAGGCGATTTCTTCAATATAGATCGCAGGAAATTCATCGATTCGCTCAATTAAAAGTTTTGTTATCAAAAAATTCAAATCGTATTTTTTGCATTTAAATAGATGTTCATTTAAACGAATGTATACTTGACTTGTCGTTTTCATAGCGACCACCTCACTTGCTTATTTACGCTGCCGGTTTCTTCTATCTTAGCATAGGCATCCATTTCTTAGAACCTTTCACTTATTGTACTTTTTAATAGAAATCAAAAAAAAGAGTCCGCCTACGCGCAACTCTTCGATTCAGGTCCCCAGTTATTTCATTAACTGCTTTAACTGTTCATAAAAATTCTCATGGGTGCCACATAACAAGACTGGAATCACTTGGTCATCGATCACATCATAAGCAATACGATAGGTTGTCCCTGCATACTTAAAACCCTTCGACCAGATTCCAGCTAAATCGCCAGTTTTTTGATCGCCGCTATACGGTTCGACAGCTATTTCATCATAAATGACATGAAGAAACTTTTGTTTCAGCGGTTTCTCCTTCAACTTTTTTAAATAATTCACTACTTGTCTAGATGGAATCACCTCATAAGCCAATTTCAGTTGCCAACTCCTCTTTGGTCATTGCTTTCCCGTCGGTAGCAGTATCCTTTGCAATTGTCTTAAATGAAGAAATCAGCTTACTCTTACGCGCTTTAAATTCGGATAAAATATCTTCGTGTTCGTATCCCTCATTAATAATATCAGTCAAGATATCTTCACTGAAATCATCGAATGGTTTTACCGGTTCAATAAATTCATACAAGATTCCATTTTCTACTAGCTTTGCTTCTACTTCCACACCATTGGGAATACCAAAGTCTTTGGGCACCGTCAACATAATGGAATTCCCTTGTTTTCTTGTTTTCGTAATCATCGTTGCACTCCTCTCTCTGTTTTTGTAATTACTCTGTAAGAACATTATATCATAATCGAATGTAATGACAAGTAATGCCGAAAGCTGAGTGTCAAATTGAGAAAATAAACCGCCTGCTACTTTACCTTATTTATTACTATCGATGCAGCAGGTGATACGGCTCATTAAACCAAAGAGCCCAATCTCCTTTTCCAGCGAAATATTGGCAAAAATACGGTATACTGGAGTTGAATGAATAAAAAGGCAGGGATACCCATGGATCTTAAAAACCGTCTGATCGCATTCGCTCAGACCTTCAATGATGTTCAGATCGACCATCCATTTGCAAAGTTTCCCGAGTACCAAGTCTTGCGGCACCGTAAAAGCGGCAAATGGTTTGGCTTGCTGATGACTGTAGAAAAGCAGAAATTAGGTCTGAAAGGAACGGGAATGATCGAGATTTTAGATGTCAAAGCAGCGCCCGAAATGGTTTCGATCATCAATCAAAGTCACGGCTATTTACCCGCTTATCACATGAATAAAAACCATTGGCTCACCGCATTACTAGATGGCTCTGTATCAGAAAAACAACTCCAATCTTTGTTACGAGACAGCTATGAACATACCCGTTAAACCCAAATATCACAAAAAACCGATCAACGATGCGCCAGTATAGGAGCACCGTTGATCGGTTTTCTTTTATAACGGATCCTGCGTCATCCGTGAGTCTAACGAAACACTTAGGCCAACTCTTCTCCGTTTGTTGCAATAACTTGTTTGTACCAATCGAAGGATTTTTTCTTGGAACGATCCATCGTGCCGTTGCCTTCGTCATCAAAGTCAACATAGATAAAGCCATAGC
The DNA here is from genome assembly GCF_050499225.1 of Enterococcus sp. AZ015. Classification (NCBI taxonomy): domain Bacteria; kingdom Bacillati; phylum Bacillota; class Bacilli; order Lactobacillales; family Enterococcaceae; genus Enterococcus; species Enterococcus sp. AZ015. The sequence goes on along the minus strand of NZ_JBMHEX010000001.1, from coordinate 74,504 downwards.
GTTTGCTCATTTCGCCTGTTGAAGCACTGACAAGGTCGATACAGCCCCATGGCGTGTAGCCGATCAAGTCTACGCCATCAGCAATCGCTTCCCCCATTGCTTCAATGTGGCGGCGCAAGTAATCGATACGATAGTCATCTTCGATCTTACCTTCTTCGTTAAAGGTATCAATGGCTCCTAAGCCGTTTTCCACGATAAACAACGGTTTTTGATAACGATCATACAATTCATTCAACGCGATGCGCAGCCCTTCTGGGTCGATTTGCCAGCCCCATTCACTTGCTTCTAAGAATGGATTGCGGACGCCGCCTAACAAGTTTCCTTGCACTTCATCGGCTTCTTCTGTGGTGATATCCACGGCAGAAGACATGTAGTAGCTGAAGCCAACATAGTCAACAGTATGTTCAGCGATCAAGGCTAAGTCTTCTTCGGTAATCTCAAGATCCTCTTTATTGACGCCGTGTTCTTTGTACAAACGATCCGTAAAGGATGGGTATTTTCCACGTACCTGCACGTCGGCACAGTAGTAGTTGAAGGCTTGATTATGGATCATCGTCGCCACTTGGTTGACTGGGTTCGCATCAATGCTGTAAGTCGTTGCATAAATGATCATACAACCGATCTGTAACTCTGGGTTTAATTCATGGCCGATTTTGACTGCTTTACTGCTGGCAACAAATTGGTTGTGCCACGCTTGGATCACGTTTGTAAAGTCGCTGGCACCCGTGCTGTTGACCATTCCTTGACTCAATGCAGAGAAATGGAAAGCAGAGTTGATCTCATTGAAGGTCATCCAGTATTTGACTTTGCTGTGGAACCGTTCCAAGACGACTTTTGCAAAACGCTCATAGAAATCGATCAATGCTCGATTTTTCCAGCCACCGTATTCTTTGGCTAAATGCAAAGGCATTTCATAGTGGGAGATCGTAACCACTGGCTCGATCCCGTATTTCAAACATTCATCGATCAGCGCATCGTAAAATGCTAGCCCAGCTTCGTTTGGTGTCGTTTCATCGCCTTTTGGAAAGATACGTGTCCAAGCGATAGAAAAACGATAGCTCTTGAAGCCCATCTCTGCAAACAACGCAATGTCTTCTTTGAAACGGTCATAATGGTCGATCCCGCGATGATTTGGATAAGTGTATTTGTCCTCATCGATCGTCCAATCAAACGTATCACTACCTAAAATCGCTAAACGCTGTTTGCCGCCAGGCATTGCATCCGCCACTGACAATCCTTTGCCATCGCGATCGAACGCCCCTTCTAATTGATTCGCTGCGGTCGCGCCGCCCCATAAGAAATTTTCTGGAAATTTTGCCATTTGCTCGTTCTCCTTTTGTTTTCTTTTGATAAACCTACCTAGCTGGTTACTGAAAAATCTCCGATAAAAAACAAAAAACCTAAATAAGAGCCGCTGCTAAAACGAGAATAGCGCTTTCTTATTTAGGTCTTGCCTGATCGAGTCAGTAACAATCCACGTGGGTTTTCTTTCTTTAACTATAGCACTAACTCATTGGCTTGTCATCATAAAATCGGTTTCTTTTAAACCGTTTCCCCCGTTGCATCGATACTTTCAGTTTGTGGGTGACCCTCCGCTTGCGCTGCTTCTGCTTCCGTTTTTAATTTTCCTTTATCTAATATTTTGACAAAAGGAATGTACAGCAAGCAGCCTGCCAAAACGCAAACGACTTGTAGAACTGCGACCTGCCAGCCTCCAGCTAGAAACCCATTTAGAAAAATCGGTGTGCCAAAGGGAACTTGTACGCCACTAAGTCGTGGAACGATCCCACTCCAGATCGCTAGGTACGCCACAAGCACTTGAACCAATGGTGTTAATATGAACGGAATCGCCATGATTGGATTCAAAATCAGCGGTAAGCCAAAAATCACCGGCTCATTAATGGTGAACAATCCAGGAACGGCACTTAGGTTAGCGACTGTCCGTGATTGTTTTGATTTCGCCAACAGCAAAATAACGATAATCAATGACAATGTTCCCCCAGCCCCACCAATACCAGCAAACAAATCATAAAACGACTTGCTCAAAATATTTGGCAGCTCGGAACGAGCAACACCGCTAGCTAAAGCATCCATATTTTCTACATCCATTGGTAAGTACAAAGCGGTGACAAAGCTACCCACCACCAACGAACCATGGATACCGAAGAACCATAGCACCATTTGGATCAGTACAATAAATAGCAACGAACCGACACTAGAAGACAAGCTTTGCAGCGGCATTGCCAAGATTTGATAGATGAAATCTGAAAATGAGCCATAAGAAGTAAAACTGAATGCCCAGCTAATGACGATCGCGGTAAACCCAGAAATAATTGCTGGAATCAAACCGGCGAAGGTATCCGTCACAAATTGCGGCACGCCTGCTGGCATTTTGATGGCGATATTTTTTTCTAAAATAAAGCAGTACAAACGAGCAAAAACTAAGCCGCAGATCATAGCGGTAAACAAGCCTTGAGCGCCGAGTTTGCTCATGTCGAGGGTCGTTGTTTCCTCCAAGGTGACCATTGGCGTCATCATCAAAAAGGCAAACAACGAAACGATGCCGGCAGGGACTGCCGACTGCTTAAATTCTGTCGCTAAACGGTGACCGACAAGAAAGGAAGCGTACACTGAGATAACCCCAACGGTCATACTGTAACCGACGGAAAAATAACCGCCAATATTGATCGAGTTGATAAAATCTGTCCACCCTTGAATCGGCAAAACTGCTAACAACAAGGCGATCGAGCCAATAATGTTGATCGGCAGCGTCGCCATCAACCCGTTTGAAATTGCCTTTAAATACCGATTGTTGGAGATTTTATCTGCAAATACTAATACCTTATCCATATATTTATCCATTTTCTTTTCACTCCTTTATTTGGATGACGAACAATACATCTTCGTGACAATTGTGGGGATGGAAAACAGTGATACCATCAGTAACTGTCAGTTTTGGTTTCAAGAAACGATTGGTGTTCAAATCGATCAATGTGACGGTCGCTGTAGAAAGATCTCCTTGCAGGCGAACTGTTGTATTGCTTGGCAAGTAAAGCAAGGCATCCTTCCTTCCTGCGATAGCTGCCATACGAATCTGTTCATCTGCATCGATCAAGCGCTCTTGGCAAGGCACAAGCTCCTGAATATTTAATAATTCAAATAATTGCTTGATAAAGCCATAATCATCTGCCCCAGGAAAAGACAAAGCTTCTGGCCAAATCATCGGACGATCAAACGCTTCCCCGATTTCTTCCGCAAAGGTTGCCGTCGGGGTTTGCCAACTCCAGATGCCGTGGGCACCGTACGTGATCCCAGCCGAGCCGCCGGCTAACAATGATTGCCATGCTGCTTTGCGGACATCTTTTTGACCAAATCGACCGTATACGTGACGGGCATAGCCCATTTGTTCATAGCAAGGTTCTGAGTTGATGATCGGCAGTTGCGGTTCTCGTTGATAAAAACGCTCTGCCAAATAATAAGGCATATTCAAAAAGGCGCTGTTATGACCTGATTGGTATAAAAATAAGTCCAAATGTTCGACGATAGGTTCAGGGATTTCTTCAAAACGTCCCTTGATATGAATCGTTTTCAAGGTATTGGGCGAATGCTTTTCAAAGAAAACAAAGGCTTCTAGATACGTATCGATGGTTGGCTGTGTTGGGAAGTCCGTATCGCCACCAATAAAGTAGATCGGATGGAAGGCATCAAACGTCTTAATCACTTTTTGATAGTAGGCCTGGCGGCAATCCTCCGGCAACACGTTGCGTTCTTTGTCCAACTGGCTAGCCCAAGTGCCAGCGACATAGTTTGACCACAAGACAACCAATGCTAAATTAAAGCCTTTTTCATCGGCAATTTTACAAAGACGCTGAGCCCGTTCGAAATAGGCATCCTCCCAAACCGTAAAATCAAAGACACCCGCATCAAGGGGAAACGGCAAGCAGTCAAATTGACCACGGCTGCGATCCCATTGCGGTAACACATTGATTTGAAGGGTGTTGAATCCCTGCTCTTTGCGTTTGTCTAAGTAGGTGATCCAGTCATTTTCTTGAATACTAGTAAAAGCACTCCAGCAAGTATCGGCTAAATAAAAGAAATGCTGTCCGTCTCGCAATAAGGTGCGTTTGTTTTGGTTTACGGTGATTTTCACGGTGGAGCTCTCCTTTCATCGGCACAAGTTGTGCACTGGCGGTTATTAATCAATATAACTACTGAGCCAGCCTTCGCACAGCTCAAACCATTTGGCGACATGGGCATTGAGGTGACTTGACTTGCGTGCCGTTGTTCGATCCGCTAATGCCAGTCCGTGTTCGCCTTTTTCAAAAATATGCAGTTCGAATGGAATTTCTGCTTCTCTTAATTTGACCGCCAACTTCAACGAGTGCGCCACATCGACTAAGACGTCTTCCGTCGTATGCCAGAGAAACATCGGAGGTGTCCACTGATCGACATGATGCAAAATGTTCATGGATTGAATGGCTTCTTCCGTCGGTTGTTTACTGCCAAAAAAGCGCTCGTTGGCAGTTAAAGGTGTTTCGATTAGACGAGCGGCAAAGCCTAGCTCATCGATTGGGAAAGCATGCTCTTGATAAACCAATGGGTAGCCAGCGATCGCCAAATTCACTTTCAGTAAGTCACTGCTGACGCCCAACGCTTCTGCCAGCTCAGCATCGTGCCAGCGCGTCGCTAGCTGCAACGCTAGATGTCCGCCTGCTGAAAAACCGCAAACGATGATTTGCTCCTCATCCACCAACCATTCGTGAGCATGCTCATGAATGATTTTGACGGTTTGGGCGGCTTCCATCAAGGCATTGTGGGGAACGTTTTTCACCTGATCACCGGTGGTGTACCATAAAACAACGCTATTTAGCCCGATACTATTGAATTTCAAGGCAATGACTTCCGCCTCTCGATCACTGGTAAAGGCGTAGCCGCCGCCTGGACAGACGATCACTAGCGGTCGTTTCTTGCCGACATTGTACTCTTTGGATTGGTGCAATAAATAGGTATCCACGTAAGCCGTTTGATTCAGTTGAATTCGTTGAATCTCCATATAGTTCCTCCTTTATCCTTCACTAAAAGCAGCTGACTTCTCAATGAACCGTTTCCATTTTTCATATTTCAAACGGATCACGGCCTGTTCGGCTTGCGGAACGATCGTGGTTTGCTGAATAGCTGGTTCATTCATGGTTGGTTTGGCAACAAGCATTGTGCCGATGGCTGAAAATTCTTCGACTTCGCTGACGATGACGGGTTTATTGATCAAAGTCGCCAATAAGCTCATCAAGGCGCGGTTTTTCGAAACACCGCCATCGATCATTACCTGATTGATCAGTCGTTCAGCGACTTCTTCCATCACATCGATCACTGCTTTGATTTGAAAAATGATGCTTTCTAAAACGGCTTTCAACAGCTCATGAGTCGTCGTTGTGCGTTTCATGCCGACAAAGCTGGCAGTCATCGTATTATCCCAAAAAGGGGCACCCATTCCTTGCAATGCTGGGATAAAATAGATGTCTTCTTGACTGTCACTGGTCAGCACTTCTTGACAGATCTCAGCTACATCTGGCAGCGGAGCCACTTGCTCACTGAACCAGTTGATGGCGTCACCACAGGAACGGATGATGCCTTCTAGCGCAAACGCTGTTTCCTGGCTAGTTTGCCAGCCGACCGTCGTCAAAATGCGGCGATCCCGCAACGTCTGCTCCTGCTGCACTTGCATCATGATCGAACAACCGGTGCCCATCGTGATTTTTACATCCCCAAGGCTTTGACAACCTTCCCCAAATAATGCCGCTTGTGAATCGGCTAAGATCCCTTTGATAGGGATTCCGTGATAGCTACCGAAAACCGTATCAGCAGGTTTGATCGCTGGCAAGTCTGCTAAATGGATGCCAAAAAGTTTGACGAGTTCTGCATCCCAACGGCCCTCTTCAATATTGTAAAACAATGTTCGGCAAGCGTTGCTGGCTTCTGTCGCAAATACTGTCCCTTGCGTTAAATTCCACAACAGCCAGCTGTCCATCGTACCGATCGCCAATTCGCCAGTCCCCGACTTTTCTTTGATGGCTGATAATTCTTGGGCCAACCATTTCACTTTGGTGCCGGAAAAATACGGATCTAAACGCAAACCGGTCTTTTGATTGATCGTCTTTTCCCAGCCTTGTGCCGTCAATTCTTCACAAATCGTAGCGCTGCGGTTGCATTGCCACACGATCGCATTGTACAGGGGATTGCCGGTCAATCGATCCCAAGCAACGATCGTTTCTCGCTGATTGGTCAATGACAAGGAAACGATTTGATCTGCAGTGATCGCTTGTTCTTGCAACACTTGTGCCAGCAATTCTTGGACATTTTGCCAAATCTCAAGGGGATCATGTTCGACCCACCCGACTTTTGGATAAATTTGGCGATGTTTTTTATCGTAACGCTGCAGGATTTTCCCTTCTTGAAACAGTAAGAGCTTGGTACCGGATGTACTCTGATCTAAAACAAGCTGATAGGTCTTGTCCATCTTAAGCTCCTAGAAACGCAACCGCTGTTTTCGCTATGGAGCCACCGTCTAAGCCATAATGGGCAAACAGTTCTGACGAAGAACCAGTAATCAAGGCTTCATCCGGAAAAGCAATGATTTTTTGTCGAATGCCCGTTTCTTCTGCCAGCGTTTCCGCCACGGCAGCTCCTAAGCCGTTGTATCGGCTGTGTTCTTCCACAGTGATCACGGTGCCTGTTTCTTTCGCCACTCGTTTGACCGTTTCTGAATCAAAGGGCTTCAAGGAATGAACATTTAAAACGGTAGCAGTGATACCTTGTCTTTCCAATAGCTCAGCAGCATCCAACGCTTGGCGCACGGTTTCGCCAGTGGCGAGCAATGCGACATCTTGACCGCTTCTCAGCTCAATGGCTTTGCCGATCTCAAAAGGATAATCTGCAGAATCATAACAATCTTCAACAGGATTGCGACCGAGACGGATATAGGCTGGTTCATTTGATGCCGCTAAGGCTTTAAACATTTGGATCGTTTCAAAGCGATCTGCTGGCAACAGCACTTGCAAATTAGGGATCGCTCGTGCCACTGCGATGTCTTGCAAGGAATGATGACTCATGCCTAATGCCCCATAGCTGACACCGCCGCTGATGCCTACGAGTTTGACATTTTTATTCGAATACGCGACATCGACTTTGATCTGCTCGATACTGCGCATGCTGAGAAAACAAGCAGGGGATGCAACGAAAGGGCGTTTGCCCATATGGGCTAAGCCGGCCGCAATACTGACGATGTTTTGCTCTGCGATCCCTACTTCCACCAATTGTGTCGGTAATTCCTTGGCAAAAGGTGCTAACGAAGCGGAACCACGAGAATCACTGGTCAACACCGTGATCGCAGGATTCTTTTTTCCTTCTTCAATCAATACGTCGCACATCGCTTGGCGATTGGCAATATTATTTTTTCCCATGAGTCAAAACCTCCATTTGCTGATCAAGTTCGGCAATAGCTTGTGCAAGCTCTTCTGCCGTTGGCACTTTATGATGCCATTGCGCTTGATTTTCGGCTGCAGAATAGCCTTTGCCTTTGATGGTTTTAGCAATGATCAGCTTCGGTTGATTGGGCTGATGCGGTTTTTCTAATGCAGCCACCAAGGCAGCCATATCATTGCCATCAACGATATGCACATCCCAACCAAAGGCACGCCATTTTTCATCTAGCGGCTCCACTGCCATCACATCTTCCGAGGCTCCAGTGATCTGCAAGCCGTTGCGATCAATGATGGCGGTCAAATTGTCCAGCTGGTAGTTGGCAGCCGCCATGGCTCCTTCCCATACCGAGCCTTCTGCTAATTCGCCATCTCCCAACAACGTATAGGTTTGATACGTGCGGTGATCCAGTTTGCCTGCCAAGGCGATCCCTACTGCGACGGGTAAGCCGTGACCTAGCGAACCAGTATTCATCTCAACCCCAGCTACTTTATTGTTTGGATGACCGATCAGTCGTGAACCAAATTGCGAAAAGGTGGCTAATTCTTCTTTCGGCAAAAAACCTTTGTCCGCTAAAACGGCCCATAGTACTTCTGCAGCATGTCCTTTACTTTGGATATACTGGTCACGATCTTGCTTTTGGGGATCTTTCGCATCCACATTCATTATCTGATAATACAGGGCCACTAAAATATCGGTACAAGAAAGATCCGAACCAGTATGACCCGTTTTTGCTTGATAGATCAGCTCTAACACGGATTTTCGAATCGTTAAAGCCTTCATTTCCAGCTCGTTTATTTCCATGATTGATCCCCTCTCAAGTATGCTTTGACGTCTTCTTCGATCGGATCATAAAAATCTGGCTGCACGCCGATGTATTTGCACGCTTCGTACAAGATCGGCACCACATTTTTTCTGACCGCCGCAACGTGATGAATATAAGGTCCTTCAACGAGTTTGAATTCCAAGCGATTCAAATTCGCAAATTCTAGATAGAGATAGGTCCCTTGATTGTATGGTCCATTGATCCCTTTGCCGGTGCCCATCAGCAACGAATACTCGCCGTTGTCTCCATCAAAGCGACACAACGTATACTCGTCTTTGATTGCCCGAAAAGCGACTGATCCCGGATAGTCAAAAACAAAATGCCGTTGCGGCAAAATGGGTTTGGTCTCCGCGGTGGAATAAGCAAAAACCCCTAAGTGCTGCAGCAATTCGCCATTCTCGTTTTCTGGATGGCGGCAGTTGACATCCGCAAAGATCGCACGGTGTTCCCCCAACGAAGCGGCTTCGACCAACAGTTCCGAGATCGCCCCATGAACATCCGTCTCACAGACAAAAGGCAGACCTTCTTCTTGTAAAAGCGACAGGGAGGCATACGGTAAAATACCGATTTCGTCTTGTAAAGCCGTCCAACACTGGATGACCCCTGCATTGCAGCCGTAGCTTTCACATAAGTTTTGCAAGGCCACTTTAAGGGCTGCCACCATCTCCAAATCTTTAGCCGAAATTTGGACTTCCGTATTGGTTTCGAAATAATCAATGACTGCTTGCAATTTATCTGGCTGCTGTTCTTTGACTTTCTTGATTTCTTGCACCACTTCTTGGATCGGTACTGGTGATAGCGAGATATTGAAACGCTCCAATAGTTCGCCTTCGTTGCAGATCACGGTCCAAAAATCAAAGGGGCGTGGGCCAACTTGCAAGATTCGTGTTTGTTTGAAGGTCTTGACGACATTGCAGACTTTGATAAAGTCTTGCAAGCCGCGGGCAAATTCCGGTGAATCAATATCAGAATTTTTGACATAGGTGAAAGGTACCTTGAAACGGCGCAAGACTTTACCGATTGCGAAAAGACCGCATTGCGTATCCCGCAAACGTGAACCGTCGGCGGCTGGTGTCTCGTCTTTGGGTCCCCATAATAAGACGGGAACATCTAGTTTTTTGGCTAGACGAGCACAGGCATATTCCGTACCAAAGTTTTCATTGGCTAGAAAAAGACCGTCGATTTTTGCTGCTTTGAATTTTTCGGCGATTTTTTCAACCCCTTCATCATCGTATAGCAAGCCGTCTTCGTTGATATCTAAAATATCTACATAATCAATGGCCAGTTCGTCCATTTTTTGTCGTGTCAGATTGGCGTACTCAACGGCTGCTTCTGCACTAAATAAATTTCTTCTAGTCGGGGCGAACCCGATTGTTACTTTATCCATAAAACCACCCTTTTCGTTTTAGTATATTTAGCTAAATTTTTATTTCTTCGGCGACTCGTACTACATTTCTGCTCAGAAATTCCTCATCCGTCAGTAAAACGATTTTTTTATCAGGAAAGGCTGCTGCGACTTTCGCTTGATTGAAGCGGGTTTGAGGAGCTAAAATCAAAAAATCATAGTCATTTCCCACCATAAATATTTCTGAAAAAGGCGCGGAATTCACTTGGTAATGCTGATCATCCGCTAGTTGTTCTTTGAGCGCTTTGACGAGCAGTGCGCTGGAGAGCCCAGTTGCACAAAAGAGACCGATCTGTGTCATCTATTCACTTCCTCAAAATGTAATCCCTTACTTTTTACACCTTAAATATAGCATAAGCTAAATATTTTGCAATAGTTTTAGATAAATATTTTTGTTTAATAACTAAAAAAGACAAAACGCTTTCTAAACGTTTTGTCCTGCTTCTTATTTTTTCTTATTTGATGCTTTCGCGTTCGACGATCGTCGTGGCGACCAGCATTTTCAGATGGTTTTCATCTTCACTGGTGATTTTCTCGATCAAGCGTCGCACAGCTTGGCGACCAAGGTACACTTTATCTACTTTGACGGTGGTCAGCGGTGGGTTGCAAAATTCCGCCAAAGGAATATCATCGAACCCAACGATGGCCAACGGATGATCGGGGAACACTTCGCGAATGGCTTTCATTGCACCGATGGCGATATTGTCATTGACCGCAAAAAAGGCGCTTGGTAACGGCCGCTGATCGGCACGCAAGGATTCCAAATAGACCTTCATGTCTTGATATGAGCCCTCCAAGGTGGGTTCTACTAAGGCTTCCGTCTCTTCATAATGGATCAGATCATGCTCTTGGATCGCTTGAATAAACCCTTGCTTGCGTTCACGGAAATTGTTGATTTGAAAGGTTGAGTTGATGATGCCAATGTCTCGGTGGCCTTTTTCGATCATCTTTTCAACGATCTCATAGGCGCTGTCACGATTATTGATGGCGACAAAATCAAAGTCCTGCGAATTAAAAATCGTATCTAAAATCACTAAGGGTACTTCCAAATGACGGAAGACTGCTAAATCTTGTTTTTCCAATTCCGTTCCTAACAATAGCAAACCATCTACTAATTCTGGGCGGATCTTTTCGATCGGGTCTTCCTCTGGCGCCAATGTGATATGGGAAATGACCAATTCATAGCCTAACGCGCTGCATTCCATTTCGATCCCCCGGATCAATTCAGAAAAGAAAGGCGTATCCCCTACGACATTTCCTTGTTTGTTCATTACAACAAATTTGATCTTTTGGCTTTCCGTTTTTTTAATTTCTCGCTGATCAAAATACCCCATCTCACGAGCGATCTTCAAGATCGCTTGCCGTTTTTGTTCACTGATCCCCTTACGATTGTTGATTGCATTAGAGACAGTTCCGCTGGAAACGCCAGCTTTTCGGGCAATATCAGAGATCACAACTTTCATTTGCTCACCGCTTTCTGCTTCTCATTCTGTTAAAAGTATAGCAAAAGAATTGTTTTTTTACTACCAAAAAAGCTAAAACAAACTAAAATTTTTAGTTTGTTTTAGCTTCTACTTTGATTAGTTACTTTGTTCCGCCAAAATGCAGAAGGACAAGGGGTCGATGGTTATTCTTGGCGCTGCTACGCCGCGAAAAGTGATCCCAGCTCCTTTGGGGTCAGCAATGATGTGCCAAGAAGCATTTTCTGTTGCCGTCGGTAAGTCAAAGGACCAGGTTTCTTCCGTGCTATTGAGTATAACGAATAAAGAACGCCATGGATGCTGTTCGTCACGATTGGGTACTTGATACGCCAAGCGATTTTCATCCTTTGTCTCATAAAAGACCATGCTTTCAGCCGTTTGGGTCGTGGCATCTCTCAATGGTGCATAGGACTGCCGCAATGCCCACAAGCCCCGATACAGCTCGCGCAACTCTTTGAAGGTTTTGGCACGTGACCAATCCAGCTGATTGACTGCCAGTGGCGAACGGAAGGAATTTTCATCGCCTTCTTTGGTACGGCCAAATTCTTCCCCAGCTTGAGTCAGCACTGCTCCTTGGCTAGTAAACAAAATGGCTGCTGCTAGTTTGTTGCGGGCTAAAAGCTCAGGATCAAAACCATAATTTCTTTCCTTCACTGAAGCCTGCATGGTTGCCACCAGTTTGTCCCATAAGGTCAAATTATCATGGACTGAGGCATAGGCGATCACTTGGCGGGGCGATTTTGCCCAGCGCTCGGCGCCTTCTTGTGCGGCAACTTTCGTATTTCCTTGAATCGCCGTTGCCAAATTTGCTGCATAAAAGGTTTGCTTGACTTGCGGTTGACCATTCATTCCTTGAATAAACGCGCCGTCTGTTTCTTCAAAGACATCGCCTTTGATACTGTCTCTTAAATCATTGCTAAAAACCGCAACGCCTTCTGACAGTGCCCAAACATTACTTTTATTTGCTGGGATATTCGGCTGAATAATTTGATTGCTGCCGGCATCCCATGGCTCGCCGTATAAAATCACATGGCTGAAGCCGGCATCATCTAGGCGTTGCCGCAACTGGTTCATGGTTTCCACATCGATCAGGCCCATCAAATCAAAACGAAAGCCGTCGATTTTGTATTCTTGCGCCCAATATAAAACTGAATCAATGATAAATTTACGCATCATTTTCCGTTCAGAAGCCACTTCATTGCCGCAAGCAGAACCGTCCGCAAAATTCCCTGCATCATCTTGACGGTAGTAATAATCAGGCACCGTCAAATTAAACCATGATTCTTCCGTGATCGCAGTGTGATTAAAGACCACATCCATCACAACGCCGATGGCTTCTTCGTGCAGCGATTGGATCATTTGCTTGCATTCACGAATCCGCGCCTTGGGATCACTAGGATCAGAAGCGTATCGTCCTTCAGGTACATTGTAATTTTTCGGATCATAGCCCCAATTGTAGGCAGACGAAGTTTCATCATTGTCAAAATCGAAGATCGGCAGCAGATGAACATAATTGATCCCCAGCTCTTTTAAATAGGCCATGCCAGTTGGTTGACTTTCATCTCCCACCAGATGGGTCTTTTTTTCAGTGAAGGCTAAATATTTTCCGCGATTTTCTGGTGAAATACCGCTGTTTTCGGCACCACTGAAATCTTCGACATGCAATTCCCAAATATAGGCATCTGTGATCGACTGCTGACCGACGCCGTGACTTTCCTGCCAACCTTCAGGATCTGTTTCCTTTAAATCAATGATCGCACCGCGGTTTCCGTTGATCCCTACTGCCTTGGCATAAAGATCCATCGCTTCTATTTTCTGCCCATCTCGTTGAAACTCAAAGGTATAAAACAGCTCCTTGACGTTTTCTTCCGTCGTGACTTGCCAACAGTTGTCTTCTTGAACCATTGGCAGCGTCAGCAGACGATCGTCAGTCCCAGCAACACCGCTTTGATAAAGCAATACTGAAACGGCCTCTGCCTCTGGTGACCAGCATTTGAACGTGGTTTGCTGTCCTTGAAAAGTCACACCAAGATCATTCCCGTGATACGTATGTTCTTCTAAAAAACCGATCCTGCGATCGATCGCAATCTTTTTTTCTCCATACTGCGTGTTTTGTCCCATCAAAATTCCTCCATTCAACGTTTCTAACTATAAAAGCCAGTTACTTTTCTGCTATTTCTACCTTCTCATATTTCTTGAAAATTGCCAACAATAACTGACAGCGTGCATACAAAAAACAGCTAAGACCAAAAAAGCAGGCAATGTACATGCTGAAAACCAGCGCATAGGGTGAAAGAAGCATGATGACAATAGGGGCTGCCGTCAGAATATGAAGACTAAGTATTTTAAAAGGGTGCTTTGCGGCGACTTTTATGCTGTTCAAAAGGATCGTTTTGATTCCGCTATCGTAACGTGCGAGTAAGAAAAACGAAACTTGGAAAAATTGAAGCCACATGAACGTACAAATTACTAAGCCTATGGTAAAAAGATCAGGCGTCCCTTTTAGTTGGAAATAATACAACCAATCAGCAGTCAAAAGCCACAAAGAAAAAAGTAGACTGAGCCAGATAAGAGTGCTCTTTCGAAAGCTTTGGCAAAAGACCGACCAAAACTGCTGAACAACAGCCGGTGCTTTTCCTTCTATCAGATCAGTCGCCACTTTAGAACCCGCAGTAATGGCTGCACCGATCGTGAAGAGCGGCAAACTAAAAAACAAGAGTAGTACATTTAATAGGAGCAACTGGCTGAATTTCCAAGCGATTCGTGCGAAGAAGTTTTCTGAATGAAAAAAGTGTATCATGTGGGTTTACTCCTTTACTGATCCGACAACGATTCCTTGAACGAAATATTTTTGTAGAAGCGGATAAATAATCAATAACGGCACCACTGCCACCACGATCTTCGCTGCATTCAAGTTTCGATCAGAGACCGCTAGTAGACTTTGTAGCTGCTCGGAAGTCAAATTCCCGGCTTGTTGCATTGTTTCAGCAATGTTGACTGATAGTGTTTGGATATAGGTCATTAAAGGATAGTTTTCAGTCTTGGTCATATAGATCAGTCCACTGAAAAAATCATTCCAACTACCGACAATACTGAATAGAGAAACGGTTGCCAAACACGGCAAAGACATTGGAATATAGATTCGTCCCAAAATCTGCAGTGGGTTGGCCCCATCGATCCGAGCAGATTCTTCCAATGATTTGGGAATTCCCCGAAAGAAATTCATCACCAAGATCACACTGCCGATAGGGACTGCACTAGGTAAAATCAGGGACCAAATCGTATTCAATAATCCTAGATTGCGAACGACCAAATACGTTGGGATCATGCCGCCACTGAAGAGCATAGCGAAAACCATCACACTCATGAATAATTTTCTCGTTCGAAATACTTTTTTTGATTTAGATAGCGGATAAGCCATCGTTACGATCATCACCAAATTCAGCAATAAAGAGATCACCACACGAATGACTGAAATACCAAAAGAACGCCAAAACTGCTGATCGCTCATGATGCGCTCATAAGCCGCTAAGGTCAGATCTACTGGCCATAGCCCCACAGCATTTGCCGCGACGGCACTGCTGCTGCTTAAAGAAAGTGCCACGACATTCAACATCGGTACTAAACAAGAAAGAGCCAAAACAATGACGATCAAATAAATTACTGCATGCCGTATACTAAATTTTTCTTTCATCTCTTTTTTCCTTTCCTTAAAACATCACTCTGTCAGTCTTCTTCTCCGCAATTTTGTTGGAAGACCAAATCAAGAATAGACCGATCACCGATTTGACCAGACCAACGGCGGTTCCTAAGCTATAGTCTCTACCGATCAGACCGATTCGGTAGACATAGGTATCGATAATATCGCCGCTTTGATACACAACCGGAGAATACAGGTTATAAATTTGGTCGAAGCCGGCATTCAAGATATTAGGCAGCGACAAAATCGTCATCAGCAAAATAAAAGGCATCATCCCCGGCAGGGTTACGTGCCAGACTTTTTTTGACCAAGAAGCACCATCCATCGTTGCTGCTTCATATAATCCCGGATCAATCGAGGTAATGGCAGCAAGGTACACGATTGAACTGTAACCAAAACTTTTCCAAACATCGGTCCCGATCAGCAAACGAGGAAACAGCTGATTACTACCCAAAAAGTTTAATGGTTCTACACCAAAGTTTTGTAAAATCTGATTCACCGTTCCATCAAGACTGAATAAATTGACCACTACTGAAGCCAATATGACCCATGAAAGAAAATGGGGCAAATATACGATGGTCTGAATGGAGCGTTTCATCCACTTTACACGTACTTCATTTAATAGAATCGCAAAAAGAATCGGTACGATCGTATTAAAGACAATTTTCCAGAAAGCGATGAAAATCGTGTTTTTAGTTACTAAGAAAATATCCGGTAAACTGAACAAATAGCGAAAGTGCTCGAATCCCACAAATTCAGAACCAAATACACCTTTCGCTGGCACATAATCTTGAAATGCCATCAACAACCCAAACATAGGACCATAAGAAAAAATCAAAATAAAAATTATGCCTGGTAAAATCATCCCTAGAAAGAAAAGCTGATCTCGAGAAAACCACTTTTTCTTTTCTTTTTTGCTTTCTTTTTCAACAGAAAGTTCCATTTACTTACTCCTCCATAAATTTTTTGCCTCACCAGCCGCTTGATGAAAAAATTCGAACAAAGAAAAGGCACCTGCAGTCGGTTTTCCTGCATACAACCTTGCTTTTCTTTGTTCGAAAGACGAGTGTCAGAACCGCTGGAGTGGCCGCTTAATTATCTGCTCGCTGATCTACTACTTCTTGCATTTCTTCAAGTATGGCTGTCCCACCCTGGCTATTCCAGGTTTCAACATAGTTGTCGAAGTTTTCCAGGGGTTCTTCTCCAGTGATAAACTTAATGAAGGTCTCTTCCTCCAGTTTCCCTACTTGTGCGCCGTTTCGTTCATTGGCTTTGATCGAATCAAAACGCGGTGGTTTCACTTCATTCAAGCGTCCTTGCTCTCTGATACCGCCCATCACATTATTGACGGCTAAATAGCGGGAGGCATAGCGGGTCCAGTCCACCGGATCAGTTTCTTCAGGGCTATCCAGATATTGCTTGATTTTTTCGGCGTTTTCTTTGATGAAGAAGTTGGAGATATCCTCGATAGATGTTTCGCCAACCGCCGCCTTGGAAGCTTCTACTGCATCATCAATCTCACTATAGGCTTTTAAGAAAACAACATTCCATGGACGAACCGTCCCATCGACATCCACTTTCGCATAGTCATAAATTTCCGGAAACTCGGTTTCAATATCTTCCGAGTTGGCAACTTCACCATAAATCAGATTGATCATCTCCATGATTTTTTCCGGCTCAGAAAAACCTTTGCGCACCACGATGTATTGCCCAGTGCCGCGGTTAGCCACGGCATTGACCCCTCCATCGCCGTTAGCATTTTCAAGGGCATAAGGAACAAATTCAGCATTTGGATCATTTTGTTTGGCTTGTACTAAGCCCCAGTCAGGCATGTGCCAAGGACCAAAAGCGATGCCCGTTTCTCCATTAACCATCATGGCATGGATATCGTCATACGTGCGGGTACCAAATTGCGGATCCATGAACCCTTCATCTTGCCAGTCCTTCAGTAGCGTTAGTGCTTCTTTCATTTCTGGCGTATTGGATCCATAAAACATCTGCCCATTCTCATCTTGGAGATACGATTTTGGGTAGGCTCCAAACGCATTCATGATGGCTGTTCCGGTATATGCCGTGCCGCCATGATTTGGCGAAGACAACCAGAAGGCCAATGGCAAACCAACTGCTTTTCCGGTATTGGCTAAATCATTTTCTTGAAAAGCAATCGCTGTTTCCTTCAACTCATCCAATGTAATTGAGCGATTGCCATCTTTATCCAGTTCAATACCTAGCTCATCTAGCCAGTCCTGGCGCAACCAGACAAGATTGGGCCCGAAGTCATCGCTAGTAGATGGGATCGCCATCAAGCGATCATCAAACGTGGCTGCTTCTAACTGAATCCCATCAAACGAATCATAGATGTCTTTTAGAAAATCGTCGGCATGCTCCTCAAATACTTCGGTCAAGTCTTCCACTAAATCATTGTTAACTAATTCTTCCAATTCATCTCTTGATCCGACGATCATCGTATCCGGTAGTTCCCCTGAAGCGATCGCTAGCGATACTTGACGATCATAGTCTTCCCCATGGGCTTCAAAGGCACTCTCCAGCTCGATGCCCAAGCGTTCTTGAATCAATCGAGTATATGCGTTATTGCTGTAAGAATCCCCCTCAGGCAGTTTCGAGTTCGGTGCGGTCTGGCGTCCGATCGTAATCACGGTATCCCCATTTTCATTGGTCTTTGCTTCTTCTGAACTGCATCCTGTCATAATAAGTGCTGAAGCAACTGCTGTTAACATTGCTGTCCCCCGCCTAAATTTCATTGTTTTCCTCCTCAAACTTTTTTGATATCCTTATTATACGCAATCGCTTCCACAGAAAATATAGCACTTTTTTCAGATTCATAGCACGATTTCCAGAAAAATAAAACGTTTACAAATTCGCTCTGTTGCTTTTTTTGTTTATCGCTTACTATAGAAAGAAGAAGCGACTGCGTAATTTTCTCTATACGAAAGGACGGCGAAAACCATGTACCGACTGCTGCTTGCTGATGACAGCTACGATCAAAGAGAAGTGATCAAATACTTCTTGAGTCAGCATGAAAAAGAATGGCTGATCGAAGAAGCCAAAAATGGCCGCGAAGCCTGGCAACTTTTTCAGGAACAGCCCTTTGACTTGATAATTACCGACGTAAAGATGCCCTTTATGGATGGACATGCCCTCGTAGCGAGAATCAAAGAAGCAGTTCCTGAAATTCCTGTGATGTTTATCAGCGGCTTTGAAGATTTTCATTATGTAAAAAAAGCCATACAGTTACAAGCGGTTGACTACCTCTTAAAACCAATCGACCCTGATGATTTTTATGAACAAATAAATAAAATCATTCTTTTTATTGATCAACAAAAGCAGCGCGCTTACACAAAAACAATCGCACAAACCCATTACTTGAAAGAGATTTTGAGTAAACTTTTTTATGGCTATCCTTGGCATTCACTGCCGAAGGAAGAGCAATCGATTGCACAAGATTTTTTTAAGACTCATCCCTCTTTTTTTCTCGTTACTTGGCCGCTGGATTCTTGGAATGCGCCGGATTTTGTCCCTTCGCTATCTGCTGCATTTCCTGAAATGTTCAGTTTGTTTTTAGCTCCAGCACAACTGCTCTTTTTTAACGAACCTTTGCCAAAAAGGGAAATCGAAGAGCGAAAAAACAACTTAACTACCTATTTTTCCGAACAGTTTCAGCAAAAAATAACACTTTTTGACAGCGGACCAGTTCCCCACCATTCAGGGGTGTATGGCACCTATCATGACTTACTGAGAACCAGTCAGCGGTCTTTTTATCAGCAAAACAAAGGGAAAATCTGCCAGCTGCTTCCGGGAGATCACTACATCGTCAAGAAAGCGCTTTTTGAAAAAACCGTTTCGTATGTGAATCAATACGAAAGTAAAAAAGCCCACGCGCTTGTGAAAACAGTTTTCGACTGCTTTGAAACAAATGGACGTGAGGAACCAACCAATGCCAAGTTTTATTTTGCGACCTTTTATCAAACAATCATCGATCAGTGCACGATCACTTTTGATGCGGAGTGTGGCGCTAATCAGATTGGAAAAATACTGGAAGCGCCAAGTCTGCAACTAATTGCGGATATTTTTGATGCCCTCTTCCATTATATCCATGATGCCTTGCTTCAAATCAACGGGAGCCAGTCAAATGACTATGTGCGCCAAGTAAAATCCTATATATTCGCTCATTTTCACCAAGAGTTGAGCTTGGAGCGGTTAGCAAAGGAAGTCAATATCAATCCTAACTACCTAAGCGAATTATTCAGTACTTCTGAAGGCATGGGTATCACCAAATACATCAAGTCTTACCGTATCAAACAGGCTCAGAAGCGTTTAAAGAACTCGAACTGCAGCATTCGAACTATCTCCAAACAAGTTGGCTTTAATCATTATTCCTATTTTTGCAAAACGTTCCGAGAAATTGTCGGAATGACGCCGGATGCGTATAGAAAGAGAGGTCCCTCTTGTTAAGAAAAGTCCACGATTGTTTTAAAAATTTTCGTTTTCAAAAAAAGATCGCCCTTATTTCAATTCTTTCAAGCATTGTTCCTCTGATCGTTTTGACCTTTGTCGGGGTATCTATCATCCGAGCCTTTATCCAACAGCAGGAAAAAAGTGCTTACTCCGATAATCTCAAAAGTATCAGCTATCAGTTAGAAAGCAAGATCCACACCTATCGGGACAGCCTGCTCTTTTTAGCCAACAATACCGCCTTGACGCAAGAGCTTTCTAGTCAACGCTTCTCAAACTTTGATCAATACAATCTCTTTCAAAATACGATCGTGCCTTTGTTTCACAGTGTTCGTTTTCCGCAAGCAGATATTAAAGGCATCACGCTATACACCACGATCGATCTTTATGATCATGGGCAATACGTCAAAAAAATCACGGCTGATACAGCACTGCCTTTTCTAAAAGAAAAACCTTCGACCGAGATTCGAACGTATTTTGACAAAGAACGGGAGGAACTTTCTTTTTATACCAACCTTTTTTTAAAAGGCCATACCGCAGATTCCTTAAACTACATCGTTTTAACCATCGATCGAGCAGCATTGTTCACGAATCTGGATGCAGTCACTGAGGAGCCTTATGATTTGACCATTCAGTCAGAGACCGGGCAGACGCTTTACCGCATTGATTATTTGACGAAGCAGCAACGTACTCAAAAACAGTGGCTGGTTGGAAACGCAGTTATTGAAGAGGCTCCTGTACTGCTGGATAATCATTGGCAAATCGTTTTTGTTAAAACCGCACAGTCATTTTTCAGCAGTTTACTGTATCTAGTTGGTGCGGCACTTATTATCTTTGATTTTGTATTAATGATATTGGTTTTATCCAGCTGGTGGTTGGCTAAAACCGTGGTACAGCCGATCAACTCTTTGACCCAGCAAATGGCCTCTTTATCAATGGATCAATTCAAAATCCAGCACACATATTCTTCAAAAGATGAAGTCGGACAGTTATACACCAATTTTCAAAAAATGCTAGATAAAATCGCTGAGCTGATCAATGAAGTATATGAAGCCGAATTGAAACAAAAAGAATACGAATTGCGGGCTCTGCAAGCCCAGATCAATCCGCATTTCTTTTATAATTCCTTAGCACTGATCAGCAATACTGCCACACTAAACGGCAATCACGAGATCCGTGAGATGGCTCAGCTGCTGTCTCGATTCTACCGTCTCAGCCTAAACCAAGGATCCAACCGGCTATCCATCACCAAAGAACTCGATCTAACAATCACCTATGCTAAAATCCAGCAAAAAATGCATCACCATTCCTTTGATTTAGTCCTCGAAATTGACTCAGATATCGATGAGTATCCGATGATCCATCTGCTCTTGCAGCCGTTTGTCGAAAATGCCGTCTTTCATGGGCTTGATCATATTGAAGATGACCGCAGAGGGGTATTGACGATCCGCTGCCTCAAAGAAGGACAATGGCTACGGTTTGAGATTCAAGACAATGGTCCCGGGATTGATCCTGAACAGCTAAAACAACTGGAGGAACCTTCTGATCAACATTATGGTATCAACAATGTACGCCAGCGGCTAGCATTGTACTATGGCACGCAAGCTTCCTTATCGATTCAATCAGTAAAAGGTGAAAACACCACAATTGTTCTACTCATACCGCAAGACTTACCTCCTCAAAAAAACCGTCAGTGAAGAATGTTTAATCACTAACGGTTTTTTGGTGTCAAAATATTCAGATATTTATTTTAATGCTTGATTTCAAGTACCTATTCCTCTACAGCAAACGCACCAACCTCTAATAATCCTTGCCGACCCTGGTCTCGCGTCACGCCTTTTGCTTTCTTTAACATTCGTTCCCAATACTCCATGGTATCTTTTATAAAATCCTTGTTGCCGTCAGTACACCCTTCACGAATAAACAGCAATACCAAACCGCTAAAAAAAATCAAGGCTTCTTCATGGTATTTCCTCAGATCGTTTTCTTGCTCACATTGAAAAACAGCTGATTCAGCGATTGCTTCTTGAAAATATGCAAAAGAACACTCTTTTATGTAGGGACCACAACCAATATCATTTAAAAATAATGCAAAAAAGAGGGCTCGATTGCGACTGGCGAACACGTAATAGTCATGCCAAAAACAGTATAGAGGATCCAGTGTCATCACCGTCTCTTTTTTTGCTTCATGAATGTCATGGAAGACATCATCGACCATTGCCTGTTTATAATTTTGCATGTTTGAAAAATTCAAATAGATTGGTTGGGTCGATGTTCGTGCATATTTAGCAATGTCGCGGACAGTGATTGGCCGATAAAGATATTCCACCAGATATTTTTTTAAACAGTTGATCAAATATTTTTTCGTAATCGTTGCTTTTCTCATAATACCCCTTCCTTTCTTGAGGCGATCAGCTCTCGCTAACGCTCCTCTACTCTCACTTGCTTTCTTCCAGTGAAACACCACCAACACCCAATTTTCTTACTGAAAGTAATCTGCATACTTCTACTTTAACAAAAAAGAGAACGTTAACATATACTTTCTGCCGAATTTCTTAATTTTGTTTTATATTTTTGACCATTTTTCTAAAAACCTTCCTGTTTTCCTCGGCTAAGTCTTAAGACTGATTTTTTTGATACTACTTGTGAAATGATACTATGTAATGTATAGTATGGATATGAACAGGAGGAGAGCCTTTGGATGCCCAATTAAAAAAAGGATTATTGGAAATTTGTGTTTTAGCCTATTTGCAGCACGGGGACTCTTATGGCTATGAATTAGTCAAAAATATTTCTCCTTTACTACCAATCTCAGAATCCACCCTCTACCCTATCTTGAAGCGCTTAGAAGCCAGCCGAGCGGTTGAGACTTACAACAAGAGTCATCAAGGACGGACCCGAAAATATTACCGCTTGACCAAACTTGGCAAACAGCGGATCGACGATTTTTTAACCAACGACTGGCCCCAATTGACATTGATCCAGCGATTTATTAAAGGAGGAACACTAGATGAACAGAGTTGATTTTATCAAGGCATTGGCTGCAGAATTATCTGAAAAAGTCAGACCTAGCGAGATTCATCAGCTGATCAACTATTATGACGAGATGATCGAAGATTTGATGGAAGAAGGATACACTGAAGAAGAAGCCGTGGCACGCCTTGGCTCCCCAAAAGAACTGATCCAAACAGTCACAGAAACAGAAGAGGTCGTGGTAGAGATTCCCCGCCGCTTTCATCCCTTTTTGCTCTTAATCTTAGTGCTAGGCTTTCCATTGTGGGGCAGCTTATTGTTAAGTGCCGCTTTGCTGATCCTAAGCTTTTTAATAATCATCTGGTGTGTGCCTTTCACCACTGGCATGATTGGTGTCACTACGTTTATCGGTGGGATTGCTAGCGTTGTCTTAAGTCCCATGCTGATGGCGGATGGTTTCTATCTCTTTTTAAGTCAGTTAGGCGTGGGAATTTTCTTATTTGGTTTAGGGCTTCTTTGTCTGATCGCCACTTATAGTATGAGCCGACCTTTTTCACGTCTTACCCACTCCCTTGTCGTTTGGCCAAAATCATTTGTTCAAAACTATCGAAAGAAGGCAGTCCTATGATCAAAATCAATAAGCGCTTTTTCGTTTTTCTCAGTCTGTTGTTTATTATTCTCGGACTGGTCATCACCTTTATCGGTTTTTCAATGTCAGGGTACTCACCTGATGCCTACCATATTGAGCATCGTCGTTGGTATCAACTGATTGGTTTCTACACAGACTAATCGGCAAAAACAATTATAAGTTGCTTTTTTCGTCATAAAAACAAGTGATTTTCATCAATTTCATGTATTGATGAAAAAATTGAACTTTCCTTTTTGACCTCACCATATTACTATATAGGTACATCCTGTATCCTATTTCATAGGGTAACCAGAAAAACCCATACCATCCTATGGGTTTTTTTGTTGTTTATAAAAGCAAAAAAGCGTGCCGCAAGTCCAGTTATCGCCAAGCCAGCTATTTTTAGCTAACCTTGGTAGAGCCTGTCTGCAGTACGTTTTTTCTACTGATCGATTATTCCCCTAGTACTGGCTGTTCTTGCACAGTGCCAATAGGAAACAAGGCGCGAAACACCCGGCGAACGATTGGGCCTGCAATGAACAATTGCAATGGCAATGCGACAATCACATTTTTCCCAATGTTGCTTAGCCAATTGACGAACACCGAGTGATCAGGGTTTGGATGCATCAACGCACCAAAGAGTGACATACAGATCACCATGCCGGCGATCATCAATGAAGAAATCAAACCGATTTTTTTCCAAGTAGCTGATTGATGGTCCAAAAATCGAAATGCCAAACCTTTTGCTGGACCCGAAACAATGAACCAATCCAAAATAAAGGCGACACAAAGAGCTAATGGCAATTCATTCCACGCCAATTGGAATGCCAATGCAGAAACACCGACTTGGAACATGAGGTTGTAAACACTCATAAAATACACCATGAAAATACACATAAGTGTCGTATAGATCAAACTTTCTTTTTTGTTGATGGGCATGTAACAACTTCCTTTCTCTTTTTCGTACTCGACTATTCTAGCAGAAGAAAATTTTTCGTGTAAGTAAAAGTTTGAAAACTTTCAAAAAAGTTTTTTGCTATTTTTTTATCCACTTCTCTTGACACTTTCTTATGAAGTCAGTAGAATAGCGATAGATTAAATCGTACAGATAACAAGCGGGTTCGCTTGTCGAGAGAGAGGCGGTTTCTATGAGAATAGAAACGGTCTCTTTTTTTGCGAATTTTTTAGAGGTGAGAATATGGAAAACAACAAAAAACTCGTGGGGGCGATCCTCGCAACCGGATTGATGTCATTTGCAGGCGTGCTGATTGAAACAGCCATGAATGTAACGTTTCCGACATTGATCGATCAATTTACGCTTTCAACATCCGATGTTCAATGGGTGACGACCATCTACTTACTGGTCATCTCCATCATTGTCCCAATATCGACCTACCTTTTGAAACGCTTCTCATTGAGAACCTTGTTTCTAGCTGCCAACGCCTTTTTCCTTGTTGGCTTGGTGATCGACTTTTTATCGCCGACGTTTGCCATTTTGCTGATTGGCCGCTTTTTCCAAGGTGCCAGCACAGGGATCGCACTGCCTTTGATGTTCCACATCATTTTGACTTACTCCCCCTTTGAAAAACGGGGAGCGGCAATCGGCTTAGGGAATTTGACCACTTCCATCGCTCCAGCGATCGGACCGACATATGGGGGCTTATTGACCGCCCATTGGTCTTGGAATGCGATCTTTCTTTTCTTGATCCCAGTCTTGCTGATCTCCCTAGTACTCGGCCTTTACTCGATCCCTAAAACGGCTGGGGCAAAAGACACTTCCCTGGATTTACTGAGTGTATTAGGAATCGTCTTGATGTTCAGCGGCTTCTTATTGTTCTTGAATCAAGTAGGCACCTTAGCGAGTCTACTGCCGCTGCTTTTCGGTTTCATTGGTGCTGGCTTGTTTTATCAACGCTCAAAAGGCCCGAACCCTTTGATTCGTTTGGCTGTTTTGAAAAACCGTAGCTTCAGTTTGTTTCTGTTTGGCTTTCTTGTTTGTCAGTTCCTTTTACTGGGCATTTCCTTTGTCTTGCCGAACTTTGTCCAACTCGCTTTGGGAAAAGATGCCTTTACTGCAGGATTAGTTATGCTGCCCGGGGCGGCCATCGGGGCGATCCTTGCGCCGATCTCTGGTCGGTTGCTGGATAAAGTTGGACCGAAAAAACCGATCCTGTCTGGTTTGACGTTGATTGCCATCGGTTGGCTTGCCTTAGCCCTCGTTTTGCGTTCGCCTTTCATTTGGAGCCTAGTTGCTGGACATGTCTTTTACATGATCGGGATCGGCTTAGCCTACAGCAATATGATGACCACCGGCTTAAACAAGCTGACTCCTGCGTTGTACGCGGACGGTAATGCGATCTTTAATACGCTACAGCAATTTTCTGGTGCAGTGGCGACGGCTGTGGTGGCGACCATTATCAATTTGGCACAAAATGCGGCGACCGATTACACCCAAGGGACGGTCATCGGCTCTCAAATCGCCTTATTCTTTTTGTGGGCCTTGGTCTTACTGACTTTCCTATTAACGATTAACTACTTCCGCAAAAACACCGACAAAAAAGCTGTCAGCTAACTGCGGCTTTGCCAATTGAAAAACAACGAAAAAAAGCCGCCCTCCCTTGAGGACGGCCCATAAAAAAATCCGCTTCCGATTCCCCTTCTTAGTCAAAGGGCGCTCTCGGAAACGGATTATTTTTTTAGTTTAATTCAGCTGAACCAACCGCTGTTTTGGCTGTCACTGTGCCTGTAGTCGTCAATGAAAGCTGACGCACTTTTTCGGCATTCGTGATGACCGTCAAAACATCTGTCTGTTTGCCAGCTGCGATAACGGCATCTAGATCCATCACTGCAAGCTTCGTTTCTGGTGTGACCGTATCACCTTCAGAAACAAGAACCTCAAATGGCGCACCTTTTAGTTCTACAGTATCCAAGCCCATGTGGACGAGAACTTCCGCGCCACCAGGCGTTAAAATCCCGATTGCATGTTTCGTTTCAAAAATGCTAGAGATCGTACCTGCAACAGGAGCATAAATCGTTCCGTTCGTTGGCTGAACAGCAAAGCCGTCACCCATCATTTTTTGAGAAAAGACAGGGTCAGAAACTTCAGTGATGGCAACTACTTTCCCATCAGCTGGAGCATAAAGGGTTTCTTCTGAAACTTGTGTTGCTTCTGGGGCTGCAGTTGTCGGTGCAGCAGTCGTTGGTGCAACAGCCGCTGCTGCAGCTGTATCAGCAGCCAATTGCGGTTCTAATTTATTTAAGAAGGTAACTTTTCTAAAGACGATAGTGCAAACAAAAGTGATCGCAATCGTCACCGCCATTGAGATGAAGACCATTGGATAGTTTTCAATTTTAAATGATAAGAAGCCAGGCAGTCCCCCTACACCAATACCTAATGCACGGGTATTCGTTGCAGTGATCAGCATTCCACCGAAGGCAGAACCTACCATTGCTGCGACAAATGGGTAAACATATTTCAAATTGATCCCGAACATCGCTGGTTCAGTAACCCCCATGTAAGCAGAAATCGTTGCTGGAACAGAGACTTGTTCTTCTTTTTTATTGCCACGGTGAAGGAACCAAATCGCCAATACTGCCGTACCTTGCGCAATATTTGACAGCATGATCATTGGCCAAAGGTTTGTTGTCCCAAAATCCGCTACTAATTGAGAGTCGATCGCTAGCGTTGTATGATGCAATCCGGTAATAACCAAAGGCGCATACAAGCCACCGAAAATGAAACCAAATAACCAGTTTAATGGTGAGGTCAAGCCAGCATTTACGACCCAAGAAATGCCTGATCCGATTTGCCAACCGATTGGACCTAATACCATGTGAGCTGCTAAAATAGTTGGCAGCAATGAGAACAATGGAACGAAGATCATTGAAACCGCTTCTGGAATCCATTTCCGGAAGAATCTTTCAAGATAAACCAATAAGAAACCTGCCAGCATTGCTGGGATCACTTGTGCTTGATACCCAATTTTATCAATAGTGAAGAACCCGAAGTCCCACGTATAATTTTGGGCGATTTCTGCAGCAGAAGTTGAACTTACTGAATAAGCATTTAATAATTGCGGTGAAACCAATGTAATCCCTAAAACAATCCCTAATATTTGCGTGGTTCCCATCTTACGTGTAATACTCCAGGTAATCCCTACTGGTAGAAAGTGAAAGATCGCTTCACAGGGCAGCCATAAAAAGCCGTTGACACCGTTCCAAAAAGTAGAAGCTTGCGTAATGGTTTGTCCACCTAGAGCTTCTAACGGTACACCTTCTAAGAAATTTCTCAGCCCTAGCATCAAACCACCAACAATAATCGCTGGTAATAACGGGGTAAAGATCTCAGCTAACGTAGCAATCGCTCGTTGCACGATATTTTGATTGTTTTTTGCAATCGCTTTGCTTTGTTCTTTAGAAACACCTTCTATTCCTGATACATCGGTAAAATCATTGTAAAACGTTGAGACATCATTGCCGATAATGACTTGGAATTGTCCCGCATTCGTAAACATCCCTTTGACACTTGGAATTTCTTCAATTGCCTTTTCGTTTGCTTTTGTCTGATCGTTCAAAACAAAACGCATCCGTGTCGCGCAATGTGTTACTGCGGCGATATTTTCTTTGCCGCCAACATATTCCAGCAGCTTCTCAGCATCATCACGATACTTTCCCATAATTAATAAACCCCTTTCATATCCACTTGTATATATATGTTTTAATTACGCACTAATCATAACTTGATAGTTTTGATATTGCAAGCGTTTCAAACCAATTTTTTTCACTTTTTCTACAAACAATACAAGTGAATAGAAAAGGTACCGTATTAAAACCTTAATAAATAAACGTTTTTTAAAATATTTGATTAATATAAAATAATATTGCCAATGACTTTATTTACTGTTTATTTAACAAAAAAGAATAAAAAAACAGGTGAGATAAATTGAAATAGCTTACAAATTACGTTATAATCATCTTGCATGTATAGACAAGTTTAAAGGAGGACAACTATTGTGAATACGATTATATTGTCTAAGGAAGAATGGCTGTTAACGGATCAAACCGGTACGACCTATCCGTTTTCTGGGACAGACAGTGAACGAGTTGCTGCACTGACCGCGCAGCTGCAGAAAATGGAAGGTGGCGGGATCGTCTCTGAATCGCTGGTGTTTACGAATGAAGAAGGGACTTTTTCACTGGACCAATGGTTGACAGAAAAATTGAATCGTCCCTTTGTTTGCACCACGAAAGAACAGTATGAAGAAAAAAGTGCTGAAATTCCTTGGAACCTCGAATACTATGGCTACACCCCTGGTAAAGATGAATACTCGGTGGAGTCACTTTTAACCGTCGGCAACGGCTATCTAGGGCTGCGAGGCACGACGCCTGAGATGACCATTTGTGAAGCGAACTATCCAGGGCTGTATTTAGCAAGTCTTTACAATACGGTAGAATCGGATGTTTCTGGTCATACCATCAGCAATGAAGACTTCGTCAATGCACCGAATCTGCAAAAAATGTACGTGAAGATCGATGATGAAGTGATCAACATTGCCAACAATCAGCTTCTTTCCTTTAAACGGACATTAGATCTGAAGACCGGCTTGTTCCAATCAGTGGCAGAAATTGAAACAAAAAAACAAAAGCGTCTGCGAATCGAAACGAAGAAAATCGCCAATATGCAAGACGTTCACCAATATAGCTTGGTCTATCAGTTTACCCCGCTGAACTTTTCCGGCACCGTTACTTTCGTCAGTGAAGCCGACGGATCGGTCTATAACTATAACGTCGCTCGTTACCGTAGCTTAACCAACCAGCATTTGACCGTGAAAGAGACAGCAGCTGAACAAAACAAAGCGCATTTAGTGGTCACCACTAACCAATCACAGATTACCGTTGTCCAATCCTCTGAACTGTTTTCAAAGGACCTGCCATTGGCTGAGCTGCACGCTGAAACAAACGACCAGCTCGTCCGTCAGCAAGTAGCCCTTGAGGTGACGGATGGACAAACTTATCGGGTCGAAAAATCAGTCACTGCTGCCGCTTATCGGCAAGAGGATCCGCAACCGGCATTTACGTTTTCTTCCTTAGCATTACCTGATTTTGCGACGATGTATACCGCCTCAAAACAAGCCTGGGCTGAATTATGGGCGAAAGCGGCCATCGAAGTCACTGGTGACTTGATGTCGCAAAAAATGCTGAATCTGCATACGTATCATCTGCTGGTCTCCGCAGCACCGAATGCTTATCAGGAGTCCTTAGATGCCAGTATCACTGCCCGTGGCCTACATGGTGAAGCCTATCGCGGTCATATTTTCTGGGATGAACTGTTTATCTTACCCTTTTACATTCTACATTTTCCTGACACCGCCAAAGAAATTTTGCTGTATCGCTACCGCCGCTTAGCTGCTGCCAAAAAAGACGCCCAAAAAGCCGGTTACCAAGGCGCCATGTTCCCATGGCAATCAGGCTTGGATGGCAGTGAGCAATCCCAAGAACTGCATTTGAATCCTATCAGCGGCGAATGGAAAGAAGACCACAGTCGCTTGCAGCGCCACGTCTCCTTAGCGATCGCTTATAACATTTGGCAATATTGGCACAACACACAAGACCGTCCCTTTATGGAACAATATGGATTAGAATTGATGTTAGAAGTCGCCCATTTCTGGCAAAGTGCTGCCACCTGGGATGATACTGCTCAACGTTACTTTATCGATAAAGTCATGGGACCAGATGAATTTCATGAAAGCTACCCAAATAGTGAACAAGGCGGCTTGAAAAACAACGCCTATACCAATATGATGGTAGTATGGTTGTTTGAAGAGATCGAGAACCTCCAACAACAACTATCAGCAGAGAGCTTCCAAGCAGTATTGGAGAAAACGGCTTTAACCCCAGCGGATATTGCTGCTATGGCAGATATTCGTACCAAATTAGGCTTAGAGATCGATCACGAAGGCATCATCGCACAGTTTGAAGGGTACTTCCAGTTGGAAGATCTGGATTGGGCCCATTATAAAGAGAAATATGGCAACATTTATCGGATGGATCGCATCCTAAACGCTGAAGGCAAGAGTGCTGACAGCTACAAAGTCGCGAAACAAGCCGATAGTTTGATGATTTTCTATAATTTCTCAAAAGAGCAAGTCAATCAAATTTTGGCGGATCTTTCTTACCAACTGCCAACAGACTATATTGAAAAAAATCTCCATTATTATTTGGCTCGCACCTCCCACGGCTCGACTTTGTCGCGGATCGTTCACGCTCAGTTAGCGGCAATGGTGGATGATCAGGAATTGGCTTGGTCGTTATACCAAGAAGCCCTCTCTTCTGATTATCGTGATATCCAAGGCGGGACCACGGCAGAAGGCATTCACGCCGGTGTCATGGCCGCTACGTTGTTTATTCCGTTAACCACTTTTGCTGGGATTGATATTCGAGAAGAGCAACTGCAGATCACACCAAACTTGCCAAAAGCTTGGGACAGCTTAGCCTTTCAGCTAGAAGTTCGCGGCACCCGCTTTGCATTGAATGTTACACATGAAACATTGACGATCACCGCTGATCAGCCAGTCACGATCTTAGTGAATGGGCAGCAAGTTTCTCTAGAAGCAAAGAAAGAAGCAACGATTACTTACTAAAAGGAGTTTTACACATGAAAAAAGGATTTGTTTTTGATTTAGACGGCGTTATCACGGATACAGCTAAATACCACTACATCGCATGGAAAGAATTAGCTGCGGAGATTGGGATCGAGATCGATTTGAAATTCAATGAGCAGTTAAAAGGCATTAGCCGCATGGATTCTTTAGAGCGAATCTTAACACTAGGCAACAAAAATGATGCCTACACAGAAGTCGAAAAAGAAGCCTTAGCGACAAAGAAAAATACCCACTATGTACAATTATTACAAAGCTTGACTCCTGATGATCTATTGCCGGGGGTAAAGACGTTCCTTGATGAAGCCAAAGCAAAAAATATTCCTTGTGCCATCGCTTCGGCATCCAAGAATGCGCCGTTTATTTTGGACAAACTAGGTGTCATGCAAGACTTTGATACGATCGTTGACCCAGCAACCTTGAAAAAAGGCAAACCAGATCCAGAAATCTTTATCCAAGCAGCGCTAGCACTAGGCATTGAACCGGCAGAAGCAGTTGGGTTTGAAGATGCTCAAGCAGGGATCGACGGCATCAAAGCTGCTGGTATGTACGCGGTAGGCGTTTATTCAGGAGAAGAACTACACGGTGCAGATGTGATCGTTGAAAAATTGACGGATCTAAACATTGACGAACTTTTGGCGAAATAGTCGATTGCATTTCCAAATTGGCCTCGCTATAATAGCCAAAGAGGGGGCAATCCGATGAACAAGTTCAAAGAGATATTTTTAGATTTAGAACAAAAAATTCTAGCAAACGAATACCCTCCGCATTCTTTGCTGCCTAGCGAAAACCAATTGATCAAAACTTATGGTGTCTCCCGCGAGACTGTCCGTAAGGCATTGAATTTATTGCGGGATGCTGGTTATATCCAAAAGAAACAAGGGAAAGGTTCGATCGTTTTAGACTTGAATCGCTTTGATTTCCCAATTTCCGGCTTGACGAGTTTTCGTGAGCTGCAAGATACCCAACGCATTCCTAGTGAAACAAAGGTTGTCGAGATCCGTAAGATCGCCGTTTCGCCAAAGCTGCACGAGACCACTGGTTGGCCTGTCGCTTCTGAGGCATGGAAACTGATCCGTCAGCGGAGAATCGATGGAGAAGTGGTGATTTTGGATAAAGATTACCTTGATGCTTCTATCATCGAAGAGTTGCCAGAAAACCGAGCGAAAGTATCGATTTTTGATTACTTTGAAAATGATCTTGGCCTTGAGATCGCTTATGCACAAAAAGAAATCACTGTTGACCCCGTCAACAAAGAATTGCGGGATCTAATGGATCTGCGTCCTGAAGATCAGCATGTCGTTACGGTTCGCAGCCTCGTGTATCTAGAAGACACGCGCTGTTTTGAATACACCGAATCGATCCACCGACTGGATAAATTCCGCTTTGTGGACTTTGCCCGTCGACGCAAGATTTGATGGACGTATAGACTTGAAAAAGACAAAACAGACCTAGACTTCACCGAGAAGTCTGGGTCTGTTTTATGTTTCAATCCACCCCTCTCGAGATGATGCTGGATCGATCCTTCCTCTTTTCGCCTCTGTCGCTAACGATTCATCCTTTTGCTTTCCCGGCGTTTGGCTGCCGACGAACAAAAAAGGCTCAATCATTTATGGGACTGATGAAAAGCACAGTTGATTTTGAACAACTCAGTCGTCCTTATTAACAGTCAGCCACACAAAAAAAGCAGTACCCTCTGAGAGGATACTGCTTTTGCTTGCTATTTGGCGTAATCCGTTGCGCGGGTCTCGCGAATAACGGTTACTTTGATATGACCTGGGTAATCCAAATCGTCTTCGATCTTCTTGCGGATGTCGCGAACCAATCGTACAGCATCCAAATCAGAAATCTCTTCTGGTTTGACCATTACACGGACTTCACGTCCGGCTTGGACGGCAAAACTGGAATCGACACCTTTGAAGCCGTTGGCGATATTTTCTAGGTTTTGCAAGCGGCGAATATAATTTTCCAATGATTCGCTGCGGGCACCTGGACGCGCTGCTGACAAGGCATCTGCGGCTGCAACTAAAACAGAGATAACCGATGTTGCTTCAACATCTCCATGGTGAGAAGCGATCGCATTGATCACCACACCATTTTCTTTGTATTTGGCAGCTAACTCAGCCCCGATCTCAACGTGAGAGCCTTCGATTTCATGGTCAAGGGCTTTCCCGATATCATGCAAGAGTCCGGCACGTTTGGCTAACTGAATATCTTCGCCTAATTCTGCGGCAAGAACACCGGTTAGTTTTGCGACTTCGATCGAGTGGTTCAAGACGTTTTGTCCGTAGCTGGTACGGAAACGCAAACGACCTAAAATCTTGATCAAGTCTGGATGAAGGGTGTGAGCACCGACTTCAAAGGCTGCTTGTTCCCCATATTCACGAATATGCTCATCCATTTCTTTCCGAGATTTTTCGACCATTTCTTCAATTCGAGCTGGATGGATCCGGCCGTCTTGAATCAGTTTTTCAAGGGTCATACGAGCAATTTCACGGCGAATCGGATCAAATCCTGATAAGACGACTGCTTCTGGCGTGTCATCGATGATCAAATCGATCCCTGTCAATGTTTCAAGGGTCCGAATGTTCCGACCTTCTCTTCCGATGATTCGACCTTTCATCTCATCATTTGGTAATGATACGACCGATACCGTGGTTTCAGACACTTGGTCTGCGGCACAACGTTGGATTGCTAGGGACAAGAGATTTTTTGCTTTTCGATCTGCTTCTTCCTTCGCACGCTGTTCAGATTCTTTGACCATGATCGTTAATTCATGGTTCAATTCCTCTTCCGTTGATTTCATGATCAACTCTTTTGCTTCATCTCTAGACAGCGCGGCGATGCGCTCTAATTCTTTCTGTTGTCCATCGATTAAGTTTTCTACTTCTTTTTCTCGCTCGTCAATTAATTGTTGTTTCTCACTAAGTCTGCCTTCTTTATCTTCAAGTGAGCGTTCTCGTTTTTCCAAAGAATCGTCCTTACGATCAAGTACTTGTTCTCTTTGGAGTAAACGATTTTCTTGTGATTTTAAATCAAGTTTGCTTTCTTTCAACTCACTTTCAATCTCTGACCGATACTTCTGATTTTCTTCCTTAGCTTCTAACAATGCTTCTTTTTTAAGAGTTTCTGCTTCTTTCTTAGCGCTTTCGATAATTCCAGCTGCAGAATTTTGGGCGCCGTTGATTTCTTTCTCATGACGAGATTTCGTCACATAAACTCCTAATCCAAGACCGACAATTAAACCGATGATAGCGAGGAGAATGTAAAGTAGTTCCAATGAATCCACCTCCATACTATCTTTTTAAATATTTTGTAATTTTGATTAACAAAGGATAACAAAATTATCAATTCGCTACTTCTTATGTGGAAATCCACATACGTTTATTCTAATGTTTGAACACAAGAGTGTCAACTTTAAATAATAAAGTAAACTTTCGCAACCCTTCCTTTTTACGGATGTTTTTTCAACAATAGATGAATCTAGCAAAAAGCCACAAAAAAGCCAAACAACCTCGTTGTTTGGCTTTTTCAAGACTTATTCGTCTAATGGTAATTCTTCTTGCGCTTCCTCGAGGGTTACGGTCTCTCCTGTTCCAATCCCGTAAGCATCGCGGACGCGAGCAGAAACTTCTAGCATCATTTCTTGGTGTTCACGCATATAGTTTTTGGCGTTTTCACGACCTTGACCGATGCGATCCCCTTTATAGGCATACCACGCACCGCTTTTATCAACGATGTCTTGTTCCACGGCCATATCCAATAATTCACCTTCTTGTGAAATACCTAGACCATACATCATGTCGACTTCCGCTACTTTAAATGGTGGCGCTACTTTGTTTTTGACTACTTTGATCTTCGTGCGGTTCCCGATGATATCTGTACCGGATTTCAATTGCTCAGCACGACGTACTTCCAAACGGATGGTTGAATAGAATTTCAACGCACGTCCACCAGGTGTCGTTTCTGGATTCCCAAACATAATCCCAACTTTTTCGCGAATTTGGTTGATAAAGATCGCGATCGTTTTCGTTTTGTTGATGGAACCAGAAAGTTTCCGTAATGCTTGTGACATCAAACGAGCTTGCAAACCAACGTGGGTATCACCCATTTCACCATCGATCTCCGCCCGTGGGACTAAAGCTGCTACCGAGTCAATAACTACGATATCAACCGCACCACTTGAAACTAAGGCGTCAGCGATCTCTAATCCTTGTTCCCCTGTATCTGGTTGTGATAACAAAAGATCATCGATATTTACACCTAATTTTTGCGCATACTGAGGATCTAACGCATGTTCGGCATCGATAAATGCTGCTGTTCCGCCATTTTTTTGGACTTCCGCAATGGCATGTAAAGCAACTGTCGTTTTACCAGAACTTTCTGGGCCGTAAACTTCTACGATCCGTCCTCGTGGGTAACCACCTACACCTAATGCAACATCCAAGGCCAATGAACCACTTGGGATCGTTGAAATTTGTTGATCAACTTTTTCGCCAAGCTTCATGATGGCACCTTTACCATAGTTCTTTTCAATCTTCTTTAGTGCAGCATCTAAGGCTGCTTTACGATCATCTGCCAAACGGATAATCCTCCTTATATTCATCACTTTCGTGTGTCGTTCATAAGATAATAATAGTCCTTCTGAAGGGAAATTGCAAGAAAAAACGAACAAACATTCGCATTAATTTAATAATTCCTTACGTATTTGATTTAAGCCTGCCATGACAGCACTATGCCGAATATAGGCGCGGTCGCGGTTGAAGTGATACAGCTGGCTCGAGACGCCTTTGTCAGAAGCTAAGGCGATCCAAACAGTGCCTTTGGGCTGGCCTTCTAGTTCGTCCGGACCAGCAACACCAGTAAACGCCACCGCATAATCGGTCTCTGCTTGTTTGCGGGCATAGACGGCCATTGCTTCCGCACATTCCTGACTAACAGTCCCATAGCTTTCTAAAAGCGCTGGATCGATGCCTAAGAGCTTGCTTTTTGTTCCAGCAGAATATGTCACGAACCCACCGGGAAACACCTCAGAGACGCCAGGAATCCCTCCTAGGGTCGCTTGGAACAAACCAGCGGTCAAACTTTCCGCTGCGGTGACGGTTTTCTTTTTCTCGATCAGTAGCTCGACGACTGTTTCTGCCAGCGAATTTTGTTCCCCATATCCATAGAAATACGCACCGACCCGTGCTTGGACGGTTTCTTCTAATGCATCCAATTGTTTGATCCCTTGCGCCTCGTCTGCGGTTTTGACCGTCAGACGCAACGTGACCTCATTGGGTTTGGCATAAGGAGCAATGGTGGGATTGACTTGATTCTCGATCAAATCGGCCAATTCTGTGACCAACGCCGATTCCCCGATCCCGTAATAGCGCAAAACGCGAGAAAGCAAGACTTCTTCTTGGGGAAACTGCTCTAACAGAAGTGGTTTTGCGTGGGTAAGAAACATCGCCTGCAGTTCACTTGGCGGTCCCGGCAGCAGCAAATAACTGGTAGCGGCTGTCTGATAAAAGATCCCGATCGCTAGTCCATTGGGATTTGGCAAAGACACACCGTCTTTGAAGACTAAGGTCTGCCGCAAATTGTTTTCCGTCATCCTCCGTTGACTGTTTTCAAAGAAGGCTTTCAATTGGTGATAACCTGGTTCATCTCGCACTAATTCCTGTCCCACATGGCGGGCAGTGACTTGTTTCGTCAAGTCATCGTCGGTGGGCCCTAAGCCGCCGCACAGCACGATCAAGTCGCTGCGTTTGTCGGCGATCGTCAGCAATTCCTCTAAGCGATTGGGGTTGTCCCCGACAACACTATGATAAAAAACATCGATCCCTAGACTTGCCAGTTCTTCTGACAAGAAGGTCGCGTTCGTATTCACCACCTGTCCTAAAAGTAATTCGGTCCCGACTGCAATAATTTCTGCTTTCATTCTTTTACTCCTTCATTTATCAGATACGTAAAAGTCTTTCATATTGACAAAAAAAGTCCAGAAAACTTCTGAACTTTCGTGACTTGTATCCTTGTTTTTATCGCTTCTTTATCTAGATCTAGAACTTTTACATAGAATCTTTAAAAACATTCGTATTTTTTATGAAATAATCGACCCCGGAATAGATCGTGAAGATCAGGCATAGATACAACATGATTTGATCGACAGGTAAACCGATCATTGAAAAGGGAATGTTGTTCAAGAACAAGAAAATGATCGCAACCATTTGTGTCGCGGTTTTGATTTTCCCCGGCCACGCAGCAGCCATGACTTCGCCACTTTGTTCCACTAACAACAAGCGTAAACCTGTCACTGCCAACTCACGGCAAACGATGATCGAAACTACCCAGCCTGGGGCTTTGTCTAATTCGACCAGCATGATAAAAGCCGTCATGACGAGCATTTTATCTGCTAACGGGTCAGCAAACTTCCCGAAGTTGGTAACAAGGCCTCTGGAACGAGCGATCTTGCCATCTAGCCAGTCCGTAATGCTGGCTGCCGCAAAAAGGATCGCTGCAATAAGGTGCGTGTTTTCTAATTGTGTCGTACCAACGGTCAGCGTGCCAAGATCGATCGGCAAAACCAAGACCAAAATAAAGATGGGGATCATAATGATCCGTAATACAGTTAATTGATTGGGTAAATTCACGAAATAGACTCCTCTCTGCCGACTATTGTACGAAATAACGGCAAATCATGCCACTACTTCTGCTTTTCACCAGTCGGGTGCAACAGATAACTTTTTAGCTAATGATACCTCAATAAGGCGCATTTGTCAGATTTATGCCGCATCGTCTTGGTATTCAATCACGAGACGGACCGTCTTTTGTAACAATTCAAATTGCGGATCAGAAAAGTCCACTTCCTGTCCATTGGCCTTGATGGAGATATTTTGGCTTGCTCCCAGGGTCAAAGTCGCATTCGTGGCGCCTTCTGGCAGCGTCATTGATTGCGTTTCCCCTGCTTGTAGAGTGTATTGGTACACATAAGCATTGTCAACTTGTACACCGACCCAACAAGAAGCATCTAGCCCAGTAAATGCCAATTCAATAGGGTTTTCCGCATCTTTCATCGTGATCGTGATCGAGGATTGCGTGGAATCGCTAGCCGTCATCGTCATTTTCGCTTCGCTGGATTCCGTCGTACTTGAGGACTCCGTCGCTTCACTCGAAGTACTGGTTTCTTCCGTACTTGTCGTGGTGGAAGCTGTAGACGCCGAATTTTCTACCACGAGAGAAGAACTCCCTTGGATCATCGGTGTTGTATTACGGTCTTGCCAAGCCATGTAGCCCACGATACTCACGATCGTAATGGCAACCAGGCCTAATAGAATCATCGGCAAATAGCGGACGACAAATGAGCCGCTTTTTTCTTCTACGTGCTGTGCTTTTCGTGAGCCGCTGACGGTTTCAGGCTGCGGTCTTTTTGGTAAGGGGGCGTCTAACGTATCTTTGCCATCAAAAACGGCCACCAATTTGTCGCCGTCTTCTCCAACCGCTGCTGCATATTGGCGAATAAACGCGCGGACATAAAAAGTGCCTGGCAATTGATCAAAACGCTCCGCTTCAATTGCTTCTAAATAGCGTTTTTGGATCTTTGTCATTTGTTGTAATTCAATCAATGAAATGTTCTTATCTAAACGGGCTTGCCGTAATTTTGCTCCAATCGTTGTTTCGTTGGCCACTCGATCATCTACTCCAGTCTTTTATTCATCTTTAAAAAAAGCCCTAAAATCGCTTCGCTGCTTGTCGTAAGGTCAGCAAAGCTGCTCTATCATTTTAAAACAGGGGTTCCCTGTATCAGTCAATAAAAAAAACTCCGTCACGCCGATTTCCATCTGGGCGCGCCGTCTACTAAATATAACATTTTTTCCGTGATTTTTTGCAAAAAAACAAAAAAAGATTTTGCTTCAATAATTAAAGAATACCATAAAAGAAAAAGTCTGAGGATAGCCTAACCACAACTCGCAAACAAATTTTAATACTTTTCGCCAAATTGGCATCAAAATGCAAGAAAAAAACACCCTTTGACGCAAAAAGAAAACACTGAATGATCTAGGAGTTGGGCAGCCCTTGAGCTGTTGGGCCTTCCTCCTTGAATCATTCAGTGTCGCTTAAATGACAGCTATTTGACAAAACCAGCCTTCGCTTAGGCTTTTTCCGTTGGATACATGTAAAAACGGCTAAACGCTTTAGGATCGATAAAGGAACGAGCCGCTTGCTGAACATCTTCCAAAGTGATCGATTGGATCACCTCCGGTAGATCAAAGAGCGTCGTTTCACCGAATAAGCTTTGGGTAAACTGGTTTGCAATAAACTCCAATGAGTTCAGTGATTGGAAGTATTTCCCTAGCATTTTCTTCTTCAATAACGTCAAGTTTTCTTCATTAATCCCTGGGTCGTGCTGGAAATTCATTAAGATCGCTTCGATCTCTGCCAACATTTCTTTTGGCTCTTCAGAATCCCCCGAGAAATCGGCAAAGTAAAAGCCGCGATCCAAGTTCACTTCAAATCCAAACGTGTCATCGATGATGCCTTGATCATACAGACGTAAATAATTGGCGGAAGTATTGCCTAAAACCAATTGGCAGAAAAGGTTCAACGCATTTTTGAAGCATAAGAGCTCTCTTCCTGATTCCGGCAGTTTGTTCAAGTCCCCTTTGATCCCTAACACGCCTTTAGCACGTGTCACTGGCATGGTAAGGCTTGATTCTGCTTGAATATCGGCAAAGGTTTCTTCAGGAAACTGGCGAATGATCGCTTGCGTTTCTGGAAAGGTCTTGGCCGCTTGATTGGTCCGAATCCACGCCATCGTTTCTTCCGGATTGATATTGCCTACCACAAAAAGTGTCATGTTGCTTGGGTGATAGAAGGTATTGTAGCAAAGATACAAGTCTTCTGCGGTGATCTGCGCAATGCTTTCCACCGTACCAGCGATATCGATATGCAGGGGGTGCTTCGGATACAAATTTTTGATGATGCCGAAAAACTGCTGCCAGTTCGGATCGTCATCATACATTTGGATTTCTTGGCCAATGATCCCTTTTTCTTTTTCAACGGTTTCTTCTGTGAAATACGGGGCTTGAACGAAATCAATCAACGTTTCAAGGTTCAGCTTGATTTGATCGGTTGCCGAAAAAAGGTAGCTGGTTTTCGTGAAACTGGTAAAGGCATTGGCAGAAGCCCCCTGCTGACCAAAGGTTTGAAAGACATCGCCGTCTTCTTTTTCAAACAGTTTGTGCTCTAGAAAATGGGCAATGCCATCTGGAACTTGATGCAATGCTTCGGGTGAAAACCCGAAATGATTGTCGACAGAGCCATAGTTCGTACTGAAAAGTCCGTAAGTTTTATGGAAATCGGCTTTTGGCAGCAAATAAACTTTCAAGCCGTTTGGCAATACTTCTTCATAAAGGGTCTCATTGATTTGCTGATAGACTTTTTTATTCATGGGTCGTCTCCTTATCCAGGAAGAATACAGCTTGCAAGGACACGTTTTTGGCCAATGCTTGGACATCTGCTACGGTCACTTGAGCCAATTTCTGCATAAATTCATCTTCCGTCATTTTCGTATTCGGTACCCACTGATTCAGATAGGCTGTTTCGATCAGTGCTTGTGGGTTATCCAACGAAAGCAAGTACTGGTTTTTCAACATCGCTTTTGTTTGTGCCAGTTCTTCCGCTGTGACTTCGCCACGCTGCAAGCTTTGCAGCTGTTGTTCGATCAATTTGAAGACCTTGTCGCGGTTTTTGCCGTCGATTCCTGTTTGGACCGACAAGTACCCGCGAAACGTATCGATACTGCTGGAAGCATAATAAGCCAAACTTTCTTTCTCTCGGACATTCATAAACAGTTTTGAATGAGGGAATCCGCCAAACAACCCGTTGAAGACCATAAAGGCGATCCGCTCGGCTTGGTCATAATACACGCCAGTATGATAGCCTAAGTTCAATTTGGCTTGAATGATTGGTTCCCGCAAGATTTTCTCGCGAATGATATTTTCCGCCGCTTGCTGATAAAAGACCGGTATTGCTTGGTCTGGCCGATCGGTAAAGGCCATGTTCTGGAAAATCTCCGCGACTTCTGCTTCAACCACATCGCCGATCACAAAAAGATCGATTTGGTCATTGTCCATCATTGAGCGATAGGTTTGGTAAAGCTCTTTTGCGGTCACAGCTTCTAAGTCTTGGGGACGGCCAAAGCTCGGATACTTCTGATTCTGATCGTTTTCGAAATACAACTCTTGCAGCCCTAAAGAAGCCAATGCTTGCTTATCTTCTGCCACGCTGTTCATATAGGCGATCAAGTTGTGCTTTTCGATGGTAAAGTTCTTTTCCTCAAATTGCTCCTCGTGGGCATTCGGATGGAACAAAACTTCTGCTAAAAAAGCGGCTGCTTGCGGCAAGACTGCTTCATCTGACACATACTTCCCGTTGACAAAGGACATCGCTGCATTGATTTGATGCAGATTGCCCCGTTTGTTGACATTCATTCCAAAGCTGGCACCGTAAAGCTCCGCCAGTTGACTGCTAAATGCGGTCTGCGTCGGATAAGCCAAACTAGTCGTTTCTAATAAACTAGTCAATAAAGTCCGTTTGGCGGTCATTTCGGCCTGCAATGGTGCAGTGAACCGAACGAAAAAACGGATCGTTTTATACTTTTTGGTCGGCAGCACCGTTAACCGAACACCTTTTTTTAATTCAATAGACATGTGACACCCCTTCTAGAAGCAAAATTATCTCTTCAATTATAGCATAGCTGACAAACTTTCTCCTTGGCTCATTGATCAAACCTGCTGCAGCGAGCGTTTTTTTTTATAAATCTTGCATTTTTCGCTATACTGTCAGTAAGATTTAGAAGGGAGGATACAGGATGATTAAAGAATTTAAAGAATTTATTTTACGAGGAAACGTCATTGACTTGGCGATCGGGGTCGTAATCGGGAGTGCCTTCACCGCAATCGTCACTAGTTTAGTTGAAGGATTGCTGACACCATTGGTTTCATGGATCTTATCACTCTTCGGTAACGCCGATGCCTTTTCTGGCTTGGTCTTTGAACCCGCCAAAAATGTAGTCTTTGATTTTGGCCGCGTCATCACTGCCATTATTACGTTCTTGATTACCGCATTTGTCTTGTTCTTGATTGTCAAAGCAGTGAACAAATTACGCAATCTGAAACAACAACCTGAGGAAGACGAAGTACCAGAAATCACTGCAGAGGATTATTTAGAAGAGATTCGTGATCTTTTAAAAGCGCAAACGCCTACTGCCAACACCGTTGATCCACGTCCAACATCATTGGACGATACGATCAGATAAGAAACCGGCTCTTTGTCATTAAGGACAAAAGAAGCAATTCGGATTCATCCGATCCATCAATCATAGCACTAAAAGAAGCAAGCACGGCGAACCGCTCTAGAGAGTCGCTGTGCTTGCTTCTTTTTTCATCCCGACATGCAGGATCCCGTCTTCATAAAAAGGCGGTGTAATGGTTTTAAAGCCATACTGGCCGTAGAATTTTTCTAAGTGGGCTTGTGCTTCGATCTCAATAGGCAAAGCCGGATAACACTGCTCAATGCGATGCAAAACTTCTTTGATCAGACGATGGCCTTCTTTTTGCCCCCGGTATGCCGGTGCCACAATGATCCGACCAAAATGCACCGTTTGTTCCTGCTGGAAAATACGGGCGTATGAAACGACCTGCCCGTCCTCATCAAGGGCCCATAAATGTTTGGCCTGTGCATCGATCGCATCGATCTCCTGATACGCACACGCTTGTTCCACCACAAAAACTGCTGTGCGCAAACGGGCAAGTTGATAAAACTCCACCCCAGTCATTTCCCCTAACTCTTTTAGAAAAAACGCCATCCCATCACTCCTTATCTTGTTGAACCAAAAAAGAGTCAACAAAGTGTCAACTCTTCTTGTTTCAAACAGCTTCCGATAAAAATTCAATCTCAACAGTTCTAGTTAAAATATCTGAATAACTATAAGAAACCCGCTCGAATGAATTCTCGTTTGGATCCAAATCTACAACAAAAACTGAAGGATAAGTTTCTGTCAAAACGCCGCGACGTTCAGTTTGACGCTTACGTCCAGTCTGAGCAACTAGCATAATCTCACTACCGATACGGCCTTCTAAATCTTTCTTGATTGTAGCTAAAGTTGTTGGCATCGCATTCACCTCGAGCATCATTATACCACGAAATGCAGAAAATTTCAAGTTTACCATAAAATAATTCTACTTTCAATAAGATTTTTGTTAAACGTCTTTGATAAGCGCTATCAATTTTGTCCTACCGCGACTGAAAGCGCTTTTTATTTTTTCGTAAGACAGCTTTTCTTGAGCCGCAATCTGATCAAGTTCTAATCCTTTTAAATAATTCATTATAACCATTCTTTCTAAAGACGATAAACTTTTCGGATACTCTACCAACGATTCATTAACAAACAAATAGGTCTCTGCAGTTTCCGCACAGCGATTATGATCGGTCAAAAACCGATTGCCTTCCTGTGAAAGCTTTTCTTCCAGCGAGCAGGCATCGACTTGGGCTTTGCGTTTTTGGGCATGCTGCGCCCGCAACAAGCTGCAGATACGGTTTTCAAAGGATCGCTTAAACAAGATACCCAGCGTCGTTCCTTTGTCCTGATCGTAAGTCTTTAGACACTTATTAAAAACGATCCGGCCTTCTTGCAGCCAATCATCTAAGTCATAATCCCGCAGATAATATTTTTTATGCAAAATCTCAACGATCGGTCGATATTTTCTGAACAACTCTTCAAATCTATCAGAAGGGTGTGATACTTGTCCTTCTTCCCTGCGCATCGATATCACTCCTTTTGTTTTTGCTTCATTTGCTACAAAAGGAGCGTATCATAAATGGCTGGGACATCTTCTAATTTACCAGACCAACTTTGTCCCTAACTAAGGTCGCGCAATTTCTTTTCAAGTTCAGCTAATTGTTCCGGTGACCAAGGGGAATTGCGCCGGAAATTTTCAAACCGCAAATCGGTTTGATGCTCGTGGATGTCTTTTTCTGTTTTTTCCACGCTTTTGTACAATTCCCGTGCCGAAGTTCGCAAAGCACCTTGAGAGAAGATCACCCACTGTTCGGCTAAATCGCTGGTAGCGACGGTGACTTGCGTCAATCGATTGTTTAACTCACCAGCGATTCGTTCAATGTAGCTGTCGGCGGTCTCTCCTTCTTCGGTAAAAATAACTTCCAGCTGATATTTGGTGTAACTTTGTGTCACACCAGGCACCAGTTGGGCATCAAAAACAACGATGATTCTCAAGCCTTCATATTTTGCATAATTCGATAGCCGGTTCAGCAAAGCTTCTCTCGCATCTTCTAAACGGTCCTGATTTTTCAAAAGAACCAGCTCCGGCCAAGCGCCAATCATATTGTAGCCATCCACGATCAGCAAAGGGGTTTTCATTGGGATGCCCCATTTCGGCTAGTAAAGGCCTGATACATCAACAAGCCTGCCGCCACACTGGCGTTCAAGCTCTGCACGTGCCCGGTCATTGGGATCGTCAGCATTTGATCCACTTCTTTTTTCAAACCTTCCCCCATGCCGCGACCTTCGTTACCGATGATCAAACCGACCGCCCCTTGGGCATTCCATGTGCGGTAATCACTGCCACTCATATCAGTACCGAAGATCCAAAAACCAGCTTTTTTCAGCTGCTGGACTGCTTGGGTCAAGTTGGTCACTCGAGCCACAGGGATATGTTCCACTGCGCCGGTCGATGTTTTCACCACGATCGGCGTGATCCCCACCGCACGGTGTTTCGGAATGATGATCCCGTCTACGCCGCTGGCATCAGCGGTTCGCATGATGGAGCCGAAATTATGGGGATCTTCTAGATTATCTAAAATCAGATACAGCGGCTGTTCTTTCGTTTGGGCCAACAATTCATCCAAGGTCAAATACTGGTAAGGGGTGATCGCCAAGATCATGCCTTGATGGACCCCTTGGTCACTCATCGTATCCAGCTTTTGTTTTGGCACCCATTTGACAGGAACTGCCTGTTCCCGTGCCATTTCTTTCAGACGATCGATCTTTTCTCCCCTTGCCTCTTCAGAAAGAAACAGCTTGTTGCCTCGCCCTTCTTTCAAGGCTTCAGCAACCGCATGATAGCCAAAGACAAAATTATCTTCGATGGCTTCTCCCTCGGCTTCTTTGCGGCGATCCGGTCTATTTTCTTTTCTGGCTTCTGATTGGCCAGCTGTTTTTTTATT
Source organism: Enterococcus sp. AZ015 (assembly GCF_050499225.1). NCBI lineage: Bacteria > Bacillati > Bacillota > Bacilli > Lactobacillales > Enterococcaceae > Enterococcus > Enterococcus sp. AZ015. Next base: position 29,658 of record NZ_JBMHEX010000001.1, on the reverse strand, counting down.
TGGACGCTTTCTTTGCGGTTTTTCTCGCATCTTCTTCTCCTACTTTCTTTATACACCAGTCTACCAGCTCGTCTAAGCGTTCTTTTTGCTGCGTGAGGTGCAAATACCCGATCAGCGATTCAAAGCCAGTAGCGATGCGATACGTCGTGACATCGGCATTTTTGGCACCCGTATGACTTTTACTATTACGGCCGCGGCGATAAAAATCATGTTCTTCTTCGGTCAAGATCTCTTCATCCAACATCTTTTGGATCAACACTGCTTGGGCCTTGGCAGATACATAGTGGGTCGCCATATGGTGCAGTTGGTTTGGTCGGGTTTGGCCTTGGGCGACTAAATAATCGCGAATATAGACTTCATAGACCGCATCCCCCACATAGGCCAATGCCAAACCATTCAATTGTTTATAATCTCTCATATTTCTCGTCTCCATCGGGTTCCTTGCGGGGTATCTTCTAAGATGATCCCTTGTTCTTTCAACTCATCACGGATTTGGTCGCTGCGGGCAAAATCTTTGGCTTTGCGGGCGGCGATTCGTTCATTGATCAGCTGTTCGATTTCTTCATCTAGCAATTCTTCTGATACAAAATAAATCCCGAAAATCGTCAGCCATTCGCTGAACTTGGCTAATCCAGCGGTTAATAAAGCCAAGTCTGTTTCTGGGTCTTCGCTAGCTAAGTTCAGCCACTTCGCCAATTCATAGACCACTGTGATCCCATTAGCCGCGTTGAAATCATCGTCCATTTCTTTGATGAAACGTTCTTCAAATTCTTCCAGAACCGGTGCATTGACTTCCTCATCGCTGGCTTGATAGTGACTGCTATTCAAGCGGAATTTGGCATTTTCATAGGTCGTACGCAATTTTTGCAGATTGGTTTGTGCTTCATGCAAGGTAGTTTCGCTGTATTTGATTGGTCGGCGGTACTGAGTCGTTGCCAAAAAGAAACGCAGCACCTGTGGATCAACTTTTTTGACCATCTCATGCACCGTGACGAAGTTGCCCAGCGACTTACTCATTTTTTCTTCGTCTTCACCGATCGTCACATAGCCATTATGCATCCAATAGTTGGCAAAGGTCTTGCCGGTTTTTGCCTCGCTTTGGGCGATCTCATTTTCATGATGAGGGAAGGTCAAGTCTTGTCCGCCTCCATGAATATCGATGGTCTCGCCTAGGTGTTTGGTCGCCATCACCGAGCATTCGATATGCCAGCCGGGACGGCCGGCTCCCCAAGGAGATTCCCAAGCGATCTCATCGCCTTTTGCCGCTTTCCACAAAGCAAAATCCAACGGATCTTCCTTGATTTTTTGTTCTTCACCGGTTCGCTGGCTTGCGCCGACTTCCAGCTCGTCGATGGATTGGTCGCTTAATTGCCCATAGTGAGCAAATTTACGGGTACGGTAATAAACATCGCCATTGACTGGATAGGCATAGCCTTTTTCTACAAGAGCAGCAATAAAGGCAATGATGTCTTCAATATGATCCATCACACGAGGATTCATCGTAGCAGGTTTGACATTCAGCGCTGAAGTATCTTCATTGAAGGCGTTGATAAAACGCTCTGCCACTTCTGGGGCCGTCGTACCTAATTCTTTTGCTGCACGAATGATTTTATCATCGACATCAGTAAAATTCATCAAATAGTCCACTGTATAGCCGCGGTATTCGAAATAACGACGTACGGTATCAAATGAAACAGTACTGCGGCCATTCCCGATATGGATATAGTTATAGACGGTGGGTCCGCAAACATACATTTTTACTTTCTTTTCTTCCAATGGCTGAAACACTTCTTTTTCTCGTGTCAGCGTATTATAGATTTTAATCATCGTGGGTAACCTTCTTTCCTTTGATTCGAACGATCTTTGCCGGGATGCCGACAGCAGTTGCTTCTGCGGGGATATCCTTCAAAACCACTGCATTGGCGCCGATCTTTGCATATTCACCGATCGTGACAGGACCTAAGATCTGCGCATGGGCTGAGAGAAACGCACCGGTTTTAACCGTGGGATGACGCTTGCCCCGCTCTTTGCCGGTTCCCCCCAGGGTGACTCCGTGAAACAAGACGACATCATCTTCAATGATCGCCGTTTCCCCAATCACGACCCCCATCCCATGATCGATAAAGACCCCTTGGCCGATCTGGGCACCAGGATGAATCTCGATCCCGGTCAAGAAACGCCAAAACTGGGCCGTCAGTTTTGCCAAAAAATACCAGCGATGCTGAAACAAAAAGTGCGCCCAACGATGCCAAAATAAGGCATGGAATCCCGGATACGTGATGATGATCTCCAACGTTGATCGCACCGACGGATCGTGTTTTTTTGTTGCCGCAATTGCTTTTTTGAACCAAGTCATCTTCTCACCTGCTTTATCCAAACTTCTTGATACGAAAAAAGCGTCTTTCAAATAAGTTTCCTTATTCAAAAGACGCTTTTTTGCGTGGTCCCACTTTTGTTCGCAGTTCGGCACTGCCTTCAAGCGGGTAACGTCCGCTGCTTCGTCTTTGACTTGCGCCAAAGCCACTCCTAGGTGCATTTCCTAGCCTTTTTTGACCACTCTCACCTTCCGTGGCCTCTCTGAAAAAAATCGGCTAGTACTTCGTCTATTCGCTGTGTTTATAACACGTTATTCAAATGATCAAGGGCTTTTTCTTTCCCTAATAATTCAACGGTATCCGGTAGTTCTGGTCCATGGGTTTGGCCTGAGACTGCCACTCGGATCGGCATGAATAAATTCTTGCCTTTGATGCCTGTTTCTTTTTGGATCTCCTTGATAGCTGCTTTGACTGCTGCAGCTTCAACAACTGGCATCGCCAGCAATTTTTCTTTAAAGGCTGTTAAAACCGTCGGTACGGTTTCCCCTGCCAAGACTTCTTTGGCTGCATCATCTAATTCAGGATGTTCTTCGAAGAACAATTCCGAAAGATCGACGATTTGAGCCGCAAAACTCATTTGTGGTTGATACAAGGAAACGATTTTTTTCAACCAAGCAGCTTTTTCTTCGGTCAATGTTTCTTCGATGCGGCCAGCTTTTACCAAGTAAGGAACGCACATTGCCGTCAATTCATCCAAATCCATTTGTTTCATGTATTGGTTATTGACCCATTCCAATTTCTTGGCATCGAAAGCAGCTGGTGATTTGCTCAACCGTTCAGGATCAAAGATTTTGATCAATTCTTCTTGAGAGAAAATTTCTTCCTCCCCAACTGGTGACCAGCCTAAAAGTGCAATAAAGTTGAACATAGCATCTGGCAAATAACCCAATTCACGGTATTGCTCGATGAATTGCAGAATCGATTCGTCCCGTTTGCTTAATTTTTTCCCAGTTTCGCTATTGATGATCAACGTCATATGCCCGAATTCCGGTGCTTGCCAGCCAAATGCTTCATAGATCATCAACTGTTTTGGTGTGTTGGCGATGTGGTCATCTCCACGCAACACATGGGTGATTTTCATATGATGGTCATCCACTGCTACTGCAAAGTTGTAGGTCGGCATGCCATCACGTTTTTGGATGACAAAATCGCCACCGACATTATCTGATTCAAAAACGATCTCGCCTTTGACCATGTCATGGAATTTGTATTCAGTATTGCGAGAGACACGGAAACGAATCACTGGTTTCAAGCCTTGTGCTTCTTTTTCGGCTTGCTCTTCCGGTGTTAAGTTGGCACATTTCCCTGCATAATGAGGCATTTCGCCACGCGTTCTTTGGCCTTCGCGTTCGGCTTCCAACTCTTCTTCCGTACAATAACACTTATACGCACGATTGCTTGCGAGCAATTGATCGATCAGTGGTTGGTAGATATCGCCGCGTTCTGATTGACGATACGGCCCATATTCCCCTGGATTTTCAGGTGATTCGTCCCAATCCATCCCTAACCATTGCAAGTTTTCAAGCTGGCTTTTTTCACCATCTTCAATGTTTCTTTTTTGATCGGTGTCTTCGATTCGGATAATAAATTCACCGTCATTGTGACGAGCAAACAAATAATTGAATAAAGCCGTCCGAGCATTCCCGATGTGTAAATGTCCTGTTGGACTTGGCGCGTAACGTACACGTACTTTTGTCATTGTTTTCCTCTTCCTTCATCTGATTTCCAAGCCAGCCAAGCTGCTTGGGGCTTATTGTTCAGTTTAGTGGGAAAGACCCGCGTAAAAAACAGAACCCTCAAGTTGAATTGTACAATCAATAACCCAATTAGTAAAGGCAGCTGGCATATTTTACGCCAGCTGCCGAGGATTATTTCTCTGATTTTGATCCTTCTTTGTTGTCGATGCCGCGACCAGAATGGGCTGGTTTGGCAAAAATCATCCGCCCAGCTGCCGTTTGCAAGGCGCTGGTGACGATCACTTCGATGTGTTCGTTCATGTAATGCTGGCCATCTTCCACCACGACCATCGTCCCGTCATCTAGATAAGCGACCCCTTGCTGCCGCTCCGTGCCAGCTTTCACTACTAAGACGTGCATGCTTTCTCCTGGAATCACCACTGGTTTGACCGCATTGGCCAACGCATTGATATTCAAGACCGGCACATTTTGAAATTCAGAAACTTTGTTTAAGTTGTAGTCATTAGTCACAACGACACCATCCAGCAATTTCGCTAACTTGATCAGCTTGCTGTCGACTTCGGAAATGTCTTCAAAATCGCCTTCGTACATCTCAACTGCGATGCCTTCTTCTTTTTGCAAAGCATTCAAAATATCCAAGCCGCGACGGCCCCGGACCCGTTTCAAACTATCGCCAGAATCTGCGATGTATTGCAATTCATACAAAACGAAATTCGGGATCAGCAGGACGCCTTCCAAAAAGCCGGTTTTGGCAATATCATAGATCCGGCCATCAATGATCACGCTGGTATCCAAAATTTTGTATTTGTGGAAATGGTCCGCGATTTTTCTTTCTAGCATCTGCTGTTCATCTTGCTCTTGAGGCTCTGCCTTTTTGTTTTTCGGGGCAAAGACTTTTTTCCATTCATCGATCCGTGTCGTCCCGATCTGAAAACCGAGATACCCTAACAGGACCATCACTAAGATTGGGGCGATCCCGTTGATAAAAGGAATATCCCAATTGTAAAAAGGAATCGACACGATCACACCGATCATCAGACCGATGATCGAACCAATTGCGCCAAACAAGAGATAGGTTAAGCTCAATTCACTTAGTTTTTCTTCAATTTTGCGAATACCGGCTGCAATATATTTCGCTAATAGTAAAGATAATAAAAAGAAAATAAGGGCTCCAAGCAAACTATTAGTGATGTTATTATTCAGCCATTCATTTTGGGTTTGCCCAATGGCTTGCCATGCGATGGGCATCAGTGAGATCCCTAGACTTGCTCCGGCAAGTACCATTAGTGCGGTAATGACTCGTTTCTGCATACATGTTCCTCCATACTCCAGTAGGTTTCTTTTGTTCAAAAATCCGTGCTGCCAAACTGACTCCTTCCACCAGTCAGCGGCTGTCGGTTGGTTCAATGAATGAACCAGCAGCGTCAGGGCAAGAGGAAGGGAGATTGCCCCTTGCTCTTGCAGTGACTCCACTTTAACGGAAGACTTTCCGTAAGGTTTCGGCTAAGGTAGACACGCCTTCGACTTCGATGCCTTTTGGCGGCTGCCAACCAGTCAGATTGTTTTTAGGCAAATAAACTTTTGTAAAGCCCAGTTTCTGCACCTCTTTGACCCGTTGTTCGATCGCATTGACTCGGCGAATCTCACCCGTCAAGCCAATTTCACCGATAAAACACTCCGTCGGGCTGGTGCCTTTTTCTTTATAGCTGGAGGCGATACTAACAGCGATCGCTAGATCGATCGCGGGTTCATTTAATTTGACCCCGCCGGCTGCTTTTAAGTAGGCATCTTGATTTTGCAGCAGCAAACCTGCCCGTTTTTCTAAAACCGCCATGATCAGCGAGACCCGGTTGAAGTCTAGCCCCGTCGTCGTGCGTTTGGCATTGCCGAACATCGTTGGCGTGACCAGTGCTTGGATCTCCACCAAGATTGGCCGACTGCCTTCCATTGCCACTACGATCGCCGATCCGGTTGCGCCTTCTAAGCGTTCTTCCAAAAAGACTTGTGACGGATTAGCGACTTCTTTCAACCCGCCTTCTTCCATTTCAAAAATCCCGATCTCATTAGTGGACCCAAAGCGGTTTTTGACGGCCCGCAAAATCCGAAAGCTGTGGTGCTTTTCGCCTTCGAAATACAAGACGGTATCCACCATGTGCTCCAGCATCCGCGGTCCTGCGATCGAGCCTTCCTTCGTCACGTGGCCAACGATAAAGATGGCGATGCCATTGGTTTTAGCGATTTTCAGCAATTCTGCGGTCGTTTCTCGCACTTGGCTGACACTGCCTGCCACACTGGTGATATCCGGTTGGGTCATGGTTTGGATCGAATCGATGATCACATAATCTGGGCGGATGTTTTCGATCGCCTTACTGATCTCTGACATGTCCGTTTCCCCATAGAGATAAAATTCCGTGTCGATGGCGCCTAAGCGCTGCGCCCGCATTTTGATCTGCTCGGCACTTTCTTCTCCTGACACATACAAGACCGTTCCGCCGATCGCTGCTAATTGCTGGGAAACTTGCAAGAGCAGCGTCGATTTTCCGATCCCGGGATCCCCACCGATCAAAATTAAGGAACCTGGGACCACGCCGCCGCCTAAGACGCGATTCAACTCAGCGAGTTTCGTTTGGACCCGCGGTTCTTTTTTCGGTACGACATCGGCAATTTTCGTCGGCTGCATCTTTTGCCCCGTCAATGTCGTACGTACACGACGATCAGCGGTTTCTTGGATCACTTCTTCTACCATTGAATTCCAGCTGCCGCAATTGGGGCATTTTCCTAAATATTTAGGGGAACTATACCCGCAATTTTGACAGACAAATTGACTTTTTGCTTTTTTTGCCATTGATCTCCTCCACTACTTCTATCAAACAGACCCCCAGGCAGGATTTACTGATTCGAGGAGCCAAAGCCGCCGGTTCGGCTGGCAGTGGTTGTATCTTGATCAGCTTTTAAGAACGGCAAGAAAATTCCTTGGCCGATCCGCTCGCCTTTTTTAATGACGACATCTGTGGGGCCGAAATTAGTAAACTGGAACATAATATGCCCTTCATTATCTGGATTGTCATAGTAATCGCTGTCGATGACGCCGACACCATTCGTCAAGACTAAGAAACGTTTCAAAGGATTGCTGGAACGATTTGTCAGCTGCAAATACTCGTCTTCCCCCATATAGGCTTTGATCCCAGTGGGAATCAAGGTTGGCTTCAACTGTTTTGCGGTCTCTTTCGCAAAAAGCGCTTTGACCCCATCGATCACGCCCGCTTTCCAAATGCTTGGCACCACGATTTCTTCCGCGGCTTCAAAGTCATAACCAGCCGCATGATGGGTGGCACGTTGAGGCAAGGTGATGCTTTTTTCTTTATATGATGTAATAATTTCAAATCCTCGTAATTTCATGGGTTCCTCCAATAATAAAACATATAGCTATTTTAGCATAGGAAGAACTATTTTCTTCATGGAAAACACAATTATCGAAAAGTCTTTACAATTTCTTCGTTTAAAATAGCTCAAAAAGAAAAAAGAGCATGACGAAACGCCCGTTTGCGAGTACAATAGAAAAAATATCAAAAAATAGGCGGTGGCATATGCGCGCAGATCTTTCAAACAAAAACCGAATCGTTGTAAAAATCGGCACCAGCTCGTTGATTTATCCCAATGGTGCCATCAATCTAGCTGGCATCGATGAATTAGCCTTTGTCTTAGCAGCTTTGCAAAACCAAGGCAAAGAAATCATCTTAGTTTCTTCCGGGGCGATCGGTGTTGGCATGAACAAGTTAAATTTGAAAGAACGACCCGTGGAGATCCCACAGCAGCAAGCCGTGGCAGCCGTTGGCCAATCGGAACTGATGACGATCTACAACCAGCGTTTTCAAAGCTATAGCCAGCAGACTGCACAAATCCTGCTGACCAGAGACATCATCGAATTTCCCCAAAGCCGTCAAAACGTTAGCAACACCTTAGAGCAACTACTTACGATGGGGATCATCCCGATCATTAATGAAAACGACACGGTGGCAGTAGATGAATTGGACCATCTCACCAAATTTGGCGACAATGATCAGTTGTCAGCGATCGTCGCTCAGTTGACGAAAGCCGAGCTTTTGATCATGCTTTCTGATATCGATGGCTTTTATTCCGCCAATCCGCTGAATGATCCTGATGCCGTTTTGTATTCCGAGATCAATGAAATCACCCCGGAACTTTTAGAACAAGCTACGGGAAAAGGCAGTCCTTATGGAACCGGCGGTATGACCAGTAAACTAAAAGCCGCCCAACGCATCTTAGACTTGAACAGTCACATGCTGCTCGCTAACGGCAAGCAGCCGAAAATTATTTTTGACTTGCTCGCAGGGGAACCTGTCGGCACCCACTTTTATCAACGAACGGAGGATGAGCAATGAGCAACTTGCAAACGATCGGTCAACAAGCTCAAGCAAGCGCCCAGACATTAAGCTTACTGAATGCCAGTGAAAAAAATCACCTACTGGCAGCGATGGCCGATGCTTTAGAAAAAGCTACTGAGACGATTTTAGCTGCTAATCAACAAGACCTAGCTGCCGCAAAAGCCAAAGGAACCAGCCAAACGATGCTGGATCGACTGTTGCTGACAGAACAACGGATCACAGAGATGGCTAACGGCATCCGAGAAGTCGCCCAATTGCCCGATCCAATCGGTGCCGTGGATAAAATGTGGCGCAATGCTGACGATCTTTTGATTGGTCAACAGCGGGTGCCTTTAGGGGTCATCGGCATCATCTACGAAGCTCGTCCTAATGTCACCACTGACGCCGCTAGTCTGTGTTTCAAATCAGGAAATGCCGTGATTTTGCGTGGTGGAAAAGAAGCCTTCCACTCCAATCAAGTCCTCGTGACTATTTTACAAGAGGCATTAGCTGCCAATGGACACTCCCGCCATGCGATCCAGTTTATCGAAGACACGAGCCACGAAACAGCGGCTGAACTAATGCGTCTGACGGATTACTTGGATGTTTTGATCCCCCGTGGGGGCGCCGGCTTGATTCGTCGCGTCAAAGAGACCGCCACAGTACCAGTGATCGAAACCGGCACCGGCAACAATCATATCTACATCGATCAAGCCGCCCAGCTGCCGATGGCACTGGCGATCGTCACGAATGCAAAAACGCAACGCCCTTCTGTCTGCAATGCCATCGAAACGATCCTCGTCCATGAAGCAGTGGCAGCGGAATTTTTGCCAATGGTAGAACAGCAATTTGCCGATCAAGTCGAATTGCGAGGAGATGAAAAAGCGTTGGCGTTTTTGAACAATGCACAGCTTGCCACTGAAGAGGACTGGGCAACCGAGTTTTTAGACTATATCTTAGCGATCAAAGTGGTGGCTTCGCTAGAAGAAGCCATTGCTCACATCAATCGCTACAATACGAAGCACTCTGAAGCGATCATCACCGATGATTATTTCGCTTCCCAACGCTTCTTGAAAGAAGTTGATGCGGCGGCGGTTTACGTCAATGCCTCGACCCGTTTCACGGATGGCTTTATGTTTGGCTTTGGTGCCGAGATCGGCATCTCGACGCAAAAACTACATGCCCGTGGGCCAATGGGGTTAGAAGCACTGACTTCCACCAAATACATTATTTATGGCGAAGGACAGATCCGTAAGTAACGATATGCAAAAACAGCCCCCTGCTGTAGTGTCCCCAAAAAAGTTCGATCAAAAGCGAACTTTTGGAGGTCGGTACACCCGTGCAAGGGGTTGTTTTTGCGTCTTCTTATGCTTGTGCAGCCCGCAAAACGAAGGAAAGCGGGTCGATGCCAAACAATTCTGTCAGCACCCGATTGGTTGTGGCAAAAACGTCTGCTTCACAACTCTTTTTCGGACAAGCAATCGTCTGTCCTTTGCTGGAAAACATATCCTGGCGGCTGCCTTCTATGAAAATCACTTCTTGTGTTCCTTTGCGATAGATCAGCCCTTCGTCTTCTTCCAATAATAAGCGAGTTTGCCACTGATTGATTTGGGCGATGGGCATCACCAAGGAAGCAACATCCAAGTTTTCTAGCGAAAAACAACGACCATCTGGCAGCTGCAGCATGAAGGTATTGAGTTCATAAGGCAAACAAGCATTGCACCCTCCTTCTGTGATGACTTGGCTCGTGAGAATTTCTGCATTCATTCTTTTTGACTCCTTTCATGATTCATTCATGTTTAGTTTATCACAAACCTATGGCCCACGGCGGAGCAATTATTCCGCCTTAAGTTGGATGTTTTTCTTCTTCCTTCTTGCTATGCTAAGGATAAGAAAAAAGTCTAGGAGGAGTCGCTATGAATACAGAAAGTTTATTAGGAAGAATCGTTACTGTCGTGGCAGTTTTAATCGCAGCATCTCTTGTTTTATCTGTCGTATTAGGCATTGTTGGTGGGTTGATCGGATTGATCTTCCGTTTCGGGATTCCTTTACTGCTGGCCGTTTTGATCGTTCGCTGGTTAACCTCGATTCGCCAAAAACCAAGAAAATATTATCGTTAATTGCAGGAAAACCAAAACCACCTGACTTTCCAACAGTCAGGTGGTTTTTTCTACCCATCAGCCTAATGCGACATCTAGAACCATCATTAAGATAAAGCCTAACATGACGCCAAAAACCGCAAAATGGCGGCGACTCGTCAAGGTTTGCTGCGCTTCTGGAATCAATTCTTCCACCACCACATAAATCATAGCACCCGCTGCAAAAGCCAACGCATACGGCAAGACAGCGGACATACTCGTTACCAACAAAGCCCCGATCACACCCGCGATCGGTTCAACGATCCCAGATGCTTGCCCATACATAAAGGCTTTGGTTCGGCTTAACCCTTCTTGGCGCAAGGGGATCGAAACGGCTGCGCCTTCTGGAAAATTCTGGATCCCGATCCCGATTGCTACCGAAAGTGCTGCTAAGATCGCAGCTCGTGGATCATCAGCACTAGCCGCCGCCCCAAACGCTACCCCTACCGCCAAGCCTTCTGGGATATTATGTAGTGTGATGGAAAAAACCAGCAAGATCGTTCGCTTCAAATGACTGGGCAATCCTTCTGTTTCATGATTCGGACCAAAATGCATATGCGGGAGCGTCTTATCTGCTGCATAAAGAAACAAACCGCCCAAACCAAACCCGATACTGACCACCAGCCACGGAATATCGCCATTTTCTTCGGCTCGTGCGATCGCAGGATCTAATAACGACCAGAAACTAGCGGCGATCATCACTCCAGAGGCAAATCCCAGCATTGTATTCAGGACATTTTTATTGATTTCTTTGAAGAAAAAGACTAGCGCTGCCCCAAGCGCCGTCATACCATACGTAAAGATTGTCCCCGCCAGCGCTTGCTGCCATGGCGACAATCCAACCAACCAATCCACCATTCGTCTGCTCCTTTGTCTAACTATTCTACCAATACTCTAGCATAGGAAGCCGTCAGGTTCTACTAGGAAGGCAGCAGCAACCATAATTTTTCTTTCACCAGGCCTATGCCTTTCCTGACGAAATCCTCGGCTTTACTTGAAAGTTTCAACATTCATCGCTATAATGCTAGGAGACTCCATGTCAATTTATATAAAGTGAGGAAAAGAATTGATTACAGTAAGTGATGTAAGTTTGCATTTTTCAGACCGCAAACTGTTTGATGATGTTAATATTAAGTTTACGCCTGGTAATTGTTATGGTTTGATTGGTGCAAATGGTGCTGGTAAATCAACTTTTTTAAAAATTTTATCTGGTGAGATCCAACCTTCGACCGGGAACGTTTCTTTAGGTCCTGATGAACGGATGGCTGTCTTGAAACAGAACCACTATGATTACGAAGAGTTTCCAGTGATCGAAACGGTCATCATGGGCCATAAACGTCTCTACGAAGTGATGAAAGAAAAAGACGCGATCTACATGAAGGAAGACTTTTCTGATGAAGATGGGATTCGTGCCGCCGAACTAGAAGGCGAATTTGCGGAACTTGATGGTTGGGAAGCAGAGCCAGAAGCAGCCGTTCTTTTGCAAGGCCTGAACATTCCCGATGAATTGCATCATGTCTTGATGAAAGATCTAACTGCTGGTCAACGGGTAAAAGTCTTACTCGCACAAGCCCTTTTCGGTAAGCCAGACGTCTTGCTCCTAGATGAGCCTACCAACGGATTGGATATCCAATCTATCAACTGGTTAGAAGAATTTCTAATCAACTTTGACAACACTGTCATCGTTGTTTCCCATGACCGCCACTTCTTAAATAAAGTTTGTACCCATATGGCCGATCTAGACTTCGGCAAAATCAAATTGTTTGTCGGCAACTATGATTTCTGGTTGGAATCAAGCCAATTAGCGGCGAAATTACAATCACAATCAAATGCCAAAAAAGAAGAGCAGATCAAAGAACTGCAAGACTTTATCGCACGCTTTAGTGCCAATGCATCAAAATCCAAACAAGCAACGTCTCGGAAAAAAATGTTGGATAAAATCACCCTTGATGATATTCAACCTTCGTCCCGCCGTTATCCGTTTGTTGGTTTTAAACCAGAACGTGAAATCGGGAATGACTTGCTGCAAGTCGACAATGTCAGTGTGACGATCGACGGCAAAAAGATTTTAGACAATATCTCTTTCACCTTGAATAAAGACGACAAAGTCGCTTTTGTTGCCAATAGCGATATCACCACCACGACGCTATTCAAAGTCATCATGGGGGAAATCACTCCTGATACAGGTAGTGTTCGTTGGGGCGTCACCACGCAGCATGCCTACTTGCCAAAAGATACGACCAGCGAATTCGATACGGATACCCCGATCGTTGATTGGCTGCGTCAATACGCAAGCAAAGAAGAAGACGACAATACCTTCTTGCGCAGCTTCCTAGGTCGCATGTTATTCTCTGGTGATGAAGTATTAAAACCCGTCAACGTTCTTTCCGGGGGCGAAAAAGTTCGCTGTATGTTGTCGAAAATGATGCTTTCAAAAGCCAACGTATTGGTGTTGGATGATCCAACCAATCACTTGGACTTAGAATCGATCACCGCATTAAACGATGGTTTGATGGCCTTCACCGGCTCATTGTTGTTTGCTTCTCATGACCACCAATTTATTCAAACCCTTGCGAACCGTATCATTGCGGTCTCTAGCAAAGGCGTGGTGGATCGTGCCGAAACGACCTACGATGAATTCTTAGAAAACAAAGATGTCCAAAAACGCGTAGCAGAAATGAATCAATAATCTGCTTCTACAAAAAAGAACGCTCCAGTTGCCTGCCACCAAGGCTGCAACTGGAGCGTTCTTTTTATTTTGTCTAATACTTCGGGCATGTTGGGCAGGTTACGCTTGTTCTAAACGGGCTTTGCCGAATGAAAACAGCGCCAAGCAGCCGTAGCCGGTATGACTGGAGATCGTTGGACCTAATGGATAATGATGAATAATAATGTCAGGAACTTTTTCGGTCAAACGCTTGATGAGTTTCTCCGCTGCTTCGGCATCGCCAGCATTGGCAAAATAAACCGTATTGGTTTTTGATTCGTGAAGATTGGCGATGGTTTGATCCACGATTTTTTGGATCGCTTTGTTGCGTCCCCGCACTCGATCAACGCTACGTAATTTTCCCGCGGTATCTACGGTAATGATTGGTTTCACATTCAACAATCCACCGATCGCTGCGGCTGTTTTAGAGATTCTGCCGCCGCGTTCCAATTGTTTTAAATCATCGACGGTGACCCATGAATCTAAACGCAGTTTATTTTCTTCTACCCATTGGCTGACTTCCAGCAACGAACGCCCTTGGGCTTTTTGTTGGGCTGCTTCAGCCACTAAGAAGCCTTCGCCTAAACTAGCAGAGCGCGTATCGATCAAGGTGATCGCGACTTCTTTGTATTCTTCTTTTAGTAAGGCTACGGCTTGGACGGCACTTTGGAATGAGCCGCTCATTCCTGAAGAAAAACCTAAATAAAGGACCGGTGTGCCCGCTTCGACATATGGCCGAAAATATTCCATATAACGTCCGACATTGATTTGAGAAGTCGTCGGTTGCGCATGCTCTTTTAGTTTTCCTAAAAACCATTCCGTATCAAATTCTTTGCCCATATCATCGATATATTCTTTGCCATCTAATTCAATCAGCATTGGAATATAGGCGACATCTAGCTCCGCTAATCTTGCTGCTGGTAAATCACAGCAGGAATCTGTCATGATTTGAAACATGGTTTCACCCCTCTCGTTACCCCCTATTATAGCAAAAAAAGAACAAGACAGAAGAAATTCTCATCAAAAGCAGCCAAACTTATCGTTGACCGCTTCTGACACAGAAGTTCTTTGTCTTGTTCTGATGCTTTCGCGTCAGGTTAAATTTGCGCCCAAACACTTTCTAAGATGTTGGTTTGGCTGCGGTCTGGCCCTACCGAGAAGGTCGAAATGCGGACACCGACTAATTCAGAGATGCGGTGAACGTAATTGCGTGCATTTTCTGGCAGATCTGCCAATGTTTTGCAGCCAGTAATGTCTTCAGACCAGCCAGGAAGTTCTTCGTAGACTGGTTTGCAGCGGTTCAACTCTTTCAAGCTTGCTGGATAATGATAGATCAATTCGCCGTCTAGTTCATAAGCGGTACAGATTTTCACGGTTTCTAAACCGCTCAAGACATCGATCGAGTTAAGGGATAGGTTCGTGATCCCTGAGACCCGTTTTGAATGGCGCATCACGACGGTATCAAACCAGCCCACACGACGAGGTCGTCCTGTCGTTGTCCCGTATTCACGACCTATCTTACGAATTTGTTCACCTGTTTCATCAAACAGTTCCGTTGGGAATGGACCATCTCCTACCCGAGAGGTGTAGGCTTTGCAGACACCAACGACTTTGTTGATTTTTGAAGGGCCCACACCACTACCGATGGTGACACCTCCAGCAACGGGGTTGGATGACGTTACGAAAGGATAGGTTCCTTGGTCGATATCCAGCATCACGCCTTGTGCCCCTTCAAATAAAACTCGTTTGCCTTCATCTAAGGCATCGTTAAGGATCACCGAAGTATCCGTCACATATTTTTTGATTTGTTGGCCATATTCGTAATACTCTTCAAAAATATCTTCAAAGGCGATTGGCTCTGCATCAAACATTTTCACGAATTGACGATTTTTTTCTTCTAAGTTGATACGCAGACGTTCTTCAAAAATTTCTTTGTCTAAAAGATCAGCGATCCGAATGCCGACTCTGGCTGCTTTATCCATATAGGCTGGTCCGATCCCTTTGATTGTCGTACCGATCTTGTTGTCACCTTTGGCATCTTCTTGCAGCTGATCCAAATGGATATGGTAAGGTAAAATAACATGTGCACGATCAGAGATCTTCAAGTTTTCTGTTATTATATTGTTTTCTTTCAAGTATGCTAATTCTTTAACTAATGATTTCGGGTTCACAACGACCCCGTTTCCAATGACACTGATTTTATCTGCATAAAAGATCCCTGAAGGAATCAAATGCAGTTTATAGGTCACACCGTCAAATTTAATCGTATGGCCGGCATTGTCTCCACCTTGATAACGTGCAATGACTTCCGCGTTTTCACTCAAAAAGTCCGTAATCTTTCCTTTACCTTCATCGCCCCATTGTGTACCTACTACTACTACAGATGACATATAATGACCTCTTTCTTTAATTAGTGCATTCCTTAAGTATTGTAACAAGATTCGCAAGCTCTTTCAATCTAAAATCGAATAATCGTTTTAAATTCTCATTTTTCAGGGGTAAAAAACGAACTATTTTCTTTGGAATAATTATTTATACACGTAAAAACGAATAAAGTCGGCACATAAAGAAAGCCCTACTACCATCAGCGCGATGCAGACGGCAGCAGGAGCCATTGTTTTTCAAATAATTGGTGTCTTACCCGAACTCTTCTCGTGGCGAGACCGAGGAGAATTTATTGTATTCTTTGATGAATAGAAGTTCGACCGTCCCCCGGGCACCACTCCGGTTTTTTTCAATAATGACTTCGATCACATTGTTGTTTTGTTGTTCTTCTGGTTCATCGTCATCGTCGCCTTCACTGCGGTAGTAGTCATCCCGATACAAGAAAGCAACGATATCGGCATCCTGCTCGATCGACCCTGATTCCCGGATATCACTTAAAACAGGACGTTTGTCTTGTCGCTGTTCCACACCCCGAGAAAGCTGAGACAGTGCAATCACCGGCACTTTCAATTCCTTCGCCAGTTTCTTTAATTGGCGAGAGATCTCAGAGACTTCTTGTTGGCGGTTTTCGCGACCCGTTCCTTCAATCAACTGCAAATAGTCGATCAAAATCAAGCCGAGATTGCCTTTTTCTTGCGCGAGTTTCCGACAACGTGCCCGGATCTCAGAGATCTTGATCCCGGGGGTATCATCGATATAGATATTGGCGTTAGAAAGACTGCCCATGGCAACGATCAAATTCCGCCACTCTTCTTCTGAGAGCTGCCCCGTCCGCAAGTGACTGGCCTCAATCGAGCCTTCCGCACAAAGCATCCGGTTGACCAATGATTCAGCCCCCATTTCCAGACTAAAGATCGCCACGGAACGATCGGTTTTCGTTCCGACATTTTGTGCGATATTCAAGGCAAATGCGGTTTTCCCTACCGCGGGGCGGGCAGCCAGAATAATCAGCTCTTCTTTTTGCAGCCCCGCCGTCATTTTGTCTAAAGCCGCATAACCCGTAGGTAATCCGGTGATTTCTTCATTGTTTTGCGCCAATTGATCGATCGTTTCGATCGTCCGATTCAAGACTTCCGCTATCGATTGGAAGCCATTACTGTTGCGCTTTTCGGATACTTCTAAAATACTTTTTTCTGCTTGATCAATGATCGACTGCACATCTTCATCTTGTTCAAAGCCTTTGGTTACGATACGGCTCGCTGTTTGGATTAGATTGCGCAGCGTGGCTTTGTCGTCAACGATCTTCGCATAATAAGCAATACTTGCTGCTGATGGTGAAGCTTGACTCAGTTCAGTCAGATACGTCAGACCGCCAACATCTTCAAGACTGTTGCTTTTTTCAATTTCTGCTTTCAACGTGATCAAGTCGATCGATTCACTCCGGTCGTTCAACTGGATCATTGCTTGAAAAATTATTTGATGGCTGCGGCGATAAAAATCTTCTGGGGCGATTACTTCCATTGCATCGATGATCGCATCGGCATCTAAAAAGACTGCCCCTAGGACCGCTTGTTCCGCTTCAATATCTTGTGGGGGAACTTGATTTTGCCAAACTTCATTCATGCCATTCGCTCCTTCGTCCATTCATTCTACAAGATTCCCATCCAAAGTACAAGATTGCTTGGACGTTTGCCGAAAAAAACCCCAACATGTGACTGTTGGGAGTAATGCTTATTCTTGAATGGTATGAACATTGATCGTTGCTGTTACTTGTGGGTGCAATTTTACAGGTACTTGCGTAAACCCTAATGCACGAATCGGCTGATCCAATTCGATTTTGCGTTTGTCGATCTTAATTTTGTATTGCTTGTTCAAGGCATCGGCAATTTGTTTTGATGGGATCGAACCGAACAAGCGGCCATCTTCCCCTGCTTTGGCATTGATCTTCACGACGGTTTCTTCTTTTTCAAGAAGTGCTTTTAACTCTTTCGCTTCTGCTAAGACTTCCGCATCTTGTTTTTCTTTGGCTTTTTGTTTGCCTTTTAATTCTGCCATGCTTTCATTGTTGGCAGGTTTGGCTAAGTTGTTTTTGATCAGGAAGTTTTGTGCGTAGCCATTAGGGACTTCCTTGATATCGCCTTTTTTGCCTTTGCCTTTGACATCTTGTAAGAAAATAACTTTCATCTTGGTCACTCCTTGTTATTGTTCATTTTTCGTTAATTCCGCTCGCAACTGGTTTTCTACATCGCCAATGCTGCTGTTCTTTATTTGCGTGGCTGCGTTGGTAAAATGTCCGCCGCCGCCTAATGCCTCCATCAAGGTTTGTACATTGACTTTTCCGGTACTTCTAGCACTGATACCGATCAAATCTCCTGGCTGTTTCGTAATGACAAACGCGGCATGGATCCCATTGATCGATAGCAGAGTATCGGCCGCTTTTGCAACGGTGACACTATCGTACACCCGATCTTCATCCGCTGCAGCAATCACGATATCTTCTCGGAAATGCTGGCTGCGAGAAACCAGTTCACTGATCATCAAATAGGAATCTAAATCCGTACTCAACATGTATTGAACCAATGACGTATCTGCGCCTTGATTTTTCAAATAGCCAGCAATATCAAAGGTCCGACCAGTGGTTCGCACCGTGAAGTTCTTCGTATCCACGTAGATTCCCGCTAATAAAGAAGTCGTAATAAATTTAGGGACTTGCGATCTGCGAGAAGCGCGATACTGGATCAATTCTGCTACCAGTTCCGATGCTGAAGACGCGGAAGATTCAATATACGTCAATAATGGCTTATCGGGAAACTCATCCCCGCGACGATGGTGATCGATCACTGCGATTTTGTCAAATTCATCATAGACCGCTTGCGAGATCGACATCGACGGCTTATGGTAATCTACCATCACTAAGACACTTTCTTCATTTGATAAATTGACTGCTTCTTCCCCAGTGATCACAAATCGTTCCAGCTCGGGGTATTTTTTCAATTCTTCCAATGCCCGCTGAATGTCGGCGGTGATCTCTTTCGGATTTAAAATGATGTAGCATTCTTTGTCGCTCATCATCGCCATGTAAGCCACCCCAAAAGCCGAACCTAAAGCATCCATGTCCGGGTAACGATGACCCATGATAAAGATCCGCTGGTTTTCAGCAAAAATCTTTCTCAACGCCGTACTCATGGCACGAGAACGAACACGCGTTCTCTTCGGCGTACCATCCGTATTACCGCCAAAGAATTGCGGTTTTGCTTCTTCTTTGGCTTCTTTTAAAACGACTTGATCGCCGCCACGAACTAACGCAATGTCGAGATTGTTTTGTGCCACTTCACCAATCTCTTCAAAAGACTCTTCCCCATAGGAGATTCCCATACTGATCGTTAATGCCAGATCATTTTTTTCCGCAACTTGCCGTACTCTAGTCAAAAATTGGAATTTTTCTTCCTTCATCCGCTCAATATCTGAATACTTCGCGACGAAAAGAAACCGCTCGGAATTGATTCGTTTGTAAAAAACATGATTCTCACTTGCCCAATCAGAAATCAGTGTCGTGATCAGCGAGTTCAAATAAGAAACTTGTTTGTCGTCTTTTTTCTCAATCAAATCATCGTAATTATCAATTGAAATCAACCCAATTGCTGCCATCTTTTTTACCCCTCAATGTATCATCCCATTTTTTTGAAGCTTTGTTCCTTATTTTACCACAAAACAATCAAATAGGCGATTGATGCAAAAAGTTCCACGTGAAACTTTTTTGGTGAGATAATCATGGAAAAATTTCTGTCACTCGTCATTTTATCTGTATATAAAATAACAAGTATTTCTTCAGTAGATAAAAAAATTGACAAGCTTCAAAAGAAACTTGTCAATGAAAATCATTCGATTTATTCTTCGCCTACGAATGGAAGTAATCCCATAATACGCGCACGTTTGATTGCAATGGTAAGTTTGCGTTGGTTTTTCGCACCAGTACCAGTTACACGACGTGGTAAAATTTTACCGCGTTCTGAAATGAAACGTTTTAGTAATTCAATATCTTTATAATCGATATGTTCAATATGGTTTGCAGCAATGTAGTCTACTTTACGACGTTTGCGTCCGCCTCTTCTTTGTTGTGCCATCCTATTTCCCTCCTATCAATTTCTTAGAATGGTAAATCATCGTCTGAAATGTCGATTGATGAGTTTCCGAATGGATCGGAGTTGTCTCGATCAAAATTAGGCATTCCTGATGGTTGAGAGGATTGAGTTTGATTTGAGTTATTGTTACCAAATCCAGAAGAACTATTTGAGTTATACGTATTGCTGCTGCCAGATCCGCTATCAGTTGTGCGTCTTTGCTCGGAAGCATTTCGCGATTCTAATAATTGGAAGTTGTCAGCAACGACTTCTGTTACATAAACACGTTGGCCTTGTTGGTTGTCGTATGAACGGGTTTGAATACGTCCAGTAACCCCTAATAAAGTTCCTTTGCGTGCATAGTTTGCTAATGTTTCCGCTGGTTTTCTCCAAATAACACAGTTGATGAAATCAGCTTCGCGCTCTCCACTTTGGTTGGTAAAATTGCGATTTACCGCCAAGGTAAAGGTTGCGACACCAGTGCCATTAGAAGTGTAACGTAAATCAGGATCTTTGGTTAGTCTTCCTACTAGTACAACATTATTAATCAAAGTTCATCATCTCCTCATCGCTTTTGTTTCATGTGAAACAATATTATGCTTCTTCTTTGACAATCATGTGACGGATAATGTCATCATTGATTTTCGCAAGACGGTCAAACTCGTTGATTGCACTTGCAGTTGTTGAAGAAGAAACTTTAACGATGTGATAGATACCCTCACGGAATCCATCCATTTCATACGCTAGACGGCGTTTTTGCCAATCTTTTGATTCGATAACTTCAGCGCCGTTATCAGTTAAGATTGAGTCAAAACGAGCGATCAATGCGGCTTTTGCTTCTTCATCAATGTTTGGACGAATGATATATAAGATCTCATATTTCGTGTTTTCCATTGATTTTTCACCTCCCTGTGGACTTTGGCCCCTAGTTTTCTAGGAGCAGAGAGAGTGGTCTAATTAGACTACTCACAAATAATTATTATACACTTTTTTCGTCCCTACTGCAAGCTATTTTTTTGCGTCCCTGCATCTACCCATCACTGCAAACAATCGCTTACACTGATAAATACGTCAGCTGCTGCCGATTTTTTGAAAAAGAGTAAAAAGACAGCAAGCTGCAGGTTCGCAGGTTGCTGTCTTCCTAGAAAATGTATTGCTTATTCTTGTGTATCCGTGGTGTCTTCCGTTGTTTCTTCCACAACTGGCACGTCTTGTCCCGCTGTTTCTTCGGCAGTCGTTAGTTCTTCTTCGACTTCCGGTTCAACCGTTGCCATCGTCACTACTTTGGCATTGTTTTCCATCTTCATCAAACGAACCCCTAAGGTTGCCCGACCAGTTTGGGAAACAGTCGCTACATTGAAACGAATCAAGACGCCTTTATTGGTGATCACCATGATGTCTTCCTCACCGCTGACCGTCGTCAAGCCGGCTAATGGACCGTTTTTCGCCGTAATGTTGGCTGTTTTGATCCCTTTTCCGCCACGACCTTTGATTGGGTATTCAGAGCCTTTGGTGCGTTTGCCATAGCCGTTCTCAGTGATGACCAAGACTTCACTGTCTTCTGTGATCACAGCGGCACCTACGACGTAGTCTCCATCTCTTAGACGAATGCCTCGCACACCAGCAGCTGTTCGGCCCATATCCCGAACAAGGGCTTCTTTGAAAGTCACAGAGTAGCCATCGTGGGTGCCGATGATCACGACATCTTCGCCATGGGTTTCGATCACGTTAACCAACTCATCATTTTCCCGAAGACCGATCGCAATCAGACCATTGGCACGGATATTTGAAAAGGCCGTCACTGAGGTCCGTTTGACCACACCTAGACGCGTCGTGAAGAACAAGTAGCGTCCTTCTTGAGGCCCACCAGAAGCCGAAATGATCGCTTCGATCCGTTCGCTAGAATCGATCCCTAGCAGATTGATCACAGGGATACCTTTGGCTGCCCGACCATACTCAGGAATTTCATAGCCTTTGGCTTTGTAAACTTTCCCTTTATTGGTGAAGAACAGTAATGTGTCGTGAGTCGAACAAGAAATCAACGTCTTCACGAAGTCTTCATCGTGGATCCCCATTCCTTGAACGCCACGTCCGCCGCGACGTTGTGCACGGAATTCAGACTTAGCTACTCGTTTGATGTATCCATTGTTCGTCAAAGTAATGACGATTTCTTCTTCTTCGATCAAGTCTTCATCTTCAAGACTTAAGACTTCCCCAACCAATAATTCAGTCCGGCGATCATCGCCAAAGCGTTGGCCTAATTCTTGCAACTCCGTTTGGATGATCTCTAGGACTCGTTGTGGATTTGCTAAAATGTCTGTCAAATCAGCGATAAATTCTAACAAACCTTGGTACTCGTTTTCGATCTTGTCGCGTTCCAAACCGGTCAAGCGACGCAAACGCATATCTAAAATTGCTTGCGCTTGGCGATCGGACAATTTGAAGCGCTCCATCATGCTATTTTTTGCTTCATCATCAGAATTTGATGCCCGGATCAAAGCAATGATCTCATCGATATGATCCAATGCGATCCGTAACCCTTCTAAGATGTGGGCACGGGCTTCTGCTTTGTTTTTATCAAACTGTGTCCGACGAGTTACCACTTCTTGTTGATGCTCGATGTAATTTTCTAAAATTCGTTTCAAACTCAAAATCTTCGGCACGCCTTTTTCAATGGCTAACATATTAAAGCCAAAAGAAGATTGCAGTGCAGTCATTTTGTAGAGATTGTTTAAGATCACCGACGCACTGACGTCGCGACGAACGTCGATAACGATCCGCATGCCTTCACGAGACGATTCATCCCGCAGATCGGTGATTCCTTCGATCCGTTTGTCACGGTGCAGCTCAGAGATCCGCTCGATCAACTTCGCTTTATTGACCATATACGGCAATTCAGTCACTAAGATCCGTTCTTTACCGTTGGGCATTTCAGTCACTTCGACTTTTCCGCGAACAGTGATCGAACCTTTCCCTGTTTCATAGGCACGGCGAATACCGGATTTTCCCATGACGATCCCGCCGGTTGGGAAATCTGGTCCCGGCAGGACTTCCATCAATTCACTTGTCGTGACTTCTGGATTTTCCATCAATAGATCGATGGCTGCAATAACTTCATTCAAGTTATGAGGCGGGATATTGGTCGCCATCCCAACAGCGATCCCCGTCGTCCCGTTGACCAAAAGGTTCGGGAAGCGTGCTGGTAATACCGCTGGTTCTCGTTCTGTATCATCATAATTGCTTTGGAAATCAACAGTATCTTTGTTGATGTCCCGCAGCATCTCCATCGCCAGTTTGCTCATGCGGGCTTCGGTATACCGCATCGCAGCGGCACCGTCACCATCGACTGAGCCAAAGTTTCCGTGGCCATCGACTAACATGTAGCGATAGCTGAAGGGCTGTGCCATCCGCACCATTGATTCATAGATCGCACTGTCACCATGGGGATGGTATTTCCCCATGACATCGCCGACGATCCGGGCTGATTTTTTATGGGGCTTGTCTGGTGTGACCCCTAATTCATTCATTCCATATAAAATTCGGCGGTGAACCGGCTTTAAGCCATCCCGCACATCTGGTAAAGCCCTAGCAACAATTACACTCATTGCATAATCGATAAAGGACTCGCGCATTTCACTGGTCAGATTGACGTCATGAATATTTTGTTTTGCTTCTTCACTCAAGCTGTTTCCTCCTCTACGATTGGCTAGATGTCAAGATTTTTCACGTAGTGCGCGTTTTCTTCGATAAAGGCCCGTCTTGGTTCGACGCGATCCCCCATCAGCATTTCAAAAATTTGATCGGCTTCAATGGCATCATCTACGCTGACCCGCAGCATCATCCGATTGTCAGGATCCATCGTGGTTTCCCATAACTGGTGGTCATCCATTTCCCCTAGACCTTTGTATCGTTGAACTGTTGGTTTTGGTGTCGCAGGTAGTGATTCAATCGTATTTTTCAAATCTTGTTCGGCATTCTTGCCGGGTTGGATATAATGGATATTTTTCCCTTGTTTGACACCGTACAATGGCGGTTGTGCGATATAGACATAACCGGCTTCAACGATGGGACGCATATAACGATAGAACAGCGTCAAGAGTAGGGTCCGGATATGGGCACCATCGACATCGGCATCGGTCATGATGACTAGCTTGTGGTAACGGGCTTTTGCTACATCAAAATCAGCACCAAACCCGGTACCCATTGCCGTAAACAATGAACGGATCTCTTCGTTTGCTAAGATTTTGTCCATGCTGGCTTTTTCGACATTTAAAATCTTCCCACGGATCGGTAAGATCGCTTGGAATTCCCGACTGCGGCCTTGTTTTGCTGAACCGCCGGCAGAATCTCCTTCGACGATAAACAATTCGCATTTTTCTGGATCATTACTGGAACAGTCGGCTAATTTCCCAGGTAAGTTACTGATTTCTAACGCACCTTTTCGGCGAGTCATTTCCCGGGCACGTTTGGCTGCTTGACGGGCTTTTGATGCCAAAAGTCCTTTTTCCACGACTTGACGACCCACATTCGGGTTTTCCATCAAGAATTTCGTGAAATGTTCGGAAAAGAGACGATCGGTGACTGTCCGCACTTCGGAATTTCCTAATTTGGTTTTCGTTTGTCCCTCAAACTGAGGATCTGGATGCTTGATGGAGATAACCGCCGTCAAGCCTTCCCGAACATCTTCTCCGGTCAGGTTTTCGTCGTTTTCTTTCATCAATTTTGACTTGCGGGCGTAATCATTGATCACCCGGGTCAAGGCAGTCTTAAACCCGAATTCATGGGTTCCGCCTTCATAGGTATGGATGTTGTTGGCAAAACTTAGCAGGTTGCTATGGTAGCTATCGGTATATTGCATGGAGACTTCAACCGTGATTCCTTGTTGTTCTCCTTCTAAATAGATCGGATCTGGGAAAATCACTGTTTTACTCGCATTCAAATGCTCCACATAGCTCTTGATCCCGCCGTCGTAATGATATTCTTTCAAAACGGGTTTTTCTTCCCGTTTGTCTTCGATCGAGATTTTTAAACCACGGTTCAAGAAGGCTAATTCCCGAACCCGCGTCGCTAATTTATCAAAATTGAATTCCGTTGTTTCCGTAAAGATCTCTGGATCTGGAACAAAGTGGACGGTCGTTCCGTGGCGGTCGGTTTCATCGATCACTTTTAAGTCATCAACGACTGCTCCACGATGGTATTCTTGATAATACACTTTGCCTTCTTTATAGACTTTTACGTCTAAAGTCGTGGACAACGCATTAACGACGGAGGAACCTACCCCATGAAGTCCGCCGGAAACCTTGTAGCCGCCGCCACCAAATTTCCCGCCGGCATGCAGGATCGTAAAGACGGTTTCTACCGCTGGACGGCCTGTCTTGGCTTGGATATCAACGGGGATCCCCCGACCGTCATCGACGACCGTAATACTATTATCTGGTTCAATGATCACTTGAATACTTGAGGCAAAGCCTGCTAGTGCTTCGTCGATCGAGTTATCGACGATTTCCCATACTAAGTGGTGCAAACCTTCTGAACTGGTAGAACCAATGTACATCCCAGGTCGTTTGCGGACGGCTTCTAGTCCTTCCAGCACTTGGATCTGACTGGCATCATAGGCTTTCGCACGTTCAACTAAGCTTTTTTCTTCTTCTGTCATTCAGTCTATTCTCCTTTAATATGTCCTTGCTCTACATAAAAAATCTCTGCTTCCACAGACATTTTGTCTTTTACATGTTCTAATGTCGTTGTTGTCAGAAAGGTCTGAACTTTTCCTTCAATGGTTTCCAATAAATGCAGTTGTCGGGAATCATCCAGCTCACTCATGACATCATCTAATAAAAGGACGGGATATTCCCCTGTTTCTTCTTTCATCAAATCGATTTCTGCCAATTTGACACTTAGGGCCGTTGTTCGCTGCTGTCCTTGCGAACCAAAGGTCTGAACATTTTTCTCATTGATCAAAAAATCCAGATCGTCTCGATGGGGGCCTGCCAACGTGACTTGCCGAAATCGTTCACGGTCTTTGACTTGTGCCAAGGCTTTGACAAATTGCTGTTGGATCTCCTCCAGCGAGGTCGCCTCACCGGGCACATTTGATAAATAGTCGATCTGCAAGGTTTCTTTTCCTTGGCTGATCTTTTGGTGCAGCTGATTTGCCCAATACGCCAAGCGCTGAACAAACCGTTGTCTGGCTAAAATGATTTTACTGCCGAAAGCCACCAGCTGTTCCGTCAAAACATCTAAATAGATCTCATCGGTCTGTTTTTTTTCATTCAGCTGTTTTAAGTATTGATTGCGCTGTTTCAAAACGGATTGGTATTGAACGAGATCATAGAGATAAATTGGATCGATCTGCCCAATTTCCATATCGAGAAATTTGCGGCGTACTTGGGGACTTCCTTTTACAAGGGAGAGGTCTTCTGGAGCAAATAAAATGACATTCAGCTGCCCTATGTAACTACTGAGCTTTTTTTGCTCAATGTGGTTTACTTTCGTTTTTCGTCCTTTTTTTGACAAAAACAGTTCTAACGGGATCGTTGAGCGTCCCCGACTGACACTGCCAGAGATCCGCGCACCTTCCGTGTCCCAACGGATAAGTTCTTGCTCGCTGGAGGTGCGGTGGCTTTTGGTCATCGCCAATACATAGATACTTTCTAAAATATTGGTTTTTCCTTGCGCATTTTCGCCTAAAAAAATGACCAGACCTTTCTCAAAAGTCAGTGTCAGCGAATCATAGTTCCGATAATTGCTTAAATGCAACTCATTCAGCCGCATCTGCGTCTTCCTTCTTCACCATAAAAAAAGTACCTTCATCAGGTAGCTCAACACGCATTCCCGCATACAATTTGCGCCCTCGTCGATTTTCCGGCTCGCCGTCGACAAAAACGGTGTGCTCTGCAAGGTACCATTTCGCTTGGCCGCCGCTGCTGATCACACTGACTTCTTTGAGCATTTGTCCAAGTGTCATATATTCCGTTTCTAACGGTATTTGCATTTTCATAATTCCCCTCAATTCTATCAAAGAGCGTTTAGCTCTATTATACTCTTTTTTTGCCAAGAAAACAAATTCATCGGCATATTTTTCATTCTCAGAAGACTTACTGCTTTTAGACAAAAAAGAAGCCAAAATAGAAAAAAGGGCTTAAAAACGATTTTAAGCCCTTTTAACTCATTTATTCATTTTCAGATGATTGTTTCAACTTTTTTCAAAAGACATGAAAAACTAGTTGGTGCGCACCGGTGTGATCAGCTGGATAAAGCTGCCTTTGCTCTCTGTTGGCTCCAACGTAAAGGGACGGATCGCTGAGATAAAGCGGATCACGATGCTGGTGTCACCAAATGCTCGTAGTGCAGCTTTCATATAATCAGGATTGAAAGAGATCTCTAATGGGTCGCCGGTCACTTTTTCAAAAGAAAGGTCTTCTTCCACTTTCCCGATTTCTGGTGAGTTTCCATATAAGACAACAGCTTCCTCGGAGATTGCCAAACGAACGATGTTGTTACGGCCTTCATGGGAAAGCAATGACGCCCGTTCGATAGCCTGTAACAATTCTGGCACAGAAAATTCAATTTCAGTATTGAAGCTTGAAGGGATCAGACGGTTGGTATCTGGGTAAGTTCCTTCCAATAAACGAGAATAGAATTTCATAGTTTTCGTTTGGAACAATACTTGGTTATCCATAATGCTGATTTGGATCGCTTCTTCTTCATCTGTTAAGGAACGAGAAAGTTCCGTTAGGCTTTTGCCGGGAATCACGATATTGAAGGCTGTTTCCCCGCTTTCCAAGGGAATCACCCGTTGACTCAAACGGTGTGAGTCCGTCGCAACAGCTAATAATTTTTGATTTTCTAAGACAAAGTGGACCCCAGTTAAGATTGGACGGCTTTCGTGTTGCGAAACCGCAAAGACCGTTTCACTAACAACCTTATTCAACACGTGCGCTGGAATCTCGATCGAATCTTGACTTTCGACAACTGGTAAATGTGGATAACTATCGGCATCCAAGCCGTTGACGGTAAAGTTAGCTTTTCCAGAAGTGATCGCTACTTGATTATTGTCTAAAACTTCTAACGTTAAGGTACTTTCAGGCAAACGACGAACGATTTCGCTGAAGAAACGTGCTTGTAAAACGATTGCTCCTGTTTTTTCGATTTGCATTTGCGCTTTTTCGTTTTCCACACTTAAAAAAGTTTCAATGGAAATATCGGCATTGCTCCCAGTCATGGTCAATCCTTTTTCTGAAAGGGACAATTTTACTCCGGTTAAGATCGGGATGGTGGTTTTGGTTGAAATCGCCCGTTGGACAGTTTGTAATTCTTGCATGAACTCTGTTCGGTTTAAAGTTAGCTTCATAGCGATACTCCTTTAATTTATAGTTATTAAATAAAAGTAATAGTAGTAATAGGCTTGTTAGTAATGTGGATAACTCGAGAAAAGAGTGATTAGACTAACGAAAATGCCTGTGAATAACTTGTGGACAACTTTTTTGGTTCTTCTTTTCTTATCCACAGATCAGCTGAAGAGAATTTGTTTGATTTCAGCGATCTCATTTTTGATCGTGGGATCTGTTTCGACTAAATGCTGAATTTTTTCATGGGCATGAATGACCGTGGTATGGTCTTTGCCACCAAATTCGCCACCGATTTTTGGTAAAGAACTATCGGTCAATTCTCGAGAGAGATACATCGCGATCTGCCGTGGGACAACGATGCCTTTGACCCGTTTTTTCCCTTTTAGATCATTGACATGAATGTGATAGTATTTTGCGACTTCTTCTTGGATCTGCAAAATCGAAACTTGGGTCGAGCCATGGCTTGATTTCAAGGCTTTGATGGCTTCAGCTGCCAAGCTCGTTGTAATGTCTGAGTTTTGCATCGTAGCAAAAGCTTGCACCCGCACGAGTGCTCCTTCAAGTTCTCGGATATTCGAATCGATCTGCCCAGCGATATAACTTAACGTATCGTCGGGGATCTCCAAGCGTTCGGCTTCGGCTTTTTTCCGCAAAATCGCAGTCCGCGTCTCTAGATCCGGCGGGGTGATATCAACGGATAAGCCCCAAGCAAAACGGGAAACCAAACGTTCCGGCAAAGTCGGGATCTCATTTGGCAAACGATCACTTGTGAGGACGATCTGTTTATTATTGCGATACAGTTCTTCGAAGGTATTAAAGAATTCTTCTTGGGTTCCTTCTTTATTGACTAAGAATTGAATATCATCCACTAGCAAAAGATCAACATTGCGGTATTCGTTTCGAAAATCTTCCATTTTGTTCTTTTGAATAGAAGTAATGAAATCATTGGTGAAATTTTCACTACTAACATACTTGATTTTGGCAGTGGGACGTTTCAGCAACATTTGATGACCGATCGCATGCATCAAGTGGGTTTTCCCTAAACCAACGCCACCATAGAAGAACAGCGGATTATAAATAGACCCAGGATCTTCTGCAACAACTAAAGCAGCAGCGTGGGCCATCTGATTGCCTTTCCCGATGACAAAGGTATCAAATGTGTATTTTTCATTTAAGATCGATTTCGGCGGCCGCTCGTTTTCTTTTGCAGCTGTTTGAATAGTAGAAGGGGCTGTTTTTAAAGCTTCTGCTTCTTCGACAGTCACAAAACTAGGAATCAATTCTTCACCAGTTTTCATAAATCCCATTTCAACAATTTTGGCAGCTAGATTTTTTTCCCAATAAGATTTATGAAGATCGCTGGGTACTTCGATCAGCAGCTGATTTTTTTCAAACGACAAGACATTGGCAGTCTCGATCCAAGCACTATAACTGGCCGGATTCAGCTCTTCTTTAAAGGAACGTTGAAGATCTTGCCAAATAGAATCAGCAGATGGCAT